>NZ_UHIP01000001.1:0-1200000 GCF_900460245.1 Vibrio fluvialis
ATTCCCGTACTTCTTACAATTGCGATGGGGGGACGGAGAAGGCTAGGTGGGCCTGGCGACGGTTGTCCAGGTTCAAGTGCGTAGGCTTGAGGGTTAGGTAAATCCGGCTCTCTCTAAGGCTGAGACACGACGTCGAGCTACTACGGTAGTGAAGTCATTGATGCCATGCTTCCAGGAAAAGCCTCTAAGCTTCAGATTGTAAGGAATCGTACCCCAAACCGACACAGGTGGTCGGGTAGAGAATACCAAGGCGCTTGAGAGAACTCGGGTGAAGGAACTAGGCAAAATGGTACCGTAACTTCGGGAGAAGGTACGCTCTTGATGGTGAAGTCCCTCGCGGATGGAGCTGATGAGAGTCGCAGATACCAGGTGGCTGCAACTGTTTATTAAAAACACAGCACTGTGCAAAATCGTAAGATGACGTATACGGTGTGACGCCTGCCCGGTGCCGGAAGGTTAATTGATGGGGTTAGCGTAAGCGAAGCTCTTGATCGAAGCCCCGGTAAACGGCGGCCGTAACTATAACGGTCCTAAGGTAGCGAAATTCCTTGTCGGGTAAGTTCCGACCTGCACGAATGGCGTAATGATGGCCACGCTGTCTCCACCCGAGACTCAGTGAAATTGAAATCGCTGTGTGAAGATGCAGTGTACCCGCGGCTAGACGGAAAGACCCCGTGAACCTTTACTACAGCTTGGCACTGAACATTGAACCTACATGTGTAGGATAGGTGGGAGGCTTTGAAGACGTGACGCTAGTTGCGTTGGAGCCGTCCTTGAAATACCACCCTTGTATGTTTGATGTTCTAACTTAGCCCCGTTATCCGGGGTGAGGACAGTGCCTGGTGGGTAGTTTGACTGGGGCGGTCTCCTCCCAAAGAGTAACGGAGGAGCACGAAGGTGGGCTAATCACGGTTGGACATCGTGAGGTTAGTGCAATGGCATAAGCCCGCTTAACTGCGAGAATGACGGTTCGAGCAGGTGCGAAAGCAGGTCATAGTGATCCGGTGGTTCTGTATGGAAGGGCCATCGCTCAACGGATAAAAGGTACTCCGGGGATAACAGGCTGATACCGCCCAAGAGTTCATATCGACGGCGGTGTTTGGCACCTCGATGTCGGCTCATCACATCCTGGGGCTGAAGTCGGTCCCAAGGGTATGGCTGTTCGCCATTTAAAGTGGTACGCGCGAGCTGGTTTAGAACGTCGTGAGACAGTTCGGTCCCTATCTGCCGTGGGCGTTGGAAGATTGAAGGGGGCTGCTCCTAGTACGAGAGGACCGGAGTGGACGAACCTCTGGTGTTCGGGTTGTGTCGCCAGACGCATTGCCCGGTAGCTAAGTTCGGAATCGATAACCGCTGAAAGCATCTAAGCGGGAAGCGAGCCCTGAGATGAGTCTTCCCTGATACTTTAAGTATCCTAAAGGGTTGTTCGAGACTAGAACGTTGATAGGCAGGGTGTGTAAGCGTTGTGAGGCGTTGAGCTAACCTGTACTAATTGCCCGTGAGGCTTAACCATACAACACCCAAGGGGTTTTGTAGTGGACTCAAAGCTAAGCGCATAAGAATGTGTTGAGAGAACGAAAAACAGCTTTCCGAATTTTAAGAATTTGCTTGGCGACCATAGCGTTTTGGACCCACCTGATCCCATTCCGAACTCAGAAGTGAAACGAAACAGCGTCGATGGTAGTGTGGGGTCTCCCCATGTGAGAGTAGAACATCGCCAGGCTTTAATTTGCACTTGCTTAAACTTTAAGCAAGTCACCATAGGGCTCTAAAAAACTTAGAGTTTTATGTTGACTTTCACGGTGTGAAGCGTAATATACGCGTCCTGCCTACGTGCTAACGCACTGAAAGCAAAGCTCTTTAACAATATAAACCTATCAATCTGTGTGGGCACTCGTTGATGATAATCGCAAAAGATTTATCAATGAACTGAGTGACCAATTTGATACTTCGGTATCGAGCACAGTCAATTCAACATTACATAGTAATGTTATCAGTATTCATTGAGCCAAAACTTTAATTGAAGAGTTTGATCATGGCTCAGATTGAACGCTGGCGGCAGGCCTAACACATGCAAGTCGAGCGGCAGCGACAACATTGAACCTTCGGGGGATTTGTTGGGCGGCGAGCGGCGGACGGGTGAGTAATGCCTGGGAAATTGCCCTGATGTGGGGGATAACCATTGGAAACGATGGCTAATACCGCATGATAGCTTCGGCTCAAAGAGGGGGACCTTCGGGCCTCTCGCGTCAGGATATGCCCAGGTGGGATTAGCTAGTTGGTGAGGTAAGGGCTCACCAAGGCGACGATCCCTAGCTGGTCTGAGAGGATGATCAGCCACACTGGAACTGAGACACGGTCCAGACTCCTACGGGAGGCAGCAGTGGGGAATATTGCACAATGGGCGCAAGCCTGATGCAGCCATGCCGCGTGTATGAAGAAGGCCTTCGGGTTGTAAAGTACTTTCAGCAGTGAGGAAGGAGGTATCGTTAATAGCGGTATCTTTTGACGTTAGCTGCAGAAGAAGCACCGGCTAACTCCGTGCCAGCAGCCGCGGTAATACGGAGGGTGCGAGCGTTAATCGGAATTACTGGGCGTAAAGCGCATGCAGGTGGTTTGTTAAGTCAGATGTGAAAGCCGGGCTCAACCTCGGAATTGCATTTGAAACTGGCAGGCTAAGAGTACTGTAGAGGGGGGTAGAATTTCAGGTGTAGCGGTGAAATGCGTAGAGATCTGAAGGAATACCGGTGGCGAAGGCGGCCCCCTGGACAGATTACTGACACTCAGATGCGAAAGCGTGGGGAGCAAACAGGATTAGATACCCTGGTAGTCCACGCCGTAAACGATGTCTACTTGGAGGTTGTGGCCTTGAGCCGTGGCTTTTCGGAGCTAACGCGTTAAGTAGACCGCCTGGGGAGTACGGTCGCAAGATTAAAACTCAAATGAATTGACGGGGGCCCGCACAAGCGGTGGAGCATGTGGTTTAATTCGATGCAACGCGAAGAACCTTACCTACTCTTGACATCCAGAGAACTTAGCAGAGATGCTTTGGTGCCTTCGGGAACTCTGAGACAGGTGCTGCATGGCTGTCGTCAGCTCGTGTTGTGAAATGTTGGGTTAAGTCCCGCAACGAGCGCAACCCTTATCCTTGTTTGCCAGCGAGTAATGTCGGGAACTCCAGGGAGACTGCCGGTGATAAACCGGAGGAAGGTGGGGACGACGTCAAGTCATCATGGCCCTTACGAGTAGGGCTACACACGTGCTACAATGGCGCATACAGAGGGCGGCCAACTTGCGAAAGTGAGCGAATCCCAAAAAGTGCGTCGTAGTCCGGATTGGAGTCTGCAACTCGACTCCATGAAGTCGGAATCGCTAGTAATCGTGAATCAGAATGTCACGGTGAATACGTTCCCGGGCCTTGTACACACCGCCCGTCACACCATGGAGTGGGCTGCAAAAGAAGCAGGTAGTTTAACCTTCGGGAGGACGCTTGCCACTTTGTGGTTCATGACTGGGGTGAAGTCGTAACAAGGTAGCGCTAGGGGAACCTGGCGCTGGATCACCTCCTTATACGAATGATTATTGCGATGAGTGTTCACACAGATTGATGGTTTATACGTTTTAGAGACGATACTGGGTCTGTAGCTCAGGTGGTTAGAGCGTTCGCCTGATAAGCGAGAGGTCGGTGGTTCGAGTCCACTCAGACCCACCAATCTTCCTCCCAGAGGATTGGCACACAGTATCAACACCTGATGGGGCTATAGCTCAGCTGGGAGAGCGCCTGCCTTGCACGCAGGAGGTCAGCAGTTCGATCCTGCTTAGCTCCACCATCTTTAAGCACATTTGCTTAAGTGTTCTTAAACATGGTTTTCAGTAGAAAATCTGCTCTTTAACAATTTGGAAAGCTGACAAAACAATCTTTTAAAAGATTGTTTGTAAAGTTCTCAATGTATTCCTTAACGGAATACACCAACAAACACATTCAAGTGTGCTTGGTATCGAAGCTTACTGTTTCAGTAAGTCTTCAAATTGAGTCCGGCAAAATCAGTCACACACTCATGAAAAATAAATGTGTGACACCTAGGTTGTTTAACAACAACCCGAAACTCCTTCGGGTTGTATGGTTAAGTGACTAAGCGTACACGGTGGATGCCTTGGCAGTCAGAGGCGATGAAGGACGTAGTAACTTGCGATAAGCTCAGATTAGGCAGTAACAGCCACTTGAGTCTGAGATTTCCGAATGGGGAAACCCAACTGCATAAGCAGTTATCATTAACTGAATACATAGGTTAATGAAGCGAACCGGGGGAACTGAAACATCTAAGTACCCCGAGGAGAAGAAATCAACCGAGATTCCGATAGTAGCGGCGAGCGAAATTGGATTAGCCCTTAAGCTTTACATGCGTCAGGTGAAGGTTCTGGAAAGGACCGCGAAACAGGGTGATAGCCCCGTAGCCGACAGCGCATGTTCAGTGAAATCGAGTAGGGCGGGACACGTGTTATCCTGTCTGAATATGGGGGGACCATCCTCCAAGGCTAAATACTCCTGACTGACCGATAGTGAACCAGTACCGTGAGGGAAAGGCGAAAAGAACCCCTGTGAGGGGAGTGAAATAGAACCTGAAACCGTGTACGTACAAGCAGTAGGAGCCTCTTCGTGGGGTGACTGCGTACCTTTTGTATAATGGGTCAGCGACTTATATTCAGTGGCAAGGTTAACCATTTAGGGGAGCCGTAGGGAAACCGAGTCTTAACTGGGCGTTCAGTCTCTGGATATAGACCCGAAACCGGGTGATCTAGCCATGGGCAGGTTGAAGGTTGAGTAACATCAACTGGAGGACCGAACCGACTAATGTTGAAAAATTAGCGGATGACTTGTGGCTAGGGGTGAAAGGCCAATCAAACTCGGAGATAGCTGGTTCTCCCCGAAAGCTATTTAGGTAGCGCCTCGGACGAATACTACTGGGGGTAGAGCACTGTTAAGGCTAGGGGGTCATCCCGACTTACCAACCCTTTGCAAACTCCGAATACCAGTAAGTACTATCCGGGAGACACACGGCGGGTGCTAACGTCCGTCGTGGAGAGGGAAACAACCCAGACCGCCAGCTAAGGTCCCAAATTACAGCTAAGTGGGAAACGATGTGGGAAGGCTCAGACAGCTAGGATGTTGGCTTAGAAGCAGCCATCATTTAAAGAAAGCGTAATAGCTCACTAGTCGAGTCGGCCTGCGCGGAAGATGTAACGGGGCTAAGCTGTAAACCGAAGCTGCGGCAATGCGATTTATCGTATTGGGTAGGGGAGCGTTCTGTAAGCCGTTGAAGGTGTGTTGTAAAGCATGCTGGAGGTATCAGAAGTGCGAATGCTGACATGAGTAACGACAAGGGGGGTGAAAAACCTCCCCGCCGGAAGACCAAGGGTTCCTGTCCAACGTTAATCGGGGCAGGGTAAGTCGACCCCTAAGGCGAGGCCGAAAGGCGTAGTCGATGGGAAACGGGTTAATATTCCCGTACTTCTTACAATTGCGATGGGGGGACGGAGAAGGCTAGGTGGGCCTGGCGACGGTTGTCCAGGTTCAAGTGCGTAGGCTTGAGGGTTAGGTAAATCCGGCTCTCTCTAAGGCTGAGACACGACGTCGAGCTACTACGGTAGTGAAGTCATTGATGCCATGCTTCCAGGAAAAGCCTCTAAGCTTCAGATTGTAAGGAATCGTACCCCAAACCGACACAGGTGGTCGGGTAGAGAATACCAAGGCGCTTGAGAGAACTCGGGTGAAGGAACTAGGCAAAATGGTACCGTAACTTCGGGAGAAGGTACGCTCTTGATGGTGAAGTCCCTCGCGGATGGAGCTGATGAGAGTCGCAGATACCAGGTGGCTGCAACTGTTTATTAAAAACACAGCACTGTGCAAAATCGTAAGATGACGTATACGGTGTGACGCCTGCCCGGTGCCGGAAGGTTAATTGATGGGGTTAGCGTAAGCGAAGCTCTTGATCGAAGCCCCGGTAAACGGCGGCCGTAACTATAACGGTCCTAAGGTAGCGAAATTCCTTGTCGGGTAAGTTCCGACCTGCACGAATGGCGTAATGATGGCCACGCTGTCTCCACCCGAGACTCAGTGAAATTGAAATCGCTGTGAAGATGCAGTGTACCCGCGGCTAGACGGAAAGACCCCGTGAACCTTTACTACAGCTTGGCACTGAACATTGAACCTACATGTGTAGGATAGGTGGGAGGCTTTGAAGACGTGACGCTAGTTGCGTTGGAGCCGTCCTTGAAATACCACCCTTGTATGTTTGATGTTCTAACTTAGCCCCGTTATCCGGGGTGAGGACAGTGCCTGGTGGGTAGTTTGACTGGGGCGGTCTCCTCCCAAAGAGTAACGGAGGAGCACGAAGGTGGGCTAATCACGGTTGGACATCGTGAGGTTAGTGCAATGGCATAAGCCCGCTTAACTGCGAGAATGACGGTTCGAGCAGGTGCGAAAGCAGGTCATAGTGATCCGGTGGTTCTGTATGGAAGGGCCATCGCTCAACGGATAAAAGGTACTCCGGGGATAACAGGCTGATACCGCCCAAGAGTTCATATCGACGGCGGTGTTTGGCACCTCGATGTCGGCTCATCACATCCTGGGGCTGAAGTCGGTCCCAAGGGTATGGCTGTTCGCCATTTAAAGTGGTACGCGAGCTGGGTTTAGAACGTCGTGAGACAGTTCGGTCCCTATCTGCCGTGGGCGTTGGAAGATTGAAGGGGGCTGCTCCTAGTACGAGAGGACCGGAGTGGACGAACCTCTGGTGTTCGGGTTGTGTCGCCAGACGCATTGCCCGGTAGCTAAGTTCGGAATCGATAACCGCTGAAAGCATCTAAGCGGGAAGCGAGCCCTGAGATGAGTCTTCCCTGATACTTTAAGTATCCTAAAGGGTTGTTCGAGACTAGAACGTTGATAGGCAGGGTGTGTAAGCGTTGTGAGGCGTTGAGCTAACCTGTACTAATTGCCCGTGAGGCTTAACCATACAACACCCAAGGGGTTTTGTAGTGGACTCAAAGCTAAGCGCATAAGAATGTGTTGAGAGAACGAAAAACAGCTTTCCGAATTTTAAGAATTTGCTTGGCGACCATAGCGTTTTGGACCCACCTGATCCCATTCCGAACTCAGAAGTGAAACGAAACAGCGTCGATGGTAGTGTGGGGTCTCCCCATGTGAGAGTAGAACATCGCCAGGCTTTAAATTTAGACTCTTGAGTCTAACCAGTGCGGAGCGGTAGTTCAGTTGGTTAGAATACCGGCCTGTCACGCCGGGGGTCGCGGGTTCGAGTCCCGTCCGCTCCGCCACTTATTTAAGACCTCAGCAGCAATGCTGGGGTTTTTTGTTATCTGGGAGTGGTAAACCTCTACACTCACCAGCCTCACTGAGCGCTTCGCTCTCCTCTTTCTCTCGCCCCAGCGCTTTGTCGCTCTTAAGTGTTATTCCTAACGGCTAACGGATTGTTACCTATCTCAGGCTCTTACCCCTTCGGCTTTGTTGTCATCGCGCCTCTGTTTGGTAAAGATAGACCTGGCTTCTCTTGCTTGGCATTGCTCAGGTTGGCTTCAGACTGGTGCACTACAGAACCTTGTCTTGAAGGCTTGCGGAAGAGAGTGTGCGAATCTGGGCCGAAAGTTGTGACCCCTTGGTGCGGTGTTTCTGAGTGGTTAGGGGAGAGCAAAGATATAAAAAAGCCGATGCAGGACATCGGCTTGGTAAGAGATAGATTCTTTATACTAAACGCGTTGAGCGACTTTGGCTTTCAGCGTCTGTTTATCGGTATCGGACAAGAATGCCAGTTCCAAGCTGTTTAATTGCGCCTGACGAATCTGCTCTTGGCTCAATCCGGCTTGAGGAGCAGCAACTTCATACTCGTATGGCAGCTCAATGCCCTCTACGGCAGGATCATCAGTATTTAGACAGGCGAGTACTCCATACTCAAGAAAGCGCTTGAGAGGGTGTAATGCCAAGCTTTCTACTGTACTGGTTTGAATGTTGGATGTCAGACATGACTCAATACCAATGCGATGTTTTGCTAAATAATCCATTAGCTGCGGATCGTGAATCGCTTTCACCCCATGACCAATACGGGTCGCGCCTAAGTCACGAATCGCTTGCCACATACTTTCCGGACCAGCCGCTTCTCCTGCGTGAACAGTAATATGCAGGCCTGCATCGCGTACCTGTTTAAAATGGCTGACGAAACGATCGCCGGGCTGGCCGAGCTCATCACCGGCAAGGTCGACGGCCACAATATGATCTTTCTGGCTCAGAATCGCGTCCAGTTCTTGCTGACAAGCGTCTGTGCCAAAAGTACGGCTCATGATGCCAATCAGGTTGGCTTGTACGCCAAAATCGCGCACGCCGGCTTTTACGCCGTCGACAACCGCTTCAACTACACCCGCGACAGGCAAGTTGTGTTTCATCGCCATGTAGTACGGTGAGAAGCGCAGCTCAGCGTAATCAATTTGCGCGTTGAGTGCGTCTTCCACGTTTTCATACGCAACGCGGCGGCAAGCGTCCAGATCGCCCAGTACTGCCACACCCCAGTCTAGTTTAGACAGGAAAGCAACCAGTGATGGCTCAGCTTCAACGATCTGTACGTGCGGAGTGAGATCCGCAACGGTGTAGGCTGGCAGAGCCACACCAAATTTTTGACCGAGGTCGAGAATGGTTTGAGTGCGAATGTTACCGTCAAGATGGCGGTGTAAATCAGTGAGTGGAATATTTTTCGTAATCATTATCGTCTACCAAGTCAAAATCTGCGCTAAGTATAAAAACCAAACCTTGCGGTGTCAGTAGTGAGAATGGCGAATCGAGTGCTATTTTGCTGATATTCTCTTCATGTTAACCAGATCTGTTGGCCACTCATGGTACGACATCGGTTTGTTGAACAAGAACCCCTGTCCTTGTGGGCAGCCAAGTTTGGCTAGCAATTCGGCCTGTTCAGGTGTTTCAATGCCTTCTGCAACGATGTTGACCTTAAAACTGTTGGCCAGATTGATGATGGTGGCTGCAATGCTGCTTTCATACTGTTCTTGCTTTAGTAGAGAAACGAAAGCACGATCGATCTTAAGGCAATCGAAAGGCAGCTTATACAGATAGGCGAGCGAACTGTAGCCGGTCCCAAAGTCGTCAATCGCCAGACGGATCCCCAAGCGCTTGATGGAGTGCATGGTGTTTAAAATCACCGGGTCGTTATTGACGATACGGGATTCGGTAATTTCCAGCGTCAGATTGTTCGGTTGCATGCCCGTGACACGCAGCGTTTCTTCAAGCTGTGGCATGAATTCAGGATGGGAAAGCTGATTGACTGACAAATTAACGTGCATCTGGAAGTCGGCGGCCCATTTCCCTTGCTCGATACCTTTCACGGTATCGCAGCATGCTTGTCGCAGGATTTGTTCGCCAATCGCGTTAATAAGCCCGCTTTCTTCTGCAATCGGGATGAAGTCCATGGGTGGTACTAAACCGTATTCTGGCGACAGCCAGCGCGCTAAGGCTTCTGCTCCCAACACTTCGCCGCTGTGCAGGTCAACTATTGGTTGATAGAACGGAACAAACTCGTGGTTTTCCAGCGCCAGCTTAATCTGCGTCACCATTTGGGTTCGCTTGCGAGAAACATCGGCCATCTCCGGCACATAGTAACTGAGACGGGTCGAGTCTTGCTTGGCGTTACTTAATGCGATGCTGCCGTTGCGCAGCCACACCGTCATGCTGGCAGGTTCAAGCCCATGAACAATACCCACCGATATGTTCACGGCGATGTTTTCATTCGGCATATTGAATGGCGTGGCGAACAGTTGCAGCAACTGTTGGGCAAACTGCTTGATGGCCGGAATGTCATCGCATTGAGGAAGATAGATGGCGAACTCATCACCACCGATACGGGCGATGTAGCTGTTGTCGTGACTGACGGTTTTCAGGCGTTGGGCGATGAGGACGAGCAGCTGATCGGCCTGGTGATGGCCAAGGCTGTCATTGATGTCTCTAAACTTATCGATGCCAATCAAGAACAGGCTGCCATGCAACGTTGGCAATTGGTTACAGCTGTCTATCATGCCTTCGCGACTGTAAACCTTGGTCAGCGAATCGTAGATGAGTTGCTCGCGCAGCGCTTTAAATGACGCTTTAAGGTTGTTCGCCATTTCCGTAAAGGCAAACACCATCATACTGGTTTCGTAGATCTTGCCCGGTTTGGGCATTGGGCTGTCCCAATCTCCCTGCGCCAGATGTTTTGCTGCCGCCGCGGTAGAGGTAATGGGCGCCGTGATGCGGTTAAAGGTGATAAAGCCGATGCCAATCCCAAACAGGCTGACGATCAGGCCCAGCAACCAGCTGTTGCGCTGGTTTTGCGGCAGAGAGCCTAGAAGGTCTGCTTCGGAGATGGTGACATTGATGTACCACTTGAGCCCATGTTCGTCCTCGACCGACGTCACTTGGTTGAAATAGCGCGCGCCATCGACCTCGGTACTGAACACCTCTTTCGGCAGGGTATGCGCGCTTTGCAGAACGCGGGAAATCTCGATGGCACTGGCTTTCAACACCGGATTCGGGGTTTCCTGAGTGGTGAGTCGATCGCCTTTGGGTGAATACTCGGTGCCCCACGAGACAACGCCCGTTGGCGCTGAATGTGCGATCAGGCGCTGGGTTTCGTCAAAGATATACACGTCGGCATTAGTTTCACGTTTCAGCATGTGGAGAAAAGTGTTAAAGGTGCTGATTTTGACGTCGGTGACCATGACGCCGACAAACTGGGTTTGTTGCATCACTGGTGTCAGAGCAGATAACGTGATGTCCTGGCGTTCGTCCATGTTGGTATACACCGATGACCACATCGGATGTGGATTCGCTGCCACTGGCGTATAGAAGGGACGAGTACGGGGATCGTATCCGGCTATCACGGAACGGATTTCATCGCTGACAGAATCGCCATGGTAAATCGTGAGCTGCTGCTTTGTGCGGCTGTCTTTGAGCATCAGCGTGAAGCTCTGATTGTCTTCCTTGCGAAAGCCGACAAATTCGCCGTTGATGCCAGCAAAACTCATCACATCGATTTGAGAAATCGGGCGGTACAGGTCGCTGAAGCCGGAAACCAGAAATTGTTCGATCTGCTGTGAGTCATTGGGCTGATACAGATGGTGAAAGCCGATGCTGTGGCTCATGCTCTGATTAGCACGGAACGGTTCATCGAGAAAGGCGTGTAAGCGTTGGTCAACGTTGTGGGTCAGGAAGGTGAGCTGTTTGCGGCTCACATCCTGCACCATCTGTTCGTAGCTGTATTTCTGAACCGCTCCAATGACACCGATCGTCACCAGAATAATGATCACGAAAGGGAATAACACAGCGGTTTTCAAAGTCATCTGTTGTCTGAACGGCATATCCTGATTCTGCAATAATGGCCTGTGATTCGGGGCATTGGCAGTGGAGACAACAAAAGTCCTTTAATACAACTCTTTCAATTTACGTGTGAGTGTATTGCGTCCCCAGCCTAATACTTTTGCGGCATCCTGCTTATGGCCATTGGTATGGTTGAGCGCTGCTTCTAAAAGTATACGTTCAAACTCCGGGAGTGCGTAAGACAGTATCTCAGTTTCTCCTGAAGCGAGAGCGGATTTCGCCCAGGACTCCAGCTGTTTCTGCCAGCTGACATCACTGTCGAAATCGACGTTTTTCTTCTCGGCCAGCAACTCGGAAGGCAGGTCGCTCGGCAGTACCTCTGTCCCACTCGCCATTACGGTCAGCCAGCGGCACATGTTTTCCAACTGGCGAACGTTGCCTGGCCAGTCGAGGCGATTAAGAATCTCGATGGTCTTAGGATGCAGGGTTTTCATCTCCACGCCTAACTCTTTTGCGGCCAAAGCGAGGAAATGTTTAGTTAATTTATCAATATCCTGACGCCGCTCACGCAATGACGGGATCTGGATTCGAATCACGTTGAGGCGGTGAAACAAGTCTTCACGAAACTTACCCTGATGCACCAGCTTCTCAAGATTCTGGTGTGTGGCCGCGACAATACGTACATCCACCTTGATCGCAGAGTGACCGCCGACGCGATAAAATTGCCCATCGGCCAGTACGCGCAGCAAGCGCGTCTGAATATCTAAAGGCATATCACCGATTTCGTCGAGAAACAGAGTGCCGCCGTTGGCCTGCTCAAAACGTCCCTGACGCACATTGTTCGCGCCGGTAAAGGCACCTTTTTCGTGACCAAACAGCTCTGATTCGATCAAGTCTTTCGGAATGGCCGCCATGTTAAGTGCGATAAAGGGTTTCTGCGCGCGTGGGCTGTGACGATGCAGTGCATGAGCCACCAATTCTTTACCGGTACCGGATTCACCATTGATCAGCACTGAAATCGACGAGCGGGACAAACGGCCAATGGCGCGAAACACTTCCTGCATCGCCGGCGCTTCGCCGATGATTTCCGGAGCATCATAGGTTGGGGTCAGGCGTTGTGACTGCTCTTTACGCTGCTCCTGGCCGTGGGCGATGGCACGTTCGACCAGCGTCAGGGTTTCATCCACATCAAACGGTTTAGGCAGATATTCGAATGCCCCCTTTTGGTAAGCGTTGACGGCAGCATCCAGATCGGAGTGCGCGGTCATTATGATCACGGGCAGCTCTGGTGAGCGTGAGTGCACCTGATGGAGCAACTCAATGCCGTCAATTCCGGGCATGCGAATATCGGACACCAGCACGTCAGGCGTTTCTCTTTCGAGTGCCATTAACACACTTTCGGCATCGGAAAATGTTTCGCACTTGATGTTGGCTGATGACAGGGTTTTCTCCATCACCCAGCGAATCGAGCTGTCGTCATCGACAACCCATACGTATCCTTTACTCATAGTTTGGTTCCTCAACAGCAGCCCCCATTCTCATGGTGAGAATGGTCACGTCGTTCAAATCGGTAAATAAATCGTAAATGTTGTTCTTCCTGGCCAGCTTTCTACGTCTATTTTTCCATTGTGCTGGTCTATCAGGTTTTGCGAAATGGATAAGCCGAGCCCGGTTCCTCCCTCACGGCCGCTGACCATGGGGTAGAACAAGGTGTCCTGCAGTTCTAGCGGAATGCCCGGACCGTTATCAATAATTTCGATTCTGGCCACCAACTTATGTCGCTGGCCGTGAATATTGGCTTGGTGCACTGTTCTGGTGCGCAGAGTAATCACGCCATGTGGCTGGTTGGCGAGAATCTGCGCTGCGTTACTGACAATGTTCAATAGCGCCTGCTCAATCTGGTAGGTGTCCATCATGATGTTGGGCAGGCTAGGATCGTAATCACGTTCAATATGCAGATCGGCACTGCCTTCCAGTTCGACCAACTGGCGTACTTTTTCCAGAATCAGGTGTAAATTTTCGGAGGTTTTTTTACCCGGCTTTTGCGGCCCCAGCAGGCGATCGACCAGAGCGCGCAGGCGATCGGCTTGCTCGATAATGATTTGGGTGTATTCGGTCAGGCTCTGGTCGGGCAGCATGCGTTCAAGTAACTGAGCTGCACCGCGCAGGCCTCCGAGCGGATTCTTGATTTCATGAGCCAGGCCACGCACCAACAGCTTAGCGGCTTGTTGCTGTGCATGCTGGTTGAGTTCCTGAGTCAGACGGCGCTGCTGGCCTATCTTGCGCATTTCAACCAGCAACATCAGTTCTTTCTGCCACGACAGCGGGCTGACGGTAACTTCCAGCATCAGCGGCTTGCCATCCACCACAAACGTCACGTCGCTGTCGGTGATGCTTTGTCCGCTCTGTAGCGGTTGGGAGAGTAGCGCCAGATCCATCGAAGCGTGTTGAATCAGCTTGGAGAGCGGTTGATTAATGATGCGTTTGGCACTTTGTGAGAACAACTGCTCGGCGGCGGGATTGGCATAACGCACACACAGGGTTTCATCCAGCATTAAAGTGGCGGTTACAACGTTGTTCAGTATCGTTTCGCTTAGCTCTGCGCTCACAGGTTCGTCCTTGTCCGTGTTCCAAAATGATGCAATGCACAATATTGGTGCATTGATTTTGTCAAGTATGGCGCAACGGAGCACAAAGAAAAAGTCAGAGACTGTTGGAAATCGAGCTATTTAGTGCAGATCTTGCCTAATTCACGGACGCTCGATGTAAATGCACCGTTACAAATAGAGACGATGCAATAACCTTGCCGTTTCCAAACGCCTGAATTGAAAAGGTATGCGACCCGCGTTCAATATTTTTCAGCTCCCACACCGTTTTGGTGCTGGGCGCACCATAAGGTTTGCCATCCATGACGAGCTGCAGGTGTTCGGAGACTCCAAGTGAGCGGTTCAGCTCGGCCGCGACGGTGATTTGCCCCTGATTATTGCGGATGGTTTGGTCTGGCTGGGGAGAAGTCAGGTGGATTTGTAACGCGACAGGCGTTGCTTTGTTCGCTTTCGGTGCAGGCAGGTCAATAGGTTGAGCGGCTTCGTAGCTGGGTTCTGGCGCAGATGCGTCATAATCGGGCAACTGAAGAGTCTGGGCTTGTGTATCGGCCGGAGCATCACTGAAGTGAACAACGCCATGTTCATCTTCCCATGTGTAAACGCTTTGTGCGTAAAGCCATTGGGGCACAATGAGCAGCAACGATAAGCATAAACCTGAAAAACGTTTCATCTTCCACCTCACGAGTTTGTGGGTTCGCCAAGACGCGGAGTCACTGGTTCGATACTGAGTATGTAACGTTCATGTTAAATGCCTTCATCACGGGCCCAAATACGAAAAAGGCCCGCCTGCGAGGCGAGCCTGATTTTCGTGTGTAACCTGCGTTACGCTTACAAAGAATAAGACTTATACAGAGTAGTACAGTTCGAATTCTAGTGGGTGTACTGCAACGTTCACGCGCTCTACATCTTTCGTTT
Source organism: Vibrio fluvialis (assembly GCF_900460245.1). Lineage (NCBI taxonomy): Bacteria > Pseudomonadati > Pseudomonadota > Gammaproteobacteria > Vibrionales > Vibrionaceae > Vibrio > Vibrio fluvialis. The sequence continues at coordinate 14,884 of NZ_UHIP01000001.1, forward strand.
TCAGTTCGATGTAAGAGTTGATGAAATCATCAGAGAATACGCCACCTGCAGTCAGGAACTCGCGGTCATCGCTCAGGCACTGCAGCGCTTGTTGCAGTGATTCAGCAACTTTTGGAATCTCTGCCGCTTCTTCAGCTGGAAGATCGTACAGGTCTTTATCCATTGCTTCGCCTGGGTGGATCTTGTTCTTAATACCGTCAAGACCAGCCATCAGCATTGCTGCAAACGCCAAGTATGGGTTCGCTGCTGGATCTGGGAAGCGAACTTCGATACGACGTGCTTTAGGGCTTGGTACCACTGGGATACGGATAGACGCTGAACGGTTACGTGCAGAGTAAGCCAGCATGACAGGCGCTTCGTAGTGTGGAACCAGACGCTTGTATGAGTTGGTCGATGGGTTAGTCAGTGCGTTCAGTGCACGTGCGTGCTTGATGATACCACCGATGTAGTAGATCGCCATTTCAGACAGGCCGCCGTACTTGTCGCCAGCGAACAGGTTAACGCCGTCTTTCGCCAGAGATTGGTGTACGTGCATACCAGAACCGTTGTCGCCAACCAGTGGTTTAGGCATGAAAGTCGCTGTTTTGCCGAATGCGTGAGCAACGTTATGAACAACGTACTTGTAGATTTGGATTTCGTCCGCTTTGCTGGTCAGTGTGTTGAAACGTGTTGCGATTTCGTTCTGACCTGCAGTTGCTACTTCGTGGTGGTGTGCTTCAACAACCAGACCCATTTCTTCCATGATCAGACACATTGCTGAACGGATGTCTTGAGATGAGTCAACTGGCGCTACTGGGAAGTAACCGCCTTTCACACCTGGACGGTGACCTTTGTTACCGTCTTCGTAGTCAGTACCTGTGTTCCAAGCTGCTTCTACGTCATCGATCTTGAAGAAAGAACCTGACATGTCAGTAGAGAATTTCACGTCGTCAAACAGGAAGAATTCTGGCTCTGGACCTACCAGAACAGTATCTGCGATTCCAGTAGAACGCATGTACTCTTCCGCGCGTTTTGCGATAGAACGTGGGTCACGGTCGTAGCCTTGCATTGTTGCAGGCTCAAGAATGTCACAACGGATGTTCAGCGTTGCGTCTTCTGTGAATGGGTCAAGCACAGCTGATGATGCATCTGGCATCATTACCATGTCTGATTCGTTGATACCTTTCCAGCCAGCAACTGATGAACCATCGAACATTTTACCTTCTTCGAAGAAGTCTGCGTCGATTTGGTGAGCAGGAATTGAGATGTGCTGCTCTTTACCTTTTGTGTCTGTGAAGCGTAGGTCAACAAACTTAACTTCGTTTTCTTGGATCAGCGATAGTACGTTTTCTACTGACATCTTGGATAACCTCCAGTGTTAATAAAGCGGTTTGGGCTCGAATCAAAGTGAAACCAGCATTGATTAATGTCTGAACTACTACTTAATCTGTGCTGAATTCATATTAGCTAGAATCGTGCCAATTTCTTAAGTCCTAAAAATTCAATGCTTTGCATAAGATTGGCTCTTTTTGGTGCTTTCCGTTGCACCAATAAGATCCCTTGTTGCACCTTGTTGGTGCGTTATCGGTTTCACTGCACCAATATCTATCAAAGCGAACACTATTCAGCCGATAATTTGTAGGGTTGTCAATTGGCATTTCCGTCCAGTATGCCGCGGTTTGTTTTAAATCAATTTGACGGCTAGGCTCTAAAGGAGCGAAATTCAGCGTGACAGATCACATATTCCTAGGTTTTTCGCCAAAATCTGGTACATTATTGGCCGTTTTTTGAACCAAACTCAGGTACCGGTTTTGCCTACGCGCGGAAGCGGACCATTTTGTGTAATTAAGTGAAGCAAAACTCCATGGCTACTCCACAGATTGAAAAATTAAGAAACATCGCGATCATCGCGCACGTTGACCACGGCAAAACGACCCTGGTGGATAAACTACTCCAGCAATCAGGCACGTTAGAGTCGCGCGGTGATGTTGAAGAGCGAGTCATGGACTCGAACGACATTGAAAAAGAGCGCGGCATTACCATCCTGGCGAAGAACACCGCTATCAACTGGAACGACTACCGTATCAACATCGTAGACACTCCGGGACACGCGGACTTCGGTGGTGAAGTTGAACGTATCATGTCAATGGTTGACTGTGTTTGTCTGATCGTTGATGCGGTTGACGGCCCAATGCCACAAACTCGTTTCGTAACCCAAAAAGCGTTTGCTCACGGTCTGAAACCAATTGTTGTTATCAACAAAATCGACCGCCCTGGCGCGCGTCCTGACTGGGTAATGGATCAGGTATTTGACCTGTTCGACAACCTAGGTGCAACGGATGAACAGCTGGACTTCCAAGTGGTTTACGCATCAGCTCTGAACGGCTGGGCAACGTTGGAAGAAGGCGAAACTGGCGAAAACATGGAACCGCTGTTCCAAGCCATCGTTGATAACGTAGAGCCTCCTCAAGTTGACCTTGAAGGTCCGCTGCAAATGCAAATTTCTCAGCTGGACTACAGTTCATACGTTGGTGTTATCGGTGTTGGCCGTGTGACTCGCGGTACGGTAAAACCAAACCAGCAAGTGACCGTTGTGAGCGCTGATGGCAAAAAACGTAACGGCAAAGTTGGTACTGTTCTGGGTTACCTGGGTCTGCAACGTTCTGAAACAGAACAAGCGACGGCGGGCGACATCGTTGCGATCACCGGTCTTGGCGAACTGAAAATTTCAGACACCATCTGTGACGTGAACTGCATCGAAGCGCTGCCACCACTGAGCGTTGACGAACCAACGGTAACCATGACTTTCCAGGTAAACACTTCTCCGTTTGCGGGTAAAGAAGGTAAGTTCGTGACTTCACGTAACATCCTTGAGCGTCTGGAAAAAGAACTGGTTCACAACGTTGCACTGCGTGTTGAGCAAACGGACGATCCAGATAAATTCCGCGTATCAGGCCGTGGTGAACTTCACCTGTCTATCCTGATCGAAAACATGCGCCGTGAAGGTTTCGAACTGGCGGTATCTCGTCCAGAAGTAATCCTGAAAGAAGAAAACGGCCAACTGATGGAACCGTTTGAAACGGTAACTATCGACGTGTTGGAAGAGCACCAAGGCGGCATCATGGAGAAAATCGGTCTGCGTAAAGGCGAACTGAAAGACATGTCTCCAGATGGCAAAGGTCGTGTACGTCTAGACTTCGTGATGCCATCACGCGGCCTGATCGGCTTCCAGACGGAGTTCATGACCCTGACTTCAGGTTCTGGTCTGCTGTACCATACCTTTGACCACTACGGCCCACACAAAGGCGGTAACATCGGCCAACGTGTGAACGGCGTACTGATTTCGAATGCAACCGGTAAAGCACTGACTTACGCTCTGTTTAACCTGCAAGAGCGTGGCCGTCTGTTCACTGAACACGCGGACGAAGTTTACGAAGGTCAAATCGTGGGTATTCACAACCGTTCGAACGACCTGACAGTAAACTGTCTGAAAGGTAAACAGCTGACGAACGTACGTGCATCAGGTACCGATGAAGCTCAGGTTCTGACTCCAGCAATCAAATACACGCTAGAGCAAGCGCTTGAGTTTATCGATGACGATGAGCTGGTAGAAGTTACGCCACAAAGCATCCGTATTCGTAAACGTCACCTGACTGAAAACGATCGTAAACGTGCATCTCGCGACGCAAAATAATCGTTGAACGAATAGAATTGAGCCCTCGGCGGTAACGCTGGGGGCTTTTTTTATGCATTTGATAAGGAGCGAATGTGAAACCCATCATCATCACTGGCGGTCCGGGCGCCGGCAAAACCACTCTGATTGACGCGTTAGCACAGGCGGGTTTGGCAACGTTTCCCGAAGTGTCGCGCACCTTGATTGAGCAAGAGAGTGCGAAGCCGAATGGCATATTGCCGTGGCACGATTTAGCAGGATTTGCTCAATTGTGTCTGGTCGCGATGAGTGAGCAAAAACGGAATGCGGACAAAGAGCCATTGGCGTTTCTCGACCGCGCGATTCCTGACATTTGTGGTTATCTGCAGGCGGCGGATATTGAACCGGGTCTGCATTATGTACAGGCCAGTCAGGGCTATTTCCCGACCGTGTTTGTGTGTCGGCCACACGCCGCCATTTATGTGCAGGATGATGTGAGACCTTATCCATTTGAGCAAGCATTGGCGATTCATGAACAGTTAGTGATGACTTACATACAACTGGGTTATCACTGTGTTGAGGTGCCGTTTGATGCGGTCAGCGAGCGAGTGCGCTTTGTGCTGCGCGCTGTGGAGCACGCAGCATCATGCCACGCTACTGTTTGAGATGGGTGAGGAACTGATCCGATTCTTTAATCGCGGCGTTCATCTGCGTGATCGCGGTGCGAATATCCTGCTCTAAGGTCGCAAATTCACCTTGCAGTGAACCCACCGCGCTGGCATTGAGGTTATGCTTCAGATACAGAGTATTATCGCGCAGGGTGTTGAGCACTGGTGTCATCTTTTGCTCGGCGCGTTTCATCGCTTTAAGCATCGTCTGATATGAAGTTTTGGTGGTGTTGAGTTTCTGCTCACTGGCACGGCGCAGTTTGCTGCTGGTGTAAAGCGCAAGCTCACCTTGCCATTCTTCAAACAAGGCATCGGCAACGTCTTCAATCGCGGCAATGCGCTCATGCACATCGGCAGCTGCTGCTTCGCTTTGTTGGTACTGATCGTTGATGCGCTCATAGGCGCTTTCCAGTTCGCCACCATCAAATTGCGTGAATGCCGACAGGGCTTCCAGTGCGCTGGTCAGCTCCTGCTGTGCGTCTTTTTGTGACTCTTGGGCGGCCTCGACACGGTCAACCATAATGTCGCGTTTGTGATAACCGACCTTTTCCATCGCCGAATAATAGGCGCTTTGACAGCCTGTCAGGGTAAAGATCGATAAGAAGATGGCCAACAGGTAAGGCATCATGAGCTCCTTTCTATTAAAATGAAGGCGTTAGCATGGCTTAGTCGCATGGGAGAGACAAGTTGAAAATCCAATCTTTGGTTAAGGATAGCGTATTGTTCGGGCGTTATTTGTTGGTGCGTATGGGCCACGACCGAGTCAATGTGAATGCCGGATACCTCGCGTACATCACGCTGTTGTCGATTGTACCAATGTTGACCGTATTGCTGTCGATCCTCTCTTCCTTCTCCATTTTTGAAAACGTCGGTGATGTGGTTCAGGATTATGTGATTACCCACTTCGTGCCCGCGGCTGGGGATGCGGTGCGTAACGCGCTGACAGAGTTCGTCACCAATACCGGCAAAATGACTGCAGTGGGTGGTATGTTCCTGTTTGTCGCAGCGCTGACGCTGATTTCGAATATCGATAAGAACCTCAACTACATCTGGCGGGTACGTAAGAAACGCCGCATGGTGTTTTCGTTTTCAATGTACTGGATGATCCTCACGCTGGGACCAATTCTGGTCGGTGCCAGTATTGCGGTCACCTCGTACATCACGTCGCTCAAACTGCTCGACAGCGAAGCACTGACTGGTGCCTTCAACTTCTTCCTGCGTCGCCTGCCACTGTTGCTGTCGTTTTCTGCGTTTGCCGGGTTATATCTGTTGGTGCCGAACAAAAAAATTCATTTTCTGCATGCTATCGCTGGCGCATTTGTCGCTGCTATTCTGTTTGAGCTGAGTAAAAAAGCCTTTGCGGCCTACATTACTCAGTTCCCTTCTTATCAGTTGATATACGGGGCGCTTGCCGCGATTCCCATTCTGTTTGTTTGGGTGTATTTATGTTGGCTGATTGTGTTGATCGGGGCCGAAGTGACCGCTGCGCTCGGTGAGCGTGAGTACTGGAGTGACGACCCAGACGTGGTACACTCACTGCCTCAAACTCAGCACAAACAAGAAGGAAACCAAAGTGATAGCCTTGATTCAACGGGTGAGTGAAGCGGCAGTCCGCGTGGAGGGCGAAATCGTCGGTGAGATTAACCATGGCCTGTTAGTGCTGCTTGGGGTTGAACGTGATGATGATGAAGCCAAAGCCAAACGCCTGATGGAACGAGTGACCGGCTATCGTGTGTTTGAGGATGATGCAGGCAAAATGAACCTCAGCGTCAAAGATGTCGGGGGCAGTGTGCTGGTGGTCTCGCAGTTTACCTTGCCTGCGGATACGAAAAAGGGCACCCGTGCCGGCTTTTCACGTGGCGCGCACCCACAAGAGGCGCAGCGTCTATACGACTATTTTTCTGATTTGTGTGCACAGGTTTTGCCGACAGAGCGTGGACGTTTTGCGGCCGACATGAAAGTGTCACTCATCAATGATGGCCCGGTAACCTTCTGGTTGCAGGCTTAAATTTCGGCTCCTTGTGAGCTTTCGGGAACGGACTCTATGTTTAAACTTATTACGCCGAAAACGGATAATCAGCTCAATAAGTATTACCACTTCCGCTGGCAGTTGCTGCGCGAGCCGTGGCGTATGCCGATTGGCTCAGAGCGTGATGAATATGACGCGATGAGCCATCACCGCATGATTGTCGACAGTCGGGGACGGCCAATCGCGATTGGTCGCCTGTATATCACCCCGGATAACGAAGGCCAGATCCGCTACATGGCGGTCAAAGCCAGTCGTCGCGCCAAGGGTATGGGCTCGCTTGTGCTGGTGGCTCTTGAATCTCTGGCGCGTCAGGAAGGGGCGAAACGCTTGGTGTGTAACGCTCGTGAAGACGCGATCAAATTCTATGAGAAAAATGGTTTTGAGCGCCGCGGTGAACTGACCGATGAGCGCGGCCCGGTACGCCATCAGCAGATGGTCAAACCGCTCGACCCGATGGCCAATGTGCTGCGTAAACCGGAGTGGTGTACCGAGCTTCAGGAGCGCTGGGCGGCGCACATTCCGATCAGCGAAAAAATGGGGATCAAAGTGCTGCAGTACACGGGCTATCAGTTCCAGTGTGGCGCGCAGCTTAACCCGAACCTCAATCCCCACAACACCATGTTTGCGGGCTCTGCCTTTACGCTGGCGACGCTGACTGGCTGGGGGATGGCGTGGCTGCTGATGCGTGAGCGTAACCTGGAAGGAGATATTGTGCTGGTCGACAGCCGTATCCGTTACCGCCATCCGGTGGTACACAACCCGGTGGCGTCGACGTCACTGGATGGCATTAGCGGCGATTTGGACCGCCTGGCCTCCGGGCGCAAAGCGCGCATTGTGGTTAACGTGAATATTTCGAGTGGCGATAACGACGCCGTGGAGTTCATCGGCACTTACATGCTGATCCCGAACTACCAAGCTATTTTGGAAAATGCGCGCGGCTAAGGGGCTAGCACGCACGCTTTGTCCGAACCTTTCTCCTCGCGCTGTTGATTGCGCAGCAGATCAAAATGCTGAGTATCGCAGCGCTGAGTCACCTCCAGTTCCAACATCCCTTGTTTGGGTTCAACCAAATCAATGTCACCGTGCAGGCGGGCATTGAGCGTTGGGCCGGACAGCGGCGTCTCATGCAGTGACAGGCGACCGCGGTCGGCGTTCAGTCTCAGCCCGTCGAGTGAGAAAGGCTGTACCACCAATGCATCAGAGTTCTTCATCACCAAAGTGCCATCGCGCAAATTGAGGTTCAGTTCGCCGCTGAGTGAGTGAGCCAGCATCGGATAGTCGCCCGCAAGGCCATCGGCGGCCAAATCGATTTCGGCCAAGGCATCGACTTTCAATGGCAGAGGCAGCCATTGGCCGAGTTGAGTGAGCGGCACGCCGTCCCCATGCAAATTGATGTTCCATGGCGCGCTGGCTGCGTCAAATGCCCAGTTGGCAGTGGCATCCACATAACCGTTCTCCAACGGCAGGAACGCGCGCTCAAGCTGCCAGTGTGCCTCTTTGCTGCTCATCTCCACCACACCTTGGCTACTGACGAGCGAACCGATACTGGCGCTGTTGGCGCTGATGCTCAGTTTCCCATTCCACAGGCCCCAACGGCCATTGCGATTGAGCTCGGTATTGCGTCCTTCAACATTCAGGCCAGAGAGTTGCCAAAACGGCTTATGAGTCAGTTGGATCAATTGCAGGTTGTTGAGATCCCATTGATCAATGGTCAGATTTTTCAGCGCAGGAAGATCGCTGTCTAGCCACGCCCAATCCTGTTGCTGCTCGGCAAACCATTTGATGCCGCGTGCGGTTAACTGGTGAAGATGGATGCCGGAGGGCTGAATGTCACCACTGAGCTGAATGCTGCCTTGCAGCAGTTCGGTGGCAAAATCACTGATGGTGATGTTGCCCGGGCGAAACTCGAGCTTAAACGTCGGTTCAATCCATTGCAGTCCATGCCAGTCCGCGGATTCGGCGTTGAGTGACAGGTAGCCACTGTCTTGCTGCCACAGTGACTGATCGATCGTCAGGTTCTCCAGCGACAGCGCGAGGTTGGTCAGTTTGGTCTCACCCAACTGCCAATTGCTGCTCAGCACATCGAGGCTGTTGATGTGGTGAAGATAAGGCTTGGCCAGCTGCCACCACGGCGCGCTCAGCGTAGACAGATCGTCTTTCAGGTCCAGCTTGCTGATGGTGACGTTGACCAGCGACCAACCGGCCGGATACTGCTCTGCCTGACCAGAAAACTCGCCGCCGCGCCATTGAAACGAGGCGCCGTAAACGGTGCTGTCCTGTGCTTTGTAATCGGCATCGATCAGTACATTGTTGAGCGCTTCACCTTGCCAGTAAAACTGTTCGGCTGAGAGTTGCAGTTCGCCGTAAGGCAGCCACTGTTTGGCGTTGTTCCAGATAGGCTTTTTGACCTGTAAATTGACGCCGCGTGCAATCAGGCCGTGATTGGCGAAATCGATATTGTGCAGCGCCAGTTGATTGAGTTGCAGTTGGGCAAGAAAATCATTGTCTGGCAAGCCATCGGAAAAGTTGGCACCATCGAGCAGTACGCTGTCGATCACCCATTTGTCCTGATGAAACAGTTGCGGGCTGAGCCAGATATCCACTTGTTGAAAGCTCAAGGGGTTGGCGCTGGTTTCCAGCGTCACATTGTGCAGGCGGAAATGGAGTGGGTATTCGTAATCGAGCTCACTGAAGGTCAGTTTTTCGGGCCACAGATGCTCGGTCAGCCACTGCGCAGACGGTGTCAGGTAACGGGTGTGCATGATGCCGAATGCGACCAGCGTCAGTGCCAGCAGCAGCGCAACCAATCCAACCCCGAGAGCAAGCAGCTTTTTCATAATTCCCTGATGCGATGACCGTCCTGAAAGTCCACAGCTTGGAGTAAATTGGCGCTGGCTTCAACAAAAAAAGCCCCTCAAAAGAGGGGCTTGCTACTGAGTTATCAGTTTTAGTCCAGTTGAGGACCTGCCGCAACCAGCGCTTTACCTTCCGCGTTGTCGGTGTACTTAGCAAAGTTGTTGATAAAGCGAGAGGCCAAATCTTTAGCTTTGCTTTCCCATTGTAGTGGGTCGGTATAAGTATCACGTGGGTCAAGGATTGCAGGATCTACGCCTGGCAGCGCTGTTGGGACTTCCAGGTTGAAGATAGGAATGTGCTTGGTTTCGGCTTGTTCGATTGAACCATCCAGAATTGCATCAATGATGCCACGGGTATCTTTAATCGAGATACGTTTGCCCGTGCCGTTCCAGCCCGTGTTAACCAGGTAAGCTTCCGCACCAGCGGCTTCCATGCGTTTCACCAGCACTTCGGCGTACTTGGTCGGGTGTAGCGTCAGGAACGCTGCGCCGAAACAAGCAGAGAAGGTTGGCGTTGGCTCGGTAATGCCGCGTTCAGTACCGGCCAGTTTGGCTGTAAAGCCAGACAGGAAGTGGTACTTGGTTTGTTCCGGCGTCAGTTTAGACACTGGAGGCAGCACGCCGAATGCATCGGCAGACAGGAAGATCACTTTGTTCGCGTGACCGCCTTTGGAGACGGGTTTAACGATGTTGTCGATGTGGTAAATCGGGTAAGAAACACGGGTGTTCTCGGTTTTTGAACCATCATCGAAATCGATCGAGCCATCAGCGCGGACAGTCACGTTTTCCAGCAATGCATCACGACGAATCGCGTTGTAGATGTCTGGCTCGGCTTCTTTCGATAGCTTGATGGTTTTCGCGTAGCAACCGCCTTCGAAGTTGAAGACGCCATCGTCGTCCCAGCCGTGCTCATCGTCACCAATCAGCGCGCGTTTTGGATCGGTCGACAGAGTGGTTTTACCGGTACCAGACAGACCAAAGAACACAGCGACGTCGCCATCTTTGCTCATGTTGGCACTACAGTGCATTGACGCGATGCCTTGCAGCGGCAGGAAGTAGTTCATCATCGCGAACATACCTTTTTTCATCTCGCCGCCGTACCAAGTACCGCCAATCAGTTGCATTTTTTCGGTCAGGTTGAATACGGTGAAGTTTTCAGAGTTCAGACCGTGTTCCTGCCATTTATCGTTGGTGCATTTCGCGCCGTTCATGACCACGAAATCCGGTTTGAACGTTGCCAGCTCTTCTTCAGAAGGACGGATGAACATGTTCTTCACGAAGTGAGCCTGCCATGCGACCTCAGTAATAAAGCGTACGCACAGACGGGTATCAGCGTTCGCGCCACAGTAGCCATCGACCACAAACAGACGCTTGCCGGACAATTGCTTGCCAACCAGCGCTTTCAGATCGTTCCACACGGCCTGATTGATCGGTTTGTTGTCGTTTTTCGCTTGTTCAGACGTCCACCACATGTTTTCTTCGGTAGTGGCGTCTTTAACGATGAATTTGTCTTTTGGTGAGCGGCCAGTGAAGATGCCGGTATCAACGGCCACTGCACCCAGTTCAGTGACTACGCCTTTTTCGTAGCCTTCCAGATCTGAGCGAGTTTCTTCTTCGAATAACAATTCGTAACTTGGGTTTCGCACCACTTCAGTTACATCGGTTATTCCGTATTGGGTAAGATCTAATTGTGCAGCCTTAGTATGTTCCATAACGGTCATAGGTGCTCCTTATAAGGATTTTGTAGGGATTTTTAATAATGTTTGTAATTGTTATCTGCTCACCATGCTAGCAACGGGGTGGGGAAAAAACAGGGAGATAGTTCAAAAATTATCCACGCTTTCCCTGTGGTTTTAGGTAACCCGTCACATATTGTTGGCTGGGGTATTTTATCGCGCACGCAAACCATTGCGCCAGACCAAAGGGATTATTATTCCAAAGAAATTAAGTACGGCGTACGGTGAGTGTAACTATTGATTTTATTGGGTTTTGATCACAAAAAAAGCCAGCATAATGCTGGCTGTAGTGGTAAATTTTCGTGCTTGTTAAACCCGATAAATTAATGCAGGGTTTTGTTCTCTGAGCTATCTTGTGCGAACAATTCAGCCACTTGCGCGGAATCGAACGAGTAAGTGGTGCCGCAATAGTCACAATGCAGAGCGACAAAACCTTCTTCTGCCAGAATCTCGTACACCTCGTCACGCGAGAGGGTTACGATCGCTGCGGCGCTGCGCTCACGAGAACAACCGCACTGGAATTGAACTGGTTGAGGTTCGAATACTTTCACTTTTTCCTGGTTGTACAGGCGGTACAGCAGCTCATTGGCTTCCAGTGTGAACAGCTCTTCATCCTTCACCGTATTGGTCAGTTGCTCCAGGTGCTCGAAATCTTCCGGAGTGCCTGTGCCGTCGGGCATGATTTGTAGAAGCATGCCGGCAGCGTGAGGTTTGCCTTCCTGTTCACCAACGCGAATCCACAGGCGGGTTTTCAGCTGTTCTGAACGCAGGAAGTAACCTTCCAGTACTTCAGCCAGATTGTCACCTTCCAGGCCAACCACGCCCTGATAGCGCTCGCCCTGTTTCGGTTCAATGGTGATCACCAGATAGCCGCTGCCCATCATATCGTGTAGTCCTGCGTCATCGGCAATATCGCCTTCCCAGCGAGCCACACCACGTACTTTCTGGTTGTTGTCACCGTTAATCACAGCCAGTGAAACCGGGCCGTTGCCTTGCAGTTGCAGGGTAATCGAGCCTTCAAACTTCAGCGTAGCCGTCAGCAGTGAGGTCGCAACCAAAAGCTCACCCAACAGTTTCTGTACTGGAGCTGGGTATTCCTTGCTGGTAATCATGTGTTGGTACGTTTCATCCAGTTGCACCAACTCGCCACGTACTGAAAGATCTTCAAATAGGTAGCGGTTTAACGTGTTTTTCGACACTGAGCTTGTAGTCATAAGGAATAGTCCGGCTCTTTATTGATGTTTAAATTTTAGAAGATCGCGGCGCTGTTTTTTATCCGGGCGGCGATCCGGGGCTGGGTTGGTGGCGTTGAGTTTACGCGCCAGCGCCATGCGCTCGCGTTTCACCACGCTTTCAGCCGTTTCTGAATACAGGGTCTGAGCTTCCGGTGCGCCACGTCTCTGTTCGGAAACGCGTTCAATTACAACGGTTTTTTCTTCGTTGCCTTGGCGCAGGGTAATGATCGCACCGACTTCGACCAGCTTACTTGGTTTTGTTCGCTGGCCATTATAGTGAACTTTGCCACCATCGACCATATTCCGCGCCAGCGAGCGAGTTTTGTAAAATCTTGCGGCCCACAACCATTTATCGAGTCGAACCGCTTCAGATGGGGAACTCATGCTGGCAAATTACCTCTAATGTGTTTATTTCGCTTTTGGCTTGCTGGTTACAATGGTGATTGCATGTCAGTTTTTCAAGCAAGTCGACAATTTAATCGTAAGTTAAAAGAAGTCCGCGAAGCTTGTGATATATTGCTATATTTTATATAAGGTCCTGAATTAAAAGGCTCCTACTGATAAAAAACATGACGTTAGCGCAACAATTTAGGAATGAAGGACACAGAGTGGAGCGTATCAATTTACAACAACTGACATCCGGGGATTGGATGCAGCGTTTTCCACATTGGCAAAAGCCGCTCAGTTTGTGGGTCACTTTGATTTGCATCGCATTGTCTGCGTGGATCGTCGGCAAAATGGTTTGGATGCTGCACAGTGAACAGACGACGGTCGCCGCATGGTCAGCCAATGCGTCGGCTCAGCCCAAAACCAACAGTGGCATGGACATCAGCGTATTGCAGAAAGGCGATCTGTTCGGACATTACAACGACCAGACGCCACCTCCGGCGCCTGTCAAAGTCGACGCGCCTAAAACCCGTTTAAACCTGGTGCTGGTGGGCGTTGTTGCGAGTTCTGAGCCGAGCCAGAGTTTGGCGGTGATTGCCAATCGTGGGTCTCAGGCAACGTATGGTCTGAATGAAGTGATTGAAGGCACGCGAGTAAAACTCAAAGCGGTGATGCCGGATCGGGTCATTATTGATAATTCTGGCCGGGATGAGACCCTGATGCTGGAAGGAATAGACTATTCTAAAGTCAGTGCCCAACCTGCCGCAGCACCAACCCGAACAGCCAAAGACACGCCCGTGGAAGATAAACTCGACGCGATTCGCGCCGCGGTCGCCAAAAACCCCCGCGAAATTTTCCAATACGTCACGCTCTCCCAGTTGAAGCAGGATGACAAAATTCTGGGCTACCGTGTCAGCCCGGGTAAAGACCCGGCACTGTTTGAGTCAGTGGGATTACAGAACGGCGATATCGCCACACAATTAAATGGTCTGGATCTGACGGATCCGGACGTGATGAGCAAGGTCTTTGAGTCGATTACGGATTTGACCGAGATTAACCTCACAGTAGAACGAGATGGACAGCAACATGACATCTATATTCAGTTTTAACATCAAAGTGTCAGCAAACGTTGAGGGAGTATTCTGTGAAGCATTGGCTTAACAAAAGTGCATGGCTGTTAGCCGGAAGTTTATTGGCAACGCCGTTAGCACTGGCGAATGAATTCAGCGCCAGCTTTAAAGGCACGGATATTCAGGAATTCATCAACATTGTCGGCCGCAACCTCGAGAAAACCATTATTGTTGACCCTTCTGTACGAGGCAAAGTGGATGTCCGCAGCTACGATACGTTGAATGAAAAGCAGTACTACAGCTTTTTCCTCAATGTTCTCGAAGTGTACGGCTTCGCGGTGGTTGAAATGGACAACGGCGTGCTGAAAGTCATCAAGGCGAAGGATGCCAAAACGTCCGCCATTCCGGTTCTGGGCGATAATGATCGCGCCAACGGCGACAACGTCATCACTCAGGTAGTGGCGGTCAAAAACGTATCAGTGCGTGAACTCTCGCCGCTGCTGCGTCAGCTGATTGATAACGCAGGCGCGGGTAACGTGGTGCATTACGACCCGGCTAACATCATTCTGATCACTGGCCGCGCGGCGGTGGTTAACCGTCTGGCGGACATTATTCGTCGTGTCGATCAGGCTGGTGATAAAGACATCGAAGTGGTTGAGCTTAAAAATGCGTCGGCGTCTGAAATGGTGCGTATCGTTGAAGCGCTCAATAAGGCCAACGACGCGAAAAATACGCCGGAATTCCTGCAGCCGAAATTCGTCGCCGACGAGCGAACCAATTCAATTCTGATTTCCGGTGACCCGAAAGTGCGTGAACGTCTCAAACGTCTGATCAGACAGCTGGATGTTGAGATGGCGACCAAAGGCAATAACCGCGTGGTGTACCTCAAATACGCCAAAGCGGAAGACCTGGTCGATGTGCTCAAAGGCGTGTCGGATAACCTGCAGGCCGATAAGCAAAATGGCCAGAAAGGCGCCACAGCGTCCGGGGGCGGCCAGCGTAATGACGTGATGATTGCTGCGCATGCTGAAACCAACTCACTGGTGATCACGGCGCCGCAGGACATCATGAACGCGATTCTGGATGTGGTTGCACAACTGGATATTCGTCGTGCTCAGGTCCTAATTGAAGCGCTGATCGTCGAAATGTCGGAAGCAGACGGTATTAACCTAGGCGTGCAGTGGGGCTCTTTGGAAAGCGGCTCTGTGGTGCAGTTCAGCAACAGCGGCGCTTCGATCGGTAATGTGATGGTCGGTCTGGAAGAAGCCAAAGATCAGACCACGACCGAGTACTACTATGACTCAAGCGGCAACCGTCGTCCTTATACCAGTACCGAATCGGGTGATTACACCAGCCTCGCGTCAGCACTCTCCGGCATCAATGGTGCTGCGGTCAGCGTGCTGATGGGCGACTGGACCGCACTGATCAGCGCGGTATCGACCAACTCCAACACCAACATCCTGTCATCGCCAAGCATCACCGTGATGGATAACGGCGAAGCGTCGTTCATCGTCGGTGAAGAAGTGCCGGTGATTACTGGCTCAACATCGAGCTCAAATAACGATAATCCGTTTCAGACGGTGGATCGTAAAGAGGTCGGTATCAAACTCAAAGTGGTACCACAAATCAACGAAGGCGATTCCGTACAGCTGTCGATTGAACAGGAAGTTTCCAACGTACTGGGTGCGAATGGCGCGGTCGATGTGCGTTTTGCCAAACGTCAGCTCAATACTTCTGTCATGGTACAGGATGGTCAGATGCTGGTGCTGGGTGGCTTGATTGATGAGCGTACGGCTGAAAGCGAATCCAAAGTGCCACTGCTGGGCGACATTCCGATTCTGGGCCATCTGTTCACCTCAACCAGTACTCAGGTTGAGAAGAAAAACCTGATGGTCTTTATCAAGCCAACCATCATCCGCAACGGCGTAACCGCCGATGGTATTACGCAGCGTAAATACAACTACATTCGCGCTGAACAACTGTTTAAAGCGGATAAAGGCTTGAAACTGATGGAAGACAGCAACATTCCGGTGCTGCCGAAATATGGTCAGGATCGCCTGCATCAACCTGAAATTCAGGCATTTATTGAACAAATGGACGAGAAGCAATGACGGAAGTGGTAGCAGCGCAAGTGGCCCGTAATCTGGTTCGCCGTTTGCCGTTTAGCTTCGCGAACCGCTACAAGATTGTGCTGGAATGGCACGATGGCCTAGAGACGCCGACGGTCTATTACGTGGCTCCGATGTCGATGGCGCCGCTGGCTGAGGTCCGCCGCGTGGTCAAAGGCAGACTGACCTTAGTCGAGCTGCCAGCGAACGAGTTTGAAAGCAAACTGACTCAGGTGTACCAGCGTGATTCGTCGGAAGCCCGTCAGTTAATGGAAGACATCGGTGCCGACAGCGATGATTTCTTCTCGATAGTGGAAGAATTGCCACAAAACGAAGACCTGCTCGAATCGGAAGACGATGCGCCCATCATTAAACTGATTAACGCCATGCTCGGCGAAGCGATCAAAGAAGGCGCATCCGATATTCATATCGAGACGTTTGAGAAAGCGTTGTCGATTCGTTTTCGTGTCGACGGTGTACTGCGTGAAGTGTTGTCGCCGAGCCGCAAGCTCTCGCCGCTGCTGGTGTCGCGGGTCAAAGTCATGGCTAAGCTCGATATTGCAGAAAAACGCGTCCCGCAGGATGGCCGGATTTCGCTGCGCATTGGTGGTCGTTCGGTGGATGTGCGGGTGTCAACCATGCCCTCATCCCATGGCGAACGGGTGGTTATGCGTCTGCTCGACAAAAACGCGACCCGTCTGGATCTGCACAGTTTGGGAATGACCGAGCGTAACCACGACAACTTCCGCCATCTGATTGAACGCCCGCACGGCATTTTGCTGGTTACCGGCCCGACGGGTTCGGGTAAATCGACCACGCTGTATGCTGGTTTGCAGGAGCTCAACAGCAACGAGCGCAATATTCTGACCGTCGAAGATCCGATCGAATTCGATATCGACGGCATTGGCCAGACTCAGGTTAACCCGAAAGTGGACATGACCTTTGCCCGCGGGTTGCGTGCTATTTTGCGCCAGGACCCGGATGTGGTGATGGTGGGGGAGATTCGCGACCTGGAGACTGCGCAGATTGCCGTACAGGCGTCGCTGACTGGTCACCTGGTGATGTCAACGCTGCACACCAATACTGCGATTGGCGCGGTGACGCGTCTGCGCGATATGGGCATTGAACCATTTCTGATTTCTTCATCGCTGCTGGGCGTATTGGCTCAGCGTCTGGTACGTACCCTGTGCCCGGACTGTAAAGTGCCGTATGAAGCGGATAAAGAGCAGCGTAAGTTGTTCGATTTGAAGAAAAAAGATGAGCTGATCTTATACAAAGCGCATGGCTGCGAGAAATGTAACTTCAAAGGCTATCGTGGCCGGACCGGGATCCATGAACTGGTGCTGGTGACGGATGAAGTTCAGGCGCTGATTCACGCCGAAGCGGGTGAACAGGCGATTGAAAAGCTGGTGCGCGAAACCACACCGAGCATTCGCGACGATGGCCTGGAAAAAGTGCGTCTGGGCGTGACCTCGCTTGAAGAAGTGATGCGCGTGACCAAGGAGTCCTGATGGCCGCGTTTGAATACAAAGCGCTGGATGCTCGTGGCAAACAGAAAAAAGGTGTCTTGGAAGGCGACAATGCGCGTCAGGTGCGCCTGCGTCTCAAAGAGCAGGGGCTGGTGCCGGTCGAGGTCGTCGAAACCAAAGTCAAAGCGGCTAAGGCGCAGAGTGCCAGTCTCGGTTTCTCCCGTCGTGGTATCAGCACGCCGGATCTGGCGCTGCTGACGCGTCAGCTTTCAACGCTGGTACAGTCGGGTATGCCGCTGGAAGAGTGTCTGCGCGCGGTGTCCGAGCAGTCTGAGAAACCTCGTATTCGCAATATGCTGGCGGCGGTACGCTCCAAAGTCACCGAAGGTTATACGCTGGCAGACAGTATGGCGGATTACCCGCAGGTGTTTGATGAGCTGTTTCGCTCCATGGTGGCTGCCGGGGAAAAATCCGGTCATCTTGATTCGGTGCTGGAGCGTCTGGCGGATTATGCAGAAAACCGCCAGAAACTGCGTTCCAAACTGCTACAGGCAATGCTGTATCCGATTGTACTGGTGGTATTTGCAGTCTGTATCGTGGCGTTTCTGCTGGCCGCAGTGGTCCCGAAAATTGTCGGCCAGTTTATTCAGATGGGGCAGGAACTGCCGAAATCGACTCAGTTTCTGCTCTCGGCCAGTGATTTTGTGCAGCATTGGGGTATCCAGTTGGTGATTGCGCTGATGCTGGTGGTCTACCTGTGCCGCTGGCTGCTGCGTAAGCCGGATGTGCGCCTGAACTGGGATCGCCGAGTGATTCACATGCCGGTCATCGGCAAAATTGCCCGCGGCCTGAACACCTCGCGTTTTGCGCGCACGCTGTCCATCTGTACCTCCAGTGCCATTCCTATTCTCGATGGTATGCGCGTGGCGGTCGATGTCATGACCAATCAGTACGTCAAACAGCAAGTGCTGGCGGCGGCTGAGAACGTGCGTGAAGGTTCGAGCCTGCGTAAAGCGCTCGATCAGACCAAACTGTTTCCTCCGATGATGCTGCACATGATCGCCAGTGGCGAGCAGAGTGGTGAGCTGGAAAGCATGCTCACGCGCGCGGCCGATAACCAGGACACCAACTTTGAATCCACGGTCAATATTGCGCTGGGGATTTTCACTCCGGCACTGATCGCGCTGATGGCAGGTCTGGTGCTGTTTATCGTCATGGCAACGCTGATGCCTATTCTTGAAATGAATAACTTGATGAGCCGCTGAGTCGGCTCAACTTCGCCTTGTTTAACATGGAGTCTTTATGAACAAAAAAGTAAACAAACAGTCTGGTTTTACCTTGCTGGAAGTGATGGTCGTGGTGGTGATTCTGGGTATTCTGGCCAGCTTCGTTGTTCCTAATCTGTTAGGTAACAAAGAAAAAGCGGACCAACAGAAAGCGATTACGGACATCGTGGCACTGGAAAATGCACTCGATATGTACAAACTGGACAACAACGTTTACCCAACCACCGACCAAGGGCTTGACGCGCTGGTCAACAAACCATCCAGTCCTGAGCCGCGCAACTACCGTGCCGGTGGCTACATTAAGCGTCTGCCAAAAGATCCTTGGGGCAACGATTACCAATACCTGAGCCCGGGTGATAAAGGCACGATTGACGTCTTTACGCTGGGTGCGGATGGTCAGGAAGGCGGTGAAGGAACCAGTACCGATATCGGTAACTGGAACCTGCAGGATTTCCAATAAGGTCGGTAGGGCGGTTCTGCCGCCCGGTGATGTATGACGAGTTGCGACGGTGTGATGAAGTGCAAACGCGGGTTTACCCTGCTGGAAATTCTGCTGGTGTTGGTGCTGTTGTCAATGAGTGCCGTGGCAGTGATTGCCACGTTGCCTTCGAAACAGAACGACGACGCCAAAGAAGTCGCGGAAAGCCTTTATCAGCGTCTGCAACTGCTGAATGAAGAAGCGATCCTCAGCGGGCTTGATTATGGCCTGCGCGTGGATGAAAAAACGCACCAACTGCATTTTCTCAGTCTGAATGAGAAAGGCTGGCAGCGGCTGAATAAGTCCGGTTTTGCTTCGATGTTAGCGCTGAAAGAGGGTCTGGCGATGCAGTTTTTGCCAGGCGGCGATGTCTGGCAGGACAAAGATCGACTGTTCAAACCCGGCTCGCTGTTTGATGAAGAGATGTTTGCCGCGAAGGAAGACGAGAAGAAAGTGCGTCCGCCGCAGGTGTTTATTCTGTCCAGCGGTGAGCTGACCCCGTTTACGCTTGATGTCTTCGCAACCGGGGATAACCCGGAGAAAGGGTGGCAGGTGCGTGTGCAGGATAATGGT
Source organism: Vibrio fluvialis (assembly GCF_900460245.1). Lineage (NCBI taxonomy): Bacteria > Pseudomonadati > Pseudomonadota > Gammaproteobacteria > Vibrionales > Vibrionaceae > Vibrio > Vibrio fluvialis. The sequence continues at coordinate 34,409 of NZ_UHIP01000001.1, forward strand.
GAAATTCGCCTGCTGGCGCCGGGAGAGCACAATGCGAAGCGCTAAGCGAGGGTTTACTCTGCTGGAAGTGCTGGTCGCACTGGCCATTTTTGCCACCGCGGCCATCAGTGTCATGCGCGCCGTGAGCCAGCACATCAATACCATCAGCTATCTGGAAGAGAAAACCTTTGCGGCGATGGTGGTGGATAATCAAATGGCCAATGTCATGCTGGCGAATACCACGCCACAGGCACGGGAAGGGACGCAGCAACTGGCAGGACGCACCTGGTACTGGAAAGTCACGCCAGTGAAAACCAGTAACGATATTCTGGCGGCGTTTGACGTCAGTGTTGCGACTGAGAAAAAAGCCGCTCCGGTGGTCACGGTGAGAAGTTATGTGGCGAAATAACGCTGGACGTCAGCGCCGCCTGCGCGGCTTCACCCTGATTGAAGTGCTGGTGGCAATGGCCATTTTTGCCAGTCTGAGTCTTGCGGCGTATCAGGTGCTGAATCAGGTGCAGCGCAGCAACAGTTTGTCTGCTGAGCGCGAAGCCCGCCTGAGCGAGCTGCAACGTGCCGTGGTGATGATGGATGCCGATTTTCGTCAGATGGCGCTGCGCCGCTTTCGAACCAATGGCGAAGAGCCGGGCGAAAAAATGCTGCTGTGGAGTGACTATCTGCTCGACTCTGACAGCAAAGGCGTGCTGTTTGTGCGTTTGGGGTGGCATAACCCGCAGCAACAGTTTCCGCGTGGCGAAGTTGCTAAGGTTGGCTATCGTATAAAAGATGGCGTGCTTGAACGGTTGTGGTGGCGTTATGCCGACACGCCCGTGGCCCAAGAGCCTGTCGTAATGCCGCTGCTGACTCAGGTTGAATCCTGGTCGATGAAGTTTTATCACAAAGGGGAGTGGCTGGATGAATGGGATGCCAAAAACGCCATTCCGCAGGCCGTATCGATCACGCTGACACTGAAAGATTACGGTCAGATTGAACGCATCTACCTGACCACGGGTGGTCAGTTGGGAGATGGCAATGATTCGTAACCAGCGTGGTGTTGCCCTGATTATCGTTCTGCTGCTGCTTGCGATCATGGTTTCCATCGCCGCAACGATGTCGCAACGTATGTTTACTCAGTTCCAGCGTACGGGTCACCAGCTCAATTATCAACAGGCATACTGGTACAGCGTCGGGGTGGAAGCGCTGGCCAGAGCGGCGATTGAGCAGAGCCTGAAAGATAACGATGTGGTGAGTCTTAATCAGCCATGGGCGCAGAAAGACCGCCGCTATCCGCTGGATTATGGTGAAGTGGTGGGCAGCATTACCGACAAGCAGGCGTGTTTTAACGTCAATGTGTTTGCCAGTGAACAAGCCGTCAATACCGGCACCAGCCAGCCTTATGTTTATCGCGTGTGGCGCGCATTGCTCGATGATCTCGACATCGATAATTACCAGGCTGAAACCATTGCCGATTCGACCTGGGATTACATCGACAGCAACGACAGCGTCAACGCGTCGAGCGGGGTCGAAGACAGTTACTACGAGTCGATGTCGCCCGCGTATCTGGCGGCCAACTCGCTGCTGGCCGATGCCAGCGAGCTGCGGGCAGTCAATCAGGTCAGTGGCGATGTGATGCAGAAATTATTGCCGTATGTGTGTGCGTTGCCAGTCGATGACTGGCGGCTCAACATCAATACACTGGCACCGGATCAGGCCAAACTGCTGGCCGCGATGTTCAGCCCGGCGCTGAGCGACGCCAATGCCAAAACGGTATTGGAAAACCGACCGTTTGATGGTTGGAGCAGTGTCGATAACTTTCTGGCGGAAGCCCAGATAGCAGCGGTGGACAGCGCAATACGTGATGAAGCCAAAGCGTATCTGGCTGTAGATAGCCAATATTTTGAACTGGATGCGCAGGTGAAAGTGGACGAGTCCCGCGTGCGTGTCCGGAGCCTGTTTTATAGTAATGAACAAGAAACTGCAACGGTGATACGCCGTCGCTTTGGAGGAATCAGTGAGCGAGTTTCTGACCGTTCGGCTGAGTAGTCAACAAGATGCCACCATTCCCTGGTTGGTGTGGTCGCCTCAGCAGCAGGCGGTGATCGCCAGCGGAGAAGTGGCTGGTTTGGATCAGTTGGAAGAACTGACCCCGTATGCGGCTCAGCGCTCGACGTTGCTGTTGTTAGCGGCCAGTGATGTGGTACTGACGCAAGTCGATATTCCATCGGGCGCCAGCCGACAACTGGAATCGATGCTGCCGTATTTGGTGGAAGATGAGATTGCGCAGGATGTCGATGAGCTGCATTTCAGCGTATTGAACAAAAGTGGTGGCGTGGCCTCGGTTGCCGGGGTAGATCGCCAATGGTTGCAATCGTGCCTCGACACTCTGAAAGCCCTCCAGTTTGATGTGAAACGCGTCCTGCCGGATGTACTCGCGCTGCCACAGGCCGAAGGCATGGCTGCGGTGCAACTGGGCGATGAATGGCTGGTGCGTAAGGGCGAGTTTTCAGGCCTGAGCGTGGAAGCTCAATGGTTGCCGCTGTTCAGTCAGTCGGATTGGGTGCGTGATGGTGATGCCTGGCTGCCGTTAACGGCCTACACGCCGCTACCTGAGCTCACGCTGGCAGAAGGTCAGGATTGGCGCAGCGAGCCTTCTGAGCTGGTGATGCAGGTCCTGACACAGGAAGCATTGCGCAGCAAAATGACCTTGCTGACTGGAGAATTCACGCCGAAATCTTCCTGGTCTAAATACTGGCTGGTGTGGCGCAAAGCGGCCATTGCCGCCGGGTTACTGCTGGTGGTATCGATGGGATATCGCCTGGTTGAAGCTTATCAATATGAAACGACCGCACAGACTTACCGTGCGGAAAGTGAACGCATTTTCCGAGTCATTTTCCCTGATAAGCAGCGCATTCCGACCGTCAGCTATTTAAAACGCCAAATGAGCGATGAACTGGCGATGTTATCCGGAGGCAGCAGCGGTGAGCATGTGTTGGGCTGGCTGAGCAAGTTGCCGGATACTCTGCGCAGTATCAGCGCGCTGCAGGTGCAGAGCCTGCGTTTTGATGGCGATCGCGGCGAAGTGCGCCTGGAAGCAACCAGTAAAGATTTCCAGACCTTTGAGCAAGCACGGGTGAAGTTCGAAGAGAACTTTGCGGTTGAGCAAGGGCAACTGAGCAAAAATGGCGAATTAGTGGTGGGGTCGTATGTCCTCAAACGCAAATAGGGGCAGAGCATGAAGAATTTACTCAACCCGTTACAAACCTCACTCCACACTTGGTGGAGCAGTATCAGCCAGCGTGAGCAGCGTCTGGTGCTGGTGTGCGGCGGTTTGCTGCTGCTGGGCATTCTCTACTGGGGTGTGCTGCAGCCGCTGCAGCAACGCAGTGACGCGGCGAGAGCGCGTATTGTCTCGGAGCAGCAGCTTCTGCAATGGGTGCAGTCCACCGCTGACGATATCGTCACACTGCGTCGGCAGGGAGGTGTGGTGGGCACGGCTCAACCGCTTAATCAGGTTATTTCCAGCTCGACGCGTCAGTTTAATATTGAGCTGATCCGCGTGCAGCCTCGAGGTGAGATGATGCAAGTGTGGATTCAGCCACTGCCCTTCTCACAACTGGTCTCGTGGATTGCGTACCTCAAAGAGAAACAGGGTGTGGATGTCGAATTTATGGATCTCGACCGCGGTAAAGTGCCGGGCGTGGTAGAAGTGAAACGTCTGCAGTTGAAACGGGGAGTGTGATGAAACACAAGTTAGGTTATGTCGCCCTGTTTGTGGTGGTGTTTGTGGTCAGTGCGATTGTCCATTTACCGGCTAGCGTGGTGCTTAAGTCGGTGCCATTGCCGTCGGGGCTTGAGCTGCAAGGTGTGCAGGGCAGTTGGTGGCAGGGAAGTGCCAGTCAGGTGCGCTGGCAGCACAGCAATCTCGGTGCGTTGAACTGGCAGTTGCAGTGGTCCTCACTGCTCAGCGCCGAAGCCAAAGTCGCGGTGCGTTTTGGACGCGGCAGTGATCTGGATGTGCGCGGCAAAGGCATGGTGGGTTACACTTTTTCCGGCCCGTTTGCCGAGGAGATGGTGGTGTCTGCGCCTGCAGAAAAAGTGGTGCAGTCGCTGCATCTGCCACTGCCTATCAATGCTATGGGACAGGTCGAGCTGACACTGCGTGATTATCGCTATGGAGCGCCTTGGTGTCGTGCGGCCAGTGGCAATCTGGTGTGGGCTCAGAGTGCCATTCAGTCACCGCTTGGCGATTTACAGCTTGGGCCGGTCATGGCCGAAGTGGGATGTGAAGACAACGTATTGAACGTCAAAGGCGGTCAGCAGAGTGGCCAGGTGAGCAGTGAATTTAGCGCACAGATTAATGCCAATCGCCGTTTTACTGCTCAGGCCTGGTTTAAACCCGGCGCAGAATTTCCCAACTCTATGGCTGAGCAGCTTAAATATCTGTCACGTCCGGATGGACAAGGACGTTTTCAGTTTTCCCGTCAGGGCCAGCTGTAAAGAAAAGGGCGAGATTATCTCGCCCTTTTTTAATCTTTGACCTTGAGAATCTTGTCCCATGGCAGGTCAGCGTCACCCAGCACAATAAAGTTCGGGTTCTCCAGCGTATCCCGCTCGTTGTACGACAGCGGTTCTAACTGGGTGCTGAGTATGCGCCCGCCGGCTTCTTCTACAATACACTGGGTCGCGGCGGTGTCCCACTCGCCAGTCGGCCCTAGACGCAGGTAGCAATCGACCGCCCCTTCTGCGACCAGGCACGCTTTGAGTGCTGCAGAGCCGAGTGGCACCAATTCGTAGTTCCATTGACTGCTTAACCGGTTGGTAATGCGGTTAATGTCCTGACGGCGGCTGATGGCAATCGCGATCGACTGTCCCGGCAGTTCATGTTTGTGGGTCTCGATGCGCAGGCTTTCCGACATATCCGGGATCTTCCATGCGCCTTTGCCGGAATACGCGTAGTAAGTGACGCCGGAAACCGGGCCATACACCACGCCCATCACTGGTCGGTTGTTTTCCACCAGCGCAATGATGGTCGCGAAATCACCGCTACGGGCGATGAACTCCTGCGTGCCATCCAAGGGGTCAACCAGCCAATAGCGCTGCCAGGTTTCCCGCGTGGTCAGGCTAATGTTCGCCGCTTCTTCGGATAACACCGGAATGTCCGGTGTCAGTTCGCTCAGGCGTTCCACCACCAGTTTATGCGCTGCGAGATCGGCGCTGGTGACTGGGGTTTCATCACTTTTGGTATAGGATTCGTAGGATTTGTTCTCGTAAATATCGAGAATCAGTTGTCCGGCAGAACGCGCGATGCTGATGACATCGGGCAGCAGGTGAGACAGATCTTTGGCGGTAGGCATACTCTTTCCTTTAGCTCTGCTGGTCAGGATTGCAAATGGCGCAGAGCGAGCAGTAGTGCAGTGATGCTGCGAGCTTCGCTAAAATCTAAGTGAGTCAGCAACTCTTCGGCTTGAGCGAGGGGCCAGCGAACCACTTCGAGTGGCTCAGGTTCATCGCCTTCCAATTGTTCTGAGTATAGATCCTGTGCGATGAAGAGTGTCATACGGCTGGAAAAATACGACGGCGCCAACACCACTTCTTTGAGGTGGGTTAAGCGATGCGCACCAAAGCCAATCTCTTCTTTCAGTTCGCGCACGGCGGCTTCCTGAGCTGATTCTCCCGGGTCAATCAAACCTTTGGGAAAACCGAGTTCGTAGTTTTCAGTGCCCGCGGCGTATTCGCGCACCAACAGCAGATCGCCGCTCTCGGTGACTGGTACCATCATCACGGCGTTGCGGCCACTGGGTTTCATGCGTTCGTAGGTGCGTTGCTCACCATTAGAAAAACGGAGGTCGAGCGCCTCAATGGCAAACAGTCTCGACTTGGCAACCGTACTACGGGCCAAAATCTCCGGTAATGATTTAGATGGCATACGCTAACTCCTTCGCATTCAAAAGTTTTCTTACTATATGAGAAAATCTTGCGAGTGAAAATATCACTCTTTACAGGCGACCACACGTGCTGGCGCAGAAAATAAAAAAAGCTGATGCACGCATCAGCTTTTCGTTGTCGGTGTATCAGTAGTAAGAGTGCTCACCACGATCGTGTTCGGTGGAATCGCGCACCGCAGTCAGTTCACCTTCGAACTGAGCCAGCAGCTCTTTTTCGATCCCTTCTTTCAGTGTTACGTCCACCATTGAACAGCCGTTACAGCCGCCGCCGAACTGAACCAGCGCAACGCCGTCGTCCGAGATTTCCAACAGTTGGACGTGACCGCCGTGACCTGCCAGTTGTGGGTTAACCTGAGTCTGAATCGCGTATTCAACGCGTTCCATCAGTGAGGCGTCATCCGACACTTTACGCATTTTCGCGTTCGGTGCTTTCAGCGTCAGTTGTGAGCCCATTTTGTCTGTTACGAAGTCGATCACGGCTTCTTCCAGGAATGGCAGGCTCAGTTCGTCCACATACGCAGAAAAATCGCTGTATGGGATTTCAGTATCGGTAGCTTCCACAGCCTCAGGCGGGCAGTAAGACACGCCACATTCCGCATTTTGGGTGCCCGGGTTGACCACGAACACACGAATGTTAGTGCCTTCTGGTTGCTGAGCAAGCAGCTTAGCAAAGTGAGACTGGGCAGATTCGGTAATAGTAATAGTATTTGACACGACGAATACCTGAGTAAAATTGTAGGCTATTTAGTCACCATTCTACTCCTGTCGAGCCGAGGATCCAGCCCTTTTTTGTGAGCGCATTTTAACGCTGGGGTCAGTCACCCGGTTCAGGAGTGCGGCATATGCAGTAAATATCAAGGCTTTCGACGCCTACATCAAGCAGTAAATTGCATAATTGTCGCACCGTACTGCCTGTGGTGACGACATCATCAACGATCGCGATATGTCTGTGGCTCGGTGCACTGTTTAAGACAAAAGCTTGGTTGAGATTGCGCCGGCGCTGAGCTTTGTTCAGGCCTTGCTGCGGCGGGGTGGCCAGGCGACGGGAAAACAGCCGAGGCTGGTATTGGCTGCCGAGTTGCTGCGCAAGTTGACGTGCCAAAACATCACTTTGATTGAAACCGCGCCAGGCATGGCGGCGCCAGTGCAGCGGCACGCAGGTCACCAGAGGGGCGGGCGATACTATTCGTGGGGCTAACAATCCGGCCAGCGGCTGCGCTTGCCAGAACTGGCGCTGATATTTGAGCTGATGCACGCTCTGACTGAGTGGAAAACGGTAATCGCCCAAACAATAGAGCTTATGCCACGGCGGCGGCGATGTCAGGCATTGGCCACACTGTTCGGTGGCGGTTTCACAAGGCAGGCCGCAGCGAGCGCAACGCGTGGTTGGTGCGTACCAGTTGAGGCATGCGCCACACAAGCTCTGCGTGTTATGCGATTCAAGGGGCAAACCGCACAGCTGACACGACGGTCTCAGCCACGAAAACATGGTTTTTTGAAGTCGATTGGTTAACATAACAGACCAAAACTAAAGGGTATGGCGCTATCATTGCGACAGGCTCAAGCACGGTGTGCATGGAATAAGTAGGAGAACATGTGACGATGGCAGCGGAGTTGTATTGGCAGGTAAACGGCAGCGGCCCGGATTTGGTGTTGGTGCACGGCTGGGGGATGAATGGCGCCGTGTGGCAGCAAACCGCCGAGGTACTGGCTGCGCATTTTCGCGTGCATGTGGTCGATTTGCCCGGCTACGGACACAGCGCCGATCAACATGCGGATTCTCTCGAAGCCATTGCTCAACGTTTGACGGAACGTGCTCCGAAGCAGGCGATTTGGGTCGGTTGGTCACTGGGTGGGCTGGTGGCGACGCATATGGCGCTGCACCACAGCGAGTATGTTGCCAAATTAGTCACGGTCGCCTCATCACCGAAATTTGCTGCCGAGCGCCCGTGGCGTGGCATTCAGCCTCAGGTGCTGAGTGCGTTTACCGATCAACTGGTGGACGATTTTCAAACCACGATTGAGCGCTTTATGGCGTTGCAGGCAATGGGCAGCCCATCCGCGCGTCAGGACGTCAAAACCCTCAAGCAGGCAGTGTTGTCGCGTCCCAGCCCGAACCCACACTCTTTGCTGGCGGGCTTGCAAATGTTGGCTAATGTCGATTTGCGTGAGCAACTGCCGCACATTTCGGTGCCGCTGCTGCGCCTGTATGGTCGCCTTGACGGGTTGGTGCCGGTTAAAGTGGCGCACGATCTGGCTCAGGTGGTGCCAGACAGTCAGCAATATATTTTCACCGAATCTTCCCATGCGCCGTTCATGACAGAGTTTGACACTTTCTGTCAGCAACTGGTGGCGTTCGCCGGACAACACTAAACCTTTGGCTTAATTCCGCGCGTTAACATAAATATCACTCAATGTTTGTCACTACTGGTCGATAAATAAGCTAACCCCGACGCGTGAACGCGCCGACCGGGCCGGGCGATACTGAGGAGGTTTCGGCTATGATCGTGTCACCGACAAATGTCAGCGTGCCACTTATCGCCCCATCAGTAAACGTGCCGACAGAGCAGGCCGCGCGTGACAACCGAGTCCGTGAGCCTGTGATGCCGACAGTAGAGCTGACCAAACCCAACGCGGAGCGTAAGGTCAAAGGCGACGACAAACGGCGTAAGCAGTCGTCCTGGGATCCGTCTGAGCATCCCGGCTATGAGCTGGATCAGGAGACCGAGACGACGGTGCGTCCGCATGACGAGCCGAAAAGTGAGCTGGAGCGATTGTTCGATCTGCTGGCTTTGTCGACTTACAGCCATTCGCAGGGTAAAGGTTATGCGATGCGGTTTCGCCTGCCGAAACGCGTTATTGATGCTGCGATAACTGAAGGCAAAATGGCCAAGCGGCGCACCGTAATCAAATTCCATTACGGCCATGCTGTAGCGCCGAACACGCCATCAGAAGTGATTGCGGTCTTGTAGTCATCGCTTGCGATGAGACACGCAGAAAAAATCCCCAGCGGAATATTCCACTGGGGATTTTCTTTTTCAGCTCAATAGCGCTTATTTCTTCGCTTTGGCAAAGGCCGCGGCAAAGGCGCCGCTCATCGCGCCACCCGCGTTGGACGGTTCATCACGCCGACGCGGCGAACGCTCTTGGCGCGGCTGGCTGCTGCGCGCCGGACGGCTTTCCTGGCCCGGTTCGTCATTCAGGCGCATAGTAAGCGCAATGCGTTTACGCTGCACGTCAACTTCCATGACCTTAACTTTCACGATGTCGCCCGCTTTGACCACTTCGCGAGGGTCGGAGACAAAGCGATCGGTCAGCGCAGAGATGTGGACTAACCCGTCCTGATGCACGCCGATGTCGACAAATGCGCCGAAGTTGGCCACGTTCGACACCACGCCTTCCAGCACCATGCCGATTTCGAGATCCGATACTTCATTCACGCCGTCGGCGAAGGTCGCGGTTTTGAACTCAGGGCGCGGGTCACGACCCGGCTTGTCGAGCTCTTTGATGATGTCGCTCACGGTCGGCACCCCGAAGTGTTCGTCGGTGTAATCGACCGCGCGCAGGTTGCGCAGAAACTCGCTGTTCCCAATCAGCGCTTTGATCGCTTTTTGGTTTTTCTCCGCGATGTTTTTCACTACCGGATACGCTTCCGGGTGCACCGCAGAGGCATCGAGCGGGTTTTTGCCATCCATAATGCGCAGGAAGCCGGCACACTGTTCAAAGGCTTTTGGCCCCAGACGCGGCACTTTTTTCAGTGCACTGCGCGAATCAAAGCGGCCGTTTTCATCGCGGTAGTCCACGATATTCTGCGCCAGCGTGCTCGACAGGCCCGCGACGCGCGTGAGCAGCGCCGGAGAGGCAGTGTTGACATCCACGCCCACGGCGTTCACACAGTCTTCCACCACGGCATCAAGACGCTTGGCCAGCATCGACTGGCTGACGTCGTGTTGATATTGGCCGACCCCGATGGATTTCGGATCGATTTTCACCAGCTCTGCCAGCGGGTCTTGCAGGCGACGGGCAATGGACACTGCGCCGCGCAGGGAAACATCCAGATTCGGGAACTCTTTGGCAGCCAGTTCGGACGCTGAATACACCGAGGCGCCGGCTTCGCTCACCGTGATTTTTTGCACTTTGAGGTTGCCGCGCTTGATGAGGTCAGCAGCAAAAGCGTCGGTTTCACGCGATGCGGTGCCGTTACCGATCGCAATCAGATCGACATGGTGTTGCTTCACCAGCGCTGCCACGCTCGCCATCGCGCGGTCGTATTGATTGTGCGGTTGGTGCGGATAAATGGTGTCAGTCGCGAGCACTTTACCGGTGGCATCCACCACCGCCACTTTACACCCAGTACGCAGGCCCGGATCGAGGCCAAGGGTTGCGCGCGGGCCTGCCGGGGCTGCCATCAGCAAATCTTTCAGGTTGGTGGCGAACACGTCGATAGCATCGATTTCGGCGCGCTCTTTCATCGCGCTCATCAATTCGGTTTCCATGTGCATCGAAACCTTGATGCGCCATGACCAACTGATCACCTGTTTGCGCCACGCGTCGGCTGCCGCTTGGCTGAGGTGAATGCCGTAATGTTCGGCAATCAGGGTTTCGCAGTACGACTGACGCGCGGTCTCTTCCAATTCCGGATCGGCGTTGAGCGTCAGGGTCAGGAAGCCTTCGTTGCGGCCACGTAGCATGGCCAACGCACGGTGCGACGGCACTTTGCTGATGGGCTCGCGGTGGTCAAAGTAATCTTTGAATTTCTCGCCGTCACGCTCTTTCCCTTCCACCACGCGCGAGACGATTTCGGCGTTACGCGTCAGGTGCTGACGGATTTTTTCCAGCAGGTTCGCATCTTCAGCGATGCGTTCCATAATGATGGCGCGTGCGCCGTCCAGCGCTGCTTTGCTGTCGTCGATGCCTTTGTCGGCAGCAATGTAGCGTTCTGCTTCACGCTCCGGATCGGTATCCGGCTGCGTCCACAGTTTATCTGCCAGCGGTTCTAAACCCGCTTCAATTGCGATTTGGCCTTTGGTGCGACGCTTAGGTTTGTATGGCAGATACAGATCTTCCAGACGGGTTTTGCTGTCGGCGTCCTGAATCGCTTGTTCCAGTTCAGGAGTCAGTTTGCCCTGATCCTGAATGGATTTGATAATGGTCTGGCGGCGGTCATCCATTTCGCGCAGGTATGCGAGGCGGCTGTCCAGCGTACGCAGCTGGGTATCGTCCAGACCGCCGGTGACCTCTTTACGGTAACGGGCGATAAACGGAACGGTGTTGCCGTCGTCAATCAGTTTGACGGCGGCGATGACTTGCTCTGAGCGAACGTTCAGCTCTTTGGCAATCGATTGACAGATAGCTAAGCTCATGGTTGATATCACTTTTTACAACAGAATCACTGAAGTGGGGGCAACAGAGTCTATTTTAAACGTCTACCAGCCTTGTCAGAGAAGATTGAATTTCGTCGGTGTGGGTTTGGGGGCGCCAGCACTGGCAATAGGCGGCGTAACTCATCCAGGTGTACCCCAGCAGCTCGAGTCCTTCCTGCAAGGCACTCTTGAATACAAAATTGTAGTCCTGACCCATGATGTGCTCCCACAACAGTCGTCCGCTTCCGAACACGCGGCTGAAGACCAGCACCATGAGTAATCCGCCGACCATATACACATACTCTCTTTGCTTTGTAAAGGCAGCCAGCGGAATCCAGATGGAGTCGTTGCAGTACAGGCATGCGTACCCGATACACAGCATGGCCGTCAGCAGAGCCGGAATCAGCCAGAAACCGTGATAGACGTGGTCAAACAGCTGGTCGAGCTCGCGGATCAGTACGCAGCTGAAGAAGCCCGCCGCCAGCAGATAAAAACCGCGTGCTGGTGGCGTGCGTTTGGCTGCCAGCGCAAACAGCAGCGCGGCAAAAGCGACGAATGTTTCCTGAGTGAGCTCGGTGACGGAGATCTCGCCGATGTCGTTGTGCAGAATCGCGAGGTCAATATACAGGGCGAGTGGTGCGATAAGCAGCATGACAATCAGGGTCAGCAACTCTTTAGCGCTGGCGAGGATTTGGAGTTTTGCATCGTGTGCAGACATAATAAAGTCGACTCGAAAGTAATTCTTAATCGCACAATGCTATTGAAACAGTGTTTTTTAATGTAATAAAACAAACTAAAATGATGTGATTTTAGGTTTTGGCTTTTTTTAACCAAATGATTATTAGAATGTTTAAGGTGTAAATGAAAACCAAGCTGATCACCCGCGAAGGGTACAATAAACTCAAAAAAGAGCACGACTATCTGTGGAATGAACGCCGTCCGGAAGTGACCAAAATCGTTACTTGGGCGGCCAGCCTTGGTGATCGCTCCGAGAATGCGGACTACACGTTCAACAAGCGTCTGCTGCGTCAAATCGACCGCCGGGTGCGTTTTCTGCGCAAGCTGCTGCCAGAGCTGAAAATCGTCGATTACTCTCCGCAGCAGGAAGGCAAAGTGTTCTTCGGCGCCTGGGTTGAAATTGAAAACAGCGCGGGCGAAGTGAAAAAATTCCGCATCGTCGGGCCAGAAGAAATTTACGGCGACGATGTGAAAGATTACATCTCGATTGACTCGCCGATGGCGCGGGCGCTGCTGAAAAAAGAGGTCGATGACGAGTTCGTGGTCCGTACGCCGAGTGGCGAGAAAGAGTGGTTCATCAACCACATCGAATATGAGAAAAATGCGTAAATGCGCACGCGATCGCTCAGTTTGGCGTGCTTTTGTGAAAAACTGGCGTAGTTTCGGTTACAGCCTTGTTTTATCATAGCCCGCCGACACCGGGGTCGTGACAGGGCGGCGTTAGCCCGCACCGATTAGGATAAGTATGCAGCGAAAAACCAGACCGACATTACAAGACATTGCCGACCAGGTGGGCATCACCAAGATGACCGTGTCGCGCTATTTGCGTGACCCGAATTCGGTGGCGCAGAAAACCCAGGAAAAAATCGCGGCAGTGATTGATGAGCTCGGTTACATCCAGAACCGCGTACCGGCGATTCTGTCCAAATCCTCCAGCCGTGCGATTGGCATTATTCTGCCTTCGCTCTCCAACCAAGTGTTTGCCCATCTGGTGCAGGGGATCGAAGCGGTCACCAAAGCGGCTGGTTACGACACGCTGATTGCGCATACCGGCTACAGCTCTAAAGAGGAAGAAGAGAAGATCGCGGCATTGCTGTCCTATCGTGTGGATGGCTTGATCCTGACCGAAACCAACCACACCGACCGCACGTTGCAGATGCTCAACTCGGCTGGCATCCCGGTGGTGGAAACCATGGAAATTCCGCTCAGCCCGATTGATATGGCGGTCGGGCTTGATCACGAGCAAACCTCTTACGAAGTGGTGCAGAACATGATTGCGCGCGGCAAAAAGCACATCGTTTATCTCGGTGCGCGCTTGGATACGCGAACCCGCTTGCGGATGAAAGGGTATGAGCGAGCGATGCAGGATGCCGGACTGGAGCCGCTGCAGGTCTCAACGGGTGAGCATTCGAGCTTTACGCTCGGTGGTGCGCTGCTGGAAAAGGCGCTGCGCGAACAGCCGCAACTGGATGCGATTTTCTGCACCAACGATGACGTGGCGATTGGTGCCATGATGTATTGCGCCCACAAAGGTATCAAAGTGCCAGAGCAGATTGGTGTGGTCGGGTATAACGCGTTGGATATCGGTCAGGCAATCATTCCTAAGCTGACCAGTGTTGAAACGCCGCGTTTTGAAATTGGCAAAAAAAGCGCAGAGCTCTTGCTGGCTGCGCTCTCAGGAGAAACGGTGGAGCAGAAAGTGTTTGATCTCGGCTATCGCCTCACCGAAGGCGACAGCCTGTAATTCTCACTTTACTGCGCGTCGAATAGAAACGTCGCGCCCTGATCCGCCGCTGTCACCAGATGGCGCGCCTGAGCAAACAACTCTCTGCCCCAACTCTGCTGCGTTGCTGCGCAGTTGGGTGCCACCGCCTTGCGGCCACGTAAATCCGTCAAACAGGTTAACTGACCTTGAGTGGCATCGAGACGAATCCGGTCTCCATTTTGAAGCAAACCAATCGCGCCACCGCGCAGTGCTTCTGGCGAAACATGAATCGCGGCCGGAATTTTGCCCGATGCACCCGACAAACGGCCATCGGTGACCAGCGCCACGCGATAGCCCGCTTTTTGCACGTTGCCCAGAATCGGCATCAGTTTGTGCAGCTCCGGCATGCCGTTGGCCGCAGGTCCGCTGTAGCGTACGACGACCACACAATCCTGATTGAGTTCGCCACGATGATAGGCCGCTTCGACATCGTGCTGCGAATCGAACACCTTCGCCTCGGCTTCAATCACGTGATGCTGCGCTTTGACCGCAGAAATCTTAATCACGCTCTGGCCCAAGTTGCCTTGCAGCACTTTAATACCGCCGCTGGCCTGAAACACTTCGCCTTGCGGCGCAATCACGCTGGGGTTGAGAGTCTCGGTGCACGCTTGCCAGTATAGTTCGCCACGCTGCAGCTGTGGGCGCTGCAATTGCTGCTCAAAGCTGCCGATGGCGGGCGTCACATTCTGATGCAGCAGGCCGCGCTCATTGAGGCGCGTCATCAGCATCGGCACGCCGCCGGCGGCTTCAAATTCATTGATGTCGGCGGTGCCGTTCGGATAGACATTGACCAGCAGCGGCACCACATCGGACAGATCGCTGATGTCCTGCCAAGTCAGAATCAGGCCCGCGGCGCGCGCGACTGCGACCATGTGAATGGTGTGGTTGGTGCTGCCGCCGGAAGCCAGTAGTGCTACCACGCCATTGACCAGACTTTCTTCGGTCACCACGTCGCACAAAGGGCGATAACCCGGTGTGCCCGGCGCCTGCGCCGCAATTGCTTGGGCGGCGTAATCGGTCAACGCCTGGCGTAGCGCGCTGTGCGGTGGTACAAACGCTGATCCCGGCAACATCAATCCCATGGCTTCAAACACCAGTTGGTTGGTGTTGGCGGTGCCATAAAAGGTGCAGGTGCCCGGTGAGTGATAAGAGCTGCATTCCATCTCCAGCAATGCGTCGCGACCGACCTGACCGGCGGTGTACTTCTGGCGCACATCAACTTTTTCTTCGTTGCTGATCCCGGTCGCCATGGGACCGGCAGGAATGAACGCGGTCGGCAAATGAGCGTAGGCGAGGGCGCCCATCAGTTGCCCTGGGGCTATTTTGTCACAGATGCCGAGCAGCAGGGTGCCATCGAACATGTTGTGGCTGAGAGACATCGCTGTGGTCTGGGCAATCAGATCGCGTGAGAACAGCGACATGTCCATGCCCGGTTGGCCCTGAGTCACGCCATCGCACATCGCGGGTACGCCGCCAGCCACCTGCGCAGTATGGCCAAGCGGTGCCAGTGTGGCTTTGATTTGCTCAGGATAGTTTTTATAGACCTGATGGGCGCTGAGCATGTCGTTGTAAGCGGTGACGATGGCCAGATTGGAACGGGTTAAGTCAAGAATGTGCGATTTTTCGTTGCTGCATGATGCGGCGATCGCGTGGGCTAAGTTACCGCACGACAGGCTGGCTTTGCCTTTCCCGGCTGCGAGTTGCGCCGCGGTTTTGGCCAGAAATTGTTGCCGGGTTTGTGCGCTGCGCTGGCGAATGCGCTCGGTGACCTGCTCGATGATTGGCTGAATCATGCGACCGCCTCCTGCTGAGTCAGTGCCGCGACGGCATGAGCGACCACCTCATCAATGCTGCAATCGATGGGAATGATCAGTACATCGCGCTCGTCGGCAGTCGGGTACTCCAGCGTGGCAAACTGGCTGTCGAGCATATCGGTTTTCATAAAGTGACCCTGACGGGCGCGCATGCGCTCCAGAATCAGAGATTTATCCCCATCAAGAAACACAAACGTCATGTGCTCATTGCCTTCGCGAATCTGGTCGCGATAACACCTTTTGAGCGCCGAGCAGACAATCACCCCACGTTCGCTCTTGTTCTCGAGACTGAATGCGGCATCGCGAATGCGCTCCAGCCAAGGCGCACGATCAGCGTCGTTGAGTGGTTCACCGCGGCGCATTTTTTGAATATTGGCGCGTGGATGTAGGTCATCACCATCGATGAATTTCGCGTCGAGATGCTTGGCAATACTGGCGCCAATGGTGCTTTTGCCTGAGCCACTTACGCCCATAACGATAATGCTGCTACCCGTCATACAGACTCCTTAATCACGAGATCTGAGCGAGATCTCAATTTCGAAATTTGCCCTAAGAATTGACTTTATCTTAGTGATGTTATCGGTAACATGTTACCCGTAACTTTTAGATTTGTGAACCAATACACAAACATCCAATCCTTGATAAAGGTGAACAAAATGGAACCATTAGCACATAGCCCAGACCCTACTTATCTGCTGCTGATTGCTGCCTGCGCCATCGCAGCACTGCTGATTTTGATTATGAAATTGAAGGTGCACGCCTTTGCTTCGCTGACGTTAGTGAGCTTTGGCACCGCCCTCGCCACTGGTATGCCGAGTGAGAAAGTGGTGCCGACCATGATGTCGGGTTTTGGCGGCACATTGGCTTCGGTCGCTCTGCTGGTCGGCCTTGGTGCGATGATCGGTAAAATTCTCGAAGTGACTGGCGGGGCGAAAGTGCTGGCGGACACCTTAATCGGCCATTTCGGCGAGCAGCGCGCGCCGCTGGCGCTTGGTGTGGCATCGCTGATGTTCGGCTTTCCGATTTTCTTTGATGCCGGCCTGATTGTAATGATGCCGATCCTGTTCAGCGTGGCGAAACGCTTTGGCGGTTCGCCGCTCAAATACGCGCTGCCAGCTGCCGGTGCGTTTGCGGTGATGCACGCGTTTGTGCCGCCGCACCCGGGGCCTGTTGCCGCGTCGGATTTGCTCGGCGCAGACTTAGGCCTGCTGCTGATTGTCGGCCTTTTGGTGGCGATGCCGACCTGGTATTTCGGTGCCTACCTGTTTGGTCTGTACTCCGGCAATAAATTCAACATTCCTCTCTCCAAAGCGTTTCTGAACACCGAAGTGATGTTCAAAGACAAAACTGATTTACCGAAGTTTTCCACGGTTCTGCTGATCCTGATTCTGCCTGTATTGCTGATTTTCATGGATACCGGTCTGAACACACTGGCGGTGGCGGGCCTGATTGATGGTCAGCAACCCGCGATTGAGTTCCTGCGTATGCTGGGTAAAACGCCGATCGCCCTGCTGATCACTTTGCTGGTGTGTTTGTGTGTGTTCGCTGGCAAATACGGCATGGGTAAGCTGGAAAAACTGTGTACTGACGCGCTGGCGCCGATTTGTGCGGTGATTCTTGTCACTGGTGCGGGTGGTATGTTTGGCGGCGTGCTGCGCTCAAGCGGTATCGGTCAGGCGTTGGCGGATGTACTGGCGGACACGGGTATGCCCGTGATTGTCGCCGCGTTTGTGATTTCAACCTGTCTGCGCGTCGCGCAAGGTTCGGCCACCGTGGCGCTGACCACCACCGCGGCGCTGATGGCACCGATTGTGTCTCAGACCGTCGGCCTGAGTGAGCTGGATTTGTGTTTTATCGTGATTGCGATTGCCGGTGGTGCGACGGTGTTGTCACACTTCAACGATTCCGGTTTCTGGCTGGTTTCCCGCTTGCTGGAAATGGATGAGAAGACCACACTGAAAACCTGGACGGTAATGGAAACCCTGCTAGGCACGATTGCCTTCGTGATCGTCGCGCTGCTTAGCTTCATTTTTTAAGGTGTATTGATGATGACTCTTGAACAACGACTGCAACAAATCAAAATTGTCCCGGTGATTGCGATTAACGATGCGGCGCATGCGGTGCCGCTGGCGAAAGTGCTGGTAGAAAACGGCCTGCCTTGTGCGGAAGTGACGTTTCGTACCGATGCGGCGCAGGAATCGATTCGCCTGATGCGCGACGCGTATCCGGAGCTGCTGATTGGCGCAGGCACGGTACTGACCACGCAGCAAGTCGACCAGGCCATCAGCGCGGGGGCCGATTTCATCGTCAGCCCGGGATTAAACCCGACCACAGTCAAATACTGCCAACAGCGCGGTATTGCGATTGTTCCCGGGGTGAATAATCCCAGTCTGGTTGAACAGGCGATGGAGCTGGGGCTAAAAACACTCAAGTTCTTCCCGGCAGAGCCGTCGGGCGGCGTCGCGATGCTGAAAGCATTGTCTGCGGTCTATCCGGTGCAGTTTATGCCGACAGGCGGCGTTAATCCGCGCAATGTGGCCGACTATTTGGCGATCCCGTCGGTGGTTGCCTGTGGCGGAACCTGGATGGTGCCGAGCGATCTGATGGACAGCGGCAACTGGGACGAGATTGCGCGTCTGGTGCGCGAGCTGTAATCCTCTCTGGTCATTCATGAGAAAGTCAGCCCAAGCGGCTGGCTTTTTTGTTTTGTGCTGCATGAAACGGGTTGTTCAGTGCTGATGGGCTATGATAAAAGCAAATTAATGCCTAGCGGCGCGTAACCGCCTCAACCGTCAAAGGGTTACTGCAAGGCGGTAAACGGAAATAAACGTTAACAATTCTTTGAATCTAAGCGTGCATAACAGTGTTACATTTTACTCGCCCCGGTCTTATCGGGCGCAGTCACTTAATTGGTGGGATCAGGACACATGCAAGAAAACTACAAAATTTTAGTCGTCGATGATGACGCGCGTTTGCGTGCATTGCTGGAGCGTTATTTGTCTGAACAGGGATTTCAGGTGCGCAGCGTGGCGAACAGTGAGCAGATGGACCGCCTGTTAACCCGTGAAACCTTTCACCTGATGGTGCTCGATCTGATGCTGCCCGGCGAAGATGGCCTGTCGATTTGTCGCCGTCTGCGTAACGCCAACAATTCAATTCCGATTCTGATGCTGACTGCTAAAGGCGATGAAATTGATCGCATCGTCGGCCTGGAAGTGGGAGCAGACGACTATCTGCCAAAACCATTTAACCCACGTGAGCTGCTGGCCCGTATTAAAGCGGTGCTGCGTCGCCAGGTGATTGAAGCGCCGGGCGCGCCAAGCTCAGACGATACCGTGGTCGAATTTGGTGAATTCCGCCTTAATCTCGGCACGCGGGAAATGTTCCGTGGTGACGAAGCGATGCCACTGACGTCGGGTGAATTTGCCGTGCTGAAAGCGCTGGTAACCAACGCGCGTGAGCCATTGTCGCGTGACAAACTGATGAACATGGCTCGTGGCCGTGAATATTCGGCGATGGAGCGTTCGATTGACGTGCAGATCTCTCGCCTGCGCCGCATGCTGGAGGTTGATCCAAGCAAACCGCGTTATATTCAGACCGTATGGGGTCTGGGTTACGTGTTCGTTCCGGATGGTAAATCCGCCAGCTAATCTGACGCCCCTTGCAGTACCAGTGTCACCCTGACGCTGGTACTCAACATTCTCTTTCCCTAAAGGTGTCTCATGCGTATCCGCAGTTCATTTACTCAAACCATTCTGCTGTTCTTCACTCTGCTGATTGCCAGCCAAGCCTACTCTTATTACGCCCTGTTTAATTATGCGCTGATGCCGAGCTTGCAGCAGTTCAACAAAATCCTCAGCCATGAAATCAGCCTGATGCTGGATGATTCGCCCAATCCGGCAGAACAAGGTTTGTCGATGGATGTGCCGATGAGGCGCAAAGTGCTGGAGCAGCTTGGGGTGAGCATCTTCAATGAGAACAGCCCGCAGGCCGATGGTTTCAACCATTCGATGACCATCGATCTGATGAGCGAAGAGATGTCGCAGGAACTCGGTTCGCACACCGAAGTGCGCATGGGGCTGGGCAAAGACAGCTATGTGCTGTGGATGAAAATCGATTTGCTGCCGGGGCAGGTACTGCTGATCCCGCTGTCTGAGCTGCAGGAAGAGGATTTTGCGCCGCTGTTTCGCAATAGCATCGTCATGGCGGTGCTGATTCTGGTTGGCGGCTGGCTGTTCATCCGCTTGCAGAACCGGCCGCTGATTGCGCTGGAAAAAGCCGCCAAAGCGGTGGGCCGTGGTGAAATTCCGCCGCCGATCCGTGAAAAAGGCGCCAGCGAAATTCGCTCTGTGACGCGCGCCTTCAATCAGATGTCGAAAGGCATTCAGGCTCTGGAAGACGATCGCGCGCTGCTGATGGCGGGCATCAGTCACGACTTACGTACGCCGCTGACCCGCATTCGTCTGGCGACGGAAATGATGTCACCGGAAGAGAGTTATCTCGCCGAAGGCATCATCAGTGACACCGAAGAGTGCAACGAGATCATCAGTCAGTTCATGGACTATCTCAAACCCGTCAACAAACAGAGTTTTGAACAGGTTGATTTGAATGAGATTGCCAACGATGTGGCGACGTCTGAAGGTGGCTACGAGGTGCAGGTAGAAGTGAATTTGCATCCGGAACTGGTGCCGGCATTTGGCAACCCGATCGCGATTAAGCGGGCGGTGAGCAATCTGGTCGTCAATGCACTGCGCTACGGTAACGGCTGGGTCAAAGTCAGCACCGGCTTAACCGCGGATAAGAAAATGGCGTGGGTCAGTGTGGAAGATAACGGCCCGGGCATCGAGCCGTCGCAGGTCAACAAGCTGTTTGAACCCTTCACCCGTGGTGACACCGCGCGCGGCAGTGAAGGTACCGGGCTGGGGCTGGCGATTGTCAAACGTATCATCAGCCAGCATCACGGCTCGGTGGCGGTGAATAACCGCAGTGATGGCGGCCTGAAAGCGCAAATCAGCTTTCCGACCCGCTAGTTTTTTCCAGCACTGAGACAACGGAAAAGCTCGCCAAATGGCGAGCTTTTTTATGATTTGCAGTCAGGATGCGCGATTACGAATCCAGTGCCTCTTCGCGCGCTTCTTCGCGAGGAGCATGTGTTTCTGGCAGCAGCAGGTTAAGCAGAATAGCGGTAATTCCGCCGGCTGCGACACCAGATGAGAAGATGCTCTTAATGAAGTCCGGCATAAATTGCAGGATTTCCGGTTTCTGGGCGATACCCAGGCCCATCGAGAACGACAGCGCCATGATCAGAATCGCGCGGCGATCGAGGTCGACGCGGGAAATGATGCGTACACCCGCCGCAGCGATGGTACCGAACATCACGATGGTCGCGCCGCCCAAAACAGGTTCAGGAATCAGCTGGACAAAGCTCGCCACACCCGGGAACAGGCCAAGCAGAACCAGCATGCCGGAAATGAAGTAGCCCACGTAGCGGCTTGCAACACCAGTCAGCATGATCACACCGTTGTTCTGGCTGAAGGTAGAGTTCGGAAAGCTGTTGAACACCGCTGCCAGCGCCGAGTTGATGCCATCTGCCAGTACGCCGCCTTTGATACGTTTCATGTATACCGGGCCTTTGACCGGCTCGCCAGACACTTCTGAGGTTGCCGTGATGTCGCCGATTGCTTCCAGCGCAGTGATGAGGAAAATCAGTACCAGAGGAATAAACAGCGACCAGTCAAAACTCAGGCCGTATTGCATCGGAATGGGCAGTGCAATCACGGCGGTATCGCCCAGCTGGCTGGTGTCGATCATACCCATCAAGTACGCCATCACATAACCCACCAGCATCGCAATGACGATAGAAGCGACGCGCACATAGGGATTGTGTGAGCGGTTAAGAATCACGATGATTGCCAGCACTGTACCTGCCAGCGCCAGTTTATCCAGGCTTCCGAAGGTACCATCACCCAGCGCCGCGTAGCCGCCGCCCATGGATACCAGACCCACTTGTACCAGCGTCAGGCCAATCAGCGTCACGACAATCCCGGAGACCAGAGGGGTGATGATGCGCTGGGCAAACTCCAGCACGCGCGACAGCAGAATTTCAGCAAAAGAGGCCAGCAGAATAGTACCGAAAATAGCCGCCATCATGGTTGAGATGTCAGCGCCACCCGCTTTGAGCGCCAGTCCTGCACCGATAATCGGACCAAGGAAGTTAAAACTGGTCCCCTGAATCGACAGCAGACCGGAACCAATCGGGCCGATGGTACGAATCTGGATAAACGATGACAAACCAGAAGCAAACAGCGACATGCTGATGATGGTGTTGGTCTGATCGGCTGGTACGCCCAGCGACTGACAAATGATCAAAGACGGGGTGATTACGGCAACAAACATCGCCAGCAGGTGCTGCAGAGCGGCAAAGAACGTTTGTGGCAGCGGCGGACGGTCATTGAGCTGGTAAACCAGATCGGATTTACGCGTGTTTTGGGTTGTCATGGCAGTTTCCTAATGTGTTATGTCACTTCGCCTGCGCTGAGTGGGCAGTGGAAGCGGAACGCGGACGTTATCTGTGATTGCTGTTAATCAGGTCCGGTTCAGGATGTGGGGATGCACCCCAAGGTAAACGTTTGCGTTTACTCGATTTTGGCGGCGATTATAGAGGTTTTACTCAGAAAGGCAAACGTTTGCTATGGCGTGGAGATAAGTGATTGATCGCGGTCAATCGGCGCGAGTTCGCGCCTGTTCTATTGTCGACAGTGAGAGTTAGGCTTTGGCGTAAACGTCGCGTTCACCCAGCCAGCGGTCGATAATGGCCAGCGCACTGTCCGGGTAATGGTCGTGAATGTGGCGCGCGATGCGTTGTACTTCAGGGATCAGGCGTTGATCGCGCACCAGATCGGCGATTTTGAAATCGGCTAGGCCAGTCTGTTTGGTACCGAGCAGTTCACCCGGGCCGCGGATTTCCAGATCGCGCTGCGCAATCACAAAGCCGTCGTTGCTCTCGCGCAGCACGCCGAGACGCTTCTGCGCTGTTTTTGACAGCGGTGCATGATAGAGCAGCACGCAGTGACTCGCCACGGAGCCACGGCCAACCCGGCCGCGTAGCTGGTGCAACTGGGCCAGACCAAGACGCTCCGGGTTTTCGATGATCATCAGGCTGGAGTTGGGGACATCCACCCCGACTTCAATCACGGTAGTGGCGACCAATAAATGCAGCTGATTGTCTTTAAACGCCTGCATCACGGCCTGCTTTTCCGCCGGCTTCATACGTCCGTGCACCAGACCAATTTTGACCTCCGGCAGTTTGCGCTGCAGCTCTTCGGCGGTCTCGGCCGCCGCTTGTGCTTCGAGCACTTCCGACTCATCAATCAGTGTACAGACCCAATAGGCTTGTTTGCCTTCGGTCAGACATGCATGGCGTACGCGCTCAATGATGTCGTCACGCTTGGTATCCGGAATTGCCACGGTTTGAATCGGAGTACGCCCTGGCGGCAATTCATCAATCACGGAGGTCTCTAAATCAGCGTAGGCGGTCATCGCCAGCGTGCGCGGAATCGGCGTTGCGGTCATGATCAACTGATGCGGGTAGGCACCCTGTTTGGCGCCTTTTTCACGCAGTTCCAGACGCTGGTGGACACCAAAGCGGTGCTGCTCATCAATGATCACCAGCGCCAAATGGTCAAACACCACGTGCTCTTGAAACAGGGCGTGAGTGCCGACCACCATTTTGACTTCGCCGCTGGCAATGCGCGCCAGTTCGGCTTCTTTGGCTTTACCTTTCAGTTTGCCTGCCAGCCAGCCGACCTGAATACCCATGCTTTCAAACCAGTTGGCAAAGTTGATCGCATGTTGCTCAGCCAGGAGTTCGGTCGGCGCCATCAGTGCGACCTGATAACCGTGTTCGATCGCCCGCACCGCAGCCAGTGCGGCCACCAGCGTTTTGCCTGAACCCACATCGCCCTGTACCAAGCGCATCATCGGATGCGGTTTGGCGAGATCGGCTTCGATTTCACGCGCCACACGTGCTTGCGCATTGGTCGGAGAAAAAGGTAACTGTGCCAGCAACTGCTGTTTTAGCTGCTGAGTTTCTGGCAGCGGCAGCGCGATGTCCTGCTGACCTTTGCTGCGTACGGCGAGCATCGACAGATTCTGCGCCAGCAGCTCCTCCATGATCAGGCGAATCTGCGCCGGATGACGGCCTTCGTCAAACAGGCTCAGATCGATGTCCGCTGACGGGCGATGAATGGTGTGCAGCGCTTGGGCGAGAGTGATTTGGTGGTCATACAGG
Source organism: Vibrio fluvialis (assembly GCF_900460245.1). NCBI lineage: Bacteria > Pseudomonadati > Pseudomonadota > Gammaproteobacteria > Vibrionales > Vibrionaceae > Vibrio > Vibrio fluvialis. The sequence continues at coordinate 58,303 of NZ_UHIP01000001.1, forward strand.
CCTGAGGGCAATAGCTCCTGCACGGCGGCTTTGTCGAGCAAGGCCAGTGCTTGATCGGTCAGGTTACGCAGCGTGATCTGGCGCAGGCCATCGGTGGTCGGATAGACCGGAGTCAGGTTGGGTTCGACATCGGGGCTTTGCGCCGGGGCGAAAAATTTGTAATCCGGGTGGATGATTTCCAGCCCACCATTACCGCGCTTAATTTCACCGTAAGCGTGCACTAACTTACCGTCGGCGAAGTTGTTCTTCATACCGGCGGTAAAGTTGAAAAAACGCAGCGTCAGTGTCCCGTTGTCGTCACTGATTTTAACCGTCAGCATTTTGCGGCGGCCAAAGGTGGTGTCGACCGCCATCACTTTGCCCTGCACCGCAGCCCACAGGCCCGGGTGCAGTTTGATAATCGGGTAGATACGGGTGCGATCTTCATAGCGCAGCGGCAGATGAAACAGCAAGTCCTGAACGCTGTTCAAACCAATTTTTTCCAGCTTCTCGGCCACCTTGGCACCGACGCCGGAGAGTGAACTTAACGGAATTGCTGAAAGAAGCTGCGACATAGATTCAACCACGTAACCAATTGACTGGGTAACTATTCAAACACTGAGCTGTCTATTTGTACAGGGGTAATTCGGCCCGGTAGGCCAATTACGCGCTCTGCATCGCTTTCCACCACGCCTCGTCGGCCACGATCTGGCCTTCGTCATCCAGCTGTGGGTAGTCAAGCTTCTTGCGCTTGGCGACTTTCGCCAGCACCGGATGGCCGCGTTCAAACAGAATACGGTTGATGGTTTCTGCGGGCAGCGGACTTTCGTCGCGCTCATACATGCCCGCTTGCTGACGTTGGCGCTGCGCTTCATACAGAATCAGCGCGCCAGCCACCGAGACATTGAGTGATTGCACCATGCCGACCATCGGGATCACGATGTCTTTATCTGCCAGGGCCAGCGCTTGTTTGGAAATGCCCACTTTTTCACTGCCGAGAATGATGGCTGTTGGTTTGGTGTAGTCGATGTCACGAAAATCAACCGCATCGTCCGACAGATTGGTCACCAGGACCTGCATGCCCTGATCTTTGAGGTGTTGAATCGCTTCCAGTGTGCTGTCGTGCGTTTGCAGTTCAACCCAGTTACGGGCACCAGCGGAAGTGTGGGTCAGGGTGCGCATCTGTTCATTCGGCCAGATGGCGTGAATTTTGTGCAGACCGACCGCATCGGCAGTACGAATGACCGCGGAGACGTTATTGGGTTTGTGCACCTCTTCCAGACAGACGGTTAAGTCGGTTTGGCGGGCTTTTAAGACTTCCTGAATTCGGGAATAACGGTCTAAGTTCATGGTTAGGACTCTGAAGTTTTTACCTTTATACCCAAACGACTTCAAAGGGGGTCACTAAGGTGACGACGGGTGAAGTCGTTTGAACATAATCGAAAATAAAAAAGCCCTTGATAGGTGGCTATCAAGGGCAGTTCAAGCGTACGTTTAGTACTTTCTGCGCCTCACTTTCAGCGCGTTTGGCATGGTGCGAATCTTACGCATGATGTCTGCTAAGTGGACGCGATCTTTCGTGGTCAGGAGTACGGTCACCGTATACAGACGGCCATCACGTTCTTCGGTCGACAGGCCGTGGATGTTGGAGCCGGTTTTGGAGATGACATTGGTCAGCTCAGCCAGCGCACCCTGACGGTTTTGCATATCGACCCGCAGCTCGGTAATGAATTCCTGATCGTAATCACGGGTCCATTCTACCGCCATGTACTTATCCGGTTCGCGCTGATAGCCGCGTACGTTCGGACAAGTTTCACGGTGCACCACCAGACCTCGGCCCGGAGAGACGTGCGCGATGATCGAGTCGTCCGGAATCGGGTGACAACAGTTCGCGAACGTCAGCAGAATGCCTTCCGCACCGCGGATTGGCAGTTTCTTCTTCGGTTTGCCATCTTTGCTTTCGGTTTCCGTCAGTTCATCGGCATCGCCCAACAGACGGCGGGCAATCACGATACTCATCAGCTCGCCCAGACCAATTGCGGCCAACAGATCGCTTTCGCTGGCGATCTTAAGGTCGCTCAGAACATGTTTGATGTTGTCGGCACTGATGTCGCTCAGCGACAAATCACCCAAAGCGTGGTTGAGCAGACGACGTCCCAGCGTAATCGACTCTTCACGGCGCATGGTTTTTAGTACCTGACGAATCTTGGTACGTGCGCGTGAGGTTACCACGTAGTTGAGCCATGCTGCATTCGGGCGGGCACCCGGTGCGCTGATGATTTCCACGGTCTGGCCGTTTTTCAGTGGTTTGCTCAGTGGGTATGGTGTGCGATCGACACGAGCGCCGACACAGGTGTTACCTACGTCGGTATGCACTGCGTAAGCGAAGTCAACCGCGGTGGCACCGACAGGCAGTTCCACAATGCGGCCTTTTGGCGTAAAGACGTAAATCTCGTCCGGGAATAGGTCGGATTTGACGTTTTCGATAAATTCGAATGAGTTACCAGCGCTTTGTTGCAGCTCAAGCAGGCTTTGCATCCAGCGCTGCGCTTTAATTTGCGCGGTGGTGCCAGCACGATCGCCGTTGGCTTTGTAAGACCAGTGTGCCGCGACCCCTTTGTCCGCCATCTGATCCATATCTTCGGTACGGATCTGCACTTCCACCGGCACGCCGTGCGGGCCGACCATGGAGGTGTGCAGCGATTGGTAGCCGTTGGCTTTCGGGACCGCGATGTAATCTTTCATACGCCCCGGACGTGGTTTGTACAGGCTGTGTACCTGGCCAAGCACGCGATAACAGGTATCGGCGCTGTCGACCACCACGCGGAACGCGTAAATATCCATAATGGTGTGAAACCGCTGCTCTTTGGTTTTCATCTTGTTGTAGATGGAGAACAGGTTTTTCTCGCGGCCCACCACGCGAGCGGGCAAGCCCACGTCTTGCAGGCGACCTTCGATTTCACTGTGAATGCGCTGAATCATCTCTTTACGATTACCGCGCGCGGCTTTCACCACTTCTTTGAGAACGCGATAACGGTTGGGATACAGAGCTTCAAAGCCCAGCTCTTCGAGCTCGGTTTTGATGTTATGAATACCGAGGCGGTGTGCCAGCGGAGCGTAGATTTCCAGTGTTTCACGGGCGATGCGACGTTTTTTGTCCGGGCGAAGTGCGCCCAGCGTACGCATATTGTGGGTCCGGTCTGACAGTTTGATCAGGATAACGCGAATGTCCTGCACCATGGCCAGGACCATTTTTCGAAAGTTCTCAGCCTGTGCTTCTTTGCGATCGCGGAATTTGAGTTTGTCGAGCTTAGATACGCCGTCCACCAGTTCTGCCACGGCATGGCCAAACTGAGCTTCGAGGTCTTCTTTGGTGACGTCACAATCTTCGATAACATCATGCAGGAGCGCGGCTTGCAGCGTTTCTAAATCCAGACGCATTTCTGCCAGAATTCGAGCTACAGCAACAGGGTGGATAATGTAAGGTTCGCCGCTTGAGCGGGTTTGCCCTTCATGGGCATCTCTTGCCACTACATAAGATTGGCGCAGAGCCTCAATTTGAGGCTCTGTGAGATATTCCTGGGCAACATCTTTGAGGCTATCGAATAGATACAAATTTCAGGCCCGAGTGTTGATTAATTCCTGATGCAGAATTAACGGTTGTGCACGATGCTGCTTACCGCTGCCAATTCTGCTGCTTCTTGCTCTTGCTGCTCTTGGCGTTCACGTGCGTCTAGCACATCTTTCGTGATAAGACCTTCTTCGATTTCGCGTAGAGCGATAACCGTTGGCTTATCGTTCTCTTCCGGCACCAGTGAGTCTTTACCGCCAGTTTGCATTTGACGAGCGCGGCGAGCCGCAATCAGAACTAGGTCGAAACGGTTGCCAACTTTTTCAACAGCGTCTTGAACAGTTACGCGTGCCATGAGAACTCCAAATAGTTAACTAAAATGTTGAATGACGAGAAAGTATACAGCCTAACGCGTTGAGATACTAGCGAGAGGCTGGCCAATTTCATGGTGGCGGGCTTAGTCCGCCAGAAGTGCAGCCAGCATACTGCTATATTTAGCAGCTTGCTTATCCTGCTTCAATCTTTCTGCACGCATGATGGCTTTAAAATCCATCAGTGCGACATCGAAATCGTCGTTGACGATCACGTAATCGTATTCGCTGTAGTGCGAAATTTCCGACTGCGCTTCGTTCATACGTTTTGCAATCACTGCTTCGCTATCCTGGCCGCGCGTGTTTAAACGACGCTCCAGCTCTTCTTTGGATGGCGGCAGAATAAAGATGCTTTTCGCCGCTGGCATCTGTTCGCGAATCTGACGCGCGCCTTGCCAGTCAATGTCGAGAAAAACATCGATACCTTTGTTTAAGGTTTCCTCAATCCAGACACGGGAAGTGCCGTAGTAGTTACCAAACACTTCGGCGTACTCCAGAAACTCGCCTTTACCAATCAGGTCTTCGAAGTGCTCTTTCTGTACAAAATGGTAATGCACACCATCTTGTTCGCCAGGACGCATGCCGCGCGTGGTGTGCGAAATAGACACTTTCATCGCGTAAGTCGGATTGCGTTCCAACAGCGCCGCGATCAAGCTTGATTTGCCTGCGCCGCTCGGTGCAGAGACGATATATAGAGTACCTTTGCCCATCTGTTCGGTTCCACGTTGGGTTGGGGATTGTGTGCTGAAGCTTGCGCGTTCAACACCCTAAAAGATAGCACTGACCCGCATTTGTTCATTCGGAGGATGAATTTTAGGCCAGAAAAATGGAGGCGAAGATTAGCACGATCCTTTGGATCTTCTCAAGCAAAAGGTCACAGGCTGAGATCGGCTTCGCTGAGTCAGTGAAAGGGGACTCGTGCAATTATTTGATGGTAAAAACGTTTGCTATTTTTTGCTCACTTGCAGGGCCAATTGATTAAGGTATAATCGCCGCCCCTGACGCTGGCTGCGAGCCAGAAGAGTGTCAGCGACTAACATTGATGAGTGAAGCTACGGCTTCAATTTGGGTTCCCTCGCCCCCAAAACAAACTAAAAAGGTACAATATGAGTAACTTTACCCCTGCGCAGCAGCGCAAAGCTTTATCCTATCTTGTTCTGTTCCACCTGGTGATCATTGCCTCGAGCAACTACCTGGTGCAGATTCCGTTTACCATCTTTGGTTTTCATACCACCTGGGGCGCCTTCACTTTCCCGTTTATTTTTCTGGCGACCGATCTGACTGTACGTATCTTTGGTGCGCCGATGGCACGCAAAATCATCTTTCTGGTGATGCTGCCAGCGCTGTTGGTGTCGTACCTGTTGTCTGTGGTGTTCTTTGAAGGCCAGTTTCAGGGTTTGGCGCCGCTGAGTGAGTTCAACCTGTTTGTGGCGCGTATTGCCGCCGCCAGTTTTATGGCTTACTTACTGGGTCAGATTCTGGATGTGCATGTGTTTAACCGCCTGCGTCAATTGAAGCAGTGGTGGGTGGCACCGACCGCATCCACCTTATTTGGTAATGCGTTGGATACCATCGCTTTCTTCGCCATCGCGTTCTACCAGAGCCCGGATCCGTTTATGGCGCAGCACTGGACGGAAATCGCGTTGGTGGATTACAGCTTCAAGCTGATCATCAGCCTTGGCCTGTTCGTGCCGATGTATGGTGTTCTGCTCAATTATCTGATTCGCAAACTGACGGCGGTGAACCCGAATTTCACTGTCGCGAAAGCGTAAACCAAGATAAAGAAAAGCCCGGGCAGTGCCCGGGCTTTTTTGTGGAGAGAATCCCTACAATTCACTCGCTCTGGAGAGGATTAATGGTCGTGAGCCGCGCCAGCGCCTTTTGGATAGCGGATAGACTCAACCATGTCTTGGACTTCAGTCGGTACTTCAGCCGTGAATTTGTTCACCACGATTGAGACCACGAAGTTCAGACACATACCCAGCGTACCGATGCCTTCTGGGCTGATACCAAAGAACCAGTTGTCAGGCGTACTTGCTGCCGGGTTGATGAACTTGAAGTAGATGATGTAAGCCGCAGTGAACGCGATACCTGCCACCATACCTGCAATCGCCCCTTCTTTGTTCATCTTCTTGTAGAAAATACCCAGGATGATGGCAGGGAAGAAGGAGGCTGCTGCCAAGCCGAAGGCGAAGGCGACCACCTGAGCCACGAAGCCCGGAGGGTTAATACCCAAGTAACCGGCGCCGACGATGGCGACAATTGCAGCGACACGCGCAGCCATCAATTCCTGTCTGTCGGTCATATTTGGCTTGAAGCCTTTCTTCAACAAGTCATGAGAGATAGACGTTGAGATAACCAGCAGTAGACCTGCCGCTGTAGACAGTGCTGCTGCCAAACCACCTGCTGCCAGCAGACCTACAACCCAGTTAGGCAGTTTCGCCAGCTCTGGAGAAGCCAGTACGATGATGTCACGGTTGATGTTCATTTCGTTGCGAGCATCACCCGAGTAGAACATGCGACCATCGCCGTTCTTATCTTCCCACTTAACCAGACCTGTGCTTTCCCAGTTTTTGTACCAGCTTGGTGCTTGCTCAGCCGTCACACCTTGCATGTCCGGACCGTTGATGGTTTCGATAAGGTTCACGCGAGCAAACGCAGCCACACCTGGTGCAGTGGTATACAGCAGAGAGATGAACAGCAGTGCCCAACCCGCAGAGATACGCGCATCACGCACTTTAGGTACCGTGAAGAAGCGAATGATGACGTGTGGCAGACCAGCTGTACCCACCATCAGAGCCGCCGTGATGAAGAACACATCCACCATGCTCTTGTTGCCTTCAGTGTACGCTGTGAAGCCAAGCTCCTGCGTCAGACCATCAAGCTTATCAAGCAGATAAACATCAGTGCCTGAGATGGTTGAACCCATACCAATTTGTGGCAGCGGGTTACCGGTCATCATGATTGAAGTGAAAATAGCTGGTACAAGGAAGGCGAAAATGAGCACACAGAATTGAGCTACCTGTGTATAAGTGATGCCTTTCATGCCACCCAGTACGGCGTAGAAGAACACGATCGCCATACCGATAACGATACCCACGTTGATGTCAACTTCGAGGAAGCGGGAGAATACCACGCCCACACCGCGCATTTGACCTGCTACGTAGGTGAAGGAAATGAAGATCGCACAGAATACCGCTACCATACGAGCCGTTTTCGAGTAGTAACGTTCGCCGATGAAATCCGGCACAGTGAACTGACCAAATTTACGCAGGTAAGGCGCTAAACACAGAGCCAACAGAACGTAACCGCCTGTCCAACCCATCAGGTAAACCGTACCATCGTAACCGATGAACGAGATGATACCTGCCATTGAGATGAACGATGCGGCTGACATCCAGTCTGCTGCGGTCGCCATACCATTCGCGACAGGGTGTACACCACCGCCTGCGACATAGAACTCACTGGTTGATCCCGCGCGAGCCCAGATGGCGATGCCAATATACAGAGCGAAAGAGAGACCAACGAGAAGAAACGTCCAAGTTTGAATATCCATTGCTAAAACCTCTTAGTCTTCGTGCACGTTGTACTTTTTGTCGAGCGAGTTCATCCGCGCAACGTAAATAAAGATTAAAGCGACGAAGGTGTAAATTGAGCCCTGTTGTGCAAACCAGAATCCAAGCTTAAAGCCGCCTAAATGAATGCTGTTCAGCGCATCGACGAATAACACGCCCGCGCCATAAGATACTAAGAACCACACTGCGAGCAGTGACCCCATAATCCCCAAGTTTTCTTTCCAGTAGGCTTGAGCATGTTCTGTAGATTCGAACGCCATGGCCTTCTCCTTCCTGTTAGATGTTGTGTTAACGCAATGTTACGGTTTGTAATTTAGCAGTGTTTAATCAAGGGATCTGTGCAACTTTAGTCGTGACGGTTTTTGTTTAAAACGATGGAAAATCAAGGCTTCATGGCGGGTTTGTGATGCAGATTGCGTGTTAAAACTATGTTAAATTAGCCAAAGGTCTAAGAAATCCGCACCAGAAAAGTCGTGTCGGCGGCACTTTTTTAGTGTCGGCAATGCGGAATTTGTGTTGCGCGCCGATCGGCAGCGCTTGCCACACTTAGGTTAGGTGGTATTTGTTTACATAAACTTTTCGTCAAACTGCTAGGTTTTCGTGCACAATAGGCAAGCAGTAGCGCGGTGGAATCCACCGTATATAACAACAATTTAATTAAGGGAGGGGGAGTGTGGACGCGATTACCATCAACAGCTTTTTTCTGGTTGGCGCATTACTCATTGCGCTCAGCGTACTCCTGAGCCCGGTATCCTCAAAACTGGGGATTCCTATTCTTTTGGTTTTTCTTGCCGTCGGTATGTTGGCTGGGGAAGACGGGGTCGGTGGCATTTTATTTGATAACTATCCGGTAGCGTATCTGGTGAGTAACCTGGCGCTGGCGATCATCCTGCTCGATGGCGGGATGCGCACCCGGGTAGCGAGTTTCCGGGTCGCATTCTGGCCGTCGGTGTCTTTGGCGACTGTCGGGGTAGCGATTACCACGATGCTGACCGGATTGATGGCAGCTTGGTTGTTTGATCTCGATCTGCTGCAGGGCATTCTGGTGGGTGCGATTGTCGGTTCAACCGATGCGGCGGCGGTGTTCTCGCTGCTCAAAGGTCGCAGTCTCAACGAGCGTGTCGGAGCCACGCTGGAAATTGAATCCGGTACCAACGACCCGATGGCCGTGTTTCTGACCGTCACCATGATTGCAGTGCTGGGCAGCCAGAGCAGCGATCTGAGCGCAGGTTTCCTGGCGCTGAGCTTTGTGAAACAGTTTGGTCTCGGCGCGTTACTCGGCCTGTGTGGCGGCTGGTTATTGTGGAAACTGATCAATCGCAGTCAGTTACCCGAAGGGCTTTATTCCATTCTGACCGTGAGCGGCGGCCTGATTATTTTTGCGTTGTCGAACGCGCTCGGCGGCAGCGGCATTCTGTCTATTTATCTGGTCGGTCTGCTGATCGGTAACCGCCCAACCCGCAGCCGTCATTCGATTCTGAACGTGCTGGATGGCATGACCTGGTTGTCGCAAATCGGCATGTTCTTGGTATTGGGTCTGCTGGTCACACCGTCAAATCTGGTGGCGATCATGGTGCCGGGTCTGGCGCTGGCGTTTGGCATGATTCTGTTTGCCCGTCCGGTGTCGGTATGGATTGGCTTGTTGCCGTTCAAAAGTTTTACCGCCCGTGAGAAATGGTTCATTTCCTGGGTCGGATTGCGCGGCGCAGTACCGATCATTCTGGCGGTGTTCCCAATGATGGCCGGATTGCCGGATGCACAGCTTTACTTCAATCTGGCGTTCTTCGTGGTCATGGTATCGCTGATTGTGCAAGGCGGAACGCTGACCAAGGCGATGTCGCTGGCCAAGGTAGAGCTGCCATCAAAGCCGGAGCCGATTTCTCGCACGGGTGTCGAGATTTTTCCGACCAGCGAGTGGGAATTGTTTATCTACAATCTGAAGCAGGACAAATGGTGCATCGGTGAGCCGCTGCGTAACCTGTTCATGCCGGATGGTACGCGGATTGCGGCGGTATTCCGTCAGCAGCAACTGCTTCACCCGTCGGGCAGTACTAAGCTTGAAGAAGGGGATACGCTGTGTGTGCTGGCGCAGGAAAAAGATCTTGAAGCGCTCAGCCAACTGTTCAGTGAAGCGCCGGAAAAAGCCTCACTGGCGCGCTTCTTTGGTGACTTCTTCCTCGATATTGAAGCCAAATTGGTGGATATCGCGATGGCTTATGGTCTCGATTTGGGCGAGCTGAGCGACGACAAAACGCTGAAAGATTTAGTGACCGAACACCTTGGCACCACCCCGGTACTGGGTGACCACTTCGAATGGCATGGCCTGCATTGGGTGGTGGCCGACGTGGTGGACTGGCAGGTGACCAAGATTGGTTTACGTCTGCCAGCGGAAGATGATGTGGTGGAGGCGGGCGAGTAGCGTTATTCGCTCATCTCTTTCAGCAGGATCACGGCCTGAGTGCGGTTTTTCACCCCAAGTTTACGGAAGATCGCCGTCATATGTGCTTTGATGGTGGCTTCCGAAACATTCAGTTCATAAGCAATCTGCTTATTCAGTAAGCCGTCCGACAACATGCCCAGTACTTTGTATTGCTGTGGGGTCAGGGCGGCGATTTTCTCCGCCAGATCGTTACAGGCTCCCGCATCGGCGATCAGCCCTTCCGGAAAATACGGTTCGCCGTTCAGCACCTGATTAATTGCGCTGATCAAACTGCGCATGTCGCTCGATTTAGGAATAAAACCGAACGCGCCATGGCTTTTGACTTGTGACACCACTGACGGCTCTTCACTGGCAGACACCACTACAATCGGCAAATCCGGGTATTCGGCACGCAGGTGAATCAGCCCCGACATGCCGTTGGCGCCGGGCATTTTCAAATCCAGCAGCAGCAGATCCGGCTCAGAGCCTTTATTGAGCAGCGCCAGCAGCGCATCGAGAGAATCAGCTTCAAGAAGGTTCGCCCCACTGACTGCCATGTGCACAGATTGGAACAGGGCATTGCGAAATAGCGGATGATCATCGGCGATGATGATGGTGTAGGTCGAGTCCATGACGTTAAACACTTTTAACAAATTAGTTAAAGAAATTATTGTCCGCTTTGAAAATATGGACAATGTTCACACACTAAAAGTCTGAACTGTATCCACTTTTTATCTGCATGAAGATGAATAGCGCTCACCCTGTTTGACAGCGGGGTCTCGAACCGGGTGAGCGTAAAAGGAGGAATCAGAGCTGGTGGTTGCTCAGATGCTGCAAAAATTGCTCGGCAGGCTGAAAACCGGTGATGCGCGCGTTTGAAACGCGTTCGCCCTGCGCATTCCAGAACTCGATAGTCGGCAAACCGAGCACTTGCATTTGTTTCAGCAATTCAATGTCTTGCGGTTGATTTTGTGTTACGTCGGCTTGAAGTAAGACAAAGTTTTTCAATTTCTGCTCCACATCCGGATGGTGGAAGGTGTACTTATCAAACTCCTTACACGCCACACACCAGTCGGCGTAGAAATCGAGCATCACTGGTTTGCCCGCCGCTTTGGCGCTGGCTAATTCACGGTTGAGGTCGTCAACATTGGCAATTCGAGTGAACGCAATCGCAGGTTGTGCTTGCGTGGCCGCTTGTTCTGGCATCATCCAGTGATTGAGTAACGGTTGTGCAGAGGCCAGCAGGCCGAGAATGGCAATAATGCCCAGCAGGCTCTGTTTCCAGCCGGCAAACGGCAGACTGTTTTTGACATGGTACAGCCAGCCAAATGCGGCTAGTCCAAGCAGTGACCACAGTGCGGTGGACCAGAACTCTGGCAGCAGACGCTCCAGAAGGAAAATCGGTGCTGCGAGCAGAATAAAGCCGAACAGCGTTTTCACGCGCTCCATCCACATACCCGCGCGTGGCAGCAGACGGTTACCAAATACTGCAACCAGAATCAGCGGAATGCCCATGCCGAGTGCCAGTGCGTAGAGCGCTACGCCACCTGTCAGCAAATCTCCACTTTGTGCAACATACAACAGCGCGCCGGACAGCGGCGCAGTGGTGCAGGGCGAACACACCAAACCGGAAATCGCACCCATAGCGAATACGCCCGCCAGGCTACCCCCTTGCTGCTGATTACTCAGGTTGCTGAGCCAGGTTTGCATGCGGCTTGGCAGTTGTAAGGTGTAAAGACCAAACATCGACGCGGCGAGCAGCACAAACAGCGCGCTGAGGCCGATCAGCACGTAAGGGTGTTGTAAGGCGGCCTGAAATTGTAGCCCGGCCGAAGCAACGACTAACCCGAGCAGGGTGTAGGTCAGCGCCATGCCTTGCACATACACAAAACTCAGCAGCAGCGCGCGGCGGTGCGACAACTGACCGCCGCCGAGCACGATGCTGGTCAGAATCGGGTACATGGGCAGTACGCACGGAGTAAACGCCAGCCCGATCCCCAGCAGTAAGAACAGCAGCGGTGTCCACCAAGCATCGGCCAGTTGTGAAGCCAGTGAATCCTGTTGAGACGCTGGTACGCTGTCTGTGGTGACGGCTGCATTGTTCGCCGAGGCCGATGGTGCCGGTGTGATTTCGGCGGGCTGATCAAAACTAAAACTGTCGAGCGTAATCACGCGGGTTTCCGGCGGATAACAGAAGCCAGCTTTGGCACAGCCCTGATACTGCACAATCAGTCGAGCACCGTCCTGATAGTCGCGCAGTGGCAGCGTGACAGACAGTGGCGTGGTGTAGATGGTGACATCCCCAAAGAACTCATCATGATACGGCTGGCCCTGCTGCAACTGATAGTCGCCGAGTGTGACTTTGTCTGCACTGATGCTGATGCGATCCTGATACAGGTAGTAGCCGTCTTTGACCTGCCAATCGAGATAGACCTGATTGCCTTGCTGGAAATAGCTGAACGGAAAGGCTTCATCCACGGTCACAAACTGGTTGTTACTGCCGAGCGAGAGAGGGTTATTGTTACCAAACGCCGCCAGTGCCGGTTGGCTCAGAGCGGAACACACCAGCAGTAAGAAAGAGAAAAATATACGCATCATCAAGACATTCTGAAAAAGTGGACAGTCATACTATACCCAAAATATTCGTGACTGCGCCTGTTGGTGTCAAATTCTGTGCAACATCAGGCGCGCCGGACGACATTTGGACGCTATGTTCGATGAGACCGGAGTGAAGGGGATTTGGTTTCATGTCGGGCATGAAACGGAGTCAATAAGCTGAAAAAGCGTGAGCAAGCACCCGCGCAGGGCGGGCGCCTGAGTCAGGCAACACCAAGACGCGTTTTGACGACGCGTTCGCACGCTTCAACGTTATTGGCGTCACGCGGGATCACCAGCACGGTGTCGTTGCCACCGACGGTGCCGAGAATTTCGCTGTGCGGATCGATGTCCACCAGGCGGGCCACCAGTTGGGCACTGCCGGGATGGGTTTTGACCACCACAATCGCCTGATTGTGGGTGATGAACTCAATCTGTGAGGCGATGGACGACTCCACGCGTACTGGCGCAGTTTCGACCGTTATACAGTAGACTTTCTTACCGCAGGCGTTCTGCACTTTGACCACGCCGAGCTGTGACAGCAGGCGCGACACCGTCGACTGGCTGATACCGTCAAAGCCCAGCTCGATGAGTTTTTCGCGCAGTTCATTCTGATTGGCAAAACTCTGCTGTTGCAGCAGACGTTTGCAGGCCGCCGCCAGAGATTCATCCTCATGCGCAATGGCACTGTGAGGCATTTTTCTGTTCACGGGTAACTCCTTATCCAGTCACGCCGAGGCGTGAGACATTCTGGTGTTCCATACCCTGTCAGCACACTCCCAAAGCCTTAGAGTGTGACAACCCGCCAGTGACGAATGCATTCGCCATGGTGCGGGAAACCTGTGTTGAGCACTGGGATAGTCATTGTTGGTGAAAGAAGCATACCATTAATAAAAATGCGGCTTTTTGAATAGGATCACCAAATAATAATCTGGGTAAATGCTTGTTGTTTGGTGATTTATATTGAAGTGGTGCAAGTTTATGCATCGTTTTATGCGCGGCCATAACGGCCACTCAGCGCCAGAGCAGGCGGCTGAGTGGCTGACGCGGAATCAGTTCTCGGTCATGATTTCGCGCGAGAATACTTTTTCACAGTAGTGGCATTTGAGTTGAACATTTTCTTGTTTCAGAATCACGCGGAAGCGGCTGCTGACCGGCTCGCCGTGTGAGATACAGTTGCTGTTCGGGCAGGCAAACACACCATCGATGCGCTCTGGCAGTGTCAGCGTCAGCTTGTTCACTACCTGATACTCTTCAATCTGGTTCACGGTCGCGTTCGGTGCATACAGCGCCAGTTGGTTGGCCTGCTCTTTGCTCAGATAAATGTTCTCAATCTTGATCAGATCTTTATGACCCAGCGCTGACGACGGCAGGTTGAGGCCAATGGTGATGCGCTGATTGGTTTCGTGCAGTTTGAACAGCGACAAAATCTTGATGCCCAGATTGGCAGGAATGTGGTCAATCACTGAGCCGTTGCGGATCGCTTCTACCTGTAGTTGGTTCTCTTTTACCATGATGACATCTCCTGCTTATAGATTTGGGTTCAGAACGAGGGCGAGTAGGGCTTCACGGGCGTAGACGCCGTTTTCGGCCTGCTGGAAGTAGTACGCGTGCGGTGTTTTATCCACGTCGGTGGTGATTTCGTCCACGCGTGGCAGCGGGTGCAGCACTTTCAGGTTCGGACGCGCGGTTTTCAATGTGTCGGCAGACAGAATGTAAGCCGACTTCATGTGCGCGTATTCGGACTCGTCAAAACGCTCTTTCTGCACGCGAGTCATGTAGAGAATATCCAGCTCGGGTACCACTTCTTCAATGCTGGCGTGAGTGCTGAACGCAATGCCCGCTTCTTCCAGTTCCTGGCACAGGTAATCCGGCATCGCCAGCACTTCCGGGGCGATGAAGAAGAAACGAATGTTGGTGAATTTCGCCAGTGCCTGAGTCAGCGAGTGCACTGTGCGGCCATATTTCAAATCGCCGACGAACGCGACGTTGAGGTTATCCAGCGTGCCTTGCGTTTCGTAAATCGAGAACAGATCGAGCAGAGTCTGGGTCGGGTGCTGGTTGGCGCCGTCACCGCCGTTAACCACCGGCACGCCGTTAGAGAACTCGGAGGCCAGACGCGCGGCGCCTTCTTGCGGGTGGCGCATCACAAACGCGTCGACGTAAGAGGAAATCACCTGCACCGAGTCCGCCAGGCTTTCGCCCTTTTTCGCCAGCGAGGTGTTGCCGCCGTTGTCAAAACCAATCACGGTGCCGCCCAGGCGTTGCACTGCGGTTTCAAACGACAAGCGGGTACGGGTCGATGGCTCAAAGAAACAGCTCGCCACCACTTTGTTTTTCAGTAGCTCAGGGTTTGGCTCCGCTTTGAGGCGGGCGGCCGTATCGACGATAAGTTCCAATTCACTGCGAGTGAATTCCGGAATCGAAATGATGTGTCGGTTAAACAGCGAGTGTGCCATAACGTCTCTTCCTTTTGTGTAGGTTCATGGCTCGGCCGATGGGCTGAGGACGAAAAAAACTCAAAAAAAAGCCCCCTGAAATAGGAGGCTTTAACAACGATCACCACAGAAAAACAAAACGGCGTGACGCGCCCAATACGGACGGTTTTTCAAACGCGATGCTCGATTGAATACGCTCATTTTTTGTTCCCTGTAGACAAATTGCGGAGGATTATACGGACAAAAAACACCGGTGCAATAGCTTTTGAAAAATATTCAAGTTATGGATTTTTATGCGGATTTTGCCGAGATTTACTGAATTTTAACCACCAGTTTATGCGTCTGGCTTGGTGGTGGTTTTTTAAGAAAAATGGCGAAAAAGCCGCTGAAAAAAAATGCGGGCTTTATTCAGCCCGCATTGGTAGGTATGTAAAGGAAGTCAATTGATTTTGGGTTAGTCGCCCAGTGTTGCCACCATGATGGCTTTGATGGTGTGCATGCGGTTTTCCGCTTCATCGAACACGATTGAGTAGTCGGATTCGATCACTTCGTTGGTCACTTCACAGCCGTCTTTCAGTACTGGGTAGTCGTGCGCCAGTTGTTTGCCCACTGTGGTGTCTTCGCCGTGGAATGCTGGCAGACAGTGCATGAATTTCACATTCGGGTTGCCGGTCGCTTTGATGACGTTCATGTTCACCTGGTAAGGCAGCATCAGGTTGATGCGCTCTGCCCATGCTTCTTTCGCTTCGCCCATAGAGACCCAAACGTCGGTGTACAGGAAGTCACAGCCAATCACGCCTTCTTGCACATCGTCAGTCAGAGTGATTTTACCGCCGGTTTCTTTGGCGATTTCGCGGCAAGTGGCCACTAATTCTTCGGTTGGCCAGAATTGTTTTGGCGCCACCAGGCGAATGTCCATGCCCATTTTCGCTGCGCCAACCATCAGAGAGTTACCCATGTTGTTGCGCGCATCACCGAGGTAAGCGAATTTGATTTCGTGTAGCTGTTTACCGCGGCTGTGTTCCATCATAGTCAGGAAGTCTGCCAGAATTTGGGTTGGGTGGAATTCGTCAGTCAGGCCGTTCCACACTGGCACACCAGCGTAAGCACCCAGCTCTTCGACGATCTCTTGGCCAAAACCACGGTATTCAATACCGTCGTACATGCGACCCAGCACACGGGCGGTATCTTTCATCGATTCTTTGTGACCAATCTGAGAACCTGATGGGCCAAGGTAAGACACTTGCGCGCCTTGGTCGAACGCCGCCACTTCAAACGCACAGCGAGTACGAGTGGAGGTTTTTTCAAAGATCAGTGCGATGTTTTTGCCTTTCAGGCGTGGTTGTTCATAGCCGTTGTATTTGGCTTTTTTCAGTTCCACCGCCAGGTCCAACATGTGTTGAATTTCGCGTGGAGTGAAGTCGAGTAGTTTCAGGAAGTTACGGTTACGTAGGTTAAAAGCCATGATCTTATCCTCATCTGGGAAGCGCTTACGCTATCTCGCCTAAGCGCTGAAAATTCAATGTTTGCTTACCAGTGACAACTGCACGGGTGATTACTGATCGCGAGTGATGTTGGTGCCTGCTTTTCCTTCCAGAATGCGCAGACCATCTTGCAGCGCGCCGATACCGACTACGGTGCCGCCTTTGCGAATGAATTCGCATGAAGCTTCGATTTTTGGCCCCATGGAGCCGGCATCGAACTGGTATTTCGCCAGCTCATCTGGCGTGGTGTTGCGCAGTGCAGTCTGAGTTGGTTTACCCCAGTCAAGGTACACGGCATCGGCATCAGTCAGGATCAGCAGCGCATCGGCGCCGATTTGTTTGGCGAGGAATGCTGCCGACATGTCTTTGTCGATCACCGCTTCCACACCGACCAGTTTGCCGTTTTCACGTTTGACCGGAATGCCGCCACCGCCAGTACAGATCACCAGATGACCTTCATCAATGAGGGTGGTGATCGCTTCATGTTCGATGATGCCGGTCGGTTGAGGGCTGGGTACCACGCGGCGGAAGTATTTGCCGTCCGGTTTCACCGTCCAGTGGTATTTCTCTGCCATTTCACGCGCTTCGGCTTCTTCGTAGACCGGACCAATCGGTTTGGTCGGGTCGGCAAAGGCCGGGTCGTTCGGATCGACAGACATCTGAGTCAGCATGCAAGTCACGTTGCGTTCTGGCAGTAGGTTTTTGAATTCCTGCATCAGCATGTAACCGATCATGCCCTGAGTTTCGCTACCCAACACGTCAAGTGGGTAAGGGTTTACTTTCTTGTATTCCAAACCTTGCAGCGCGAGCAATCCCACTTGCGGACCGTTTCCGTGTACCAGTACCACGTTGTACTCTTTGGCAATTTCAGAAATGGTTTTGGCTGCAATTTCAATGTTGTGGCGTTGTACATCCGCTTCTAACGGTTCACCGCGACGAAGCAATGCGTTACCACCTAATGCGACGACTACTGTTTGTTTAGTCATGGTTGTATCTCTTATTATGTGGGCCGAAGCTGGCAGAGGAAAATCAGCCCCGGCCCGAGTTACTAGATGTCATCACGTTCAATTGGGCAGCTCATGCAGCGTGCACCGCCACGGCCGCGGCCCAGTTCATCACCCGGAATTGGCAGAACGGTGATGCCGGCTTTGTCGTATTTCTCGTTGGTGTAGGTGTTACGTTCGTAACCAATCACCACGCCAGGACGAACGGTCAGCACGTTGTTTGCATCGTTCCACTGTTCACGTTCTGCTTCGAAACTGTCGCCACCGGTAGTGATCATGTTCAGTTTGCCGACGCCCAACGCTTTTTCGATAGTGTGAATGTAAGACTCTTGTTGAGTGGCTTTCACGCGGCCAGATTCATCACCGGTCAGGCTCCAGCAGTTCACGTCATCCGGAATCACGTTTGGATACACGGAGAAGGTGTCTTCACGCATGTGCGTCATCACGGTATCCAAGTGCATGCAAGAACGGTCTTTTGGCAGTTCCAGCGCGATGACTTGTTTCGCCTGACCATGTTTGAACAGGGAAGAAGCCAACTGTTCAACACCTTGTGGCGTAGTACGTTCAGACATACCAATCAACACTGCGCCGCGGCCGATAACCAGTACGTCACCGCCTTCAATGGTGGATTTGTCGTAGTTACGCTCTTCGTCGCCGAAGTACTTGATGAAGTCCTGGCCAGCGAAGGTTGGGTGCCAACGGTAGATCGCACGCAGGTGGTTGGTTTCACGCTGACGGGCCACTTTCGCCATTGGGTTGATAGAGACGCCACCGTAAACCCAGCAAGAAGTGTCGCGGGTAAACAGATGGTTTGGCAGCGGTTTGATAATGAAGTCATTCGCTTTGTTCATCGCCTGCAGAATAGACGAAGATTGAATGGGCAGTTCACCGTAAGACAGACCACCAGTCAGAATTTTCGCCAGATCCATGTGTGGCTGGTCAGCCAGGTAGCAGCGCAGATCGTTAGCGAATGTTGGACCAAAACGGTTATCAGAAATTTGCGTATTCAGCAGCCATTCTTTGGCTTCAGGCACATCCAGTGTTTCAGCGAGCAAATTAGTGAGTAGCAATACTTCAACGCCTTGGTCGCGAAGTGTTTGGGCAAAAACGTCGTGTTCTTTACCTGCACGTTCGATATCCAATACGTCATCAAACAGCAGATCGTGACAGTTTGATGGAGTCAGATGGGTGAGCGCGCGGCGTGGGCGGTGAATTAAAACGCGACGTAATTGACCTATTTCAGAACCTACGTATAACTTACTCATAATCGTATCTCTCTTATTTTCTGTGTATTTCTTTATTTGAAATACATATTTATTTGTAGGGATTTGGTAATGAATTTAATTGGGTTTTAATTAATTCATTGTTTCGTTCTGATATTCATATTACCCCGTCAGAGAGGTCTTTCTTAGAGAGCGATCACAGTTCGATTTTTATTAAAAAAGCATGAAATCTAGTGTTTTTTAACAATGTTTATTCATCTGATAGAAGATTATCTTGTTGGGTGGTTGTGCGGATTTTATGGAAGTTTAATCGGGATAAATAAAGAATATTCATGAAATTAGGAGGATGAATTGATAGTTGAGGAAGTTTATGCAAATTCATTTCCCTTATTATTCACTCAATAGCACTGAAGTATGCATTTCTAAAGGGTAGATAGTGACTTTAGGGCGAATAAAAACGTCCGATGTAACAAAAATATCGGCCAAAATATTGATCTGAGACAAACTAAAACCGATGCAATAAAGCCTGATTTGAGCACGGAAAACCTTAAGTAGAGGCGAATAAACAGGGGAATTCTGACCGGCGTAAACAGGGATAAAAAATACCAGAGAATAAACTTTCTTATTCCGGTGGTAATTATCCATTACTGTTGAATGACTCACTGACACCGCTGCTTAATAAACCCGCCAGTCGGACAGAATGATGGTTAATCCATAGCGGTCATCGTGTGCGGCGAGAAGAGCTGGGAGTGGGCAACACAGGGGAGACAATGGTCTGATGGGCAAAGCCGCACGCCTGACCTGAAGACGAACGAAGCTGGCAATGATGTACACGCAGAGCGAAAAAAAGCCGCGCAGAGCGCGGCTTGAGAGAGGAAAAGTAGAGCGGTTGTGCTTACATGAAGGCACCGACACTGAGCATGACCATGATGAACACACACAGAATACCCAGCAGTGGTGCGACCCATTTCAGCCAGCGAACGTAAGGGACGCGGGCAATGGCTAGGCCGCCCATCACCACCGCAGACGTTGGTGTGATGAGGTTGACGATACCTGATGCTGATTGGTAAGCGGTCACGACCAGTTCACGTCCCACACCAGCAAAGTCAGCCAGCGGTGCCATGATTGGCATAGTCAATACTGCCAGGCCTGAAGATGAAGGCACCAGGAATGACAGCAGGATTTCCAGCCAATACATCACGTTAATAAAGATTACTGACGACAGGCCAGTCACCATTTGCTCGGCTGAGTTCAGAATGGTGTCGGTGATCATACCGCGGTCCATCACCACCACGATACCGCGCGCAATACCGATGATCAGGGCGACACCAAGCAGGTCACGAGCGCCATCAATGAAGCTGGAGGTAAACTCTTCTTCACTCATGCGTGCCACCAGACCAATGATGATGGTTGCGCCAAGGAACATGGCGGAGATTTCAGCCATCCACCAGCCCGCAACAGATACACCGTAGATCATCACGGCAAAGGCAGCAGCGAAGATAGTCAGAATCACTTTGCGTGTGCCGGTGAACTCGAGAGCTTCATCACTACGGCTGCCCAGGAAGTGGGTTTTGTTCTCTTCGTATTTATCAAACACGATGGATTTACTTTGGTCTGCACGCACCATTTTGGCGTAGCGCATCACGTACATCACACAGATGATCCAGCCGACCACCAGAATCGCAGCGCGCAGCCAGATACCGTCGGTAAACGGAATGCCTGCGGCGTTCGCGGCAATAACGGTGGCAAACGGGTTGATGGTAGAACCCAGCGTACCGATACCTGCGCCAAGTAAGACTGTTGCAGCGGCAACCACAGGGTCAAAACGTGCGGCCATCATGACCGGAACCAACAAGGTGTAGAATGGCAGCGATTCTTCCGCCATGCCATACACGGTGCCGCCGGTGGCAAACAGCGCCATCAGGATCGGAATCATCAACTCTTCGCGTCCTTCCAGACGGGCGGTAACACGTTCGATACCCGCGTCAATCGCGCCGGTTTTGGTCACCAACCCCAGGAAACCACCGATCACCAGGATGAACAGTGAGACGTCAATCGCCGCCGCTTCATAGCTGTTGTGATCGTAGAAGCCGTCAATTGGTGCCAGCAGCACATCAATCACGCCCTGAGGATTACCCTCGGCTGGGTGGTAGGTGCCTGCCACCGGCACTTCACGGCCGAGGTCTTCGTTCATGGCACGGTCATACTGGCCAGCCGGAACAATCCAGGTGAGCATCGCTACCAGAGCGATCAGTATAAAGAGAATGGTGTAAGCGGAAGGGAACTTAAAGTTGGCCAGGAAGCCGCCTTTACGTTCTGTGGGTGCAGTTTGGGTTGTCATAGCTGTCTCCTTACATTCAGAAAATGAAGCGCTCTGAACGCGTTTGGTGGCTAATATTCTCTATTCACCTGATGGCTTTCTGCCTGAAGAGTTGAGGCGCGGTGATGCATAACAAATATCAGAGCGGAAACAGAGAAGATATGTTTGCATCATCAGGCCCACACCTCAATTCACTCATTTAGAAAACGTTTATTGCAATACTATTCAATATGGCAACGTATTTCGTGGAATAAAGCTTAGGACTTGTAATAAATATGGTGAAAACTTTTATTGTTATTCATGGTGATAAAGTGAATTTCACTTCATCGTTAAAGAAATTCTAAAGAGCCTGCGGCGGATTATCTTAGCGGTGGTTCACAAAATATTGGGGTAATAAATTGGCCGGAAATAACCAGAAAAATAAAGCGGGGTAATTGGCTATAAATAATGAAATTCTATTCTTTAAATATTCCCCTTGTGCACGGTTACTCGTGACTTTTCTCCGGGTGAATAAAAAATAGGGAATTTTATTCAATTGCTATTTCAGTGGCAGGAAAATAACTTTCGAACCAATGCTTGATTTAAATCAAGTCACTGTATCGCACACTAAACGGTATTCGGGCACAAAAGCAGCGCTAACGCGAGCAGCTTGGCGCGGCCATAAAAAAAGGGAGCCGAAGCTCCCCTTGCTTTGCACTTTATTCGTTTAGATGAACAGACCGCCAAACAGGAAGCCGAAGGCAACCGCTGAAGCGATGGTTACCACACCCGGGATAAAGAACGGGTGGTTAAAGACGTATTTGCCGATGCGGGTTGAACCGGTGTCGTCCATTTCAACCGCCGCCAACAGCGTTGGGTAGGTTGGCAGGACGAACAGCGCGCTCACCGCTGCGAATGATGCAACGGCCGTCAGTGGCGCAACACCAATCGCCAGTGCCGCAGGCATCAGAGCAACCGTGGTTGCACCTTGCGAGTAGAGCAGCATAGAAGCAAAGAACAGCACCAGCGCCAGCATCCATGGATAATCAGCCAGCAGTGCACCGGCCACTTCTTTAATACCTGCCACGTGCGCGTTGACGAACGTTGAACCCAGCCACGCGACGCCCAGTACACACACACACGCAGTCATACCGGAGCGGAATGTTGCCGCAGAAGAAATTTTCGATGCATCGATCTTGGTGAACAGTACAATCGCCGCCGCTGCCGCCAGCATGACGGTCATGATGGCTTCGTTACGGCCCAGCGCCGGGTTCTCAATCAGACCCACCGATTTAGAAATGGCGGCGGCGTAGCACACCACAAACGCAATCGCGGCGAGGAAGATGTAGGTCGCTGTTTTCGCGGTTGGCAGAATTTCACGTTTCTCGTTGTTTTCCAGTTTCACCAGGCCTTTAGCCAGATTCTCCTGATAAGTCGGATCGTCTTTCAGCTCACAACCCATGAAGTTGGCGACAAATGCACCGACCATACAAGCGGCGAACGTGGTAGGAATACAGATGGCCAGCAGAGTCAGGTAATCAACGCCAAACGGCACCAGCATCGCGGCAAACGCGACCACGGCCGCCGAGATTGGCGACGCCGTAATGGCAATTTGTGAAGCGACCACTGCGATAGACAATGGGCGAGAAGGACGTACGCCCTGACCTTTGGCCACTTCGGCAATTACGGGCAAGGTAGAAAATGCGGTGTGACCAGTACCCGCCATCAGTGTCATCAGGAAGGTGACAATCGGGGCGTAAAAGGTGATGCGTTCCGGATGTTTACGCAAAAAGTTTTCAGCCACCTGAACCAACCAATCCATACCCCCCGCTACCTGCATAGCAGCAATGGCGGTGATCACAGACATGATGATCAGAATAACATCGACAGGAATGAATGCCTGACTGGTCGGAACGCCCAGAACAAGAGACAGGACAATGACACCTGCGCCACCGGCAAAACCGATACCGATACCGCCGATACGTGCTCCCAAAAAGATAAAGAGCAGAACAACTAACAGTTCAACCCAAACCATAGTGATACCTCGTGTAATATTATGAATTTAATTATCTGAAAACTCAGTGAGGATAAATCCTCAGATAATTAAAGCGGGTTCGGTCAGAGCAGGTCCGTTGCGAGCCACCAAAAAAATGGTGAGCAGAACAGGCCCCGGATGGGGCCTGATGAAAGAGTTTTATTCGTAGCGTTTCGCTTTGTATTGCGGGTGCATCAGGTTTTGTACTGAGAAGATGTCATCCAGTTCTTCTTCGGTCAGTAGGCCACGCTCCAGCACGACTTCGCGTACACTCTTACCGGTTTCCGCACAGATCTTACCGACGATGTCACCTTCATGGTGGCCGATGTACGGGTTCAGATAAGTCACGATACCGATAGAGTTAAACACGTAGCCTTCACAGATCTCTTTGTTGACTGTGATGCCGTCGATACATTTGTCACGCAGGTTCACACACGCGTTAGACAGCAGAGAGATGGATTCGAACATGGCTTGTGCAATCACAGGCTCCATCACGTTCAGCTGTAGCTGGCCGCCTTCGGCTGCGAAAGACACGGTGTTGTCGTTACCCAGAACTTTAAAGCACACTTGGTTGACCACTTCTGGCACAACTGGGTTTACTTTTGCAGGCATGATAGAAGAGCCAGCTTGCAGTTCAGGCAGGTTCAGTTCGTTCAGACCTGCACGTGGGCCGGAAGAGAGCAGACGCAGGTCGTTACAGATTTTAGACAGTTTCACCGCCAGGCGTTTCAGTGCGCCGTGAGTCATCACGTAAGCACCACAGTCTGACGTCGCTTCGATAAGGTCTTCAGCTGGAACCACTTCCAAACCGGTTACTTCAGCCAGGTGTTTCACCGCCGCCGCTTGGTAGCCCGGTGCTGTGTTCAGGCCGGTACCGATCGCAGTTGCGCCCAGGTTCACTTCCAGTAGCAGTTTAGAGGTGTATTGCAGGGCACGGATTTCTTCGTTCAGCGTGACCGCCCAAGCGTGGAATTCCTGACCCACAGTCATTGGTACTGCGTCTTGTAGCTGAGTACGGCCCATCTTCAGGATGGTTTTGAACTCGATACTTTTCAGTTCAAATGCGCCTTTCAGATACTCGATCGCATCAATCAGTTTTTGTACGCTGTTGTAAACCGCGATACGGAAACCGGTAGGGTACGCACAGTTAGTCGACTGGCTCTTGTTCACGTGGTCGTTCGGGTTAATGAACTCGTACTGACCTTTTTCTTTGCCCATCAGCTCAAGCGCAACGTTGGCAATCACTTCGTTGGTGTTCATGTTCACCGAAGTGCCCGCGCCGCCTTGGTAAACGTCTGAAGGGAACTGGTCCATGCATTTGCCGGTTTCCAGAATCAGATCACACGCTTGAATGATGTAATTCGCCACATCCTTAGGAATTACGCTCAGTTCTTTGTTTGCCAGCGTCGCTGCTTTCTTGGTCATGACCATACCGCGTACAAACTCAGGCACATCTGAAATAGTCATATTTGAGATGTTGAAGTTTTCCATTGCGCGCAAGGTATGAATGCCGTAGTAAGCGTCGGCGGGTACGTGACGTTGGCCTAGTAGATCTTCTTCGATACGTGTGGCTGGGGTGGATGTCATAGGGGCATCAGATAGGGTAGCCATAACAGGATCCTTAAGATAATTATTCTGATTAGATTTAAAATGCTTAGCCATTTCTGCCTTAAGAATCCATTCATCAGAATTTTTGGCTGGAAAATCCGTCCTGACTTCTGTGGCACATAATACTTGAGTAGTATTTTAAAAATAGGAACTGGATCACTTTTTACGTCAATTGGCGGAAAGATTTATACGTGGTGTGACTCAACCACCGTCAGGTTTTCAAAACCATGGGCAGAGACGCAATTTTTGCCTTTGCGCTTGGAGCGATACATCGCTTGGTCGGCATGGGTCATGGTTTGTGATGCTTCTGCCAAAACTTCCGCAACCCCAACGCTGATGGTGACTTTGTGCTGCGGCCAGGACGAAATGGCCACGCATACGCGCTGCATCAGCTTGATCGCCTGGTGAATATCGGTGTGCTGAATAATGACGGCAAACTCATCACCGCCAATGCGGGCGATAAAGTCGGTGTCACGCAGCAAGGCTTGTAACTGAGTGGCGACATAGCGAATCACTTCATCGCCAACGGCATGGCCGAGCGAATCGTTCACTTCTTTGAAGGAGTCGATATCGATGATGGCGAGGCAGGTTGGCGGCTGGTTCTGGTAGCGCTGTTTAAGACGCGCGTAATATTGCAGTGTGTTTTCAAACTTCTTCTTGTTCCACAGTGAGGTGGCCGGGTCGCGTTCGCTGCGCTCTTTGAGTTCAACAATCGCATTGTAATGCTCGGAAATATCGGTAAACGAGTAGACGTAATAGTGTACTTTGGACAGCTTTCCGGCCAACGCACGCACTTCGGTTTTGCATACCACTTCATGACCTTCTGGATCCTGCAGGCTGTACTGGCCTTTCCATTCGCCTGTTTGCTGCAGATGGCCGAGCATCAGTTTCTGCTTGTGGCCCGAGGGCAACAGATCCAGAATCATCCGGCCTGGCAGCAGATGCATCTCAATCCCGACCATTTCACTAAAGCGGGTGTTGGCGCGCAATATGCGGTGCTCGCGGTTGGTAAACGCAATCGCGACGCCATTCTCCATCACAAACTGGGCGTAGGTCTGATCCATGCGCATGCGGCGATGCGCTTCGAGCATCATTCCCAGCACGCCGGAGATCAACCCGAGCCCGAGCCAGATGACGATACTGTCGGACAGGATCTGCTTATCGCGCACCTTAAAGGTTTGCTGCAGCACTTGTGGTGAGTAGTGGGTTAATAACGTCATGCCGCCGACTGAAGAGAACAGCTGATTATTGAATGGCTGGAAAATGAACAAACCTTCGTCGGTCATCACGCTGCCGTTAGCTCGTCCGGTCGCCTGAATGGCTTGCCACACCCGCGGGTATTCATTGGGTAGATTGTGCGAGGCGCGCGCCTGAATCAAGTCGCCGAACAATTTGTTCTCATCGCTGCTGACGACAAAGAATCCGTGTTGATCAATAAAGTCGACGTTCAGATCCTGATTATTTTCCGTGATCTGATGGATCACGTTCATCACGTCCAAGTTGGCAATAAAATAGCCCTGACGGCCAGTCAGGGTGTCGATGGGGTAGAGAATGCGAAACCCCGGCTTGTATGGAATCACGGGCAGGCCGTGTTCGTACTCCAGATCGATACCAAAGTATCCTTGTTCACCCGGCGTGAGTTGCTGCGCGTAATTGAAGTAATCGCGCTGGCCCTTATCCTGCAACTGCCCGATTGGCACGATAAACGGATGTGTCATCTGCGGCGTGCTATCGACACGAATCACCTCTTTGCCTGTGTTGTCGAGGTAGCGAAGCTGATAAAACAGACCAGAGTTTAAGGAAGTCAGATACCATTGGCTTTCGAGAAAACCGCGGTACTTGGGATTGTTGGTCAGAGCAAAGTCCACCAACAAGGGAGAATGGCTGAGGCCATAAAAAGTCTTTTCGATTTGATGGTGAAGGCGAGTGGCTTTGGTTTCAACAAACGACAGAAACTGAGAACCCTGCGCTTCCATTCTGCTGAGCAGAAACTGATGCGCTTTGTCCGATAAATGATAATAGTAGGCGATGGGGATCAGTGATAATCCTACCCATAGCACTAAAGCCTGTTTAAGAGTTTTGGCAACTCGTTTCATTGCAACTCACGCTGTCTGAAATCTGGTTTAAAAATAGTTAAGCCTTTGCTTATTTTCCATTGCGAAATCCAGTAAAAACGGGCGTTTCACTCTATCCATTTGATTTCTATTCAGAGAAATTTTCCTCACAGGCAACAATTCGCTACATTTTTGCCTTGCGTCGAGCGCTTGAAGTGCTCAGGGCTTGGCGCTAAGGTTGTAGCCAACTAAGGAGGGACTGTGTTTCCGATACTACTGATTCTATTTATTGCGGTGCCAGTGATCGAAATCGGCTTGTTTATTCAGGTGGGTGGCGTGCTGGGGCTGTGGCCGACGATTGCACTGGTTCTGATCACCGCGTTTGTTGGTGCGTCTCTGGTGCGCAGCCAGGGATTACACACGCTGATGACGGTGCAACAACGTATGCAGAACGGTGAAATACCGGCGCAACAAATTGTGGAAGGCGTGATGCTGGCTGTGGCGGGTGTGTTGCTGCTGACGCCGGGCTTTATGACCGACGCGATGGGTATGCTGATTCTGCTGCCTGCGCCACGAGCGATGTTGGCCAAATACCTGATGAGCAAAGTGGTGGTGACCAATATGTCATCCGGCTTTCAATCCAGCCACTTTGAGCGCGATTTTCACTCTCATTCGTCCCAGCAACATGGCCAGACGTTTGACGGTGAGTTTGAACGCAAGCAGGATGACGATCAGGACAAGCTCAATCGCCCTTGAGCTCAGCAGACAAAAAAGCTCTCCAATGGAGAGCTTTTTTATTCGGTCAGTGTCTTGCACTGAGCGCTCACTGCGCGCCTTCAAATCCCATCTGACGCCAGGCTTCAAACGCGATGATCGCCACCGCATTTGACAGGTTCAGGCTGCGCGCCTCGGGCATCATCGGAATTCGGATGCGCTGCGCCATGGGCAGGCTTTCAATCAGGTCAGCGGGCAGCCCTCGGGTTTCCGGGCCAAACAGCAGTACGTCACCGCGCTGAAACTGCGCATCGACATGATGACCGGTAGTCTTGGTGGTGCAGGCAAAAATGCGGTAATCGCCCCGCGCTTCGAGAAAATCGATGAACGCCTGATAATCTTTGTGGCGGGTCACGCGTGCCAGATCATGATAATCCAGCCCGGCACGGCGCACTTTCTTCTCTTCCAGATCAAAACCCAGCGGCTCAATCAGATGCAGGTTGGCACCACAGTTGGCACACAGACGAATGATGTTACCGGTGTTCGGTGCGATCTCCGGTTCATACAGGGCGATATCAAACATAGCGCGTCAGTTCCTCTCTTGCTGAGCGACGGAGTATATACCCAAGTCGCCGCAAGATGCGAGAGAGCCGCTTAGGCCGAGAGTGCTTTGGCGACCGCGTAGTTTTCGCTCACCGCTTCCCAGTCGACCACGTTCCACCACGCATCAATGTATTCCGGGCGACGGTTCTGATAACTGATGTAATAGGCGTGTTCCCACACATCCAGCGCCAGTATCGGCTCGCCACGCACGCTGGCGACATCCATGAGCGGGTTATCCTGGTTGCTGGTGGAACTGATGTGCAGCGCACCTTCTTTGACCACCAGCCACGCAAAGCCCGAACCGAAGGTGTTGACTGCCGCTTGAGCAAACTGCTCTTTGAACGCATAAAAGCTGCCAAAGGTGGCGCGAATCGCTTCACCCAGTTCGCCCTGCGGTTCGCCGCCACCATTGGGCGTCATGCAGTTCCAGTAGAGAATGTGGTTGTAGTAGCCGCCGCCGTTGTTACGCAGCGCCGGGGGCAGAGTGGAGATTTGGGCAAACAACTCCGTGAGCGGGGTGTGTTCGTGTTCAGTGCCTTTGAGGGCGGCGATGAATTTGTCGTAGTAAGTCCGGTGGTGCTTACTGTAATGGACTTCCATGGTTTTCGCGTCGATGTACGGTTCCAGTGCATCGTAGGCGTATGGCAACTCAGGGAAAATATGAGACATAGTTGATCCTCCGTTTGATTAACTTAACGTTACTGATAATCAATCTCATTATCAACTATGTCTTTTGTAAGGTCTTTCGTTACGCATCCAAAGGCAGGGTGAACTGCACTTTTAAGCCGCCGAGGCGACTGCGGCTGGCGGCAATCTCGCCACTGTGCTGACGAATCGCGCTTTCAGTGATCGCCAGCCCCAAGCCTGTCCCGCCGCTGTGGCGATCACGAGCAGTCGACACGCGGTAGAAGGGGCGGAATATTTCATCCAGTTCACTTTCCGGCACGCCTTCACCGTTATCTTCTACGGTGACGGTGAGCTGCTGCGCGGTGGCGGAAAAATGCACCTCAATCTTATCCTGCCCATAGTGAATGGCGTTACGTACGATGTTTTCCAGCGCGCTCATCAACAGTTTCGGATTGCCGGAAATATTGCGCTCGGGAATCTCGTCCAGAGTCAGGGTTTTGTGCATCTGCTCAGCTTCAAACTGAGCATCACTGAGCAGTTCTTCCCACAGGCTGCTGAGTGGCTGGACTTCGCGACTGAGATGACTGTTGGTCTGCATGCGCGACAGTTCGAGCAATTCACCAATCATCTGCTCAAGACGCTGCGCTTCGGTGTCTATGCGCTCCAGCTCCGTACTGGTGCCTTGTTTACGGGTCGCCAGTGCATTGGCCATGCGCAGCCGGGTCAGCGGCGATCGCAGCTCATGCGAGATGTCGGACAACAGACGCTGCTGGCCGGAAATCATCAGATTGACCGCTTCGACCATCTGGTTGAAGCTGCGGCCAGCCTGACGAAACTCGGTGGTGCCTTTTTCCAGATTCGGGTCGACCACGAACTCGCCGCGCGCCACACGTTGAGCGGCTAGCGCCAGCCTCTGCGCCGGTTTACTCAATGCCCAGGCGAGCCACAACAGCAGCGGTGTGCTGACGACCATGACCGCCAGCAGCAGGTGCAATGGGCGATCAAACAGGCGTAGCAGGAACGGCGGTGGCTCATCCCAGCGCAGGCCGACATACAGCAGCAAATCGCGCTTGGCGAGCACAATCGGCAGTGGGCCGGCAATCATGTAGCGGCCATACAGACGCTGCTGCGGCTTATCCACCGATTCAATGCTGGTGGTAAAGTTTTGCAGCGCTTTGAGTTTGAAATCTGCGTGTTTCTTGGTGGTGAGGATGTTGCCTTCCTGATCGGTGAGGAAAAAGCGCGGGCGCCCTTCGCCCTGCGGGCCACCGTTGCCTTCCAGAATCATCAGAATGCGCGCCAGATTGGTTTCGCTGCCGAAGCGATCTTCAATCGAGTCTTTGTATTCCAGCAGGCGCTGATAACCTTCCGGCGGAATATCGCGTGATTTGCGCGGATCGAGATGGGGCAGTGACAGCACCGCCACAACCACCAACATCATGGTAAACCAGAAGATGGCAAAGATGCGGCCGTACAGGCTGTTGATCTTAGGCAGACGCATCAATCCTCCACAATCATCAGGTAGCCGCGACCACGCAGGGTTTTGATGCGCGCTTTCCCGTCGCTGCGTTCCGGCAATTTTTTACGCAGGTTGGAAACGTGCATGTCGATGGCGCGGTCAAACGCTGCCAGTCGCTTGCCAAGCACATCCAGACTCAGCGCTTCTTTCGTCAGCGTTTCGCCCGGGTTCTGGACAAAATGGGTCAGCAGAGCAAATTCCGTGGTGGTGAGATCGAGCAGTTCCCCCTGACAATATGCTTCTTGCCTGCCGGGATAGAGTTGCAGGTCCTGGCATTCAATCACATCCGTCGGCTTGCTTTGGGTGTGATTGCCAGTGCGGCGTAAAATGGCGCGAATGCGTGCCAGCAACTCGCGGTCACTGAACGGCTTAGGCAGGTAGTCGTCAGCGCCGAGTTCCAGGCCAATCACGCGGTCGATCTCTTCGCCTTTCGCAGTCAGCATCAGCACGGGTGTCTGCCATTTCTCACGCAACTTTTTCAGCGTTTCCATACCGTTGAGCTTGGGCATCATCACATCAAGCAGAATCAGATCGATACGTTCACTCACCGCCAGCAAGCCCGCTTCGCCGTCGTTGGCTTCGGAGACTTCAAAGCCTTCGTAGCTCAGCACCTCTTTGAGCAAACTGGTGAGTTCGGTATCGTCATCAATAAGAAGAATGTGCGCCATAACTGCCTCTTAAAACATTGGGGTTAACTCTAGTTTACTGTGAAATTTTGTTCTGAATCAGAGCTAATTTCACTCTTTACGAATCTTTACGCTGCCTAAACGTCACTTTACTTAGCAGGACGTATTCTACACTCAAGCGCTGCGAGGGCAGCCCGTAAGTAAGAGTTCAACGATTGAGGATATGATTATGAAAACGGCTAAAAAATTGATGCTTGCAGCTGTCGTTCTACCGATTGTGCTGGGTTCAGCGAGTGCACTGGCTGCCGGTGGTAAAAATAAAGGTCCGGATGGCGAAATGTGCGGCCCGGATGGTGAACGCGGTATCTTCAAACAGCTTAACCTGACCGCAGAACAACATGCGAAACTGCGTCAGATGCGTGAAGAAGGGCGTGAGCAGATGCAGCAAAAACGTCAGGCTGGTCCTTCAGAACAGATGAAAGCGATGCGTGATAAAGAACGTGCGCTGATGCTGGCACCCAACTTCGACAAAGCGCAGGCCACCGAACTGGCCAAACAGATGGTAGATATGCAGGTGGAACGCCGCGTACAGATGATGGAAAAACGTCATCAGATGCTGAGCGTATTGACCCCTGAACAAAAAACACAGTTCCAGAATCTGCAACAGGAACGCATGGCGAAATGTTGGGAAAACGGCCCACGTGAAGGTCATCATGGCGGCAAAGGATCAAAAGGTCAGAACATGATGCCGCCAGCGCCACCAGCAGGTGAATAATTCCGACTCTCATTCAAGGCAGCTTAGGCTGCCTTTTTTGCGTTTTGTTACCGGATGTTCGATGAGATTTAACGCACATTAAACAGGCTTTTGCGTATAATTACGCCATTGATTTGCTTGGATATCATACTATGAAACAGGAATACGCCAGACTGGTTACTCTCGCAGCATGGACGGCAACCACGGTTGCGACGTTGCTGCTGATCATCAAAATTGCTGCCTGGTGGGTGACCGGCTCAGTCAGCTTGCTGGCGTCTCTTATCGACTCGCTGCTCGACATCGCCGCGTCGGTAGTCAACTTGATTGTGGTGCGCTATTCGCTCCAACCGGCAGACCGGGAGCACACCTTTGGCCATGGCAAGGCGGAGTCGTTGGCCGCTCTGGCGCAGGCGATGTTTATTTCGGGCTCGGCCTGTTTCTTGATTCTGAACGGTATTGACCGCTTCTTCCGCCCGCATGAACTACAATCGCCGGAACTCGGCATTTACGTCAGTGGATTTGCCATGGTGGTGACGTTTGCGTTGGTGATGTTCCAGCGTCAGGTGGTGAAGAAAACCGGCAGTCAGGCGATTGCGGCAGACTCACTGCATTATCAGTCAGATCTGTTCATGAACGCGGCGATCATGGTGGCGTTAGGTCTGAGCTGGTTTGGTATAACACAGGCGGACGCGGTGTTTGCGGTCGGGATTGGCATCTATATTCTTTACAGCGCGTATCGCATGGCACACAGCGCAGTACAAACGCTACTGGATCGCAAACTGCCGGACGACGAACTGATGCAGATCCGTACCTTGTCACTGTCGGTGGAAGGGGTTATGGGCGTGCATCAACTGCGCACCCGGATGTCGGGGCCTGTAAGATTCATCCAGTTACATTTGGAACTCGATGACAAGATCCCGTTAATTGAAGCACATCGCATCTCAGACATGGTGGAAGCCAAACTGCGCAAAAATTTCCCGGGTGCTGATGTTTTAATCCATCAGGATCCGTATTCTGTGGTCTTCGGACCGGAGAGAAAGCAAAAATTCCAAGGGTGGTAAGGAAAAAGCCTGCAACGTTGGCTATCTTTTCTCCAATCGACTAAAAAACATGATCCTGATGTGAATCAACAACGATGATGGTTAAAACTGTAATACTCTTACATAAGTAGAAAACTTACAGAATTTCGTGCAAATAACAGTAGTATTCCTAATTAGGAAATGTAACATAACGCACAGATAATGAATGCTTTTGCCGTCTGAATGTCGTTAGCAGGCGGCCCAAAAAATTATATTAAGTTCCCAAAAATCGAGGGTGAGCATGATTAAGAAGATCGGTATTTTGACAAGTGGCGGTGACGCCCCAGGCATGAATGCTGCAATTCGCGGCGTGGTTCGTACAGCCTTGGGCGCAGGTCTTGAAGTATTCGGTATTTACGATGGCTATCAGGGCCTGTATGAAGGCCGCATCAAGCAGCTGGATCGTTCAAGCGTGTCTGACGTAATTAACCGTGGTGGTACCTTCCTGGGTTCTGCGCGTTTCCCGCAGTTCCGTGAAGAATCTGTTCGTGAAAAAGCGATCGAAAACCTGAAAACACACGGTATTGATGCACTGGTTGTGATCGGTGGTGACGGTTCGTACATGGGTGCGAAGAAGCTGACTGAAATGGGTTACCCATGTATCGGTCTGCCAGGCACGATCGACAACGACATCGCAGGTACGGATTACACCATCGGCTACCTGACTGCACTGAACACGGTTATCGAGTCTATCGACCGTCTGCGTGACACGTCTTCTTCTCACCAGCGTATTTCTATCGTAGAAATCATGGGCCGTCACTGTGGTGACCTGACTCTGATGTCTGCGATTGCGGGTGGTTGTGAATACATCATCACGCCAGAAACTGGCCTGGATATGGATCAACTGATCTCTAACATTCAGGACGGCATCAAGAAAGGCAAGAAACACGCGATTATCGCGCTGACAGAGCTGATGATGGATGCGAACCAGTTGGCAAAAGAGATCGAAAAGGCAACGGGTCGTGAGACTCGCGCAACGATTCTTGGCCACATTCAGCGTGGTGGTAAACCAACGGCGTTTGACCGCGTTCTGGCTTCTCGTATGGGTAACTACGCGGTTCACCTGTTGCTGGAAGGTCACGGCGGCCGTTGTGTTGGTATTCAGAAAGAACAACTGGTTCACCACGACATCATCGATGCGATTGAAAACATGAAGCGTCCAGTACGCAAAGATCTGTTCCAGGTGGCTGAAGAGCTGTTCTAAGCACAGCTAACCTGAACTCAGTTCGTAAAAAAGACCGCCTTGGCGGTCTTTTTTTGTTTTTGGTTGTTAGAGAATAATTTCGCGCACTTCCGGATCTTTACGCTCCAGGTAGTGAATCGATTTGATGCGGCGAATAGTACGGCAGCGACCGCGGATCAGCAGGGTTTCGGTGGTGGCAATGTTGCCTTGGCGGGTAATGCCTTCCAGCAGATCGCCTTTGGTGATGCCAGTCGCGGCGAAGATGACATTATCGCTGCGCGCCATGTCTTCCAGTTTCAGAACGACTTCGGCTTTAACGCCCATCTGCTCACAACGCTCAAGCTCACGAGCCCCCCAGATGCGGTTATCTTCGGTCTCGCCTTTGACTTTATGGCGCGGCAGCAGACGACCATTCATGTCGCCGTCCAGCGCGCGAATCACGGCCGCAGAGACAACCCCTTCCGGCGCGCCGCCCACACAGTACATCACATCGACTTCGCTGTCTGGCATACAGGTCAGGATAGAAGCCGCCACGTCACCATCTGGCACCGCAAACACGCGTACGCCAAGTTTTTGCATCTGGGCAATCTCGTTATCATGTCGCGGTTTGGCCAGCGTAATCACAGTCAGGTTACTGAGCGGTTTACCCAGCGCCGCAGCGATGTTTTCCAGGTTTTCCTGCAAAGGTTTGTGCAGGTCGATGCAACCTTTCGCACCCGGACCCACTACCAGTTTTTCCATGTACATGTCCGGCGCTTTGAGGAAGCTGCCTTTTTCGCCCGCCGCCAGTACGGCCAGCGCGTTGGACTGGCCCATCGCCGTCATACGTGTGCCTTCAATCGGGTCCACCGCAATATCGACTTCATCGCCACCGATGCCCACTTGTTCACCGATGTACAGCATTGGCGCTTCGTCAATCTCGCCTTCGCCGATGACGATCTCACCCTTGATTTCGGTTTTATTTAATAAGGTGCGCATCACTTCAACTGCAGCGCCGTCTGCGGCATTTTTATCGCCGCGGCCAAGCCATTTATATCCTGCCAATGCAGCGCCTTCCGTGACGCGTGAAAATGCCATTGCCAAATCGCGTTTCATGCTTACTCCAAACCAAGGATCAGTAATAGGGACAATTTGCGGCGGATCTTAGCATATTCGAAAGGAAACGTTTGCTTTTTGACACCCATGAGACTTGCACTCGATCAAAACTCGCTACGATAGCCTCTGTTTTCAGGCATTGTTTCCCCCTTCACGCATGCAAAGTAAGCGTCAGGTCAATTTGCGCCGTTTTTTTAACCGAATAGCGCAAAATATCGAATATAGTGAGTGTTTCTCTGCGCTTGGCTGAGTAGAATGGGGAAATTAAGTGAAGTGAGTTCACCGCAACCGAATCAAAAAAGGGTAAGTACCATGTCTTTTGAAGTACTAGAACAACTAGAAGCAAAAATCCAAACCGCGGTTGATACAATCGCGTTGCTGCAAATGGAAGTTGAAGAGCTAAAAGAAGAAAAAGTGAAGCTGACTGAAGAAGCAAACGAGCTGAAAGCCAGCCGTGAAGCTCTGGAGCAGCGCGCTCAGCAAATTCAACAAGAACACACGGCATGGCAAGAGCGTATTCGCAATCTGCTGGGTAAAATGGACGACGTGGAATAATCCACCGATTGCCACGATATCGAATCTATAAAAAAACGCCGACGGTTGTCGGCGTTTTTTTGTTTCTCACATTCGCTTACAGGCTTGGACGAACGCCCAGCGTGTGGCATAGCGCGTAAGTCATTTCGGCACGGTTAAGTGTGTAGAAGTGGAAATCTTTCACGCCTTCACGCGACAGGATGCGCACCATGTCAATTGCTTGGCTGGCGCCCACGAGCTGACGGGTCACAGGATCGTCGTCAAGCCCATCAAATTGTTTCGCCATCCAGCTCGGCACCTTAACGTTGTTCTGCGCAGCAAAACGCGATGCCTGCTTAAAGTTCGAGACGGGCAGAATGCCCGGTACGATTTCAACATCGATGCCGGCGGTCACACAGCGGTCACGAAAACGCAGGTAGCTTTCCACATCAAAGAAAAACTGCGTAATGGCGCGGTTTGCACCTGCCTCGACTTTACGTTTCAGATTGAGCAGATCGGCTTGCGCGCTTTTCGCTTCCGGATGAACTTCCGGGAAGGCTGCCACTGAGATATCGAAGTCATGACGTGATTTCAGCAAAGTCACCAAGTCCGATGCGTACATGTCAGGTTTGCCGCCACCCGGAGGAATGTCACCGCGCAGTGCGACGATGTTCTGAATACCGTTGTTCCAGTAATCGTCAGCAATCTGAATCAGTTCTTCGCGGCTGGCATCAATACAGGTCAGGTGCGGCGCTGCAATCAGGCCAGTCTGATCTTTAATGGCTTTGATGATCGAGTGGGTACGGTCACGTTCGCCGGAGTTGGCGCCGTAAGTCACAGAGACGAATTTTGGTTTCAGCGTTTTCAGGCGGTGTACAGAGTTCCACAAGGTCTCTTCCATTTGTGGCGTGCTCGGCGGGAAAAATTCAAACGATACATTGATGTCTGAAAGATCAGCAATATTCTGGTTTAAAGCGTCAATATGACTGGCGTGCGTGTAACCCATTTTTCCTCTCCCTGTGGCAACGTGCCACAACGCGAACACTTCTTAAAAATTGACGTTTAGACGTCTATATGGCTACAGAATGTCTTGAATGCATTTTAATGTCAACCTTGCCAATATGAATATTTTTCATGTTGATCGTGAGGTTAATTCAACAACGTTCTCAGCACGTTAGTCGCATTTTCTGCCTGTAACCTTCAAGTTCGACGAATGTGCTGATATAGAAATTAATAGTAGAACAAACAACAAAAAGCTCGCCAATTTGGCGAGCTTTATCATGCTTACAACAGGCCTGCGAGCAGGTTGAGATCCGACTGAATCGCGCCTGCCGTGACTTCACGTCCGGCTCCCGGGCCGCGAATCACCAGCGGATTATCGCGGTACCATTTGCTCTCGATGGCAAAGATGTTGTCACACGGCAGCAGATTCGCCAGCGCGTGTTCTTTATCGAGTGCTTCCACGCCAACAGTGGCTTTGCCATTTTTTTCGAGGCGCGCCACATAACGCAGCACTTTATCCTGACGCTGTGCTTTCGCCAGACGTTCGGCCAGGCGCTCATTGAGCAACTGGCTTTTATCGAGGAAATCATCCAGTGACAGATCGCGCAACTCTTCCGGCACTAGGGATTCAACGCGTACGTTTTGGGGTTCGATTTCCAGCCCCGATTCACGCGCCAGAATCACCAGCTTACGCATTACGTCAGAGCCATCGAGATCGCAGCGTGGGTCCGGTTCGGTCAGGCCTTGTTGCCAGGCGAGATCAACCAGTTCACTGAACGGCACCTGGCCATCGTATTGCTGGAACAGCCACGACAGCGTGCCAGAGAATATACCCGACAGCGCGGTAATTTCATCGCCGCTTTCACGCAGATCGCGCACGGTGTGATTGATGGGTAAGCCGGCACCAACGGTCGCGTTGTACAACCAATGGCGACTGATTTTGGCAAATGCGTCTTTCACTTGCTGGTAGTAATCACCCGCGGCCGATCCCGCCACTTTGTTGGCCGAAATCAGATGCATGCCGTGTTCGGCGATATCGAGATAACGGCTCGCCAGTTCCTGACTCGCGGTGACATCCAGCACCACCACTTCGTCAAAGCCCTGAATATTCCCCAGTTGCGTCAACCAAGTTTGTCCATCGTTCGGTACGGCTTCGTCGTTATAGTGAGCAAACACTTTTGCTGCGTCGATACCTTGTGGTTTGAAGCAGTAAGTCTGGCTGTCAATCACCGCCACCAGTTCGAAGTTCATGCCATGACGCTTTTCCAGCTCTTCTTTCTGCTCAGCAAACAGCTTCAGCCAGCTGGAGCCGATGTTGCCTTTCCCGCACAGAGCCAGCGCGACCCGTTTTTGTGCCTGGAACAGTTGCGTGTGCAGGCCGATGACCAGTGGTTCGACAGCCGTCTGGCGCAGCACGGCGACCAGACTCAGACCGGATTCCGCTTCGCACACAAATTCAACCGGCGCGGTTTTGAGCTGTTGGAAGAACCCATAGCTGTGCTGCGCGTTTTTGGTGACACCTGCACCGACCGCGCCCACCATGGAATAACCTTCTTTGAGTTTGATTTCCGCCTCAATACCTAAATCTTGCAAGAAGGCCAGCGAACCGGAGGCAATTTCTGCGGTATAGGCCAGACGCAGGTATTGTTGGTCGGCCTGAACTTCATACGCCAGCGGTTCCAACTGCGCCCGTTGGAGTTTTTCCAGCACGTCTTGCTGAGCGCGCTGGAAGTTGTGACCATGCACAAACGCCAGTTCAATCAGCAGAACTTCTTCCAGCGACGTGATGATTTTTGCGCCGCGGCCTGAAGCCAGCACGCGCTCGATGCGGGTGGATCCGGATTCTGGTTGATAACTGCAACGCAGGCTGAGATCCATCGCGCTTTGTGCCACAGGCTGTAAAGTACGGCTGTGCAGTACCGGTGCGGCCAGGCGAGCCAGTTCGTTGGCTTCATCCAAACGCAGCAGTGGCAGCAGGCAGGCATCGGTGACCAGACGCGGGTCGGCGCTGTACACGCCTGCGACATCACTCCAGATGGTGACGCGATCCACTTCGGCCAGCGCGCCAATTACGGTCGCGGAATAGTCAGAACCGTTACGGCCGAGCAGCACGGTTTCGCCTGCTTCGTTCTGCGCCATAAAACCTGTGATGATGACGCGATGATGGGCGTGTTGTGCCAGTACTTCTTTGATCAGCGGATAAGAGCGCGCGCGATCGACTTCCGGTTGCGTGCCGCTCTCGGCGCGCAGGAAAGCACGAGCGTCCTGAGCGACCGCTGGCAGTTTGAGCTGGTTGAGCAGCGCTGCCAACAGGCGTGATGACCACACTTCTCCGTGACCGAGCACCGCCGCTTGTTGCGCTTTGTTCAGGGGAGCGGCAAGCTCGCCCAGGGCGACAAATTCGTTGTTGAGTTGGGTGAGCAGCTGATCGGCAGTGTCGCCGTCCAGCAAACCTTCAATCAGTTCGCTTTGATATAGACGCAGGGATTGCAGCGCTTCGTGCGCAATACGGCCGTCTTTATTCAGAGCATCGAGAAAGGCAATCAGGCGGTTGGTTGTTTTACCCGCCGCGGAGACCACCACGAGATCGTCGGCCTGTGAATATTCCTGCAGAATATGGGCGACGCGTTGATAACATTCCGGGTCTGCGAGACTGCTACCACCAAATTTATGCAGCTGACGCGAAATTGTCATTAAAAGGCCTCCTTGGCTTTATTAAACGCCTGATCCAGATCGGCAATCAGGTCGGATGCATCTTCCAGACCGACTGACAAACGCAGCAGTTGCTGTGAGACGCCCGCTTCCGCCAGAGCTTCTTCGCCCATCGCGCGGTGAGTCATTGAGGCGGGGTGACATACCAGACTTTCTACACCGCCGAGTGATTCTGCCAGCGAGAACAGTTCCAATTCGCCGACGAAGTATTTCAGTTGCTCAAACGAACCGCCAAACTCAAAACTCAGCATTGAACCAAAACCGACCTGCTGTTTTTTCGCAATCTCGTGACCAGGATGGTTTGGCAGGCTAGGGTGATAAATCACTTTTACCAATGACTGGCTTTGCAGATAGTTAAGGATTTGCTGTGAGCTTTCTTCATGCACGCGCATACGTGCGCCGAGCGTGCGCAAGCCACGCAGCGTCATGTAGCTGTCAAACGGCGTACCCGTCGCGCCGATGCAGTTACCCCACCATTTCAGCTCTTCGGCATGCTGGGCATCTTTACTGATGATCACGCCGCCAATCACGTCCGAGTGACCGTTCAGGTATTTGGTGGTGGAGTGCACCACAAAGTCAGCGCCGAGCGTCAGAGGCTTTTGGTACACCGGTGTCAAAAAGGTATTGTCGACCGCCACCAAGGCGCCGACCGCTTTGGCTTGCTGGCAGATTTTTTCGATGTCGACCACACGCACCAATGGGTTGGACGGGGTTTCCAATAACACCAGTTTCGGGTTTTGGGCCATCGCCGCCGCCAGAGCCTGCTCGTCGGACTGATCGACAAACAGCACTTTGAAGTCGCCTTTCTTCGCGCGCGTGTTAAACAAACGGTAAGTGCCGCCATAACAGTCGTGCGGCGCAATGATTAAATCTTGTGGAGAAAGAAACGCGCTGACCCAAAGGTTGAGCGCCGAAGTGCCGCAGTTGGTGACCACCGCATCGGCACCGCATTCGAGTTCAGATAGTGCCTGTTCCAGCAAACCACGGTTCGGGTTACCAGAGCGGGTGTAATCGTATTTTGGCACTTCACCAAACGCAGGAAAGCCATAGTTGGTCGAGAGATAAATGGGTGGAACAACAGCGTGGTATTGAGTGTCAGATTCAATACCCGTGCGGACCGCAACGGTCGCTGGCTTGCGATTGGTCATGAGCGTTTCCTTTCCTGATTGACGGTGTTTTGGCTTCCAAGTCGGCAGTGAACCTTAATATTTCTGTTCACCCCGCTGAATAACATCACACTTTACTGACCAAAAAAGAAGACGTCAACACTTCTAGACGTCTATATGTCTTTGCTTATGGCAGTAAATCCCGCTAAAATTGGGGACTTTGAAAATATTCAACTCGAATCCAACAACGAAGGTGCGCAATGGCAGACTGGAATGGCGAATATATTAGCCCATACGCGGAGCATGGGAAAAAGAGCGAGCAGGTGAAAAAAATCACCGTATCGATTCCGCTTAAGGTGCTGAAAGTGCTGACGGATGAACGTACTCGCCGCCAAATCAATAACCTGCGTCATGCAACGAACAGTGAACTGTTGTGTGAAGCGTTTCTGCATGCCTACACAGGCCAGCCGCTGCCAACGGATGAAGATCTGCGTAAAGACCGCCCGGATGACATTCCGGCGGAAGTGAAAGAACTGATGACCGCAATGGGCATTGAGTTCGAAGCGTACGACGACTGATCCCACGGACCGACACGCATTAAAAAACCCTGGCATTGGCCAGGGTTTTTTTGTCTTCACTTGAAGCAAAGAGTGCTTAGGCTTCCATGTAGCCTTGTGGCATTTCGATGCGAGCAACGCCCGAATCCACGGCAGCCTGAGCCACCGCTTTTGCTACGCGTGGTAGCAGGCGAGGGTCCATTGGTTTTGGAATGATGTAGTCGTTGCCGTAAGACAATTTGTCTACACCCGCGGCTTTCAGCACTTCTACTGGCACTTCTTCTTTGGCTAGCTGACGAATCGCGTCGACCGCAGCCAGTTTCATCTCATCGTTGATTTCGCTGGCGCGGACATCCAGAGCACCACGGAAGATGAATGGGAAACACAACACGTTGTTCACCTGGTTCGGGTAGTCGCTGCGGCCGGTACCCATAATCAGATCGCTGCGCACTTGGTAAGCCAGTTCTGGTTTGATTTCTGGATCTGGGTTGGAACACGCAAACACCACCGGTTTGTCGGCCATCAGCTTCAGTGCGTCGGCTGGCAGCAGGTTCGGACCCGAAACGCCCAGGAACAGGTCAGCGCCGGCGATCACATCTTCCAGCGTACGTTTGTCGGTGTTGTTCGCGAACAGTTGTTTGTATTCGTTCAGGTCGTCACGACGGGTGTGAATCACACCTTTGCGATCCAACATATAGATCTTTTCGCGCATTGCGCCACATTTGATCAGCAGTTCCATACAAGCGACGGCAGCGGCGCCAGCACCCAGACAGACGATGATGCACTCTTCCAGCTTTTTACCTTGCAGCTCAATCGCGTTCAGCATGCCGGCAGCGGTGACGATCGCAGTACCGTGCTGGTCATCGTGGAACACGGGAACGTCACAACGTTCAATCAGGCGGCGTTCGATTTCAAAACAGTCCGGAGCTTTGATGTCTTCCAGGTTGATGCCACCAAAGGTGTCGGCAATGTTCGCGACGGTATCGACGAACTCGTCGATGGTGCGGTGTTTGACTTCAATGTCGATAGAATCCAGGCCCGCAAAACGTTTGAACAGCAGGGCTTTACCTTCCATGACCGGTTTGGATGCCATCGGGCCCAGGTTACCCAGACCGAGGATCGCCGTTCCGTTGGAGATAACTGCAACGGTATTTCCCTTTGCAGTGTACTTGTATACGTTGTCGACATTTTGTGCGATTTCACGCACCGGTTCCGCCACGCCCGGGCTGTAAGCCAGAGCAAGGTCAGCAGCAGAATCTGCTGGTTTCGTTAGAGAAACAGCGATTTTCCCTGGAATAGGTAGGGCATGGTAATCCAGTGCGCGTTGGCGGAAAGTTTCTTCCGGAGTCAGTTGTTGGCGATTGTCATCGGACATAGGGGGAGGTTCTCTTATTGTTTTGGAAAAGGAGAATTATTCTAATTGATGTCTGTCAAGCTGCCTAGGCAGGATTGCGAGTCAATCGTACAAAACTTGACTGATTTAATCTGATAAGACCAGCTGTTTTGTGATCGCCGTGAGGAGAAATTGCAGGCATGAAAAAAGGACGCCGGAGCGTCCTTTTCTGAATCTTCGCGTGAAGCAGTAATTACTTCTTGCTTGATAGTGCGCCGAAACGCTTGTTGAAGCGATCAACACGGCCGCCAGTGTCAACAACACGTTGTTTACCAGTGTAGAATGGGTGGCACTTGTCACATACGTCCAGGTGCAGAGAGTCTTTACCTAGAGTAGAGTTGAAAACGAAAGAGTTGCCGCAAGAGCAAGTCGCGTTTACTGCTTTGTATTCTGGGTGGATACCAGCTTTCATGGGATAACCTCAATTTAGGCCGTGTCGCTATCCGAATCAACGTCGGACACCACACGTAATGTTAATGATACTGTTCGATACTCAGCCTTGTTGACCAAGCATCTTCAAGGCGCGATATATTAATGAATCCACCGCTTCGGATCAACCGCTTTCGGCGTTATTTTCGCCACTATTGTGGGTCGAATTTCCCATCCGCATCCAGTAGACTGTGATTTCTCACCATTTTTGACTGCTGACGGACTGTTATGCGCCCAACTATTGCCCGTGTTGCCTTGCCGGTGCCACTGGATAAGCAATTTGATTACCTGATTCCCAGCCATCTGTTTCCGATCATCGGCGGACGGGTGTCGGTGCCGTTTGGCCGCCAGACGCTGGTCGGCATCGTCACGGCACTGGTGCAGGAATCGGAATTTCCGCGTGAGCAGTTAAAAGTGATCAAAGCGGTGCTGGATTCGCAGCCCGTGTGGCCGGAGACCCTGTACCGCCTGCTGCACTGGTGTAGCCAGTTTTATCAGTATCCACTCGGCGACACGCTGGCCAATGCGATGCCGGGTGCGCTGCGCAAAGGCAAACCAGCCGATTTTGCCAGCAGTAAAGAGTGGCAGATTACCGAACGTGGCCGTGATCAACTGATGCAGGGGTTTGGCCGGGCGATTAAACAGGCTCAGGTGATGCATTTGGTGCAATCAGGTCC
Organism: Vibrio fluvialis; assembly: GCF_900460245.1. NCBI lineage: Bacteria > Pseudomonadati > Pseudomonadota > Gammaproteobacteria > Vibrionales > Vibrionaceae > Vibrio > Vibrio fluvialis. The sequence continues at coordinate 101,547 of NZ_UHIP01000001.1, forward strand.
GGTGGCGCATCAGATCATGCTGGATGAAGAAGTGTCCAGTGCCACATTGAATACCTTGCAAGACAAAGGTTGGATTGAAGTCACTGAAAAGCAGCCTCAGTTTCGCCCGTGGCCGAAGGAGATTGAAGCTCAGGTGGATAAACCTAGGCTCAATCAGGAGCAGGCGATTGCGATTGCATCGGTGAACAGTCAGCGTGGTTTTGGTTGTTATCTGCTGCAAGGCGTCACGGGGTCGGGTAAAACGGAGGTTTACCTCAATCTCATCAAGCCGGTGTTGGAAGCCGGGCGGCAAGCGTTGGTGCTGGTGCCGGAAATTGGCCTCACGCCCCAGACCATCAACCGTTTTCGCAAGCGTTTTGATGTGCCGGTCGAAGTGATTCACTCGGGGCTGAATGAAACGGAACGCCTCAATGCCTGGCTGGCGGCGCGCGATAAAATTGCGGGCATTGTGATTGGCACGCGCTCGGCGCTGCTGACACCGTTTGCCGATCTCGGCATCATTATTGTCGATGAAGAGCACGACGCCTCTTATAAACAACAAGACAGCCTGCGTTATCACGCGCGGGATGTCGCCGTCATGCGCGCCAATCTTGAGCAGGTGCCGATTGTGCTGGGTTCGGCCACGCCGGCTCTGGAAACGCTGCACAATGCGCTGACGGGTAAATATCATCATCTGCAACTGACGCAGCGCGCCGGAGCGGCACTGCCGACCACTAACCGGGTGTTAGACGTCAAAGGCTTATATCTTGAAAGTGGCTTGTCGGCACCGCTGATCGCCGAAATGCGCCGCCACTTGTCGCAAGGCAATCAGGTGCTGTTGTTCCTCAACCGTCGCGGTTTTTCGCCCGCGCTGATGTGCCACGAATGTGGCTGGATTGCCGACTGTCAGCGCTGCGATGCCTACTATACCTATCATCAGTACAGCAATGAAATCCGCTGCCACCATTGTGGTTCGCAGCGTCCGGTGATTCACCAATGTCAGGGCTGCGGCTCGACGCATCTGGTGACCGTCGGTGTCGGCACCGAGCAGCTGGAAGCGCAGCTCGGTGAGCTGTTTCCGGAATACAAAGCGATTCGTATCGATCGCGACAGCACGCGCCGCAAAGGCAGTCTCGAATCGGCACTCAACGCGATTCGCCGCGGCGAATATCAAATTCTGATCGGCACGCAGATGCTGGCCAAAGGTCACCACTTCCCCGATGTGACGCTGGTAGCGCTACTGGATGTCGATGGCTCGCTGTACAGCAGCGATTTTCGTGCCTCTGAGCGTCTGGCGCAGCTGTTTATTCAGGTCGCCGGCCGTGCGGGCCGAGCGAGTAAACCCGGCGAAGTGGTGTTGCAGACCCATCATCCCGAGCACAGTTTGCTGCAAGCTTTGCTGAATAACGACTACAACCATTTTGCCGAGCAGGCGTTGGCTGAGCGCAAACTGGCGCAATTGCCGCCGTACACTTATCTGACCTTGTTTCGCGCCGAAGGCAACCAGTCGCCAATGGTGGAAGATTTTCTGCGCCAGGTGAGACACACCTTAGAAGCGCATCCGCTGTGTGAACAGGGCTGCATGGTGCTCGGCCCAACTCCTGCACCTCTGGCAAAACGCGCGGGCAAATTCCGCTGGCAATTATTGCTGCAGGCGCCGAGCCGTTCAGTGATGCAAAAGCTGCTCGCCAGTGCCAAACCTGCGATTCAGTTGCTGCCGCTGGCGGGGAAAGTTCGCTGGTCATTGGACATAGAACCACAGGATCTGAGCTGATTTTGCTTATTGTTGCTTTTATCAGAAAAGTAAAATCCTTCTTATCGTGATTAAAATCACGCTTGTGATGCAAAATTTGTTAATCAGACCGTAACTTTCTATGCGGAAACGAATAGACTATTCGCAACATTTTGTCAGTGAAACGTTTTCGCTGCATAAAATCGAGCTTAAGTTCGTCCAAAGCGGTATCAGACGTTGGGTAAAAGGAGTGCCGAACTTCTGAATGTAATTGGACAACTCGCAATCCCATAATCATAAAAAAGTGCAATTGCACGATGAGAACCGAGAAAGAGGGTAATTACACATGGCGACAATGAAGGATGTTGCCCAGCTTGCAGGCGTTTCGACGGCGACGGTCTCGCGCGCTCTGATGAATCCCGAAAAAGTTTCAGCCTCAACCCGTAAGCGGGTCGAGGAGGCAGTTTTAGAAGCTGGCTATTCACCGAATTCTTTGGCCCGAAATCTGCGCCGCAATGAGTCAAAAACCATTGTCGCGATAGTGCCGGATATCTGTGACCCTTATTACACAGAGATCATTCGTGGTATCGAAGATGCTGCAATGGAACACGGTTATCTGGTGCTGCTGGGCGACAGCGGACAGCAGAAAAAACGTGAAAGCTCATTTGTGAACCTGGTGTTTACCAAACAAGCGGACGGCATGTTACTGCTGGGGACTGACTTGCCGTTTGATGTGAGCAAACCCGAGCAGAAAAACCTGCCACCGATGGTGATGGCGTGTGAGTTTGCGCCGGAGCTTGAGCTACCTACGGTACACATTGATAACCTGACATCGGCGTTTGAAGCCGTGAACTATCTGACTCAGATGGGGCACAAACGTGTGGCACAAATCGCCGGACCGGAAGCCGCGGTGCTGTGTCAGTTTCGTCAGCAAGGTTATCAGCAGGCGCTGCGTCGTGCGGGTATCACTCGCAATCCGACCTACAGTATGAGTGGTGACTTTACTTTTGAGTCCGGAGCCAAAGCGGTGCGTCAATTATTGGCCCTGCCTGAGCCACCAACGGCTATCTTCTGTCACAACGATACCATGGCGATTGGCGCGATTCAGGAAGCGAAACGTCTGGGACTGCGCGTACCGCAAGATCTCTCTGTGGTGGGCTTTGATGACATTCAATTCGCCCAGTACTGCGATCCACCGCTGACGACCATCTCTCAGCCTCGCTACGAGATTGGCCGTCAGGCGATGCTGATGATGCTGGAATTGCTGCGTGGTCATGACGTGCGTGCCGGCTCACGTTTGCTGGAAACTCAGCTGGTGGTGCGTGAGAGCGCAGCGCCGCCTCGTTCGATGTAAGCAGCTTCAAACCTGACATTTCCTTGAAATAAGCGGCGTATTTTGATGCGCCGCTTCCATTTCCGCTCTGTTATCTGCCGCGAAACTGCTTTAACATGTGGGCAAAATTGTCAACTTTTGAATTTGTCTGTGGCTAATAAAGATTATGTAAGGCGCGGTCGTAGTCCGAAAAAGCCGACCCCCAAAAAAGCAGCTCCTCGACGTAGAAAACCTTGGCGTAGTGGCCTGTTGGCGACGCTATTGGTTGCCGGTTTTGGCTATGGGCTGTATCTGCTCAATCAGGATCCTGAGCCGCCGAAACCCACTCCGGTCGTGGTGGATACCAAGCCGAAATCCGTCAGCAAACCTAAAGCGACTAATGAATTGCCACCGCCTCCGACGGAGAAGTGGGATTATGTTGAATCACTGCCGAGTCGTGAGATTGAGGTCAAAGCCAAAGAGCTGCAGGTCTCCGATATTCCTTACGTGATGCAGTGCGGCGCGTACAAAAATATGCAGCAGGCGGAAGCGCGTAAACTGGATATCGCCTTCCAAGGGTTGAGTAGCAAAATCCGCAAGAAAGAAGACAGCAGCTGGTATCGCGTGGTCCTCGGTCCGTACAAATTCAAACGCGATGCGGAGCGTGATAAACACAAACTGCAACGCGCTAAAATTGAACCTTGTGCGATTTGGAAAGAGCAGCAGTAATCTCGTGAACAACAGAAACGCCCGGACTTTGTGCCGGGCGTTTTTACTTTGTGCTGACGATTCAATCCTTGAATTTTGATTTTCCAGCCTCATATATCCACTATCTTGATAGTGAAAACCACAAAGGGGTTCATCGTGACTACCATCGTATCTGTACGTCGTAATAACAAAGTTGTCATCGCAGGTGACGGACAAGTCTCGCTTGGCAATACCGTAATGAAAGGCAATGCGCGTAAAGTTCGTCGTCTGTACAACAACAAAGTATTGGCCGGATTCGCGGGTGGTACGGCGGACGCATTCACGCTGTTCGAACGCTTTGAAAGCAAACTGCAAATGCATCAGGGGCACCTGACAAAAGCCGCGGTAGAGCTGGCCAAAGATTGGCGCAGCGACCGCGCACTGCGTCGCCTTGAAGCCATTTTGGCGGTAGCCGATGAAACGGCATCGCTGATCATCACGGGTAATGGTGATGTGCTGCAGCCAGAACACGATCTGATTGCGATTGGTTCCGGCGGTAACTTTGCTCAAGCGGCAGCGATTGCCCTGTTGGAAAATACCGATTTAGACGCACGTGAAATCGCAGAAAAAGCGCTGACGATTGCCGGTGATATCTGCGTGTTCACTAACCATCATCACACCATCGAAGAACTGGAAATTCCTGAAGGCTTATTGCCTGCAGCGGCAGAATAATAATCGCGTGTGATTTGCCACCGAATTTGAAGGAAACCATTATGTCTGAAATGACTCCTCGTGAAATTGTCCATGAACTGAATCGTCACATCATCGGTCAGGACAAAGCAAAACGCGCGGTTGCAATTGCTCTGCGTAACCGCTGGCGCCGTATGCAGCTTGAAGAGAGCCTGCGTGTGGAAGTTACGCCAAAGAACATTCTGATGATCGGCCCAACGGGTGTGGGTAAAACCGAAATTGCCCGCCGTCTGGCGAAACTGGCCAATGCGCCGTTCATCAAAGTTGAAGCCACCAAGTTCACCGAAGTGGGCTATGTGGGCAAAGAGGTGGAAACCATCATTCGCGATTTGACCGACGTCGCTGTGAAGATGACCCACCAACAAGCAATGGAAAAAGTGAAGTTCCGCGCTGAAGAGCAAGCGGAAGAACGCATTCTTGATGCTTTGCTGCCACCGGCACGTGATGCCTGGGGCCAAGCGGAACAGAACGATGAATCCTCCAACACGCGTCAGGTATTTCGTAAGAAACTGCGTGAAGGCAAGTTGGATGACAAAGAGATCGAAGTGAACGTGGCAGTGCCGCAGATGGGCGTGGAAATCATGGCGCCTCCTGGTATGGAAGAAATGACCAACCAGCTGCAGGGCTTGTTCCAGAATCTGGGTGGTGACACCAAGAAAAAACGTAAACTGAAAATCAAAGATGCGTTCAAAGCGCTGACGGAAGAAGAAGCGGCGAAGCTGGTTAATCAGGAAGAGCTGAAAGAGCAGGCGATTTACAACGTTGAAAACAACGGCATCGTGTTTATCGATGAGATTGACAAGATCTGTAAGCGCGGTGAAGTGTCTGGCCCTGATGTCTCTCGTGAAGGCGTACAACGCGACTTACTGCCCCTGATTGAAGGCAGCACAGTATCCACCAAGCACGGCATGGTTCGTACCGACCATATTCTGTTTATTGCGTCGGGTGCATTCCAGGTGGCGCGACCTTCGGACCTGATCCCAGAACTGCAAGGCCGTCTGCCAATCCGCGTTGAACTGGAAGCGCTATCAAGCGATGACTTCAAACGTATTCTGACTGAGCCAAAAGCTTCGCTGACCGAACAGTACATGGCACTGATGAAGACGGAAGACGTTGACATCTCCTTCACGGAAGATGGCATCAAACAGATTGCTGAAGCCGCATGGCAGGTGAATGAAACCACCGAAAATATCGGTGCCCGCCGCCTGCATACGGTAATGGAGCGTCTGATGGATGAAATCTCGTTTGACGCCACCGAGAAAGCCGGTGCAAGTCTGACGATTGATTCGGCTTATGTGCGCTCCAAACTCGGAGAGCTGGTCGAAGACGAAGATCTCAGCCGCTTTATTCTGTAATTTCTGAGCCCACCTTGATCTGGTGGGCTTTTTCATATTACGCACTTGGGCGTATACTGAAGCCAATGTTGATCAATTGTTCGTTCTCATGAATAACTCATTACGTATCTGGTTTGATGCCGCACGTCCTAAGACGTTGCCTCTGGCACTGGTTTCCATTTTTACCGGCAGCGCGCTGGCGTTTTCGTCCGGACACTTTTCACTGCCGATTGCGTTGCTGGCCCTGCTGACCGCCACCTTATTGCAAATTCTGTCCAATCTGGCCAATGATTACGGCGATGCAGTAAAAGGCACCGATAACGAAAAACGTCTCGGCCCCATGCGCGCCATTCAGTCGGGCGAAGTGTCGCTGGCCGACATGAAGCGGGCGATAGTCATCAATATCGCTCTGACGATTATCGCCGGGCTGGCGTTAGTGTTCTACGCGCTGGATAGTCTGGAAAGCATTCTGGCCTTCATTGGCTTAGGCGTGCTGGCGATGATGGCGGCGATTGCGTACACCGTAGGCAACAAACCCTACGGTTACGTGGGCCTTGGTGATTTGTCGGTGTTCCTGTTCTTTGGCCTGCTGGGCGTGTCTGGCACTTACTTCCTGCACACTGGCCACATCGAGTGGAGCCTGTTTCTGCCGTCGCTGGGTTGCGGTTTGATGGCGGTGGCGGTGCTCAACGTCAACAACATGCGCGATATCGAAAACGACGCCGAGTGCGGCAAGCGTACCGTACCTGTGCGTTTGGGGCAGCAGCGTGCGAAAACCTACCACTTTCTGCTGCTGACAGGCGCTGTGCTGGCGTTTGCCAGTTACCTGCTGATGCAAGGCAAGCCGCTGTGGATCAGCCTACCGTTTCTGCTGAGCCTCATTATGGTGACCAAGCATGGCCGCGCGGTGTGGGTCTCTGAGAAACCAGCGCAGATTGCTCCGATGTTGCCAGTGATCGTCAAGTGTTCACTCGTCACTAACCTTTTGTTTGTTGGAGTGGTTATAGCTCAAACTCTGACGAGTTAATTTGCACTCTGTCATTGCATTGACTTACTGACCCGATATACTCGTTGAAAGACTGTTCGTAAAGAGACTAAGGCTATGGAATATAACACCTCTGCGTTATGTGATATCTATCTCGACCAAGTGGATGTGGTAGAACCCATGTTTAGCAATTTCGGTGGCTGCGCGTCATTTGCCGGCCAGGTCACGACCATCAAGTGTTTTGAAGATAACGGCCTCATTCGTGAGACGCTCGAGCAAGATGGCCTAGGGCGTGTACTGCTGATCGACGGTGGCGGTTCACTACGCCGTGCTCTGCTTGATGCTGAACTGGCGGCCATAGCCGAAGAGAACGAATGGGAAGGCATTGTCGTGTACGGCTGCGTGCGTGAAGTCGATGAGCTGGAAGACATGAGCATCGGCATTCAGGCGTTGGCATCGATTCCGGTTGGCGCTCCATCACAAGGTATCGGTGAAGTGGATATACCGGTTAACTTTGGTGGCGTGACGTTCCTGCCGGAAGATTACCTCTACGCCGACAATACCGGTATCATCCTGTCGCAGGAGCCGCTCAATACGGCTGACCTAGACAGCGAAGAAGATGAAGTGGAAGACGAACTTCTCTGAATCAGATTGAAAAAAGCCAGCATTGAGCTGGCTTTTTTGTTGCTATCACTTTGGTCTGAGTTAGTGTTGACCGGGCAGTGCCATGCCTTCGCGCAGATAGCGGCGGCGCAGTAATAACGCATACAGATAGCCCGACAACCCGCCGAGGACGTTGCCGAGCGCAATCCCGATGAACAGTCCTTCAATGCCGTACAGAGTCGACCCGAGCCATGCAGATGGCAGAGTGAACAGAAACAGGCGCATGAAGCTCCATTGGAAAGCTTTGAGCGGTAAATGAAGCGCGTTGAGCGCCGACACCAGCATCATCACCACACCCTGAAAACCATAACTGAACGGCACCACCAGCAGGTAATGCCACAGCAGATCGCGCACCGCTTGCTCCTGCGAAAACAGCGCGGCCAGCGGAATACTCAGCGGTACCATCATGATGAAAACCAACAACTGAAAAATCAACGAGAAGCGCAGGCTTAAAAACAGGCCGGAAAAGCTGCGGGTCGGATTTTGTGCGCCGAAGTTCTGCGCCATAAACGGCGTCAGGGCGGAAGTCAGCGACATCAGCACCAGGATCAGAATCGATTCAATGCGCTGCGCCGCACCGTATGCGGCCACTGCGGCGGTACCGTGGCTGGAAAGCATCATCATCAGTAGTGCTCCGGAAATCGGACTCATCGCCGTAGACAGCGCTGCAGGCGTGCCAATCTTGAGGATCTGCTGCCAGTCGTGGCGCAGAGAGGCAAAATGTGGCGGTGCCAGTAGACGATCGCGTTTGACTAATACGTAGAGTGAGCCAATCAAGGCGCCCAGCCAGGAAAAGGCGCTGGCAATGGCAGCGCCCTGAATACCGAGCTCCGGAAACGGACCATAGCCAAAAATCAGCAACGGATCGAGACAGCCGTTAATCGCGCCCGCCAGCATCATCATCTTAGCCGGAGTTTTGGTATCGCCAGTGGCACGAATCGCGCTGTTGCCCGCCATCGGAATAACCAGCAGCGGAATAGTGAGATACCAGACCTGCATGTACTGCTCAATCAGCGGAATCAGTTCGGCTTTGGCGCCGAGCAGCAAAAATAGCGGTTCGATGGTGAAAAAGCCCAGCGTACAGGCGATGGCGACTAAGGTGACCGCCAGCAGTAACCCGTGAGTAGAAAAGCGCGCGGCATTAGAGGTATCGCCCTGACCCAGCAGACGACCGATACTGGTCGACAGCCCCACGCCTATGCCCATGGTGATGCAGTTGACGCCGAAGGTCACCGGAAAGGTGTAACTGATGGCGGCCAGTGCATCGGTGCCCAATAGCGAGATGAAAAAGGTGTCGACCAAGTTAAACATCAAGATCGCGACCATGCCGAAAATCATTGGGATCGTCATCTGGCGCAGTACATTGGGAATAGGGGCGGAGAGCAGGCCGTGTTTGTCGTGCATATACCCTTCTTACATCACGCGGCAACGTGCGTCACTCAGGTAAGCAGGCAGCCAGTTACAGGGAAGAAGTCGCTAGGATACTCGATCTTGCCTGCGGGCACTAGCCGAGCCAAGTTCACGGAGCCTCAACAAAAAAAGGCCGGCGATGCCGACCTTTTTTCTTCAATAAGCGATTACGCTTTTGCTTTTGCTGCTGCTTTCGCGATCGCTGCAAAGCTTTTCGCATCCAGAGACGCGCCGCCAACCAGGGCACCGTCGATGTCTGGTTGTGAGAAGTAAGCTTCTGCGTTTTCTGGTTTAACAGAACCGCCGTATTGGATGATAACTTGTGCTGCAACGGCTTCGTCTTTTGCTGCGATCAGAGCGCGAATAGAGGCGTGGATGCGTTGCGCATCTTCAGCAGTTGCTGCTTTACCAGTACCGATTGCCCAGATTGGTTCGTAAGCGATGATTGCGCCGTTCAGAGCTTCAACGCCGTATGCGTCGATCACTGCGTTGATTTGACGTGCACATACTGCTTCCGTTTCGCCCGCTTCGTTTTGTGCTTCAGTTTCACCGATACAGAAAACTGGAGTCAGACCGTTTTCTTTCAGGAATGCGAATTTCTGCGCAACAAACTCGTCTGATTCGTTGTGGTAATCACGACGCTCAGAGTGACCGATGATGATGTGAGACGCACCGAAATCTTTCAGCATGGCTGGAGACATGTCACCAGTGTACGCACCGCTGTTGTGCAGGTCAGTGTTCTGTGCACCCAGGATCATTTTGTTGCCGCCTTCTGCAATCAGACGCTCAGCCAGATCCAGGTACAGTGCTGGTGGAGCTACTGCCACGTCAACACCCGTTACACCTTCAAGTTCCGCATTCAGACCAGTCAGCAACTCAGTAACCATTGCTTTGCTGCCATTCAGTTTCCAGTTCCCCATCACTACAGGACGACGCATAGGAATATCTCCAATTTAAATGAATAAAAAAAACGTGACTGCGAAAGAATATAACAGATAAAACTACGCAGATCATGACTCCGGTCATGACTTTCTGGGATCTTGTTTGATGAGGCGCAAGGCCGGGAAGTGATCTGCTATACAGAATAGAGGCCATTCGCTCGGATTTTGTGCTGCGTCTTGTTATTACTGTCAGTTCAGTATGGGGAAAATAACAAACAAGGAAGTAGATATGCCTAATTTGGTGCTTGAGTATTCCAACTCTGTGGATGAGCGCGTCAATGTGCAGGGGCTGTTGGAAGATTTGCATCAGGTGGTGATGGAGTGCGGTTTGTTCGATATTCCATCCATCAAATCCCGTGCGTTACGTTGCCACCACTGGTTGGTGGGGGATGAAGCGGACAGCGTGGATTTTATTCATATCAGTTTTGAGATGCTGGACGGGCGCACCTCCGAGCAAAAACGCGAGCTGTCACGCCAGTTGATGGACGTCTTGGTTGCACAAGCCAGTCATGTCCGCAGTCTGACGGTGAATATTCGTGACATGGACCGGGCATGTTTTCAGAAGGTCACGAACTGACAGCGAGTTGATTCCGTTTTAACAGGAAACACGTATGTCTTATCAAACACTGTTATTTTCATTTCAGGGACGCATCGGACGCCAGACTTACTGGATCTGGAATGTCTGCTATTACCTGGCCATTGTCAGCGTGATTGTACTGCTCAACCGCTGGTTGCCGGGACTCGCGCCGTATGTATTGCCGATGTTTATGCTGCTGATTCTGGTACCGGATTTGGCGGTGACGGCCAAGCGCTGGCATGACCGGGATAAGTCGAGTTGGTGGCTGCTGCTCAATGTACCGTTGGTGATAGGCCGAATGACAGTGCCAATGGGAGAGGCCAGTATGACGACCACGCCCAATTTACTCGATACCGGTATCTCACTCGCGGCTCTGTTGTGTGGTAGTTGGATACTGATTGAATGTGGCTTTCTGGCCGGAAGCGACGGCGATAACCGTTTTGGTAAAGCGCCGGAATAAGGCGATTCAAATGATGAAAAAAGGAGGCATTCGCCTCCTTTTTATTTAGCGCCACGAATCCGATTTCGGGCGGAAGGGAATCACATCCGCGCTCGGTTTCTCCTCAATGATCTCACCATCAAGTGCGTCGCGAAATTTGGCCATTTGCAGACTGAGTTCTCGCATCAGGGTGACGTTCGCGTGGTCTGGATTCTTGCATTGGCTCAGAATCAGGTCGATATGACTTTGCTGCGCCCACAATCGATTCTGCATGCCATCGGATGCGGAAAGGATCATCTCCTGGCACATATCGCGTTTAAAACGGCTGAATGCTTCAGGATCCTGCTGCGCCAGCTCTACCAGTTCATCAAAGGATGGCAGGGTCTGGTTCGCTACGTTTGATTGAGGGGGGGACATAGTTCACTCCTCTGCAAGGTCGTACGTTGATTAAATTATCAACACTTCAAGCATAAGTGAGGAAATGTCCTAAAGGTGGAACGAATATCGTTGTTCTCAAAAATGAGACAAGGTCAGGCAGCAGCGATAAGGTAGGTGCAGCGGCGCTGGCCTTCGATGATGTGTTCGCTGCGCTCAATACGGTACTCTTCGCCCAACAGACGCTGGAAGATGTTGAGTTCCGACTGGCACAGATTCGGGCAGCGTTTAGCGGCTTTACAAATCGGGCAGTGGTTTTCGATCAGCAGATAACCGTGCTCGGTTTGCTCCAGCTCAGCCATGTAGCCTTCCTGTTCACGCAGTTCAACCAGCGTTGCCAGTTTACTGTGCAGATCGGTGCACTCCGCCAGCACGTTCTGGTATTGCGCCAGAGTTTGCGCTTCGCGTTCGGCCGCCACTTTGGCCAAGCCCTCTTTGCCAAAGATATGCTCCACCGCTTCAATCACCTGAATGGTGAGTTCGCCATGGCGGTCTGTAAACTGATCATGACCTTTACGTGTCAGAGACCAATGACGAGTCGGACGGCCAACTTTGACTTTCACATCGTGAAACGCCAGCACGCCGTCGTCTTCCAAAGCCTGCAGGTGCTGACGCGCACCCATGGTCGTCATACCCAGGTCATCGGCGAGCTGTTTGGCGGTCACGGCACCTTCACGTTTGATGGTGTGTAAAATCCGGTCGATCGTCTTCATCATATCCCTCTTTATTCTCTGACTATTATGGATATTCAGGTTAATAAAGCAAATTATTTACTATACGCGCTGGCGTAAAGCGGCAGAAACCTCATCAATTGGAAGACTTCGCCACGGATTCGTTAATTTCATCACACTTTTTTCGCGCTTCCCCCTTGGGATATGGCGTTTGATACCCCACATAACATTCACAAGCTGGTCAATCAGCGTTTTATTAACCAAACGGAAAATTTAATCAGGAGAGACGACCGATGAATATTCGTCCATTACATGACCGAGTTATCGTTGAACGCCAAGAAGTTGAATCAAAATCTGCTGGTGGAATTGTTCTCACTGGTTCTGCGGCAGAAAAATCAACACGCGGTAAAGTACTTGCAGTCGGCAAAGGCCGCATTCTGGAAAACGGTACAGTTCTGCCTCTGGACGTGAAAGTTGGCGATTCTGTGATTTTTGCTGAAAGCTACGGCACGAAATCAGAGAAAATCGACGGTAAAGAAGTACTGATTCTGTCTGAAAACGACATCCTGGCAATCGTTGAGTAATTGCTCCCAAGCAAACTAACTAAAACCGAATTCTAGAGAGGAAATACAAAATGGCTGCTAAAGACGTAAAATTTGGTAATGACGCTCGAGTAAAAATGCTGGAAGGTGTAAACGTTCTGGCTGATGCAGTAAAAGTTACCTTGGGCCCTAAAGGCCGTAACGTAGTACTGGATAAATCTTTTGGTGCACCAACCATCACCAAAGATGGTGTATCTGTTGCGCGCGAAATTGAACTGGAAGACAAATTCCAGAACATGGGCGCACAAATGGTGAAAGAAGTGGCTTCTCAAGCCAACGACGCAGCGGGTGACGGTACGACAACTGCAACCGTACTGGCTCAGGCTATCGTTAACGAAGGTCTGAAAGCTGTTGCTGCCGGCATGAACCCAATGGACCTGAAGCGCGGTATCGATAAAGCCGTGATTGCAGCGGTTGAAGAGCTGAAAGCGCTGTCTGTGCCATGTGAAGACACCAAAGCGATCGCACAGGTAGGTACTATCTCTGCAAACTCGGATTTAAGCGTTGGCAACATCATCGCAGAAGCGATGGAAAAAGTGGGCCGCGACGGCGTTATCACTGTTGAAGAAGGTCAGGCTCTGCAAGACGAGCTGGACGTGGTAGAAGGTATGCAGTTTGACCGCGGTTACCTGTCTCCTTACTTCATCAACAACCAGGAAGCAGGCAGCGTGGATCTGGAAAGCCCGTTCATCCTGCTGGTTGACAAAAAAGTATCGAACATTCGCGAACTGCTGCCAGTACTGGAAGGCGTCGCGAAGGCCTCTCGTCCACTGCTGATCGTCGCAGAAGACGTGGAAGGTGAAGCGCTGGCAACGTTGGTTGTGAACAACATGCGTGGCATCGTGAAAGTTGCGGCAGTGAAAGCGCCTGGCTTTGGCGATCGTCGTAAAGCGATGCTGCAAGATATCGCGATTCTGACTGGCGGTACGGTGATTTCTGAAGAGATCGGTCTGGAACTGGAAAAAGCAGTGCTGGAAGATCTGGGTCAAGCGAAACGCGTGACCATCACCAAAGAAAACACCACGATTATCGACGGTGCAGGTGATGAAGTAGCGATCCAGGGCCGTGTTGCTCAGATTCGTCAACAAATCGAAGATGCAACTTCAGACTACGACAAAGAGAAACTGCAAGAGCGTGTAGCGAAACTGGCTGGCGGCGTTGCAGTAATTAAAGTGGGCGCAGCGACTGAAGTTGAAATGAAAGAGAAGAAAGACCGCGTTGAAGACGCTCTGCACGCAACTCGCGCAGCAGTGGAAGAAGGCGTGGTTGCAGGCGGCGGTGTTGCACTGATTCGCGCAGCATCAAAACTGACTGAACTGACTGGCGACAACGAAGAGCAAAACGTGGGTATTCGCGTTGCTCTGCGTGCGATGGAAGCACCAATTCGTCAAATCGCGAAAAACGCAGGTGACGAAGATTCAGTGGTTGCTAACAACGTGAAAGCTGGCGAAGGTAACTACGGTTACAACGCGGCAACTGGCGTGTACGGCGACATGATCGCAATGGGTATTCTGGATCCAACCAAAGTGACTCGTAGCGCACTGCAATTCGCAGCGTCTGTGGCTGGCCTGATGATCACTACCGAAGCGATGGTGACTGATCTGCCGAAGAAAGATGGCCCATCAATGCCTGATATGGGCGGTATGGGTGGCATGGGCGGCATGATGTAGCGCGACGAGAGTCGCGGAGGTCGCTAACCTCGCGGGCTACGGCCGAAGTAATTACTAACTTATATTAGTGGTTATTTCCCACACTCGCAAACTTAGTAGTCGAAATCCGTTGGTCGGATTGCACAATCCGATCAACGGCATTCCTTTACGGGAATGTTCGCCTGATCGCACCTGTGCGATTAGCTTAAAATTGGCGCATTCGCTGCCGTTCAAAAAGTCATATCTAGGAAAGCCATATTGTGCTACTGGCAAAAAGCGGCGGTTCGCCTGCCGATCAAACGCCAATCCGAAAATATTGCTGTTAAGCATGATCAACGCGATTCATTACTGTAGCGTCCTTCGGGCGTAAGTCATTGTAATTATTGTCTCGGTATTCAAGTTTACATTGATGCAAGTGAGACCTGTTATACGACTAACAGTAGCCTAGGGGTAGTGCATAACTGGTAACGGTTTTGTGCGAAGCTCCCTGACAATGTACCTCTGCGAAAGCAACTCGAAACCCGTGAGGGCAATGAGTAATCCATAAACAATATGTGGGTTGAGGGCTAGGCTAAGCAGCATGGTTAACGTAAGTGAACTGTTGATAAACACCGTCAGCCGCAATGAGCGAAAGATTGTTGATACGCTCTGACCAAAAGGTTCGAGGTCGGTTGTTCCTTTTACATCTGGGAACACGTCGTCATGAGACCTCCGGTGGACAGACAGAACCTAAACTGCTTGTGTAATTACAATGGAACTCGGTAAGCCCAATTATTTGCCTAAATACAATTCTGATTTAGGCAGGTCGACCGTAAGGAAAACTGATGAATAAGTGGGTAAAGGAGGTTGGAAAAAGCGAATGCAAAGCTGTAATGGCTTTGATAAGGATTCAAACTTTGTCCTAACCAGAAATGGTGCAGACTTCCAACTGGTCTTTAATCGTGTGAAAACATGTAAAGTCATCTAATAAATTAGCCCAACGGGGATTAGCTATCCCCGTAGGGGTAATAGCTTTTCTCCATGAGGGCTATGGAGGAAAGCAAGATGAGTACAGCAACAACGCATAAGTTACCTGCGTCCTCCCACTTAATGGAGCACTGGCACAGTATCGACTGGCCGCTAATGCACCAGACAGTGAGAAGACTACAGGTCAGGATCGCGAAGGCAACGAAAAAGTCTGACTGGCGACAGGTTAAAAGACTGCAACGCATGTTAACCCGATCGTTTGCTGCCAAGGTGATCGCCATTCGGCGAGTCACCGAAAACAGGGGGAAAAACACCGCTGGGGTTGATGGGGAAACCTGGAATACACCTGCAAAGAAATGGGAGGCAATAGAACAGCTAAAGCGAACGGGCTATAAGCCCAAACCGCTCAGGCGAGTCTATATTCCCAAAGCCAATGGTAAGAAGAGACCGCTGGGGATACCAACCATGCGTGATAGGGCAATGCAAGCACTGTACTTGTTAGCTCTTGAGCCCATATCGGAAACCACGGCGGATCGGAACAGCTATGGCTTTCGTCCGAACCGCTCTTGTGCTGATGCCATCGAACAATGCTTCGTGAATCTCAGCCGCAAGGCGAGTGCCCGTTGGGTACTGGAGGGCGATATCAAAGGGTGTTTTGACTTTATCAGCCATGACTGGCTTATCGGCAATATCCCTATGGATAAGACGATACTCAAGAAATGGCTGAAAGCCGGATTCATGGAATCTGGAAAATTTAACTCGACGGAGGCGGGCACGCCACAAGGTGGGATTATCTCTCCGGTGCTTGCCAACATGGTATTAGATGGTTTGGAAACGGTGCTTGAATCTCACTTCGGGAAGAAGAACACCAAAGCCAGCTATAAAACCAAGGTCAACTATGTACGGTATGCGGATGATTTTATCATCACTGGTATCTCGAAAGAGTTATTGGAAGAGGATGTTCTACCAATAGTGAAAGCCTTTATGGCTGAACGAGGGCTGGAACTTTCTGATGAGAAAACACTAATTACCCATGTGGATGAGGGGTTTGATTTTCTGGGGCAGAATTTACGTAAGTACGACGGCAAGATGCTAATTAAGCCATCGAACAAAAACGTAAAGACATTTCTGCGTAACATTCGGGATTATCTCAATCGCCATAAAACGGTGCCAGCATCAGCGGTGATCGCCAAGCTGAATCCGATGATACGGGGGTGGTGCAATTACCACCGTTGGGTCTGCGCGAGCGAGACATTCAAGTATGTCGACTATCGGATCTGGAAAATGTTATGGCAGTGGTGTCGTCGGATACACAGCAACCGTCGCAAACGCTGGATTAAAGAGAAATACTTTAAAACAGTGGGGGACAGAAATTGGGTATTCAGTGCACCAAAACCAAAAGGGGAAGATGGACACTACCGTTTGCTCAGCGCAGCGAGAGTGAAAATCGACAAGCATGTAAAGATTAGAGCAATGGCTAATTGCTACCTACCGGAAGACGAACAATATTTTGAGCGTCTGAAGATGCAAAGGCTCAAGAAGTCTTTGTCGGGTAACATGAAGTTATGGAAGATTGTTGAGAGACAAGATTACCAATGTGCGGTTTGCCACCAGCAATTTAATTCGGAAGATGAGTGGGATATTCACCATATTGTCAGACGAGTTGACGGTGGTACGGACAATAGCTCTAATTTGGTGATGTTGCATGTCAATTGTCATAGGCAGGTACACTCATAGAAGGAAAGTAAAGGAGGGCGCCTCTGCCCCCTCATTACCGACTTACAGGAGTACCATTAGTGAAAGTTTCAAAAAGAGGATAACGAGAACTGGGTCTATTTCGATCTTAAACTCTATCTTCATACAAAGCTCCTTAGGTTGGGGTTAAAGTAAGGGTTAGATTTACGGAAAGCCGTAAAAGAACCCGCGATACGATGTTAAACGAGGTATCGTTTAGCAAACGCTCATGGCTAAGAATCAGATATGGCCTGAGACCGCCACTTTCTCCAACAAAAGGACTAAATGATCGAAACTGCATTAAGGCTATGCAATAAATTGCTTTTGGTCAACTTTGTCGTTACTGGCCGATACGTGTATATCGGTTTATAAAGGCTTGAGCCGTATGCGGGGAAACTCGCACGTACGGTTCTTAGGGGGCGGTGGCGCAGTAATGCGCCGCTGCTACCCGACGCGCGACGAGAGTCGCGGAGGTCGCTAACCTCGCGGGCTACGGCCGAAGTGATTACTAACTTATATTAGTGATTATTTCCCACACTCGCAAACTTAGTAGTCGAAATCCGTTGGTCGGATTGCACAATCCGATCAACGGCATTCCTTTACGGGAATGTTCGCCTGATCGCACCCGTGCGATTAGCTTAAAATTGGCGCATTCGCTGCCGTTCAAAAAGTCATATCTAGGAAAGCCATATTGTGCTACTGGCAAAAAGCGGCGGTTCGCCTGCCGATCAAACGCCAATCCGAAAATATTGCTGTTAAGCATGATCAACGCGATTCATTACTGTAGCGTCCTTCGGGCGTAAGTCATTGTAACTATTGTCTCGGTATTCAAGTTTACACGGATGCAAGTGAGACCTGTTATACGACTAACAGTAGCCTAGGGGTAGTGCATAACTGGTAACGGTTTTGTGCGAAGCTCCCTGACAATGTACCTCTGCGAAAGCAACTCGAAACCCGTGAGGGCAATGAGCAATCCATAAACAATATGTGGGTTGAGGGCTAGGCTAAGCAGCATGGTTAACGTAAGTGAACTGTTGATAAACACCGTCAGCCGCAATGAGCGAAAGATTGTTGATACGCTCTGACCAAAAGGTTCGAGGTCGGTTGTTCCTTTTACATCTGGGAACACGTCGTCATGAGACCTCCGGTGGATAGACAGAACCTAAACTGCTTGTGTAATTACAATGAAACTCGGTAAGCCCAACTATTTGCCTAAATACAATTTTGATTTAGGCAGGTCGACCGTAAGGAAGACTGATGAATAAGTGGGTAAAGGAGGTTGGAAAAAGCGAATGCAAAGCTGTAATGGCTTTGATAAGGATTCAAACTTTGTCCTAACCAGAAATGGTGCAGACTTCCAACTGGTCTTTAATCGTGTGAAAACATGTAAAGTCATCTAATAAATTAGCCCAACGGGGATTAGCTATCCCCGTAGGGGTAATAGCTTTTCTCCAGGAGGGCTATGGAGGAAAGCAAGATGAGTACAGCAACAACGCATAAGTTACCTGCGTCCTCCCACTTAATGGAGCACTGGCACAGTATCGACTGGCCGCTAATGCACCAGACAGTGAGAAGACTACAGGTCAGGATCGCGAAGGCAACGAAAAAGTCTGACTGGCGACAGGTTAAAAGACTGCAACGCATGTTAACCCGATCGTTTGCTGCCAAGGTGATCGCCATTCGGCGAGTCACCGAAAACAGGGGGAAAAACACCGCTGGGGTTGATGGGGAAACCTGGAATACACCTGCAAAGAAATGGGAGGCAATAGAACAGCTAAAGCGAACGGGCTATAAGCCCAAACCGCTCAGGCGAGTCTATATTCCCAAAGCCAATGGTAAGAAGAGACCGCTGGGGATACCAACCATGCGTGATAGGGCAATGCAAGCACTGTACTTGTTAGCTCTTGAGCCCATATCGGAAACCACGGCGGATCGGAACAGCTATGGCTTTCGTCCGAATCGCTCTTGTGCTGATGCCATCGAACAATGCTTCGTGAATCTCAGCCGCAAGGCGAGTGCCCGTTGGGTACTGGAGGGCGATATCAAAGGGTGTTTTGACTTTATCAGCCATGACTGGCTTATCGGTAATATCCCTATGGATAAGACGATACTCAAGAAATGGCTGAAAGCCGGATTCATGGAATCTGGAAAATTTAACTCGACGGAGGCGGGCACGCCGCAAGGTGGGATTATCTCTCCGGTGCTTGCCAACATGGTATTAGATGGTTTGGAAACGGTGCTTGAATCTCACTTCGGGAAGAAGAACACCAAAGCCAGCTATAAAACCAAGGTCAACTATGTACGGTATGCGGATGATTTTATCATCACTGGTCTCTCGAAAGAGTTATTGGAAGAGGATGTTCTACCAATAGTGAAAGCCTTTATGGCTGAACGAGGGCTGGAACTTTCTGATGAGAAAACACTAATTACCCATGTGGATGAGGGGTTTGATTTTCTGGGGCAGAATTTACGTAAGTACGACGGCAAGATGCTAATTAAGCCATCGAACAAAAACGTAAAGACATTTCTGCGTAACATTCGGGATTATCTCAATCGCCATAAAACGGTGCCAGCATCAGCGGTGATCGCCAAGCTGAATCCGATGATACGGGGGTGGTGCAATTACCACCGTTGGGTCTGCGCGAGCGAGACATTCAAGTATGTCGACTATCGGATCTGGAAAATGTTATGGCAGTGGTGTCGTCGGATACACAGCAACCGTCGCAAACGCTGGATTAAAGAGAAATACTTTAAAACAGTGGGGGACAGAAACTGGGTATTCAGTGCACCAAAACCAAAAGGGGAAGATGGACACTACCGTTTGCTCAGCGCAGCGAGAGTGAAAATCGACAAGCATGTAAAGATTAGAGCAATGGCTAATTGCTACCTACCGGAAGACGAACAATATTTTGAGCGTCTGAAGATGCAAAGGCTTAAGAAGTCTTTGTCGGGTAACATGAAGTTATGGAAGATTGTTGAGAGACAAGATTACAAATGTGCGGTTTGCCACCAGCAATTTAACTCGGAAGATGAATGGGACATTCACCATATTGTCAGACGAGTTGACGGTGGTACGGACGCTAGCTCTAATTTGATGATGTTACATGTCAATTGTCATAGACAGGTACATAACGACGGTTATCTCACAACGTTTCATAGTAGTCGGGACTAATATCAATAATTCATTGTGACGACCTGAGGAATTAGCTATGAGCACTATCAAAAGACATATGGAGAATGAGCAACATAAGTTTGATGTAGCCACTGATATAGCAATACAAGCCGGAGTTCTTCAACTTTGCGAGTACTGCGACAGCTCGGTATTTCAGGGTTCCGGGGACATAGAAGATGCCTATGATTTAGGTGCTGATATGTATGCCTCGGGTGATCTGGGTAATGTATTCGACTCGGAACAGGACATGATCGATGCCATTGAAAATACCGTTCAATCAGGTGACCATTCAGGTGAAGTATGCTTCCATTGTGATGAGATGATTAACGGAGATGACTGATAATGTGTTGCTGGCCGGTATTTTAAATATGGGCTTATAAAGGCTTGAGCCGTATGCGGGGAAACTCGCACGTACGGTTCTTAGGGGGCGGTGGCGCAGTAATGCGCTGCTGCTACCCGACATTCGCGCCCAGCCTGAAACGAAAAAGCCGGAGTGAATGCTCCGGCTTTTTTATGCCTGAAAATCCGCTAGAAATTTGTGCAGTGTTTCTGCACACTGAAAAATCAGTCTCCAAGGAAAGGTAAATATGAAAATTCAGCAGCTTAAGCATCACACCGAATCGGTTTCACTGTCTATCGATCACTGGGCGTTAGCCAAGGGTGAACACTGGGGCATGTTTTCTACCCACAGCCACGCCGCCTCGTTGTTGGTGCGTATTCTGAGTGGGGAGCTGACGCCGCAACAAGGTGAGGTGAGTGACATGCCGGGTGTGGTGGCGTGTGTCTCGCTGCATGAGCAGCAGCGGTTGCTGGATTTGGAACTGGAAAAAGACGACACCGATTTTATGGACCAGATTGATTATGGTTCGACGGTGCAGGAGTTGATTCTGGAAACCGGCTGCGGTGAAGAGGCACTGGAAGCCTTGCTGATTCAAACCGATCTGCTGGCATTGCGTCAGCGCGGTTTTCGTCAGCTTTCTACTGGCGAAACCCGCCGCGTGATGCTGGCGCGGGCGATGGCCCTTAAGCCACAACTGCTGATCCTCGATGAACCTTATTCCGGGTTAGATATTGCTCACCGCGCGCATCTCTCTCAACTACTTGAGGAACTGGCGCAGCAGATGCAACTGCTGATTGTGACTTCGCGCGAAGATGAATTGCCGCCGTTTGTTACTCATGTCGCTCTGTTTGGCGAGCAAAGCTTGTCGCAGATACTGACTCGCGATGCCTGGCTCAATCATCCGCTGATGGCGCAAATGAAAGCGCTGTCGCACAGCCGCAGTGACGCTATGCTGGCACTGCTGGAGGCTCATCAGAGCGCGCACAGTTATCCGGATCCGTTGGTGGAAATGAACAATGTCACGGTTGAGTACGTCGATGCGCCCATTTTTCATGGCGTAAACTGGCAGATTCGGCAGGGTGAGCACTGGCAGGTTCGTGGGCCCAACGGGTGTGGTAAGAGTACGCTGCTCGGGTTGATTCTCGGTGACCATCCGCAGTGTTATAGCAATGATATTACTGTGCTTGGCATGAAGCGCGGTAGCGGCGAAACCATCTGGGACGTCAAAAAGCACATTGGCGTGGTGTCGTCGGCGCTGCATCTGCAATACCGCGTCAATTGCAGTGCGCTGGAAGTGTTGGTATCGGGTTTTTACGACTCGATTGGCCTCTATCAGCAGCCGAGCAAAAAAGAGATTCTGTTGGCGCGTGAGTGGCTGCAACTGTTGGAGATGAGTGAACTGGAGAAAGTCGGCTTCCGCAATCTTGATTACGGCCAGCAGCGTCTGCTGCTGATTGGCCGCGCGCTGATAAAGCAGCCCGCACTGCTTATCCTCGACGAACCGTATCAAGGGCTGGATTACCTGAATCGCAAGCTGGTGTTTCACGCGCTCAATCGTATTGCCTCAGCGGGAATCAGCCAACTGTTGTATGTGACGCACCACGAGGAAGATGCACTGGATGCGATTCAGCACTTTGTCGACTTCGAGGCTCAGGAGCGTGGAGGCTACTGCGTGAGAATTCACTCAACAGCGTGAATTCAGTTGGTTAGCCATAAGCATGACCGAAAACTAACAATCGTTGGTCAATTTGTCGGCCATAATAGGCGGGTAGACAAGCAAAACTATCCCACGATGGAGGTTAGTATGAAAAAGATCGTTTCAGCGCTGGCAGTGGCTGCCGCTCTGGCTTCAACTTCTGCGATGGCATCAACACCGGTCATGTTCTCTTCAATCAACAACTTTAATGCCCCGGATGATAACGCGGTTGCGGGTGTGCGCGTGGCGGCACTGTATGGCAATGTGGATCAGGTCAAAGGCCTGGACTTAGCCATCATCGGTATGTCAGAAACGCAAACCACCACAGGTGTGAACCTGGGGATTTTCGGCGCGCACAAAATCAATCAGGAAATGACCGGTGCGTCACTGGGTCTGTTTAACTGGAACACCGGTAAAACGGTGGGTGCGAACGTCGGTGCGGTCAACATCACCAATGATGTGAAAGGGGCAAACGTCAGCTTTGTGAACTACTCAGAAGGCAACACCATGGTGGATGTGGGGGCAGCGAACTTCTCTGACACCTCAACCGTGCAGGTCGGTATCTTCAACAAAACGTCGAAGATTGAAGGGGTGCAGGTTGGCCTGATCAACTGCGCCGACAACGGTTTCTTCAAATGTTTCCCGATCATCAACTTCGCGAAATAAGCGTTGGTTGAATGAAAAAAGCGTTGCCTGTGAGCAACGCTTTTTTATTTCTAGGGAGTTTAATGGCGGCGGCGAAAACGCTGATGTACGCCGCGGCGCAGGCCCTGAAAGGTATTTTCGACCTTATCCACCCCGTACAACACGCACAGTACCAATAGGGTAATCACGACCGATTGCAACTGATACCCCAAACCAATCATCAGCCCGAGCGCGGCCAATACCCAGATCACTGCCGCGGACGTCACACCGTGAATCTTGCCATCCTGAGTCATCATCACGCCCGCACCAAGAAAGCCGACGCCGGTAATGATCTGGCCCAATACGCGCGCCTGATCGAGCGTGTTGGGGGAGAGCGATACCGCCATTGCCATAAACAGATAGGTTCCGGAAATAATCAGAATCGAGGTTCGAATGCCGACGGGCTTACCGCGTGTTTGGCGCTCAATGCCAATCAGCAAACCGTTAATCGCACAGCACATCAGTGCCGGCCAACTGAACGGGCCAAAATCAAAAACAGTATCCAACGAAAACATAATGGCCTTAAACGTACTGAGGAACAAAAACGCGCAGTATGCGCGCAATCAGAATCCGAAGCGAATAAAAGCTTTTAGTGGTGTGGATAACGGTTACTTGTTACTCAAGGTGAAGATCGAGAGGGGTTTTACTCTTACGACCGCCAATCTCACGCGTTAAGGTTGGTACTAGATAACCGGAGACGCGCTCCAGCAGCCCGCTCATGATGGCTTTGGCGTCTGCATCGCTGATGTAGAAATGGGCCGCGCCCTGCACTTTATCCAACACGTGCATGTAGTAAGGCAGAATGCCGGCATCAAACAGGGTTTCACTCAGCGCCACTTGCGCTGCAACGCTATCATTCACACCTTTGAGCATCACGCCTTGATTCAGCAGGGTAACATTGACCGCACGCAGGCGTGCCATCTGCTGTTTGAGTTCGAGATTGATTTCGTTGGCGTGGTTGATGTGCGTCACCAGTACCACCTGAAGGCGGGTATTCGCCAGCAGTTCCACCAGTTCATCGGTCACTCGGGCCGGAATCACCACGGGCAGGCGCGAGTGAATGCGCAGGCGTTTGATGTGGCTGATGGCGCCGATACGCTCAATCAGCCAGCTCAGTTCCTGATCTTTGGCCATCAGCGGATCGCCACCGGAAAGGATGACTTCATTGAGCTCTGGTTGCGAAGCAATGTAATCCAGGCTTTGCTGCCATGCCGCTTTGCTGCCTTTGTTGTCGGCGTAGGGAAAGTGACGCCGAAAACAGTAACGACAGTTAATCGCACAACCACCTTTGACGATCATCAGCGCGCGGTTGCGATACTTATGCAACAAACCAGGTACGGTGTTGTTCTGCTCTTCGAGAGGGTCTTCGGAGTAGCCCGGATGGACCTCAAACTCTTCACTGAGCGGCAGTACCTGACGCAACAGCGGATCGTACGGATTGCCTTTTTCCATCCGATCGACAAAACTTTGCGGCACCCGCTGCGCAAACAATTTGCGCGCGTCAAAGCCGTTTTTCCATGGCTGAGGATTGATGCCGAGCTGCTGAAGTAATTGAGCAGGATCGGAGATCCCATTCGCGAGCTGTTGGATCCAGTTTTGCTCAACAGAATCGACTTTTCGGGTTATGATGTGCGGCATTAACTTTAACTCGAAGAATGTAAGAGGAAATAATGGCTACTGTTAGCACGAATGAATTTAAAGGCGGTCTTAAAATTATGCTTGATAATGAGCCGTGTGTCATTCTCGAAAACGAGTATGTAAAACCGGGCAAAGGTCAGGCGTTCAACCGCGTACGAATCCGTAAACTGCTTTCTGGTAAAGTTCTGGAAAAAACATTCAAGTCTGGTGACACTGTTGAAGTTGCCGACGTCATGGATATCGACCTGGACTACCTGTACAACGACGGTGAGTTCTACCACTTCATGAACAACGAAACGTTCGAGCAGATCCCAGCTGACATGAAAGCGGTTGGCGAAAACGCAAAATGGTTGGTAGAGAACAACACGTGTACACTGACTCTGTGGAACGGTAACCCAATTTCAGTCACGCCACCAAACTTCGTGGAACTGGAAATCACTGAAACTGACCCAGGCCTGAAAGGCGATACTCAGGGAACAGGTGGTAAACCAGCAACACTATCAACCGGTGCGGTTGTGCGTGTTCCACTATTCATCCAAATCGGTGAAGTAATCAAAGTTGACACTCGCAGCGGCGAATACGTAAGCCGCGTGAAGTAAGTTAACGCTTGATAAAAAAACCAGCGCTTAGCGCTGGTTTTTTGTTGCCTGAAAAGGAATTGAGCACAAAAAAAGGCAGGTGGGATACCTGCCTTTGCGTTTTTACAGCGTGTTAGATCATGAAGATAAACACAACAGCCAGCGCTGAAATGATGCCCGCAAAGCCGTAACACGCGATTTTACCTGCCACTCCAGTGTGGAATTTCAGGTCATGCATGCCGTGGTGCACGCGGTGCATCGCATGCCACATCGGCAGCGCTAATGTGCCGATCACAAACAGCGCACCGATGATGCTGGTCACGAAACCAGACACACGTTCATAGCTCATCGCTTCAGCATCAATGATGCCGAGCGGCGCAAGGATACCCAACACCAGAATGGTCACTGGCGTGATCATGGCAAACCAAGTACCACCGGCACCAAACAGGCCCCACCATACGGGTTCGTCTGAACGTTTTGGATTGGTATTAATCACAATAGGCTCCTTACACCACGAAGAGAACAATCAGTGAGATGAAAGCTACCGCTGCCCACTGAGTCAGTACGATGATTTTCTTGTCCAGCAACTTGCCGTTGAGGCGAATTGGCACCACCTGCGGCATCATGCTGAAGAAGGTTTGCGCATGGAACAGGCTACCTGCCAGCGCAACGATGTTGATCGCGATGACGATTGGGTTCGCCATGAAGGCCAGCCAGCTATTCCACGCTTCAGGCCCTTTCACCAATGCACCCAGACCCACAGTCAGGAACAGGGTGAACAGGATGAGCGGCAGTACGGTCGCTTCACGCACCATGTAGAAGCGGTAGAACGGATGATCTTTCCACCAGGTACGTTTCACTTCACGAACATAAGGTTTACGATTACTCATCCTCAGGCCTCCTGTGGTTTCAGCATTGCAATGACGAAGTCCATGGAAGACTCCACTTTGCCTTGGTTTACCGCTGCCGCTGGGTCAACGTGTTTTGGACACACTTCAGAGCAGTAACCGACAAACGTACAACCCCAGGCACCGTTTTCGCCGTTGATCAGCTTCATACGTTCGGCTTTACCGTTGTCACGGCTGTCGAGGTTGTAACGGTGAGCCAGTGTCAGAGCCGCAGGGCCGATGAACTCTGGGTTCAGACCAAACTGAGGACAGGCTGCGTAACACAGACCGCAGTTGATACAACCGGCGAACTGTTTGTATTTCGCCATCTGCTCCGGCGTTTGCAGGTTGGTGCCGTCTTCCGGTTTACGATCGTTACCGATGATGTACGGTTTGATGGCTTCCAGACGCTCGATGAACGGGGTCATGTCAACAATCAGGTCTTTCTCGATAGGGAAGTTCGCCAGTGGCTCAATTTTCACGCCGTCTGGGTAGTCACGCAAAAAGCTCTTACATGCCAGCTTTGGCACGCCGTTGACCATGATGCCGCATGAACCACAGATCGCCATACGACAAGACCAGCGGTAAGACAGATCTTTGTCCAGGTGGTCTTTCACATAACCGATCGCGTCCAGTACCGACATGGTTTCATCAAACGGAACTTCAAACCCTTGTAGATGAGGTTCTGCGTCTTTTGCCGGGTCGTAGCGCAGGATTTCCACTTTTTGAATGCGGTTCGCTGACATTATTTCTGCTCCTCTACGCTCTTCTCTGCTTCGGCCGCTGCAGCTTTCTCTGCCGCTTCACCGTATAGACGTGCTTTTGGCTGAGATTTTGTGATGGTGACTGCGCTGTAATCGATCTTCGGTGCATCACCGTTTTGGTAGAACGCCAGCGAGTGTTTCAGGAAGTTCACATCGTCACGCTCTGTGCAGCCATCGTCGAGACGTTGGTGCGCGCCACGGGATTCTTTACGCAGCAGCGCAGAGTGAACCATGGTTTCCGCGACTTCTAGCCCATAACCGACTTCGATGGCGTACAGCAGGTCAGTGTTGAACACTTTACCTTTGTCTTTGATGCTGATGTGCTTGTAGCGCTCTTTCAGTTCCGCCAGTTTCTTGATGGTCTCTTCCATCAGATCTTCCTGACGGTAGATACCACAACCCGCTTCCATGGTATGGCCCATTTCAGTACGGATGTCAGCCCAGTTTTCGTCGCCTTCTTGGTTCAGCAGCGCCTGGATGCGTGCTTCAACCGCTTTCACTTGCTCGTCGATGGCGCTGTCATTCCAGCCTTGGAAGGCTTCTGCGCGTTTCACGGCGTGTTCACCCGCGACGCGACCAAACACCACGAATTCAGCCAGCGAGTTAGAACCGAGACGGTTTGCACCGTGCAGACCGACCGATGCACATTCGCCCACCGCGAACAGACCCTGAATACGCGTTTCACATTCGCCGTTGGTTTCGATACCGCCCATGGTGTAGTGCACTGTCGGACGAATTGGAATCGGCTCTTTCGCCGGATCGACGTTGACGTACGCTTTCGCCAGTTCACAAATGAATGGCAGACGTTCTTGCAGGTATTCTTCGCCCAGATGACGCAGGTCGAGGTGCACCACATCACCCAGTGGGTGTTTGATGGTGTTGCCTTTTTGCTGCTCATGCCAGAACGCTTGAGAAACTTTGTCGCGTGGACCCAGTTCCATATATTTGTTCTTTGGCTGGCCAACCGGTGTTTCCGGTCCCATGCCGTAATCTTGCAGGTAACGGTAGCCGTTTTTGTTGACGATGATACCGCCCTCACCACGACAACCTTCGGTCATCAGGATACCGGTACCTGGCAGACCCGTTGGGTGGTATTGCACGAACTCCATGTCACGCAGTGGAACGCCGTGGCGGTAAGCCATCGCCATGCCGTCACCGGTTACGATGCCGCCGTTGGTGTTGCAGTGATAAACACGGCCTGCACCGCCAGTCGCCAGCACGACAGATTTCGCTTTGATGGTCACCAGTTCACCTTCTGACATGTGAATGGCGATAAGACCTTGCACTTCGCCGTCAACCACCAGTAGGTCAACCACAAAGTATTCATCAAAGCGTTTGATTTGAGGGTACTTCATTGAAGTCTGGAACAGGGTGTGCAGCATGTGGAAGCCGGTTTTATCGGCCGCGAACCAAGTACGTTCGACTTTCATCCCACCAAAACGGCGCACGTTGACCTCGCCGTTTTCTTTACGGCTCCAAGGGCAACCCCATTGCTCCATTTGGATCATTTCGCGTGTCGAGTTCGCAACGAAATATTCAACAACATCCTGTTCACACAGCCAGTCGCCACCGCCAACGGTATCGTTGAAGTGGTTGTCCAGGCTGTCTTCTTCCTTGATAACTGCTGCGGAGCCACCTTCTGCAGCGACCGTATGAGAGCGCATTGGATAAACTTTGGAAATAAGCGCGACTTCCAAGTTCGGGTTTGCTTCAGCCGCTGCAATAGCAGTACGAAGACCAGCGCCGCCGGCGCCGATGACTGCGATATCTGTGGTGATAGTTTGCACAGTTATCCTCCAGTGTAGTGAGTTTTTTATTGGGACCAGACAACGGTCCCTGATTATTATTCGCAGCTTGTTCGATATGAAGGGAAGCTTCTTCTCGGTACTCGCTACTTTCCACTTGTACCAAAGTGGTAGGGCTAGTGTAGAAGAGGAGTAGGCTGAAAAAATTGATTCTGTTGGGCTTTTGCTTCGGTAATGCAAGTGCGAGCATACTTATTCCTCTTTGTGTGATTTCGATCACGCACGGGTTTGGATTTTTTCTACTTCAGAGTAAAATCGGCCTCCTCTGTGATTATGTGAAGACCGAATATGAGCAAGTCAGAATGGATGCCGACCGCATCAATTGAGCAACTCAAACAACGTGCTGCGCTGCTGCGTAGCATTCGTCAGTTTTTTGCTGAGCGTGATGTGCTGGAAGTGGATACACCAGCGATGAGTCATGCCACCGTGACCGATGTGCATCTGCATACTTTTCAGACCGAATTTGTCGGCCCGGGTTACGCCGACGGACGTAAACTGCATCTGATGACCAGTCCGGAATTTCACATGAAGCGCTTGCTGGCTGCCGGCAGTGGTTCGATTTATCAGATGGGCAAAGCGTTCCGTAATGAAGAAAACGGCCGCTACCACAACCCTGAATTCACCATGCTGGAGTGGTATCGAGTCGGGTTCGACCATCACGATCTGATGGATGAGATGGATGCGCTGTTGCAAATGACGTTGCAAACCGGCCCCGCCGAACGCATGACCTACCAGCAGGCCTTTCTTGATGTGCTGGGCGTGTGCCCGCTGGAAGGCTGCATGACCGAGCTCAAGCAGGCCGCGGCAACGCTGGGGCTGAGCGATATCGCCGAGCCGGAACAGGATCGCGATACATTGCTGCAATTACTGTTTAGCATGGGTATTGAAGCGAAGATTGGTCAGCACGTGCCGGCATTTGTGTATGATTTCCCGGCCTCGCAAGCGGCGCTGGCGAAAATTAACCCGAACGATGCGCGTGTGGCGGATCGCTTCGAGGTCTACTTCAAAGGTATTGAACTGGCGAACGGTTTCCACGAATTGGATAACCCTCGCGAACAGCTGGCGCGCTTTGAAGCCGACAATGCCAAACGCATCGAAATGGGGCTTACGCCACAACCGATTGACTATCATCTGATTGCCGCGCTGGAAGCCGGGTTGCCGGAGTGTGCTGGTGTGGCGCTGGGTATCGACCGTTTAATCATGCTGGCGCTGGGTGAAGATCATATTGATACAGTTACCGCGTTTCCGTTTCCACGTGCGTAACACAGACAAACTGGCTGACCCCGAATGAAGACGGTTGGCCAGTTGGCAGCCTGACGAGGATCATTTTCGTGGCCTAAGTCAGCGATTCTGCGCGGTAAGCGCTCGCGTCAGGCTGGCAACCTCGTTATACTCTTTGGCTGTTTTGATCCACCATTGCAAGAGCGCAGGATATGCAAGAATACATTCAGTTTTTCCAACAGAACATGATCCTATCACTGGCCTGGGTAGGTATTTTGGTGGCGTTGATCGTCAGCATCTATAAATCATCAACGGCTGCTTACAAAGAAGTGACCGCTTCTCAGGTGACGCACCTGATGAACCGTGAAAACGGTGTGGTGGTGGATATTCGCACCAAAGAAGATTACAAACGTGGTCACATTACCGACGCAGTTCACATTTTACCGTCGGACATCAAAGCCGGTAACCTGGCTGCCCTTGAAAGCCACAAATCTGACCCAATCATCGTAGTATGCAAAACTGGTCAGACAGCGCGTGAAAGTGCTGAGCTGCTGGCGAAAGCAGGCTTTGCAAACGTCAACCTGCTGAAAAATGGCCTGGTAGCTTGGAACGAAGCGAATCTACCTCTGGTTCGTGGCAAAAAATAATCGGTCACGAACGTTCTGTAACAGGCGCTGAATAAAATGTCGGCGCCTGAAACCAAGAGTTGTGATGCTTGGCACGGATTGGGTTTCCCCTCTAGTGATCCCGCCAGCTCTCGGTTAGTCTCAGGACAATGACTCGAAATTCTCTGTATTAAGGACAAAATCATGGCTGAAGCAGCACAACAACAAGTTCCACAACAAAACTTCGCAATTCAACGCATCTACCTGAAAGATGTTTCTTTTGAAGCACCAAACTCGCCAACGATGTTCCAAAAAGAGTGGAACCCAGATGTGAAACTGGATCTGGACACGCAAAGCCGTGAACTGGGCGACGGTGTATACGAAGTGGTGCTACGTCTGACTGTGACCGTGAAAAACGCAGAAGAAAACGCATTCCTGTGCGAAGTACAACAAGCGGGTATCTTTACTGCAGACCAAATGGAAGCTGGCCAACTGGCACATTGCCTGGGTGCATTCTGCCCGAATATCCTGTTCCCATACGCGCGCGAAACTATTGCTAGCTTGGTTGTGAAAGGTACGTTCCCACAACTGAACCTGGCGCCAGTGAACTTTGACGCTCTGTTCATGAACTACCTGCAACAACAAGCTGCACAAGGTGAAGAAGCGCAAGCATAAGCTGCCGCTTCTCACTGCATGCCTCTCTTCACCATAGGCGTTGAGGGGCAACGCTAATGCACAGCGCATCTTCCTAGCATGGTGCGATGTGCATTTTTGTTTTTACCCCCGGAGAAATACCAAGCTGCGTCTGCATGCCAAGGTGTTTTGGGTATAGAATTAGAACAACTGTTATCCATCAGGCGGAACAATGACCGATTCACACACAAACAATGCCTACGGTAAAGCGATTTCAATGACCGTCATTGGCGCGGGTTCGTACGGTACGTCACTGGCCATCTCTCTGGCTCGTAATGGCGCGAATGTCGTGCTGTGGGGACACGATCCCGAGCATATGGCGCAGCTGCAAGCTGATCGGGCGAACCACGAGTTTCTGCCGGGTATCGATTTTCCACCGTCGCTGATCATTGAGTCTAATCTGCAAAAAGCGGTGCAAGCGAGCCGCGATCTGCTGGTGGTTGTACCGAGCCATGTGTTTGCGATTGTGCTTAAGAATCTGCAACCTTACCTGCGTGAAGACACTCGTATCTGCTGGGCAACCAAAGGTCTGGAGCCGGAAACCGGCCGCCTGCTGCAGGACGTGGCTCACGAAGTGTTGGGCGAATCGCACCCGCTGGCGGTGCTGTCGGGTCCGACGTTTGCTAAAGAGTTAGCCATGGGGATGCCAACCGCCATCTCGGTTGCATCACCGGATGCGCAGTTTGTCAAAGAGTTGCAGGAGAAAATTCACTGTAGCAAAACGTTCCGTGTCTATGCCAACAGCGATTTCATCGGTATGCAGCTTGGCGGCGCGGTGAAAAACGTGATTGCGATTGGCGCGGGGATGTCTGATGGTATTGGGTTTGGTGCCAATGCGCGTACCGCACTGATTACCCGTGGTCTGGCGGAAATGACTCGCCTGGGCGCAGCACTCGGCGCGCAGCCGGAAACCTTTATGGGCATGGCTGGACTCGGTGATTTGGTGCTGACCTGTACCGATAACCAATCGCGTAACCGCCGCTTTGGTCTGGCCTTAGGTCAAGGTAAAGATGTCGATACGGCACAGCAGGAAATCGGCCAGGTGGTGGAAGGTTATCGCAACACCAAAGAGGTGTGGCTGCTGGCTCAACGCATGGGTGTTGAGATGCCAATAGTTGAACAAATTTATCAAGTATTGTATCAAGGAAAAGA
Organism: Vibrio fluvialis; assembly: GCF_900460245.1. NCBI lineage: Bacteria > Pseudomonadati > Pseudomonadota > Gammaproteobacteria > Vibrionales > Vibrionaceae > Vibrio > Vibrio fluvialis. The sequence goes on from NZ_UHIP01000001.1 coordinate 133,648, forward strand.
CGCACGCATGGCAGCACAAGATCTGCTGGCGCGCGATAAAAAAGCAGAACGATAACCACAGCTTCTAAGCTGCTTGGCATTTTTTGAAGGATTAAAAGAGCGACCCGGCGTGAGGCCATGCCGGGAAAAGCCCGAGGCAGAGTGATCAATGAAACAGTGCGCACAAAACAAAGTCTGGCAGACCATCATTAATGAGGCCCGCGAGCAGTCAGAGCAGGAGCCGATGCTGGCGAGCTTCTACCATGCGACCATTATTAAACATGAAAGCTTGTCGGCGGCGCTGAGTTATATTCTGGCGAATAAGCTCAATACCGCCTCGATGCCGGCGATGGCTGTGCGTGAAGTGGTGGAGGAGGCGTTTGCCGCTGATCCTAAAATCACCGAAGCGGCGGCGTGTGATATTTGTGCGACAGTGAACCGCGACCCGGCAGTGTCCATGTATTCGATGCCGCTGTTGTATCTTAAAGGCTATCACGCGCTGCAAGGCTACCGAGTGGCTAACTGGCTATGGCGCCAGGGACGTCAGGCGTTGGCGACCTACCTGCAAAACCAGATTTCTGTCGCGTGTCAGGTGGATATTCACCCGGCAGCGCGTATTGGCCGCGGCATCATGCTCGACCATGCTACCGGCATTGTGATCGGTGAAACGGCGGTGGTGGAAGACGATGTGTCTATTCTGCAAGACGTGACGCTGGGCGGTACTGGTAAAGAGTGCGGCGACCGTCACCCGAAAATCCGCGAAGGGGTGATGATTGGTGCCGGGGCGAAAATTCTTGGCAACATCGAAGTTGGCGAAGGGGCGAAAATCGGCTCGTGCTCGGTGGTGTTGCAACCGGTTCCGCCGCACACCACTGTGGCCGGTGTACCTGCGCGTATCGTCGGTCGTCCGAAAACCGACAAACCTTCACTGGATATGGACCAGAACTTTAACGGTCGCTCACAAACCTTCATCGGTGGCGACGGTATTTGATCCGCCGGTTACAGACAACAAAAAAGGGATGGTGCTGAGCATCATCCCTTTTTTCTGTTTACGCCATGGCGTCCAGTTCAGCGACCACTTCTTCGGCCCACTGAATCCAGGCCTGACGCACCAGCAGATTGCGGCGCAGAGTCAGACGCTCAAGACGTTGCTGCTTGTCCATGACCGCTGGATTCGCATAGTACGCCGCTTCGATTTCTTTGTAATGTGCGACCAGTTTGCGTGACTCTTCCACCAGTTCAGCAAGCTGAACACGGTATGGGTCGGCTGGCTGAACGGCACAAGCCATCAATTTAGCACTGAATTCATCCCTTACTGTCGGATGCGCGGTTGGTTGATCGAACCATTCGCCCAGAGCACTGCGGCCAGAGTCCGTGATCGAATAAACTTTACGATCCGGTTTGCCTTCCTGAGGTTCCAGTACGCAAGTTACCAGGCCTTGCTGACCCATCTTGTTCAGTTCGCGGTAAACTTGTTGGTGGCTGGCTTTCCAGAAATAGCCAATGCTTGCAGAAAACTCTTTAGTGATGTCGTATCCGGTTGCATCGCGTGTGCTAAGAACAGTAAGGATAACGTGTGGTAATGACATGTCTTCAATCCAAATGGTTAATAAACTTCTAACAGTAGACTCAGCCATCGTGCGTACTTCTATTGGTACACTAAGATTCTGGGTTTGAGTCTTGCCAGCAACGGAGTGCTGTCCTTGTCACCTTTAAAGCCGTTTATCACCTAGGATTGATATGTCTTTGCATATCGGACTGCGACTTGTAGTGTTTGAATGGATGTCGCAGAGGAGCAGTAGTATATCTAAATAATAAGCATAAAGTAGAATACAATGACGTTTTTCATAAAAAAACTGATATTATTCTCAATAAAATCATCCAAAAAAATAAAAGACCGCCATTTGGCGATCTTTTGTTAACAATTGGATTTTTATGCTGGTAATCAGCCAGTATTGCGCATACCTGCTGCGATACCCGCAATCGTCACCATCAAGGCTTCTTCCAGTTCCGGATCCGCATCCTGAGATTGACGCGTACGGTACAACAGTTCGGCCTGAAGCATGTTCAATGGCTCCACGTAGATGTTGCGCAGACGAATTGACTCATGGCCCCACGGATCGCTCTGCATCAGGTTCTCATTGTTCTCTACGTTGAGCACCGTCTTAATGTCTTTTTGCAGTTGATCGCGCAGACGCTGACCGAGTGGGCGCAGTGATTCATCCACCAGACGCTCATCGTAATAACGCGCAATGTCCATGTTACATTTGGTGTACACCATCTCCAGCATACCCAGGCGGGTCGAGAAGAACGGCCACTCACGACACATCTCTTCCAGCAGTGCTTGATGACCCTTATCGATCGAATATTGAATCGCTTCACCGGCACCCAGCCAGGCTGGCAGCACCAGACGGTTCTGGCTCCAGGAGAAGATCCATGGAATCGCACGCAGGCTTTCTACGCCCCCGTTCGGGTTACGTTTTGCCGGGCGCGAACCGAGCGGCAATTTGCCCAGTTCCAGTTCTGGCGTGGCCTGACGGAAGTACGGGACGAAATCCGGCTCGCCGCGCACCACGGCGCGATAAGCTTCGCATGAGACTTCCGACAACACGTTCATCAGATCGCGCCATTCCTGTTTTGGCTCTGGTGGTGGCAGCAGGTTCGCTTCCAGCACTGCACTGGCGTACAGGCTAAAGCTGTTGACCGCCACTTCCGGTAGACCGAGTTTAAAGCGAATCATCTCACCCTGTTCCGTCACGCGCAGACCGCCTTTGAGGCTTTTCGGTGGCTGAGACAGCAGTGCTGCGTGCGCAGGGGCGCCGCCACGACCAATGGTACCACCACGGCCGTGGAACAGGGTCAGTTCAACACCCGCTTCTTCGGCCACTTTAACCAGTGATTCCATCGCGTGGTACTGAGCCCATCCCGCCGCCATGACGCCGGCATCTTTGGCTGAGTCAGAGTAGCCAATCATCACCATCTGATGGTTCTGAATGAAGCCACGGTACAGATCAATCCCCATCAGTTGGGTAATGACTTTTTCAGCGTTATTGAGGTCGTCCAGCGTTTCAAACAGTGGACATACGTCCATACGGTAAGGGCAGCCGGATTCTTGCAGCAGCAGGTGAACCGCCAACACGTCGGATGCGGTGCGCGCCATCGAAATGACGTAAGCGCCAAACGCTTCACGCGGCTGCGCGGCAACGATTTTACAGGTGTCGAACACTTCTTTGACCGGTGCTGACGGCTCCCAGTCACGCGGCAACAGCGGACGTTTTGAGGCCAGTTCGTTGGTCAGGAAGGCAATCTTATCCTGTTCGCTCCACTGATTGTAATCACCGATACCAAGGTAACGAGTCAGTTCAGACAGCGCATCGGCGTGGCGAGTACTTTCCTGACGAATGTCGAGGCGCACCAGATGAACACCGAACGCTTTGACGCGGCGCAGGGTATCGAGTAGTGAGCCGTCGGCGATCACGCCCATGCCACATTCATGCAGGGATTGGTAACACGCGTACAGAGGGTCCCACAGCTGGCTGACATTCTGCAGCGGTGCTTTCACTGCCAGCTTCTGGCCGTGAATTTTCGCATCCAGAATTTCCAGTGTTTCCTGAAGCAGGGAACGAACGCGTTTCAGTACCGCGCGGTACGGTTCATGTTCTTCTTCACCAGCCAGCGCGCGCAGCGCATCATTGCACTTGGTCATCGACAGCTCGGCAACCAGCTCGTTAATGTCACCTAGATAAAGGTCCGCGGCTTTCCAGCGCGACAGGAGCATCACTTCACGTGTGATGGAGTGGGTGACAAACGGGTTGCCGTCGCGGTCACCGCCCATCCACGATGAGAAGTGCACTGGGCGGGCATCGATAGGCAGGCCTTCGTCCAGATACTCTTTCACGCTCTCATTCAGTTCACGCAAAAATTCTGGCACGGCTTGCCACAGTGAATTCTCAACCACAGCGAAGCCCCATTTGGCTTCATCCAGCGGGGTTGGACGCTGTTTACGGATGACATCAGAATGCCAGCCCTGGGCAATCAACTGTTCTAAACGACGCTCAGTTTTTAGGCGTTCTTTAGAAGAAAGATCGCTCAGTTCCAGTTTGGACAGACATTCGTTAATTTTTACCAGATTGTTGATCATGGTGCGACGGGTGATTTCCGTCGGGTGCGCAGTCAATACCAGTTCAATATTCAGATCGCGAACCGCCTGCGCGGTATCCAGCTTGCTGATGCCGTTCTGACTCAGTTTGCTGAACAGCGAATGCACCGCATCCGGTTCACACACATGCTCTTCGCAATGACGCGAAATGGTGTGGTACTGATCGGCGATATTGGTCAGATTCAGGAATTGGTTGAAGGCGCGAGCGACCGGAGTCAGCTCATCGTTATTCAGGCTTTTAATCTCTTCAATGAGATTCTCACGATCAGCTTGATTGCCGGCGCGGGCAGATTTAGAAAGTTTTCGGATGGTCTCCACTTTCTCTAAAATAACGTCACCATCCGCATCCTGGATAGTCTGACCCAGTAGTCGACCGAGCATGCTCACGTTACTTTTGAGCGCGGCGTATTTTTCGTTCATTGTCATCCTGCCTTGTAAAAAAATTACATCCATTGTTCTTTTCTTTAAGTACACAATCTAACGAAATTTGTCTAGTGCCGTCAAACGCAGCAGACTAAGATTCCATTTATTTCTCGGTTGGATCTTTTGAACATCTGTTAGGATAAATATCCATTTTTGTTGAAATTTTCTTACAAAAAGCCCTGAAGGGTAAAACCGCCTCAGGGCCACGTAACAGCTTGTTCACACTTTAAAAGCAGTATTTGACCATAGCTTTGGACAGCACATTGATGGTCGGATCGATAAAGTCAAATGCCAGAAATTCGTCCGGCTGATGTGCCTGATCGATTGAGCCCGGGCCTAAGACTAAAGTCGGACACAGCTCTTGCAAGAACGGTGCTTCCGTACAGTAGTTAACGGTTTGTGGTTCATGACCACAAATTTCACTTACTCCGGTAATAAACGGATGATCGTGCGCGCATTCGTAACCTGGAATCGCTTCGTGCAGCGGCTCCAGTTCGATACGGCCCGGCCATTTCTCTTGCACCTCTTTCAGCGCGCCGCGCAGCATATTATCCAAGCCATCCAAACTGATGCCCGGCAGCGGACGTACATCGTAATGCAGTTCACAGCAGCCACAGATACGGTTGGGCGCATCGCCGCCGTGAATATGGCCAAGGTTCAGCGTAGGGGTAGGAATTTCAAATCCCGGATGATGGTACTCTTTCACCAGCTTATCGCGCAGTTGCATCATCGCAAACAGCACTTCGTACATGATCTCAATCGCGTTCACACCCAGTGCCGGGTTGGATGAGTGGCCCGATTTCCCTGTCACTCGAATGGCGTTGGCCACATGGCCTTTATGGCCGTGGATCGGTATTAAGCTGGTCGGCTCACCGATGATGCAGTAATCCGGTTTGAACGGCGCGTTTTGCGTGAAGTGGCGCGCGCCCAGCATGGTAGTTTCTTCATCACAGGTCGCCAGCACATACAACGGCTTGTTCTGCTTGCTCCAGTCCACCTTCTTCACTGCTTCATAAATAAAGGCAAAGAAGCCTTTCATGTCGGCGGTGCCGAGCCCGTAAAAACGGTTGTTATCCTGCGTGAGCGCATGAGGATTGTAGTTCCAGCGCCCTTCATCAAACGGAACGGTATCACTGTGGCCAGCCAGTAACAGGCCGCCTTCCCCTTCGCCCTTTTTGGCGATCAGGTTCTGTTTACCCGGCGCAACCTGATCAATCTCTACTTTAAAGCCGAGATCGGTCAGCCAGCCTGCCAGTTTGGCAATCACCTGCTCATTACCTTGGTCCCACTTGGGATCCGTGGCGCTAATCGACGGGGTCGAAATCAAGCCTTCATAGACTTCGAGGAAACTGGGTAATTGCATATTATCTTCGCTCCTACTATTGACAGAATAACGCTGAAAATGTAAAACACATATTAAATCACTTTTAATGAATAAAAAACCGATTAAAGTGGTCTTTTTTGAAATTAATAGTCAGTTTTAAATGTTGTTATTCACCTTCTTTTTGGATGTTTTGAGATGCTAAAAACCACCATCATCGGCGCAAGCGGTTATACCGGAGCAGAGCTCGCTCTTATGGTTCACAAACACCCAGAGCTCACGCTATCAGGTTTATACGTTTCCGCCAACAGCGCAGATGCCGGAAAGTCGATTGCTCAATTGCACGGCAAACTGGCTGGGCTGGTGGATATGCCCGTCCATGCGCTGCTGGATGTAGAGCAGGTGGCCAAAGCGTCGGACGTGGTGTTTCTTGCGACCGCGCATGAAGTCAGCCATGACCTCGCGCCAGTGTTTCTCGCCAACAACTGTCAGGTATTCGACCTGTCAGGTGCGTACCGCGTGCAAAGTGAAGGTTTCTATCAACAGTTTTATGGCTTCGAACACCAGCATGGTGACTGGTTGTCTGAAGCGGCTTACGGACTGGCCGAGTGGAATCAGGAAGCTATTCTTAATAGTCAGCTGATCGCAGTTGCGGGATGCTACCCAACCGCATCGCAACTGGCGATTAAGCCGCTGCTGGTGGCGGACCTGGTGGATAAATCTCAGTGGCCAGTCATCAATGCGGTAAGCGGTGTTTCCGGTGCCGGGCGTAAAGCCAGCATGACCAACAGCTTTTGCGAAGTCAGCCTGCAGCCTTACGGTGTGTTTACCCATCGTCACCAGCCTGAAATCGCGACGCATCTCGATTGCGATGTGATTTTTACTCCGCACCTGGGCAACTTTAAGCGTGGCATTCTGGCTACCATCACGATGAAGCTCGCCGCGGGTGTGACGGCGGCTCAGGTTGCTAAAGCGTTTGAGCAGGCATACCACGGCAAACCAGCAGTGCGTCTGCATACCAGCACACTGCCAAGAATTCAGGATGTGGAATTCACACCTTTCTGCGATATCGGTTGGAAAGTGCAGGGTGAGCACATCATCGTCGTTTCGGCGATAGACAATTTATTGAAAGGTGCATCGAGTCAAGCGATGCAGTGTTTAAACATTCACTACGGTTTCGATGAACTAACCGCTTTGGTGTAAGGGTTAAAAATGACGGATACAAAGCAAAATCCATTGGTGATTAAGTTAGGTGGTGCCGCTCTGTCGTGTGCAGAGACACTCAGCAAGCTTTTCGGCGCAATCGCCCAGTATCAAGCCCAAGCACAGCGACGAATTGTGATCGTACACGGCGGTGGTTACCTCGTGGACGAACTGATGGAAAAACTGCAGCTCAAAACCGTGAAAAAAGACGGTTTACGTGTGACGCCTTATGACCAGATCCCGGTGATTGCCGGAGCATTGGCGGGGACAGCGAACAAAATGCTGCAAGGGCAGGCGATCAAAGATGGTCTCAATGCGGTGGGCCTGTGTCTGGCTGACGGCGGCCTGTGTCAGGTGGTCGAGCTGGATCCGGAATTGGGCGCGGTGGGCCTGGCGAAAGCGGGCGATGCCAAGATTGTTGAAGCGCTGCTGACGGCGGGTGCACTGCCAATCATCAGCTCAATCGGCCTGACCGCTGAGGGGCAGATGATGAACGTCAATGCTGACCAGGCAGCGGTTGCCGTTGCGGGCGCGCTGGACGCAGAGTTGGTGCTGCTGTCGGATGTGAGTGGTGTGTTGGATGGCAAAGGTCATCTGATCCCAAGCATGGATGAGAAGCAGGCGGATGCCCTGATTGCCGGCAAAGTGATTACTGACGGCATGATCGTTAAGGTCAAAGCAGCGCTGGAAGCGGCCAAAGATCTGGGCCGCCCGATTGAAGTGGCGACCTGGCGCTATCCGGAAAAGCTGGCCAAGCTGTTCGCCGGACAAAGCATCGGCACGCAGTTTCTGCCTGAATAAACGAATTGAAATAACAAACGAATTAATGGACATAAACCTGAGCACTGACCGCCAAGCGCAGAGCCAGGAAGTTGGAGAGAAGTAATGAGCAAAGTTCAAGTAAACAAAGTGGTTGTCGCATATTCTGGCGGTCTGGATACATCAGTCATCATTCCATGGCTGAAAGAAAACTATGACTGTGAAGTCGTGGCGTTCGTGGCCGATGTCGGCCAAGGCGCGGACGAGCTGGTCGGCATTGAAGAGAAAGCGATCGCATCAGGTGCTTCGGAGTGTTACGTCGTCGATCTGAAAGAAGAGTTAGTCAAAGATTACATCTACCCAACGCTGAAAACCGGTGCTTACTACGAAGGTAAATACCTATTGGGTACTTCAATGGCGCGTCCGGTGATCGCTAAAGCGCAAGTTGAAATCGCACGTAAAGTGGGGGCGGATGCACTGGCTCACGGTTGTACCGGTAAAGGTAACGATCAGGTTCGTTTCGAAGGTGCTTTTGCGGCTCTAGCTCCGGATCTGCACGTGATTGCGCCTTGGCGTGAATGGGATCTGGTCAGCCGTGAAGAGTGTCTGGATTACCTCGCAGAGCGTAACATTCCATGTGCGGCTTCACTGACTAAGATCTACTCGCGTGACGCGAACGCATGGCACATCTCCACAGAAGGTGGCGTGCTGGAAAGCACTTGGAACGCACCTAACGACGATTGCTGGGCGTGGACAGTCGATCCAGAGCAAGCACCAAACGAAGCGGAATACGTGACGCTGAAAGTCGAGAAAGGTGAAGTGGTTGCGGTTGATGGCCAAGCGCTGTCACCTTACGACGCACTGGTTGCTTTGAACGAGAAAGGCGTGAAACACGGTGTGGGTCGTATCGATATCGTGGAAAACCGTCTGGTGGGCATGAAGTCTCGCGGCTGTTACGAAACTCCGGGGGGCACCATCATGATGGAAGCGCTGCGTGCAGTAGAACAGCTGGTTCTGGACAAAACCGCGTTTGAGTTCCGTGAAGAGCTGGGCATCAAAGCGTCTCACCTGGTGTACGATGGCCGTTGGTTTACGCCACTGCGTAAGTCAGTGTTTGCCGCGGCAGAAGAGCTGGCGCAGGACGTGAATGGTGAAGTGGTGATCAAGCTTTACAAAGGCCAGGCAACGGCAACTCAGAAACGTTCTGAAAACAGCCTATACTCTGAAGAGTTTGCAACGTTCGGTGCGGACGACGTGTACGACCAAAGCCACGCTGGCGGCTTCATCCGTCTGTACTCACTGTCTAGCCGTATCCGTGCGTTAAGCGCCGCGGCGAAGAAATAATCAGTGAAATAAATAGTCAAAACCTGACATAAATATAAAAGCCCGTTTGCGTAGCAAGCGGGCTTTGTTGTGTCTGAGATAATAAGCAGATTAATGCGGGAATAGTTACTGAATAACTATGTTTAAAAAATGAATTTTTACTTTATTTTTTGTTCAACTTCCCGTAACTTTGACAAACACAATAAATCGCCTGATTCAGGTCGGATATTATACTAGCACAGCAAGTGACGAGTGAGCATTAGGAGACACGCAATGGCATTATGGGGCGGAAGATTTACCCAAGCGGCAGATACAAGATTCAAAGACTTTAATGATTCATTGCGCTTCGATTACCGATTGGCTGAGCAAGATATTGTCGGCTCAATTGCCTGGTCTAAAGCTTTGCTGTCAGTGAATGTCCTGAGCGAAGAAGAGCAGCAAAAGCTGGAACTGGCGCTCAATGAGCTCAAGCTGGAAGTGATGGAAGATCCTGAACAGATTCTGCTGTCGGATGCGGAAGATATTCACTCTTGGGTTGAGCAGCAACTGATCAGCAAAGTCGGCGATTTAGGAAAAAAACTGCACACTGGCCGTTCGCGTAACGACCAGGTGGCCACCGACCTGAAACTGTGGTGTCGTCAACAGGGCCAGCAATTGCTGATCGCGCTGGACCGCCTGCAAAACAAAATGGTGGAAGTGGCCAAAGAACATCAGGGCACGGTTCTGCCGGGCTACACTCACCTGCAACGGGCTCAGCCAGTGACGTTTGCGCACTGGTGTCTGGCGTATGTCGAAATGTTTGAGCGTGACTACTCACGTCTGAGTGATGCCATCAAACGTCTGGATACTTGCCCATTGGGCTCTGGCGCGCTGGCGGGGACCGCTTATGCGATTGACCGTGAAAAACTGGCACACAATCTCGGCTTTCGTCGTGCGACCCGTAACTCGCTCGATTCCGTATCGGACCGTGACCACGTGATGGAACTGATGACCACCGCGTCAATTTCAATGCTGCACCTGTCACGTCTGGCTGAAGACATGATCTTCTACAACTCAGGCGAGTCGGGTTTTATTGAACTGGCGGATACCGTCACTTCGGGTTCATCACTGATGCCACAAAAGAAAAACCCGGATGCGCTGGAGCTGATTCGTGGCAAGACCGGCCGTGTGTATGGCTCACTGGCCGGTATGATGATGACCGTTAAAGCGCTGCCACTGGCGTACAACAAAGACATGCAGGAAGACAAAGAAGGTCTGTTCGACGCGCTCGACACCTGGAACGATTGTATGGAAATGGCGGCACTGTGTTTTGAAGGCATCAAAGTGAACGGTGCACGTACGCTGGAAGCGGCGAAACAAGGTTATGCCAACGCAACCGAACTGGCAGACTATCTGGTCGCGAAAGGCATTCCGTTCCGTGAAGCGCACCATATTGTCGGGGTTGCGGTCGTGGGTGCCATTGCCAAAGGCTGCGCGCTGGAAGAGCTGTCACTGGAAGAGTTGAAAGCCTTCTCACCGGTGATTGAAAATGATGTGTATGCGATTCTGACCATTGAATCGTGTCTGGAAAAACGCAGCGCTCTCGGCGGCGTGGCGCCACATCAGGTCGCGTATGCGGTGGAACAAGCTGAGAAACGTCTGTCCAAACGTGATGCGTCATCGGTGAAAGTACGTCCTGCACGTCTGACCGACATTGAAACGTTGGAAGGCATGGTCACTTACTGGGCTAACATGGGGGAAAACCTGCCGCGCTCACGTAATGAAATCGTGCGCGATATCGGTTCGTTTGCCGTTGCGGAACATAATGGTGAAATCACCGGTTGCGCGTCACTCTATGTGTATGACTCCGGCTTAGCCGAGATTCGCTCACTGGGTGTGGAAGCTGGCTGGCAGGGGCAAGGTCAAGGCACTGCGATTGTCGATTATCTCGTCAAGAAAGCCCGTCAGATGGCGATCAAGAAAGTGTTTGTGCTGACGCGTACACCAGAGTTCTTTATGAAGCTGGACTTCATTCCGACTTCGAAAACATTGCTGCCTGAGAAAGTGCTGAAAGATTGCGAGCAGTGTCCGCGTCAGCATGCGTGTGATGAAGTGGCACTGGAAGTGAATCTGGATGATCAATTGATCATTAAGGCTAGTGTTGCATAAGCGATTGAATATAAAGAGTTAGATTTTATTGCTCAAAAAGATCAAAAAAAGATCGATTTTTTTGGGAACCATTGAGAGGAAGCTCGGTCTATAACTGTACCACTGCTTTTTCTTAGAAGAATCTAAGAGAGCCCTGAAACAAGATTCGTTTTAGGGCTTTTTTCTTTTCTGGCCCCGCCAAATAAAAGTTTCAGCCTGCTATTCACCCGGATTATCATTACCTTGGCGTTTGCGCCATGGCAGAATGACATACTTCATCCACAGATGCAGAAACAGCAACGCGTTAAACGCAAAACCGGCAACGATCAAGGCGATCGACTGAATGCTGCGCGGATCGTCTTTGAATGCAAAGTACCACACCACCCAACACAGGACCGACAGCGTCGTCAGTTGATCCATGCAGCGCTGACAGCGGCCAATTTTTTTCCAGAACCAGTTTTCGCGGCAATCATTACACGCCATCGAATCGCCTCACTTTGATATTTTCTGATACGACACCGCACTCAGTATACGTAAGCAGAGCGGCAAAGCGAAATCATCCCGATGCAGACGAAAAAAAAGCCCCTGAACGAAGGGGCTATCGGCATGAAATTAGCGGTTGAGCAAGTGCGCTTCTAACTCTTCACTGCCACCAATGTGGCGTCCACCGATGAAAACTTGCGGCACTGTGGTACGGCCGGTAATAGCGCGCAGGCTCACGCTGGTGGCATCTTTGCCCAGAATCACTTCTTCGTATTGCAGACCGGCGTCAATCAGGTTTTGTTTGGCTTTGGCACAGAACGGGCAACCGGGTTTGGTGAAGACGGTAATTGACTCCTGCGTTTTGAAGTCCGGGGCCAGATAACTGAGCATGGTATCGGCGTCCGATACTTTAAACGGGTCGCCTGGCTCATTCGGTTCGATGAACATTTTCTCAACGATGCCATCTTTGACCAGCATGCTGTAGCGCCATGAACGTTTACCAAAGCCGAGTTCTTTTTTATCGACCAACATGCCCATGCCATCGGTAAACTCACCGTTACCATCGGGAATAAACTGAATGTGTTCTGCTTCCTGATCGTGTTTCCACGCATTCATTACAAAGGTGTCGTTGACCGACAAACACAGAATGCTGTCTACACCGTGATCTTTAAATACCGGAAACAGCTCGTTGTAGCGCGGCAGATGACTGGATGAACAGGTTGGAGTGAAAGCGCCCGGCAGGCTGAATACGATCACGGTTTTACCCTTGAACAGTTCATCGCTGGTCACGTTGACCCAAGTATCACCCTGACGAACCGGAAAGGTCACTTGTGGGACAGCCTGGCCTTCTTTCGATGCAAACATGGTTTTTCCTTCTTAAGTTTTGAAATGAGGTTCAAGGGAGAGCGTGGTCTCCGTAAAGTTGTGGTTATTATTAAAGAAAAACTTTGATAGCTCTAATCGTTTGATGTTATGGTTTTGATAGGTGAATTCTATCGAGGTACAAGATGAACATTCGAGATTTTGAATACTTGGTGGCGTTGGCTGAGCACAAGCATTTTCGTAAAGCCGCTGAGGCCTGCTTTGTCAGTCAGCCTACCTTAAGTGGTCAAATTCGTAAGCTGGAAGACGAACTGGGAACCGTGTTGCTTGAGCGTAGCAGTCGCCGCGTGCTGTTTACCGATGCGGGCTTGCAGCTGGTGGATCAGGCCAAGCGGATTCTGACGGAAGTTAAAACGTTTAAAGATATGGCGAGCGGCCAGAGCGGCGCGATGACAGGCCCGATGCATATTGGCTTTATTCCGACTCTGGGGCCTTATCTGCTGCCGCGGATTGTACCGACCCTGAAAGAGAGTTTTCCGGAACTGGAGCTGTATCTGCACGAAGCGCAGACTCACCAGTTAGTGCGCCAGCTGGAAGAGGGTAAGCTGGATTGCCTGGTATTGGCATCGGTGGAAGAGACCGCGCCGTTTAAAGAGATTGAGATTTTCAGCGAACCGATGAGCATCGCAGTGCCGTGCGGCCATGAATGGGCCGGACGTGACGAAGTGGACATGCTGGAACTGAATGGTAAAACTGTGCTGGCGCTTGGCGACGGCCACTGCCTGCGCGATCAGGCGCTGGGTTTCTGCTTCGCCGCAGGCGCCAAAGATGACGAACGTTTCAAAGCCACCAGTTTAGAAACGCTGCGTAATATGGTCGCGGCTGGTGCTGGTATTACGCTGTTGCCGCAATTGTCTCTGCCGGGGGAAAAAGAAAAAGATGGCGTGTGTTACATCAAAGCCGTCAACCCTGTACCGTCACGCCGTTTGGTGCTGGTGTACCGCCCGGGCTCTCCGCTGCGTCAACGATTTGAAAATCTGGCCAGTGCGATGCGTGACTGCTTGATGGCAACCGTGCACTGACTCTGATGCTACGCATAAAAAAAGAGGCTGAATATTCAGCCTCTTTTTTATTTTCTGCCATCAGAACAGCGATTCGTTGTCTTCGCTGGTGTAGATGCTGTTGGTCGTCGATTCCGTCACGTAGTCTTTTGGCTCAGTTCCGTCAATGAAGTACTCAAACATGGAGCTGGAATCAAGCTTGTTGGTCAGTAAGCCGCTATCACGGTCGATACGAACGCGGACGATATTATCTGGAATACTTTGTTCCTGATAAGGCACGCCGTTCAAAGCTAAGCCCATGAACTCAATCCACGCTGGCTGTGCGGTTTTCGCACCCGCTTCGGCACCCGAGACATCATCTTCAATCGCCGGGTTAGGGACAGTGTGACCGAGGTTGCGGCTGTGCTCATCAAAACCAACCCAGGCGGTGGCGACAATACCTGGGCCATAACCGTTGTACCATGCGTCTTTCGAATCGTTTGTCGTACCGGTTTTACCGCCGATATCACGACGCTTGAGCGCCTGTGCCCGCCAGCCAGTACCGTTCCAGCCGGTGCCTTCACGCCAGTCACCGCCACCCCAGATATTGCTGTACATCATCTGACGAACCAGGAAAGCGTTCTGTTCAGAGATCACTTTTGGTGCGTACGGAGTATCCACATCCTGCTCGTCAACGCCGTTGCTCAGGCTTGACTCACAACCGCTGTGACACACGACTTTCGGGCTGGCTTCGAATTCCAGATCGCCATAAGGACCTTCAACTTTGCTGATGTAGAACGGTTCCACATAGTAACCGCCGTTGGCAAAGACTGAATAACCTTGCGCCATTTTGACCGGAGTCAGGCTGCCTGCGCCCAGTGCAATGGTTTCAGAACGAGGCAGTTTGTCGAGTTCAAAGCCAAAACGAGTCAGGTATTGACGGGTATCGTCAAGGCCGACCTCACGCAGCACGCGTACCGCCATGACGTTTTTCGACTGTGCCAGACCGATGCGTACGCGAGTCGGGCCGCCGTAAGTTGGTGGCGAGTTCTTCGGACGCCATGCGGTGCCTTGACTTTCATCCCACTGGTTAATTGGTGCGTCGTTGATCAGCGTCGCCAGCGTCAGACCTTTCTCCAATGCCGCTGAGTAGATAAACGGTTTGATACTTGAACCCACCTGACGTACCGATTGGGTCGCGCGGTTAAATTTGTTGTGCACAAAGTTGAAACCGCCAACCAGCGCCAGTACGGCACCATTTTCCGGATTCATGGCGACAAAGGCCGTTTGCGCATTCGGAACCTGACTCAGTTTCCAGTGTTGTTGCTCGGCGCCGTCTTCGTGTAGCTGTCGAACCCAAATTTGTTCGCCAACAGCCAGAATGTCATCAGCTTTGCCTGGTAGTGGACCCTGGCGTTCATCAGTAATGAAACGACGTGCCCAGTTCATATCATCCCAAGCGATGGTTTGCAGGCCAGAGCCCTTCACCCATATTTGCGCTGATTTGCTGTCGACTTTCAGAACCACCGCTGGGTAAAGATCGTTGTAAGTCGGCTCGTTTTTCAGGTGGTCAGCAATCTTGTCTTCATCCCAGGCGGCTTGCCCCGATTTCCACAGCTCTTTTTCTGCGCCGCGGAAACCATGACGTTCATCGTACGCCAACAGATTATCCAGCGCGGCTTTGTTTGCTGCTTTCTGCAGTTTTGAATCCACCGTGGTGTAGACATTCATGCCGGAGGTGTAGGCATCTTCGCCGTAGCGGTCGATCATCCACGCGCGAGCAATTTCCGCCACATACGGGGCGTTAAGCTCGATTTCCGCACCGTGATAACGTGACTCCATCGGCTCGTTACGCGCCACATCGTACTGCTCTTGGGTGATGTATTTTTCGTTCAGCATGCGCAGCAGAACCACATTACGACGGTTGGTCGCACGCTCAACAGAATAGATCGGGTTCATGGTCGATGGCGCTTTTGGCAAACCGGCAATCATCGCAATTTCACCCAGCGTCAGGTCTTTCACTTCTTTGCCGAAGTAAGCCTGAGCCGCGGCGCCAACCCCGTAGGAGCGGTAGCCGAGGTAGATTTTGTTCAGGTAAAGCTCAAGAATTTCGTCTTTGGTCAGCAGTTGCTCGATGTGGACAGCGATGAAAATCTCTTTGATTTTACGCATGATCTTCTTCTCGTTAGAAAGGAAGAAGTTACGAGCGAGCTGCTGAGTAATGGTACTCGCGCCCTGAGAAGCACTGCCGGACGCCAATACCGCAAACGCCGCACGGGTAATACCAATCGGGTCAAAACCATAGTGTTCGTAGAAACGGGAGTCTTCGGTTGCGATGACCGCTTCGATCAGCTCTTTCGGCATTTCATCCAGTTTGAGTGGAATACGACGCTTTTCCCCAAACTGAGCAATCAGTTTACCGTCCTGACTGAAAACCTGCATTGGCGTCTGCAACTGCACGTCGCGCAGCGTTGCCACATCTGGGAGATCAGACTTCACATAGAAGTAGAAGCCAAAGATTGTAGTGACTCCAAGAATAATGCAAATCAATGAAAATACTAATAAACGCTTTATGAACTTCACCGGAGAATCCCTGTTTAGTAGAGGCTGCCCTAATGCAAACCCTTGTACTCTAGACTAAAAACGCAGCACTTAAAAATGTAGCGTGACTATTTTTCAAATAAATAAATGCGCGCCACTGAGTGTAGTCACCGGAGTAAATGGCATGGGTAAATCATTAGTTACAGGTGTCGATATTGGCCACCACAGTATTAAAGCGGTGGTTTTAAAACCGAAAGGCGAATCGTATTCGCTGGTCGGTTACCAAGAGATAGTCGTATCCGAGGATATTTTCGCTGATAACCACACGCTGAATTATCAGAAAATTGTAAAGAAACTCAAAGAACTAAAAAAGGGATTACCGCTATTTAGTCGTAAAGTGGCGCTGGCTGTACCGGACAACGCAGTAATAAGTAAGGTATTACAGATAGATAGCGAACTGGATGCCAGCGAACAAGAGTTCGCGGTCTATCAGGCTTTTTCCCATCAATCGCCGCTACCCATCGAAGAGTTGAGCCTGGATTTCGTTGTCACCGGAGAAAAAACACTGGGGCGCAGCAGTTCGTTGACGTATCAGGTCTATGCAACCCGACGTGAAGTGATCGACAACCGTTTGTCTGCGATGAGCAAAGCGGGTTTTGAGCCGCTGCTGTTTGATATGCAGATTCACGGCCTGCTCAATATCTGGCAATGGGTCAGCCGTGCTCAGCAACGCACCGATTGGATGCTGGTCGATGTCGGGTTCAGCCAAACCTCATTGTGCATCGACTTTGCCGATAAAACGCCGTTTTACAAAGACATTCCGTTGGGAACCCGCCAACTGGTTGCGGCGACCTCCGGTGGTAACGCTGACCTTACCAGCCCGCAAGCACACTTCATTCAGGAGTTGGTTGAGCGTCTGGCGCGCCAGATCCAGCTGTTTCTTTCTCTGCAAGGCCATCAACCGCTGGCCGGTATCTGGCTATCCGGTGGCGGCGCGGCAACGGAAGGTTTGGCGCAGGCGATTAGCGAACGTCTGGTTCTGCCTTGCGAGCTGTTTAACCCTCTGGCGGAGTTTACTTGCCGCGCATCGCTACGCCGCCAGCCTCAGGTTGATTTGCAGCGTTTTAGCACTGCGGCAGGCTTGGCGCTGCGCGGGCTCAATTGGCTGGAGAACGGCCATGCTGCATAACATCAACCTTATTCCCTGGCGTGAAGCGCAGCGCGAGGCGCACAAACGCCGCTTCGTCGGACTGTGCGTGCTCGCGTTGATGGTGGCATTGGGCGTGCAGTGGGGCGCTGGCTTTTATCTCGATCAGCAAACTCAGGCTCAGCAGCAGCGACTGGCATTTCTCAATCAGCACATTCGCCAACTGGATGCGCAGATTGCCGAGCTGAAAGTGACCGAGCAAGAGCATAAAGCGCTGCTGACCCGGCTCAATATCGTCGAATCGTTACAGCAAAAGCGCAATAAGACCACAGAGTTCATGAACCTGATGCCGCAACTGATTCCGGAAGGTGTCTACGTCGACAAGATCAAAATGAACGGCGAAGAAATTGAAATCAGCGGCATCAGTGACAGTACTGCCCGACTCGCCACCATGCTCGACAATCTGGAAAAATCGACCCAACTGTCTGAGGTCGGTATGCATTCGATCGTGTCAGGTAATCGACGTTTTGGTAAACAATTTCAGAGCTTTAAGGTGTCATTTCTGTTTCATGCGTCAGCTCATAAACCGCTCGCCACCGTGACAGGAGAGAAACATGGCTAACTTGCAGGAACTGGAACTGGATGAAATCGCTGAATGGCCTTTGTTGCCTCAGCTGGCCGTGTTGTTACTGCTGGTTCTGGCTCTGCAAGGTGCGGGCTATTGGTTGTATATGTTGCCCAAGCAGGATGCGCTCGAAGGTTTAAAACAGCAGGAACAAACGCTCAAATCGACGATACGTATCAAAGCCAGCAAAGTGGCCACGTTACCCAAACTCAAAACCCAACTGGATGAACTGGCAGAACGGTATGACTTCCTGCTGCGTCAACTGCCGGTGCAAAAAGAGCTTGCCAGTATGCTGGCGTCGGTTAACGAGCTGGGGCTGGAAAACACGCTGACGTTCACGCGGATTGACTGGGGGGAGAAGCAGAATCAGGAATTCCTCTATCGTCTGCCACTCAATATCGAACTGACCGGCAATTATCACAACATCGGCGACTTTTCCGAAGCGATTGCGCGCTTGCCACGCATCATCAACTTTGACGATGTCGATTGGCAGCGCGTCAGTCAGGAGAGCAGCACGCTGCACTTTCGCGTCCGCGCTTACACCTATCAGTTCAAACCGGAGGTGAGCGATGAAAAATAAGCGCTGCTGGCTGTTAGGAGCACTACTGCTCAGTGGTTGTAAAGCCAATCAGGAATCGCTATCCGATTACGTTAAACACGTCGAACAGCAGGCGCAGCGTGAAGTGGCGACACTGGCTCCGGTAGTTCAGTTCGACGTGTTTCATTATGCCCAACATCATCAGCGTGAGCCGTTTGTCTTGCCTCAGGAAGCGCTGGTGCAAAACCAACCGCGAATGAAATCGGATTGCTGGCAACCTTCACCGCGCGCCAAAAGTGGTTCGCTGGAGCGTTACCCTCTCAGTCAACTGCGTTTACGAGGTGTCATGAGCAGTGGTGGCTCTGTCTCCGCGTTGATTCAAACGCCGCAAGGTTCGGTAATGAAAATTAAAGCAGGACAGTACCTGGGATTGAACAACGGTCGAGTGACCCGCGTGGCAGACGATTATCTGCTGATCAAAGAGACCCTGCCGGACGGATTGGGATGTTGGAATCAACGCAACGTTAAATTGGCTTTGAAATAAAATTTTGAGTTTAGAGACATAACTATGATTAAAGGACTAAATGCCTCCACGGCGTGGGGAATACGTTGTCTGTTTGTGGGCGCATGCCTGCTGTTATCTGCCGCCACACTTGCTCAGGAGGCGGCGGCCAATCAGCTGAAGAATATCGATTTTCGCATCAACAAAGACAAAGCGGCGGTACTGATTGTCGAACTGGCTTCCGCCTCGGCCGTGGTGGATGTGCAGAAAACCGAGCAAGGCCTGAATATCGAACTGCTGAAAACCGATGTCAGTGACGACAAACTCTACCTGCTCGATGTGCGCGACTTTGCCACCGCAGTGGAAAACATCGAAGTGTTCCGCCAGCAGCCCAGCACCTTGTTGGTCGCAACGGTGCAGGGGGAGTTCAATTATGATTACAGCCTGAAGGGTAACTATCTGGAAGTGGTGATCCGCAAGCTAAAAGCCGAGGAGAAAGCCAAACCAAAAAGCGTACTAGAAAAAGAAGGCAAGCGGATTTCGATTAACTTTCAGGATATTCCGGTGCGCAATGTGCTGCAGTTGATCGCAGACTACAATGAGTTCAATCTGGTGGTTTCCGATTCAGTGCGCGGCAACCTGACGCTGCGCCTTGATGGCGTGCCCTGGCAGCAGGTGCTGGACATTATTCTGCAAGTCAAAGGTCTGGATAAGCGCGTCGACGGCAATGTGATTCTGGTGGCGCCCAAAGAAGAGCTGGATCTGCGTGAAAAGCAGCAGTTGGAAAAAGCCCGCATGGCGGAAGAACTCGGCGATCTGCAATCGGATATTCTCATCATCAACTTTGCCAAAGCGTCTGACATTGCGCAGATGATTGGCGGCGATGGGGCGGTCAATATGTTGTCGGAGCGTGGCTCGATCAGCATTGATGAACGCACCAATGCGCTGCTGATTCGTGAACTGCCGGAGAACATTGCTGTGATTCGCGATATCGTGGCGTCGCTCGATATTCCGGTCAAGCAAGTACAGATTGAAGCGCGTATTGTGACGGTCAATGAAGGTAACTTGGATGAACTGGGTGTGCGCTGGGGTTTCAGCTCCACCAATGGCAGCACGACCACGGGTGGCTCGATTGAAAGCAATCTGGGGGCAATTGGTTTGTACGATGGCGGTAATAATAGTGGCGGTTCTGGTGATGGCGTTGCGATTGATGATTTCCTCAACGTTAACCTCGCAGCCACCTCAGCCAATGCGTCCAGCATTGCGTTTCAGGTCGCCAAGCTTGGCGCAGATACCTTGCTCGATCTTGAACTGTCAGCCATGCAACGCGAGTCAAAAGCGGAAATCATCTCCAGTCCGAGACTGATCACGACCAACAAGCAGCCGGCGTATATTGAGCAGGGTACTGAGATTCCGTACTTGGAATCCTCATCCAGTGGCGCCACCAGTGTGGCATTCAAGAAGGCAGTACTCAGCCTCAAAGTGACGCCACAAATCACCCCCGATAACCGTCTGGTGCTGGATTTGAGCGTTACTCAGGATCGGCCGGGTGAAGTGGTGAAAACCGGTACTGGCGAGGCGGTGGCGATCAACACGCAGCGCATTGGTACACAGGTGCTGGTCAACAACGGTGAAACCGTGGTTCTGGGCGGCATTTTTCAGCACAGTATTACGAATTCAGTCGACAAGGTGCCGCTGCTGGGTGACTTGCCTGTGTTGGGCGCGCTGTTCCGTCGCAGCTACGAACAAATGGGCAAAAGTGAGCTGCTGATCTTCGTAACACCGAAAGTTGTGATTCAGTAACTTATCGTCATTCTTGTCAGTCAAAGAAAATTAAAGTTGCATTAGTGGCACCAGATCTAGATAATTTCGGGTCTTATCACGAAATATCTGTGAGGAATAGGTGCCACAAGCATTCCTATCGCTGACTGCTGTCTGGCGCAACCTTGTGGCGATGTCATTGAATTAACGTTGTAAATTACTGCTAAACATGGCTGAAAAACGCAATATTTTCCTTGTTGGCCCAATGGGCGCCGGCAAAAGCACAATTGGTAGACACCTTGCTCAACAACTGCATATGGAGTTTGTCGACTCTGATACAGTGATTGAAGAACGCACAGGTGCCGATATCGCATGGGTATTCGATGTCGAAGGTGAGGAAGGCTTCCGCAAGCGCGAAGAAGCTGTGATCAACGATCTCACTGAAGAACAAGGTATTGTTCTTGCCACTGGTGGTGGTTCCGTAAAGAGTAAAGAGAACCGCAACCGTCTTTCTGCACGTGGCATTGTTGTTTACCTTGAGACGACGATTGAAAAACAACTGGCGCGCACTAACCGCGACAAGAAACGCCCGTTGCTGCAAACTGATAATCCGCGCGAAGTTCTTGAAACCCTAGCGGGTGAGCGCAACCCTCTGTACGAAGAAATTGCAGACATTACGGTACGTACCGACGATCAAAGTGCAAAAGTGGTAGCCAACCAGATCGTAAAAATGCTAGAAGAACATTAAGTTGTTCTTTTACCTGGAGTACGAACCATGGAACGGATTACGGTCAGTTTAGATGAGCGTAGCTACCCAATCTCAATTGGTGCCGGATTATTCAATGATCCGGCTCTTCTTTCTTTATCCGCAAAACAAAAAGTTCTGATCATCACCAACCATACAGTGGCTCCGCTGTATGCTGGTAAAATCACGGCTCTGCTCGATCAAAAAGGCTGTCAGTCTGCAGTGTTAGAACTGCCGGATGGCGAGCAATACAAAAGCCTCGATACCTTCAATACCGTTATGAGTTATCTGCTTGAGCACAACTACAGCCGCGATGTGGTGATTGTGGCTCTCGGTGGTGGCGTGATTGGCGACCTGGTTGGCTTTGCGGCTGCCTGCTATCAACGCGGTGTCGATTTTATTCAGATTCCCACTACACTGCTTTCGCAAGTGGACTCTTCCGTTGGTGGTAAAACCGCGGTGAACCATCCACTGGGCAAAAACATGATTGGTGCTTTCTACCAACCTAAAGCGGTTATCATTGATACCAACTGTTTGTCGACACTGCCTGCGCGTGAATTTGCGGCGGGAATGGCGGAAGTGATCAAATACGGCATCATTTACGATTACGACTTCTTTGTCTGGCTGGAACAGAACATGGAATCACTCTATGCGCTGGATGAGCAGGCACTCTCCTATGCGATTGCCCGTTGCTGCCAGATCAAAGCGGAAGTGGTGGCGCAGGATGAAAAAGAGTCGGGTATTCGCGCGTTGTTGAACCTGGGTCATACATTTGGTCATGCGATCGAAGCAGAACTGGGGTATGGTAACTGGCTACACGGTGAAGCCGTGGCAGCAGGTACGGTGATGGCGGCAAAAACCGCTCAGCTTCAAGGGCTTATCTCTCAAGAGCAACTGGATCGCATTCAGGCGATTTTGCAAAAAGCCAACCTTCCGGTTCATACACCGGACAGCATGTCGTTCGACGATTTCATGAAACACATGATGCGCGACAAAAAAGTGTTGGCAGGTGAGCTACGCTTGGTATTACCGACCAGTATCGGTACATCCGATGTGGTCAAAGGGGTACCTGAAGCGGTGATTGAACAAGCCATCGACTACTGCCGTACGGTGTAATTCGAACTTTTTCAGTATGACTACTGACTGTCATTAGGAATCTTCATGAGTTTGGCACATGAGTTGACGTTGGATTCCCAGGTGGAGCTGCTTGAACGCTTGCAGCTGCTGACCCGTTTTGGTTCCAACTTCGTCAATGTGGTCGGTCCGCTGGGTGCGGGTAAATCCTGGCTGGCCCAACGTTATCTGGAACATTGGGCAGACGACAAAAACCAGTCGCTATTAATGTGCCATCCGAATCAGGATGACGAGCAGCGCCGCACCACGTTGCTGACTCAACTGGTGTCGGAACCGCTGTTCAATCCTAAAGACTCCCTGATCGAAAGTTTTTCCCGCCTGTTTGAAGACAGCAGCTGCGATATCGTGGTGGTGGTCGACGACGCTCATCTGCTCACGGACACGATGATTTCAGAATTGTGGATGTGGGTACTGGAAGCGCAGAGCAACCCGCGCTGGACAGTGAACGTTGTGCTGTTTGCGCAGTCCAACAGTCTGGACGCTCTGCTGACTCGTCTGAGCTATGGTCAGGAACTCAAACCGATTGACCTCGAAATTGAGGCGCTCTCACAAGATGAGTGTGACAGGCTGTTTGAGCAGCGCGTCATGCGTTATGTTGAAGACGATATGGAACGTCAGGTTCGTCAGGCCTACAAAAAAGTGCAGCCGTTACCGGGAGAGATTATGGCACTCGCAGATCAGAAAATGGAAAAACGTATTGT
The DNA here is from genome assembly GCF_900460245.1 of Vibrio fluvialis. Classification (NCBI taxonomy): domain Bacteria; kingdom Pseudomonadati; phylum Pseudomonadota; class Gammaproteobacteria; order Vibrionales; family Vibrionaceae; genus Vibrio; species Vibrio fluvialis. The sequence goes on from NZ_UHIP01000001.1 coordinate 156,981, forward strand.
GATTCGTTCCATCATCGGTTCGCCGTTGAAGATTACGCTGCTGGTGCTGATTCTGTTACTGCTGATTGGTGGTGGCTACTGGTGGATGCTGTCGCAGCCATCACCGGACGACAAAGCGCAGCAACTGGCACAAAATCAGGAACAAACGGCGATTCCGACGCTCAACACGGCTTCCGGTTCGTCAACCAAAATGGATTCAGTGCTGGCAGAGAGCGATACTCAGCCCGCGCAGTTAGAAGACGATTCTTCTGCCTTGCCACCGGATGTGAAAGAGTCCACCGAAGGTGTGGGTCAGGCAGACAGCAATCAGCAGCGTGTCGTGATCACCTCTGATGTTGTTGATGCGTTGCTGGAAGGCAAACCGCAGGCCGCCGATACCTCAGCGATCGATAAGGTCGTGGCCGCGGCGCCTCAAGTTGACGCACAACCCAAAGTGGCCGCAGAAACAGTACAAGCGGCGCAACTGGCATCACCACCGGCGGTAGAACAACCAGCCGCAGCAGAGCAAACGCCACCGCAAACCAAGATTACTTTCTCTTTTGGCCGTGAAGAGCTGAAAGCGATGTCGCCACGCAGCTACACGTTGCAACTGGCGGCGGTCAACTCGCTGGCCGAAGTGCAGACGTTCATCGAACGTCATCAGTTGCAAGGCAAAGTGAATGTCTACCCGACACTGCGCAACGATGTCGAGTGGTACATCATTACCTACAGTAACTACCCAACCATTCAGATGGCGCGCGATGCGGTGGAAACGCTGCCGAAATCGTTGCAGGCGATGGGGCCATGGGCCAAATCGCTCAGTCAGGTACACCGGGAAATTGAGCGTGGCCAGTAAGGCTGCGCCGTTAGGTGCCATTTACGTTGGGTCTGGCCTCAAAATGTGTTACATTCCGCAGCCTTATTTTTTCGGTGATTGATTAGAGCAGTAGATGAAAAAGCAGCGTGCCTTTCTGAAATGGGCGGGGGGAAAGTTTGGCCTCGTCGAAGACATTCAACGCCACCTGCCACCGGCTGATGAACTGGTTGAACCGTTTGTCGGCGCTGGGTCTATCTTCCTCAACACCGAGTTTAAGCATTACCTGCTGGCGGATATCAATCCGGATCTGATCAATCTCTACAATCTGCTTAAAGAGCGTCCAAGCGATTACATCGACGAAGCCAAGCGCTGGTTTACGCCGGAAAACAATCGCAAAGAAGCGTACCTGTCGATTCGTCAGCAGTTTAATCAGACGGACGATATCATGTACCGCTCACTGGCCTTTCTGTATATGAACCGTTTTGGCTTTAACGGCTTGTGCCGTTACAACAAAAAAGGCGGTTTCAATGTGCCGTTTGGTTCATACAAAAAACCTTATTTCCCGCAAGCTGAACTGGAATTCTTTGCCGAAAAAGCGCAGCGCGCGACTTTTATCTGTGCTGGTTACGACGAGACGTTTCGCCGCGCGGCAGCCAGCAGCGTGGTGTATTGCGATCCCCCGTACGCGCCGCTGTCATCGACGGCCAATTTTACGTCTTACGCGGGTAATGGCTTTACACTTGATGACCAGGCTGCGTTGGCCGATATCGCCGAGAAAACCGCGACAGAACGCGGCATTCCGGTGCTGATTTCCAACCACGACACCATTCTGACCCGCCGTTTGTACCATGGCGCGCAGCTCAATGTGGTGAAAGTGAAGCGTACCATCAGTCGCAACGGCGCGGGTCGCAACAAGGTGGACGAACTGCTGGCGCTGTTCAGCCCGGCTCAACAGGATTTGTAATAACTGGCGCCGAATGTGCAGATTTGCCTGCTGGCCTGGCCCTTGGCGCTAGGATCTCTCCGCTCCCTTAGGTAGAATGTCGAACATAAACTGTTCACTGCATTCCATCGCCTAAGAGGTCAGGTATGAAAGATTTTCTCATTGCTCCATCCATTCTCTCTGCAGATTTTGCCCGTCTCGGGGAAGACGTCGAAAAAGTCCTGGCGGCGGGTGCCGACGTGGTTCACTTTGACGTGATGGACAACCACTACGTACCTAACCTGACGTTTGGCGCGCCCATTTGTAAAGCGCTGCGTGATTATGGCATTACCGCACCGATTGACGTTCACTTGATGGTCAAACCGGTCGATCGCATCATTCCTGATTTCGCTAAAGCCGGCGCTTCGATGATCACTTTCCATGTTGAAGCGTCTGAGCACGTTGACCGTACACTGCAACTGATCAAAGAGCACGGCTGTAAAGCGGGCGTAGTGCTTAACCCGGCAACGTCACTCAGCCATCTGGATTACATCATGGACAAAGTGGATATGATTCTGCTGATGTCGGTCAACCCGGGTTTTGGCGGTCAGTCATTCATTCCGCATACGCTGGATAAACTGCGTGCGGTGCGCAAACTGATTGATGACAGCGGCCGTGATATTCGTCTGGAAATCGACGGCGGTGTGAAAGTGGACAACATTCGCGAAATCGCGGCAGCCGGTGCGGATATGTTCGTGGCTGGTTCGGCGATTTTCGGTCAGCCAGATTACAAAGCGGTCGTGGACGCGATGCGTGCAGAGCTGGCTCGCGTAGAATAACAACCGATTACAATTAAAAAGCCTTAGGAAGATTGTTTTGAACCAAATTAAGTTGATCGCTTTTGATCTCGACGGCACGTTACTCGACAGCGTGCCAGACTTGGCGGTTGCCGCCGATCAAGCGGTGCGCGCGATGGGATTCCCTGGCGTGACTGAACTGCAGGTGCGCGATTATGTCGGTAATGGTGCCGATGTGCTGATTGCCCGCTCTCTGAGCCAGAGCCTGACGATTGATCCGTCACTGAGCGACGAAGTGCGCAGCAAAGCGCGCGTGCTGTTTGATGATTTCTATGAGCAGACTGGCCACAAGCTGAGCCACCTTTACGCCAATGTTAAAGAGACGCTGGCGCAGCTGCACCGCGCGGGTTTCACTCTGGCGCTGGTGACCAATAAACCGTCGAAGTTTGTGCCGCACGTGCTGGCTCAGCATGGTATTGATGGCTACTTCAGTGACGTGATTGGCGGCGATACCTTCCCGAACAAGAAGCCGGATCCGATGGCACTGAACTGGCTGCTGGACAAACACCAGCTGAGCGCCAGCGAAATGCTGATGGTCGGTGATTCCAAGAACGACATTCTGGCGGCGAAAAATGCCGGCTGTGCGTCGTTCGGTCTGACTTACGGTTACAACCACGGCGAACCCATCGCTGCGTCTGAGCCGGATGTGGTGGCGGATAACATCGCGCAATTGCTCGATGTTGTGCTCGTTTCTGCGTAAAAGACCGCAATCTTCGCTGGCAAAATACTCGTTAATGAGTACACTGCTGGTTTGATGTTTTTCAAATAAAAGCGCGCTCAGAGTGGTCTGGGCGCGCCTTTTTCACAGATTTGTTCTGTCTTATCTCATATTAAGTAACAAGGAAATCATACTCATGAGCAAACCCATCGTATTGAGTGGTGTTCAACCGTCAGGTGAACTAAGTATCGGTAACTACTTGGGTGCTCTACGTCAATGGCAACAGATGCAAGACGACTATGATTGTCACTACTGTGTAGTGGATTTGCATGCGATCACGGTTCGTCAGGATCCGAAAGCGCTGCATGAAGCAACACTGGATGCATTGGCAATCTGTCTGGCCGTTGGTGTTGATCCGAAAAAGAGCACGCTATTTGTTCAGTCACATGTACCAGAGCATGCTCAATTGGGTTGGGTTCTTAACTGTTACACACAAATGGGCGAACTGAGCCGCATGACTCAGTTTAAGGACAAGTCTGCGCGTTACGCGAACGATGTAAACGCCGGTCTGTTTGACTACCCGGTTCTGATGGCTGCGGATATTCTGTTGTACGGCGCGCACCAAGTGCCTGTAGGCAGCGACCAGAAGCAGCACTTGGAGTTGGCGCGCGATATCGCCACCCGTTTCAACAACATCTACAGTCCTGAAACGCCAATCTTTGAAGTGCCGGAGCCGTACATTCCGACCGTGAATGCACGCGTGATGAGCCTGCAAGATGCGACCAAGAAAATGTCGAAGTCGGATGACAACCGCAAGAACGTGATCACGTTGCTGGAAGATCCGAAGTCGATCATTAAAAAGATCAACAAAGCCCAGACAGACACAGATACGCCGCCACGCATCGCACACGATGTAGAAGCGAAGGCAGGCATCTCGAACCTGATGGGGCTGTACGCAGCGGCTACCGGTAAAACGTTTGCCGAAATTGAAGCGCAATACGCGGGCGTGGAAATGTACGGTCCGTTTAAGAAAGACGTCGGTGAAGCGCTGGTGGCGATGTTAGAACCGGTTCAAGCTGAATACCACCGCGTGCGTGCAGATCGCGCGTACCTCGACAGTGTGATGCGTGATGGCGCAGAGAAAGCCTCAGCGCGTGCACTGCAAACCCTGAAGAAAGTGTTTGATGCCGTTGGTTTTGTGGCTCGCCCGTAAACTTTCTCTGAATATAAAAAGCCCCGGCATTGTCCGGGGCTTTTTTATGCCTTGAGGAAATCTCTTTGTAATCAATGTTTAATCTAACCTTCATTTAAGTTTTTACGTTAACTGTTGAAACTTTGCGTTCGGTTCAAACATTGATCATAAGAATGCGAGATATGTCTCGATATGCATAGTGAATGGTTTGTATTTGCAGTCAAAAGCACAACACTGGTTTATGTTTTTAACCGTGTTGCAGTGATGAATGTGACACATCGCACTTAACTTCATACCTAGATTACATCGTAGGGATGACGAGGCTAATCATGCATACCCAACCCACTTTTTCAGTTTCTTTTTCGGCACTGGCGCTGGCCATTGCTGCGGGACTCAGTGCGCCAGCGCGCGCGGAGATTGTGCTGTCGCAATACGTTGAGGGCAGCAGTTACAACAAAGCGATCGAGATCGCCAACACGGGCGACGCGTCGGTCAGTCTGGATGGCTACTCGCTGGCAATGTCGACCAACGGCAGTGGCAGCTGGGATAAAATCCTGCCGCTGAGCGGCCGAGTGATCGCCGCACACGATGTGTTGGTGCTGTCTAACTCCGGCGCCAACAGTGACATTCAGGCGGTCACCGATATCAGCAACAACAGCGTGATCAATTTTAATGGCAACGACCCGGTGGCGCTGCTTAACAGTGATGGTTCCGTGCATGATGTCATTGGCGACATGGGCGGCGCCGATTTCGGGAAAGACCGCACTCTGGTGCGCCAAGCTGATGCGCTGACGCCATCGGCGGTGTATCAGCCACAGCAGTGGATGGTGTGGGATGCCAATGTCATCGACGGTTTGGGTTCGCTTGATACAGAGCTGCCTGAGGCGTTCACCTGTAATCAGGATGGCAACGAGCCAACCTTTACCTCTATTCAGGATATTCAGGGCGAGGGCGATACGTCACCGTTTATCAACGGTTATCCGTACATCACCGACGACGAATACACGGTGAAAGGGGTGGTCAGTGCGGTGACGGGTGGCCTGACCAAAGGGTTCTATCTGCAAGCGTTGGACGATGATAACAATCCGTTGACTTCAGAAGGGCTGTTTGTGTTTACCGGTCAGTCGTCGAGCGATCTTCAGCCGGGGGATGTCGTGTGTACCCGCGGTAAAGTGCAGGAGTACTACAATCTGACCCAACTGAAAGTAGAGAACAATCAGTGGGAAAAATTGTCCGAACAAGCCGCACCGACCGCACACGAGGTCACCATTTTGGGCAGCGACGAGCACTTTGCCCAAACCATGGAACGCTACGAAGGCATGTTGGTGACGCTGCCTAAAGCGCTGGATATGCGTGTCACCCGCACCTTTGGTTACGATTACGATGCGCGCCGCAACAATATGGTGCTCGCCCAAGGGCGTGTGAACATGCAGCCGAACCAGTTGTTCCCGGCAGGTTCCGAACAGGCTCAGCAACAGAGCCTCGACAACGCTCAGCGCCGACTGTTTGTCGAATCGGATGCCAAAGCGGGTGATGGTCAGATCCCTTACTACCCGCAATTTGGCCGCAGCGATATCGATCAGGATGGCTCAACGGAAGACTACATTCGTGTGGATGATACGCTGTTCGATGTGGAAGGCGTGGTGACCTACAGCTACGGCGAATACCGTCTGGTGGTGACCAACACCATCAGCCAGGACAATCTGGTCCACAACGATCCGCGTACCGCAAAACCTAAGATGTACGAAGGGGATTTGCGCATCGCGTCGTTTAACGTCCTCAACTACTTCAATTCTCCTTATGGTGGTGACGCGAATCAGCACGGTGATAACCGCGGTGCCAGCAACTTTACTGAGTTCTCGATGCAGCAGGCGAAGATCGTCAATGCGATTTTGCGTCTGGATGCGGACATCGTCGGCTTGATGGAAATTGAGAACAACGGTTTTGGTGATGGTGCGGCGATTCGCCAACTGGTCGATCAACTCAATGAACGTATCGATGACAAGAAAAAACGCTACCAGTTTGTAGCTGTGGATTCGAATCAGGATGGTCAGACCGATGAGAAAGATTCGGTTGGCAGCGACGCGATCACCACGGGCGTAATTTATCGCGACAAAGTGGTCAAACTGCTGCAAAGCCGAGTGATCCCAATGCCGAGTCAGCAAGCACCTGAAGTGCTGAATGAGGAAGGCAAAGTGATTGAAGATGGTAAGAACTACCAGCGTGATACGCTGGCGCCGACCTTTAAAGTCAAAGGCGGGAACGAGACCATCACCGTTGCCGTCAACCACCTTAAATCCAAAGGTTCAGCTTGCTGGGAAGATGCGGCGCCGGTCAGTGAAGGCGGGCAGGGCGGCGCGGATGCCGATCTGCAGGGTTCGTGTGAGAACTTCCGTGTTGCCGGAGCGGTGGCACTGGGTGAAGCGTTGGCGAAAATCGACGGTCACAAAGTGATTCTTGGCGACATGAACTCGTACGGCAAGGAAGATCCGATGCTGGTTCTGACTGACTACACGCCAGAGAAATACGGCAAAGTCATTAAGGCAGCGCGCAATACCGTGATTGGTGAACAACCCCAGTTTGGCGATGACGGCGCGGTGATCACGCAAGGTTTCGGTTACCTGAGTGCGATGGAACTGGCGCACAAAGACAACAGCTGGAGCTACTCGTACAACGACGAAGTGGGCGCGCTCGATCATCTGTTGGTCAGCGACAGTCTGAAGCTGCGTGTCGTCGATGCCATTGACTGGCACATCAACGGCGGCGAATCGACGCTGTTTGACTACAACGATGAATACAAAGGCGATCTGCCGAAATATGAGGACCATTTCCGCGCTTCTGACCATGATCCAGCCGTGGTTGAGCTCAATATCTACGGCGGCTCATTCAGCGTGGTAGGGTTGGGGTTGCTACTGGGTTTAGGTTGGTGGCGTCGTAAATCGGCTTAAGTCGAGTGATAAACTGAGGGGGAGCATCATGCTCCCCTTTTTGTGTCTGCTGCCGGGGCAGGTAAGCACTAACGGCTATTTGGTGCGCTCAATGCCGGCTGCTTTCATTATGTATTTCTCATAAATCGGCTCGCTGGTGCCTTTCTTCACTTTGTAGAGAAAGTATTTCTCAAACGCAATTTTGGCCAAATGTACCCATTGCCCCATCCCCGTCCAGTTCGTGTTGCGCGGAGGATTTTGTGGCAATGCGACAAAAGCTGCCCCTTTATCGCCCATATCTGCCAGACACACCGCATTGAGTGTCGGCTTGGTGTGCATCGCTTCACCGCGCTCCAAGCTGAGAATATTCTCCACAATGGCCGTGGTCATCGATTCAATCATAAAACCCGTTTTGGGAGCACCCACCAGCACGGGAGTTTGCTCCAGAGGCGGAATAGCCACACACACGCCAGCGGCAAAAATATTGTCGTACACCGGGCTGCGCTGGTATTCATCAGTCATGACAAAACCTTTCGGGTTACACAGGTCCGGTACGGCCGCAATCGCCGCTGAGCCTTTAAACGGAGGCAGGAACATCGCCATGCTGAAGGGCAGTGCATGTTCGAAATCGACTTCGGCTTTGCGATTGAGCTCTTCAATGTGTGCCACGTCTGCTTCAAATTGAGTGACGCGAGCATTGCAAATCCATTTGATACCGCGTTCACGGAATTCATGTTCCATCAGCGCTTTGGAGTCCCCCACGCCACCCAGGCCCATGTGGCCGATATAGGGCTCGCTGGTGACAAACGTCATAGGCACTTTATCGCGGACTTTGAGTTTACGCAGATGGCTTTCGAGCGACAGAATGTACTCGTAGGCGGGGCCAAAACAGCTTGCACCCTGCATGGCGCCAACGATGACCGGTCCCGGATTGTCGACCAGTTGCTGCAGAGCTTGGTAAGCTTTCACCGCGTGATCAACCGTGCAGATCGATTGGGTGTAGCCGTTCTCCGGCCCTGAGCCCGGTACCGCTTCAAATGCCAGTTTCGGACCGCTGCAAATGACAAGGTAGTCGTAACAATACTGTTGACCATCGCCAGTACTCAGTGAGTGCGCTTGGGCGTCGATGGCGGTTACCCCTGACGTGTTGAAGGGAATGCCGAATTTGTCCACGTAGGGGCTCAGTTCGAGAATCACCTGCTCTTTGGTCCGTTCTCCCAATGCAACCCAGGGATTGGACGGAATAAAGTGAAATTCAGAGCCTTCGTTGATCAACATGACTTCATGGTCAGCAGGCAGTTTTTGTCGTAGTTCGTAGCAGGCAGACATGCCGCCTAACCCGGCGCCGATAACGATGGTCCTCTTCATCTCGTTCTTCCTTACTATTAATTAGTAATAACTAAATTAATAGTAGCTAATGAAAATGGCCGTGCCATTATTCTTAAGTCGAAGATGAGAGAAACGTGATGAAATCTGCTTTATTGATTGAATCTGGCGCGCTGATTTGTAGAATGCGAGGGGTTCTTGTCTCACGCTGGCGACGTTATGCTTCTGATTATCGATAATTACGACTCATTCACTTACAACCTCTACCAGTACTTTTGCGAGTTGGGTGCGACGGTGAAAGTGGTGCGTAACGATGAAGTCACGCTGGAGCAAATTGAAGCGCTGGCGCCAAGCCATCTGGTGATTTCACCGGGGCCATGTACGCCGAATGAAGCCGGCGTTTCACTGGCGGCGATTGAGCATTTTGCCGGCCGGCTGCCGATTCTGGGGGTGTGCCTCGGCCATCAGGCGATTGCGCAGGTGTTCGGTGGTGAAGTGGTGCGTGCCCGTCAGGTGATGCACGGAAAGACTTCTCCGGTGCGTCATACCGGGCGCAGCGTGTTCGCCGGACTCAATAATCCGCTCACCGTCACGCGCTACCATTCGCTGGTGGTGAAAAACGGCACCTTACCGGACTGTTTTGAGCTGACGGCTTGGACGGAGCTGCCGGATGGCACTCCGGACGAGATCATGGGCTACCAGCATAAAACTCTGCCTATTGATGCAGTGCAGTTCCATCCGGAATCGATCAAAACCGAGCAAGGCCATGAACTGCTGGCCAATTTCCTGCGCCGATAATCCCTCATCCCAGTAAAACCGTACGCTGCCGCCGAATCGTGGTCGTGGACGCCTGCGCGATTTTTCCTGATCACGATCACTATTCTTAACATTTTCGTCATCTAAATTTCTTTTTTTCTACATTGAAAATTTATTCGCCGCAGATCCTGCCGATCCCTTGCTACGCCTGATCTGACCGTGGTGTGGCACGGCTTTTTTTACCCATAATGAAAAAGTACTTCATAAAAGCGTTTACTTGGTGCATAAATAATCACTAGTGGTGAAGATTGTGAGCTGAATCGGCTGGCTGAAAGAATAAATCACTATTGAATTGGTTAATAATTTGTAAATACAATGCTGCATCGGCTTATATGCAAAACAAAATCTCAACGTCGGGATTTTGTGAAAGGACTGCCTTTCTGCCAGGCATGCGGTATCGAGAAGGAATGTGCAATGACAGTGGAAATTAAAGTAGAACGCGGTTTGTTTGATGAGGTAATGGTGCCTTGTTACAACCCGATGGAATTCATCCCGGTTAAGGGACAGGGCTCACGTGTGTGGGATCAGCAGGGCAACGAGTACATCGATTTTGCCGGCGGTATCGCGGTGAGCTGTTTAGGTCATTGTCATCCAGCAATGGTGAACGCGTTGACAGAGCAGGGCAACAAGCTTTGGCATCTGAGCAACGTGATGACAAACGAACCAGCACTGCGTCTGGCGAAGAAGCTGACTGAAATCAGCTTTGCGGAAAAAGTGTTCTTTGCTAACTCGGGCGCCGAAGCAAACGAAGCGGCACTGAAACTGGCACGTCGTTACGCTGCGGACGTTTATGGCCCTGAAAAGTCTGAAATCATTGCATTTAAACAAGGTTTCCACGGCCGTACATTCTTCACCGTGACTGTGGGTGGCCAAGCGGCTTACTCGGACGGTTTTGGTCCAAAACCAGGTGATGTGACGCATCTGCCATACAACGATGTGGAAGCGCTGCAGGCGCACATCTCTGACCGCACTTGTGCTGTCATGATGGAACCTCTGCAAGGCGAAGGCGGTATTGTGTCGCCAACACCAGAATTTGTTCAGGCTGTGCGTGAGCTGTGTGACAAACACAATGCGCTGCTGATCTTCGATGAAGTGCAAACGGGTAACGGTCGTACCGGCCACTTCTACGCTTACCAAGGTATCGGTGTGACACCGGACATTCTGAGTACTGCCAAATCACTGGGCGGCGGTTTCCCAATCGGCGCGATGCTGACCACATCGAAACTGGCAGAGCACATGAAAGTGGGCGTGCACGGTTCGACCTACGGCGGTAACCCGCTGGCATGTGCGGTTGCAGAAGCCGTCGTGGATGTGGTGAGCAAGCCAGAAACGTTGGCTGGCGTCAAAGAGCGTGAAGCGCTGTTCCGTGAAGGTCTGCAAAAGATCAACGCGAAGTACAACCTGTTCAAAGAAGTTCGCGGTCAGGGCCTGCTGTTAGGTGCGGCGCTGAACGACGAGTGGCAAGGCCGTGCGCGTGACGTGTTGGTCGCATCAGGTAAACAAGGTCTGATGCTGTTGGTGGCCGGTGCGAACGTTGTTCGTATGACCCCATCATTGATTATTACTAAAGAAGAAATCGAAGAAGGCTTAGCACGACTAGACAAAGCAATTGCTACCCTAGTTTAAGCGAGCCCGTACGCCATACCAAACCCATGGGATGGGGGCGGTATGGCGACGTTATCAGGTCGAGGCATTCAGACCTGTTTGCATCTGGAGGGAGTATTGATGCTAGTTGTTCGCCCTATTGCAATTTCAGACTACGAGGCGCTGCACACCTGCGCAGTGGAATCGGGTCATGGATTCACCTCATTGCCGGTTAACGAAGAACTGTTAACCAATCGCATTAAACATTCCGAATACAGCTTTACCAAACCCGACGTGAACCAGCCGGGCGATGAAGGCTACCTGATGGTTGGCTTTGATTCCGAAACGGGTGAAGTCGCGGGGACCACAGGTGTTGAAGCTTCCGTGGGCTGGGATATTCCGTTTTACTCTTACCACATCAGCACCATCGTGCACGCGTCGCCAAAACTGGGCGTCAACAATGTGGTTAAGCTGCTGACGTTTGGTAACAACTACACCGGTTGTTCGGAAATCTGCACGCTGTTTCTGCGCGCTCCGTTCCGTGAAGGTCTGAACGGGCGTCTGATGTCGAAATGTCGTTTCCTGATGATGGCGGAACATCCGCATCGTTTCTCTAAAACCATCTTCGCTGAAATGCGCGGTGTCTCTGATGAACAGGGTAACTCACCGTTCTGGAAATGGTTGCAGGAACACTTTTTCTCAATCGACTTCACCATGGCGGATTACCTGACAGGTATTGGCAAGAAAGGCTTCATTGCCGATCTGATGCCGAAACTGCCGATTTACATCAACCTGCTGAGCAAAGAAGCGCAGGCAGTGATTGGTCAGGTGCATGAGAAAACCCGTCCGGCGTTGGCGCTGCTGGAAAAAGAAGGCTTCACCTGCCGCAACTATGTGGACATTTTTGATGCGGGCCCGTCAGTAGAATGTGACCTGCGCAATATCGAGTCGGTACGTGATTCCGTACGTGCCAAAGTGGAAATCGCCGAGCACTCCAGCTCGCAGGATTTCCTGATGTGTAATACCTCTTTTGAACATTTCCGCGCGACGGCGGCGAAAGCAGCCTATAACCGTGAGCGTGGAACCGTGATTATTGCGCCTAAAGTGGCTGAAGCGCTGCAAGTCGACAATGGCGACTTCCTGCGCATCCTTGCTCAATAGTCAGAGCACAGTAACGAATTGAAGGATAAGACAATGACTCAGTGGATTGCCGGTCAATGGGTGGCTGGTCAGGGTGAACACTTCACCTCTTTGAGCCCATACAACAACGAAATCGTCTGGCAGGGCGACAGTGCCACGCCAGCTCAGGTTGAAGATGCCGTAAAAGCCGCGCGCTCTGCGTTTGTTGAGTGGAAGAAACTGCCATTCGCGGAACGCGAAAAAGTAGTGCTGGCGTTTGCTGAAAAGGTCAAAGCCAACGCTGAAGCGATCGCTGAAGTGATTGCTAAAGAAACTGGTAAACCGATTTGGGAAACCCGCACGGAAGCCGCTGCGATGGCTGGCAAGATTGCGATCTCGATTCGTGCTTACCACGACCGTACCGGTGAAACCGTGCGTGAAGCGGCGGGCAACCAAATCGTGTTGCGTCATCGTCCGCTGGGCGTGATGGCGGTCTTTGGGCCGTACAACTTCCCGGGCCATCTGCCAAACGGCCACATCGTGCCAGCGCTGCTGGCGGGTAACACCGTGGTATTCAAACCGTCTGAACAAACACCTTGGACGGGTGAAGTCGCGATGAAACTGTGGGAAGAAGCGGGTCTGCCTAAGGGTGTTCTGAACCTGGTACAAGGCGGTAAAGAGACCGGGATTGCGCTGGCGCAGTCGAAAGGTATCGATGGTCTGCTGTTTACCGGCAGTGCTAACACGGGTCATCTGCTGCACCGTCAGTTTGCGGGTCAGCCAGGTAAAATGCTGGCGCTGGAAATGGGCGGCAACAACCCGATGGTGATCTCTGATCACTACGGCGACCTGGATTCCACCGTTTATACCATCATTCAATCGGCCTTCATCAGTGCCGGTCAGCGTTGTACCTGTGCTCGTCGTTTGTACGTACCACACGGTGATAAGGGCGATGCGCTGATCACGCGTCTGGTTGAAGCGACTCAGAAACTGCGCATCGACCAGCCATTTGCTGAACCCGCACCGTTTATGGGGCCACAAATCTCCAAAGCGGCCGCGGACTTTATTCTCAAAGCGCAGGCAAACCTGCAATCTTTAGGCGGCGAAATTCTGGTTGAAGCGCGCGGTCTGGAAGCGGCGTTTGTGACTCCGGGTATCATCGATGTGACCCCGATTGCCGAGCTGCCGGACGAAGAGTACTTCGGCCCGCTGCTGCAAGTGGTGCGTTACGAAACGTTGGCTCAGGCGGTTGAACTGGCCAATGACACCCAGTTTGGCCTGTCGGCTGGCCTGGTCACCACCGATGACAGCGAATGGGAATACTTTGTTGACCACATTCGCGCCGGCATTGTGAACCGCAACCGTCAGCTGACGGGCGCGAGTGGCGATGCGCCATTCGGTGGTCCGGGTGCGTCGGGTAACCTACGTCCAAGTGCGTTCTACGCGGCGGACTACTGTGCCTACCCGATGGCGTCGATGGAAGGTTCGGCAACCGAACTGCCAGCCACGTTGAGTCCGGGTATCGAACTGTAATTTACGATTTAGCTAACGTCACAGGCTGAAGGCTACCCGGTCCTTCTCGGGCTTCGGACCGGGTAGCCACTTTTTACTATTACAACAATAAATATTCATATTAGCCCCAAGTAGTGAGTGGTCACTTGGGCAACAGAATCCAATAACCCAGGTTGCTTGCAGAGCAGCGCAGACAAGGAGGCGTTATGACGCCAGCAGTTCTCTTTGAATCCCTATGGAATGACTATATTCGACGTCTTTGCCCGTCGGCCGACAAAGTACACCAGTTGCTTCAGGAAGACGAAGCGCTGATCAACGATCACATCGCCCTGCGTACGTTTAACGTGGCACCGCTGGGGATTGATACGTTGGCGAAACCGTTTCTGGCGCTGGGCTACAAGCCGTGCGGTGATTACGTGTTTGAAAGCAAAAAACTGGTAGCGAAACATTTCGAGCATCCGGATCCGCTGCAACCCAAAGTGTTCATCAGTGAATTGAAAGTGGAAGAGTGTTCACCAGAGCTACAAGCGATTGTTGCTAAGCTGGTGGCGCAAGTTGATGCCACGAAGCTGGAAGGCGATGCTTTCCTCTACGGTGGCCGTCTGTGGGATCTGAGCTATGCCGATTATCTGCAACTGGCGAAAGAGAGCGAATACGCCTCTTGGCTGGCAGCACACGGTTATGGTGCCAACCATTTTACGGTGAGCGTTAACCAGCTGAATGCGTTGGATGAAGTGAAACAGGTGAACGATCATCTGCGCAGCGCAGGCTTTACCATCAACGAATCTGGTGGCGAAGTGAAGGGCTCACCAGAGGTGCTGCTGGAGCAGTCATCAACGATGGCAGACAAAGTGCCGGTGACCTTCATTGAAGGCACAGAAATCATTCCGGGCGGCTTTTATGAGTTTGCCAAGCGCTACCCAATGGGCAACGGTGAACTTTACACAGGCTTTGTGGCCGCTTCTGCAGACAAGATTTTCGAAAGTACCGACAGCAAGTAATTTCGCGAGTGGCTTTGGGTTGTCTGTAGTCCAGTGGCGGACAACCTTCCTCTCTCCTGGCCACAAGCAAATAAAAAAGCCACCGCAAGGTGGCTTTTCCTATTCTGTCTCGGTGACGATTAACGAGTACCGTATACCACGATAGTCTTACCGTGTGCAGAAATCAGGTTCTGCTCTTCCAGCATCTTCAGGATGCGGCCAACGGTTTCACGAGAACAGCCAACGATTTGACCGATTTCCTGACGAGTGATCTTGATTTGCATACCGTCTGGGTGGGTCATGGCGTCTGGTTGTTTCGCCAGGTTCAGTAGGGTCTGCGCGATGCGACCAGTTACGTCTAGGAACGCCAGGTCACCCACTTTTTGGCTAGTCACTTGCAGACGGCGAGCCATCTGGCCAGACAGGCGCATTAGGATGTCCGGGTTAACCTGAATCAGCTGACGGAATTTCTTGAATGAAATTTCCGCGACTTCACAAGGAGATTTTGCACGAACCCAGGCAGTACGCTCCTGACCTTCTTCAAACAAGCCAAGCTCACCGATGAAGTCACCTTGGTTCAGGTAAGACAGAATCATCTCCTTACCTTCTTCATCTTTGATCAGTACCGCAACAGAACCTTTAACGATGTAGTACAAAGTCTCTGCTTTTTCGCCCGCGTGAATTAGCGTGCTTTTTGAAGGGTACTTATGAATGTGACAATGTGAAAGAAACCACTCTAGTGTCGGGTCGGTTTGAGGTTTACCTAGAACCATAATATCTCACTTCCTCTGCAGGGTACGCTTGCTGCTATCCATATTTTAGCGAAGCCTTATTTGGATTCACTAGAATAAGAGGACTTTCTTATTGCTGCAAGTTATCTTGTGTTTCGGTATGGAATAGTATCCTTTTTCCAAAACGATTTCTTGATTTTAATCGTGTAGGACAGGGGATAATCTACGCAAAACTGTGCACATGATCACGGTATGAAAAGTAATCGACACAGTAGGGCGTTGACTAGCCAATTTTCCCTGATTCTATCAATTGTTGCAGGAGCGGCCTGACGATCAGCTCCATCGCAAATCCCATTTTCCCGCCCGGCACCACGATGGTGTTGTGACGCGACATGAACGAACCATCAATCATCGCCAGCAGGTAAGGGTAGTCGACGTTTTTAATCCCACGCAGGCGAATGACGACAAAACTTTCATCCAGACTGGGGATGCCTTTCGCGTTGAGCGGGTTGGAGGTATCGACGGTCGGCACACGCTGAAAGTTAATGTGGGTGCGCGAGAACTGCGGCGTAATGTAGTTGAGGTAATCGTCCATCGAACGCACGATGGAGTCCATCACCGCTTCCCGGGAATGGCCGCGATCGCGCGTGTCACGTACGTATTTTTGAATCCATTCCAAGTTCACAATCGGCACCATGCCAATCAGAAAATCGACGTGCTGCGCGACGTTCACTTCGCCATCCACCACGCCGCCGTGCAGTCCTTCGTAGAACAGTACATCGGAGTTTTCCGGCAGTTGTTGCCATGGGGTAAAGGTGCCCGGCATCTGATTGTAGGGCACGGCTTCGTCAAACGAGTGCAGATAGCGTCTGACCTGGCCGGTGCCGGATTTCCCAAACTGGCGGAAAAAGTCTTCCAGTGCGGTAAAGTCGTTGGCTTGCGGACCAAAATAGCTGATGTGGCGGCCTTGCTCGCGCGCCTTGCGAATCTCGACGTCCATTTCCGGACGGGTAAAGCGGTGGAAGCTGTCGCCTTCCACCCAAGCGGGCTTGATGTCCATCATATTGAACATCTTACGGAACGCTTCTGAGGTCGTGGTTGTGCCGGCGCCCGACGAACCGGTGACGGCAATAATTGGGTGTTTCGCTGACATGACAAACCTTGTCTCTGAGTCCTTAAAACGGGGCTGTATCAGTACAGCCCAAGCCGAATCACTATAGCACGTAAAACTTTGCTGTTGTCACCCGTTAACGATGATTGACTTTTATATCAACGGTTTCATGCAATTCTGAATAGACGATCACGGCTTCTCCGGATTGCAACAGAGCCTTAACCTGATCGACTTTATCTTGCAGAGAAATCTCGACTTCACCGTAATCGGTGCCTTCGCGCAGCACGAATTCACGAATCAGATTGTCGAGCGTATCGGGCGCAATTTGCTGCCACGGAACGATCATAAATACCTCTTGCTTTTATGTTCGTGGTTGAATGCTGCCAAGTATAACGCCTCAGCGGTCCAGCGTCAGGTCGCAGCAACTTGGCAACGCACTAAGTTTTATCGCGCAGACTGGCGTAGTAAGCCGGCAGGGATTGTTCGAGCCAGAATTGCGGCTTAAGCAGCGACCCGCTGAGAAAGCCGACATGGCCGCCCTGATCAAACAGACGGTAATCGATGTTTTCCGGCAGGACAAATTTCGGGATCACCGCATCGGTCATGAACGGGTCGTCTTTGGCATGGATGATTTGCGTGGGCACGCGAATGTCTTTCAGCTTGTTGATCCCCGAGCAGCGCTGGTAGTAATCCTGCGCGTCCTTGAAACCGTGCAGCGGCGCGGTGATTAGGTCATCAAACTCTTGCAAACGGGTCACGCGTTTGATGCTGTGATAGGACAAGCCCAGTTCGCCCTTGAGCAGGTGATGCTTTTGCAGCGCATTGTGTTTGAGCGACGACAACAGGTAAGTGCGGTAGAGCTTGGAAAAGCCGCGTTCGATGCGCTCGGAACAGGCAGCGAGATCGAGCGGCGCCGAGACCACGGTCGCTGCGCTGACGATTGGATCGGCATTGAACTCGGCCAGATAGTTGACCAGCATATTGCCGCCGAGCGAAATGCCGACCGCAATCATGGTCTGCTCAGGAAATTGTTCGCGCAGGGTTTCCAGCACAAAGCGCGCATCCTGCACTTCTCCGGAGTGGTAAGCACGAGCCAGATGATTCGGTTTGCCGCTGCAGCCGCGAAAATGCATCATCACGGACAGCCAGCCGTCGCGGGCAAACGCGTGCATCAGGCCATTAGCATAAGGGCTGTAGAAGCAGCCTTCTAAACCGTGAAACAGCACAAACAGCGGTTTGTTTTGCGCGTTAGCGTGGTGTGGGTCTTCGCTCCAAGCGAGATCGAGAAAGTCGCCGTCCGGAGTGTCCAGCGTCTGCCACACCGGTTCAAACAGTGCTTTCTTTCGAATAAAACGCGGAAACAGCGTTTGCAGATGCGGGTTTTTCAGGCCGGTTGCGGCAACAAACTGGGTCATAATTCAAACCAATACAAAGTGATTTAATGAGTATATACCCAAGTTACCCCAGATTGGCGTATTCGGCGAGTCGTGGTGGTTTTTTATGAAGCGCTGCCCAAAACAGGCGGGATCAGAAGGATGGTGGTACTGGCTTCATAAACACGGTGCCCAGATGCTCTGCGCCGAGTTGGCGGCAGTAACGCAGTGTCAGGGCTTCACCGTGGCTGTTTTCCAGCGTCAGCCGATTGATGCAGTCGACCAAATCCGATTGCTGCTGTTTTTCGAGTTGCAGTTCAAATTGCAGCGCTTCTCGGTAGAGCGTATCCGGCAGATGCGCTTTCATCTTGCGGCGCATGTCGCGATAGCTGTGGATCAGTGTTTCGGAGCGGCTGAGACAGTCAACCACCTGTTGCCAGTCGTGTTCCTGCGGCGTCACCTGCTGCTCGTCGAGGTACTTGAGCAGCAGCAGCAGATTGACGTTGCCGTTGAAGTTGTTCTGCAGGCTTAAGCACGCCTCTTTCACCTCGCGCACGCTGTAATACTGCAAACTGAATTGCCATAATCTTTCCAGCGTTAGAGGGATTCTGACGTGCTCTTGGCTCATTGACTGTTGAACTCCTGTTCCATCTCTTCCAAGACTTCCTGCTCTGCCATCCAGTCCATTTCGATTTCTTCGAGTTCGGACTTGGCACTGGCCTGAGTAGCGAGTACTTGAGTAAGTTTAGCTTTATTTTCCGCATCATACAGTGAGGAATCGGACAATTGTTCCTCAGCCTCGGCGACGATGGCATTCAACTTATCCATTTTCGTTTCCAGCTGTGTCAGCTTTTTGCGAATTGGTGCGGTTTGTTTGCGAAAATCGGCTTCACGGCGTTTCTGCTCTTTCTTCGCCGCGGCGCTGTTGGTGTTGTCTTTCGCCGGAGCTTGCGCCTGTGTCTCTTTACGTTCGGCTTTTTGTTGATCGGTCAGCCACTTGTAGTAGTCCGTCAAGTCACCATCAAACGGCGCAACCTGGTGGTCATGCACTAAGTACAGATCATCGGTCGTGGCGCGCAGCAGGTAGCGGTCGTGGCTGACGATCACCATTGCGCCTTCAAAGCTTTGCAGTGCAAACGTCAGCGCCTGTCGCATGTCGAGATCCAGGTGGTTGGTCGGTTCGTCGAGCAATAGCAGGTTGGGTTTTTGCCACACGATCAGCGCTAATACTAAACGCGCTTTTTCACCGCCGGAAAACGGGCCAACTTTATCCAGTGCTTTGTCGCCGTGGAAACCGAAGCTGCCTAGATAATTACGCAGTTCCAGCTCGTTCTTGTCGGGGGCAATCTGCATCATGTGTTGTAGCGGCGTTTCTTCCGGATGCAGTGTTTCCAGTTGATGCTGGGCAAAGTAACCGATCTTCACGCCCTGCGAATAGGTCAGGTCACCGCCTTGCTGTTTCAGTTCACCCGACAGCAGTTTGATCAGCGTGGATTTACCGGCGCCGTTGCGGCCCAGCAGACCGATGCGGCTGCCCGGTACCAGATTGAGGCGAATTTTTTCCAGAATCAGATGATCGCCGTAGCCTGCGCTGACTTCATCCATCATCAGAATGGGGTTTGGCAGCGCCGATGGCTCGCGAAACTCAAAGCTGAACGGGTTATCAAATTGCGCCGGCAGCACTTTCTCCATCCGCTCCAGAGCCTTAATACGGCTCTGCGCCTGGCGGGCTTTGGATGCTTTGTAACGGAAGCGGTCGATGTAACTTTGCATGTGAGCCATCTGCTTTTGTTGCTTCTGGAACATGGCTTGTTGTTGCAGCATCTTCTGCGCGCGCTGAGTTTCAAACGATGAGTAGTTACCGGTGTACTCGTTGAGCTTTTCGTTTTCGATATGAATGATGCGGCCGACGATCGGATCAAGAAAATCGCGGTCGTGAGAGATCAGGATCAGCGTGCCCGGATAGCTTTGTAACCAGCGTTCCAACCACATGACGGCATCCAAATCCAAGTGGTTGGTCGGTTCGTCGAGCAGAAGCAGGTCTGAGCGGCAAATCAGCGCCTGAGCCAGGTTGAGGCGCATACGCCAACCACCGGAGAACTGAGTCAGACTCCAGCTCATCTGTTCCTGAGAAAAGCCCAGACCATCAAGCAGCTCGGAAGCGCGGGCGCGAATGCTGTAACCACCGATGGTTTCAATGTGGCCGTGCAGTTCGGCCACTTTGTTGCCGTTATCCGCCAGCTCGGCTTGGGCCAACTGGCGTTCTAAATCACGGTATTCACGATCGCCGTCAATGACGTATTCCAATGCGCTGCGATCCAGTGCCGGAGTTTCCTGCGCCACCCAGGCCAGTTCCCATTGCGCCGGTTTACTGAACGAACCGGCATCAATGCTCAGTTCATCTTTCAGCAGTGCGAACAGCGTGGATTTACCGCAGCCGTTCTTCCCGACCAGGCCGACTTTGTCGCCGGGCTGAATGGTGGCCGAAGCCTGATCGAGCAGTGGTTTTCCACCGCGCAGTAACTGAATGTCAGAGAAGGTAATCATAAAAATATCGTCTGTCTTGGCCTTAAACTTTTTCGCCCGGAATAGTAGGGGGAATAAGGATAAATGTCGATCATTATGCAAATTGGGTTATGATGCTAAGTCACTTATTGTTAACAAAACGGAGTGTGGTCAAGGAATGACAAACGCTGAAACGTTCACAGCCAATAAGCCCAGAGTTCTGGTGGTGTACGCACACCCTGAGCCGGATCATTCGGTTGCCAATCAGGTGATGATCAAAAAGATCGCCACACTGGAACACGTCACTATCCTCGATCTTTATGCCACTTATCCTGACTTCTTCATTGATGTGAATACCGAGCACCAGCGTGTGCTGCAGTATGACGTCATTGTGTTCCAGCATCCGCTGTACATGTATTCCTGCCCGGCACTGTTGAAAGAATGGATTGACCGCGTGCTCGGCAAAGGCTTTGCGTTCGGCAATGAAAGCGCGATGAAAGACAAAGTGTGGCGCAGCGTGGTGACCACCGGTGGTCATCGGGATGCATTCACCAAAGACGGCTACAACCGCTATACCATCGGCGAAATTCTCCAGCCGTTTGAACTGACCGCAGCATTGTGCTGCATGCAGTGGGTGGAGCCGCTGGTGCTGTACTGGGCGCGCAACGTCAGCGAAGTAGAACGTTATCAGCACGCGGAAGAATATTATCAGTGGCTGCAAGACCCATTCAACGGAGGAGGACAGTAACATGGCCTCGTTAACCGGAGATTTCCTGCAGAGCGGTGTGGTGTTCCTGACGGCTGCTGTGGTGGCAGTGCCGCTGGCGCAGCGCGCGGGCTTGGGGTCGGTACTCGGCTATTTGCTGGCTGGGGTCGCGATTGGTCCGTGGGGGCTGGGACTCATCAGCGATGTGAACGCGATTCTGCATTTCGCCGAATTTGGCGTGGTGCTGCTGCTGTTTCTGATTGGTCTTGAGTTGAACCCGAAAAAACTGTGGCAGATGCGCGGTCCGATTCTGGGCCTGGGCGGCGCGCAGGTGTTGGTCACGGGGGCAGTGCTGGCCAGTGTTGCTCATTTATTGGGGCTTGCCTGGCAGAGCAGCCTGGTGGTCGGAATGGGGCTGGCGCTTTCTTCGACCGCGATTGCGCTGCGTGTGATTGAAGAGCAGGGGCTGTCGCGCAGTGAAACCGGGCAGTCGGGATTTGCGGTGCTCTTGTTTCAGGATATCGCGGTGATCCCGATGCTGGCATTGATGCCAGTGTTGGCGGGGAATACTGCGGGAAACTGGCTGGATGGCGTGTGGATGCTGTGTGGCATAGTTGGGCTGCTGGTTGGCGGTCATTATCTGCTCAGTCCGCTGTTTCGTTATATTGTGCTGAGTGGCGTGCGTGAGTTGTTCACCGTCGCTGCGCTGTTGCTGGTGATCGGCATTGCGCTGCTGATGCAAAATCTCGGTTTATCGATGGCACTGGGTACCTTCCTTGCGGGTGTACTGCTGGCGGAGAGTGAATTTCGCCATGAACTGGAAATTGCGATTGAGCCGTTTAAAGGTCTGTTGCTCGGTCTGTTTTTCATCGCGGTCGGTATGGCGGTTGACCTCGGCCTGCTGGCTTTACTGCCCGTGCAGGTGCTGCTGGCGGTCGTTGGCTTGGTGGTGGTCAAAGGGCTGATTTTGTATCTGCTGGCCCGTTTGTCCGGCACGCGGGCAAAAGCGCGCAGTAACATGGCGGCGATTCTCAGTCAGGGCGGTGAATTTGCGTTTGTGATCTTCACTGCGGCCAGGGGTGAAGGTTTACTGCACAGTGAGCAGGTGTCATTCCTGCTGGTGGTCGTGAGCTTGTCGATGGTGACGACACCGCTGATCCTCGCTGCGCAACGCAAATGGTTTGCGCGCAACCTCAATGTATCGGCAGATGAAGCACTCGACAGTGATATCGTCAACAAAGAACCCCGTGTGATCATTGCCGGATTTGGCCGCTTTGGCCAAATTGTTGGTCGTCTGATGTACGCGAATAAGATTAAAATCACCGTGCTGGAGAGTGACCCGAGTCAGATTAAACTGCTGCGCAAATATGGTTACAAGGTGTTTTACGGCGATGCCACGCATCTCGAACTGCTGCGCGCGGCGGGAGCGGAAGAGGCGGAAGCCATCGTGATTTGTACCGACGCACCGGATGAAGTGATGAAAATTGTCGAGCTGTGTCAGCATCACTTCCCGCGCATGAAGATCCTCGCCCGTGCCCGCAGCCGGGTGGAAGCGTATCAACTGCTCAACCACGGCGTGGAGCGTTATTCGCGAGAAATGTTCCTCGGCGCGCTGGATCTCGGCCGACAGGCTCTGGTTACGCTGGGCATGCATCCGTATGAGGCGAAGCGGGCCGAAGCGCATTTCCGCAGGCTCGACAGTGCAATGCTTAAAGAGCTGCTGCCGCAACACAGTGAAGATAAAAAACTGACATTACGCGCCAAAGAAGCACGTAAAGAACTGGAAGAAATTTTTGGCCGTGAGATGGACAACGATCGTCAATCGCGCGGCTATTGGGAAAAGTAACAGGACCAAGAACGTGAACACCAATAACGTAAAATCAAAGAAACGCTTTATCGCCGGTGCGAGTTGCCCGAGCTGCAAGGCGCAGGATACGCTGCGCTGGTGGATAGAAAACAACATTGAGCTGGTCGAGTGTGTCGAGTGTGACTATCACGAGCAGCGCAAACCGAAATCGGTGGAAAGCAGTGAGCATGGCAGCGATCAGATGATCGGTATTTTTAAACCGGAATAAATTGCCGCAGGCGCCGCCAACATGGAGATTCAGCCTGTCTTCAACGGAGCGGCGATCACAGATGGCTTGAGGTGACTGGGGGATTACTCCATAATATCGGCCATCTCAGTCGTCAGCATGCTGGCGCGAATTGAGTATTGAATACACAACTCCTTGGAGCCGTTATGAAAATTGAAAAGAACGTGGTTGTAAGCCTTGCCTACCAAGTCAAACTGGAAGATGGCATCGTGGTTGACCAATCAACAGTGGAAGCACCACTGGATTACCTGCATGGTCACAACAACCTGATCATTGGTCTTGAGCGTGAACTGGAAGGCAAAGTTGCTGGTGACAAATTCACTGCGACTATCGCACCTGAAGACGCATACGGCGAGCACAGCGATGCGCTGGTTCAGCGCGTACCAGCTGACGTTTTCCAAGGCGTAGATCAAATCGAAGTGGGCATGCGTTTCCTGGCAGACACTGACCAAGGTCCAATCCCAGTTGAAATCACAGAAGTCGACGGCGACGAAGTGGTGGTTGATGGTAACCACATGCTGGCTGGCCACACTCTGACATTCGAATGCGAAGTGGTGGCACTGCGCGAAGCGACTGAAGATGAGATCGCACACGGTCACATCCACCAGGCACACGATCACGACCACGAAGGCGGTTGTTGCGGTGGCCATGATCACGACCACGATCACGGTCATGATCACGAAGGCGGCTGCTGTGGCGGCGGTCACTGCCACTAAGTCTCAGTGACAAGCGACTTCGGCCGGGGTAAACGCCTTGGCCGGAGCAAGACACAGAAAGCGCGAATCGAGTGATCGGTTGGCGCTTTTTTATGCGCTGTAATCCAGCGCGCTCTGCGGCAGGATTTGCCGTTTGACGGTTAAGGAATCGAACATGTCTCAACCTTTTGCTATCGCTATTCACGGTGGTGCCGGCACCATTTTACGCTCACAGATGAGCGAGGAGCTGAAAAACGACATCCTGATGGTACTGGAACAGTCAGTGCGCGCCGGACATCAATTGCTGAGCGAGGGCGGTGATGCGCTGGATGCCGTGGTCGCGGCGGTCAAAGTGTTGGAAGACTCACCGCTGTTCAATGCAGGCAAAGGCTCAGTGCTGACCAACAAAGAAATGGTCGAAATGGATGCCTCGGTGATGCACGGTCGCCACATGGATGCGGGTGCAGTCGCGGGGGTGCGTCATATTCGTAATCCGATTGAGCTGGCGCGTGATGTGATGCGCCACAGCGACCATGTTCTGCTGATGGGCGAAGGGGCGGAAGAGTTTGCGTTTGGGCTAGGCTACGACTATACCGAACAAGATTACTTTTTCACTGAACGTCGCTATGAACAGCTGCAATCGATGAAATCAAAAGGGCTGTTTGCACTTTCAGAGTCCAAATATCCGGATGACAAGAAGTTTGGCACCGTTGGTGCGGTGGCGCTCGACCAGCTGGGTAATTTGGCGGCCGCGACCAGTACAGGCGGTATCACCAACAAGAAGTTTGGCCGGGTTGGCGATTCACCGCTAATTGGTGCCGGCACCGTGGCAGAAAACGGTAATGTGGCGGTATCGACGACGGGCATGGGTGAGTTCTTTATTCGCAAAATGGTGGCGGGCGATGTGGCGGCGCGTATGCGTTATCTGGGTGAAGATGTGCATACCGCGTGTGAGCAGGTGATTCAGGGCGAACTGAAAACGATGGGTGGCGAGGGCGGCTTGATCGCGATTGACGCATCGGGTGAGATTCACTTCGCCATGAACAGCAGTGGCATGTACCGCGCAGGCATCGATCGCCAAGGGGATTTACTCGTCAAAATTTATGCAGATGAGTGAATATTTTTGTCATAACTGAATGGATTTTATCCGTCATTTTTTAAGACATTTTCATGCTTAAAAAATGACTGCATCGAATCAGATTCGGTGCTAGAATCCATTTTTAACTAGCAACAGACTTGGAAAGATGGGAAATAACGTAGTCGTTCTTGGCACCCAATGGGGTGACGAAGGTAAAGGTAAAATCGTAGACCTTTTAACTGAAGATGCAAAATACGTGGTTCGCTACCAAGGCGGTCACAACGCAGGTCACACTCTAGTAATCGACGGTGAGAAAACCGTTCTTCACTTGATTCCATCAGGTATCCTTCGCAACAACGTGAAATGCATTATCGGTAACGGTGTTGTACTTTCACCAGATGCACTAATCAAAGAAATGACTGGTCTAGAAGACCGCGGTGTTCCTGTTAAAGAGCGTCTTTTCATTTCTGAAGCTTGTCCTCTGATTCTTCCTTACCACATTGCTCTGGACCAAGCGCGTGAAGCTGCTCGTGGTAATAAAGCAATTGGTACGACTGGTCGTGGTATCGGTCCAGCTTACGAAGACAAAGTAGCACGTCGTGGTCTGCGCGTTGGCGACCTGTTTGACCGTGCCGCATTCGCTGAGAAACTAAAAGAAGTTATGACTTTCCATAACTTCCAACTAGAACACTTCTACAAAGTTGAACCTGTCAGCTACGAAGACGTGCTTGAACAAGCCATGGGTTACGCCGATCTGCTGACTTCCATGGTGATTGACGTGACTGACGAGCTGGATGCAGCACGTAAGCGCGGCGACAAGATCATGTTCGAAGGTGCACAAGGCACACTGCTGGACATCGACCACGGTACTTACCCATACGTAACTTCTTCTAACACCACGGCAGGTGGCGTTGCGGCAGGTTCTGGTTTTGGCCCTCGTCACTTGGGTTACATTCTGGGTATTGCGAAAGCGTACTGTACTCGTGTGGGTGCAGGTCCGTTCCCGACAGAACTGTACGATGGTAAAGAGAAGCAAGATCCAGTTGGTAAGCATTTGGGTACTGTTGGCGCTGAATTTGGTGCAACAACGGGTCGTCTGCGTCGTACTGGTTGGTTCGATGCGGTTGCCATGCGTCGTGCTATTCAAATCAACTCAATTACAGGTTTCTGTATGACCAAACTGGACGTCTTAGACGGTCTAGAAGAAATCAAGATCTGTACTGGTTACCAAATGGCTGACGGTTCTGTGCTTGAAGTCTCGCCAATGGCTGCAGATGCGTACGAAAACGTAACGCCTATCTACGAAACCATGCCTGGTTGGTCTGAAAAAACGTTCGGTGCTAAATCTATCGATGCGCTGCCTCAAACTGCGCTTGATTACATCAAACGTATCGAAGAGCTGACTGGTGTTCCGGTTGACATCATCTCTACGGGTCCAGACCGTAACGAAACCATCATCAAAGTACACCCATTCAACGTGTAATTTGAACTGTTGATATTGAAAAGCCGGCCAAACAGGTCGGCTTTTTTATACCTGTTGCTTTCTCTGAGGTGATGCTATTTTGTGCGCTGGTGGCAAAAAATTGCCGCCGATTGGTAAGTTTTCACTAAAGCGTGCCGCCAAATGGCCGATACAGGAATCAGACCGAGCCAGCGCCGACGACGCGCTATACTGTTATGGCTATCGGAGTGAACGAAGAGTGCAGGTATGAAGCTACGAACGGTAGCCGCTTCTCTAGTGTTAGCATTTTATTCGACTTTCAGTCACGCCAGTGTGGCGGAAGTCGGAGAACCCGTGCCGATCTATTCAGAAGCAGAGCTGATCAAATTAATCTCAGAAAATAAGCACCTTGAGCGTGTGAAGGCTGATAACTGTCAGTTGGTGGAAGACATCGTTGCCCGTGCAACCCGCATCAATCTACCGTCGTACGAGTTTTTGTATGGCGACATGTTGGCGTGGGGCGTGTGTGTGAACCAGGATGTGGAGCTGGGGCTTTACTACATGGAAAACGCTGCGCATCAGGGCCTGCCGGAAGCACTGGAGCAGTTAGGGCGTTACTATTCGCGTGGCACACTGGTGCAGCAGGACAAAGAGCGCGCGATCCCATACCTGCGTGAAGCGGCGGCTATGGGTAACCTGAATGCACGTATTCAGCTGGCGGAACTGTTGCTGCGTGATTATGGCAGTCCGCTCGACTACGAAGATGCATACCGCTGGCTGTACAACTCAGTCACGGCGGACAAACGTACCCATAACCGCATTGCGATTCTGCGCCAAGGGCTGGAACAACGCATGCCGGAAAACATCATCGCTCGCGCCAAACGCCGCGGAACCTTTTGGTAACGGGAACTCATACCTGCCCGTTACCAAAGGTTGTCATAACCTGATCAATTCCATCAATTCAAAAATCGATTCATCTGTTTCAGCGCCTGCATCAAATCGCCACTGCTGAGTGAACGCTGTCGCTTCGGCTCGAGTTGCGGTGTCATAGTCTGTACCGCGCCGCTGGGATAAGTCACCATGATTTCATCGTCGGCTACGAGTGCGTAGTTGAAATAGCTGCCGATGATCAGCCACCCTCTGTCACGTTCCGTATCAAGCAGGTCATAGCCGACGGAATAATCATCGGTCGAATTTTGCACGCCAAGCACCCGATGCATAAATGTTGGGGCAATATCCAGATGCGTTGTCTTCCAGTCGATTTTCTCCGGTCGTTCACCCGGCACATAGATATACAGCGGAACATGGATTTGCGCCATGCTGTAGTTACTGCCGTGGCCCCAATAGTTCTTGTGGTTGTCGTTAAACTCCTGACCGTGATCTGAGGTAATAACGATGATGGTGTTCTCCAGCCCGCCTTGCGCTTCAACGGCGTTCAGTACTCGCTCAATTTGTCCATCAATGTAATACAGGGCATTGCGATAGCGGTTACGGTACGGCTCTGGGTTGAAATCGTTATCCAGCTTGATGTGATCAACCCGATTCCACGACGGCGTAAAGTGCGGCTCCATGTCAGCCGGAAATTCTGTCGCGTGGGCCGAGTCATAAAACAAAAAGCCGAAGTAGGGCTGATTCGTGTTCCGTGTCTTGAGGAAATCGACAAAGTCATCAGTGATGCGTTGGTCGCGCTGCGGTGACGTCTCGGCAGGGGTATCAACACGCAGATTATCGATGCCACGAAACACCGTGCGATCAAACGGCGGGCTGTTGAGCGGCGCAGAGGCGTAAATGGCAAACTGATAATCAAGCGCTTCCAGAGCTTTCATCATTGCTGGGCGCTTCTGGGTGGCATGAAACGAGTCCCAATACGTCGCGGGTAAACCGTAAAACAAGCTGAAAATACCTGCCTGAGTGGAGTTACCACCACTGAGATGCTGCTCAAAACGCAGCGAGCGCTGAGCAAATTGGGCAATGTTCGGCGTGACATCCTGATTGGCATCGTCATAACGCCAGGTATCAATGGCAATAAACAGGATATTAGGCGTCTGCTCTGGCTGACGAATGTCCAGCGGATGCAGCGGGTAGTTGAGATGTGAATGACTTGGACGTGGCAACGTCAAGCTCTGTTCGCGCACGGCTTGTGTATCGACTAGCCCGAGTTTGTCCAACAGGCGCTTGCCGGTCAGCGGATAATACAGTGGCCAGTGCACGCTGTAGCTGGGTACGGTCGTGTCATAGTGGGCATCACGCCACATGTGAATCGACTGACTAACCAGCAGTGAAGCAAGCCAAATTATACTCGCGCCGACCATCCAACGTAGGCTCCGTTTGGCAAGGTAGTTACTCATCAGTGCAATGACCAAGCAAGCCACAGCCACACCGAGGACCTGCAGAGCTGCGATGGCGATAGTATACCAAGAGAGGCTGATGACCTCGTCTCCGCCGTGCAGCAAAAGCTCCCAAATAAAACCGCTGAGATGAAAACGGTATTGCTGATAAACCGCGACATCAATCAGCAGCAGGACCGAGCTCAGCCAGGTAACCAAGATGGCCAACGGCCGGACGACACGCAGGGGTAGCCAGCACAGTGGCAACATGATGGTAGCAATCAGCCCGGCAAACAGACCAAACAAACCTGCCTGGGTGGTGAATAAATACAGTTGAGCGATGACATCATTGTCGGGTGGGGTCATCCATGTCAGATAAGGCAAGCCTAATATTGAGAATAAAACAGTGTTCAAAATAAAGTGGCTAAAAAGCCAGCGAACGTTTTGTCGAATGGTTAACAGCATGAGAATTGAGTTCCCTGACGGGATTGAATGTGAAAATAAAGGGCGCTCAATGTACCGAATTATTTGAGCCATGTCACATCTTGTGGTTTGGTGATCTTGTTCAGGATATTGGTATTAGTCCTTAAGCTTAGGAACTCAGTAGGATATACTGTAATCCCCTACCTAAATAAGCAGGTCTGCCTATGTCTGACACCACCCATGTTGATCCTTTTGCGGATCGCGAAGCTGATAACTATGACAACCCAATTCCAAGTCGCGAATACATCATTGAATTTCTGACTAAGGCCAATGTGCCGATGAACCGTAATGATTTGTTCGAAGCGCTGGAACTGTCCGGTGAAGATCAGTATGAAGGTCTGCGCCGTCGTCTGCGTGCGATGGAGCGTGATGGCCAACTGGTGTTTACCCGCCGTCAGTGTTACGCGCTGCCAGAGAAACTGGAAATGGTGAAAGGCTATGTGATTGGTCATAAGGACGGTCACGGCTGGGTGCGCCCGGAAGGCAGCACCAACAAAGATAACGATATTCTTCTTCCTCATCATCAGATGCGGACTATTATCCACGGCGACCTGGTACTGGTTCAGCCAACGGGTACCGATAAGCGCGGCAGAAAAGAGGGGCGTCTGGTCCGCGTGCTGGAAGAGCGTCAGACGCAAATTGTCGGCCGTTTCTTCTTTGAACACGGTTACTCTTACGTCGTGCCAGATGATTCGCGTATTCATCAGGATATTCTGATCCCAAATGAACTGCGTGGCGGTGCGCGCATGGGGAACGTGGTGGTGATTGAGATTACCGATCGTGGCGGTCGTAACCGCGGCATGATGGGTAAAGTGGTGGAAGTGCTGGGCGAAAACATGGCGCCGGGCATGGAAACCCAGATTGCGATTCGTACTCACCAGATCCCGCATGTTTGGCCACAAGAAGTGGAACAGCAGATTGCTGGTCTGGGTGAAGAAGTACCGGAAGAAGCCAAACAGGGCCGCGTGGATTTGCGAGCTCTGCCTTTGGTGACCATTGATGGCGAAGACGCGCGCGACTTCGATGACGCGGTGTACTGTGAAGCGAAGAAAGGTGGCGGCTGGCGTTTGTGGGTTGCGATTGCCGACGTGAGTTACTACGTGCGTCCGAACACCGCTCTTGATAAAGAAGCCACGCATCGTGGTAACTCGGTGTACTTCCCATCACAAGTGGTGCCAATGTTGCCGGAAGTCTTGTCGAATGGTTTATGTTCACTCAACCCGCAGGTGGATCGCCTGTGTATGGTGTGTGAGATGACCATCTCCGAGAAAGGTAAGCTCTCTGGTTACAAACATTACGAAGCGGTGATGAACTCTCATGCGCGTCTGACCTACACCAAAGTGCACGACATTCTGGAAGGTGACGAAGAGCTGCGTGTGCGTTATGCCGAACTGGTTCCGCACCTGGAAGAGCTGCATCGCATGTACAAGGTGCTAAAAGATGCCCGTGAACAACGCGGTGCGATTGAGTTCGAAACTGTAGAAACCAAATTCATTTTCAATGCGCAACGTAAGATTGAAAGCATTGAACCACTGGAACGTAACGACGCACACAAGCTGATCGAAGAGTGCATGATCATGGCTAACATTGCGTCAGCGTCTCTGGTTGAGAAGGCGAAAGAGCCTTCGCTATACCGTATTCACGAGCCGCCGGGTGAAGAGCGCCTGATGGGTTTCCGTGATTTCCTCGGTGAACTCGGCCTGGATCTGGGCGGCGGTCTGGAACCGTCACCGACCGATTACGCGCATCTGATGAGTCAGGTTGGCGAGCGCCCGGATAAAGAACTGATTCAGACTATGTTGCTGCGCTCAATGAAGCAAGCAGTGTATAACGCGGACAATGCAGGTCACTTTGGTCTCGCGCTGCAACGTTATGCGCACTTCACTTCACCAATCCGCCGCTACCCGGATTTGCTGCTGCACCGTGCAATCAAGTATTTGATTGCCAAAGAGGAAGGCCGCAATCAGGATCGCTGGACACCAACGGGTGGTTATCATTACTCGTTTGATGATATGGATTACTACGGTGAGCAGTGTTCGATGACCGAGCGCCGCGCTGATGATGCGACTCGCGAAGTGTCTGATTGGCTGAAATGTGAGTACATGCAAGATCACGTTGGTGAAGAGCTCGACGGTGTGATTGCTAATGTTACGGGGTTTGGCTTCTTCGTTCGTCTGACAGAGCTGCACATCGATGGTCTGGTGCACATTTCTACTCTGGCCAACGATTACTATCAGTTTGACCCGATTGGTCAGCGCCTGATTGGCGAATCGTTTGGTGCGATTTACCGTTTGGGCGACGCTGTCAAAGTCAAAGTGCTGGCAGTTAACCTTGATGATCGCCAAATAGACTTTGAATTAGTCGAAACAAGTCGTAAGCTACGCGGCGAAGGTAAAACGGCGAAGAAACGCGCGGCTGAGGCGAAGGCTAAAGCCAAAGGCAAGAAAGAAGCGGCGACCCGTGGCGGCAAAGCCGTACCTTTGGTTGAACCCACTAAGCGCCCGGATAATTCCGGTGAAGCGAAAGGGCCAAAACACAAAAAAACCAAAGCAGAAAAAGCGCGTAAGCAAAAAGCTCGCAGTAAAGCCGACAAAGCGCGAGCGAAAAAGTAATAGGTAAACAATGAGTAACGAATTTATTTATGGCATCCATGCGGTGAACGCTGTTCTTGAGCGCGATCCGGCCCGTTTTGTGGAAGCCTATGTGTTGAAAGGTCGTCAGGATGACCGTTTGCTCCCCGTGCTGAATGAACTGACGCGTTTGGGTATCTCGATTCAGGAGATGAACCGCAAAGCTCTGGATGATAAAGCGCAGGGTGCCAATCACCAAGGCGTGATTGCCAAAGTCAAACCGGCGAAACAACTGAACGAAAACGATCTGGATGACATTCTGGCTCAGCATTCACAGCCTCTGCTGTTGGTGCTGGATGGCGTGACCGATCCGCACAACCTGGGCGCGTGTCTGCGTAACGCGGATGCTGCTGGTGTTGCTGCGGTAATCGTGCCCAAAGATAAGTCGGCTCCGATGACGGCGACCGTCAGTAAAGTGGCCTGTGGCGCAGCGGAAACCGTGCCACTGGTACGTGTGACCAACTTAGCGCGTACCATGCGTGCGCTGCAGGAAAAAGGCATCTGGTTTGTCGGCACGGCGGGTGAAGCTACCCATGACATTTATCAGAGCAAGCTGACCGGGCCTCTGGCTATCGTGATGGGCGCGGAAGGGGATGGCATGCGCCGTCTGACCCGCGAAACCTGCGATGACCTGATCAAAATCCCAATGGCAGGCAGCGTGTCCAGTCTGAACGTTTCTGTAGCGACCGGCATCTGTCTGTTTGAAGCGGTACGTCAGCGTTCTCTGGCTTAAGTCGCCAGTCAGTGCAACAGTAAAACGCAGACTGAAACGCCTGCGTTTTTTATTGGAGCCAGTGGGGCGCTGAAAGAATCAGTGGCTTAGAATAAATAGCGATTATTTTTCAAACACTGCTTGCATGGAAGCGGGTGATCTGTATAATGCAGCCCCACTGGTTAAGCCAGTTGTGAACCAATGAGCAGCGAGGAGCTGGCGAATCTCAGGATTCGTTAGGTAATGTAAACTCAGCTTATGTTCGCAGTTAATAAAAATTTAGCTTTCACTATCTTCGCGATAGTTCAGGTTAATCACCTATTAGCTGACAATGCGTCCTAATCTTGGATGCTACGGTTTCACATAAATCAATCGGCATTCTCTCGTCTTGACGAGTTTGAGTGGCGATATTGTTTGTGTAATTTTTTAATATTGGAGCTCTGTCTCATGCAGAACCAACGTATCCGTATCCGCCTAAAAGCATTCGATTACAAACTGATCGACGCTTCTACCGCGGAAATCGTTGAAACAGCTAAGCGCACTGGCGCACAGGTTCGTGGTCCAATCCCACTGCCAACTCGTAAAGAGCGTTTCACAGTTCTTATCTCTCCACACGTTAACAAAGATGCTCGTGATCAGTACGAAATCCGTACTCACAAACGTCTAATCGACATCGTTGAGCCAACAGACAAAACTGTTGATGCTCTGATGCGTCTAGACCTTGCTGCGGGCGTTGACGTACAAATTAGCCTAGGTTAAGGGAGATTAGAAGAATGATTGGTCTAATCGGTCGTAAAGTGGGCATGACCCGCGTATTTACTGAAGACGGCGTTTCTATTCCAGTAACTGTTGTTGAAGTTGAAGCAAACCGCGTTTCTCAAGTGAAAACTCTTGAAACTGACGGTTACGCTGCAATCCAGGTAACTGCTGGTTCTAAGAAAGCTAACCGCGTAAACAAAGCTGAAGCAGGTCACTTTGCTAAAGCTGGCGTTGAAGCTGGTCGCGGTCTTTGGGAATTCCGTTTGGAAAACGGTGAAGAGTTTGAAGTTGGTGCTGAACTGACTGTTGAACTGTTCAACGAAACTAAGAAAGTAGACGTTACTGGTACATCTAAGGGTAAAGGTTTCCAAGGCGCTGTTAAGCGTTGGAACTTCCGTACTCAAGATATGACTCACGGTAACTCATTGTCTCACCGTGCTCCTGGTTCTATCGGTCAATGTCAGACTCCAGGCCGCGTGTTCAAAGGCAAGAAGATGGCAGGTCACATGGGTGCTGAGCGTGTAACGACTCAAAACCTAGAGATCGTACGTGTTGACGCTGAGCGCAATCTGCTTCTTATTAAAGGTGCAGTCCCTGGCGCAACTGGCGGTAACGTGATCGTTAAACCAGCTGTTAAAGCATAACGTCTAGGAGTAAGTAATGGAATTGATGGTTAAAGGTGCTAACGCACTAACTGTTTCCGAAACTACTTTCGGACGTGAGTTCAACGAAGCTCTTGTACACCAAGTAGTTGTTGCGTACGCAGCAGGTGCTCGTCAAGGTACTCGTGCTCAAAAGACACGTTCAGAAGTTTCTGGCGGTGGCGCTAAGCCATGGCGTCAAAAAGGTACTGGCCGTGCACGTGCTGGTACAATTCGTAGCCCAATCTGGCGTACAGGTGGTGTTACTTTTGCTGCGAAACCACAAGATCACAGCCAAAAAGTAAACAAGAAAATGTACCGCGGTGCTATGAAGAGCATTCTGTCTGAGCTAGTTCGTCAAGAGCGTCTGATCGTTGTTGAAGAATTCTCAGTTGAAGCACCAAAAACTAAAGAGCTAGTAGCTAAGCTTAAAGAACTTGAGCTTAACGATGTACTAATCGTTACTGGCGAAGTAGACGAGAATCTGTTCTTAGCTGCTCGTAACCTGTACAAAGTTGACGTGCGTGACGCTTCTGGTATCGATCCAGTAAGCCTGATTGCATTTAACAAGGTTCTTATGACTGCTGCTGCAGTTAAGCAAGTTGAGGAGATGCTGGCATGATCCGTGAAGAGCGTCTACTAAAAGTTCTACGTGCACCGCACATCTCTGAAAAAGCAACTATGGCTGCTGAGAAAGCGAACACTATCGTTTTCAAAGTAGCAAAAGATGCAACTAAGAAAGAGATCAAAGCAGCTGTAGAAAAGCTATTTGAAGTTGAAGTTAAGTCTGTAAACACTCTTATCATTAAGGGTAAGACCAAGCGTCAAGGTCTACGCCAAGGCCGTCGTTCAGACGTGAAGAAAGCGTACGTAACTTTGAAAGAAGGTCAAGATCTTGACTTTGTTGGCGGCGCGGAATAACAGGAGTAGTTGAAAAATGGCTATTGTTAAATGTAAGCCGACTTCGGCTGGTCGTCGTCACGTAGTTAAAGTTGTTAACGCTGACCTGCACAAAGGTAAGCCTTACGCACCACTTCTAGAGAAAAACTCTAAGAACGGTGGTCGTAACAACAACGGTCGTATCACTGTTCGTCACATCGGTGGCGGTCACAAACAACACTACCGTGTAATCGACTTTAAACGTACTAAAGATGGCATCCCAGCGAAAGTTGAGCGCCTAGAATACGATCCAAACCGTAGCGCTAACATCGCTCTAGTTCTGTACGCAGACGGTGAGCGTCGTTACATCATTGCACCAAAAGGTATGCAAGCTGGTGACATTATCCAATCTGGTGTTGATGCACCGATCAAAGCGGGTAACACTCTGCCAATGCGCAATATCCCAGTAGGTTCTACAGTTCACTGTGTTGAACTGACTCCTGGTAAAGGTGCACAGCTAGCTCGTTCTGCGGGTGCATATGCTCAAATCGTTGCTCGCGACGGTTCATATGTAACTATCCGTCTACGTTCTGGCGAAATGCGTAAAGTATTGTCTGAAGGCCGTGCAACAATCGGCGAAGTAGGCAACTCTGAGCACATGCTACGTGAACTGGGTAAAGCTGGTGCTAGCCGCTGGCGCGGTGTTCGTCCAACCGTTCGCGGTGTGGTAATGAACCCGGTTGACCACCCACACGGTGGTGGTGAAGGCCGTACTTCTGGTGGTCGTCACCCTGTTTCTCCTTGGGGTATGCCAACTAAAGGCTTCAAGACCCGTAAGAACAAACGCACTGACAAGTACATCGTACGTCGTCGTAACAAGTAATCTATTTAAAGAGGAATCGCCATGCCACGTTCTCTCAAGAAGGGTCCATTTATTGACCTACACTTGCTGAAGAAGGTAGAGAAAGCGGTGGAAAGCGGAGACAAAAAGCCTATTAAGACTTGGTCCCGTCGTTCAATGATCATTCCAACAATGATCGGTTTGACCATCGCTGTCCATAATGGTCGTCAACACGTTCCAGTTTTTGTAACTGACGAGATGATCGGTCACAAACTGGGTGAATTTGCACCAACTCGCACTTACCGCGGTCACGCTGCGGATAAGAAAGCTAAGAAGCGTTAAGGAGTAAATAATGGAAGCATTAGCTAAACATAACTTTGCTCGCATTTCGCCTCAGAAAGCTCGCTTAGTTGCAGATCAAATCCGTGGTAAATCAGTTGACCAGGCTCTACAAGTTCTGACTTTCAGCAACAAAAAAGCTGCTGAACTGATCAAGAAAGTTCTAGAGTCAGCTATCGCGAACGCGGAGCACAACGAAGGTGCTGATATCGACGACCTACGTGTCGCTAAAATCTTCGTAGATGAGGGCCCAGTCATGAAGCGTATTATGCCTCGTGCTAAAGGCCGTGCGGATCGTATCTTGAAGCGTTCAAGCCACATCACTGTGGTTGTCGCAGATCGCTAAGAGACTAGGAGAGTAAGCAATGGGTCAAAAAGTACATCCAAATGGTATTCGTCTAGGCATCGTTAAGCCTTGGAATGCTACATGGTTTGCTAACACCAAAGATTTCGCTGACAACCTAGACGGCGACTTCAAGGTACGTCAGTTCCTAACTAAAGAACTGTCAAAAGCGTCTCTTTCACGCATCGTTATCGAGCGTCCTGCTAAGAGCATCCGTGTGACTATTCACACTGCTCGTCCAGGCGTTGTAATCGGTAAGAAAGGTGAAGACGTTGAGAAGCTACGCGCAGCAGTAGCGAAAATCGCAGGTGTACCAGCGCAAATCAACATCGCTGAAGTACGCAAGCCTGAGCTAGACGGCCAACTAGTGGCTGATAGCATCGCGTCTCAACTAGAGCGTCGCGTTATGTTCCGTCGTGCTATGAAGCGCGCAGTTCAAAACGCTATGCGTCTAGGCGCTAAAGGTATCAAAGTGGAAGTAAGCGGCCGTCTAGGCGGTGCTGAAATTGCACGTTCTGAGTGGTACCGTGAAGGCCGTGTGCCTCTACACACTCTACGTGCTGACATTGATTACGCAACTTCTTCGGCTCACACCACATACGGTGTAATCGGCGTTAAAGTTTGGATCTTCAAAGGTGAGATTCTAGGCGGTATGCCAGCTGCTAACGCAGTAGAGCCAAAGGCTGACAAGCCTAACAAGAAGCCGCGTAAAGGCCGTAAGTAAGGAGTCGACAGATGCTACAACCTAAACGTACTAAGTTCCGTAAGGTTCATACAGGTCGTAACCGTGGTCTGGCAAAAGGTACAGAAGTAAGCTTCGGTTCTTTTGGTTTGAAAGCTGTAGGCCGTGGTCGTCTAACTGCTCGTCAAATCGAAGCGGCACGTCGTGCGATGACGCGTCACATTAAGCGTCAAGGTAAAATCTGGATCCGTGTGTTCCCAGACAAGCCAATCACAGAAAAACCACTAGAAGTTCGTCAAGGTAAGGGTAAAGGTAACGTTGAGTACTGGGTAGCCCAAATCCAACCTGGTAAGGTTATGTACGAAGTTGATGGTGTACCTGAAGAACTGGCTCGTGAAGCGTTCCGTCTAGCGGCGCGTAAACTGCCATTCAAGACTACATTTGTAACTAAACAGGTGATGTGATGAAAGCACAAGATCTACGCGAGAAAAGCGTTGAAGAGCTTAATGCAGAGCTACTGAATCTGCTTAAAGAGCAGTTCAACTTGCGCATGCAAGCTGCAACTGGTCAACTACAGCAAACTCATACTCTGAAAGCTGTCCGCCGTGATATCGCACGTGTGAAAACTGTTTTGACTGAGAAGGCAGGCGCATAATGAGCGACAAAATTCGTACCCAACAAGGTCGTGTTACTAGCGACAAGATGGACAAGTCTATCACTGTTGCTATCGAGCGTTTCGTAAAGCACCCAATCTACGGTAAATTCGTTAAGCGCACGACTAAAGTACACGCACATGATGAGAACAACGAATGTGGCCTAGGCGACTTAGTTGAAATCAAAGAGTGTCGTCCACTGTCTAAGACTAAGTCTTGGACTTTGGTGAAAGTAGTAGAAAAAGCAAAAATCTAATTTAGCTTGAACTACTAAAAAAAGCGGCCCCAATTATTTTTGGGGCCGCTTGTTTTTTGACTACCCAATCACAAAAAAGGGTGGTACAATTCGCGTCCCTTTAAAGAGGCAGCCCGACCCGAGATGGGTCTAGTTAATTTAAATATTTAGCGGAGCACTAACATGATCCAAATGCAAAGTATGCTGGACGCAGCTGATAACTCAGGCGCTCGCAGCGTAATGTGTATTAAGGTTCTGGGTGGCTCTCACCGTCGTTACGCCCACGTTGGCGACATCATTAAAGTTACTGTTAAGGAAGCAATTCCACGCGGTAAAGTTAAGAAAGGTGATGTACTGAAGGCGGTGGTAGTTCGCACCCGTAAAGGCGTTCGTCGTCCAGACGGTTCTGTCATTCGCTTCGACCGTAATGCTTGCGTATTGTTGAACAACAACACCGAGCAACCAATCGGTACACGTATCTTTGGTCCAGTGACTCGTGAACTTCGTAACGCGAAATTCATGAAGATTGTTTCACTGGCTCCAGAAGTTCTGTAAGGAGCACGTAAAAGATGGCAGCTAAAATCCGTCGTAATGACGAAGTAGTCGTTCTTGCCGGTAAAGATAAAGGCAAGAAAGGTAAAGTAACTAAGGTTCTAGCAACTGGTAAAGTTATCGTTGAAGGTATCAACCTTGTTAAGAAACACCAGAAACCTGTTCCTGCACTAGGTATCCAAGGCGGTATCGTAGAGCAAGAAGCAGCTATCGATGTTTCTAACGTTGCAATTTTCAACGCAGCAACTGGTAAAGCGGACCGTATCGGTTTCCGTATCGAAGACGGCAAGAAAGTTCGTTTCTTCAAGTCTAACGGCGAAACCGTTTCTAACTAATTAGAAGTAATTTGGAGTTCTACTATGGCGAAACTGCATGATTACTACAAGTCGTCTGTAGTCGCTGAACTGACCAAACAGTTCGGTTACACAAGCGTCATGCAAGTCCCTAGAATTGAGAAAATCACCCTCAACATGGGCGTTGGTGAAGCAATCAACGATAAGAAACTACTAGAAAACGCAGCAGCTGATATGGCTATCATCTCTGGTCAAAAGCCACTGGTGACTAAAGCACGTAAATCTGTTGCAGGTTTCAAAATTCGTGAAGGCTACCCAATTGGTTGTAAAGTAACCTTGCGTGGCGAACGCATGTGGGATTTTCTGGAGCGTCTGATTTCGATCGCTCTACCACGTGTACGTGACTTCCGTGGTGTTAGCGCTAAGTCTTTTGACGGTCGCGGTAACTACAGCATGGGCGTTCGCGAGCAAATCATCTTCCCGGAAATCGACTACGATAAAGTCGATCGTGTGCGCGGTCTTGATATTACTATCACGACAACTGCTGCAAACGATGAGGAAGGCCGTGCTCTGCTGGCTGCCTTTAACTTCCCATTCCGTAAGTAAGGTGAAGGGTTACTGTTATGGCTAAACAATCAATGAAAGCACGTGAAGAAAAACGTGCAAAGCTAGTAGCTAAGTTCGCTGAAAAGCGTGCAGCGCTTAAAGCTATCATCAGCGATGTAAACGCATCTGAAGAAGATCGTTGGAACGCAGTTCTGACACTGCAATCTCTTCCACGTGATTCAAGTGCATCACGTCAGCGCAACCGTTGTAACCAAACTGGTCGTCCACACGGTTACCTACGTAAGTTCGGTCTAAGCCGTATCAAAGTTCGTGAAGCTTGCATGAAAGGCGAGATTCCTGGACTTCGTAAGGCTAGCTGGTAATTGCCACTTAATCATTTGGAGTAAAGTTTATGAGCATGCAAGATCCGATTTCGGATATGCTGACCCGTATTCGTAACGGTCAGGCAGCAAACAAAGTTGCTGTTAAAATGCCTTCTTCAAAGCTTAAAGTTGCAATTGCTGCACTACTTAAAGCTGAAGGTTACATCGTTGACTTCGCTGTTGAAAGCGAAGCAAAACCTGAGCTGGAAATTACTCTTAAGTATTTCCAAGCAAAACCAGTAATCGAGCAAATCAAACGCGTTTCTCGTCCAGGTCTTCGTGTTTACAAGAAGAAAGACGAGCTGCCATCTGTGATGGGCGGTCTTGGTGTTGCTGTTGTTTCCACTTCCAAAGGTCTGATGTCAGACCGCGCTGCTCGCAAAGCAGGTCTTGGTGGTGAAATCATCGCTTACGTAGCGTAATAGGAGTAGAAAATGTCTCGTGTTGCTAAAGCACCTGTCGCTATTCCAGCTGGCGTAGAGGTGAAACTGAACGGCCAAGAGATCACTGTTAAAGGCGCTAAAGGTGAACTAACTCGCGTTGTTCACAATGGCGTAGTGATCGCACAGGAAGAAAACAACCTGACTTTCGGCCCTCGTGAAGGTGTTGAAAATGCATGGGCTCAAGCAGGTACTGCTCGCGCTCTTGTAAACAACATGGTTGTTGGTGTTACTGAAGGCTTTACGAAGAAGCTAGTTCTTAAAGGTGTTGGTTACCGTGCTGCTATCAAAGGCAACGCTGTAGGTCTGACCCTAGGCTTCTCTCACCCTGTTGAGCATGAACTGCCAGAGGGCGTTAAAGCCGAATGTCCAAGCCAAACTGAGATCATCCTGACTGGTTGTGATAAACAAGTCATCGGTCAAGTTGCGGCTGACATTCGTTCTTACCGCGCGCCTGAGCCATACAAAGGCAAAGGTATTCGTTACGCAGATGAAAATGTGCGTAGTAAAGAAGCTAAGAAGAAGTAAGGTAACACTATGGATAAGAAAGCATCTCGCATCCGTCGTGCTACACGTGCACGTCGTAAGATTGCAGAACTGGGTGCAACTCGCCTAGTAGTACACCGTACTCCTCGTCACGTGTACGCTCAAGTGATTGCAGCTAATGGCTCTGAGGTTATCGCAGCCGCTTCTACTGTAGAAAAAGCGATCCGTGAGCAAGTGAAATACTCTGGTAACATCGAAGCAGCAAAAGCAGTTGGTAAAGCAGTTGCTGAGCGTGCGCTTGAAAAAGGCGTAACGGTAGTTGCATTCGATCGTTCTGGTTTCCAATACCACGGTCGAGTGGCGGCGCTAGCAGACTCTGCTCGCGAAGCTGGTCTGAAATTCTAAGGTAGGGTTGGAAAGATGGCTAAAGAACAACAAGTTCAAGCGAATGATTTGCAAGAAAAGCTAATCGCCGTTAACCGCGTTTCTAAGACGGTTAAAGGTGGTCGAATCATGAGCTTTACTGCACTGACTGTAGTTGGTGACGGTAACGGTCGTGTAGGTTTCGGTTACGGCAAAGCTCGTGAAGTACCTGCAGCGATCCAAAAAGCAATGGAAAAAGCGCGTCGTAACATGACTACGATCGCTCTGAACGAAGGTACTCTTCACCACCCGGTGAAAGGTCGCCATTCGGGCTCTAAAGTTTACATGCAGCCTGCTGCAGAAGGTACTGGTGTAATCGCAGGTGGTGCGATGCGTGCAGTACTTGAAGTTGCTGGTGTACACAACGTTCTGTCTAAAGCATACGGTTCTACGAACCCTATCAACATCGTTCGTGCAACGATCGATGCACTAGCAAGCGTTAAGTCACCTGAAATGGTTGCTGCTAAACGTGGTCTGACTGTTGAATCTATTTCGGAGTAAGAACACCATGGCAACTATTAAAGTAACTCAAACTAAAAGCTCAATTGGTCGCCTGCCTAAGCACAAAGCTACTTTGCGCGGTCTAGGCCTTCGTAAAATCAACCACACAGTAGAACTTGAAGATACTCCGTGCGTGCGCGGTATGATCAACAAGGTTTACTACATGGTTAAAGTTGAGGAGTAATCATAATGCTTTTGAATACTCTATCACCGGCTGCGGGTTCTAAGCCTTCTAAGAAGCGCCTAGGCCGTGGTATCGGTTCTGGCCTTGGTAAAACTGGTGGCCGTGGCCACAAAGGTCAAAAGTCACGTTCTGGCGGTACTGTTCGTCCAGGTTTTGAAGGCGGTCAAATGCCTCTGAAACAACGTCTACCAAAATTCGGTTTCACTTCTCGCAAGAGCCTAGTGTCTGCTGAAGTTCGTCTAGCTGAGCTAGCGAAAGTAACTGGTGACGTAGTTGATCTGAACAGCCTGAAAGCGGCTAACATCGTTACTAAGAACATCGAGTTTGTTAAAGTTGTTCTTTCTGGCGAGATCAACAAAGCAGTGACTGTTAAAGGTCTGCGCGTGACTAAAGGCGCTAAAGCTGCAATCGAAGCTGCAGGCGGTAAAATCGAGGAATAATCTCGAGGATTGAGGTACAGATGGCTAAGAAACCAGGACAAGATTTTCGTAGTGCTCAGAGCGGCTTAAGTGAACTGAAGTCGCGCTTGTTATTCGTAGTGGGTGCGCTTCTAGTATTCCGAGCAGGCTCTTTTGTGCCGATTCCTGGTATTGACGCTGCTGTACTTGCCGATTTGTTCGAACAGCAAAAAGGCACCATCATTGAAATGTTTAACATGTTCTCTGGTGGTGCACTTTCGCGTGCATCTATATTCGCACTGGGCATCATGCCGTATATCTCGGCATCTATTGTTGTTCAGTTGTTGACTGTAGTTCATCCAGCGTTAGCGGAACTCAAAAAAGAGGGTGAAGCAGGCCGTCGTAAGATCAGCCAATATACGCGCTACGGCACGCTTGTACTTGCAACTTTCCAAGCTATTGGTATTGCAACTGGCTTACCAAACATGGTCGACAATCTGGTTGTTATCAACCAAACCATGTTTACGCTAATTGCTACCGTGAGTTTAGTAACCGGCACCATGTTCCTGATGTGGTTAGGTGAACAAATTACAGAGCGTGGAATTGGTAATGGTATTTCATTGCTAATTTTTGCAGGTATTGTTGCTGGATTGCCAAAAGCAATCGGACAAACAATCGAGCAAGCGCGTCAAGGTGAACTGCATGTACTTCTTCTACTGTTAATCGCAGTAGTAGCTTTTGCTGTTATTTACTTCGTTGTTTTCATGGAACGTGGTCAGCGTCGAATCGTCGTGAACTACGCGAAGCGTCAACAAGGTCGTAAAGTATTTGCAGCGCAGAGCACGCATCTGCCGTTGAAAATCAACATGGCGGGTGTTATCCCTGCGATTTTTGCATCAAGCATTATCCTGTTCCCTGGAACACTGGCTCAGTGGTTCGGTCAGAACGGTGAGAGCAGCACATTCGGTTGGCTAACTGATGTGTCTTTGGCTCTTAGCCCAGGCCAGCCTCTGTATGTAATGCTTTATGCAGCAGCGATTATTTTCTTCTGTTTCTTCTATACAGCGTTGGTATTTAACCCACGTGAAACAGCAGATAACCTGAAGAAGTCTGGTGCATTCGTACCCGGTATCCGCCCAGGTGAACAGACAGCTAAATACATTGATAAAGTAATGACTCGCCTAACCCTTGCTGGTGCGCTATACATTACTTTCATCTGTCTGATCCCTGAGTTCATGATGGTCGCTTGGAACGTACGTTTCTACTTCGGCGGCACATCACTACTGATTGTAGTTGTCGTAATCATGGACTTTATGGCACAGGTACAGACACATATGATGTCAAATCAATATGAGTCTGTGTTGAAAAAGGCAAATCTGAAGGGTTACGGCCGTTAATCGGTCGCCATTCAGAGTAGATTTACGGAGTTTAGCAATGAAAGTTCGTGCTTCCGTTAAAAAAATCTGCCGTAACTGTAAAGTTATCAAGCGTAACGGTGTCGTTCGCGTGATTTGCAGTGAGCCAAAGCACAAGCAGCGCCAAGGCTAATAAGCAGAAATTTTTACTTGAAAAGTAAAGGTCGGTCGAGTATATTCCTCGGCCTACCTTTTGCGTGCAAAAGAAGTAGTATCCCGCAGCGTATCCTCTACGGGCTTTGCTGCGGATAATTCTTTTATAGAAAGTACTAGGAGTGAATAGTGGCCCGTAT
Organism: Vibrio fluvialis; assembly: GCF_900460245.1. NCBI lineage: Bacteria > Pseudomonadati > Pseudomonadota > Gammaproteobacteria > Vibrionales > Vibrionaceae > Vibrio > Vibrio fluvialis. Next base: position 200,841 of record NZ_UHIP01000001.1, read on the forward strand.
AGCAGGCATTAACATTCCTGATCAAAAACATGCTGTAATCGCACTAACAGCGATCTACGGTATCGGCAAAACTCGTTCTAAAGCTATCCTAGCTGAAGTGGGTATTGCTGAAAGTGTTAAGATCAGTGAACTAACTGAAGAGCAGATCGATCAACTGCGTGATGGTGTAGCTAAATACACTGTAGAGGGTGATCTACGTCGTGAAGTTTCCATGAACATCAAGCGTCTAATGGACCTTGGTTGTTACCGTGGTCTTCGTCATCGTCGCAGTCTACCACTACGTGGACAGCGTACTAAAACCAATGCTCGCACCCGTAAGGGTCCGCGTAAGCCGATCAAGAAATAATCGGGAAGGGTAGAGTACAATGGCTAAACAACCAACTCGCGCACGTAAGCGTGTACGCAAGCAAGTTGCTGATGGCGTAGCGCACATTCATGCATCTTTCAACAACACAATCGTTACCATTACTGACCGTCAAGGTAATGCACTAGCTTGGGCTACTGCAGGTGGTTCTGGTTTCCGTGGTTCTCGTAAATCAACTCCGTTCGCTGCACAGGTTGCTGCTGAGCGTTGTGCTGAAATGGCTAAAGAATATGGCCTGAAGAACCTGGAAGTTATGGTTAAGGGTCCTGGTCCAGGTCGTGAATCTACTGTTCGCGCACTGAACGCCGCTGGTTTCCGTATCACTAACATCGTTGATGCGACACCAATCCCTCATAACGGTTGTCGTCCACCTAAGAAACGTCGCGTTTAACGTTTCTGGGAACATTGGAGAAAGATCATGGCAAGATATTTGGGTCCTAAGCTGAAGCTTAGCCGCCGCGAAGGTACTGACTTGTTCCTTAAGTCAGGCGTTCGTGCGATTGATACCAAGTGTAAAATCGATAACGCACCAGGTGTACACGGCGCTCGTCGCGGTCGTCTATCTGAGTATGGCGTTCAGCTTCGTGAGAAGCAAAAAGTTCGTCGTATCTATGGCGTTCTAGAAAAACAATTCCGTAACTACTACAAAGAAGCAGCTCGCCTTAAAGGTAACACTGGTGAGAACCTACTTCAGCTTCTTGAAGGTCGTCTAGACAACGTAGTTTACCGCATGGGCTTTGGCGCAACTCGCGCAGAAGCACGCCAACTAGTTAGCCACAAAGCTATCCTAGTTAACGGTAAAGTTGTAAACGTTCCTTCTTTCAATGTTGCGGCTAACGACGTTGTTGCAATCCGTGAGAAAGCGAAAAAGCAATCTCGCATTAAAGCAGCTCTAGAAGTTGCAGAACAACGCGAAAAACCAACTTGGATTGAAGTAGATGCTAGCACGATGGAAGGTACTTTCAAGCGTTTGCCTGAACGTTCAGATCTATCAGCTGACATCAACGAACAATTGATCGTCGAGCTTTACTCTAAGTAAGGTTTAAACTAAAGAGAGGACACAATGCAGGGTTCTGTAACAGAATTTCTTAAGCCACGTCTTGTTGATATCGAACAAATCAGCACGACACACGCAAAAGTAACTCTTGAGCCATTAGAGCGTGGTTTCGGCCATACTCTGGGTAATGCACTTCGCCGTATTCTTCTATCTTCTATGCCGGGTTGTGCCGTAACAGAAGTAGAGATTGAAGGCGTACTTCACGAGTACAGCACCAAAGAAGGTGTTCAGGAAGATATCCTTGAGATTCTACTGAACCTGAAAGGTTTGGCTGTTCGCGTTGCCGAAGGCAAAGATGAAGTGTTCATTACACTAAACAAATCAGGCTCGGGCCCTGTGGTTGCAGGTGACATCACCCATGATGGTGATGTAGAGATCGTAAACCCTGAACACGTTATTTGTCACCTAACTGATGACAACGCTGAGATCGCTATGCGTATCAAAGTTGAACGTGGTCGTGGTTATGTTCCAGCTTCTGCGCGTATCCATACCGAAGAAGACGAGCGTCCAATTGGTCGTCTGCTTGTCGACGCGACTTTCAGCCCAGTAGACAAAATTGCCTACTCTGTTGATGCAGCGCGTGTTGAACAACGTACTGACCTGGACAAGCTAGTTATCGATATGGAAACTAACGGTACTCTTGAACCTGAGGAAGCAATCCGTCGTGCAGCAACTATTCTTGCTGAACAACTGGATGCATTCGTAGATCTACGTGATGTACGAGTTCCTGAGGAGAAAGAAGAGAAGCCTGAATTCGATCCGATCCTACTGCGTCCTGTAGACGATCTTGAACTAACAGTTCGCTCTGCTAACTGTCTGAAAGCAGAAGCGATTCACTACATCGGTGATCTAGTACAGCGCACTGAGGTTGAGCTACTTAAAACGCCTAACCTTGGTAAGAAATCTCTTACAGAGATTAAAGACGTGCTTGCATCACGTGGTCTGTCTCTGGGCATGCGCCTAGAAAACTGGCCGCCAGCGTCAATCGCTGAAGATTAATCGATACTAGTTAGAAGGATTTGGTCATGCGCCATCGTAAGAGTGGTCGTCAACTCAACCGCAACAGCAGTCATCGCAAAGCGATGTTCAGCAACATGGCTAGCTCTCTAGTACGTCATGAAGTTATCAAGACTACTTTGCCAAAAGCTAAAGAGCTACGTCGCGTAGTTGAGCCTTTGATTACACTAGCTAAGACTGACAGTGTTGCTAACCGTCGTCTAGCATTTGCACGCACTCGTGACAACGAAGTCGTTGCTAAACTGTTTAACGAACTAGGTCCACGTTTCGCTGCACGTCAAGGCGGCTACACTCGCATTCTGAAGTGTGGTTTCCGTGCAGGCGATAAAGCTCCAATGGCTTACATTGAGCTTGTTGATCGCCCAGAAGCTGCTGTTGAAGCTGCTGCTGAGTAATCAGTTCGTGATTAAAAAAGCCGAGCATCTGCTCGGCTTTTTTGTATCTGATGTTTCTGAAAAGCTTTATGCTCCCCACAAACTGCTCAGCGAGCTGAGCAAACCTTCACTGGCACCCTGACCCGTCAGATATTGCAGTAGAAGTGGTGCAAACTGCGACACCATACTCGAATCCAGACCCAGTTGCTCAAACACTTTATTCACCGACTCTAAGCTTTGAATGCCCGACAACATGTCTTTGCTGCCTGACAGATTAAGATTGGTCAGTTGATCCATACCCGGAATGAGTTTGCTGAGCTCAGCGCTGTTGCTATCGGATAATTGGTTTTGTGCCAAAGATAATAGTGCTCCAACCCCACCAGTGGCTTGTTGATCGGAGATCGGGAGTTGGCTGGTTACTTGAGAGATGAGTGCTGAATTACTTTCTGCCTGACTGAGCGTACTGCTGACCATGCTGGCGAGATCATCGTTACTGCTGCCTAGGTTGAGGAAGGCATAACTTGGGGCACTGAATACGGTTCCTAGCATCAGTGTCCAGACGAGAGAGTGTTTCATGATGACGGTCATTCCTAAATGTTGGCTGAAGTTTAAGTTTAGATAAAAAAAGCGGCGCTGAGCGCCGCTTGATGTTAATTCTTTGCTAATTCGTTCTGCTTACAGAATGTCCAGCAGTTCCACTTCAAATACTAGGGCAGCAAATGGAGGGATAGCGGCACCTGCGCCACGCTCGCCGTATGCCAGATCGTGTGGAATGTACAGTTTCCATTTAGAACCCACAGGCATCAGTTGCAGTGCTTCAACCCAACCTTTGATTACGCCAGTCACTGGGAACTCAGCTGGTTGACCGCGCGATACTGAGCTGTCGAATACCGTACCGTCTACCAGTTCACCGTGGTAGTGAACACGTACTGCTTTATCTGCAGTTGGGATTTCACCAGTACCTTCAGTGATCACTTCGTACTGCAGGCCAGATTCCAGAACGGTTACTTCTGAACGCAGAGCGTTGTCTTTCAGGAATGCATCACCTTCAGAGGCTGCTGCTTTTGCTGCTTCTTGGCGTGCTTCTTCAGCGCGCATGTGCAGAGCTTGCAGAGCTTGGTTGATTTCATCGATTTCAATTGCTGGCATGTCGCCAACCAGTGCAGTGGCAATACCCGCTGCAATTGCATCAACACTCAAGCCTTCCAGACCGCTACCTGCCAGTTGCTGGCCCATTTGCAGACCGATACCGTAGCTTGCTTTCTGTTCTACGGTTTCAAATTTTACGTCAGACATAAAAGTCACTCTTTGTCGTATCAATAAAGGCCACAGGATAACAGGTTCAGCATAGGGATGAAACGCCCGGCGGGAAATCGTTACAATAAGGGCGCAAGGTGTGACTTTGTGCAGAATACCAGAGGAAAATCTTCAGGATTATGTCAACCTTTAGCAGATTAGGGGCCTGCCTCTATACTCTCGGCACATGAGTTTTTATACTGTGGCAAGGATTTTAGGGACGGATTAACATGAATCGTCGACATAAGAAAAAGCAACAGACAGATTATCTCGCACTGATTCAAAGCAAGTGGGCAGCTATCGACTTCCAATTTGACTGGCGCCAATATCAGCAAAAAGTGGTGCAGTTCTGGCAACGACTGCCAAAGTTGCATCAACGTGCTCTGATGGTGTTGGTGCCGGTGGTTTTAATATTGATGGTGATTCCGTTGCCTCAGCATTCGGCTGAAGCACCACAAACGCCAGCGTCAGGCCAGCGTGTGGAAGTGAACATTAATACCCGTGGTTTGAGTGAGCAGCAGTCAGCAGAGCAAAGCAAACTCAAATCGACTGCGTGGCATGAATACATCGTGCAGCAAGGTGATACGCTTTCGCAGGTGTTTCGTAACAACGAACTGCCAATGGCCGATTTGAACGATCTGGTGAAAATCGAAGGCAGTGACAAACCACTGAGCCAAATTCAACAGGGCCAACTGATTCGGTTTAAACTCTCCAGTGAGGGTAAGTTGGACATTCTGCAACTCGAGAAAAATAATCAATCGGTGATGTTTTTCCGTTTGTCCGACGGCGGCTTTGGCCGCAGCAAATGACGCCCTGCTTGGCTTGCCCGTTTGAGAATTCTGACGGGCAGCAGCGGTAACACAATCAGCGCGATGCCAAGCCAGGTCAGGCTATCAGGCATCTCGTTGAACCACCACATTCCCATCAGTGCGACGAAAATCAATCCCGAATACTCCGCCAGCGCAATCTGGCTGGCTGGCGCACGTCGGTAGGCGGCGACAGCGAGGCCGTTGTAGGTCAGAACTAACAGCGCACTGCTGGCAACCCAGCCGATCTGTTCCAGAGTCATCGGGTGCCATCGCCACAAGGTGAGAGTCGCCGACAGCGGCAACGAAAACAGCGAAGTCCACATCAGGGTCGTGACGACTGTCTGCCTCGCGGGAATCTTCCGCGCCAGAATGTTAAACAGGGCTAACGTCATCGCTGTCCCGAGTGCAAACATGGCTGCCCAGTGAAACTGCGAGGGACGCAGTACCACCAACACGCCAATAAACCCCAATACCGTCGCCACGACTTTGCCCAGTCCGGGTGTTTCCTTAAGCAATACGATTGAGAGCGGCAGCATCAACAATGGCGCGGCGTAAAACACCGCATTCGCGGTCGCCAGCGGCAAATAGGTAATCGCAACCAACATGCAGCCACTGCCGATTAATACCAGGTGGGCGCGTAATGTGGTTACGCCTGGATTCAGCAATGCGCGCTGCGCGCGAGGTTGCCGCCACCACATGGGCAGAATGACAACCAACGAAATCAACTGGCGCAAAAACATATACTGAAAGGGCGACACTTCCCCATCAAGCAGCTTGACCGCAACATCCGAGAGTGACGCGGCCAGATTGCCCAGAACCAGTAACCACAGTGCCAGGGTATGAGGAGTCATGCGCCGCGCTTCATGTCCACATGCGCAATGCCATCTTCGAGATAGGTGGATGAGGTTCGTACAAAACCGTGACGGGCATAAAACTCCGACAGATGCTCCTGCGCGCCGATCTCAATTGCCTGATTGGGCCACAAGCTTTGGCACTGCTCGAGTGCTTCGCGAATCAGTTGATGGCCAAGACCATCTCCGCGGGCGGTCTGCAATGTCGCGACACGGCCGATACTGACGCTGGGGTAGCTGACTCCGGCTGGTAGAAGACGAGAACAGGCGATCAACTGCCCATTTCGGTAGCCAAGCAGATGCTTGACGCCTTCGGCAATATCTTTGTTGTCGAGTTCCGGATAGGGACAGGTTTGTTCAACGACGAACACGTCGACCCGCAGTTTAAGCAGTTCGTACAGTTGGTGGTTGGTGAGTTCAGAAAAAGAAAGGCATTGCCAGGTTACCATGCGTCACTCCTTAGGATGGTTAGCGCTTTACTCTAGCAGCGCACTCCGGCTTCAGCATTAACAAAAGTTAAGCGTCGGCAGCAAAAAAATTAAATCAATATTCACTGGTGCTGACGATTAAAATAACGATAATAGCCGCTCGTTTTTTCGTCTGACCTAAGGACACTCCCTTGAACCCAACATCTTTTGCTGCTTTGAACCTCAAGCCAGAACTGCTCTCAAACCTCGATACCATGGGGTTTACTCATATGACGCCGATTCAGGCGCAATCTCTGCCAGCAATCCTCAACGGTCAGGATGTGATTGGTCAGGGGAAAACCGGCTCAGGTAAAACCGCAGCGTTTGGTCTGGGCGTGTTGCAAAACCTCAACGTGAAGCGTTTTCGTGTGCAGTCACTGGTGCTGTGTCCGACTCGTGAGCTGGCCGATCAGGTCGCCACCGATATTCGCACGCTCGGACGCGCGATTCACAACATCAAAGTGCTGACTCTGTGTGGCGGTATGCCGATGGGGCCTCAGATTGGTTCGCTGGAGCACGGCGCGCACATTCTGGTGGGTACACCGGGGCGTATTCTGGATCACCTGTCCAAAGGACGTATCGACCTGTCAGAACTTAACACTCTGGTACTCGACGAAGCGGATCGTATGCTGGAGATGGGGTTTCAGGAAGCGCTGGATGCGATCATCGCCGAAGCGCCAAAACAGCGTCAGACACTGCTGTTCAGTGCCACCTATCCGCAAGCGATTCAAGAGATCGCTCAATCGGTGACCCACGATTCGCTGATGATCAAAGTGGCCTCGACACATGAAGCATCGAGTATTCGCCAACAGTTCTACAAAGTTGAAGGCACGGAAGCGCGTGATGAAGCGCTGGCGACACTGCTGCTGAATCACCAACCGGAATCGGCGGTGGTGTTCTGTAACACTAAACGTGAAGTGCAGAGCGTGGCCGATGAGCTGCACCACAAAGGCTTCAGTGTGATTGAACTGCATGGTGATATGGAACAGCGCGAGCGCGATCAGGCGCTGGTGCAGTTTGCCAACAAGAGTATCTCAATTCTGGTCGCCACGGATGTTGCGGCGCGTGGTCTGGATGTCGACAACCTGGACGCGGTATTTAACTTCGAACTGTCTCGCGATCCGGAAGTGCACGTACACCGCATCGGCCGTACCGGTCGCGCGGGCAGTAAAGGTCTGGCGATCAGTTTCTTCAGCGATAAAGAGATGTATCGCATCGCGCAGATCGAAGAGTACATGGACATCGTGGTGTCACCAGCTGAACTGCCTGCACCGGTGAAAGGTGTCGCGCCATACCGTTCGAACATGGTGACGATTCAGATCGACGGCGGTAAGAAACAGAAAGTGCGCCCGGGTGATATTCTTGGCGCGCTGACCAGCGATGGCAGCCTGACGGCGGATCAGATCGGTAAGATCAACTTGTTCCAGATGCGCGCCTATGTCGCGGTGCAAAAGAGCGTGGCTAAAGTGGCGCTGGAAAAACTCAGCAACGGCAAAATGAAAGGCCGTCAGTTCCGCGCCCGTTACATCAAATAAGCATCACTCGTTTCTCAGCCGGGCTTTGATTCGGCTGAGACTGATGGGCGTGATCCCCAGATAGGCGGCGATGTGGGTGTCGCTGACGCGCGGAATTAATTCCGGAAACTGCTGACACATCACCTGATAACGCTGTTCTGGGCGATAGAGCAACATAAACCGTTCTTTGTTTTCCTTGTGCATCAGCTGCGCTTCCAGCAGCTTGATATACAACGGATGAAAGCGTTGACGCCATTGGTGCAGATACTCAATCGGTAAGCACAGCAGCGTGACCGGCGTGAGGCTCTCGAGCAGATACGGCGACGGAGCACGGTGAATCAGGCTTTCAAAACCAATGATCCAATCCTGTTCCCAGTAAAACTCCTTACTGAACTCCTTGCCTTCTGGCGTCAGGTAGCTGGCGTGGCAAATTCCCTTACAGATGAAGTAAAAATGCGTCGGGTTTTCCCCCTGATTGACCAGAATATGGCGTGTCGGCAGCTCCAGCGGTGTCGCGGCTGCCAGCAGTTCGGCTGTCTCGTCGCTGCTAAAACCGTGTTCGCTCATCAACTGATGAAACTGCTGCTGAATGTCTGTCTCGGCGAATGACATGCCGGTTTGCTCCCATAAAAAAGCCGCAGCACATGCTGCGGCTGATACTGTACTCAATATCGGGTTACTTTTGTAGATCGATACGGTACACCGCAAAGCCCACCTCATCGGTGGCCACTTTACTCATCGGATACTGGCCTTTATCGGCAATAAACTGCGCCGCTTTGTCACTCGGTGAGGTCTCAAAACGAATGTCGAGTTTATGCGTGCTGTGGATGGGCGCAAATGACCAGTTGTTGTCCGCACTTGGCGTCACTTGTCCTTGCTCTTTGCTGACACGCGAAATGTAATCGGCGACCACAGTACGGTTCTCGTCCGGAGAATCAAACGCGATGAACTCACTACCCGTACCCGGGAACTTGTTGCTGTAGGCGCGGTAGTTATTGGTCGCGATCAGGAAGGTTTGATCATCACGAATCGCTTGGCCCTGATAGGTCAGATTGACGATACGCTGCGCATTCGGATGGGTTACCTTGCATTCGCCATCGTATTTGGCTGGCTGAGTTACATCAATCTGATAGTTCACGCCATCGAGTACATCAAAGTTGTAGGTACGGAAACCATCCCAGTTGATCAGCGATTGCGGTTGCTCAGAATTCACGTCGATCTGATTGAATTGTCCCGCAGAACATTCCAGCCACTCTTTGACCTCTTTACCGGACACCTTCATTGCCACCAGCGTATTCGGGTAAAGGTAAAGGTCGGCGGCGTTGCGGAATGTCAGCTCGCCTGATTCCACTTCGGTAAAGTTAGAAGGATCGTTTTTGCGTCCACCGACTTTAAATGGCGCGGCGGCAGACAGTACCGGCAGACCATCCAGATTCGGGTCGCCCTGAATGAAGCGCTCGACGTAATCTTTCTGCGCCAGGTTGACGATTTGAATCGTCGGATCGTCCTGTACCAGTGCCAGATAGCTGTACATCACATCGTTGGCTTGTCCGATCGGCTGGTTGACGAAGTCACGCGTGCCTTTGTGATCGGCTTCCAGCGCTTTAACGATGCCCTTGTCGGCATCAACCAGCGGTTGGTTGTGCGCTTTATCGAAGATAGGGCGCGCTTCTGACTGACCATGCGTTACTACCCACTGGCCGCCTTTTTGTTCCAGCGTCAAATCCATAACCCCGACATGGCTGCCCCAGCGACCCGGCATCACGGCGGTCACGCCGTTAATCGTGCCTTGCGTGATGTCAGCCCCTGGCAGAGAGGAGAAGTCTTTACCCGGGAACACCGCGTGTGAGTGACCAAAGGCAATGGCATCAATACCCGGTACCTGCGTGAGGTAGTAAACCGAGTTTTCCGCGCCCAGTTTGTATGGGTCGGAAGAGACGCCAGAGTGAGGAATGGCCACAATCACATCCGCGCCCTGAGCGCGCATTTCCGGCACCAGCTTTTCGGCGGTGGCTTTGATGTCTTTGGCAATCACTTTGCCGTCAAGGTTCTTCTTATCCCACACCAGAATTTGCGGTGGCACAAAACCGATGTAACCGACTTTAACTTGATGCGCCTTGCCATCGGTGTCTTTAAAGGTGTGCGTTTTGATCAGATACGGCTTAAAGAAGTGCTCGCCTGATTTTGCGTCGTAGACGTTAGCGTTGATGTAGGGGAAGTTCGCATCGTTGATCGTTTCGAGCAGAAATTTCAGCCCGTAGTTGAATTCGTGGTTACCGATGTTGCCCACATCGTAGCTGAGCTGATTCATCGCTTTGTAGGCTGGATGGACTTCGCCCGGCTTAATGCCTTTGGCCGCCATGTAATCGCCCATCGGGCTGCCCTGAATCAAATCGCCGTTATCCACCAGAATGCTGTTGGCGGCTTCGCTGCGCGCTTCTTTGACCAGACTGGCCGCTCGCGCCAGACCAATCTGTTGCGATGGTTTGTCTTTGTAGTAATCGTAATCCATCAGGTTAGTGTGGATGTCGGTGGTTTCGATAATGCGAAGTTTGATCGTTTCTGCCATCGCCGGGCCAGCTAACGTCAGCAGGCCGCCGAGAATGGCGACAGATAATGGTTTGATTGCCGCTGTCATGGTGCGCTCCAATCGGGTTGAGGGAAGTCAATAACTCGATAAATGTAACAAATAGTGATGAAACAATGACTTCAATGGATAGTGAAATGTGATTTTAAGCACCTTATTGCGTACAGAAAGCGAGATTTTCCGGACCGTTCGCGCACTTCTTATTCACCCCTTGCCCGCTATTTTTGCCCCCTCAATGCTTCAACTGTGCCAATCCTATATCAGTTTTTCGAATAAAAAATGAAATTTTAGAATTTCAGGTAATAAAAGGAACTGCCCATAATGCAATCATCAATCGGGTAAGGGATGACAAAACATGGCGGGTTCACAAACAGTGTCAACGCTGACAACAGCAGCTCCACGCTTAGTGGCGGTCGATGGCGGCGCACACAACCAGACATGGTCCAAGATTGCCCGCAGCCAACTGCAGCCGGGAGAGGTGGCACTGGTGGGTGCCGGGCCGGGTGATCCGGAGCTGCTGACGGTGAAAGCGCTCAGCTATCTGCAACAGGCGGATGTGGTGCTGTATGACTACTTGGTGTCTGACGACATTATGGCCCTGATCCCAAGTGACACCATTCTGGTGTGTGTGGGTAAACGCGCGGGTCATCACAGCGTGCCGCAGGAAAAAACCAACCAGTTGCTGGTCGATTTTGCCAAGCAAGGCCACCGTGTGGTGCGCATCAAAGGCGGCGATCCTTTTATGTTTGGTCGTGGCGGTGAGGAGCTGGAAGTGCTGTTTGATGCTGGCGTTCAGTTTCAGGTTATTCCGGGCATTACTGCCGCTGCTGGTGCAACGGCCTATGCCGGTATTCCGCTGACCCACCGTGATTACGCGCAGTCCGCGCTGTTTGTCACTGGTCATTTGAAAGCCGAAGCCGCCGATATGGACTGGTCAACGCTCGCTCGCAGTCAACAGACGCTGGTGATTTATATGGGGCTGATGAAATCGAGCACCATCGCCACGCAGCTAATTGAACATGGCCGTAACGCCAGTACGCCGATTGCGATCATCGAACGTGGCACGCAGTCAACGCAGAAAGTTTTTCGCGGCGCACTCAGTGAGTTACCTCAGTTAGCGGCACATGCTCAGTCGCCGTCACTGATTGTCATTGGTGAAGTCGTGACGCTGGCCGACAAACTGGCCTGGTTTGGTGACAACACCAACCCGTCAGCTCAATACCAATACGCATAACCCAATTATTCAAATTGCGAGACCCGGTCGCGGGTCTTTCAAGCCAACAGGCAGCTAAAAGGAAGCACGCAAAATGGATCAACAACGCTTAACCCATTTAAAACAGCTTGAGGCAGAAAGTATCCACATCATTCGTGAAGTGGCTGCGGAATTTGCCAATCCCGTCATGATGTATTCGATCGGTAAAGACTCTTCGGTCATGCTGCATCTGGCGCGCAAAGCGTTTTATCCGGGCAAGATCCCATTCCCATTGTTACACGTCGATACCGACTGGAAATTCCGCGACATGATCGCGTTCCGTGATGCGACAGCGAAGAAATACGGTTTCGAGCTGCTGGTGCACAAAAACCCGGAAGGGATGGCGATGGGTATCAACCCGTTTGATCACGGCTCTTCGAAGCACACCGACATCATGAAAACTCAGGGTCTGAAACAGGCGTTGAACAAGTACGGTTTTGATGCGGCCTTTGGTGGCGCGCGCCGCGACGAAGAAAAATCTCGTGCGAAAGAGCGTGTCTATTCATTCCGCGATAAGAACCACACCTGGGATCCGAAAAACCAGCGTCCTGAGCTGTGGAAAACCTACAACGGCCAGATCAACAAAGGCGAAAGCATTCGTGTGTTCCCACTGTCGAACTGGACCGAACTGGATATCTGGCAATACATCTACTTAGAAGGCATCGAAATTGTACCGCTGTATCTGTCGGACGTGCGTCCGGTGGTCGAGCGTGACGGCATGCTGATCATGGTGGATGACGACCGCATGAAGCTGCAACCAGGCGAAAAGATTGAACACAAGAGCGTGCGCTTCCGAACGCTTGGCTGTTACCCACTGACTGGCGCAATTGAATCGAACGCCAAAACACTACCGGAAATCATCGAAGAGATGCTGGTGGCGACGTCGAGTGAGCGTCAAGGCCGAGCGATCGACCACGATCAATCTGGATCGATGGAACTGAAAAAACGTCAAGGTTACTTCTAAGGGTCTAAGGAAAGAAAATGAATAGTGCAGTTCAAGCTCAACTTGCTGAGCTAGGTATTGAAGGTTACCTCAATCAACACCAACACAAATCGCTACTTCGCTTCCTCACCTGTGGCTCGGTAGACGATGGTAAAAGTACACTGATTGGTCGTCTGCTTCACGACTCAAAACAGATTTATGAAGATCAACTGGCCGCGGTGCATTCCGACAGCCAACGTGTCGGTACCACGGGTGAGCGCCCGGACTTAGCGCTGCTGGTCGATGGCCTGCAAGCTGAACGCGAACAGGGCATCACCATTGATGTTGCGTACCGTTACTTCTCGACGCAGAAGCGCAAATTCATCATTGCCGATACGCCGGGACACGAACAGTACACCCGTAACATGGCGACGGGTGCGTCGACTTGTAATCTGGCGGTGATCCTGATTGATGCGCGTAAAGGCGTGCTGGATCAAACGCGTCGTCACTCGTTCATCTCGAACTTGTTGGGCCTGAAACACTTCGTGGTAGCGGTCAACAAGATGGACCTGGTTGAATACTCGCAAGCGCGTTTTGAAGAGATTCGTGCCGAGTACCTTGAGTTTTCTAAACACCTGCACGGCGATATCGATATTCAGATCATTCCGCTGTCGGCGCTGGAAGGCGACAACGTGGTAGATAAAAGCGCGCACATGGACTGGTATCAAGGTCCGTCACTGCTCGAATTGCTGGAAACCGTCGATGTTGATCAGGAAAAAGGCAGCGGCGAGTTCCGTTTCCCGGTGCAGTATGTTAACCGTCCAAACCTCGATTTTCGCGGCTTTGCTGGCACGATCTCGTCGGGTTCAGTCAAAGTGGGCGACAAGATCAAAGCACTGCCGTCAGGCAAAACCTCCACAGTCGCTCGCATCGTGACGTTTGATGGCGATCTGCAAGAAGCGCGCGCTGGTCTGGCGGTGACGCTGACGCTGGCGGATGAAATTGACATCAGCCGCGGCGATCTGATTGTGCTGGAGCAGGATCAGGTTGAAAGCACCAATCATCTGCTGGCCGATGTGGTGTGGATGACGGAGCAACCGCTTCAACCGGGCCGTGATTACGATGTGAAGATCGCCGGTAAGAAGACGGTCGGTCAGGTTTCAGCGATTCGTCACCAATACGACATCAACAATCTGTCGACTTATCAGGCAGCAGAACTGCCACTGAACGGCATTGGTCTGTGTGAGTGGACGTTCAATCAGTCTGTCGCACTGGACAAATATCTCGACTGCGCAGACACCGGTGGTTTCATCATCATCGACCGTCTGACCAACGTCACCGTTGGCGCAGGCCTGGTGCGTGACAGTCTGCAAAGCGTGGCGCAAGCCGAAGGTCAATTCTCTGCGTTTGAAGTTGAACTCAACGCGCTGATTCGTAAGCACTTCCCACACTGGGATGCCAAGGATCTGAGTCAATTGCTTAAGTAATAAGTGATGGAGGGTGGGTAACCACCCTCGTGTTGAGGGATGTGTTATGTGGGAACAAGGGCTGGTACTGGCGATTCTGCTGGGCATCGTGACCTGTCTGCTGGTCACGCGAATTAAGCCGAGTTTCATTTTTGCCGGCGCGGCGTTTGTGGCGTTTATGTCCGGCATGATGGATGTGAACGCGCTGGCGTCGAACTTCACCAACACGTCTCTGCTGACTCTGGTTTTGTTGATCTTAGCCTCCAGCGCGTTGGAAAAAACGCGTTTGGTAAGCTGGGTGAGCCGCAATATTTCAGAAGGCAACTTGGGCACCGTGGTGGCCAAACTGGGCTTGTCGACCGCGTTTCTCTCGTCATTCACGAATAACACCGCTGTGGTGGTGTCGCTGATTGGCGCGATCAAACGCAATCAACAGCATGCGCCGTCGAAGTTATTGATCCCGCTGTCGTACACCGCGATCTTTGGGGGCACGCTGACGTTGATCGGCACCTCAACCAATCTGATCATCAACAGCTTTGTCGAAGATGCCGGACTGCCAAGCCTCAACTTTTTCGCGCCCTCGATGATCGGTCTGGCGGTGCTGGTGGGCGGGGTGATCATTTTGATCCCGCTGAGCTATCTGCTGCCCAGTTATGATGAACAGAATCAGGACGATCTGCCGTATTTCCTTGAAGCGATTGTTGAGCCGGGCTCGCCGTTGGTTGGACACAGTATTGCCGAAAACAACCTGCGCGCATTGCGTAAGCTGTTTCTCGCCGAAGTGATTCGCGATGGTGAAAGCGTACCGTCGGTCGGTCCGGATTTCGTATTGCAGGCGCGCGATCGTCTGCTGTTCTGTGGCGATGTGGAAAGTGTCTCGACGCTGCAGGAAATTCAGGGTCTGACACTGTTTGGCCAGCATCACCTTAACGGTCAGAACTTCGTTGAAGTGGTCGTCAGCTCCTCGGCAAGCTTCTGCAACAAAACCCTCAAATCGAGCCGTTTTCGCGACCGTTTTGATGCGGTGGTGGTGGCGATTCGTCGTGGGCATGAACGGCTGGAAGGCGGGCTGGGCAATATTACGCTGACCGCAGGTGACACACTTGTGTTGGTGCCGGGCAAACGCTTCGATGCGCAGCGCCGTGCCAACAGTCGCGAGTTCGTGCTGATCAACGATCTGGATTCCAGCGCCAAACTCGACACCAGTAAATCCACTCTGGTGCTGGTGGGGTTTGCCGCTGTGATTGGCGCGTCGCTACTGGGGTTTGTGCCGATCATCAAAGGGCTATTGGCGTATCTGCTGCTGCTGTTTGTGTTTGGCATTGTGCAAATCAGTGAGCTACGTCGCCGTTTCCCGGTCGACATCGTGGTGATCGTCGGCTCGGCGTTGTCGATTGCGCAGTTGATGATTTCGTCCGGCTTATCCGAGCGCATGGGCCAAATGTTTATTCAGGCCTTTAATGGCTGGGGTGTCTTCGGGGCGCTGGTGGCGACCTATCTGGTCACTCTGGTACTGACGGAACTCATTACCAACAACGCGGCGGCGGCGCTGGCATTTCCGATTGGCTACAGCATGGCTGTGGGCTATGGCGTGGATCCGATGCCGTTCATCATGGCGGTGCTGTTTGGCGCCAGCGCGAGTTTTATCTCGCCCTACGGTTATCAGACCAATCTGTTGGTGTACAGCGTGGGCAATTACAAACTGAGTGATTATGTGCGAGTCGGCATTCCGATTTCGCTGGTTTACTCAACGTTGGTGTTGACGCTGATCCCGGTATTTTTTCCGTTTTAATTTTTAAAATCTGTGCAAAAGGATGACATATGAGCACCGCATCGAATGTGAAAGACGACAACATCGTGTGGCATCAACACTCGGTTGATAAACACTTTCGCGCTGAGCTGAAAAAGCAGAAACCAGCGGTACTCTGGTTTACTGGCCTGTCTGGTGCGGGCAAGTCAACCGTGGCTGGCGCGCTGGAAAGCCGTCTGGCGACGCTGGGTTATCACACCTATCTGCTGGATGGCGACAATGTGCGTCACGGCCTGTGTAGTGATTTGGGTTTTTCTGAGCAGGATCGCCGCGAAAATATTCGCCGTATTGGTGAACTGGCCAAACTGATGGTCGATGCAGGCCTGATTGTGCTGACGGCATTTATCTCGCCGCACCGCGCAGAGCGTCAGTTGGTGCGTGACTTGTTGCCGCAGGGAGAGTTCATCGAAGTGTTCGTCAATACGTCACTGGAAGTGTGCGAGCAGCGCGATCCGAAAGGGCTGTACAAGAAAGCTCGTGCCGGCGAGATCGCCAATTTTACCGGGATTGATTCTGCGTATGAAGCGCCGCTCAATCCGGAAATCGACCTGCCTGCCGGCGATGCCAGTATCGATGAGCTGGTGGCGCAGTGTGTGGCTGAGCTGAACGCGCGCGGCATCATTGCTCAGTAAATCCATGGACTGAAAGCGATAAACAAAAAGTCAGGCTTAGCCTGACTTTTTTGTCTCTGCGGTTTGCCATTACACCGTGTGGTGAATGGTCGACGCACTGGCTTCGGTGTGCACGGTAAATTTCTGGCTCAGCAGTGCCACCAGCTGATCGTAGTAGCCCATGTTCGGCTTGTTGCCGAGCAGGCGACACAGTTCATTGCCGGTAGGGGAGAAGCGGTAGTAGAGCAGACGCACGCCGCGCGAGTTGGCGTTGAGCGATAAATGCTTGCCCTGATAGCTCAGCGTCAGTGGCGGGTCGAGTTCAATTTCGCCGGATTCCAGTTCGGTGGCATGCAGCAGACCAAGCTCAATCAACACCAGTAAGTTGGAGTAGGGCATCTGGTGGCTGCCGATATTCAGGGTGTTGGTCACCGCCCGCTTGCCAAAACTGAACAAGCTGTTTTGAATCTTCAGCCCGAACAGCAGTTTCAGGCTCTGGTCACTGCCAAAACTGCAAGCCAGCCCCGCCGCGCGTTGCAGAATCTGTGCTTCTTTGGGCGTCATGTCCTGCAGTACTTTTAGCGCTTTCATCGAGGTAAAGCCCGGGTTGGTCACTTCACGTTTGAGTACCTGAGCCCACAAGCGCTGCATGGACGAGTTGTGAATGTCCTGTGCCATGTCGAAAAAGCGGTACAGCCAGTCCTGATCCGGATCGCCGGCCGTCTCATTGCGACATGAGACATGGGCCAGACGCACAATCTGCTCCAGATTCTTCTGACGCTGCTCTTTACGATCACGCTCGCGCTTCAACGCGCGGTCGAGCGGGGTTTTCTTCGGAGCTTCACTCAGCAGCAGAGCATCAACACCATGCTGCTGCGCGATACTAAAAATGCGGTTGGCGCTGTCTTTGACGTAATTGGATTTTCTTTCCTGCGATGAACCGGAAGTCGGCTCGTGATCAATCACTACAGGTTGTTTCGATTCGGCCATGTTTTACCAGCAGTTATGCTTCTCGGACATGGTTTAAAATGTACCCTGTCTGCCGTGTTGCCTCCAGCGAAACTCTTGGTTGCAGCGCACAAATTTGCGCTATGCCAAATGATAATAATTTGTTAAAATTGTTACCGCTGTTTGTGGGGGTGCCAATGAAATACGGGAAGGATATAAAGCTGCGCAAGCACCTATCGATTGCTCTACTATTCGTTGTTTATCTGGGAGTACTGACGTATCTCTCCAAGTACATCGTTTAGACAGCACAATCAATAGGTTACTTGGTTGTTAACACGATTTACATATCGTCGTATTCGGCGATCTCACTGCCTTCAATCACATAGCCTGTTTCCGCCAGATCCAAACTGACCGATTCCGTCTTGAGCGTCCCAATCACGTACACCACATCCCATAGCTCCTGCACTGGCGCACCTTTCGGGAATTTCACGTAAATAATCTGATTCGGTGGCGGTGGTGGCACATGAATGCAGGCACCAAAATACGGCACCAACAAAAATTCCGTGACGGTATTTTCATCCCCTTCCAATGGGATCACGAAGCCGGGAATTTTTACCGTGCTGCCATTAAGTTCAGAACGCACATGGCCGATTTTGGATTGCTTGGCTGGTGCGCTGCCGTTGTGATCCGGCATCGGCATGCCCTGCTGATCAAACAGATTGCGTTCGTTTTCCGGAATCAAATCGATCCAGTCCAGTTTCAAGACCTCATCACTGCTAAATGCAGGTGCCGCGACGACAGTCATTAGCATCAGGGCGGCGCTCGCCAGCCATTTTTTCATCTCTTTCCCCAGTTATTCAGGTTGTTTACAGTCGAATCGTCATGCCGTCGCTGAGCGACTGGCGATAGGCGCGCAGCGCGGGAATAAAGCCAATCACGATGCCAGCCGCTTGCACATAGCCGAGCAGCTGCCACTCATAACCGGACAGCGATTCCAGCTGCAGACGGATGCCATACTGACTTTCAATCAATGGTGCGGCGATCGCCAGCAGGGCATAGAGTCCGGCCAGCCCGAGCACGATGCCTGAGAATGTCAGTACACTGGCTTCACTCACCAACAGCGCGAATACATGCTGTGGCCGGGCACCCATGGCACGCAGAATCGACATTTCCCGTCGGCGCTCCTGCAAGCTGGTAAGCAGGCTGCTGAGCATGCCGAGCAGCCCGGCGACCACCACAAATACTGAGACCGCCATCAGCGCCTGTTCTGCCACCGACATCATGCCCCATAATTCATGCAGCGCGACCCCAGGCATAATGGCACTGAGCGGCTCTTTGCGATACTCATTGATCTGGCGTTGCAGTGCAAATGTCTGAATTTTGGATTTGAGACCAATCATCATCGCGGTGATCTGCTTGGGTTCGAACTGACGCTGCTCTAGCTGAGCGGCATCCGGAGTATTTCCCAGATGCGCTCCGGACTCCCAGCCAACGTGAATCGCTTCAATGGCACCAAGCGAAACATGAACGGTTTTGTCAACCGGGGTACCTGTTGGCGCCAGAATACCCACCACGGTAAAGGGCAGATTGTCATGACGGGCAAAACCGACGTCACTGATACCATGAGCAATAATGATTTGGCTGCCAATGTGGTAACCCAATTGACGGGCGACATCGGCGCCCAGCACGGTTTCAAACAAACCGTTGAACTCGCGACCTTGCGAGAAAGTAAGTGGTTGCTTACTTCCATAGCGATAGTGTTCAAAGTAACTATGGTTAGTCCCCATCACACGGAAGCCTTTGTGCGAGTCGCCCAGTGAAATCGGAATCGCCCATTTCACGGCCGGATGAGTACTGAATTCCTGATAGCTTTTCCAGTCGATATTGTTGGTGGCATTACCAATGCGAAAGACCGAGTAGAGCAGCAGATTGACCTGTCCGCTGCGGCCACCCACGATCAGGTCGGTACCCGATATGGTGTTGGCAAAACTGCTTTTGGCCTGAGTACGAATGCGTTCTACACCCAGCAGCAGAATAACGGAAATGGCGACGGTCAGAGCCGTCAGCAGCGCGGTAGTCTTGCGGTTGAGCAGGCTTTTCCAGGCCAGTTTGACGGTGACGCTCATAACATCCCTCGCGCACGGTTGAGAGTAGGTAAGTGAACACTGCGGCTGAACAAGCTTTCCAGTGTCGGGTCATGGCTGACAAACACCAAGGTAGAGCCGACACGGTTTGCCTCTTCCAGCAGCAATTCAATGAAAGCGCTGCGATTGTCGTAATCGAGTGACGAAGTCGGTTCATCGGCGATGATGAGATGTGGCTCGCCAATCAAGGCGCGCGCGGCGGCCACGCGCTGCTGTTGGCCGATACTCAGTTCTACAACTGGTTTTTCCAGCAGAGCTTGCGGCAAGTGCAGACGCGTCAGCAGTGCTTTGGCCCGCTCAGTTAAAGGCTCGTTGACTTTGCTGCGGCGCAGGGCCGAGAACTGGCACGGCAGAATAACGTTGTCGATCACTGACAGATAAGGCAACAGATTAAACTGCTGAAAGATATAGCCAATATGATCGGCGCGAAAGCGATCGCGGGCGCTGGCTTTTAGCTGACTCAAATCTTGTCCGAGCAGGCGCACTTCGCCGCTGCTGGCGGTATTGATGCCGGTCAGCAAGCTGAGCAGGGTGGATTTACCGCACCCGCTTGGGCCTTTGATAAACAGATGCTCTTTGGCTGCGACACTCAGCTTTTCGATATCTAATGTCGGGCTGTCGCTGTCTGGCCAGCGAAAAGTGACCTGATTGAGTTCGATCACCTGCTTGGCCGAATAGAGATGGAGTTCACTCATAACAGTTCCTTGCAAAATAGTCTCGGGTAAGTAAGTACTTACCCGAGAGGTCCATTACAGTGAAATTCGAGCCTGACCCGGACGCAGTTCCGTCGCCGTCTGTACGCTGTCGGTCAGCAGATTCACGTCCATTTCCTGGGTGTTCGGGAACAATTCAAACCAGTGACTATCGATTTGCTTCAGCTCAGTAATCTGATCGCAATGGTACTGATATTGTACTGTGAACGAACCGTGCTGGTGCTCGTCGTGATGCTCATGACCTTCATGCGCCTGTTCATGATCATCGTGGTGTTCATGGTCATCATGGCCTTGATGTTGCTCGTGGTCATGATCATCATGCTGGTCGTGGTCGTGGTCGTGGTCGTGGTCGTGGTCGTGGTCGTGGTCGTGGTCGTGGTCGTCCGCCCCACCCAATGTATGCTTGACGTTGGCCGTTTCCAGATGACAACGCGCACCGTCACTCAGGGTGAAAATCGCTTCGGCGTTGTTGAGGTTATCCAGCGCCTGATTGAGGCGTTGTGTCTGCTCATCTGTTTGCGGTGCGTGTTCAAAACCCACCACGTCAGCGCCTGGCGCGGTGATTTCAATCAAAAGATCCTGACCATCCTGAGCGATATTGAGTTCGACATGGCCATGGACATGGGCTTCGTGTTGGCGAAATTCTTCTTGAGCGAAAGCGCTGCCACACAGAGCGGCAGAAATGCTGAGTGCCAGCACAGGTTTAGTAAACATTGTTTGACTCCATAAATACTGAAATAGGTAATAGGCGCGCACAGCACGCGGAAATAGCAGTGATTTACAGAGTGGGCGGTGAGCGGGCCAGATAGGCCAGATAGAGCCGAGTAATGTTCAGCGTGGCCGCGACGGGCTGCAGATAATCGTGTTCGATCCACACCGGCAGTTCTGGCAGTGTAGCGGCAAGGCCGTGATGGGCACCGAAAAATAGCTGACAATGATGCTGCGTGTGATGCGATGGCGTGATATCCAGTTGATGTTCGACGTAAGCAAAATTGAGCCATAGCGTCAGCAGGATAGCCATTAAGGTGACTACCCGAGCATGCAGTCGCAGACTGTGCAGGCTATGGTTCATGGTGAATCCACTGGATGAAAAAAGAATTGTTATAGTATAACAATTAGACGTAGAGGCAAGTACGGATTGTGCCGTGAGCAGAGATTTCTCCTCACGGCATGAGAATTACAGGCTCTGTTTCACCAGGCCAAGTACTTGTTCGATTTCCGGTTCGCTGAGTGAACCTTCTTTAACAAACAGCACTTTCCCCGCTTTATCCTGAACGATAATTGCAGAGGATTCTTCCTGAAGATCCCAGCTTTTCGCAACTTTTCCGGCTTTATCCAGCACGATAGAGGACCATGGGAACTCTTTCTTGCTGTCCTGCGCGGACGATTTCACGAATGAACCGGTTCCCCAAATTGCATCATTCTGGTTGATGATCGAGGTGGTTTGGTACTGCTCTTCTGGAAAGTGCGCGGCAGTGATGGCGGCCATCAGCGCCGCGTTCATCTCTTTCGCACTGCTCCGCCCGGCAATCGCCTGAATGATGCGAACTTTGCCCGGCATCTGAGCACTGTTCCAGGGTTGGAAGGTGGTATCTTTGTTTTGCAGAACAACTTCCCCGTAACTGTCGACTTCGACATTCGGCACCGATTGGCCGAGCTGAATGTTGTGAGCGAGAGCGAGGGTTGGAGAGCACGCCAGCATTAAGGCGATAAGTGTTTTATTTTTCATTGTTTTTGTTCCTTTGGTTGAGCACCCAAAGGTATAGCACAGAAAATGAGGTTGCGAAAAATTCAGGTTACAGGAATGTGGGTTCCGGCAACCTGAAGCATCAGAGCGGTTTACGCCAGGTTCGGCGGGAAGCACACACCAGTGCCGCCCAAGCCGCAATAGCCTTGTGGATTTTTCGCCAGATATTGCTGGTGGTAGGTTTCCGCGAAGTAGTAAGGACCCGCTGGCAGAATCTCAGTGGTGATCAGGTCGCGTTGGTGCTCTTCCAGCAGCGCCTGATAATCGGCTTTGCTCTGCTCGGCAATAGCCTGCTGCTCGTCGCTGTAGGTGTAAATCGCGGAGCGGTACTGAGTACCCAAATCGTTCCCCTGACGCATGCCTTGCGTCGGGTCATGGCGTTCCCAGAATGCGTGCAGCAGGGCGTTCAGTGACAGTACACTTGGGTTGTAGATGACGCGTACCACTTCGGTATGGCCAGTGCGTCCGGTACACACTTCTTCGTAAGTCGGGTTTGGCGTGTAGCCGCCTGCGTAACCAACCGACGTTGAGACTACGCCATCCAGTTGCCAGAACAGGCGTTCTGCGCCCCAGAAACAGCCCATGCCGATCAGAATTTCTTCCTGACCCGCTGCGGGTGCTGCCGAAAGACTGGTTTGATTGACGAAGTGAGTGTCTTCTAGACTCATAGGAGTCGAGCGTCCTGGTAATGCCGTTTCAGCGGTGACCATCACTTGTTTGTCTAACATGATATTTCCTTTTTAATTCGCTGACTGTGTGACCATGAACAGAGAGACCGGATAATTGACTGTTTTCATACAGACTAAATTGCATATTGACGGTATGATTCTCAACTAGCTAAATCTTAACTGCTGTATAACGCCAATAATTAAGCATGAGACGAACCCCATTACCAGTGCTAATCTCGGCTTTATGCTTTTCTGCTGCTTCTTTCGCCGACGTGGATTTAACCATTAAAGGGCTGGAAAGCGGGCTGAAAGACAATGTCGATGCTTATCTCTCTTCTATACCCAAGAGCGACTACTCCACTCAGTTGCGCTTTCAGTCGCGTCTGGAGAAAACCATCACCGAGGCGCTCAATGCACTGGGCTACTACCACCCGCAATTTGACTTTGATGTCACCAAACCTAATCAGGCGATGACCCTGACGGTGGAGCCGGGGGAAGTGGTGCGTCTTAAGCTGGTGGACATCGTGATCACAGGCGAAGCGGAGAGCGACAAAGACTTTCAGCGCCTGATTCGCCGCAGCGGTCTGACGGTTGGTGAGCCGCTCAATCATGGTCAGTACGACAGCTTGAAATCGGGTCTGCGCAACTTGGCGCTGCAAAAAGGCTATTTTGATGGCGAGTACATCGTCAGCAAACTTGAAGTCGCGCCAGAGCTCAATGAAGCGTTTGTGCGTCTGCATTATGCCAGTGGCATTCGCTATCACTTTGGTGCCAGCACGATTACCGGTAGCCAAATCTACGAAAACCGTGTGCGCTCGCTACAACCGTTCAAACAGGGTGACCCGTATCTGGTGTCACAGGTGGGGCTGTTTAACCAGAACCTCTCTAATACCGATTGGTTTTCGTCGGTGTTGGTTGAACCCGATCTCAGTCAGTTGACCAATGGCCGCGAGCTGCCGATGAATGTTTCATTGGCACCGCAATCGCGTAACCAGCTCGAAACGGGTATCGGTTATTCAACCGACGTCGGGGTGCGTGGCTCACTCAAGTGGAAAAAACCGTGGGTAAATGAACGCGGCCACAGTTTTGACAGCAGCTTTTCCATTTCCGCACCAGAGCAGAGCATTACTGCCGGCTACAAGATTCCGCTCGAAGACGTATTGCATGAGTACTATCGCATTCAATACGGGATGAAGCACGTCGATAATCGTGATACGAAAAGTATTGAATCCAACTTGTCGCTGGAGCGCCACTGGCTGCTGGACAACGGCTGGCACCGCACGCTGTTCGTTCGTTATCTGATTGAAAACTATGAACAGGGTATACAGGACGATGCGGCTCAATTCGTCTTACCCGGTGTGACCTATACGCGCACCCGTTCGCGCATGAACGGTTCGCTGCTCACCTGGGGCGACAAACAAACCATGACGCTGGAATATGGCGACCCGGCTTTTATCTCGGATACTCGAGTGACACGGGTACAGGCGGGCACTTCCTGGTTGCGCAGCCTCGGAAATAACCACCGCGGTCTGATTCGTCTGGATGGCGGTGCGAACTTTGCCGAAGATTTCGATAAGTTGCCGCCATCGTTGCGTTTCTTTGCTGGTGGCGACAATAACCTGCGTGGTTACGGCTATGAATCGATTTCACCACGCGATGAAAGTGGTTCGTTGACCGGTGCGAAATACATCGCCACCAGCTCGCTGGAGTATCAGTACCGTCTGACGGGGAACTGGTGGGGCGCACTGTTTGTTGATTACGGTGATGCATTTAACGATACACCGGATTGGAAAACCGGTACCGGTTTTGGCATTCGCTGGATCTCGCCAGTCGGCCCGATCCGCCTCGACTTTGCCTGGGGGTTAGACTCAGATCCGGGTAGCCGCTTCAAGATCCACTTCACGCTGGGGCCGGAATTATGATCAGGCGCGCGATCAAATGGACCAAATGGTTCACCGCAGCTCTGGTTGCTCTGACCATCATTCTGACGCTGGCGATTGCCGGATTGCTGTTTACCAACCAAGGCTTGAATCTGGTGGTGTGGGGGGCGCAAAAAGCGCTGCCTCAGTTCTCCGTTGGCGCCACGCAGGGGGCGCTGTTCCCCCGTTTTACTCTGCAGCAGGTTCGCTTCAACGATGCTGAGCTCAACATCGACACCGAGGTCGACAGTCTGACGCTGGCAGTGAAAGCCAGCTGCCTGCTGGATCCGGTGTTGTGTGTGAATGAAGTCGCCATTAGCGGCCTGCATCTCAATTTGCCTTCGCTGCCCGCTTCCAGTGACGAGCCTCCAAGCGCGCCGTCTGAGCCGCTGACCAATCTATCGACGCCGGTGCCGATCAAACTGGGCCGTTTGGTGCTGGATGATATTCACCTCAATGTGCTGGGTCACCAGCTTGACTGGCAACATTTCGCGACCAGCGCGGCCTTTCAGAGCAATCGTCTGAGAATCGGCCAGACCGACTGGCAGGGCGTGCGCGTGGCACTGGCCCCGGCAGTTGAGACACAAACCCCCGCTGCGCCGCCAGCCGCCAATGAACCGGCTCAGGATATCGTGTTGCCAGAGGTGATCATTCCGCTGCGAATCGAACTGAACCGCTTTGATCTGCGTGATTTCACGCTGGTGCAAGAGACGCCGATTCAGATTCATCATTTGGGGCTCAAAGCCAGCGCCTATCAGTCACAAGTGAGTGTTGATACGCTGGAACTCGACATGCCGCAAGTGAACGCCAAGCTCAATACGCAAATCACGCTGAGCGGCGATTATCCGTTGTCGCTCGCTCTCGATGCCACCGCGAAACTGGCAGAAGCCAAAGGGCAGACGCTGACGCTCAACGCCAGTGGCAGCGTCGCCAATCTGGCCTTGAAAGCTCAGCTGGCAGGCCGCGCTGAAGCTCAATTAAATGCCAAACTGCAACCGCTGAACAGAGAGTTTCCGTTTGATGTCACCATCGACACACTCAAGGCGCAGTGGCCGCTGGTGGAAAAGGGCGAGTATTTTGTTGAAGCGCCGCGTATCGCCGCCAAAGGATCGCTGCAAGGCTATCAGCTTGAGCTGCAAAGCCATCTGAAGGGCAATGCGGTGCCGGAAGTGGATGTCGCTCTGCAAGGTGAAGGGAATCTGCAACGCATTTCGCTCAATGAACTGAAGGTTCATACTCTGGGCGGGGATATTCAAGGGCAGGCCAGTGCCGACTGGAGTGCATTGGTCAAATGGCAGGCTTCACTGAACCTCAAGCAAATTCAGCCCGGACTGCAATGGCCGCAAGCCGAAGGCGTAGTCAGCGGCGATGTGGCGACCTCAGGACAACTGACCAAGCAGGGGGGCTGGCAAGTTGAACTGCCGACTCTGGCGATTCATGGCATGGTGCGTGACTACCCGCTGGACATTAACGGCATGCTCAGTGCGTCGGATGTCAGCGGAAATAGTGATTTCAAATTTTCTACTCCCGGACTGACACTGGCGCACGGGCCGAACAAAGTCACGGCGCAGGGCCAGTTGGACAAAACATGGCGTTTAGGATTGTCTCTCGATCTGCCGGATTTAGCCAAAAGTATGCCGGATTTAACAGGCAGGGTGATTGGCGATGTGACGTTGCTGGGGCCGCTTAAAGAGCCGAAAGTGAAGCTGGCGCTTGATGCTGACCGCCTCGCCTGGCAGCAAGAAGCAAAGGTAAAACACGTGACTCTGAGTGGCAGTGTGGTGCCGATGCCAACGCCGCAGGCGGATATCAGTCTGCGTGTACAAGGAATGGAGTATCAGGATCAGGTGGTGCGCACGGTGAATCTGGTTGCGCGTGGCACGCAGGCGCAGCATGAGCTGACGCTCGACGTAGACTCCGATTTAGTCTCGACGCAGCTTGCGGTGGCGGGGAGCTTGTTGGAGAAACCCGCGATGATCTGGGACGGGCGTTTAGAGCGTGCGCGGATTGAGTCTCAACAGGGCGTGTGGGAGCTCAATCACGCAACCGAGATCAAAGCCAATATTGACCAGCAGAACGCAACGATCGCCGCTCACTGCTGGCGCCAGGCGGGTTCGTCCCTGTGTCTGGATAAACCAGCTACCGTCGGTGCAAGTGGCGAAGCGCAGCTGTCGGTCAATCAGTTTGACTTTGCTCAGGTGAAAGCTTTCTTACCACCCGAAACATTGTTGCGTGGTTCCGTGGATGCTGACGTGTGGGCCAAGTGGTCACCGGATCAACCGCCGCAGGTGAAGGCAAAAATTCGCATGCCTGAAGGCAATGTGGAACAGAAACTGGAACAGACACTCAAACTCGGCTGGGACAAGATTGAGCTCAACGCGATGTTGGTGAAAAACCGCCTGCAGGCCGATTGGCAGGTGGATGTGACGGACAACGGAGATGTCAGCGGCAAGCTGACGATTCCGAATGTCATCGCTGAAGACAAGCAGATGCAGGGCGCGCTTAAGCTCACTACGTTCAACATCGATTTTCTCGCGCCGCTGATTGGCGAATACAGCGAAGTGAAATCCAACATTGAAACCGATGTGACTTTCAGCGGCGCGATGTTGCATCCTCAGGTCAATGGCCGTTTTAGTGTCAGCGATATGCAGGTACGCGGTGACATTTCGCCAGTGGAAATCAACGCTGGCACCCTGGCGGTTAACTTCAACGGCTATCAGGCGACGTTGGACGCGGGCATTGAAACCACCGATGGCAAACTCAACGTGACTGGTGATGCCAACTGGCAGCAACTCGATGACTGGCGGGTCAATGCCCATGTCGGAGCGGAGTCTTTGCTGGTGGATCTGCCGCCGATGGTGAAAATGAAAGTGGTGCCCGATCTGACGCTGGCAATGCAGCCGAAACTGGCGAAAATCGACGGTTCGATAGCGCTGCCGTGGGGACGGATTGTGGTCGAAGAACTGCCGCCGAGCGCGATCAGTGTCTCGAAAGATCAGGTGCTGGTGAATGCGGATCTGCAGCCGATTTCAGAGCAGAGTAGCATACCGTTTAACGTCGAAACCAACGTCAGCATCGTGATTGGTAATGACTTCAAACTGAGTGCGTTTGGTTTGGAAGGTGGTCTGGTGGGACGTTTGCAGGTCAGCCAGAAAGACCAGGGGCCATTTGTGACCGGTGAGGTGAATATTCAGGATGGTCAGTACCGCTCGTTTGGTCAGGACTTGATCATTCAGGAGGGTAAGATTCTGATGAATGGCCCGGTGGATCAGCCATACGTGTCGATCAAAGCGATTCGTAACCCGGACAACACTCAGGACGATGTGGTTGCCGGGGTGCAGGTGACGGGCCCGGCAGATGAACCGACGGTGTCGATTTTCTCCGACCCGAGTATGCCGCAGGCCAACGCGCTGTCTTACTTGCTGCGCGGTCAGGACATTGATGGTGAAACGGGTGGCAACGCGATGACCACGACCCTGATTGGTCTGAGTCTGGCGAAAAGCGGTAAAGTGGTTGGCCAGATTGGCGAAGAGCTGGGCGTGCAGGATTTGCAGCTTGATACCGCCGGCTCGGGCGATGACTCACAGGTCACCGTAAGTGGTTACATTCTGCCAGGCTTGCAAGTGAAGTACGGTGTGGGTATTTTTAACTCGGTTGGCGAGTTTACGGTTCGCTACCGATTGATGAAAGATCTGTATCTTGAGGCGGTTTCAGGTCTCGACAGTGGTGTCGATCTGCTGTACCGGTTTGAGTTTGACTAACGCGTTGGCGGCCGAAAATGAGCCGAATGCAAACAGGGAGAAGAGTGTGCAGCATCTGGTATTTGTTTATGGCACGTTGCGTCAGGGCGAAAGCAATCACAACTATCTGACCGACAGTGAACAACTCGGACGGTTTGATACGCAGCCAGAATATGCGCTGCACGACTTGGGGCCGTATCCGGGCTTAGTCGCCGGTCATCAGTCGATTCATGGTGAAGTGTATCGGGTTGATGAGGAGACGCTGGCGAAGCTGGACGTTCTGGAAGATGTACCAGTGGAGTACCGACGTGAAACGATTGAAACCCCCTATGGCACCGCCTGGATATACATCTATCAGGATGCCAGCCGACTCGATTCCATCATTGATTCCGGTGACTGGTGTCAACGGATTTAAGCCACAAAAAAAGCCAGCATCGTGCTGGCTTTTTTAACGTTGCTTAGCGCTTATTTTTGCTGAGCACGCTCGTAAGAAGTCAGGATTTCAGCGCGAGCTGAAGCTGCATCTTCCCAACCATCTACTTTAACCCACTTGCCTGATTCAAGCTCTTTGTAGCGCTCGAAGAAGTGAGTGATTTGTGCTTTCAGAAGCTCTGGCAGGTCGTTTACGTCCTGAATGTGGTCGTACTCTTTAGACAGTTTAGAGTGCGGTACCGCAACAACTTTCGCGTCTTCACCTGACTCATCAGTCATTTTCAGTACGCCAACCGGACGGCAGCGAATGACTGAACCCGGGATAAGCGGGTATGGAGTTGGGACAAGTACGTCTACCGGATCACCGTCCAGAGACAGAGTGTGGTTCACGTAACCGTAGTTACATGGGTAGAACATTGGAGCAGACATGAAACGGTCTACGAACACAGCGCCAGACTCTTTGTCTACTTCGTATTTGATCGGATCAGCGTTCGCTGGAATTTCGATTACAACGTAGATGTCATCAGGAAGCGATTTGCCCGCTGGCACATTGTTTAAGCTCATTAAGGTTTCCTTTTCGTTAGCCGGACTTCAAAAAATCGAGACTTATTATTATTCAAGATTAGCTGAGGTGCAAAAATCAACGCACAGCAAAGCAGAGAGTTTACTCTCAAATTGCCCGATTCCCAAGTAAACCTAAGTCTAAGCACGACAATTGGCCACAGCTTACCGCTAACTGCCTGAATTTTATCAGCCCTAAAAAACAGCGCCGCAAGTGCGGCGCTATCTGACTTAATCTGGGTTGGCTTCGAGGAACTCTTCCACTTTCGCCACCATGTTCTTCGAACCAACGAAGAACGGGACGCGCTGGTGCAGTTCGGTCGGTTTGATGTCCATGATGCGGTTGACGCCGTCAGAGGCGGTGCCGCCAGCCTGTTCAATCAGGAATGCCATCGGGTTGCATTCGTACAGCAGACGCAGTTTGCCGTTCGGATGGCTCTGCGTGCTCGGATAGAGGTAGATACCGCCTTTGAGCAGGTTGCGATGGAAATCCGCCACCAAGGAACCGATGTAACGTGAAGTGTAAGGACGGCCATCTTCCGGCACATTTTCCTGACAGTACTTAATGTACTTTTTCACGCCGGTCGGGAAACGAATGTAGTTGCCTTCGTTGATCGAGTAAATCTTACCGTTTTCCGGAATACACATGTTTTCATGCGACAGACAGAACGAACCGATCGATGGATCGTAAGTAAAGCCGTTCACGCCGTTGCCAGTGGTGTACACCAGCATGGTTGAAGAGCCGTAAATGACGTAGCCCGCCGCTACTTGTTTGTGGCCAGGTTGCAGGAAGTCCTCGGCAGTCGGTGGACCGCCTACCGGCGAGATGCGACGGTAGATAGAGAAAATGGTGCCCACTGAAACGTTCACATCAATGTTGGATGAGCCGTCAAGCGGATCCATCAGCACGACGTATTTGGCGTTTTTGTTCAGTTCTTTGTTGAACGCGACGGCTTCATCTTCTTCTTCACTCGCCACGCCACACACTTGATCGCGCGCTTCGAGAGCGGATTTGAATTTTTCGTTCGCGTAAACATCAAGCTTCTGTTGTTCTTCGCCCTGAATATTGTCGTTACCAGACGCGCCAGTGATGTCGGCCAGGCCCGCTTTGTTGATTTCGCGGTTAACAATTTTCGCAGCAAGACGAATCGATGCCAGAAGGGAGGATAGTTCACCACTTGCATGGGGGAAGTCATGTTGTTTCTCAACAATGAACTCACCAAGGGTGCGCATCTCAGACATGTTGTTTCCTTAACACTAATTTTTTGGGGGAGTATGTCGGCGCGGTGGCGGGTTCTTTGGGGGGAACTTATTTGCACTCGCGCCTAGCGAGGATTTTAGGGGTTAGATCTTTTTATGGGTAATGAAGTAACAGACGGAGATCTCAATTTGTTTGTCGACTTTTTGGAAATTACATAGCTCTGATTTGCGACGCTCGCTTTTGCGATGCGAATCAGGATAATGGAGCGCAATACAAAACAGTCGTAATGAGGCTAGGTTTATGCACATTCATATTCTGGGAATTTGTGGCACGTTCATGGGTGGTGTCGCCATGTTGGCTCGCCAATTGGGCCATAAAGTGACCGGTAGTGACGCCAATGTTTACCCGCCAATGAGCACTATGTTGGAGGCTCAGGGCATCGAAATTATCGAAGGTTTTGACCCGGCACAATTGGAGCCGAGGCCAGACCTGGTGGTGGTTGGCAACGCAATGAGTCGTGGAAACCCTTGCGTGGAATATGTGCTGAATCATAACCTGCGTTACACCTCAGGGCCGCAGTGGCTGCAAGATTTTCTTTTGCATGATCGTTGGGTACTGGCAGTTTCGGGAACGCACGGAAAAACTACCACTTCGAGCATGCTGGCATGGGTGTTAGAGCATTGTGGCTACCAACCCGGCTTTCTGGTCGGCGGGGTGCTGGGCAATTTCGGCATTTCGGCGCGTCTGGGCGACAGCATGTTTTTCGTTGTCGAAGCGGACGAATACGACAGCGCTTTTTTCGATAAGCGTTCGAAGTTCGTTCACTACCATCCTCGCACCTTGGTGATGAATAACCTTGAGTTCGATCATGCAGATATCTTCGATGATCTGGAAGCGATTAAGCGCCAATTTCACCATCTCGTGCGTACCGTGCCGGGCAATGGCCGTATTTTGGCACCGCAACAAGACGCTGCTTTAGCCGATGTATTGCACCGCGGATGTTGGAGTGAAACCGAATTCACTGGCGAGCAGGGCGACTGGCAGGCGGAAAAAGTCCGTAAAGATGGCTCTGAGTTCCATGTGCTGCTCAAGGGTGAACGTGTCGGCAGCGTAAAATGGGATTTGGTCGGCGACCACAACGTCAATAACGCCTTGATGACCATCGCAGCGGCACGCCATGTCGGCGTTACGCCGGATCTGGCGTGTGAGGCGCTCGGACTGTTTGTGAATACCAAACGCCGCCTGGAACTGAAAGGTGAAGAAAATGGTGTCACGTTGTATGACGATTTTGCCCATCATCCTACGGCGATTGAACTGACATTAGGCGGACTGCGTAATAAGGTCGGCGACAGCAAAATCATTGCGGTGCTGGAGCCCCGTTCGGCGACGATGAAACTGGGTGTGCACAAAGAAACCTTGGCAGCATCATTGGCGGCAGCGGATTCGGTCTATCTGTTCCAGCCTGCTAATATTCCATGGTCAGTGCAAGATGTGGCACAGCAATGTTCGCAGCCCGCTCATGTGGGTGACAATATGGCCGACTTTGTGGCGCAAATCTGCCAGGAAGCCAAGCCGGGCGATCAGATTCTGGTGATGAGCAACGGCGGGTTTGACGGTATTCATGGCAAACTGCTGGCGGCGCTCAAAGCTAAAGCGCAGCAGCCTGCGTGAAGATTAAACAGTGAACGTGCGATAACGCTATGACAAAACAACAAAAAGCCATCACGTTGGCCTGGACGGGCGCCTCTGGCGCGCCTTATGGCCTGCGCCTGCTGCAATGTCTGCTGGCGGCGGACTACACCGTTTACCTGCTGATCTCATCAGCTGCGAGAGTGGTACTCGCGACGGAACACGGTCTCAAACTCCCTGCCGGACCGGAAGCGGCCAAAGAGGCACTGGTCGCCCATTTGGGGTGTGACGCCGACAAGCTGGTGGTGTGCGGTAAAGAAGACTGGTTTTCTCCGGTGGCGTCGGGTTCTGCGGCGCCGAAGCAGATGGTGGTCTGTCCGTGCTCAGCCGGCAGTGTGGCGGCGATTGCCCATGGTATGTCGGACAATCTGATCGAACGTGCAGCCGATGTGGTGATGAAAGAGCGTGGTCAGTTGCTGCTGGTGGTGCGCGAAACGCCGTTCTCGACGTTGCACCTCGAAAACATGCACAAGCTGTCGCAAATGGGCGTGACGATCATGCCGGCGGCACCGGGTTTTTATCATCAACCCCAATCGATTGACGATTTGGTCGATTTTATGGTGGCGCGCATTCTCGATCATCTCGGCATTGAACAGAAACTGGTGGCGCGCTGGGGTTACGACCAACGCGTGTGAGTCGCTTTTTTACGCGAATAGAATTACAATCCGTACCACTCATCGGGGAGCCCACCATTCACCATGTGAATGGCGCTGAGATCAAGCCTAGCTTGGGACCCGCATTAGTCACAAAGGTTGTGCCCTGCACAATACTTTGCGGTTATACACCTGAACCAGATAATGCTGGCGTAGGAATTGAGCTGGGTTTGCGAAACCGATTAACGGACTGATCACATCCTCCCTCAAGCCTGTGCCGCTCAATGAGGAGAGCGAGCCTTGAATACCAAACTGACGGCCATTGCGATGGCAACCCTGTTTTCTTCTGCAGCCTTTGCGGCGCCGACGTTAACCGTCTACACCTACGACTCTTTTGCTGCGGATTGGGGCCCTGGCCCGGCTGTAGAAAAAGCCTTTGAAGCGCAATGCGGCTGCGATCTCAACTTCGTTGCGCTCGATGACGGCGTGTCGATTCTTAACCGCTTGCGCCTGGAAGGTAACAAGACCAAAGCCGATGTGGTGCTGGGATTGGACAACAACCTGATGGTGGAAGCCAAACAAACAGGCTTGTTAGCCAAACACACCACCGATACGCACGCGGTGCACCTGCCAAACGGCTGGAGTGATGACACCTTTGTACCGTACGATTACGGCTACTTTGCCTTTGTATACAACAAGCAAAAACTGACCAACCCGCCTACCAGCCTGAAAGAGCTGGTGGAAAAGCGCGACGATTTGCGCGTGATTTATCAGGATCCGCGTACCTCCACGCCAGGCCAAGGTTTGTTGCTGTGGATGAAGTCGGTGTATGGCGATGACGCAGCGCAGGCGTGGCAGAAACTGGCCAACAAAACCGTGACCGTGACCAAAGGCTGGTCGGAAGCGTACTCGATGTTCCTGGATGGCGAATCCGACATGGTACTGTCTTACACCACATCGCCGGCTTATCACCTGATTGCTGAAAACGATGACAAGTACGCAACGGCGAACTTTGCCGAAGGTCATTACATGCAGGTCGAAGTGGCGGCCAAAGTGAAGGGGTCGCCGAACGACAAGTTGGCGGATGAGTTCCTACAATTTATGCTCAGCAACGAGTTCCAGTCTTTGATGCCAACGGGCAACTGGATGTATCCGGTGACCGACGTGGCGCTGCCAAAAGGTTTCGAGACGTTGAGTGTGCCAGCCAAATCGTTGTCGTTCAACGCAGAAGAGGTGGCAGCGAAGCGCAAAGGCTGGATTCGTGAATGGCAAAACGCTCTGACATTCTGAGCCATTAATGCAAAGTCGTACGCCTAAACTTGGCATCGGGGTCGCGACAGTTGTCGCGGCCTTTGTCCTTTCTGCGCTGAGCGCGTTATTGTGGCAAGCGCCGAATCTCAATTTGGGGCAGATTTGGGGCGATGCTTATTATCGCCACGTCACCTGGTTCAGTTTTTATCAAGCCCTGTTGTCGACGCTGCTCAGTGTTGGTCTGGCGGTGCCCGTGGCGCACGCGTTAAGCCGCCGCCGTTTCCCCGGGCGCGGACTGCTGCTCAAACTGTTTGCTATGACGCTGGTGCTGCCTGTGCTGGTCGGGGTTTTTGGCCTGCTGGCGATCTATGGTAACAGTGGCTTACTGGCAAGCGGGCTGCAACACTGGCAGCTCAAACTGCCGTTTTCATTGTATGGCCTCAACGGCATTTTGCTCGCCCATGTGTTTTTTAATCTGCCGTATGCCGCGCGTTTGCTACTGCAAAGTCTGGACACCATTCCGGCTGAGCAGCATAAGCTGTGCGCTCATCTTGGTATGACGGGATGGCACAAGTTTGTCGCGGTGGAGTGGCCGCGTCTGCGTCAACAACTGCCGCATGTGTTTGGCTTGGTGTTTATGCTGTGTTTTACCAGTTTTGCCACCGTGATGGCACTGGGGGGCGGGCCTAAATCGACCACGATTGAGCTGGCGATTTACCAGGCGATCAAGTTCGATTTCGATCTGCAAACCGGCGCGCTCTTGGCACTGTGGCAGATGTTGCTGTGTGGTTTGCTGACCCTGTCGATTCAACGCATTTCGCGTCCGTTGCCGGTCAATAGTGGCAGTTTATCCGAGCAGCGCTGGTTGCGTGATTCGCGCTGGAGCCGCTTGTGGGATGGGGCATGGATCAGCCTTGCTCTGCTGCTGGTCATCCCACCGCTGCTGATGGTGGTACTGAGTGGTCTCAACGATAAGCTCGTCAGTGTGCTGAGCAGCGGCGATTTCTGGAGTGCGATGGGCGCATCGTTGCAGGTTGCGGTGCTGGCGAGTTCGCTGGCGCTGCTGGCGGGGGCGGCGATCATTATCACCAGTCGTCACTGGCGTTTGCAGTCACACCCGCGCCGGGCAAACGGACTTGAGCTGATTGGCACCATCATTCTGGTGACGCCGGGCCTGGTGATCAGTACCGGATTGTTCTTACTGCTGCGTAATCTGACCGATGTGTTCATCCTCGCGTATTGGGTCGTGGTGGCGGTCAATGGCCTGATGGCGTTGCCGTATGTGGTCAAGACGCTCAGTCAACCGATGCTGCATCTGGCGCAACAATACCAGTTCTTGTGTGCCAGTTTAGGCATGCGCGGCTGGCAACGCCTGCGCTTGATTGAACTGCGCGCACTGCGCAAACCGCTGGCGCATGCGTTTACCATCAGTTTTCTATTGTCGATGGGCGATTTGAGTGCCATTGCGCTGTTTGGCAGCCAAGATTTTCGCACGCTGCCGCTCTATCTCTATCAACTGCTGGGCAGCTATCAAATGCAGGCCGCGGCGGTGGTATCACTGGTGCTGCTGGTGCTGAGTGTTGGCCTGTTTTATCTGATTGAACGCCTGTTTCGAGTGCGTTCGTCTTCTACATCATCGCGGAGAAGTTCATGTTAGTGCTGGATAATGTGCGTTATGAATATCAGGATGAGTGGTTCGTGTTTGACCTCAGTGTCGCGCAAGGCAGCATTGTCGCACTGATGGGACCAAGCGGAGCGGGCAAGTCGACGTTGCTCAGCTTGGTGGCCGGTTTTATTGAACCGCACAGCGGGGATATTCGCGTGCAAAGCAATGGTGAAGCTGTGTCGGTGGTAGGGAAAGCGCCTTACCTGCGTCCGTTTTCGATGCTGTTTCAAGAGCACAATCTGTTTGCGCACCTGAGCGTGCGTGACAACATTAGTTTGGGATTGCATCCGGGGCTCAAACTCAGTGCCGCGCAGCGTGAACAGGTGGTGCGTGCTGCTAACATGGTTGGGGTGGGGGATTTTCTCGATCGTCTGCCGGAGCAACTGTCTGGTGGTCAGCGTCAGCGCGTCGCACTGGCCCGCTGTTTTGTTCAGCCGCATCCGGTGTGGTTACTGGATGAGCCGTTTTCAGCACTGGATCCGCTGCTGCGTGAGGAAATGTTAACGCTGGTAAAGACCTTGGCAGCGGAACGCAGTATCACCGTGTTAATGGTGACGCACCACATCAGTGATGCCCGTGCTATCGCCACGCATTTTGCGTTTATGGCCCAAGGCCAAGTGCAGCGTATGGAGCCGATTGCCGCATTGACGGCGCAGCACAGCTACGCGCCATTGGCGGAATTTGTTCGCGCAGGTGAATAAGCGTTTTTCGAAGATTTGCTCAATGACAAGCAAGAAAAAAGGTTGGCATAGCCAACCTTTTTCGTGATTACCACAGGCAGAAACACTCAGAACTCTTGGTCGTTGAGGGTTTTCAGCATCTGGAAAATTTCGCGAGAAGCTTTTGGCGGTTTCTCGCCTTGTTTCTCTTTTTTCGCCTGACGTGCCAGCAGACGCAGACGTTGACGATCGGCATCCGGATACAGTGCCATCACGTCTTCGATTGCGTCATCACCTTGCTCGACGATGCGATCGCGCATCTGTTCCAGCTTGTGCAGCACCGCAGTATTTTGTGAGTGCTTGTTGCGCAGTTTGTCCAGCGCCGCCTGTAGCGGTTCTGGGTCAATATTACGCATCAGACGGCCAATGTATTGCAGTTGACGACGACGTGCTTCGTTTTTAAAACGCTGCGCATCTTTGATCGCGGCTGCCAAGTCATCGGGTAGCGGGAATTTCGCCAGCACAGACGGCTTGAGTTCAACCAGTTCTTCGCCCAGTTTTTGCAGCACAATCATATCGTTCTTCATCTCGGTCTTACTTACCCAGATGATTTCGTCTTCGTCTTCCCAAGGGGCTTTTTGATTCTTACGAGCCATTTTCTTCACTAATGAGTTATTTATGTCTGCTATTTTAGCAAGAATCGTGGGGAGAAAGCGAAATTCTTGTTATCCTAACCACATTAAAGCGCAATAGTTGGATGAGATATGGATGTAAGACAGCAAGTCGCTGTGCAGCGTACCGAGCTTGAAGCGGCCGTTGCAAAAGCGCTCGACATGGCCTCAGCCGGTGCTGACGCCGCTGAAGTTGCCATTACCAAAAGCACAGGTTTAAGTGTTTCGACTCGCATGTGCGAAGTGGAAAACGTGGAATTTAACAGTGACGGTGCGCTGGGTATCACGGTGTACCGTGGTCAGCGTAAAGGCAGTGCATCTACCTCTGATTTAAGTGAAAAGGCGATTCAGCAAACCGTGTTGGCGGCGCTGGACATTGCTCAATACACCTCGGAAGACCCGTATGCCGGTCCGGCACCGAAAGAGCTGATGGTGGCCGATATTCCGGATCTGGATCTGTTCCACCCGGATGAACCGAATCCAGACAAAGCGGCACAAATTGCCATTGAAGCGGAGCGTGCTGCGCTGCAATACAGTGACAAAATCAAACAGAGCGATGGCGGAAGTTACGACAGCCATTACGGCGTCAAAGTGTATGGTAACAGCCATGGTTTGCTGGCCAGCTACGCCTCGAGCCGTCAGAGCATCAGCTGCTGTGTGATTGGTCAGGGCCAGAATGGCGAGATGGAACGCGACTACAGCTACACCGTGGCGCGTCATGTCGATGACCTGTGGTCTCCTGAACGTGTTGGTCTTGATGCTGCGGAGAAAACGGTGAGCCGTCTCGATGCGAAAAAGCTCAAAACCGGCAAATATCCAGTGATGTTCGCATCGGATGTGGCAACTGGCTTGATGGGCCATCTGGTCATGGCAATCAGTGGCGGCAACTTGTACCGCAAATCGTCATTCTTACTCGATCATCTTGGTCAGCAGATCCTGCCTTCCTGGTTCAACATCTCAGAGCGTCCCCACGTATTGCGCGGCCTGGCATCCAGCCCGTTTGACAGTGAAGGTGTGCGCACGGAAGATCGCGAAATCATTACCGACGGCGTGCTGGCGACTTACCTGCTGACCAGCTATGCAGCGCGTAAGATGAAAATGACTCCAACCGGCCATGCGGGCGGTATACATAACTGGTTTGTTAAACATACCGGACAGAGCTTTGAGCAGATGCTTAAAGCGCTGGGCACTGGTCTGCTGGTGACCGAAGTGATGGGGCAGGGTGTGAATGTGGTGACCGGTGATTACTCACGCGGCGCCGCCGGTTTCTGGGTTGAGAATGGTGAAATTCAATACCCGGTATCGGAAATTACCATTGCGGGTAACCTCAAGACCATGTTCAACCAGATTGTGGCGGTCGGTAGCGATACGGAAACCCGCTCGCAAATCCAGACCGGTTCGATTCTGCTGGAAACCATGAAAGTAGCGGGTGAATAAGCCCGGCAGGATAAAAAAGCGCAGACCAAGGTCTGCGCTTTTTTGTTGCGTTGGATTTCACTTCAGCGGATAAACAGTGTCGCCAGCCCCA
Organism: Vibrio fluvialis; assembly: GCF_900460245.1. Taxonomy (NCBI): domain Bacteria; kingdom Pseudomonadati; phylum Pseudomonadota; class Gammaproteobacteria; order Vibrionales; family Vibrionaceae; genus Vibrio; species Vibrio fluvialis. The sequence goes on from NZ_UHIP01000001.1 coordinate 239,368, forward strand.
AAAATACCGAAAGGCCGACCACGTCGGTGACGGTGGTCAGCGCCATACCGCCAGCGAGAGCCGGGTCGATTTTCATTTTCTTGAGCAGCACAGGGATGGTTACGCCTGCCACACCAGCAACAAACAGATTGGTCATCATCGCCGCAGAAATAATGCCGCCCAGCAACCATTCGCCTTTCCACACCACGACAATCGCGCCTATGATCAGCGCCCAAAGGATACCGTTGAGAAAGCCGATCGCCGCCTCTTTGAGCAGCAGTTCGCGCCGGTTACTGTCACCGATATGACCGAGAGCGAGGCCTCGAATCACCAGGGCTACTGTTTGGTTACCTGCGACACCGCCCATCGACGGTACGATGGTCATCAGGACCGCAATTGCCGCCATCTGTTCCAGAGTGGCTTCGAACATGTTGGATACCGAAGCTGCCGCCAGAGCGGCCAGTACATTGGCGCCCAGCCAGACGCTGCGTTTGCGCGCGGATTTGACCACGGGTGCAAAGGTATCTTCGTCATCGTCCATACCCGCCATACTCATCATCGAGTGTTCGGCGTCTTCACGGATCACGTCGACCACGTCATCGATGGTGATACGACCGACCAGATGCTGGTTCTCGTCCACCACGGGGGCTGAAATCCAGTTACGGCGTTCAAACAGGCTGGCGATGTCAGAGTCTTTGGTATCGACTTTGATCGCTTCGTCAGCGTCGTCCATCACTTCACTGACCTGGACATCCGGCTGAGTGGTCAGCAGGGTGACCAGCGATAAATGGCCAATCAGTTTGCTGTCATCGTCAATGACATATAGGGCATCGGTGGCTTCGGGCAGTTCGCCTTTCATGCGCAAATAACGCAGGACTACGTCGACGTCGACGTCACCACGAATGGTGATCACGTCGGTATTCATCAGGCCGCCAGCGGTATCTTCCGGATACGCCAACGCGGTTTCAACGCGCAGTCGATCAGCGGCGTCCATTTGCGCCAGAACTTCACGGGACAGGTCGTCGGGTAAGCTACGCAGAACGTAAGCGACGTCATCCGTATCCATGCCCTCGGTGGCTTCCGCGAGCTTTTCCGGAGCCATTTTGGACACCAGTGCGTCTTTGACGTCTTCGCTTAGCTCGTCAAGGATTTCACCGTAATCTTCAGGGTCGGTCAGTTGCCACAACACATCACGTGCTTTGCGGGGAGAGGCTTCTAACAGGCTGGCAATATCTTCCGGTTCCATGTCCTGCAATTGTCGGCGGACATGGACGAAGCGGCCGTTTTCCAGCGCTTCTGTGATTTCTTGGAGGGTTTGGTGAGCTTGGTCAAATTCGATTTGCTCGGCCATCGCTTCCCCCTAATGCTTGAATTGTGACAATGCGTTGAATAGTAACTTAATTTTAGGTCTTATTTAATACGTTATTATTAATCATGAGCATTTAATTTCGTTTTCGAAAGTGCGTCATTCTTCTTCTTCGAACTTATCTTCAATCAGGTGACATACGGCATCGAGCGCTTGCTCTGCCTGAGAACCTTCGGCGGAAATGGTGACGTTTTGCCCTTGCGCAGACTCCAGCATCAGCAGCCCCATGACACTGTCAGCCGTCGCTTCCTTGCCTTCCTGACTCTGAATGGTCAGCACGGCATCAAATGATTGGGCCAGTTCAACCAGCTTAACGGCAGCGCGGGCATGCAAGCCCAGGCGGTTCTGGATCAGGACGGTACGGCTGGCTTGTGGCATATCATTTCCTTATGACAGATTTTTTTCCAACGAGGTGTGACGAATTTGTACCTGGTGACCCATTTGAGCAAAGTATTCGCCAAGCTGTTGGGTCAGGTAGACTGAGCGGTGTTTCCCGCCGGTACACCCGATCGCGATGGTCAGGTAACTGCGGTTGTTCTTTTCCAGCAATGGCAGCCAGTGTTCAAAGAACTTCTGAATCTGCAGCTTAAGTTCCATCACTTCAGCATGGCTTTCAAGAAACGATTTGATCGGTGCGTCCAGCCCGGTGAGCGGTCTGAGATCCGGTTCCCAGTGTGGATTAGGCAGAAAGCGCACGTCGAACACATAGTCGGCGTCGCTGGGCAAGCCGTATTTGAAACCGAAGGATTCAAATACCATCACCAGATCTTTGCGTTCGCGGCCTTCAACCCGCATGCGCACTGTTTCACTCAATTCATGCAGCGATTTGTTGCTGCTGTCGAGCAACAAGTCCGCCTGCTCTTTGAGCGGCTCCAGTAAACGGGTTTCCAGTTCAATCGCCTGAGCCAGCGTCGGCTTGCCTTCACTGAGCGAGAGCGGATGAATACGACGGGTTTCGCTATAGCGTTTCATCAGCGTCTCTTTGTTGGCATCCAGAAAGAGTACGCTGACATCGTTGTTTTGTTTGAGTTGGTCAAGAACATCCTCCACCAAGCCGGGTTCTTTCGGCAGGTTGCGGATATCGATACTCACGGCGACATTTTGTTTGCTGCCCTGAACCGATTGCATAAAGGCATGCAGCAAACCGACGGGCAGATTGTCCACGCAGTAGTAGCCCAGATCTTCCAGGACACGCAACGCGACGCTTTTGCCTGCGCCAGATTGACCACTCACAACAATTAAACGCATGGGGGACCTATTGAGGTTGGTTAACCATGATGTCGTACAGCTCCTGGTCACTGGTAGCACCGCGCAGCTGTTTCAGAGTCTGTTTGTCGTTCAGGCGTTCAGCCATGCAAGACAAGGTTTTGAGGTGTTCTTTACATTGAGCTTCCGGGACCAGCAAGGCAAACAGCAGGTCAACCGGACGATTGTCGATGGAGTCGAACTCAATCGGTTCCTCACACTGCACCAACACGGCCACCGCCTGGTCACTGGAGGTCATTCGAGCGTGCGGAATGGCGATACCGTTGCCAATCCCCGTACTGCCCATTTTCTCGCGGCTGAGCATACACTCAAACAGCTCAGTGGCGTTTTGACCCGTATGCAGCGCGGCGATCTCGCTGATGATTTCCAGGGCTCTTTTTTTGCTAGAACACTGGACTGCACTCTTGGTGCAGTCCAGTGAAAGTACTTCGCGTAATTGCATGTTAGTGGCTACTTAGCTTTTCTTTATGCTTGTTGAGTTGACGAGAGAGCTTGTCCACGAGGCCATCTATCGCTGCGTACATGATTTCATCTTCCGCAGTGGCGTGAACTTCTCCTTGGTTAATGTGAAGCGTAGCTTCAGCGATTTGGCGCGTTTTTTCAACACGTAAAATCACCTGAACAGTATTGATATGGTCGAAAAAACGTTCAAGTTTTTGAAATTTAGAGTGAACATAGTCTTGCATTGAATCGGTAAGATCAATGTGATGGCCTTGAATATTGATTTGCATAGACTTTCCTTCTCAGTTAGGCCTTATAGCAGGCGTTTGCGCTGACTTGAAGGGGCGATGCCCAAGGATTCGCGGTATTTGGCGATGGTACGTCTTGCCACCTGAATCCCTTGATCAGCGAGTAGAGCCGCAATCTTGCTGTCACTTAATGGTTTGGCTGGGGTTTCCGCAGCGACCAATTTTTTGATCAGTGCTCGAATCGCGGTAGATGAACATTCTCCGCCGTTGTCAGTACTAACATGACTGGAGAAAAAGTACTTCAATTCGAATATGCCACGCGGGGTATGCATGTACTTCTGTGTCGTAACACGAGAAATGGTCGATTCATGCATATCCACGGCAAGCGCGACGTCGTTGAGAACCATCGGCTTCATGGCTTCTTCACCATACTCGAAGAAATCACGCTGATGTTCAACTATGCACTTGGCAACTTTGAGCAAGGTCTCGTTTCGGCTTTCGAGGCTCTTAATTAACCATTTAGCTTCTTGCAGGTTGGTACGGATGTAGTTGCTGTCAGCACTATTTCCGCGCACCAGATCGGCGTATTGTTGGTTAATTTTAAGTTTTGGCACGCTATCCGGATTGATGGTCACAATCCATTTGCCATGCTCTTTAAACACCGACACATCAGGTATGACGTATTCTGCATGCTCTGATGCGATACGGCTGCCTGGTCTTGGGTCCAACTGCTGAATCAGCTGTAGCACTTCGCGCAACTCTTCTTCTTTGAGTTTAGTCTCTTTCAGAATGACTTTGTAATCGCGGTTGCCAAGATAGTCGATGTACTGAGATAGGAGCGTCTTGGCTTCTTCCAGCCAAGGGGTGTCGGATGGGTACGTGGCCAGTTGCAGCAGCAGGCAGTCCTGCAGATTCAGTGAGGCAACGCCCAGCGGGTCGAACTGTTGAATGCGTTTGCGCACCGCTTCGATTTCATCCAGCTCAATCTCTTCACTGTTGAAGTTTTCCAGAATCTCTTCCAGAGATTGAGTGAGGTAACCGTAATCGTCGATGGCGTCGATTAATGCCAGAGCGATGGTGCGGTCGGTATCGCTGAACGGCGTCAAATCCAGTTGCCACAGCAGGTAATCCTGCAGCGTCTGGGTCGTCTCGCCCTGATACACAGGTGCATCGTCATCGAGGGCAATGCCGGTGCTGCCAGTGTTGGCGCTGTACACGTCATCCCAGGTGGTATCAATTTCCAGTTCGGCGCTGATTTCCGATTTTTCGATCAGTTCTGAGCTGTCTTGTGGTTCAGGTTCGGCGATGTCAGCACTGGCGTCTTTCTCCTCACTGGCGGTCGAATGTTCAGCGGCCGAAAACTCTTCCATTGATTCTTCAACATCCAGCAGCGGATTTGATTCCAACGCTTCCTGGATTTCCTGTTGCAGATCCAATGTTGACAGCTGCAATAAGCGAATTGCTTGCTGCAACTGAGGTGTCATGGCTAACTGTTGACCGAGCTTGAGCTGTAATGAGGGTTTCATTCAGTATTAACTGCCTTGTTTTTGTTAGAATTGATCTCAATCTACTCTAATCATAGACGGAATTGTTCACCGAGATAAACCTGTTTCACCTGCTCGTTGTTGAGCACTTCCTGCGGTGTTCCTTCTGCGATTAAGCGTCCCTGACTTACGATATAAGCTTTTTCACACACATCCAAGGTTTCACGAACGTTGTGGTCGGTGATTAACACCCCTAAGCCACGATCACGCAGATGTTCGATGATTTTCTTGATGTCGATAACCGAAATCGGGTCAACCCCGGCAAACGGTTCGTCCAGCAGGATAAACTGTGGGTTGGCGGCCAGTGCTCGCGCGATTTCCACCCGGCGGCGCTCACCACCAGACAGCGCCATACCAGCACTGCTGCGAATGTGCTGAATGTGGAACTCTTCCAGCAAATCTTCCAATTTGTCCTGGCGCTCTTCACGCGTCATTTCTTCGCGTGTTTCCAGCACGGCCATGATGTTATCTTCCACTGACAGCTTACGGAAAATAGAAGCTTCCTGTGGAAGATAACCAATCCCCATGCGTGAACGGCTGTGCATTGGCAGGACACTGATGTCCTTGTCGTCAATGCAGATTTTGCCTTCATCACGGGCGACGAGACCGACAATCATATAGAACGAGGTGGTTTTCCCTGCTCCGTTCGGGCCAAGCAGGCCCACAATCTGGCCGGATTCAACCTGCAGGCTGACGTCCGACACCACTTTACGTTTTTTATAGCTCTTGGCTAAATGTTCTGCTTTGAGTATTGCCATAGGTTACTACTGCTGCGTCGCTTGAGGTTGAAGGACGGTAGACACACGGCCGCTGCCATTGCTGTCGGCAATCAACTTCTGCGAAGAAATTTTGTAGCGGATTTTACTGCCGCGGATTTCACTGTCGTCCTGGGACAACATGGCTTGATCGATCATGGTCAGTTCGTCATCTGCCATTTTGTAATACAGCTCTTTGGCTTCGCCGTACAGCGTTTTACCATCATCGGTCAGCTGCGAGAAGGTCGCCAGATTGCCGTAGCCTTCAATGTCCTGCACTTTGCCGGTTTTCGCGTCACGAATGACGATCAGTTTGTCAGCATTGATGTTGATGCTGCCTTGTTTGAGCTTCACGTCGCCCAGAAAGGTCACGCGGCTGCTTTTCATGTCCAGCTGCTGGCTGTCTGAGTCAATGTACACCGGCTGCTGAGAATCCGACGATAATGCCAGAGCGTGGCCAGAAGCCAGCAACAGTGCCAGAAAACTAAGGTGTGAGAGTTTCATATCTACCTTGTACATGGTTATACAGTACAGCCGAATGATCGCCAAAGTTGCCTTTCATCGCCTGTCCTTGAGTTTCAAACTGAGGACCGAGTAACTCAACGGGGTTGTCTGCCCAAAAATCGCGGTTATCGAGCTGAATGCTCATGCGCGATGTGGTGAGCGTGTCAAAACCGGAGTCTTCAAATAAATTCTTGACCAGTACGTCATCGTACAGCGTCAGCACATGTTCTTTGGTCAGAATGCCACGTTTTGCGGTGATCTCCCACTCTTGCGTGACGCCCTGTTGATACACTTTCAGCACAGGGTATTCAAAAATGGTGTTGCCGCCTTTGGCATAGTGATCCAAATGCTTGGAGGTGATCACATAGCTTTTGATACCTTGCTGATCATACGTGATGTTGTCCAGATTTTTTCCGCTAAACATCGGCAGCTCAAGATTCGGAGCCACCTGAATTGCCGTGCTTTGTTCTTTGTCCAACAGGTAATAGGCAGACCATGATGCAACAAAGAAAAGTATCGCGTAAAGGATACGAGAAAAACTCATATACTCAGGCCTTTGTGTACGTCGAGCTCATTCCGTGCTTGTAAAATTAAATCGCACACTTCGCGTACTGCGCCGTGTCCGCCTTTGATGTGAGTGACGTAATTTGCGCGTTTGGCTAACAGCGGATGACCGTCGGCAACACAAACTTTTAGGGCCACTTTTTCCATTACGGGCCAGTCAATCAGATCATCGCCAATGTAGCCCGTGTGTTGTGGCTCAATGGCAAGACGCTGACAAATATCGTGATACGCTTTCACTTTGTCATCCTGACCCTGATAGATCAGTTTAATGCCCAGTGCTTTCATACGATTTTCAACGATTTGAGATTTTCGGCCGGTAATAATAGCGATCTCAATGCCAGCGTTCATTAACGATTTTACGCCATATCCGTCACGGGTATGAAACGTTTTCAACTCTTCACCCTGATTGCCCATGTAAATCAGGCCGTCAGAAAACACGCCATCCACATCGCAGATCAGCAGTTTAATCTCTTTGGCAATCGCCAGCAGAGCAGCATCCACGTCGCCATACAAGGTTTCGATAGTTTGACTCATCACATGACCCCGGCTTTGAGTAAATCGTGCATATTCAGCGCGCCGACCAGCTTACCGTCTTCTACCAGCATCAAACCGTTGATGCGTTTGTCCTGCATCAGATTAAGGCCTTCGACGGCAAGCAGGTTCGGAGAGGCTACGGTCGGGTTACGGGTCATCACTTCGCTGATGGTCGCTGTGTGAATATCAATGCGTTTGTCCAGAATCCGGCGCAGGTCACCGTCGGTAAAAATACCAATCATGTGATCATTACCTTCCACTACAGCGGTCATCCCCAGCCCTTTCTGGCTGATTTCCAGCAGTGCGTCACGTACCAGTGCGGTGGGCTGGACTTTCGGCAGTGCTTCACCCGAGTGCATGATGTCTTGTAGCTTCATCAGCAGCTTACGCCCTAAAGCGCCCCCCGGATGAGACAAGGCAAAATCTTCGGCGGTGAAACCGCGCGCCTGAAGCAGCGCCACAGCCAGTGCATCACCCATCACCAGTGTTGCGGTTGTGCTGGATGTCGGCGCCAGACCCAGTGGACAGGCTTCTTTAGGGACGGTGATTTGCAAGTGAATGTCAGCCAGCTTGGCCATATTCGATTGCGGGTTGCCCGTCATGCTGATGATGCGATTGTTCAGACGCTTGAGGACCGGGAACAACGCCAGAATTTCGGATGATTCGCCGGAGTTGGAGATGGCCAGCACAATATCGCCGCTCTCAATCATGCCGAGATCGCCGTGTGACGCTTCGCCCGGATGAACAAAGAATGCCGATGTGCCGGTACTGGCCAGCGTGGCAGCAATTTTTTTACCGATATGGCCAGACTTACCAATCCCCATCACAACTACTTTACCGCTGTTATTGGCCAGGATCATTTCGCAGGCACGGCAGAAGTCGTCATTAAAGTATTGGTCGAGTTGTTGCAGACCTTCGATCTCCGTTGCCAACACCTGCTGAGCAACACTGCGGTAGTCAAAGTGATCAGACATCCTAAACTCCAGTTAAGCAGCCATATTCATAAACAGGTAAACCTGATACGCAAGAAACGCCGCAAACAGGATTGCTCCTTCGATGCGGTTAATACTGCGAGATTTACCCAATGCCATCAGAACCAGCAGTAATGAGACTGCCAGCATCACCCAGAAATCACGTCCCATAGCATGTGAGCTGAGAACCGACGGATTCAGGATCCCCGGCAGTCCCATGACTGCCAGAATGTTAAATACGTTGGAGCCGATGATGTTACCTACGGCCATGTCATCTTCGCCTTTGAGAACGCCTGCCAATGAGGCGGCCAGTTCTGGCAGGCTGGTACCGATCGCGATGATCGTCAAGCCAATCACCAGATCGCTCATACCGAAATATTTAGCGATAATGACGGAGTTGTCGACTAGTAAACTGGCTGCAAGTGGCAGCAGGATCAGACCGATCGCGACCCACATGACGGCTTTCCAGTTGCTGACACCTTCCGGGATCTCCGATTCGTGTTCTTCCAGCAGCGTATCGCCATTTTTCTGTTCACTGCGGCTGATTTTCAGCATCGCCAGAATAAAAGCGGCAAACAGGACGAACAGCAGAATGCCTTCGTAAAAACCAAGATGGTTATCCCACAACAGTGCGCCCGCCAGTAATGTGACGGCAATCATCAGTGGAAGTTCACGGCGAATAACAGTGGAACTAATAGAAAGTGGCTTAATCAAAGCGGTTATGCCAAGAATTAATGCGATATTGGCAATGTTAGAACCGAGTACGTTACCCACGGCGGTATCGGTTTTACCATCGAGAGCGGCGGTTGCCGACACCATCATCTCAGGAGCGGATGAGCCCATGGCCAGAATCGTCATGCCGATGACTAAAGGAGAAATGCCGATGTTGCGCGCTAAGGCTGCGGATCCAAAGACCAGTTTATCGGCACTCCAGACCAGAAGAACGAGACCTACAATAAGAAACGCAACGGCTTCAAGCATGACAATTCCTAACTTTATGAAAAATTAAATGAGTAACCGCCAATTTTGACTTGTTGGTCATTAAAAGGGAAGCCGAAGATACAATTTATTGTCTCGTTTTTACTGTTCATCACCGCTGCCACAGAGCGGACTTGTCCGGTTGCTTGGTGTGCTTTAATTCAAGCGCTTGATGAGTTTATCAACAAAAGATTCGTATCAACTGAAAATCGTTCTTAAATTCAGTTTGAACACGAAATGTAATTGAACGGTGCTTTTAATTTTTGGGCAATGTGCTTATGATTGCCCATTCCTTGGATGGAAATCCCACAATAGCGAATCGCGAGTATGTCCGAAACCGATCTAGTGACCATAAACAATCTGACGTTTTCCCGTGCTGAGCGAGTGATTTTTGATGATATCAGCCTGCATGTTCCCAAAGGGAAAGTGACCGCCATTATGGGGCCTTCCGGGATTGGTAAAACCACACTGTTGCGCTTAATCGGCGGACAGTTACTGCCGGAACATGGCGATATCTGGTTCGATGGCCAGAACATTCCCACTCTGACTCGCAGTAAACTCTATAAAGCCCGCAAAAAAATGAGCATGTTGTTCCAGTCCGGCGCACTGTTCACCGATCTTAATGTCTTTGATAACGTCGCGTTTCCGTTGCGTGAGCACACGGAACTCGACGAATCCCTGATTCGAACTCTGGTGCTGTTAAAACTCGAAGCGGTTGGTTTGCGCGGTGCGGCGCAGTTGATGCCAAGTGAACTCTCCGGTGGGATGGCACGTCGGGCTGCTTTGGCGCGAGCGATCGCGCTCGACCCGGAGCTGATCATGTTTGATGAGCCCTTTGTCGGCCAAGACCCGATCACCATGGGTGTGCTGGTTGAGCTGATTCGTAACCTCAATCAGGCGCTTGGCGTAACTTCTGTGGTGGTATCGCATGATGTACCGGAAGTGATGAGCATTGCCGACTGGGTTTATCTGCTGGCCGACGGCAAAGTGATTGCCTTTGGCACGCCACAAGATCTGGTCAATAACAGCGATCCGCGTGTGCAGCAGTTTTTACAAGGCGAAGCCGACGGTCCGGTGCCTTTCCGGTTTCCGGCTCAGCCGATAGAAAAGGATCTTTTCCATGTTGGATAATCTGCAGCGCTGGATCGGCGGAGTCGGACGACGCTTCTTTGCAATGTGCGAATCGTTTGGCCGTGCCAGCCTGATGCTGTTTGGTGCGCTGGCCGGGCGTCCGCGTCCGATTCAGAATTTACCTTTATTAGTGAAACAACTTTACAGCGTCGGCGTTCAGTCGCTGGCGATTATTGTCGTTTCCGGTCTGTTTATCGGCATGGTGCTCAGTCTGCAAGGCTACGTGATTCTGGTCGATTACGGCGCGGAAACCAGCTTGGGTCAGATGGTCGCTCTCTCCTTACTGCGTGAACTCGGCCCGGTGGTGACCGCACTGCTGTTTGCCGGACGTGCAGGCTCTGCTCTGACGGCGGAAATCGGCCTAATGAAAGCGACCGAGCAATTATCCAGCCTGGAAATGATGGCGGTTGATCCGCTTAAGCGTGTCATTGCGCCGCGTTTGTGGGCTGGCTTGATTTCGATGCCGCTCTTGGCGATGATTTTTATGGCGGTCGGTATCTGGGGCGGTCAGTTGGTCGGCGTTGACTGGAAAGGGATTGATCACGGCAGCTTCTGGTCTGCGATGCAGGCATCGGTCGAGCTGGGTGAAGATATTGGCAACAGTGTGATTAAGTGTGTGGCGTTTGCCATCACCGTCACCTGGATTGCTCTGTTTAATGGCTATGATGCGATTCCAACCTCTGAAGGCATCAGCCGTGCGACAACACGAACCGTTGTGCATTCGTCCTTAGCCGTGTTGGGGCTGGACTTTGTACTTACCGCATTGATGTTTGGGAACTAATCATGCAACAAACACGAAAACTAGAATTTTGGGTAGGCAGTTTTGTGCTGGCAGGAATTTGCGCAATTCTGGTGATGATTTTTCAAGTCGCTGACGTGAAAGGGCTGGGCTCCAACGATACTTACTCGGTAAAAGCGGAGTTTGATAACATCGGTAGTCTGAAAGTACGTTCACCAGTCAAAGTCGGTGGCGTAGTGGTGGGACGGGTCGAATCGATTTCGCTGGACAAAGAGCGTCTGATCCCGTCCGTAACTTTGGCGATTGACAGTCGTTACAACCAGTTTCCGGAAAACTCCAGTGTGCAGATCCTGACGTCTGGCCTGATCGGTGAACAGTACATCAGCTTGATCCCGGGCTTTGTGTTTGAGGATGAAGGCATGCTGAAAGACGGTGACCGTATTGAGGACACCAAATCGGCGCTGGTACTGGAAGATTTGATTGGTCAGGTGCTGTACAGCGTCGGCGGTTCAGACAAAGACAACAAGAAGAGTGAGTAATCATGCTGAGTAAAACTAAGTGGCTGAAACAATACGTTATTCTTCTGGTGAGTGCGTTGCTGACCTGGACGGCAAATGCCGCGCAGGAGATTGATCAGACCGATCCGTATCTGATGATGAAACAGGTGGCGCAAAAGTCGTTTGATCGTCTCAAAGCTGAGCAGGCTCTGGTGCATAAAGATCCGGAACATCTGAAGGTGATCGTTGAACAAGAGCTGATGCCTTACGTCAACGATCAGTATGCGGCGCTGAAATTGCTGGGTCCAAACCTGAAGGGAGCGAAGCGTGAAGATGTGGCGAGGTTCATCACCGCATTTCGTGCTTATCTGGTCACCAGTTACGCTCAGGTACTGACTCAGTACAGTGATCAGACGATTGAATTCGGTCCGGAACAGGCGGTGGGCGATGATCGCCGTATCACCAGCGTGAAAGTCGACATCGTCGATACTCCGCGTCCGAATATCAAACTGGAATTCAAATTGCGTAAAGAGAAATCCGGTGAATGGCGTGCGTTCGACATGATTGCTGAAGGTATCAGCCTGTTGTCGAGCAAACAGTCGGAGTGGAATGGCAAGATTCGTCAGGAGGGTATTCTGGCGGTGGCCAAAGAGCTTGACGATTTGTCAGCACAACCGATTCGCTTTGAGAGTAAAACCCAATGAGCCATCCACAATGGCAACAGCTAAACCCTGAACAGGCGGAGCTGAGCGGAGCGTTAGACCGCGACACCGTGCCTGGGTTGTGGACAGTTTTGCAACAATGGCAGCCGCAAGGTGCGCATTGTGAGCTTTCCCTGAAATCGGTGACACGTATCGATTCTGCGGGGATGGTGATGTTAATTCACTTATTAGAGCATGCAAAAAAGCAAAACTGTCATATAATGCTGAGTTTTGTGCCAGAGCAACTGCGCACACTGTTTCAGTTGAGTAACATTGACGCAATGATGTCTCGACACATTAAACAACCAGCAGGGGTGAATTGTGGATAGCGCACAAGTACAACAGATATTAGAACAAGCACTCAATCTTCAAGAGATTCACGTCAAAGGTGAAGGCAGTCACTACGAAGTGATTGCTGTTGATGCCGTTTTTGAAGGCATGAGCCGTGTGAAGAAACAGCAGCTGATCTACGCTCCTCTGATGGAGTACATTCAGCGCAATGATATTCATGCTGTGTCAATCAAAGCGTTCACGCCTAGCGAGTGGGCTCGCGATAAAAAGTTGATGTCGCTATAAGGTTTGTGAATGGATAAGTTTCGAGTTATTGGGTCCAATAAACCGCTGCAAGGCGAAGTGACCATCTCTGGTGCAAAAAATGCTGCACTGCCAATTTTATTTGCTTCTATCCTGGCGTCTGAGCCAGTAGAAGTTGCTAACGTTCCTCACTTACGTGACATTGACACCACCATGGAGCTGCTTAAGCGTCTGGGTGCCAAAGTTGAACGTAACGGTTCTGTCCACGTCGATCCAAGTCAAATTGATCAATACTGCGCACCGTACGATTTGGTGAAAACCATGCGCGCATCAATTTGGGCTCTGGGTCCGCTGGTGGCTCGTTTTGGTCACGGTCAGGTGTCACTGCCCGGTGGCTGTGCGATCGGTGCTCGTCCGGTGGATTTGCATATTCACGGTCTGGAGCAACTGGGTGCTACCATCGCTCTGGAAGACGGTTACGTGAAAGCGACCGTTGATGGCCGCCTGAAAGGCGCGCACATCGTCATGGACAAAGTCAGTGTCGGCGCCACCATTACCATCATGTGTGCTGCAACACTGGCAGATGGTAAAACCGTACTGGATAACGCAGCGCGTGAACCAGAAATCGTTGATACGGCGATGTTCCTGAACAAGCTGGGCGCGAAGATTAGCGGTGCCGGTACTGATACTATCACCATCGAAGGCGTTGAGCGTCTGGGTGGCGGTAAACATTCAGTGGTGGCAGACCGTATCGAAACGGGTACGTTTCTGGTGGCGGCCGCGGTGTCACACGGCAAAGTGGTGTGTCGCAACACCAACGCCAAACTGCTGGAAGCCGTTCTGGCTAAGCTGGAAGACGCGGGCGCACTGATTGAAACGGGTGAAGACTGGATCAGCCTTGATATGACGGGGCGCGATCTCAAAGCCGTCTCTATTCGTACCGCGCCACACCCAGGTTTCCCAACCGACATGCAGGCTCAGTTTACCCTGCTGAACATGATGGCCAAAGGTGGTGGTGTGATTACTGAAACCATCTTTGAAAACCGTTTCATGCATGTGCCAGAGCTGATGCGTATGGGCGCAAAAGCAGAAATTGAAGGCAACACGGTGATCTGTGGTGATGTGGATTCTCTGAGCGGTGCTCAGGTGATGGCCACTGACCTGCGTGCATCGGCGAGTCTGGTGATCGCGGGTTGTATTGCCAAAGGCGAAACCATCGTTGATCGTATCTACCACATCGACCGTGGTTACGAGAAGATCGAAGACAAGCTGTCGGCTCTGGGCGCAAATATTGAGCGTTTCCGCGAGTCGAGTTAAACTGCCGACTTATCAATGGGCCGAAATCCAAGGGTTTCGGCTTTTTTATTCTAGCTCCTTTGGAGAATCTGGATGATTGCTTTACTCCGTATTCTTGCGGTGGCGTTGTTTGCTGTCGTGATGTTTGTGTTCGGTTGTGGTTACTGCCTGCTTAGCCCGCGTAACCCGAAGCACGTATTTACCTTTGGTCGCATGTTTGGTGCGATGTCCAAAGTGTTTGGCATTAAGCTGGAATTGCGTATTCCGGATGATGCTTACAATCGTGGCCAGGCGATTTACATTGCCAACCACCAGAACAACTGGGATTTGTTTACCGTCTCTTCCGCGGTGACCCCAAAAGTGGTGACCGTCGGCAAAAAGAGCCTGGCGTGGATGCCGCTGTTTGGCCAGCTTTACTGGCTGACTGGTAACATTCTGATTGACCGCGCGAACAAAACCAAAGCCAAAGGCACCATCGACCAAGTGGTCGATAGCATGAAAAACAGCGACGTGTCGGTGTGGATGTTCCCGGAAGGTACCCGCTCACGCGGCCGTGGTCTGCTGCCGTTTAAAGCTGGTGCGTTTCACGCTGCGCTAGGGGCAGGCGTGCCTATCATTCCGATTGTATGCAGTTCGACGGATAAACTGCGCCTCAACCGCTGGAACAACGGCCACATCATTGTTGAAATGCTCCCGCCAGTGAGCACAGAAGGCATGGGTAAAGAGCATGTGCGTGAGCTGTCGCAGCGTTGTTATCACGACATGAAAGCTAAACTGCAAGAACTGGATGACGAAGTGGCGATGCGCAATGCTAAGAAAGCGACGTCTAACTGATTTCAGTCCAATAAAAAAAGGTTGCTCAATGAGCAACCTTTTTTGTTTTCATTACCTTACTTGCGTACGGCAATGGCTTCAATTTCGATACCCACATCTTTTGGCAGACGAGCTACTTCCACGCAAGAGCGTGCAGGGTAGTGAGCGACTTGGTGCTCATCAAAGAATTTGCCGTACACTTCGTTTACGGTGCCGAAGTCGTTCAGATCTTTAACGAACACGGTCATTTTCACGATGTCGCCGACAGTCAGACCAGAGGCCTCAACCACGGCTTTGACGTTGTCCAGAGACTGGCGTGCTTGTGCCGCGATGTCTGCTGGTACTTCACCCGTCGCTGGGTTTACTGGGATCTGGCCTGAAGTCAGAACCATGTTGCCAAGATCAACGCCTTGAATGTAAGGGCCAATAGCTGCAGGTGCAGAGTCTGTATGCAGAACTTTTGTCATGCTTGTTATTCCATTGGTTAAGCAAAAAAACGAGCGGTCAGTGTGCCTGTTCTTGGCGGCGAGGTAAAGAGCCGACCATGGATTTCACCCGGTCGGCCTCATGGCTTACGCTTCGCGTTCGGTCACGATTTCGCGTGAGAACACTTTCTCGCAGTACTTACATTTCAGGCGAATATCGTTGGCCTTTTCAAAAATGCGGAAGCTGCTTTCCACCGGCTCGTTGTGCGAAATACAGTTGCTGTTCGGGCAGGCAAACACATTGTTGATGCGCTCAGGCAGTTCCAGTGCCAGTTTCTTCACCACCTCGTAGTTTTCAATCTGGTTCACGGTGGCGTGCGGTGCGTACAGCGCCAGCTTATTGGCTTGCTCTTCACTGATGAACACGTTCTCGATTTTCAGCAAATCTTTATGACCCAGCGCCGATGAAGGCAGGTTGAGGCCAATCGTCACACGCTGGTTGGAATTGTGCATATCAAACAGCTTCAGCACTTTTACGCCCACTTTCGCTGGAATGTGGTCAATCACTGTGCCGTTTTTAATCGCTTCAACTTGCAGTTTGGTTTCTTTACTCATGGCAGACTCCGATTACAGTGATTCGTTCAGAACAAGGGCAAGCAGGGCTTCACGCGCGTACACGCCGTTTTCTGCCTGTTGGAAGAAGTAGGCGTGCGGTGTTTTGTCGACATCGGTCGTGATCTCATCGACACGTGGCAGCGGGTGCAGCACTTTCATGTTCGGACGGGCATTGTCCAGCATTGCCGCGGTCAGTACGTACGCCGACTTGATGTGGGCGTATTCGGATTCGTCGAAACGCTCCTTCTGCACGCGAGTCATGTACAGTATGTCCAGTTCCGGAATCACGCTTTCCATGTCGGCGTGCAGGCTGTATTCGACGCCCGCTTCGTCCAGCTCTTCACAGATGTAGTCTGGCATCGCCAGTGCTTCCGGTGCGACGAAGAAAAAGCGGTTATTGTTGAATTTCGCCAGAGCCTGAGCCAGAGAATGCACTGTGCGGCCATATTTCAGGTCACCGACGAACGCAACATTCAGGTTGTCGAGACGGCCCTGAGTTTCAAATAGCGTGAAAAGATCCAGCAGCGTTTGGCTTGGGTGTTGGTTGGAACCGTCACCGGCGTTGATGACTGGCACACCATTGGAGAATTCAGACGCCAGACGCGCCGCACCTTCCTGCGGGTGACGCATCACGAAGGCATCCACGTAAGAGGAAATCACCTGCACTGAATCCGCCAGTGTTTCGCCTTTTTTGGCCAGAGAAGTGTTTCCGCCGTTATCAAAACCAATCACGCTGCCACCGATACGCTGAATCGCCGTCTCGAACGACAAACGAGTACGGGTCGATGGTTCAAAGAAACAGCTCGCGACGACTTTGTGTTTGATCAGTTCCGGATTAGGCTGAGCTTTAAGCTGGCCCGCGGTGTTTACAATCAGTTCCAGTTCTTCACGTGAAAGCTCAGAAATGGAGATGATGTGCTTTTGATAAAGCGAATTCGCCATGATCTTCGTCCCTATAAATGTGTAGCAATACCCGGCTTTTAGCCATAAAAAAGCCCCCCGATCTGGGAGGCTTTAAAAATCAATAGAGGGGGCAAATACGACGCCCTGTAAGCATGCTCGCTTACCGAATGTGTAATGTGTTACCTGGACTTGTTTCACCGGCTACCCCTCAGACAAATTGCTCGGCATTATACGCCTAAGTGGTGTGAGCGCAAGCGATTAACTCACAATCTTCGGCATCCTGATCACTGTCGCTTTGTTCGCGCCTTTCACTCGCCGGAATCACCTATTGAGCCTTCGGGTTGAATCAGGAACCCAGCGTCGCGACCATGACAGCTTTGATGGTGTGCATGCGGTTTTCGGCTTCGTCAAACACGATGGAGTAGTCGGATTCAAACACTTCTTCCGTCACTTCCAGCCCTTTCATGCCGTATTTTTCGGCGACTTGTTTACCGATGGTGGTTTCATCGTTGTGGAACGCAGGCAGACAGTGCATGAATTTGACGTGCGGATTGCCGGTCGCTTCGATGGTGTGCATGTTGACCTGATACGGTTTCATCATTGCAACGCGTTCATCCCATGCATCGGCAGCTTCACCCATTGAAACCCACACATCAGTGTAGAGGAAATCACACCCTTTGACGCCTTCGGCGACATGTTCAGTCAGAGTAATGCGGGCTCCGGTTTGCTCGGCAATCTGCTGGCAGGTTTGCACCAACTCGGCGTTTGGCCAGAACGCTTTTGGTGCAACCAGACGGATATCCATGCCCATTTTCGCGGCGCCCACCATCAGCGAGTTGCCCATGTTATTACGTGCATCGCCGAGGTAAGCAAAGCTGATTTCGTGCAGCGCTTTACCGCGACCGTGTTCTTGCATGGTCAGAAAGTCGGCCAGAATTTGCGTCGGGTGGAATTCATCGGTCAAACCGTTCCAGACGGGAACACCAGCGAACTGGCCGAGTTCTTCAACGATTTCCTGGCCAAAGCCACGATACTGAATACCATCGTACATGCGGCCGAGCACGCGCGCGGTGTCTTTCATCGACTCTTTGTGGCCGATTTGCGAGCCCGACGGGCCGAGGTAACTCACCTGAGCGCCCTGATCAAATGCCGCCACTTCAAAAGCACAGCGGGTTCGAGTAGAGGACTTTTCAAAGATGAGCGCGATGTTTTTACCCGTCAGGGTTTTCTGCTCGGTACCCGCGTATTTTGCGCGTTTCAGGTCGGCAGAAAGGTCCAGCAGAAACTGAATTTCTTTCGGCGTGAAATCGAGCAGTTTGAGAAAATTGCGGTGACGTAAATTGAAAGCCATATCTCAGTCCTTAGCTGTAACAATTGAGTACGGCTAGTAAAACATACAAATGCTATAAAGGTGAATAATTATTTTAAATAAAGTGGCGAGATATAGATAATATCTCGCCAAATGTGATTATAAATTCTCTTCGGCGAATTCAGCCAGACGGCTGCGGACGACACCGTTGAGGTGGATGTTGGCGCTGCCTTCGAAGTTTTTGAAGCGCTCAACCATGTAGGTCAAACCGGAGGTCACCGGGGTCAGGTAAGGGGAGTCAATTTGCGCCAGGTTGCCCGAGCAGACGATCTTGGTGCCTTCGCCGCAACGGGTAATGATGGTTTTGATTTGCGAAGCGGTGAGGTTCTGACACTCATCCAGCAGCACAAATGCATCCTGAATAGACCGGCCGCGCATAAAGTTGATGGATTTGAACTGAATGTTGGCTTTGTCGACGATGTATTTCAGCGACCCTTCAGTGCAGTGATCGTTCTTATGCAGTGCTTCCAGCGTATCGGTAACGGCTGCCAGCCAAGGCATCATTTTCTCTTCCTCGGTGCCGGGCAGGAAACCAATCGATTCGCCGATATCCGGCGTGTTACGCGTGACGATGATCTTGTCGAACATCTTTTTCTCAACGGTCTGCTCAAGTGCAGCCGCCATGGCCAGCAGCGTTTTACCACTACCGGCAGCGCCAGTCAGAATCACCAGATCGATGTCTGGGTCGAGCAGGGCATCGAGCGCCATGCCCTGATAGATATTTTTCGGTGTAATGTCCCATGCTTTGCGGTGCAGCATGCGTTCACGACTTAAATCGAGCAGAGTGATTTTGTCTTCGGTGATGGTTTCAACCCGCGCAGCGAAGTCACTCTCTTCGTCCAGTACGTATTGATTGATGTAGGTGGGTTCAAACTGCTCTCGATCCAGTTTGTGGAAGGTTTTGCCGCCGAGTGAGTAGCTGTCGACGCTGTCCACTTTGTCCCAGAAATTCCCCGGGCGGGTCTGAAAACCTTTGGTCAGATACTGCACGTCGTCGATCAGTTGGTCGGTACGATAATCTTCAACAAAACGCACGCCAGCGCCTTTGGCGCGCAAACGCATGTTGATGTCTTTAGTGATCAGCACCACCGAGCGTGGCGCACGTTTGTTCTGCAGATGCAGAACCGCGTTGAGGATACGGTTGTCGCCCTCTTTGTCAGTAAACGCTTTAACGCTTTCGTGGACATCGTAATCGGCGAGAATGGAGATGGTGCCGGTCGCACTGCCGTGTTTGGTAAACGGAATCCCTTCTGAAATCTCATCTGGAGTCGCGTCGTGGAACATATTCTCTAAGGCACGAATTGCCACACGGGCATCGCGCGCAACATCGCGCTTGCTGTCTTTGATTCGGTCGAGTTCTTCGAGGACGGTCATGGGAATGACCACGTCATGTTCTTGGAAGGAGTAGATGGCTAGAGGTTCATGAAGCAGGATATTGGTATCCAGTACAAACAGTTTCCGATCGGTATCGCCCATAAGCGTCTCCTTGCTACGTAGTAGCTTGCTTTGCAAAGGATGTTTGCCACAGTACTTACAAGGATCGTACGCTTGGGTCAGGCATTCGATCACTTGTCGATTGGTGCAAACCCGTGTTGATACTCTCTGTTTGAACTTGCAGACTTTGTGCCAAGGTTTTCACCTCAGCTCGTCGCGCCTTCACCTTGAGTATAGCAACGCTGTTCTTTACAAATGCCACTGGTTTCTTACAGTTTGATGTCAGTTAGATCTTGACGAAAAAAAGCAGGGAATGGGCGTGACCTGCATCACGCCATCAAGTAAGATTAGCGACCTTTTTCTGCACCACTCTTTCAGAACTATCATAATTAGACTCTCCCTTCTTGTGGTCGCAGGTCACTATAAATTCCAATCCAAATTGATGAGGTAGTCGATTCATGACTTTTGCTTTGGGGCAACGCTGGATAAGCGATACGGAAAGCGATTTAGGTTTAGGTACTGTGGTAGCCATGGATACCCGTACTGTGACACTGATGTTTGCTGCATCCGAAGAAAACCGCGTGTACGCACGTAACGATGCCCCGGTAACCCGTGTGACGTTTAATGTCGGCGACGTGATTGACTGCCAGGAAGGCTGGTCGCTGCAAGTGGAACAGGTGGTGGAAGAGAACGGCCTGTTCACCTATCTGGGTACGCGTGAGGACACCGAAGAATCGGGTGTCGCGCTGCGCGAGATTTTCCTCAGCAACCAAATTCGCTTTAACAAACCGCAGGACAAACTGTTTGCCGGTCAGATTGATCGTATGGACAACTTTGTGCTGCGCTACCGTGCGCTGTCTAACCAGTACCAGCAACACAAGAGCCCGATGCGTGGCCTGTGTGGCATGCGTGCTGGCCTGATCCCGCATCAGCTGTTTATTGCCCATGAAGTGGGCCGTCGTCATGCACCGCGTGTGCTTCTCGCCGACGAAGTGGGTCTGGGTAAAACCATCGAAGCGGGCATGATCATTCACCAGCAGGTGCTGTCTGGCCGCGCGGAACGTATTCTGATCGTGGTACCAGAAACGCTGCAACATCAGTGGCTGGTGGAAATGCTGCGCCGTTTCAACCTGCATTTCTCCGTGTTTGACGAAGAGCGCTGCGTGGAAGCGTTCGCTGAAGCGGACAACCCATTTGAAACTCAGCAGTTTGTCCTGTGTTCGCTCGACTTCCTGCGTAAGAGCCGTCAGCGTTTTGAACAGGCACTGGAGGCGGAATGGGATCTGCTGGTGGTCGATGAAGCGCACCACCTGGAGTGGAGTCAGGATAAACCGAGCCGTGAATATCAGGTGATTGAAGCGCTGGCTGAGCGCACGCCGGGCGTTCTGCTGCTGACCGCAACGCCAGAGCAATTGGGCCGCGAAAGCCACTTTGCTCGTCTGCGTCTGCTCGATGCAGACCGTTTCTACGACTACGAAGCGTTCGTGCAGGAAGAAGCGCAATACGAGCCGGTGGCGGATGCGGTGAGTGCGCTGTTTTCCGGTCAGACGCTGCCAAATGACGCCAAAAACCAAATTACCGAGCTGCTGTCGGAGCAGGATGTGGAACCGCTGTTCCGCGTGCTGGAAAGCCAGGCAGATGAAGAAGAGAAAGCATCGGCACGTCAGGAGCTGATTGATAACCTGATGGATCGTCACGGTACCGGACGTGTACTGTTCCGTAACACCCGCGCGGCAATCAAGGGCTTCCCGGTGCGCAATGTGCATCTGATGGAGATGGAGATCCCGCAGCAATACACCACCTCGATGCGTGTGGCTGGCATGATTGGCGGTAAGCTCAGTCCGGAAGCTCGTGCGATGAAAATGCTCTATCCGGAAGAAATCTTCCAAGAGTTCGAGGGCGATGATGCCAGCTGGTGGCAGTTTGACTCACGCGTTAACTGGCTGCTTGAAAAAGTCAAAGCCAAACGCAGTGACAAGATCCTGGTGATCGCATCACGCGCCAGTACCGCGCTGCAACTGGAACAAGCACTGCGTGAGCGTGAAGGTATCCGCGCGACGGTATTCCACGAAGGCATGTCGATTCTGGAGCGTGATAAAGCGGCGGCGTACTTTGCCCAAGAAGAGGGCGGCGCACAGGTGCTGATCTGTAGTGAAATCGGTTCTGAAGGTCGTAACTTCCAGTTTGCCAGCCAACTGGTGATGTTTGATTTACCGTTCAACCCAGACCTGCTGGAGCAGCGTATCGGTCGTCTGGATCGTATCGGCCAAAAGAACGACATTGATATTCATGTGCCCTACCTCAAAGGCACCTCACAGGCGATTCTGGCGCGCTGGTACCAGGAAGGTCTCAATGCGTTTGCCGAAACCTGTCCGACAGGCCGCGCGGTGTACGATGAGTTTGCCGAGCGCCTGATCCCGATTCTGGCTTCCGGCGATGACAGCGAGCTGGATGCGATCATCGATGAATCGGCCAAGATGAACAAAACGCTCAAAGCTCAGTTGGAGCAAGGGCGAGATCGACTGCTGGAAATGCACTCCAACGGTGGCGACAAAGCGCAGCAGATTGCCAAGCAAATTGCCGCGACCGATGGCGACACCAATCTGGTGACGTTTGCGCTGAGCCTGTTTGATACCATCGGCCTTAATCAGGAAGACCGTGGTGAGAACGCGTTGGTGGTGACGCCGTCTGAACACATGATGGTGCCGAGCTACCCGGGTCTGCCGTATGAAGGTGCGACCATCACATTTGACCGCGATACCGCGCTGTCGCGTGAAGATATGCACTTCATCAGTTGGGAACATCCGATGGTTCAAGGCGGTATTGATCTGTTGATGAGCGAAGGCGTGGGCGTTTCGGCGGTTTCTCTGCTGAAAAACAAAGCGCTGCCAGTGGGCACCATTTTGCTTGAACTGGTTTATCTGGTGGATGCACAGGCACCAAAACGCACTGGCATCAGCCGCTTCCTGCCACAAACGCCAATCCGTATGTTGATGGACGCGCGTGGCAATGATTTGTCGGCACAGGTGGAGTTTGAAGCGTTCAACCGCCAGCTCAGCCCGGTGAACCGTCATCTGGCCAGCAAGCTGGTGAGCTCAGTGCAGAACGACGTTCATCGTCTGATCACGGCCAGTGAAGTTCCCGTGATGGAGCAGGTTACCGCGATTCGCGAGCAGGCGCAG
The DNA here is from genome assembly GCF_900460245.1 of Vibrio fluvialis. Taxonomy (NCBI): domain Bacteria; kingdom Pseudomonadati; phylum Pseudomonadota; class Gammaproteobacteria; order Vibrionales; family Vibrionaceae; genus Vibrio; species Vibrio fluvialis. Next base: position 262,157 of record NZ_UHIP01000001.1, read on the forward strand.
AAAGAGATGCACCAGATCCTCAACGGTGAACTGGAACGTTTGCAGGCGCTTAAAGCGGTCAACCCGAACATTCGTGATGAAGAGATTGAGGTGCTGGAGCAGCAGATTCAGGAGCTGACCGGCTACATCGCACAGGCACAGTATCAGCTTGATTCATTGCGTCTGATTGTAGTGGCACACAACTAAGTTCCCCGAAATGTAAAAAGGCCTTCCAGTGGAAGGCCTTTTTTATGTCTGTAAAATGGCGGGATTACATCAACCATTTCCACCAGATGAACAGCGCCAGGAAACCAAACAAGTAAATCAGGCCGAGAATCGACAGCGCTTTGAGTTTCGGTCCCACCTTCAGCTCGTCCGGCAGCTCGGTACGTGTCACCAGAACGTAGTTCAGCAGCGCAAATACTGGCGTGGTCATGAAGGCCATGATCATGGCAAAGTTCAGCATGGGCATCAGAGCAGACGCAAAGAACACAATGATGGCCAGTGATGCAGCCGATACCAGAATCATCCAGCCTTGCAGCACTTTCGGACTCTGTTCTTTCTGCTCTTTCAGCAGACGCTGTGATTCGGCAATCACGCGTGAGTAGCCATCAATCACCGTAATAGTACTACCGAAGATACAGAAGAAGGCAATCACAGCAATCAGGTAGCGTGACCATTCACCGATAGTGGAGGCGTACAGACCGACTAACTGATGCGAGAAACCCACGCCGGATTTTGACAGCTCTACACCAGTGCCGTGCAGCACCAAAGCGCCCAACGCAAGAAAAACAATCGCCAGAATCGCAGTGCCGATGTAACCGACGTTGAAGTCGAACAGGGCAGACTGCGCAGTCACACGTTGCTGGCGACACTGACTTTTCAACCATACTGACGTCAGCGACGAGATCTCAATCGGCGCAGGCATCCAGCCCATGGTCACCACCAAAAAGCCGATTGCGGCCAGCGTCCATGGTGATGGGCCTTCTGTCGTTACCGTGACGGGGGCCGGGTTCGCTGCGGCAATCACGACCGCCAATAGCGTGGCGATGGTCAATACCGCCATGATCACTTTAGACAGCGTATCCAGTGCGCGGTAATGGCCGGCAAACAGAATGATCAGACAGGTGGCAAGCACGATGCCGCACAGCACAGGCATAGAAAGCTCAAACGGAATGAAGTAACTCAGCAGACTGGCACTGAACATCAGCAGTGCAGCCGTGTTAACGATGCCTGAGAACACCGCCAGTACCGTGAAGATCCACAGGTAAGGTTTGCCCATTTTGGCGTAGCCTTCGACCAAACTGTCACCGGTGCCCATGGTGTACTGTACGCCTGCTTTGAAGAACGGGTATTTAAACAGGTTAACCAGCAGGATCAGGACCGCGAGTTGCCAGCCATAAATAGCACCCGCTTTGGTTGATGCCACCAGATGAGAACCGCCAACGGCTGCGGCTGCCATCATGATGCCAGGACCTAGTGAGCGAAGTAGTTGTGATAATGAGAGCCGTTGTTCGGATGGATAAGGGACGGCGTTTTCCATTCTTGTTCCTTATGAATTGTTATGTTGTGTTTGATTGTATTTATGATTCGCCTTGTCCTGCTTGGGATTGGGCTGATTTTATTGTCAATACCCTCCATGAATATCACACTGATTATTAGTGTCAATTTATAGTTACAACTTCAACGAAACTTTTTATTCACCGAGTGCGCATGCAAGGAAAAGCGACGACCAAGACTGCGTTCGCATAGGTAAAACGTACCCATTGTGGTGGTATTCATGCATTGGGGAGTGGAGCGCCACTCACTGAGGTTTGGGGATAAAAGGTTTGGGTATATAATGCGCCGATTTTTGTAGATGAGCGTTTTCGCGAGAGACTTTTATGGCAATGACCGAGTACCACCCACCAACGGATCCGTGGATTGATGTGGTCTTTGAGGATGACTACATTCTGGCGGTGAACAAGCCGTCCGGTTTACTTTCCGTTCCGGGCCGCCTGGCTGAACACCACGACAGTATGTGGAGTCGCCTGCAGGAACAATACCCGGAGATTCAGGTGGTGCATCGTCTTGATATGTCGACGTCAGGCCTGATGCTGTTTGCCAAAGATAAGTACATGGAAGCGGCGCTCAAGAAGCAGTTTCAGTACCGTCTGACGCATAAAATTTATTATGCCCGTGTGTGGGGTGTGTTAGAGCAGGATGAAGGTAATATTGATCTGCCGCTCATTTGTGATTGGCCAAATCGTCCCAAACAGATGGTTTGTCATGAAACTGGGAAACCATCGCAGACATTGTTTCAGGTCGTCAAGCGTGAAGCGCAAACCACAGTGGTTCGTCTGTTGCCGATAACCGGACGTTCACATCAGTTGCGAGTGCACATGCAGGCACTGGGGCATCCGATTGTTGGTGATGAGTTCTACGCGCCGCAAGAAGCGATCGATTTTACTGATCGACTGGAGTTGCATGCCGCAGAGCTGAGCTTTTATCATCCTCGTAGTCATTGGCTACGCTCTATCTTTGTTCCTTGTGACTTCTATCCCGAAGCGCAGGAAGAGATATTGCAGCATTTCGATCCTGAGCGAAAATTGCCGGATTATAAAAAACTACCCCGTCCTTAATCGATTATCTTTCATTGATGACAGTGGGTAGGCAAAGGAGAAGTTATGTCTTTACCCACTGTTGTATTCCTCGATCGCGCGACGATTCCCCGTCATATTCATGTGCCCGCACCGACGTTTTCCCATCGTTGGCAAGAATTCGATTTCACCTTGCCGGAACAGGTGGTTGAACGCCTGCAAGACGCGGAAATCGTGATCACCAATAAAGTGGTACTCACCGCAGAAATGCTGGCGCAACTGCCCAAGCTGCGTCTGATCGCGGTGTCGGCGACAGGCGTCAACAACGTGGATATCGACTATTGCCGCGTCAACCATATCGCGGTGTGTAACATACAAGGCTACGCGACCCAATCCGTGCCGGAGCATGTGGTCGCGATGATGTTTGCCTTGCGGCGTAATCTGATGGGTTACCATCACGATATCGCCGCCGGTGAGTGGCAGCGTAATAAGCAGTTTTGTTTCTTTACTCATCCGATTGGCGATATCGCAGGCAGCACGCTGGGCGTGGTGGGCGGTGGCGCATTGGGGCAAGCGACCGCAACCCTCGCCCAAGCGCTGGGTATGACAGTGTTGTTTGCGGAACACAAAGGCGCTGAGCATTGCCGTGACGGTTACACCCGGTTTGAACAGGTTCTGCAACAGGCGGATGTCTTGACCCTGCATTGTCCGCTGACGGAAACGACACGTAATCTGATTGCCGAAGCGGAGTTTGCGCAGATGAAACCAAACGCGCTGCTGATCAATGCCGGGCGCGGTGGGCTGGTGGATGAAGTGGCACTGGTGGATGCGTTGAAGAGACGTCAGATTGCCGGAGCGGGCGTTGATGTGTTTACTCAGGAGCCGGCGGATATCAGCAATCCGCTGATTGCGAACATGGATTTACCTAATCTGCTACTGACGCCGCATGTGGCGTGGGGCAGTGACTCTGCGATTCAGAAACTGGCCAACATTCTGATTGATAATATTCAGGCATTTGTCGAAGGTCGCCAGCAAAATCGTATTGTGTGACCGGCGCTCGAAAACTTCAGGTAACAAAAAAGGCAGCGAATTCGCTGCCTTTTGCTTAGGTAAACGCCTGCATTACAGCGCCGCGATAGTCGCTTGCTGCTCAGCCAGTTTCACCAAGGTTTCTTTGTAACCGTCCAGCTTTTCACGCTCTTTGGCAATCACGGCTTCAGGTGCTTTCGCAACAAAGCCTTCGTTACCCAGTTTGCCTTCGATGCGCTTGATCTCGCCTTCGGTTTTGGCAATTTCTTTTGCCAGACGAGCCAGCTCGGCGTCTTTATCGATCAGACCTGCCATCGGGATCATCAACTCAGATTTACCAACCAGTGCCGTTGCGCATGCCGGAGTCTCTTCGCCAGCCGCCAGAACACGTACGTTTTCCAGTTTCGCCAGAGACACCAGTACTTGCTTGTTCGCTTCCAGACGTGCAGCATCGCTGTCGTTCGCCGCTTTCAGCATCACATCCAGTGGTTTACCTGGGTTGATGTCGTACTCGGCACGCAGGTTACGAATCGCGGTGATGAAGGTTTTCACCCACTCGATGTCATCCAGCGCTTCCTGGTTGAAGTTCGCCGCGTCAAACTGAGGCAGAGCCTGCAGCATGATGGTATCGCCTTCCACACCGTCAACCAGTGGCTTGATGCTTTGCCAGATGGTTTCAGTGATGTATGGCAGAACTGGGTGAGCCAGACGTAGCGTCTTCTCCAGTACGGTGATCAGCGTGCGACGTGTTGCGCGTTGCTGCGCTTCACTGCCTTTCCACAGTACTGGTTTAGTCAGCTCTAGGTACCAGTCACAGAACTGGTTCCAGATGAACTCGTACAGCGTGTTCGCGGCCATATCCAGACGGTAGTTGTCGATGTGCTCGTTGAACGCTTTGGCAGCCAGTTCAAACTGAGATTCGATCCATTTGTCCGCCAGAGAGTATTCCAGCTTAGCACCCGCGCCAAAGCCACAATCCTGCTCTTCTGTATTCATCATTACGTAACGGCTTGCGTTCCATAATTTGTTACAGAAGTTACGGTAGCCTTCCAGACGCTTCATATCCCAGTTGATATCGCGGCCGGTCGATGCCATTGCTGCCAGAGTAAAGCGTAGTGCGTCAGTACCGTATGGTTCGATACCGTTTTCGAATGTTTTACGTGTGTTTTTCTCGATCTTCGCAGCAAGTTGCGGCTGCATCATGTTACCAGTACGCTTAGTTACTAGTGACTCAAGATCAATGCCATCGATCATGTCGATTGGATCCAGCACGTTGCCTTTCGATTTCGACATTTTGTCGCCGTTTTCGTCACGGATCAGACCCGTTACGTACACGGTTTTGAATGGCACTTGTGGTTTGCCGTCTTCATCTTTGATGAAGTGCATGGTCATCATGATCATACGGGCAACCCAGAAGAAGATGATGTCAAAACCTGTCACCAATACTTCTGATGGGTGGAAGACTTTCAGTGCGTCTGTTTTTTCTGGCCAGCCCAGCGTGCCGAACGTCCAAAGTGCTGAAGAGAACCAAGTATCCAGCACGTCTTCGTCTTGGTTTAGTGCTACATCCGCAGGAATGTTGTTGTCAGCACGCACTTCGTCTTCGTTGCGGCCAACATAAACATTGCCTTGTGCGTCGTACCACGCCGGAATGCGGTGACCCCACCACAGCTGACGAGAAATACACCAGTCTTGAATGTCACGCATCCAAGAGAAGTACATGTTTTCGTATTGCTTAGGTACGAACTGAATGTCGCCGTTCTCAACCGCTTCAACCGCTGGTTTCGCCAGAATACCTGCGCGCACATACCATTGGTCAGTCAGCATAGGTTCGATAACTACGCCACCACGGTCGCCGTAAGGCACTGTCAGGTCGTGATCTTTAATTTCTTCCAGCAGACCCAACTCATCGAATTCTGCCACGATCGCTTTACGCGCCGCAAAACGTTCCATGCCTTGGTATTTCGCAGGAATTTCAGTGCCGTAAGCCGTGCTGGCTTCGCCGTTTGAGTTGAAGACTTCGGCTGCATCGCGGATGTTGGCATCGAAAGTCAGAATGTTGATCATTGGCAACTGGTGACGCTTACCAACTTCATAGTCGTTGAAGTCGTGCGCCGGTGTGATTTTCACACAGCCCGTGCCTTTTTCCATGTCCGCGTGCTCATCGCCCACGATAGGAATGCGACGGTCAACGATAGGCAGAATGATTTCTTTACCAATAAGATCTTTGTAACGAGGATCTTCTGGGTTAACGGCAACACCGGTATCACCCAGCATGGTTTCTGGACGTGTGGTGGCGACCACAATGTAGTCTTTACCTTCAGCCGTTTTAACCCCATCAGCCAGCGGATAGCGGAAGTGCCACATGTGGCCTTTCACGTCTTTGTTTTCAACTTCCAGATCCGAAATCGCGGTGTGCAGTTTTGGATCCCAGTTCACCAGACGTTTACCACGGTAGATCAGGTCATCTTTGTACAGACGTACAAACACTTCCTGAACCGCTTTGTAGAAGCCGTCATCCATGGTGAAGCGTTCACGATCCCAGTCGACAGACGCACCCAGGCGGCGCAGCTGTTTGGTGATGGTGCCACCAGACTCGTTTTTCCATTCCCAGATTTTGTCGATGAAAGCATCACGGCCGTAATCGTGCTTCGTTTTGCCTTCTTCTGCTGCGATCTTACGCTCAACAACCATCTGAGTCGCTATACCGGCGTGGTCAGTACCCACTTGCCACAGCGTATTTTTGCCTTTCATACGCTGGCAACGGATCAAGGTATCCATAATGGTGTCTTGGAATGCGTGACCCATGTGCAGGCTACCAGTGACGTTCGGTGGCGGAATCATGATGCTGTATGCGTCTTTTGATGTGTCACCGTGAGGCTTAAAGTAGCCTTTCTCTTCCCAAGTCTTATACAGATCTTGTTCGATGGATGTTGGGTTGTATGTCTTTTCCATAGTGCTCTTTAATGGATACTTTGATGGTTAATTCGGTCAATCTTTATAAGTGAGTTCTCTGGCAAAGAGAGCTTAACTATAAGGATGAACCGTTACGGATAATGGATCTCGATGGTTTGCAGTTGATAACCCGCCTGACGGTACAACTTATAACGCTCGCGAGACCGTTGTTTCGCATTTTCTTCGTTGGGGACGAAGTCTACCACCTCTGCGAAGGCCTTCGCAAAGGTTGTATGATTATCGGCCAAATTTATTGCCAGTTGTCGGTTCCAAGAGGGTTTCACCCCGACATGGCCAATCTCAATATTGGTGCCGTATTTCGGCCCTTCACCCACCAGATTATGGCCCAGAAAGTCTTTGGCTTCGACCTGCCAGAATCGTTCCGCCAATTGTTCGGCGTGCGCTTTATTATCGCACTGCAAATACACTTTTGCGCCCTGACGTGCAAAGTGCTGAGTCAAGTACACCACGTACTCCTCGAAACCAGCTGTGGTGGCTTGTTCCGAGTCGGGCCGAACGATGTAAAACGTGGCAGTTGCCATAGTCGTCTGAGCGCTCCTGTTATGGTGAAGGTGAAAAACAAAAAAGGGCCTTGCGGCCCTTTTTGTGGATGAGGTTTATTCCTCGGTCTCTTGGCCACTGCGGTTTAGCAGGAATTGGACAAGCATCGAGACCGGACGACCGGTAGACCCTTTCGCTGCACCTGATTTCCACGCAGTACCTGCGATGTCGAGGTGAGCCCAGTTGTACTTCTTGGTAAACTTCGACAGGAAGCAGCCAGCAGTGATAGCGCCGCCTGGACGACCACCGATGTTCGCCATATCGGCAAACGGGCTCTTCAGCTGTTCATGGTATTCGTCTGCCAGTGGTAGACGCCATGCGCGGTCACTTGCCTGTTCAGAGGCATTGACCAGCTCGTGCGCCAGCGGGTTGTGGTTCGACATGACACCGCTGATATGATGACCAAGCGCAATCACACAAGCGCCAGTCAGGGTCGCTACATCCACCACGCAATCTGGTTCAAAGCGTTCGACGTAAGTCAGCGCATCACACAGTACCAGACGGCCTTCGGCGTCCGTGTTCAGGACTTCTACGGTTTGACCTGACATCGTGGTCAGAATGTCGCCCGGACGGTAAGCGTTGCTACCCGGCATGTTTTCACAGCCAGCCAGTACGCCGATAACGTTCAGTGGCAGGTTCAGTTTCGCGATCGCTTTCATAGTACCGAATACGGACGCCGCACCACACATGTCGTACTTCATCTCGTCCATACCTTCACCCGGTTTGAGTGAGATACCGCCTGAATCGAAGGTCAGCCCTTTACCAACCAGAACGATCGGTTTCGCGTCTGCATCTGGGTTACCTTTATATTCGATAACCGACATCATGGATTCGTTCTTTGAACCGCGGCCCACTGCCAGGTAAGAGCTCATGCCCAGTTTTTCCATCTCTTCTTCACCAATGATTTTGGTGGTGATGGTTTCATAGTCATCAGCCAGGCGACGAGCCTGAGACGCCAGGTAAGCTGGGTTAGCAATGTTTGGTGGCATGTTGCCAAGATCTTTACACGCTTTCACGCCCGACGAAATTGCCAGACCGTGAGTAATCGCGCGTTCACCCAGGCTCAGTTCACGGCGAGTAGGTACGTTGAACACCAGTTTACGCAGTGGACGACGGGTTTCTGGCTTCACACTCTTGAACTGATCAAAGGTGTACAGACCATCTTTAGTCGCTTCGACGGCTTGACGAACTTTCCAGTAAGTATCGCGGCCTTTCACGTGCAGTTCAGTCAGGAAGCAAACGGCTTCCATAGAACCTGTCTCGTTAAGTGTGCTGATGGTTTTCTGAATGATTTCTTTGTATTGACGTTCGCCCAGTTCGCGCTCTTTACCGCAACCGACCAACAATACACGCTCAGATAAGACACCTGGCACTTGATGCAGCAGTAGCATCTGCCCCGGTTTACCTTCTAGATCACCACGGCGAAGCAGTGAACTAATATAGCCGTCGCTGATTTTATCAAGCTGTTCTGCTACTGGAGAAAGGCGGCGTGGTTCAAAGACTCCGACAACGATACATGCGCTACGTTGTTTTTCAGGGCTACCACTTTTAACACTGAACTCCATGCGTACTCCTACATCCTAAAGACAAATAGAACTAAATGTTAGATAATGCGTTCTTACTTGTTGAATCCTTAATTGGATCTACCCTTTGTTTAAGCGCTCTAACACATAGCGAAATTTTTAAAAATAAAAGGTTCAACGGGAAATTATAGTGATTCAATCAAAAAAACAAGTTTTGCATAGGTTATTTCAGCGTGATTATTGTTAGATATTTGATCCGCGAGACACTAAAAAGCCAATTGGCTATCTTTTTCGTCCTGTTTTTAGTGTTTCTGAGCCAAAAATTTATTCGCGTTTTGGCCGATGCGTCAGATGGTGAAATCCCAGCTCGCTTAATTTTATCTATCGTTGGTTTGAACATGCCATCGATGGGGTTATTAATGCTGCCTTTGAGTCTCTATATCGGGATTCTGCTCACCTTCGGGCGTTTGTATGCTGAAAGTGAAATCACGGTGATGAACGCGACCGGTATCGGCAACAAGTTCCTGATCCGCGCCGCACTGTATCTCGGCATCATCACATCTTGTCTGGCGGGCTTTAACGCGCTGTGGCTATCGCCATGGAGTCAGGACAAAGTCGATTCGGTGATGGAACAACTGGCAGCGGAAAACAGTGTTGATTTGCTGCAAAAAGGGCAGTTCCAGCGTTCGCCGGATGGTTCGTCGGTGGTGTTCATCGATAACATTGAGAACAAAAAACTGAGCAATGTGTTCGTTGCCCAGTTGGCACCGCGTGAGTCGATTCTGCCAAGCGTGATGTTCTCCGATTCTGGTGATGTCAAAGAGCTCAGCGACGGCCGCCAGGTCATCACGATGTACAACGGTACCCGCTATGAAGGTGTGCCGACGCGTGTCGATTACATGGTGACTCGATTTGATGAGTACGAAGGTCTGATTGGTCAGCGTGAAGTGAAGGAAAAAGGCCGCGGTTGGGATGCGATTCCGACACTCGAACTGCTGCAAAATCCGGATCGCCGCGCTCAGGCGGAACTGCAATGGCGAATTTCGTTGGTGGTGTGTATTCCACTGCTGACCATGCTGGTGGTGCCGCTGTCGGCGGTGAACCCGCGTCAGGGACGTTTTGCCAAAATGGGGCCAGCGATCCTGATTTATCTGACTTACTTTCTGGCCATCAGTGCGACCAAATCAGCACTGGAAGACGGTTCAATTCCTGCCATGGTCGGCTTATGGCCAATCAACGCCGCGTTGCTGCTGGCGGCAATTGTTGCCAATACACTCGACAGTGTGCCGGTCAGAAAATTCAAAGACAAATTAAGACAGAAGAGAAAGGTAGCGTAAGTCGTGTTTAAGATTCTTGACTGGTACATTGGCCGGACCATCATCGCAACCACTATCTTAGTGTTGACGACCTTTAGCGGTTTGTCGGGCATCATCAAATATGTCGAACAGCTGCGCAAAGTCGGTAACGGTACTTATGACCTGATGCAGGCGCTATTGTTTGTGGTGCTGAGTATTCCGCGCGACATTGAGATGTTTTTCCCGATGGCAGCTCTGTTGGGCGCGCTGATTGGTCTTGGTGCGCTCGCGGCGAGCTCTGAACTGGTCGTCATGCAGGCCGCAGGCTTTTCCAAATTGGATATCGGCCTGTCGGTACTGAAAACCGCAGTGCCGCTGATGATCATCATTACTCTGCTTGGCGAATGGGGCGCACCACAAGCACAGAAAGCGGCGCGTGATTTACGTGCGTTTGCCACATCCGGTGGTCAGATTCTGTCAGTTAGAACGGGGGTGTGGGCCCGGGATGCCAACGATTTTATCTTCATTGGTAAGATTGATGACAACCATCTGTACGGTCTCAACATGTGGCGTTTCGACGAACAGAAACAACTGCGCACGGTTATTTTTGCCAAGCAGGTGGATTACCTCGGTGAGAATGAGTGGATGATGAAAAATGTGGAAGTGACTGACATGAATAACGATGTCGTGATTACTAAACAGTCACTGCCACAGTACAGCTGGGAAACCTCTCTGGCACCGGACAAACTCGCCGTCGTTACAGTGAAGCCTGAAGAGCTGGCGCTGAGCGGTTTGTATGATTACGTGCATTATCTGAAAGCGTCAGAGCAGGATGCTTCGCGTTATGAACTGGCGTTCTGGCGTAAGATCACTCAGCCGTTTTCGATTGCGGTGATGATGCTGATGGCGCTGTCGTTTATCTTTGGTCCGCTGCGTAGCGTCACCATGGGGGCGAGAATCCTGTCTGGCGTGATTGCGGGCTTTACGTTCTACATTTCCAGCGAGTTCTTTGGGCCGCTCAGTCTGGTGTATGGCATCCCGCCTGTGTTTGGCGCGGTGGCTCCCAGCCTGGTATTTCTGACCATCGCGCTGTTGCTGCTAAGACGAAAACTGTAAACGAAAAAAGGAAGGCGATGCCTTCCTTTTTTATTTGCGGGCTTTACCGCGATTAGCGTACTTTTGGCAGCACGAGAACTTGGGTCTTGGCCCACATATCCTGAAAGGCACGTTTTTTCGGGTCAAGCGGAACCGTCAGATTGCCCAGACCAAAAACGGATGTTGCCAAGCGAATCAGAGCCTGAGTGGCTGAGATGCGATCGCCATTCTGATTGCACACCACAATTTTCCAGGCGCGCATGCCCAGTGTTTGCCCGCCACGTGTCCAGAAATAGACAAAGAAGTAGATCCAAGTCGCAGCCAGATACAAGGTGTACACCGGGCTCCAGATTGGGTGGCGAGTCAGAAGTTCCCCTGCGTCCTGATAAGGCGCGTAACTGAACAGTCCGGTGGCAACCAGAGCTTCTAACACTGCGACGACAACGCCACCGGCAATCATCAGAATAGCCATCACGACCAGGGAATCATAAAACAGGGCGCCCAGACGGCGAAACAGTCCTGCAGGAGGCAAAGTTGATGTGTGCATAACGACCTTTGTGTCTGACAACAAATGGCGGCAAGCATATCGGCTGAGGGCGGTACTGAAAAGAGAGCTGCCGCACAGGTTAACGAATCGGCACAATATTTCAGACTCTATCCTGGCGCTGCGGCGAGATATGCAGGGAAAAGCTGGCCCGTCAACCTTGTCACGCGGAAGGGGCGGGGTAGAATGAGCAACAGGATTTTCAGCCACGCATTCGTATTGCATTACAAGGATTCTCATGTCGGTATTTAACTGGTACCACGCCTCTATCAAACAAAAAATCGGTGGCCTGTTTGTGCTGTTGCTGTCGTTTTTGTTTTTTGTCATCGTCTATTCAGGCTACAAAATTAAACTGATTGAAAAGGAGATGCGGGAAGTCGCGTATCTGGATATTCCGCTCAGCCAAATCATGCGTCAGGTTGAGTTCATCGAACTGGAGCAGCACCTTCAGTTTGAACAGTATCAGTTGAAAGGCGAAAAACCGTATCAGGAGCTCAAGCAACATCAACAATTGGTTTTTCAACAACAGCAACTCAAGAGCCTGTTGGATCGTGCGGTCGGGCTGATTACCGAAAGCCTGAGCGCGAAACAATTGATGCTGGCTCAAAGCGAACACGAACAAGTGCTAAGCCGCATAGAAAGTTATGCGCAGAAAAGTGCGGCCTTTGAATCCCACCTTGAACAACTGTTTGAAAGCCAGACACTAAACGATGAACAGCGCAGTGCGATGGAACAAATGGCAGCGGAGCTGGAAAGTGCAGAAAACGCTATCATTCAGCAGCTCAACACCATCACGACCAATGATGTGTATTACACCGAGAAACATGAGAAAGAGTTTCTGTTTGTCAGTTCGCTGCTCGGTATCAGCGCCGTTGTGCTTGGCTTTTTGCTGACGGTTTATATTGTGCAAATCATCTTGCAGCGTATTAAACGCATTCAGGGTGACATCAAAACTCTCAATGCGTCCCTTGACCAAGGGGATTCCTTGTCTCAGGAAACGGTGAGCAAAATTACCACCAAGGATGAGCTTGCCGAACTGGAACACGACATCAAAGCCGTCATGTCGCGCTTGGCGAAAGAAATCACTTGTCGGGAACAGGTCGAAAAGCAATTGCTGACTCTGGCGACCCAAGACAAACTGACCGGTGCATACAACCGCCACAAGTGGGAAGAACAAATCAATATGCAGCTCAATCTCGCTCAGCGCGGTGGTTATCCGTTCGGTTTGATTCTGTTGGATGTCGACTATTTTAAACGGGTAAACGATCAGTTTGGCCATCAGGTTGGTGACCAATTATTGAAACGCATGGTATCAGAGTTGCAACAACGGATACGTTCGACGGATATGTTGTTTCGACTGGGGGGCGAGGAGTTTGCCATTTTGCTGCCGATGCAGGATATCGAAAGCGCCTGTAAACTTGCGGAAAGCCTGCGCTCGCAAATGGAATTGCTGCAAGTGGACAACTTACCCGCATTTACGATCAGTATTGGCGTGACCAGCTATCACGACATGGACAGTGAAGCCTCTATTTTCCGCCGCGCAGATATGGCTTTGTACCGCGCCAAAGCGCAGGGCAGGAACCAGGTTGTGCAACAACTGACCGAGGAATAATCGCGGGTTGCTGCGAAGTGAGTTTCGAAAATATCGCGCTTGGCGAAATATTCAGCAAACAATTTACTTTTCAATATATTGTTATTGCGCCAACCGGTTTCTTCCGTATAATGGCCAACCATCAAAGGGTCATCCCCCAAGATGCCGGTGTGGTGAAATTGGTAGACACGACGGATTCAAAATCCGTTTCCTTCGGGAGTGGCGGTTCAAGTCCGCCCATCGGTACCATTATTCAGAAAGGTCGCTTATCAAAGCGGCCTTTCGTCGTTTTGAGGTTTTGAAAAACAAAAAGAGCACTTTTGTGCTCTTTCGTTTCAGCGACAGGTTAATGGATTATTTGGCTGTGATGACGGCCATGACTAACTTTCCGTCCTCTCGAATCGGGCCGTCCGCTTTAGCGCCCAAGGTATATTCGAACACACCAGTTTTCATTCCGCCTGCTTCGCCATGGAGCATCAACATCAGCATGTCGCCCGCTTTAACCGGTTCGGTCAAAATCGCTGAGACTGCCTGATTACTTCCTTTCTTCACTGGCGCATAGCCAACGACCGGGCCGGGTTTCATGTTGCTGTCGGTACGATGAACGACCATCCAGCCATTTTCTCCTGCCATGATCATATCGGCAGTGACGGTCCCTCCGGACACATCCTGATCGGTGCCTTTGACGCTGAGATGGTGTCCTGCCCAAGCGAATGAAGAGGCACCGATAAGTGATAAGGTAAGACACAGATTTTTGGCTGAACTGAGTAAATGATTTTTCATAATGATTTTCCGTTGCAGAGTAAGATGTTTGTGTTTGTCAGCGTTACATCTACCAACAGCTTACTCATACGGACGGGGTATGATTTTGGTTGCATTGATTTTTATTTTGGATTGGTTTTGTGAGAATAGAGTAGAAAATGGCTGATGCTTCTGATTGATTTTATTCGCTAATTAGTATGAATGGCGAAGTGTAAGCAAATGTTAACCAGTTCGGTTTTAGATTAGTGGCCTGCGGCCGAATTGATTTTATTTGCTTCTGTTCATGAGACCAAATCATGAGACCAAAATAGTGCAGAGCAATCTGCGATTGAACACTTCCGGTGCAGTGAATGTTCGCTTCTGGCGAGACGCAGCCCTCTTTGCCTTGTGGTAAATGGGATTGGTTAAAAGTTGGCTGAGTGGTCAGCTTTTTGCTTAACCCCATCACACTGATCCAACATTCCTTTCGCAACAAGGGAAATACGTGGATAGAGAGACAATCAAGGAGAGAGCATGTCACTGCCCATTATCGATATTTCAGCCCTACATTCCGCTAATCGCCAAGATTGGCAGCCAGTGATTGACCAGATCGACAGTGCTTGTCGTGAGTTAGGATTTTTCTACGTTGTCGGGCATGGCATTCCCCAGCAACAGTTTGACCATATTGAGTCGATGGCTGGAAAACTATTTGCTCTACCGGAGGCAGAAAAGCAGCGGTTATCGATCGAAAAAAGCAGTAACCATCGTGGCTGGGGCCGATTAAATGCAGAGAAGTTGGACCCCAAGGGAGCGTTAGATTGCAAAGAGTCGTTCGACATGGCGCTGGATTTATCGCCGTATCATTCTCAGGTCGCCCGCTGCCCAGAACTTTACGGGCCCAACCAGTATCCGAATATCGAAGGATTTACACAGGCGATGATTCAGCATTATTCACTGACGCTGGATGTTGGCTTAAGGATCCTCAAGGCGATGTCGATTGCGCTCAAAGAGCCGGAGGATTTCTTCACTCAGTATTTTACCTTGCCGATTTCTGTGCTGCGCATGCTTCACTATCCAAGCCAGATGAAAGAGACCAATGGTGCGGGTGCTCATACTGACTATGGCTGTATTACGTTGCTCTATCAGGATTCGAGCGGTGGCCTTCAGGTGTTGAACAAGCAAGATGAATGGATAGATGCACCGCCCGTTGCAGGAAGCTTTGTGGTTAATATTGGCGATTTGATGCAGCGTTGGACGAATGATATTTACCGCTCGACCAAACATCGGGTGGCGAGCCCGACCACAGGCCGCACGCGTTTCTCGATGCCTTTCTTTGTTGAACCCGATTTTGATACACCAATCGAAACACTCTCTTCGTGTTTAGCTGAACGGCCAGAGCAGGGGGGCTATCCGTTCATTACTGCAGGGGACTGGATTTTATCGCGCTTTGCGGACACCTACTCTTACCGCCGGGAGGAGGAAAGCCTCACGGTTTAAATACTATCAATATCGTGGCAGCGACGTTGGTATGTCGTTGCCCGGCAAGATATCAGCATTATTCACTGTTCGAATTGCCACCGTACTCACTTTATATGCCACTGGTTTAGCTATAGTTAAATCAAGTTCCGTCAACATACGAGGCGTTAAGCCTGTCTGCCGTTGGTCAAGAGGTGAGTGTATGCCAGAAAGTGACAGCCCGATTAAACCCGTGATCACGAACGTCAGTTTCCCTGCTCGTTTTGTGCCACTGCATTGGACGCTGGATATAGAAAACCATACGTTTAACCACTATGCCGATCAAGTGAATGACCTGATGGCGCCGTTGTTGGCGTTTTCGGCATTGGAACAATGGTTAGCGCTGTTTGATCTGCAGGCTCGTGAGCAGGCGGAGCAATTGATCGAACAGGTACTCACGCAGGGAGATAAACGTGCGCTGAACGCTGTCTTGCGTTTGTCTCCCGATCGCGCCGTCTACGTGGTGTTTAGCGTTGAGCGTCTATCCAAACAGTTGCTGCAAGGGGATATTCAACCCATCTTTGAACTGACTCAGGTCGAGCAGGTGATTCACTGGTTGGAAGCGCTGCTCAATCATTCAGCCGCAGGGCTATTGATCACCAACCGGGAACACAAGGTGCTGGGATGCAATTCGGCCTTTGAACGTTTTACCGGTTTTCAGCAGAGTGATCTTTTGGGGCTGAGCAGCCTCTGGTTGTTTGAAGAAAGCACCGATATTACGGGAACCTCACAACCCCGAGTGTCCATCAAACATACATCGGGGATTTCTCAGGCCTATCACCATCAATCAATCCGCTTAATGGACAATGATGATCACTCTGTTGTGCTCAGTCTGTTTTCTCTGGTCGAATCCGCGCCTGCACTCAGTGTGCGCCCCGTGATGGATAAAGCGGCGTTCATTGCTCAGTTCGAAAGCCTGCATCAAAACCGAATGATGAACGATCTGTATGTGGTGATGACGCTCAGCGTGCAACAGGTGAATGGGGCTCAGCTCTCGATGTTGCTGGATGTGATGCCCAGACTGAAAGAGTGTCGTCTGTTTGGCAAAATCCGTGACGATCTTTATCTATTGTGTGTCACTTGTCCGCTCCCGATGATGGGGGAGCCTTTTCGTTATATTCACGCGCGTATCCGTGGTTTTTTCCAGGAGCTGAAACAGGCGAGTGCCGAAACACATCGCACCTGCATTCAAGGCAAAATTGGCATATCGGTGCTGGGGCTTGATGCCCACACGGCCAGAATGGCGGTGACCCATTCGGTTCAGGCGATTCTGGAACAAGGTGAAGAAGGTGAGGCCCAGCGGATCCGCTTCTTTGATACTCAGTTACATCGGCAGATCAAAAAACGTCGCTTACTGGAAGAGTTGGTAACCGACGCGATTCGCAATCAGTCGCTGCTGGTGGAGTTTCAGCCCATTATCGATGCCCGATTGGGGCAAGTCATGAGTTATGAAGCGCTGTGCCGTTTTCCTCTTCCGGCAGCGCTGGAAGTCAGCAACAGTGAGCTGATCAGTATTGCCGAAGATTTGGATCTGATCACCGAGTTGGATTTACAGGTGCAACAACAAGCGTTGCGTCAGTGGCCGATATTGCAGGCACAGCATGAGTATCCTATCTGGTTGACTGTAAATATATCGCCAAATACCCGTCAGGGCTTACCTGCGCTGATTCAATGTTTACGCCAGTTAATGGCGAGTGAACAGGTGCCCGCCGAGCGAATCATCATCGACATTACTCAGGCGAAGTATCATTCTCAGGCTCTGGTCCGATCCGATGCGCTGCAAGAGCTGCGTCAACTCGGTGTGCAGATCGCCATTGACGATATGGGCACGGATTATTCATTGTTCGACCATTTGTCAGCTTCAGACTTCGATTATCTGAAGATCAGTCGTAGTTGCATCGATGGTCTGGGGAACCAAACCAACCGATATCAAGTGATCAAAATGCTGGTGGAAATGTGCCACTCACTGGGCGTCAAAGTGATTGCTGAGGGAGTGGAAAGCGAGGAAGAAGCACAGTTGCTGGCGTTTGGTCGTCTTGACTATCTGCAAGGATTCTATTTTGCCAAGCCATTGGCGATGGATGATCTGTTGGCATTTATCGAGAGTACGTTGCCACAACGACTGCAGTTGATCGCGCCCCAAGAGGAGAGCCTGTCGGCAAGCAGTTTGATGAGCTTACATCATGCCCACAGCCCACGGCTGGACCCGGGAGATCCCATCTCTCTCGCGTATCAGTATTTTCAGTCGGCGGATGTGGAAGTGCTGCCAGTGATCATTGATCAGGAATGCGTTGGGTTGGTGGACCGGGCAAGGCTGAATCTGCATCTCACGCCGGGAATGGGGTCAGAGCTGGAAACCATGAAAGAAGCGTCGATGTGGCATCGCCCAGTCAATCAAGTCATGGAGCTGACGTTTACGAGCATTGATGCTGCTATCGATGTTTCGCAAATTCCATTACTGATTCGCGAACATCATCTGGGATTTCCTTGGATCCTTACCAAAGGAAAAATCTACAAAGGCATTTTGACTCAAAGCGTTATTTTGCAATATCTGGTGGAACAGCCACAAAGCGTCGATTTTATGATTTGAGCCAATGCGGGAAGGATTGCCGGGATCGTCTATGCTTCAAGAAAGATAGACGGAGGTGGGTATGTTCAACCTGACACCTTATTTATTCTTTTCCGGGCGCTGCGAACAGGCTCTAGAGTTCTACTGTTGGTGTTTTGATGGTCACGTGCTGATCAAACGTCACTTCTATGAATCTCCTCAATATATAGAAGGCGTCGATCCGAATTGGGTCATGCATGCGGAGTTGGTAACACAGCATATGAAGTTGATGTTGTCAGACGGTATCGCCGCTCAGGAACTGAAAGACAATCAGATTGCGCTGCTGGTGGTCATGGATGATTTGGATCAGCAAGTCATCTTGTGCGATCGCCTAGCAGAAGGTGGAAAAGTGATGATGCCGTTGGCGGATACCTTCTGGGGGACACGCTGTGCCAAAATAGAAGACCAGTTCGGTATCCGTTGGATAATCAATTGTGAGTTTTGTTGACAGGCGTGAAACAGGTCATAAGGTTATCAATAAGAACAGGGTTGCATTAATGATCTTATGCGCAACTTCTTCTAAAATAATCAAAATTTACAAGTAAAGGTGTTGGTAAATTGTGGCGAGCATAAAGATCACGGTAGATAGGCTGCAACCTGGCTTACATATTCGTTTGCCAGTGAAATGGAATGAGCATCCCTTTTTGTTGAATAGCTTCAAGATTAAAACCGAAGAACAGATCAAGCTGATCAAGCATCTGGGGATTCAGCATGTCTTTTTGAATCCGGCGCAGAGCGATACGACACCGCTACCGCCCAACACGGTCAGCAGTGATAACAGTGCAGAGACAGAAGAGTCTAACGCCGCGATAAATGACGAAGCGGATAAGCTATGGCAGGAAAAGCAGAAGCGTATTGAAAAGCTCAGTGCGTATCGCCGTCGAGTCATCAGCTGTGAAAAAGAGTTCGAACGCTCGCTGGCTCGCATGCGCGCGGTGATGAACAAAATTCGTAACCGCCCACAGGATGCGGTTGATGAAGCCGCGCAACTGGTCGAAGACATTGTCGAAAAGCTACTCAGTGATGACAGCGTTACGCTTCATCTGATGAACAGCAAAAGTGAATTCGAAGACATTTACTTCCACTCGCTCAACGTGTCGGTCATCGCGATGATGATTGGTAAAGCCAAAGGCTACCCGGCAGACAAAATCAAAGAGCTGGCATTCGCGTCGCTGTTTCATGATATCGGCAAGATTCGCGTACCTAGCGCCATCGTACGTAAGCAAACGCCACTTAGTGAGCCGGAAAAAAACTATCTTAAGCTGCACACCAAGTACGGCGCCGAAATCGCTGGGAATATTCAACACTTTCCACCGAGTGCGATGAGGGTCATCGAACAGCATCACGAGCTCAACGATGGTTCCGGCTATCCGCTTGGATTAAAAGAAGAGGATATTGATGAACTGGCGCAAGTAGTAGCCGTGGCGAATGCCTTTGATAACTTGTGCCATCCGAACATTCCATCAGAGCAGAAGATTCCGTATGTGGCGCTTTCCCACTTATATAAGAACTGCAAACACCTCTATAACCATGACAACCTTAATATCCTGGTGAAGTTCATGGGGGTGTTTCCACCAGGAACGGTCGTCCAGCTTTCCAACGACATGATTGGGCTGGTGATCTCGGTGAACGCGCGCAGTCTGTTGTTTCCGAATGTTCTTATCTACGATCCGTCCGTTCCTCGAACGCAGGCACCGATTATCGATCTGGCAGATAAGGACATTAAAATCGTCAGTGCGATTCTGCCAAACAAATTACCGGATAAGATTCGTGAGTATCTCAACCCGCGTTCGAGAATCTCTTACTTCTTTGACAGTGATGACTAGTTATCCACAAGTTTTTGTGAGTAAAGTGTGGTCATGCTGAAGATAAGATCTGCATAAAAAGGCGTTCGTTTGATTATTGGTCAAACGAACGTTTTTTTATAAAAAAATGCCTTTTTGTGCTTGCCAACTTTAAGCAACTCTCTATAATGCCGCCTCACTGACACGGCAGACGCCACAAGGCTTCAGCGGTTGTCATCGAGGTGAAAGCTTCTGAAAAAGAAAATTGAAAAAAGTGTTTGACACTCTCAGTTATCTCGCTAGAATGCACCTCCGCTTCGAGAAGAAAGCTTCGAAAAGCAATGCTCTTTAACAATATAAACCTATCAATCTGTGTGGGCACTCGTTGATGATAATCGCAAAAGATTTATCAATGAACTGAGTGACCAATTTGATACTTCGGTATCGAGCACAGTCAATTCAACATTACATAGTAATGTTATCAGTATTCATTGAGCCAAAACTTTAATTGAAGAGTTTGATCATGGCTCAGATTGAACGCTGGCGGCAGGCCTAACACATGCAAGTCGAGCGGCAGCGACAACATTGAACCTTCGGGGGATTTGTTGGGCGGCGAGCGGCGGACGGGTGAGTAATGCCTGGGAAATTGCCCTGATGTGGGGGATAACCATTGGAAACGATGGCTAATACCGCATGATAGCTTCGGCTCAAAGAGGGGGACCTTCGGGCCTCTCGCGTCAGGATATGCCCAGGTGGGATTAGCTAGTTGGTGAGGTAAGGGCTCACCAAGGCGACGATCCCTAGCTGGTCTGAGAGGATGATCAGCCACACTGGAACTGAGACACGGTCCAGACTCCTACGGGAGGCAGCAGTGGGGAATATTGCACAATGGGCGCAAGCCTGATGCAGCCATGCCGCGTGTATGAAGAAGGCCTTCGGGTTGTAAAGTACTTTCAGCAGTGAGGAAGGAGGTATCGTTAATAGCGGTATCTTTTGACGTTAGCTGCAGAAGAAGCACCGGCTAACTCCGTGCCAGCAGCCGCGGTAATACGGAGGGTGCGAGCGTTAATCGGAATTACTGGGCGTAAAGCGCATGCAGGTGGTTTGTTAAGTCAGATGTGAAAGCCCGGGGCTCAACCTCGGAATTGCATTTGAAACTGGCAGGCTAGAGTACTGTAGAGGGGGGTAGAATTTCAGGTGTAGCGGTGAAATGCGTAGAGATCTGAAGGAATACCGGTGGCGAAGGCGGCCCCCTGGACAGATACTGACACTCAGATGCGAAAGCGTGGGGAGCAAACAGGATTAGATACCCTGGTAGTCCACGCCGTAAACGATGTCTACTTGGAGGTTGTGGCCTTGAGCCGTGGCTTTCGGAGCTAACGCGTTAAGTAGACCGCCTGGGGAGTACGGTCGCAAGATTAAAACTCAAATGAATTGACGGGGGCCCGCACAAGCGGTGGAGCATGTGGTTTAATTCGATGCAACGCGAAGAACCTTACCTACTCTTGACATCCAGAGAACTTAGCAGAGATGCTTTGGTGCCTTCGGGAACTCTGAGACAGGTGCTGCATGGCTGTCGTCAGCTCGTGTTGTGAAATGTTGGGTTAAGTCCCGCAACGAGCGCAACCCTTATCCTTGTTTGCCAGCGAGTAATGTCGGGAACTCCAGGGAGACTGCCGGTGATAAACCGGAGGAAGGTGGGGACGACGTCAAGTCATCATGGCCCTTACGAGTAGGGCTACACACGTGCTACAATGGCGCATACAGAGGGCGGCCAACTTGCGAAAGTGAGCGAATCCCAAAAAGTGCGTCGTAGTCCGGATTGGAGTCTGCAACTCGACTCCATGAAGTCGGAATCGCTAGTAATCGTGAATCAGAATGTCACGGTGAATACGTTCCCGGGCCTTGTACACACCGCCCGTCACACCATGGGAGTGGGCTGCAAAAGAAGCAGGTAGTTTAACCTTCGGGAGGACGCTTGCCACTTTGTGGTTCATGACTGGGGTGAAGTCGTAACAAGGTAGCGCTAGGGGAACCTGGCGCTGGATCACCTCCTTATACGAATGATTATTGCGATGAGTGTTCACACAGATTGATGGTTTATACGTTTTAGAGACGATACTGGGTCTGTAGCTCAGGTGGTTAGAGCGTTCGCCTGATAAGCGAGAGGTCGGTGGTTCGAGTCCACTCAGACCCACCAATCTTCCTCCCAGAGGATTGGCACACAGTATCAACACCTGATGGGGCTATAGCTCAGCTGGGAGAGCGCCTGCCTTGCACGCAGGAGGTCAGCAGTTCGATCCTGCTTAGCTCCACCATCTTTAAGCACATTTGCTTAAGTGTTCTTAAACATGGTTTTCATCAGAAAATCTGCTCTTTAACAATTTGGAAAGCTGACAAAACAATCTTTTAAGATTGTTTGTAAAGTTCTCAATGTATTCCTGAATGGAATACACCAACAAACACATTCAAGTGTGCTTGGTATCGAAGCTTACTGTTTCAGTAAGTCTTCAAATTGAGTCCGGCAAAATCAGTCACACACTCATGAAAAATAAATGTGTGACACCTAGGTTGTTTAACAACAACCCGAAACTCCTTCGGGTTGTATGGTTAAGTGACTAAGCGTACACGGTGGATGCCTTGGCAGTCAGAGGCGATGAAGGACGTAGTAACTTGCGATAAGCTCAGATTAGGCAGTAACAGCCACTTGAGTCTGAGATTTCCGAATGGGGAAACCCAACTGCATAAGCAGTTATCATTAACTGAATACATAGGTTAATGAAGCGAACCGGGGGAACTGAAACATCTAAGTACCCCGAGGAGAAGAAATCAACCGAGATTCCGATAGTAGCGGCGAGCGAAATTGGATTAGCCCTTAAGCTTTACATGCGTCAGGTGAAGGTTCTGGAAAGGACCGCGAAACAGGGTGATAGCCCCGTAGCCGACAGCGCATGTTCAGTGAAATCGAGTAGGGCGGGACACGTGTTATCCTGTCTGAATATGGGGGGACCATCCTCCAAGGCTAAATACTCCTGACTGACCGATAGTGAACCAGTACCGTGAGGGAAAGGCGAAAAGAACCCCTGTGAGGGGAGTGAAATAGAACCTGAAACCGTGTACGTACAAGCAGTAGGAGCCTCTTCGTGGGGTGACTGCGTACCTTTTGTATAATGGGTCAGCGACTTATATTCAGTGGCAAGGTTAACCATTTAGGGGAGCCGTAGGGAAACCGAGTCTTAACTGGGCGTTCAGTCTCTGGATATAGACCCGAAACCGGGTGATCTAGCCATGGGCAGGTTGAAGGTTGAGTAACATCAACTGGAGGACCGAACCGACTAATGTTGAAAAATTAGCGGATGACTTGTGGCTAGGGGTGAAAGGCCAATCAAACTCGGAGATAGCTGGTTCTCCCCGAAAGCTATTTAGGTAGCGCCTCGGACGAATACTACTGGGGGTAGAGCACTGTTAAGGCTAGGGGGTCATCCCGACTTACCAACCCTTTGCAAACTCCGAATACCAGTAAGTACTATCCGGGAGACACACGGCGGGTGCTAACGTCCGTCGTGGAGAGGGAAACAACCCAGACCGCCAGCTAAGGTCCCAAATTACAGCTAAGTGGGAAACGATGTGGGAAGGCTCAGACAGCTAGGATGTTGGCTTAGAAGCAGCCATCATTTAAAGAAAGCGTAATAGCTCACTAGTCGAGTCGGCCTGCGCGGAAGATGTAACGGGGCTAAGCTGTAAACCGAAGCTGCGGCAATGCGATTTATCGTATTGGGTAGGGGAGCGTTCTGTAAGCCGTTGAAGGTGTGTTGTAAAGCATGCTGGAGGTATCAGAAGTGCGAATGCTGACATGAGTAACGACAAGGGGGGTGAAAAACCTCCCCGCCGGAAGACCAAGGGTTCCTGTCCAACGTTAATCGGGGCAGGGTAAGTCGACCCCTAAGGCGAGGCCGAAAGGCGTAGTCGATGGGAAACGGGTTAATATTCCCGTACTTCTTACAATTGCGATGGGGGGACGGAGAAGGCTAGGTGGGCCTGGCGACGGTTGTCCAGGTTCAAGTGCGTAGGCTTGAGGGTTAGGTAAATCCGGCTCTCTCTAAGGCTGAGACACGACGTCGAGCTACTACGGTAGTGAAGTCATTGATGCCATGCTTCCAGGAAAAGCCTCTAAGCTTCAGATTGTAAGGAATCGTACCCCAAACCGACACAGGTGGTCGGGTAGAGAATACCAAGGCGCTTGAGAGAACTCGGGTGAAGGAACTAGGCAAAATGGTACCGTAACTTCGGGAGAAGGTACGCTCTTGATGGTGAAGTCCCTCGCGGATGGAGCTGATGAGAGTCGCAGATACCAGGTGGCTGCAACTGTTTATTAAAAACACAGCACTGTGCAAAATCGTAAGATGACGTATACGGTGTGACGCCTGCCCGGTGCCGGAAGGTTAATTGATGGGGTTAGCGTAAGCGAAGCTCTTGATCGAAGCCCCGGTAAACGGCGGCCGTAACTATAACGGTCCTAAGGTAGCGAAATTCCTTGTCGGGTAAGTTCCGACCTGCACGAATGGCGTAATGATGGCCACGCTGTCTCCACCCGAGACTCAGTGAAATTGAAATCGCTGTGAAGATGCAGTGTACCCGCGGCTAGACGGAAAGACCCCGTGAACCTTTACTACAGCTTGGCACTGAACATTGAACCTACATGTGTAGGATAGGTGGGAGGCTTTGAAGACGTGACGCTAGTTGCGTTGGAGCCGTCCTTGAAATACCACCCTTGTATGTTTGATGTTCTAACTTAGCCCCGTTATCCGGGGTGAGGACAGTGCCTGGTGGGTAGTTTGACTGGGGCGGTCTCCTCCCAAAGAGTAACGGAGGAGCACGAAGGTGGGCTAATCACGGTTGGACATCGTGAGGTTAGTGCAATGGCATAAGCCCGCTTAACTGCGAGAATGACGGTTCGAGCAGGTGCGAAAGCAGGTCATAGTGATCCGGTGGTTCTGTATGGAAGGGCCATCGCTCAACGGATAAAAGGTACTCCGGGGATAACAGGCTGATACCGCCCAAGAGTTCATATCGACGGCGGTGTTTGGCACCTCGATGTCGGCTCATCACATCCTGGGGCTGAAGTCGGTCCCAAGGGTATGGCTGTTCGCCATTTAAAGTGGTACGCGAGCTGGGTTTAGAACGTCGTGAGACAGTTCGGTCCCTATCTGCCGTGGGCGTTGGAAGATTGAAGGGGGCTGCTCCTAGTACGAGAGGACCGGAGTGGACGAACCTCTGGTGTTCGGGTTGTGTCGCCAGACGCATTGCCCGGTAGCTAAGTTCGGAATCGATAACCGCTGAAAGCATCTAAGCGGGAAGCGAGCCCTGAGATGAGTCTTCCCTGATACTTTAAGTGTCCTAAAGGGTTGTTCGAGACTAGAACGTTGATAGGCAGGGTGTGTAAGCGTTGTGAGGCGTTGAGCTAACCTGTACTAATTGCCCGTGAGGCTTAACCATACAACACCCAAGGGGTTTTGTAGTGGACTCAAAGCTAAGCGCATAAGAATGTGTTGAGAGAACGAAAAACAGCTTTCCGAATTTTAAGAATTTGCTTGGCGACCATAGCGTTTTGGACCCACCTGATTCCATTCCGAACTCAGAAGTGAAACGAAACAGCGTCGATGGTAGTGTGGGGTCTCCCCATGTGAGAGTAGAACATCGCCAGGCTTTAAATTTTAAGAGCCCGTTGTCAGACGGGCTTTTTTAGTCCACGGACAAAAGATTTCGTGTGCTGATATGGCTCAGTCGGTAGAGCGCATCCTTGGTAAGGATGAGGTCCCCAGTTCGATTCTGGGTATCAGCACCATTTATTCGACACGCGACACGCGGTCAAAAAATTTGTTTGGCGACCATAGCACTTTGGACCCACCTGATTCCATTCCGAACTCAGAAGTGAAACGAAGTAGCGCCGATGGTAGTGTGGGGTTTCCCCATGTGAGAGTAGGACATCGCCAGGCTCTATTCTAAAGCCCTGACTGAAAAGTCAGGGCTTTCTCGTTTTCAGCTAATAACGTTATCACACACTATTCTATCCAAGTAAAAAGCCTCGATACAATCGAGGCTTTTTACTATTTGTTCTTCTGGTCATTGAGTTGCCAGTTATACTCGTATTTCAACTTGCCTTGATAATCTGCAAGTTCGGGGCGGTAGGTGGCTAAGTGCTGTATCAGTGCTTGTTGGGAACCAAAGTCTTCGCTAAACCAGTCGTAAATGGAAGAAATGACCCATTGATTTCCCTCTTTGTGTGCGCCTTTCGTGCTATTGATAAACTCACGTGCCGCTCGTTCCAATAATCGCTCACGGTTTTCTGCTGTAAAAGCCTCCCCTTGCAAGTTGGGACAACCTAAGCTGGCACAGTTCACCGCATAATGGGTCCGAGGGTCACGCCAAATCGGGCGCAAAATACGATGCTCGATATCATTTAATGTTATCGCCTGACCTTGAATCGTAAGCAGCTCTTCATCCCAAGGGCCAAAGCTTAGCCAGCTGCCTAATTTGGTGATGGAAGACACAGGGTAATTCGTCATGATCAACTGCACCGTTGTTGCATTATACAGATTGACCCAATAGGCATACTGCTGAGGCTTCGTTAACGTGCGAGGGTCAATATTGCTAAGATATTCGATGTAGTGATTGAGAGACTGCTGATCCTCATTGCTCACGGCAGAATAACGGAACAAGCTGTATTCACCTTGTGTGACTAAGTAGCGGTCAAGTATTTGCTGCCAGGCTTGATGTGAAATGGATACCGATTGAGTTACTGCGCTGCTGTTCCAAAGAGGCCAAAGTTCAGCTTTAGGTGCAGCCCAACTTGTGGCAGATAAGGTTGATAATAGAATGGCGATAAGAGGTTTCATAACATGGGACCGGTTTAGTATCGTTCTGATAAGACCCGATGATGTTGAACTTTCTTTCACGGATAAAAAAGGGCTGCGAAGCAGCCCTTATGGTTATTTCAGAAAGCTTGGGATTTTCGCTTCATATTCGGCAATTTTGCTCTCATGTTGTAGAGTTAGGCCGATGTTGTCCAAGCCATTCAGTAAGCAGTGACGACGAAACTCGTCAATCTCAAATGAATAACTTTTTCCATTTGCGGATACTGTCATTGACTCTAAGTCGACAGTAATTTCTGCACCTTCGTTGGCCTCAACATAAGTAAACAGTTCATCTACCTCTTGTTCGGTCAGACGAACAGGCACCATTTGGTTGTTAATGGAGTTACCATAGAAGATGTCCGCAAAGCTTGGCGCGATCATGACACGAATGCCGTAATCAGCCAGCGCCCAAGGAGCATGTTCACGCGACGAACCACAACCGAAGTTTTCACGCGCCAGCAGAATGCTAGCCCCTTGATAACGCGGTTTATTCATCACGAAATCCGGATTTGGCTGTTGACCCGCATCATCAAGGAAGCGCCAGTCGTGGAATAGGTGCTTACCAAAACCAATACGGTTTACTTTTTGCAGAAATTGCTTTGGAATGATCGCATCCGTATCGACGTTTGCCGCATCCAGAGGAACCACTAAGCCTGTATGTTGTTGAAAACCTGCCATTGAATATTTCCTCTGTCCTTAGTTAATTTCACGAATATCGACGAAGTGGCCTGCAATCGCGGCGGCCGCGGCCATCGCCGGGCTGACCAGGTGAGTACGACCATCGCGACCTTGACGACCTTCGAAGTTACGGTTTGACGTTGATGCGCAGCGTTCTCCTGGACCTAAGCGGTCATTATTCATCGCCAGACACATCGAACAACCCGGCAGACGCCATTCAAAACCTGCTTCGATAAAGATCTTATCCAGGCCTTCCGCTTCCGCCTGAGCTTTAACTTGCTCTGAACCTGGGACGATCAGAGCCTGAACGTGACCTGCCACTTTCTTGCCTTTCGCTACGGCAGCTGCGGCACGCATGTCTTCAATACGCGAGTTGGTACAAGAACCGACAAACACCTTGTCTACCTTGTAGTCAGCCAGCATTTTACCCGCCTCTAAGCCCATGTAGGCCAGCGCTTTTTCAGCCGAAGCGCGCTCAACCGGATCACTGAATGAGGCTGGAGATGGAATCGGTTGATCGACCGCGATAACCTGACCAGGGTTCGTGCCCCAAGTGATTTGCGGTTTGATGTCGGCAGCATTGAGTGTTACCACAGCATCAAACTGTGCATCTTCATCAGTCTTAAAGGTTTGCCAGTATTCCACTGCCGCATCCCAATCTGCGCCAGTCGGCGCGAACTTGCGACCTTTGATGTAGTTGAAAGTGGTGTCATCCGGCGCAATTAAGCCCGCTTTGGCGCCGAGTTCGATCGCCATGTTACACACGGTCATGCGGCCTTCCATGGACAGGTCGCGAATCGCTTCGCCGCAGAATTCAACGACGTAACCTGTACCGCCTGCTGCAGTGGTCTTGCCAATGATCGCAAGCACGATGTCTTTCGCGGTAATGCCCGGTACCACTTTACCCTGAACGTCGATTTTCATGGTTTTGGCGCGGGCTTGCTTCAATGTTTGTGTCGCCAGTACGTGTTCTACTTCTGATGTACCGATACCAAACGCCAATGAGCCAAACGCGCCGTGTGTCGCGGTGTGTGAGTCACCACATACGATGGTCATTGCTGGCAGAGTAATGCCTAACTCTGGTCCCATGACATGGACGATGCCCTGATATTTGTGGTTGATGTCATACAGAGTTACACCGAACTCTTCACAGTTTTTCGACAGCGTTTCCATCTGGATGCGAGCCATTTCACCAGAGGCATTGATGTCTTTGGTGGTGGTTGACACGTTATGGTCCATGGTGGCGAATGTTTTACCGACCTGACGCACTTGACGCCCTTTTTCACGCAGGCCATCAAATGCTTGCGGAGAAGTCACTTCGTGCACTAAGTGACGATCGATGTACAAAATTGGGTTCTCGCCCTGCGCCGCAACGACAACGTGCGCATCATAGATTTTTTCGTATAAGGTTTTTGCTTGTGACATTGCTTCTTCCTTGAGCTCAAAGAGCTAAATGGAGCCGGAGCGTCGCCGGCTCTGCGAATTATGCGTTCTGAATGTAGGCGGCGATGATATCGCCCATTTCACTGGTCGACAGTGCTGGCTTGTTGCCCGCCAGGTCCGCCGTTAGCTGACCGGCTGACAACGCTTTGCCTACTGCGGTTTCAATCGCTTGAGCCGCTTCTTCTTCACCCAGACTGTAACGTAGCATCAGCGCGGCTGACAGGATCTGCGCAACCGGGTTAGCGATGTTCTTACCCGCGATATCCGGTGCGCTGCCGCCTGCTGGTTCATACAGGCCGAATTTGCTTTCGTTCATACTTGCCGAAGGCAGCATGCCCATCGAGCCTGTGATCATGGCGCATTCATCAGAAATAATGTCACCAAAGATGTTGGAGCACAGCATCACATCAAACTGCGCAGGATCTTTAATCAGCTGCATGGTCGCGTTGTCGATGTACATGTGTGATAGCTCGACATCCGGGTAATCTTTGGCAATCTCGCTGACCACTTCACGCCACAGAATAGAGCTTTGCAGCACGTTGGCTTTATCGATAGAGCAAACTTTTTTACGACGCAGACGTGCAGATTCAAACGCAATCTTGGCAATACGCTCAATCTCAAAGCGGTGGTACACCTCGGTGTCGAACGCTTTCTCATTGGCGCCTTCGCCTTCACGACCTTTTGGTTGGCCGAAGTAGATGCCACCGGTTAACTCGCGAACCACAACAATGTCAAAGCCGCGGTCAGAGATGTCAGCTCGCAATGGTGAAAATGCTTCCAAGCCTTTGTGGATTTGCGCCGGACGCAAGTTGCAGAACAGTTGGAAATGCTTACGCAGAGGCAACAGTGCACCACGTTCAGGCTGATCATTGGGTGGCAGATGTTCCCATTTCGGACCGCCAACTGAACCGAACAGAACCGCGTCAGAATCTTCACAAGCTTGCAGCGTGCTTTCTGGGAGTGGGCAACCGTGATTGTCAATCGCGATACCGCCGACATCATGTTCTTCACGCACGAAAGCTAACTGAAATTTCTGTTCGATAGCGTCCAGCACTTTGTGTGCCTGCTGCATTACTTCTGGACCGATGCCATCACCCGGAAGTACGGCAATCTTGTAAGTTTTGTCTGTCATGCGAATCCTTTACTTATTTAATCGTTATTCGTTCAAAGTTGTGTTTGTGATAGCGGCGGCATTACACCGACGCTACTTTCTTTTTCTGTTTGATTTCGGCGATTTGATCTGCGCGATGAATGCTGTTGATGACATGCAGCAGCGCCTGACCTGAGGCTTCAACGATATCGGTAGATACACCGGTACCGTGATATTTACGGCCTTTGTAGTTAGCAATAATGTCAGCCTGGCCCAATCCATCTTCGCCTTCCCCTTTCGCAGTCAGGTCGAATTTATCCAGTACGATGTCGTAACCAGTGATGCGGTAAATACACTGATATAGAGCATCGACCGGGCCATTACCGACGGCCGCTTCACACTTCTCATCATCGCCGCATTGCAGCTTAATTGAGGTGGTCGCCATTACACTACCAGATTGCACGCTCAAGTAGTTCAATTTATAGAAATCATCTTCTTCACGCAGATTAGAGAAGTGCATCAACGCTTCCAAATCGTAGTCAAATACCTGGCCTTTACGGTCGGCTAATTTCAAGAAGTCTTCGTACAGTGCATCCAGGTTATATTCGTTTTCGTTGTAACCCATGGATTCCATGTGGCTCTTCACCGCTGCGCGGCCGCTGCGGCTGGTTAGGTTCAACGCTTGGTTTTTCAGGCCAATCGACTCTGGAGTCATGATTTCGTAGGTGTTTTTGTTCTTCAGCATGCCGTCCTGGTGGATACCTGAAGAGTGGCTGAAGGCGTTGGCACCGACGATAGCTTTGTTGCTTTGAATCGGCATATTGCACAATTGGCTAACCAGTTTGCTGGTGCGGCTGATTTCATCGTGTTTGAAGTTGGTGGTCACGCCAAGTAAATCCTGACGCGTTTTGATGATCATCGCGATTTCTTCCAGCGCACAGTTACCCGCACGCTCACCAATACCGTTAATGGTACCTTCAATCTGACGGGCGCCGGCTTGCACAGCGGCGATGGAGTTGGCAACGGACAAGCCTAAGTCATCGTGGCAGTGTACGGAAATCACGGCTTTATCGATGTTAGGTACGCGATTGAACAGTTGCTCAATGATGCTACCAAATTCGCTTGGCAGGGTGTAACCCACGGTATCTGGAATGTTGATGGTGCTGGCACCCGCATTAATTGCGGCTTCCACCATACGGCATAGATTGTCGATGGGGGTACGCCCCGCATCTTCACAGGAGAATTCCACATCGTCAGTGTACTGGCGTGCATGTTTCACGGCTTTGACGGCCATCTCGACCACATCGTCGTAAGTGCGGCGTAATTTGTCTTGAACGTGAATGGTGGAAGTAGCAAGGAAGGTGTGAATACGGAAGGCTTCAGCGACTTTTAACGCTTCAGCAGCGGCGTCAATGTCTTTCGCTACGGCTCGCGAAAGTGCACAGATGCGGCTGTTCTTAATATGTTTGGCGATGGTTTGTACGGATTCGAAATCGCCAGGTGATGATACAGGGAAGCCTGCCTCGATCACGTCGACACCCAGACGCTCGAGTGCGAAAGCAATTTGCAGCTTCTCCTTAACGGTTAAGCTGGCTGACAATGCTTGTTCACCATCGCGTAAGGTGGTGTCGAATATAATGACCTGATCGTTCATGTTTGCTTCCTCATTCCGAGAGTTAATCGTTTACTTCCTGGATTTAGTTATAAAAAAACCCGCATCATGTGCGGGTTTTTGTGTTTCTGTTGTGGTGTTTTTCTTCCACAGCCTACCCGCGCGATTGGTTCACGATAAGGAGCAGGCTCAGGAGTAGAGAAAAACGAGTTGTCATTAGTAACAATCCACAATTTAAGTTAACAAATTAGTACCGCACTCGCTGAGTGACGTCAACCCCAAAGTTGATTTTTTATTCATGCTCAAGAGCTTTTGGTTTCAAGGCTCTGAAAATTAGCATTTTCTGCTAAGTCGGCGGGTTTTTATCCTGATGCTATTCAGTCATAAAAGATACTTCTATAATTCATCGATTGATGAATAGGCGGAATCGAAAATGAGTACAAGGAAAGCGGGGCGTCCTCAACAACCCACGGATGTGCGTGAATTGCTGTTGCAGCACGCCAAAGAGCTGTTCACCGTGATGGATTACGACAAAGTGTCGACCCGGTTGATTGCCCAAAAAGCGCAAGTCGATATTGGCATGATTCGCTACTACTTTGGCAGCAAAGGAGGGCTGTTTGAAACCATGTTGCGTGAAACGTTGGCTCCTATGAAAGAGCAGATCGATCATCTGCTGGCAGACAGCAATCACCAGAATTTGACTGAAGTGATGCGGACCTACTATCGCGAGATGATTAAGGTGCCACATTTCCCGCGCTTGATCATGCAGGTGATGCAGATGCCGCCATCGGAACTGCAGCGCCAGTTGATCGAAAAAGTGATTCTGGATGTGACTAAACCTGTTCAGGATATGATGTTCCAGAAATTGATTCAGCGTGGCGTGGTTCGTCCCGATGTAGATCCTCAGCTTTGCAGGGTCTCTTATATCAGCTTGATGGTGTTTCCGTTTATCGCCCCGCGGGCTTTGCTGGCCGTGCATGGTATTGAACTCAATGAGGAGTTTCTGGATCGTTTGATTGAACACAACATTCGCTTAATGGAGCAGGGCTTTCTAATCGTGGATTAGCATCCGCATTGATTGTCATCCATTTACAAACAAAGCATCACGGATTTGTCATCTCCTCCTCTTATCTTGTGCCTAGATAGGAGACTCAACAGGGAGAGGAGGTGCTTATGCGTGCCATCGAGCCTATCGCTAAGCTGGACTTAGCCTTTTCAATTTTCTGCTTACAGCACAAATTCAATCAACCTATTGCCCGTGTAAGCAAAGCGGTCTCGCACACCGGCGATGGTCATCTTTATGCTTTGTTTGGCGCACTGGCATGGTGGCTGGATGGTCAACACGGCCAGTATTTTCTGTTGGCTGGCTTGCTCGCCTTTGCGATCGAACTGCCAATATATTGGGGGCTGAAAAACAGTTTTCAGCGCCGCCGCCCACAAGAACTCTCGCCACTGCTGACGGCTTTTATTACACCGTCTGATCGCTACAGTTTACCTTCAGGGCACACCGCTGCGGCTTTTGTAATGGCAACACTCATCGGACAGTTTTACCCGGAAATTTACGGCCTTGCACTGATGTGGGCGGTGTTAATTGGCAGTGCGCGTATTCTGCTTGGGGTTCATTTTCTTACTGATGTGATTATTGGTGCCATGCTGGGAACGGGATGTGCCACGCTCTCATTAACACTGCTGGAGTATATGGCTTGAAAATACTGTATGGCGTACAAGGTACAGGCAATGGCCACATCACGCGCGCGCGCGCGATGTGTGAAGCATTTTCACAGCGCGATGCAAACGTTGATTTTCTTTTTTCAGGTCGTGAGCAGAACAAGTATTTTTCGATGGAATGTTTTGGCCGTTACCAAACTCGCCGCGGATTGACGTTCTCGACTCATCAGGGGCAAGTTAATTACGTCAAAACGGCTTTTAACAACAGCCCGATGCAGTTAATGCGAGAAATTAAGCAGCTTGATTTGTCTGCTTACGATTTGATTATTAACGACTTTGAACCCGTCTCAGCCTGGGCTGCCAAGCGTCAGGGCATTCCTTGTATTGGCATCAGTCACCAGAACGCATTCCGCTATCCGGTACCGCTCAAAGGAGCGAATTGGCTGGACAAGCTGATCATGCAACGCTTTGCGCCTGCCGATTATCATCTGGGGTTGCATTGGTATCACTTTGACCAGCCAATCCTGCCACCGATTGTGCATACGGCCGGGCTTTCCACCATCAGTCAGGATTACATTCTGGTCTATTTGCCGTTTGAGCAGATTGACCATGTGTGTGAGTTACTGTTTCGTTTTGTGAATCAACATTTTGTTTTCTATCACCCGAATGTGATGGAAGAAGAGGTGATTGAGAATGTTGAATTACGTCCACTATGCCACAGCAAATTTCACCAGCATCTGCAGCATTGTGCTGGTGTGATTGCCAATGGCGGATTCGAATTGCCTTCTGAGGCGCTGTCGCTGGG
Source organism: Vibrio fluvialis (assembly GCF_900460245.1). NCBI lineage: Bacteria > Pseudomonadati > Pseudomonadota > Gammaproteobacteria > Vibrionales > Vibrionaceae > Vibrio > Vibrio fluvialis. The sequence goes on from NZ_UHIP01000001.1 coordinate 296,166, forward strand.
CAAAAAGCTGCTACTGAAACCGCTGAATGGCCAGTTTGAACAACAAAGTAATGTCGCGACCTTAGATATTTTGGGGCTCGCTTCGGTGATGGATTTTCTTGACGCTTCTGCGGTGAGTAAGTGGTTGGATGAAAAGCAGGCTGAACGCGTGGTCTATCCGAATGTCGCCAATGCGATTGCCGACTGGGTATTGCAGGGACGCTGGCATGATCATTCTGAACTTTGTCATTCACTGTGGCAGCAAGTCGACTTCCCGAGTTACGTTTCCATTAATTAATGACGCTGTAGATTGCAAAAACGCTAACTTATAGCGAGCGTGAATATTAGTTGTTGCGCATAAATTCAATCATTAATCTCGTCAATGTTTTATAAAAAGCCATTGATATCGATTTTTATGTTTTTTTATAAAAAGCTAATATTTTGAAAAATATTGGTTTTTTTTCTAATTGGGTAAAATAAACTGAGATTTTATCAATCTTATTGCTATTCGATAAATGAATGGTTGATAGTAACGGCCAGCCCGGAAACATCTGGGGAATAAATACTACAAATAGCGGTTATCTATTCGCCAACCCAAATTCATTGTGTCACTGATCATCCAGCGACATAGATCAGAATAACAATAAGAGGCGTGCCTAATGTTAGACAAAAAAGATCCGATGAGCGCGATTGCGAGCTATCGAATGGAAAGCACTCTACGTGGTGTGGACCTCAACCTGTTGACGGTTTTCGATGCCGTAATGCAAGAGCAGAATATTACTCGTGCCGCGCACAATCTCGGAATGTCACAACCTGCAGTCAGTAACGCGGTTGCTCGTCTGAAAGTGATGTTCAATGATGAACTCTTTATGCGCCAGGGACGTGGTATTCAGCCAACCCAACGAGCTCGTCAGCTTTTCGGTCCGATTCGTCAGGCACTGCAACTGATCCGTAATGAACTGCCAAGTTCCGTGTTCTCTCCGGAGACATCGACCCGCCTGTTTAAACTGGCAATTTGCAGCCCATGTGATATCCGTTTTGCACCTAAAATCATGTCCAGCATCTATGAGCAGGCGCCAAGTGTGCAGCTCCATCTGGATGCGGAATTCGATCGCAAACTGGCTGAGCGCATGCGCTACCAGGAAATTGACTTTGTGATTGATTATGCTCGCTTTGACGAGCAGGGTTTTTCCAGCACCGAAATCTTCCAGGATGAGCTGGTGGTAGTGGCTGCAAAATCTCACCCTCGCATGCAGGGAGCAGTCACTCGTGAAGCGCTGGCCAACGAGCAACACGCTAAATTGTCAAAAATTCATGGTCAACGCAGCTTCTCTGAACAGGCGTACCGTGATTTGGATTGCCAGCCAAGCTATGAAGGCACCAGCCTGAGCAACGTACTCTACGTGGTCGGTCAGTCTGAACTGGTGACGATTGCGCCGCGTTGGATGGTAGAAAATGCCGCCAATAAAGATCAGCTCCAAGTTCTGGAATTCCCGTTTGATAATGGCAGCATCAGTGGTTATCTGAGCTGGCACGAATCAAGCGAAAAAGACAAAGGACACATTTGGTTACGAGATCAATTGATGATGATTTGCGGAGAAGTGGTTGCGTTGAAATAACGCCAAACGCCTCTTTATTTAGCCTTAGATTAGGAAGCCCTGATCTAAGGCTTTTTTATTGGCTGCAAGCCAAGGTTTAGTTGATAACTTTGACATCCGTCAGTTGCCTTTTTTAAGACTGAATGTACACTTGTGCGCTCAAAAGAGCTTACAGGTGTAAGCTATAGGTAAATAAGATGGCCAATTTAGATTTTCATATCGTAAAACGCATTCGGGAGCAGGTTGCTTCTGGCGGTAGTCGTATCGCGTTGAAACATAAAATGGACAACGAATGGCAGGGCATCAGCTGGACTCAGTTTGGCGATGAGATGGATGCAATGTCGATGGCGTTACTGACATTCGGAATGGATGTTCAGGACAAGATCGGGATTTTTTCCAACAATATGCCTCAATGGACGATCGCCGACTTTGCAGCGTTGCAGATCCGGGCGGTAACCGTGCCGATTTACCCGACCAATACTGCCGAACAGGCTGCTTACATTCTGCAGGATGCGGATGTCAAAGTGTTGTTTGTTGGCGAACAGCCGCAGTTTGATGCTGCCGTCGCCATGTTTGAACAATGTGGTCAACTCCAGCTGATCGTGGCGATGAGTGATGCGATTGAGCTTGGCGACTTTGAATTTGCCATGAGCTGGAAAGCGTTTGTTGCTTTGGGCGAGAATACATCGCGAGGGTTGCTTGATGAACGTCTGGATCAGGCCAGCGATGATGATCTGTTTACACTGATTTATACCTCGGGGACTACAGGTAAACCTAAAGGCGTGATGCTCGATTACCGCAATGTCGGCGCGCAGCTTGAAGGTCATGATCTGCGCCTGAACCTGAGCCGTGATGACGTGTCGCTGTGTTTCCTGCCGCTGTCACATGTGTTTGAGCGCGCTTGGACCTGCTACGTGCTGTATAAAGGTGCAACCAACTGCTATTTGCAGGACGTGGGGCAGGTGCGTGATGCTCTGAGTCAGGTCCGTCCGACTGTGATGTGTGCAGTTCCGCGATTCTATGAAAAAATCTTCTCGGCGATTCATGAAAAAGTCGCCCGCGCGCCGCTGCATCGTAAAGTCATGTTCACCTGGTCGGTCAACATGGGCGCGAAGATGGCGTTGTGTCATCAGGAAAAACGCTCGCCATCCTGGCTACTGAAAAAGAGCCATCAGTTGGCAGACAAACTGGTGCTGAGTAAACTGCGTGCGTTATTAGGTGGACGTATTAACTTTATGCCTTGTGGCGGTGCGAAGCTGGACGAAACCATTGGCCGCTTTTTCCACGCCATCGGTATTAATGTCAAACTGGGCTACGGCATGACCGAAACCACCGCGACTGTCTCCTGTTGGGATGACCAATGTTTTGACCCGGACTCAATCGGCATGGCTATGCCGGGTGCTCAGGTGAAAATTGGTGAGAACAATGAAATTTTGGTTCGTGGCCCGATGGTGATGCGTGGCTACTACAAGATGCCGGAAGAAACGGCACAGTCGTTTGATGAACATGGCTTCCTGAAAACGGGCGACGCCGGACATATTGACGAGCAGGGTAACCTTTTTATTACTGACCGTATCAAAGAGCTGATGAAAACGTCAGGTGGTAAATACATTGCACCGCAAGTGATCGAAGGCGCGATTGGCAAGGATCATTTTATCGAGCAGATCGCTGTCATTGCTGACACGCGCAAGTTTGTGTCCGCGTTGATCGTGCCATGTTTTGATACTTTGGAAGAGTACGCCAAAGAGCTGAACATCAAATATCATGATCGTCTGGAGCTGATCAAACACAGCCAAATCATTGAGATGTTTGAAAAGCGGGTGAACGAGTTACAACATGGCTTAGCTAAGTTTGAGCAAGTCAAACGCTTCAAGTTGCTACCAAAAGCCTTTTCGATGGATGATGGTGAACTGACACCAACGCAAAAACTGCGTAGAAAAGTCATTAATGACCGTTATCAGGATGAAATCGAAGAAATGTACCAAGATAAGCCAAAAGACAAACGTTCTTAGGTTTGTTTCCGCTTTATACCGAGCCTTTATATCCCCGCCAGGTTTTCCTTGCGGGGATGTTTATTTTTACGCAGTGAGAAAATCCATCGCTCTTACCTATTTTCTGTGGTTTTTATTTGGCTCTAACAAAATATTCCACTTTTTTTAATCCACTAAATTGCTCTCTGGTCTGAATCTCGCGTCAGATTTGGAATTGAATACTTAATATCCGTTTTTTTGCCATATCTTGTTAAAAATGCGCCATTTTCACCGTTAGACCTGATGAAAAGAAAGCGTTACAGTTGTTGCGTTACCTTAGTGCTTGTTATGACAAGTACGGGACATAGCCGAAAGCGGAGAGTTTTCGAATTAGGCTACGAATAAGCCCTAACTATGTATAACCAGATCCTTTTACTGACCTTGTGATTGGCACTGGTAAGGAGAAAATATGGCAATGTTATCCGGCGCAGAGATGGTGGTTCAGTCTCTGATCGAAGAAGGCGTAGAACAAATTTTTGGATACCCTGGCGGTTCCGTTCTTGATATCTACGACGCCCTCCACGAAAAAACCGACAAAATCAAACACGTTCTCGTTCGTCATGAACAAGCCGCAACTCATATGGCCGATGGTTACGCTCGCGCAACTGGTAAGCCGGGAGTGGTGTTAGTCTGTTCAGGCCCGGGTGCGACCAATACCGTTACTGGTATTGCCACTGCTTATATGGATTCCATTCCGATGATCGTTATCTCTGGTAACGTTGCGACCAATCTGATTGGTAACGATGCATTCCAGGAGTGTGACATTGTCGGCGTATCGCGTCCGATCGTAAAACACAGCTTTTTGGTGAAGAAAGCGGAAGATATTCCTGAAACGATCAAAAAAGCCTTTTATATCGCCTCAACTGGCCGCCCCGGCCCGGTGGTGATCGATCTTCCTAAGGACGTGATGAATCCGCAGATCAAACTGCTGTACCAATACCCTGAATCGATCAAGATGCGTTCTTACAATCCGACCACATCGGGTCACAAAGGACAGATCAAAAAAGCACTGAAAGCGTTGCTGGAAGCGAAGAAGCCAGTGTTGTACATCGGTGGTGGGGCAATCATCTCTGAAGCGCACCAACAAGTGTTCAAGCTGGCTGAATCGTTAAACTTGCCAGTCGTCAGCACTCTGATGGGATTGGGCGCGTTTCCTGGTACGCATAAAAACTTCCTCGGTATGTTGGGTATGCATGGAATGTATGAAGCCAACATGGCGATGCATAACTCGGATCTGATTTTTGGTGTGGGCGTCCGTTTTGACGACCGTACCACCAACAACCTCGAAAAATACTGTCCGAACGCCAAAGTGATGCACATCGATATCGATCCGTCTTCGATTTCGAAAAACGTCAAAGTTGATTTACCGATCGTAGGTTCGGCAGAACAGGTGCTGGAAACCATGCTCAAGCTGCTGGCGGAACAGGAAGGCAGTAATGACGAGCAGGCGATGGACAACTGGTGGAGTGAGATTCAGAGCTGGCGCGAGCGTCAGTGCCTGGCTTACGAAACCTCTGCTGAGCGTATTAAACCGCAGCAAGTTATTGAAACCTTACATAAGCTCACCAATGGTGATGCGTATGTGGCGTCAGATGTGGGCCAGCACCAAATGTTTGCCGCGCTGTACTACCCATTTAACAAGCCGCGTCGCTGGATCAACTCGGGTGGCCTTGGCACGATGGGCTTTGGCCTGCCAGCTGGTATGGGCGTGAAGTTTGCGATGCCGGATGAAGAAGTGGTGGTGGTAACAGGGGATGGCAGTATCCAGATGAACATTCAGGAGCTGTCGACTGCACTGCAGTACGATATTCCAGTCAAAATCATCAACCTGAACAACCGCTTTCTGGGGATGGTGAAACAGTGGCAGGATATTATTTATCAGGGCCGTCACTCTAACTCGTACATGAGTTCTGTGCCGGATTTTGCAGCTATCGCAGAAGCTTACGGTCACGTGGGTATTCGAATTTCAACACCGGATGAATTGGAATCTGGCTTGAAGAAAGCGCTGGAGATGAAAGATCGACTGGTGTTTGTGGATATTAACGTTGATGAAACGGAGCACGTCTACCCAATGCAGATAAAAGGCGAGGGGATGGACAAAATGTGGTTGAGCAAAACGGAGAGAACTTAAGATGAGACACATTATTTCGCTATTACTAGAAAACCAGCCAGGTGCTCTGTCTCGTGTTGTCGGTTTGTTCTCGCAGCGTGGTTACAACATCGAGAGTCTGAACGTATCGCCAACTGATGATGAGACGTTATCACGCCTGAACATCACAACTACCTCGGATGAAATGCAGCTGGAGCAAATCCAGAAGCAGCTGCATAAGCTGATCGACGTCCTGAAAGTTCAGGAAGTGTCTGAGTTTGAGCACATTGAGCGTGAGTTGATGTTGGTGAAAGTCAAAGCCAGTGGTTTTGCCCGTGCTGAAGTAAAACGTACCGCTGATATTTTCCGTGGTCAGATTGTGGATGTGACAGCCTCGCAATACACCGTGCAGCTTGCAGGTGCCAGTGAAAAACTCGATGCTTTTATTGATGCGATTGCTGAAGTCACCGAAGTGATTGAAGTGGCCCGCAGTGGTGTTGTTGGGATTGCGCGTGGAGAACGCGCGCTACGTGGTTAATCAGTATTCAATGAAATAAAAAAACCAGCCGTTTGGCTGGTTTTTTTATTTCTCAATCAAACGGAGCTGAGACTCCATTTTGCTGCATTAGTGCAGAATACGCGCACGAATCGTGCCGTCGATCTCTTTCAGTTTCGCCAATGCTTCTTCTGAACGTTCCGCTTCAACATCGACAACCACGTAGCCAATATCAGCAGACGTTTGCAGGTACTGCGCCGCAATGTTGATACCGTCTTGAGCAAAGATGGTGTTGATTTGGGTCAGAATACCTGGACGGTTCTCGTGAATATGCAACAGACGAGAAGTGTTGCGGTGCTCTGGCAGAGAAACTTCCGGGAAGTTGACGCTCGACAGCGTTGAACCGTTGTCTGAGTATTTCGCCAGTTTGCCCGCGACTTCAATACCGATGTTCTCTTGCGCTTCCTGAGTTGAGCCGCCCACGTGCGGAGTCAGAATCACGTTGTCGAACTTCATCAGTGGTGATTCAAACGCTTCTTTGTTTGACGCTGGCTCAGTCGGGAATACGTCGATGGCTGCACCAGACAGATGACCCGATTCCATTGCATCGCAAAGAGCTGGGATATCGACCACGGTGCCGCGCGCTGCGTTGATGAAGATTGAGCCTGGTTTCATGCGTGCAAATTCTTCTTTGCCCATCATGTTTTTAGTTTCTGGAGTTTCAGGCACGTGCAGAGAAATCACGTCACATTTATTCAGCAGTTCGCTCATGGTGTGAACTTGAGTGGCGTTGCCCAGCGACAGTTTGTTTTCAATGTCGTAGTAGTAAACGTGCATACCCAGGTTTTCAGCAATGATACCCAACTGAGTACCAATGTGACCGTAACCGATGATGCCCAGGCGTTTGCCACGTGCTTCGTAAGAGTTGTCGGCACTCTTTTTCCAGATACCGCGGTGAGCCAGAGCGTTTTTCTCCGGAATGCCGCGCAGCAGAAGCAGGATTTCGCCCAGAACCAGCTCGGCCACACTGCGAGTGTTTGAGAACGGTGCGTTAAACACCGGAATACCACGTTTAGCTGCAGCGCTCAGGTTAACTTGGTTCGTACCGATACAGAAACAGCCGATCGCAACCAGTTTATCTGCAGCGTTGATGACGTTTTCGGTCAGGTTAGTGCGCGAGCGGATACCAATGAAGTGAACATCTTTAATGGCTTCGATCAGTTCTGATTCTTCCAGGGAGCCCTTGTGGTATTCAATGTTGCTATAGCCGGCAGCTTGCAGAACTTCTACTGAAGATGGATGAAGTCCTTCAAGGAGTAGGATTTTAATTTTGTCTTTTTCCAGTGAAACTTTGGCCATTATTCTCGTCCTTAAATATGGGAAGGTGGGCTAATGAAGCGAACATAAAGCGAAACGTGCAATAACTGAGCCTTTTATAAGAAAGCAAACGTTTGCATTGTGTATCTTCTACGCAATAAATTAACAAACTTTTTTTGTTTTGGGTAAGAAAATTACGGAATAAGGCATAATTTTCTTAGAGAAAAGAAACAAAAAACGGCACCCTGAGTGCCGTTTGTAATCTAATGACGGAAAAAAGACGCTTTTTCCAATCTTATTCTTCGATTTTCGCCCCTTCAGGGGTGCCGGTGATAACAACGTCAGCACCACGGTGGGCGAACAGACCGTTCGTTACCACGCCTGCAATCGCGTTGATTTTGCTTTCCAGATCTTTTGCATCTGTAATGCGCATGTTGTGCACATCCAGGATGATGTTGCCGTTGTCTGTGACTACGCCTTCACGGTAAACCGGATCGCCGCCCAGTTTGACCAGTTCGCGTGCGACATAAGAGCGCGCCATCGGAATCACTTCCACTGGCAGTGGGAAAGCCCCCAATACGTCAACCGCTTTGGTGCCATCAACGATACAAATGAATTTGTCCGCAATCGCTGCCACGATTTTTTCGCGGGTCAGCGCCGCGCCACCACCTTTGATCATTTCACGGTGTGCGTTAATTTCGTCTGCGCCATCCACATACACATCCAGACCAGCGACGTCGTTGCAGTCGAACACTTCAATACCTAAACCTTTCAGTTTTTCCGTTGAAGCAATCGAGCTTGATACAGCCCCTTTAATGTCATCTTTGATCGAACCCAGAGCGTCGATGAAGTGATTCACCGTTGAACCGGTGCCGACACCGACAATGCTGCCTTTCTCTACATATTTCAGTGCAGCCCAACCGGCGGCTTTTTTCATTTCATCTTGAGTCATGCCTATCTCCTGATTTCGATTCTGTGGGGGAACGCGTTTGCGCGGCGCGATTATACCCTCAAACCAACGGGAGATGTACTCTGATAGCGGCATAATCACCTCACTTAATTATGCAGAGATCACGCTTTCCACTGCCAAATTTGGCTGGGGGTGACGATCTTCGGTAACGGTATATCCCAGGCTTCGGTGGGCAGCTGTTCAACATGCTGACAATCATGTGCCAGTCCCATCGGCTGGGCACCTTCCCCGGTTTTAAACCAATGCGCCAACGTACGATCGTAATAGCCGCCACCCATGCCAAGGCGATGGCCGTGAGAGTCGAATGCAACTAAAGGTGTGCAGATAAGATCGAGCTCTTTAACCGGTTTCACCAGTGTTTGGTCGAGTTTGGGCTCCAGAATACCGAATTTGTTATACGTCATCGGCGTGGAGCTTTGATAGTGAAGAAATAGCAGGTGACCCGCAGAAAAGGGATGTAATACGGGCAGGTAGATGGCTTTGCCTTGCGACCATAACCATTCGATCAGCGGTTGAGTGTCGAGCTCGCCGTCGGTCGACAGGTAAAGAGCAATATGATGACAGGTTTGCATTTCAGGCAGAGCGGCAAAACGGCAGATCAAATCCTGGCTCGCTTGATATTGAATGTCGCTGGACAGCTGATTGCGTTGTTGTCGAACGAGCTTACGCAGCTCATGACGAGAGTATTGCATAGAGGGACCCCAGAGTGCCGTTGAGGATTGTAGCCCTTGAACCAGCTGGTTCAAGGCGGATCAGCAATGATAACCGTAGGCTTCTCGGTACAAGCCGAGCATGCTCAATAGCTACCAAGTACTAACCCTTACGTGTTGCTTATCGGCTCAGGGACATAAATCCGCTGACGAACACTCCAGGGAAAATCTTTGGATGGTAAAGGCTACAGCTCTCCTGGCTTGACTTTACTGAGTGCTTCTTCAAGCGAAGCCGTGAGCTTTTCCATTCGCTCGCTCATTTCCGACTGCTGGCCATCTTTTTCTTGCTGCTTGGTTTGCAGCTCATAACAGATGTTCAGTGCGGCGATTGTCAGTAACTTTACCTCATTCGATACCTTAGTACGATCAGCCATTTCTTTCAATCGTCGGTCGAGGTCCTGTGCGGCACGCAACAATGGTTCTTCTTGCCCTGGCGGACAATTGACCCGTGTTACTTTGCCTAAAATTTCAACGTCAACCGCTTGATTACTCATGATAAATGAACTCTATTGGCGTAACTAAAGATGATATCGCTTACGTGACCATCGAGGGTCAAACTATAGGTAAAGCGTTCCTAAGATTCAAGCTTTTCACACACGGAAGCTAGATTTGGTTGGGCAAAAACACAGTTCTTGGGCAATTTGCATAAAAGCTGGTCACAATTGGCGACGCGAGCGTTTTCGCCGGATCGTTGAAGTGGTACGATTGGACATATTTTTTTAATGACGAGCCCATTATGAGCGACAACACTTTTCCAAATTATGCAAACTTAGCCTCCGAACTGCAATCGGCATCACTGGGTGTCACGCCGGCAGAGTTGCACGGTTTGCTCACCGGTATGCTGGCTGGCGGGTTGAGTTTGAGCGATAAAAGTTGGCAGCCGCTGATTTTTGATTACACCAATGATGGTATGGGCTGGCCGATGCAGGTGCTGGCACTGGCTGAGCAGACGCTCAAAGCGACTAACGCAGAACTGACCAGTACCGATTTAGAATTGACTCTGATGTTGCCAGTCACAGAAGGTGAAGAAGCACTGTTCCAATTTGCTGATAGCGTGGCGGAATGGGTTAATCATTTCATTTCCGGCCTGGGGTTGGTCGACGCGAAATTACAGAGTGCGTCAGACGTCGCGAAAGAAGCGCTGGAAGATCTGGAAGAGATCGCCAAGCTGGGTATCGATGAAGAAGATGATTTTGAAGAGCAGGCTCAGTTACTGGAGCAAGTCATTGAGCACGTGAAGGCCTGCGTTCTGACGCTACACGCAGAATTCGGCGTCAAACCACAACAAGATTCTGAACCAACCATTCATTAAGTGAGGCGGCAGTGAGCGAGGCAAAGTCTTTTGATGTGATTATTGCTGGTGGCGCGATGGCTGGTGCCACTTTGGCACTGGCGTTGGACTCCCTCAGTCAGGGGGGGCTGAACATCGCGGTGATCGAAGCGTATCAGACGAATCACCACGCCCACCCGGGATTTGATGCCCGCTCGATTGCTCTCTCATATGGTACGGTTGGGATTCTGCAAAAACTGAAACTGTGGTCTGCGATTCAACCCGTGGCTACACCGATCACTCACATTCATGTATCTGACCGCTTTCATGCGGGGATGACGGATATTACTCGCGAATCTGCTGGCGTTGATGCGCTGGGTTACGTCGTTGAACTGGCTGATGTCGGCCGTATTTACGCGGAAAAAATGGCGCAGTACGCTGCGATTCATCAATTTTGTCCGGCCAGTGTATCGACGGTAGAACGCAGTGATGCATCGGTCACAGTGACACTGAGTAACGGTGAATGCCTCAACGGTAAATTGTTGGTGGCGGCTGATGGCGCGGTATCTACCTGTTGCCAGCAGATCGGTTTAGAGCTTAAAGAACACGATTTCGAGCAAGTGGCCATCATTGCCAATGTTGTTGCCAGCCAACCACACAAGGGCCGCGCCTTTGAACGTTTTACGTCGACGGGGCCGGTGGCGCTGCTGCCGATGAGCGACAACCGTTTGTCGCTTGTGTGGTGTTTGCCTCCCGAAGAGGCGGCAAACGTGATGCAATACAGTGAGAGCGAGTTTCTGGCTGAATTGCAGCAGGCATTTGGCTGGCGTTTAGGTCGTTTGACGAAAGCGGGTGAGCGCAGCGCGTATCCGTTGCTGCTGCGTTATCGCGAGCAGAATGTTTCTCACCGCTTTGCGATTGTCGGTAATGCCGCGCAAACCCTGCATCCTATCGCCGGTCAGGGATTCAACCTTGGTATTCGCGATGTCGCGACGTTGGCAGAAGAACTGACCCATGGCGATGAAATTGGCGGCTACGCGCAGCTGAACCGTTTCAGAAAGCGCCGAGAAGCCGATCGAGAGGCGACCATTGCGCTTACTTCAACTCTAGTGCACTTGTTCTCGAATGACTGGCTGACATTAAGAATCGGACGAAATCTGGGCCTGGCTGCGATGGATAATCTGCCAGTGCTGAAAACTCCGTTGCTGCGCCGCACGCTGGGTGTGGTAAATCGATAAAAGGTACAAAATTATGATGCAAAGCGTGGATATTGCGATTGTCGGCGGCGGAATGGTCGGACTGGCTTTAGCGGCTGCATTCAAAAACACCGATTTGCGAATTGCCGTGATAGAAGGCAAATTGCCGCAAGAAGGGTTGAGCGAGCTGCCAGATGTGCGTGTTTCGGCGCTTAGCCGTTCCAGTGAAATTATTTTGCAGAACCTGAACGCCTGGCAGGGAATCAAGGCCCGCCGAGCGGCACCTTACACTGCGATGGAAGTGTGGGAACAAGACAGTTTTGCCCGCATTGAATTCAGCGCAAATAGTCTCACTCAGCCTAATCTGGGGCACATTGTCGAAAATCGCGTGATTCAACTGGCGCTGCTGGAGCAGGTTAAACAGCAATCCAACGTCTCTTTGTACATGCCGGCAAGTTGTCAGAGCCTGGCGATTGGTGAAAGCGAAGCGTGGCTGACACTGAGTAACGGTCAGTCGCTGACAGCGAAACTGGTTGTGGGCGCAGATGGGGCGAACTCCTGGGTACGCAAACAACAAGACATTCCGCTGACGCACTGGGATTATGGTCACAGCGCGGTGGTGGCAAACGTGCGAACGACTGAACCGCATGAATCGGTGGCGCGTCAGATCTTTACGCCGCAAGGTCCGCTGGCATTTCTGCCTATGGGCAATTCGCACATGAGTTCCATTGTCTGGTCGACAGACCCGAACCGCGCTGAACGCTTGGTCGCTATGGATGCGAGTGAGTTCAATAAAGCCCTGACGGCTGAATTTGACGTCAAACTGGGCGTGTGTGAAGTCGTTGGTGAACGCCATGCGTTTCCGCTCAAAATGCGTTACGCCCGAGACTTTGTCGTCGAGCGCGTCGCCCTCGTTGGTGATGCGGCGCACACCATTCATCCGCTGGCTGGGCAGGGGGTCAACCTTGGTCTGCTGGACGCCGCGAGTCTGGCGCAGGAAGTGATGGCGTTATGGCATCAGGGGCAGGACATCGGCAGTAAGCGTAACCTGCGTGGATATGAGCGTTGGCGTAAAGCGGAAGCGGCGAAAATGATTGCCGCAATGCAAGGCTTTAAAGATTTGTTTGCTGGTAACAATCCAGCCAAAAAATTGATTCGTGGTATCGGTATGCGTTTGGCGGGGCAACTGCCTGGGGCGAAAGATGAAATCATGAAACATGCGCTGGGCTTAAAAGGCAACTTGCCTGAACTGGCGAAAATAAATCGCGCTTCTCATATCGCGTAACATGATGTGCGACAAAATGGCAAAAGGGTTGGCAATCGCCAACCCTTTTTAATTCGTTTCGAGAGCGTTACGCGTACGCACAGCGTAATCTTCTTATCTCCAGATTCACTTCTTTGACGGTCTGGAAGTGCCGCTGTTCTGCGCGGTCCGGCAACATCAGTTTGCCGTTGTCGAATTCAAATTTACCTACGCCGTAGATATATATTCTTCCCTTAAAAAGACGACTTACGTGTTTAGCAATCATACCTGGTGTATAGCGCTTAAACAGTCTCATACTTCGATCCTTTGTTTGTTTTCGCACTGCAAAGTATATGGAAACCCCTGAGAAAATAGTGTGATTGAGCTAGGGATACATGCAGTATTAGCTGACCAATTTAGATATTTGTGCTGCTGTAAGCAAATCCATGGATAAATATCCACAATTGTGTGACTTTTACCTCAAATAGATAGGGTTGACGAAACTTCCTCTCTAACCGAGACGGCGCTCATTAAGCCAGAGGAATATGACAGTTTTAAGAATAGTTGGCTTTAAGAAAAACGGGTAAAAAAGATGTCATATTTCTGCATAAAAAAAGCCCGCAATCAGATGCGGGCGAAATAGTCACAGATGCATTACACAAAAAGTGGATGTCCTGAAACAATCAGTGGATTCACTTTTTTGTTGGAGAAGGATATCAACAGAGTCGTACCTCTGTGTGAACTTTAACCAACGAAACAGAGAGTAAACTAAAAAAAATGGCGTGACTATTTATGTTTTTAAATTGGATAAAAATTCACAACAAAATAATCTTAAATTAGAAGTTGATCACGATCACATGTAATGGATTGCATGGTTTGCATCACTTATTCACGTTGAATGTGTGCAAACTGAGGCTGACAAAGTTGTACGAGATCGTTTACGTCGAGCGCGATACCTGCCAACGTCGAACCGCTGCTGATAGTGACCAGCGGTTGTTGCAAAATAGCGTGATCAAAAATGATCGGCATGGGGGTTTTGAGTAACAGTGGTGTGACGGTGCCGAGCGCATAGCCCGTGATCGTTTCCACTTGCGAGAGATCCACGCACGTCATTCGTCGCCAATTAAGTAAGGCGCGCACTTTTTTGGGATCCACATTGCGATCGCCCGGAGCGCAAGCCAGAGCGAGATTATCCCCCATATCACGCAATAAAATACATTTGACCATTTGGTTGGGCTTAATGCCGCGTTGGCGCGCAGCATCTTCGATCGTGGTCGCGGGTGTAAGGTGCGGCAGCAGGCGATAGGGTACCTGCTGCGCATCCAGATATTGGGTGATTGGTGTGCTGATGGTGTTATTCATCATCCAGTGAATACGGCAGTGGCTGAATTGTCCAACGGGTTCCCGGTTGAGCCGTCAGACGCAGTTCCGTGCCTTCTTCCAGATTGTTAGGTAACACAATCAAACCAATAGCGGTGTTATCGGCAAAGGTGTAGTGCGCTATTAAGCGGCCTGCGCTGCGCCAGTTTTCACCGACAGAACGTTCCATTTCCTGTGCATCACTGTTGGTCAGTGGCTGAGTGACGTCGCCCGCTACGATGTACATCGCACGTTTATTAATGCCGCGGTATTTTGCGCGCGCGACGGTTTCCTGACCGGTGTAACAGCCTTTGGTAAAGCTGATGCCGCCGACCGCCTGAACGTTGACTGCTTGAGGAATGTGTTCGTTTTGGTCAGCGCGCTCGATCACTGGAATTGCTTCTTCAATGTCAAAGCGTGTCCAGAGTGTGGCGTCGACTTTAGTGGCATCGGTGCTGGTCGCCAATTGTTCTGCGGCCTCTGGGGTGACGAACAGTAACCAGCGTAGGTCGCTGATACGAACCGCTGTTCCGCCTTGGATTGCACGCACGTCGCCTTGTGAGTCGCTGAGACGATCAATATAAGCCTGTGCTTGCACGCCCATCACGCCGAGCGCGATATCCTGGCTTTCAGTAATCTCGACTTTGGAGAAAATGGCGTACTTTTTCAGTTCACGCAGCTCTGCTTCAATCGCGGATTGTGGCTGAAACATAGCGTAGCCATCGTGATGATGAAACAGTCGAAATACCGACCATACTTTGCCTTTGGCATCGCAGTGGGCACCGAATGTGGATTGATCGCTGGCCAGAGTCACAACGTTACAGGTGACCTGACCTTGCAGATAGCTTTTCTTGTCTGCGCCGACCATAGTGATTGCGCCCCAAGAATCAAGATAAGTGAGCATCAGCTCAGGCAGAGTATCGCTTGCGTTGACGCTGAGCGGAGAGAATGTGTTTTTCCAGTCCATGTCCTTCACCTAAGTGAAATAATTTCCACTATGTTAATCTGGATCAACTTTTTTGTCAGCTTGAACAGGGACTGTGACTGAGCTACTAGTTGAGCAAGCCCGGTGTTTGATAAACTTGGCCGCAAATAATCATAAGGTGAGGATAACCGATGTACACCGCGGAAGAAAAAGCGCGTATTAAATGGGCCTGTCGTCGTGGAATGTTAGAGCTTGATGTTGTCATCATGCCATTTTTCGAAGAGTGTTTTGATACGCTGACTGAATCAGAACAACAAGACTTTGTTTCTTTGCTTGAGTGTGATGATCCGGATTTGTTTACTTGGGTCATGGGTCATGGTCGTTCAGAGAATCTTGGTCACGCCGCTATGGTAGACAAGATTGTCGCTCATAACCTCAGCAAAGTGCGTTAAGCTCCACCTAACTCCTTCTTATAACGCCCGCGTTGTCGCCACCATGGTCTTTGGTTGTGTGCTGTGGGCGTTACTTCTCTCTCCAACTCCCCTTGTTGTTACATTACTCATTATCGGTATGGGCATGGCTCTGCCTATGCAGCAATGGTTGACTCCTGCGCTCTGCGGCGATGTTGAAATCGATTTTTCCGGTAGCGTTCAGATCGGTGACGAGCGGTATGCAATTTCTCGCGTGCAGTACCTGTTTGCTTTTGCGTTTATCGTAATGGAGGGGCAAGGGCGGCGCTGGCTGTTGTGGCGCGACAGCTGCTCCGAACGGGAATACCGTCAATTATTGGTGAGACTAAAACGGGAGCTGTAGCGCTCCCGTTTTTAGGATTTATTCCTGCTCCGGCGTCAGAATTGTCGGACCGCTGTCTTCCTGAAGTTCTGGGTAATCGAGCGTGTAGTGCAGGCCTCGGCTCTCTTTGCGCTGCATCGCACAACGTACCATCAGCTCTGCAACTTGCAGCAGGTTACGCAGTTCCAGCAGGTTGTTCGATACGCGGAAGTTGCTGTAGTACTCGTGAGTTTCCTGCTGCAACAGTTGGATGCGGCGTAATGCGCGTTCCAAGCGTTTGTCGGTGCGCACGATACCCATGTAGTCCCACATAAACAGGCGCAGCTCGTGCCAGTTGTGCTGAATGACCACTTCTTCGTCTGAGCAGGTCACCTGACTTTCATCCCAGCCTGGCAGGCTAGGCGGCAGTTGAGCGTCTTTCAGTTTACTCAGGATATCTTTCGCTGCTGACCAAGCGTAAACCACACACTCCAACAAGGAGTTCGATGCCATGCGGTTGGCGCCGTGCAGGCCGGTGTAGCTCACTTCGCCAATTGCATAAAGCTGATCAAGGTCGGTCTGACCGTTCTGATTGACCATCACGCCGCCACAGGTGTAGTGCGCGGCCGGAACAATCGGGATCGGCTCTTGGGTCATATCGATACCGAGATCCATCAATCGGCTGTAGATCATCGGGAAATGCTTTTCGATGAAATCGGCGGGTTTGTGGCTGATGTCGAGATACATGCAGTCTGCGCCAAGGCGCTTCATTTCAAAGTCTATCGCGCGGGCGACCACGTCACGTGGCGCAAGCTCGGCGCGTTCATCAAAGTCCGGCATAAAACGCGAACCATCCGGACGGCGCAGATAGGCGCCTTCGCCGCGCAGCGCTTCGGTGAGCAGGAAGTTACGGGCATCCGGGTGATATAAACAAGTCGGATGGAACTGGTTAAATTCCAGGTTGGCCACTCGGCAACCGGCACGCCACGCAATCGCGATCCCGTCACCGGAAGAGACATCCGGGTTTGAGGTGTACTGGTACACTTTTGATGCGCCGCCAGTGGCGAGAACCACAAACTTGGCGCGAATGACTTCGACGTGTTCTTCGTTACGGTTCCAGACATAGGCACCGACGACTTTGTCGGCGCGGCCGCCAACTTTATCTTCAGTGATTAAGTCCAGCGCGTTGTAGCGCTCAAGCAACGTAATGTTCGGGTGATTATGAACGTTGTCCTGCAGAGACGTTTGCACGGCCATGCCAGTGGCATCGGCGGCATGCAGAATGCGGCGATGACTGTGGCCGCCTTCACGAGTCAGGTGATAACGCGGCTCGTCTTCGTCACTGTCTTCTTCTTTATCAAACGGTACACCGCCATCGATCAGCCACTGCACACACTCTTTGGCGTGTTCGGCAATAAAGCGAACCGTGCCTTCTTCGCAAATCCCTGCGCCGGCAATGAGAGTATCCTGAACGTGAGAATCAATGCTGTCCGATTCATCAAACACGGCGGCAATTCCGCCCTGAGCATAATAGGTTGACCCTTCGCTGCGAGGGCCCTTACTCAGAACGATGACTTTGCTATGCTTGGCCACACGCAGGGCTAACGACAAGCCTGCGGCACCACTTCCCACGACTAATACATCACACTGATGTTCTCGGTTGGCGTTCATAAAATGTTTATATTCCCGAACTAAAGTTAGAGTGGTCCTACTCTAAGTTTAAAATACAGCACGCTGTGTTCCCGTTGCCCGCTAGCGAGATTGAGCAACCGTGTCATCTGAATGGCCTAATTGTCAGGGAACAATACAACGTGAGTCCGTTTTGCTTCAAAGTGTCGGGTGGTCATAGGCATGACCCGAAATTCTTTGAGGGCTTTATCTTCGCGCTAAAAGCAATACTTTGTAAATGCTATTGTCTTTTCCGATTCCTGTCCCCAATATTCAGGGAGTTTTCCAGGAACCTAGATTACATCACAATGCGATTGGTGAATGGTAAAAAAATTCACACAGAATTGAACTTTCCCTGCGCGGCTGAGTCACAATAGTGCTCATGTAGGCAGTGGTGTCAAGATAACATTCTGCATAATTAGAGCCCATATCTGAGAAGGTACGGGATATAACAATAGGAGTAACCGCTCGAATGAACGAGCAGCTGACCGATCAAGTGTTGATTGAGCGAGTTCAGAACGGAGATAAGCAAGCGTTTAATCTTTTGGTACTGAGATATCAAAACAAGGTCTGCAATCTTATCTCCAGGTATGTGAGCAATTCAGGAGATGTGGCGGATGTTGCCCAGGAAGCCTTTATTAAGGCTTATCGCGCTATTCCGACCTTTCGCGGCGAAAGTGCGTTTTACACTTGGCTTTACCGTATTGCTGTTAATACCGCAAAAAATCACATCGTGGCGCAAAGCCGTCGTCCGCCGGCAAATGATGTTGATGCTGAAGAAGCTGAATTTTACGAAAGCGGCAACGCGTTAAAAGAAATATCGAACCCAGAAAACATTACGCTGTCCAAAGAGTTAAAGCAGGCGGTGTTTAGTGCGATAGAAGCGTTGCCTGAAGATTTAAAAACCGCGATGACGTTGCGCGAGCTTGATGGCTTGAGTTACGAAGATATCGCAGAAGTCATGGATTGCCCCGTAGGTACGGTGCGTTCTCGTATCTTCCGTGCTCGTGAAGCGGTAGAAAAGAGAATCAAACCTCTTTTATAGCGCAAACCGGCAAAAACAATGGTGAAAATAATGGCTGACAAAGAGAAACTTTCAGCTCTCATGGATGGAGAACTGGTCGACAAGCTGCTGATTCAAGAATTGGCCAGCGACAGTGACAGTCTCGACACGTGGAAAAATTACCATCTGATTGGTGATGTGATGCGTGGCGATGCGCCTGTACGACCAGAATGGGATATCGCTGAAAGTGTGGCATTAGCGTTGGAAAATGAACCTGCGCATACCTCGTTTAGCACTGCCAGCACAAATGTTACCGACCTCAACCAAGCCCGC
The DNA here is from genome assembly GCF_900460245.1 of Vibrio fluvialis. NCBI lineage: Bacteria > Pseudomonadati > Pseudomonadota > Gammaproteobacteria > Vibrionales > Vibrionaceae > Vibrio > Vibrio fluvialis. Next base: position 315,123 of record NZ_UHIP01000001.1, read on the forward strand.
GTCGAAGCTCAGCCAAAACCTGAGCAGGCTCGCCGTCAGTTACCAGCTTGGTTATCCCAGTTTGGACAAGTTGCCGTTGCAGCTTGCGTATCTTTAGCGGTAATCATTGGTGTGCAGCAATACGGCGGCGGTGACGGCACAACGCCACAGCAGGATCAGTTACCTGTGCTGCAAACGGTTCCGTTTTCAGGCAGTGCAGAACCTGTTAGCCTGACTCGTGAATCTGTCGAAAGACACAGTAATGAAGCGAATGTTCAAGAGCAGCGTCGTCGTGTAAACGCCTTGCTGCAAGACTATGAACTGCAATTAAGATTGAACAGTGAGAACCTGGGTTCTCAGTCCGATCCAGTCGAACCGGTAGTTGAATGAAGAAACTTCTGATCAGTGTGCTGACACTGTTCAGTTTGGGCACCAGTACCGCCTTTGCAGAGGAAGAATCTGCAGAGGCGTTGTTGCATCAAATGAACGAAGCCAGTCAGCATCTCAATTATGAACTGTCTTATATCCTGATTAAGAAAAACAGCATTGAACCTTTGTTGTATCGTCATGCGCGTGAAGCCAACGATCAACAGCTGGCTCATCTGGTGTACCTCAGTGGGCCTGTGCGCGAAGTGATTCGTCGTGGCAACGAAGTCAGCTACGTCGAGCCGGGTGTTGAACCTTTCACGATCGAATCGGGCAACATGGTGGCACCGACCATTCCGATGCTCAACAGCGATGTTGATGAACTCAGCCAGTACTACGACTTTGTCAAAGTAGGGCGCGCTCGTGAAGCTGGCGCCGCTTGTCAGGTGCTGCGTATCGTCCCGAAAGATGGTCTGCGTTATTCGTATGTGTTGTGGGTTGATGAACACAGCAATCTGCCGTTACGCGCCGATCTGGTTGACCGCGATGGTGAAGTGTTGGAGCAATACCGCACCATTTCATACTCAGTCAGCGACAAACTGGCTGAACTGATGGCCGGGCTGAATAAAGTACAGCTGCCGGAAGTGCTGTCACTGCCTAAAGGCAATATCACTGACACATTCTGGTCGGTGGGTTGGACACCGGAAGGCTTTAAACCATTGGAGCTGAACCGTTACCGCATGGCGATTACGGAACGTCTGGTGGAGAGTCAGATGTTCTCTGATGGGCTGTTCAGTTTTTCTGTCTATGTGTCTGCCAGTGACAACTTCTCCCTTAAAGGTCAGTTGGTTCGTCAGGGCCGCCGCACGTTGCACAGTTTTGTGAAAGGCGACAGTGAAATTTCTGTGGTGGGTGATATTCCGCCGGATACCGCCAAACGCATCGCACAATCAGTGGTGTTCCATACTGACGGAGCACCGAAACCATGATGACCGCATTAGCCACAGTGACTGCCGTAGCAAGCCAAAAACACGGCTATCATGTTGAACTCAGTTGTGAGCAGCAGACCAGCTGCAACAGCTGTGCGTCTTCAAAAAGCTGTGGCACAGGGATTGTCTCGAAAGCGATCGGCAATAAATCACTGTTCTGGCAACTGGATACCGACAAAAAAGTCGAGCAGGGCCAGGTGGTTGAAATCGGTTTTCCTGAGAAAAGCCTGCTGCAGTCAGCGGCGCTGGTTTATCTGGTTCCGCTACTGATGATGATTCTCGGCGCCTGGCTGGCGGATGCCTGGCTGGCACCGCTGCTCGGCATGGGCGAAGGCGTGATTATCCTCACGTCTCTGCTGTTTATCGGATTAGGCATCGCGATGGCGAAACGCTGGTCGACGCGACTGGAGAAGCGCTCTGCACAAGAGGTGGTTCTGCTGCGTGTCCTTGGACAACCCATCGCCTAAATTATGGTGCGAACCCCAACGAAATTGGGTAGAATCGGCCAACTTGAATGAAATGCCGCCAGCTGCGGCCTTTCTTATGTCCTAATTAGTAAAGAGTTTAGTCATCCCAAACCTATGAAGCACATTCGTAACTTTTCGATTATCGCCCACATTGACCATGGTAAATCGACCCTGTCTGACCGCTTAATCCAAGTCTGTGGAGGCTTAAGCGACCGTGAAATGGCCGAACAAGTTCTTGATTCCATGGACCTTGAACGTGAGCGTGGTATCACCATCAAAGCGCAGAGTGTGACTCTCGATTACCATGCAAAAGATGGCGAAACCTACCAACTTAACTTCATCGATACTCCGGGACACGTGGACTTCTCGTATGAAGTGTCTCGTTCTCTGGCTGCGTGTGAAGGTGCACTGCTGGTGGTGGACGCGGGTCAAGGCGTAGAAGCGCAAACATTGGCCAACTGTTACACCGCGATCGAAATGGATCTGGAAGTCGTGCCAATCCTGAACAAGATCGACCTGCCAGCGGCAGAGCCGGAGCGTGTGGCTGAAGAGATTGAAGACATCGTCGGTATCGATGCGATTGACGCTGTACGTTGTTCAGCGAAAACCGGCGTTGGTGTTGATGATGTACTGGAAAAAATCGTGTCTGCGATTCCAGCACCAGAAGGCGATCCTGATGCACCGCTGCAAGCGCTGATCATCGACTCTTGGTTCGATAACTACCTGGGCGTAGTGTCTCTGGTTCGAATCAAAAACGGTAAGCTGAAGAAAAACGATAAGATCAAAGTGATGAGCACTGGCCAGGTTTGGGGTGTGGATCGCTTAGGTATTTTCACACCAAAACAAGTCGACACTAACGATCTCGAAACGGGTGAAGTGGGCTGGGTTGTGTGTGGTATTAAAGACATTCTTGGCGCGCCAGTCGGTGATACCCTGACGCTGGCGAAGAACGGCTGTGACAAACCATTGCCAGGCTTTAAGAAAGTCAAACCTCAGGTTTATGCGGGTCTGTTCCCGGTGTCGTCTGACGACTACGAAGCTTTCCGTGATGCGCTGGGTAAACTGAGCCTGAACGATGCGTCGCTGTTCTACGAACCAGAAACGTCTGCGGCTCTGGGCTTTGGTTTCCGTTGTGGTTTCCTTGGCATGCTGCACATGGAAATCATTCAGGAACGTCTGGAGCGTGAATACGATCTGGACCTGATCACCACGGCACCAACCGTAGTGTACGAAGTTCTGAAGACTGACAAAGAAATCATGCATGTTGATAGCCCGGCCAAACTGCCTGCTATTAACGATGTAGAAGAAATTCGCGAGCCGATTGCGCGCTGTAACATTCTGGTTCCAGCGGATTACCTGGGTAACGTGATTACACTGTGTATTGAAAAACGCGGTATTCAGGTTGACATGGTTTACCACGGTAATCAGGTTGCGCTGACGTACGATATTCCTATGGCCGAAGTGGTTCTGGATTTCTTCGACCGTCTGAAATCGACCTCTCGTGGCTACGCTTCTCTGGATTACGGCTTCCAGCGTTTTGAAGCGTCGAACATGGTACGTGTAGACGTACTGCTGAACGGCGACAAAGTGGATGCTCTGGCGATCATCACGCACAAAGATCAGTCTCAGACGCGCGGTCGTCAACTGGTTGAGAAGATGAAAGAGTTCATTCCTCGTCAGATGTTTGATATCGCGATTCAGGCGGCGATCGGTAACCACATCATCGCGCGTTCAACCGTGAAACAGCTACGTAAAAACGTACTGGCGAAATGTTACGGTGGTGACGTGAGTCGTAAGAAGAAACTGTTGAAGAAACAGAAAGAAGGTAAGAAACGCATGAAGCAAATCGGTAACGTTGAGCTTCCACAAGAAGCGTTCTTAGCCATTCTTCACGTAGGCAAAGACTAAACTCTGTTGTCTACGTTAGGTTGCTTGCATTAACTCTCAAGTGAAAGGGTCTCGGCTCTTTCACTTTCGTATTTTTAGATAAGGGAAGTCAATGGCTAATACATTTTCACTCATTCTGGTCATCATCACACTCGTGACTGGTGTCATTTGGGCACTGGAAAAATGGGTGTGGGCGAAGAAGCGTCAGGCAAAAATGGCGCAACTACAAAGTGAAAACCACGTTATTGATGCCTCTTTGACGGCGAAAATCCATCCACAACCGTGGTGGGTGGAAAACTCGGTGTCGATTTTCCCTGTGATTGCGTTTGTTCTGGTGCTGCGTTCGTTTGTGTTTGAACCGTTCCAGATCCCGTCCGGTTCGATGATGCCAACTCTGCTGGTGGGCGATTTTATTCTGGTCGAAAAATACGCATACGGTCTGAAAGATCCGGTGTGGCGCACGCAACTGCTCGAAACGGGCAAACCACAACGCGGCGATATCGTGGTATTCAAATACCCGAAAAACCCTAATGTGGATTACATCAAACGTGTGGTCGGCATGCCGGGCGACACGGTACGCTACAGCAGTACCAAAGAAGTGTGTATTCAGCCAAAAGGCGAATCGCAATGCAAACAAGTGAAGCTTTCCAACGTGGTGGAGAGTCCGTTCATTCAGAATAATATCCCGCTGATTCAACTTGATGAGCAGCTGGGACAAGTGAAACACAACATTCTTATTAACCCGCTGCGCATTGACGATGTCGCTGAATATCAGCCGCGCCGTGGTGTGAACGAATGGGTGGTTCCACAAGGGCACTATTTTGTGATGGGTGATAACCGTGACAACAGTGCTGACAGCCGTTTTTGGGGCTTTGTTCCAGAAGCTAACTTAGTCGGTAAAGCCGTGGCGATTTGGATCAGCTTTGAGTTTGATCGTACGCCAGACAGCGTGCTGCCGGCTTGGATTCCAACTGGTGTGCGTTTCAACCGCATCGGTGGCATTAACTAGGTCAGCGGCAGCTGATCGCAACACATCGAGAGAGTATGAATTCTCCAATTAGTAGACTAGAAACTAAGCTCGGCTATCAATTCAATAATGCTGAGCTTATCTCTTTGGCGCTGACACACCGCAGCGCCAATGGTAAACACAATGAACGTCTTGAGTTTCTGGGCGATTCAATTTTAAGTTTTGTCATTGCAGATGATCTTTATCGTCGTTTCCCGAAGGTAAACGAAGGCGACATGAGTCGCATGCGTGCAACTTTGGTGCGTGGTAATACGCTTGCAGAACTGGGCCGTGAATTCGACCTAGGAGATTACTTAAAATTAGGTCCAGGCGAGTTGAAGAGTGGCGGTTTCCGTCGTGATTCAATTCTGGCCGATGCAGTAGAAGCGATTATCGGTGCCATCTATCTCGATAGCGATATCGAAATGGTGCGCACTATTGTGCTGAGCTGGTATCAGTCTCGTCTGGAAGCGATTAAGCCGGGCGTTTCGCAAAAAGACCCGAAAACTCGTCTGCAGGAATTCCTTCAGGGCAGAAGAAAACCGCTGCCTGTCTACACTGTGACTAATATTAAAGGTGAGGCACACAATCAGGAATTCACTGTAGCGTGTGAAATTGCAGGCATCGGAGAGCCTGTAATTGGTAAAGGTACGAGCCGCCGCAAGGCAGAACAAGCGGCTGCAGAAACGGCACTAGAGCAATTGACAAATGTCTGATCAAGAATTCGATATCGATGCATATTTTGCATCCAGTGGTGAAAGTTCATCTTCACCAGACAATCAACACTGTGGTTTCGTGGCGATCGTCGGTCGTCCGAACGTAGGTAAATCGACGCTGCTGAATAACATTCTCGGCCAGAAGATTTCGATCACGTCGCGCAAACCACAAACCACGCGTCACCGCATCATGGGCGTGGACACCGATGGTGATTATCAGGCGATTTACGTCGATACACCGGGACTGCACATTGAAGAAAAACGCGCCATCAACCGCCTGATGAACCGGGCGGCGAGCAGCTCGCTCAGCGACGTGAATCTGGTGTTTTTTGTGGTGGAAGGCACGCACTGGACTGCCGATGATGAGATGGTGCTGAACAAGCTGAAGAATGCCAACTTCCCCGTGGTGCTGTGTGTCAATAAAGTCGACAACGTAAAAGACCGCAACGAAGTCATGCTGCACATGATGGATCTGTCGAACAAGATGGGCTTTGTCGATGTGGTGCCAATTTCCGCCAAGCTCGGCAAGAACGTTGACGTGCTGCGCAAGCATGTGCGTGATCATCTGCCAAAAGCGGTGCACCATTTTCCGGAAGAGTACGTCACTGACCGCTCTCAACGCTTTATGGCATCAGAAATCATTCGTGAAAAGCTGATGCGCTTCACTGGTGAAGAACTGCCATACTCGGTGACCGTTGAGATTGAACGCTTTGACTACAACCCGGAAACCGACGGTTTCCATATCAACGCCCTGATTCTGGTTGAGCGTATCGGTCAGAAGAAAATGGTGATTGGTAACAAAGGTGAGAAGATCAAAACCATCGGCACCCAAGCTCGTCTCGATATGGAAGAGCTGTTTGGCCGCAAGGTGTATCTGGAAACCTGGGTGAAAGTGAAATCGGGCTGGGCGGACGACGAACGTGCGCTGCGCTCACTGGGTTATATCGACGACCTGTAATTTATCCTGCACTGGCTCCGTTACGGGGCCAGTGTTTTATTGACGCCTTACCCACTGCGAGAACGGATTTCCTCTATATGTCAGACGGCCTACAACGCTGCTTTGTGCTCCATCGGCGTCCGTACAGCGAAACCAGCCTGATTCTGGATGTGTTCAGCGAAGAGTACGGACGACTGACGTTGCTTGCCAAAGGTGCGCGCAGTAAGCGCTCCAATCTCAAAGGTGCATTGCAGCCGTTCACGCCTCTGTTGCTCAAATGGTCGGGTAACAGTTCGATGAAAACGCTGCGTCAGGCAGAAGCGATCAGTCTCGGGCTGCCGCTGTCGGGTATCCATCTCTATTCGGCGATGTACGTCAACGAACTGGTTGGACGCGTGCTGGCACCAGAAGTACCATCGCCGGGGCTGTTTCATGACTATCTGTTTGCGCTGACCGAACTGGCTCAGTGCGATAATCCGGAGCCGCCGCTGCGCCGTTTTGAACTGGCTCTGCTCTCTTCTATGGGGTACGGCGTTGATTTTCTTCACTGCGCGGGAACGGGGGAGCCGATCGATCCGGACATGACTTACCGTTATCGCGAACAAAAAGGCTTTATTGCGTCGGTGCGGCGCGATAACCTGACATTTCTTGGCAATGAACTGATCGCTATCAGTGAACGCCGCTTCACCTCCAAAGAGCAGCTGCAGGCGGCAAAACGCTTTACACGTATTGCCTTAAAGCCGTATCTTGGCGGTAAACCTTTAAAAAGCCGGGAATTGTTCCGGCAAGTAACGCAACCCAGAGCACGGAGTATAGGAAAATGAGCTCAATTCTTTTAGGTGTGAATATCGACCATGTCGCCACTTTGCGTAATGCACGCGGCACCAAATATCCGGATCCAGTGCATGCGGCGGAAATCGCAGAGCGTGCGGGTGCGGATGGTATCACCATTCACCTGCGAGAAGACCGTCGCCATATCCTGGACCGTGATGTGCGCATTCTGCGTGAAACGATTCAGACCCGTATGAACCTGGAAATGGCGGTGACGGATGAAATGGTGGAGATCGCGCTGCAAACGCAACCGGAATTTGTGTGTCTGGTTCCGGAAAAACGTGAAGAGCTGACCACTGAAGGTGGCCTGGACGTGATTGGCCAGCTGGAAAAAGTCAAAGCGGCAACGCAAAAACTGACCGCAGCAGGTATCAAAGTGTCACTGTTCATCGATGCAGACCGTGAACAGATTGACGCGGCAAAAGCGTGTGGCGCACCGTTTATCGAGCTGCACACTGGTCACTACGCGGATGCTGAGTGCGAAGTGGAACAGCAGAACGAACTGAAGAAAATCGCCGCCGCCGCAAGCTACGCGGCCGATCAAGGCATCACTGTCAACGCTGGTCACGGCCTGACGTACCACAACGTCGCGGCGATTGCAGCGATTCCGGAAATCTACGAACTGAATATCGGCCACTCGATTATTGGTCGCGCGGTATTTGATGGTCTGTCAAAAGCAGTCGCGGACATGAAAGCCGTGATGGAAGACGCGCGTCGTTAATCAGCATGATTGTCGGACTCGGTACAGACATCGCGGAAATTGAGCGCATTGAAAAAGCCCTGGCCCGCAGTGGCCGTGCTTTTGCCGAGCGCATTCTGACGCCGCAAGAACTCACGCAGTTTGATGGCCTGAAACAACAAGGCCGTTATCTGGCTAAGCGTTTTGCTGCCAAAGAAGCGGCGTCCAAGGCGCTGGGTACAGGCATTGCGCATGGCGTGAGTTTTCAGGACTTTGCCATCAGCAACGATGACAATGGTAAACCTTTGCTGAGCCTGAGTGGCAAAGCGGCGGAATTGGCGCAGCGCAGCCAAGTGGCGTCGGTGCATCTGACCATTTCCGATGAGCGCCACTATGCGGTGGCGACAGTGATACTCGAAGCGTGAAGCAGAACGATATCTCAATAAAAAAAGAGGTGCTCAACACCTCTTTTTTTGTTGGCGGTAGCAGCCCTCTACTCGGGCTGTTCGGTTAAGTACGGTTGCGCGGTGGCAATGACCTTTTCCATCTCATCCTGCAGTTCAAACAGTTCTGGCTCGACATCGCTGATGCTGGCGCCCGAACGCAGCGTTTGCTCCAGCGTGGCACACACTTTCTTCAAGCGTGGTACGCCGCTGTAGGAGCAACTACCGTGCAGTTTGTGTACGTGATGGAGCAGATCGGCAATCAAGTATTCATCATCTTCCAGAGCCATTTCGACTACCTGATTCACTTCCGGAATCGACTCGACCAGCATCCTGAGCATTTCACGCGCCAAGTCTTCCTTATTGGCCGCTTGTTTGAGCGCTGCCTGCCAGTCGACGATGATGTTGCTGTGTTCCGGCTCATCGCTGCTAATGGCGTTGGCATCGAACTCAATCGGCTCGGGCAACTCTATCTTGTTTACGTCATGCTGCAGTGATTCCGGACTCCAGTGCACCAGTACCTGTTGCAGAATATGCTCTTCAATCGGTTTGGTCAGGTAGTCGTCCATGCCTGCCTTAAGCAGGCGATCGCGTTCGCCGGACATCGCATGCGCGGTGACGGCAATCACGGGCGTATTCTGATTGAGTTCCAGTTGCTTAATCTCTTTACACGCCGTCACGCCGTCCATGTGTGGCATCTGAATGTCCATCAGAACGATGTCGAAGTGACGCTGGCGAGCTTGCTCAATCGCATCCTGACCGTTGGTGCAGGAGACTACGGCATCCACGCGTTCTTGCAGTAGTGCAGTGATCAGCTTCAGGTTAGCCGGGTTGTCATCGACTGCCATTACGGTGAGTGGCATCTTGTCTTGCTTGACGGGCAGTTCCTGCGGCGGCGCTTCCACCACTGCGGGTTGATGCGCGATCAGCGTCTGCAGCAGTTTCTTACGCGACAGCGGCTTGGTAATACACTGCACCGGATACTGCTTCATCAGCAGGTCGGCCAGTGCCAGTTCAGTACTCGGGGTACCGACAATCACATTCGAGGTGATACTAATCGCACGCTGCACCCACTGCTCAACCAGTTCAACATCGGTTTCTTTGCTCGGCGCCAGATTCAGCAACACATAATCGAAATGATCCGATTCTTCCGGCATCGCTGAACGATAGGTCACGGTCAGGCCCGCTTGCACCAGCAGTTGCTGCACTATCGACGCCGCCTGCATGTTCGGCTCAACCAGCAGCAATTGTTTGTTGCTCAGTACTTGCGGATCCAGCCAGTCGCTCATTGGCATTTCGGTAATGTGCAGACGCAGAGTGAACCAGAAGGTGGAACCCTGGTGCAGGCGGCTGGTGAGGCTGATTTCGCCGCCCATCTGGCTGACCAGTTTCTGGGTAATAACCAAGCCCAAACCGGTGCCGCCGTAGCGACGTGAAATGCTGGCGTCGGCCTGACTGAAGGCCTGGAACAACTGCGCTTGCTGACGCTCGGAAATACCAATCCCGGTATCACGCACCATAAATTGCAGCTCCACCACATCATCGCGCTGCGAGCGCATTTCGACACTGATGTCGATGTTGCCACGCTCGGTAAACTTGATGGAGTTACCGACCAGGTTGGTCAGTACCTGTTGAATACGCAGTGGGTCGCCGACCAGACCAGCCGGGATCTTCGGATCCACTTTGAGCGTGATTTCCAGCCCTTTTTCATGCGCGCTGGTGGCTTGCAGATTAACCACTTCTTCCAGCGTTTCCTGGAACTCAAACGGAATGTTTTCCAGTGCCAGTTTGCCCGCTTCCAGTTTCGAGAAGTCGAGAATGTCATTGATGATGGTTAGCAGGTTGTTGGCCGACTTTTCAATTGTTTGCAGGTAATCGGCCTGACTGTTAGTCAGCTGGGTTTTCAGCATCTGACGGGTAAAGCCAATCACACCATTCAGCGGAGTGCGCAGCTCGTGCGACATGTTGGCGAGGAATTCCGATTTGACCCGCGCTGCTTCCTGCGCGCGTTTTTTCGCGATATCCAGCTCGACGTTCTGGATCTCCAACTGTTCCAGCGTTTCGCGCAAATCCGAAGTCGCCTGATCGATGCTGTGCTGCATCTCTACGTGGTATTCCGACAGCGAGACCGCCATTGCGTTGATGCCTTTTTTCAGCGAATCGAGCTCGCCGTGCATTTTGCCTTCGATACGCACATCAAGATGGCCGCGGCGAATGCGGTCGACCATATTTTTCATGTGCGTAATCGGGCGGGTCACGTCGTGCATCAGACGGAAGGCAAATACGCCGGACAGCAGCAGTCCCATGATCAGCACCAGACAGGCGGAGAAAATTTCCTGATATTGCTGCAGGCGTAGTGACGAGAGATCCAGTTCAATGGCGATGTAACCCAGCACTGGGGTGGATTGCGCATTAAGGTTATCTTCGATCAAACGGCTTTCAGCCAGGATTGGTGTGCGCAGGATCAGGGTGTTGTCATCCAGTTGTGAGCTGCTGAGGACCGGGATTGGTTTGTCCTTCGGATACATCAGCGCTTCGAAATTGGGATGGAAGTTGGAGGTGACGAACAGCTCATGGCGCGCGTCAAATACCGCGATACTGCGGACAAATTTAGAATTCTTGCGGTGTGCGTAACTGATGATGCGGCGCACCGATTCGCGGCTCTGATTTTTCAGCGCATCTTCACTGGCAATCGCCAGTGGTTCAATGATACTGGCGCCGGCATTGAGGACTTGCGTCTCCAGATCATGGTAGCGGTTGAAGGAAAACAGGGCGCTGAGCAACAGCCCGATAATCAGGGTCGGAGCCAGAGTCAGAGTAATTACGCGCGCACGTAAGCCATATCGGGTCATTATTGTCTAAACATCGTGGTGTGGATATGGGAAAATAACCGACAAAATGATTCGCCGGAGTATCGAATAAGCGGTTAGCTTAATTCAAGTACAGTTACTTCGACAATCTTCCCCGGACAGAATAGTGATTCGGGGGCGAAAACCATCATATAAATCACATTTAGGCACAGAGCATGGCACGTTTTTTCCAACCGAAAAAGAAAACCACCATCAATCAGAAACATCAGTCCGTCACGGTGACGAAACTCGACCATCAGGGCGCGGGTATCGCCTACCACGAAGGTAAGCCGGTGTTCATTGACGGTGCCTTACCCGGCGAAGATGTACTGATGCAACTGACCGAAAGCAAAAGTAAGTTTGCCCGTGCCAAGCTGATTAAAGTACTGAAACCGAGCGCGCAACGTGTGACGCCTTTTTGTCCGTATTATGCTGAGTGTGGTGGCTGCGACTTACAGCACCTAGAGCACGCGGCACAAATCGAACACAAGCAGCAGGCGCTCAGCCAACTGATGACGAAATTCGCCGGTCAGCAACTGGCGCTGTCTGAGCCGGTTATCGCGAGCGATAAAGGTTATCGCCGCCGCGCACGTCTGAGCCTGATGTGGGATAGAAAAACGCAGCAACTGCAGTTCGGTTTTCGCCGCAAGCAAAGCAAAAGCATTGTCACTGTCACCGACTGTGCGGTGCTGGAACCCAAGTTAAATGAATTGTTGCCGGAGCTGAACACGCTGCTGGGCGGCTTTGCTCACCCGGAGCAGTTGGGGCATGTCGAGTTGGTCAAAGCCGACAACACGCGCGTGCTGGTGCTGCGTCATCTGGCGCCGCTGACCGCCAAAGACCAAAGCGCCTTGGAGGCATTTGTCGCTCTGCATGACCTCACTCTGTATCTGATGCCAAGCAGCGATAAGCTGGAGCTAATACGCGGTGAAGGCGCCGTCTATGGTGAAGCGGGCGTGACGATTCCGTTTCTGCCGAGCAACTTTATTCAGGTGAATCAGCAGGTCAATCAGGCGATGGTCGCCCAGGCTCTGGAGTGGTTGGAGGTTTCACCTGACGAGCGTGTGTTAGATTTGTTCTGTGGTTTGGGTAACTTCAGTCTGCCGCTGGCGAAAATCGCGAAACAAGTCGTCGGCGTGGAAGGCATTGACGACATGGTTGAGCGTGCCAAAGCGAACACCGCACTAAATAATCTCAATAACGTCTCGTTTTATCAGGCTAATTTGGAACAAGATATGACAGGTGAGGCGTGGGCAGCCGAAAAATTTGATAAAGTATTGCTCGACCCGGCCCGAGCCGGAGCGGCAGGTATCGTTGACCAGTTGGCCGAATTGGGTGCCAAACGCGTGGTTTACGTCTCGTGTAATCCTGCTACGCTTGCTCGTGACAGTCAAAGCTTGCTGAGTCAGGGATACCAGTTGGTGAAATTGGGAATGCTTGATATGTTCCCTCATACCAGCCATCTGGAATCAATGGCTTTGTTTGTAAAAAATCGGTAAGCGTCGAACTTCCGGGAGCGGAAGGGAGTCGAATACCACAAAATATAAGAATTAGGATAATCCCATGGTTGCGGTACGTAGCGCACACTTAAATCCAGACGAACAGTTTGAGCTAGAAAAATGGATTTCTAGTTTGCAACAGGAGCAGAAAACCTCAGCGAGGCTGACCGAGGTGTATCGCCAGTGCGAACATCTGCTGGAAGGTAATGCTCAGGGGCCACTACTATTGTGGCGCGGTCGTGAAATGATCGAAATCCTGATCACGCTGTCGATGGACCGCCCGACGCTGGTGGCGGCGTTGCTGTTCCCGATCGCGACCAGCGGCTTAGTCGATCGCGAAGAGCTGGAAGAAGATTACGGCAAAGAAATCATCAAGCTGATCCATGGCGTCGAAGAGATGGCGGCGATTGGTCAGCTCAACGTGACCGTGCAGGGCAGCGAAGCCTCGGCGCAGGTCGATAACGTGCGCCGCATGTTGCTCGCGATGGTCGATGATTTCCGCTGCGTGGTCATCAAGCTGGCAGAACGTATCTGTAATCTGCGTGAAGTGAAAGATCAGCCGGATGACGTCCGTCGCTCGGCTGCGAAAGAGTGTGCCAATATCTACGCGCCGCTGGCCAACCGTCTTGGTATTGGTCAGCTGAAGTGGGAAATCGAAGATTACGCCTTCCGCTATCAGCAGCCAGACACTTACAAGCAGATCGCCAAACAGCTGTCTGAGCGCCGTATCGTGCGCGAGCAATACATTCGCGACTTCGTCAATGATCTGCGTAACGAGATGAAAATCTGCAGTATCAACGCCGAAGTGAGCGGTCGTCCGAAACATATCTACAGCATCTGGCGCAAGATGCAGAAGAAAAACCTCGCGTTTGACGAGCTGTTCGACGTGCGCGCGGTACGTATCATTGCCGACAAACTGCAAGATTGTTATGCCGCGCTGGGCGTGGTGCACACCAAATACAAACATCTGCCCAGCGAGTTTGATGATTACGTCGCCAACCCGAAACCGAACGGCTACCAGTCGATTCATACGGTGATTCTGGGTCCGGAAGGCAAAACGATCGAAATCCAGATTCGTACCAAGCAGATGCATGAAGAATCGGAACTTGGCGTAGCGGCGCACTGGAAGTACAAAGAAGGCGCCAGCAGCGGCCGCAGTGGTTACGATGAAAAGATCACTTGGCTGCGTAAACTGCTCGATTGGCAGGAAGAGATGTCCGATTCTGGCGAAATGCTGGATGAACTGCGCAGTCAGGTGTTTGATGATCGCGTATACGCATTTACGCCGCGCGGTGATGTGGTCGATCTGCCGATGGGCGCGACACCACTGGATTTTGCTTACCACATTCACTCTGAAGTCGGCCATCGTTGTATCGGTGCGAAAGTGGCGGGACGTATCGTGCCGTTTACGCACAAACTGCACATGGGCGATCAGGTGGAAATCATCACCGCCAAAGAGCCCAACCCATCGCGTGACTGGCTGAACCCGTCGCTTGGCTTTGTGCACTCGGGTCGTGCGCGTGCCAAGATCAACGCTTGGTTCCGCAAGCAGAGCCGCGAGAAGAACCTCGAAGCAGGGCGTGAGATCCTTGAAGCCGAATTGGTGAAAATTGGTGCCACGCTGAAAGATGCCGAAGCGTACGCGCTGAAGCGGTTTAACGTCAATACCGCAGATGAGCTGTATGTCGGTGTCGGCAGCGGTGACCTGCGTATCAACCAAATTGTTAACCATATCAATGCATTGGTGAACAAGCCGACCGCCGAAGAAGAAGACAAGCTGGTGCTTGAAAAACTTCAGGTCGGAGAGAACAAATCCGCAAGCGCGCACCATCGTCCGCATAAAGATGCGGTGGTGGTGGAAGGTGTCGATAACCTGATGACTCATCTGGCACGCTGCTGTCAGCCGATACCGGGCGATGAAATCAAAGGTTACATCACGCAGGGGCGTGGGATTTCTGTCCATCGCAGCGACTGTGAACAGCTTGAAGAGCTGAGCCATCACGCGCCAGAGCGTATCATTGATACCGTGTGGGGCAGTGGTTTTGTCGGCAGTTATCATCTGACCCTGCGCGTTGAAGCGATGGAGCGTGTTGGTCTGCTGAAAGACATCACGACGCTGCTGAGTAACGAGAAAGTAAAAGTCAGCACCATGAAGAGTCGCAGCGACTACAAGCGCCAGATCATCATCATGGACTTCGAGCTGGAAGTGAACAGCGTTGAAGTGTTGGAGCGCGTATCTAAACGTATTGAACAGATCAAAGATGTCATGCTGGTGAAACGTCTCGGCTAACCTCTGCGAGGTTCAGCGCCAAATAATCTAAGGCGAGTGGTGATGCTGCTCGCCTTTTTGTTTTAAGGAAGTAAGTCATATGAGTCATCCAATCGAACAGCTTGAAAACATCATGGCCAGCCTGCGAGATCCGCAAACGGGCTGCCCTTGGGATAAACAGCAAACCTTCGACACCATTGTGCCGCACACAATTGAAGAAACTTATGAAGTGGTGGATGCGATTCACAATCAAGACTGGCCGAATCTGCAGGAAGAGCTGGGCGATTTGCTGTTTCAGGTGATTTTCTACAGCCAGCTGGCGAAAGAGCAGGGGCTGTTTGAGTTTCGTGATGTGGTGGAGTCGGTGAATGATAAGCTGACCCGCCGTCATCCGCATGTGTTTGGCGAGGCCAGTTTCGAGGACGAAGCGGCGTTGAATGCCAACTGGGAAGCGGAGAAAGCCAAAGAAAAAGCCGAGGCAGGCAAAAGCGAACAAAGTATCCTAGACTCTATACCACAATCGCTTCCGGCATTATCTCGCGCCAACAAGATTCAGAAGAAGTGCGCTAAATATGGCTTCGACTGGAAAACGCTCGGGCCGGTGGTCGATAAAGTGCACGAAGAAATCGATGAAGTGATGGCGGAAGTGCTGCACGTCGACGTCGATCAACAGAAAGTGGAAGAAGAACTGGGTGATCTGCTGTTTGCTACCGTGAATTTGGTTCGTCATCTTGGCAAGGATCCGGAAGTGGCGCTGATGAAAGCCAATCAGAAGTTTACCCGCCGTTTTCACGGGGTCGAAGCTCAGGTGCGAAATCAGGGTAAGTCCTTAAATTTATTCACACTTGAAGAGCTGGATGCGATGTGGGACAAGGTCAAACAGCAAGAAAAAGCATGACCAACATGTGACAAATTATGTTGAGTCAAAATTGACTCAGATAATAACGACGGATCTTTTTCACGTTAATGCTCTTTGATTTGAAGCAAAAAATAAAAAACTGAGTGTGATAGATTTCACGTTGTGGCGATAAATGGGTTCTGGTATAGTTTCGTCCCGTCCAGAAGAAATCCATTTCCCTCATTCAACCAATTTCAGGTTAAACATGACGACAAATTATATTTTTGTTACTGGCGGGGTTGTATCCTCTCTAGGTAAAGGTATTGCAGCGGCATCCCTTGCAGCGATTCTAGAAGCTCGTGGTCTTAAAGTGACTATGATGAAGCTTGACCCTTACATCAACGTTGACCCAGGCACAATGAGCCCAACTCAACACGGTGAAGTGTTCGTTACGGAAGATGGCGCGGAAACTGACCTAGACCTTGGTCACTACGAGCGTTTCATTCGTACCAAAATGACCAAGCGCAACAACTTTACCGCAGGTCGTGTTTACGCTGACGTTCTACGTAAAGAACGCCGTGGCGACTACCTGGGTGCAACCATTCAGGTTATTCCTCATATTACTAATGCGATCAAAGATCGTGTGATTGCTGGCTCTGAAGGCCACGATATCGCTATCGTAGAAGTGGGCGGTACTGTGGGTGACATCGAGTCACTACCTTTCATGGAAGCAATTCGCCAGCTGGCGATCGAAGTTGGCCGCGAAAACGCGATGTTCATGCACCTGACGCTGGTTCCTTACCTGGCAGCGGCAGGCGAAGTGAAAACGAAGCCAACTCAGCACTCGGTTAAAGAACTGCTGTCTATCGGTATTCAGCCAGACATCCTGGTTTGTCGTAGCGATCGTATGATTCCGGCCAACGAGCGTAAGAAGATTGCGCTGTTCTGTAACGTGCCTGAAAAAGCCGTTATCTCAATGAAAGACGTAGACTCTATCTACAAGATTCCACAACTGATCCGTTCTCAGGGTCTGGATGATCTTGTCTGTGCACGTTTTGGCATCAATGCGCCTGAAGCTGATCTGTCTGAATGGGAACAGGTTATCTATGAAGAAGCGAACCCAACCGGTGAAGTGACTATCGGTATGGTTGGTAAGTACATTGAACTGCCAGATGCTTACAAATCAGTGAACGAAGCGCTGAAACACGCGGGGCTGAAAAATCGT
The DNA here is from genome assembly GCF_900460245.1 of Vibrio fluvialis. Classification (NCBI taxonomy): domain Bacteria; kingdom Pseudomonadati; phylum Pseudomonadota; class Gammaproteobacteria; order Vibrionales; family Vibrionaceae; genus Vibrio; species Vibrio fluvialis. The sequence continues at coordinate 332,103 of NZ_UHIP01000001.1, forward strand.
CTGAGCGTGACTATCAAGTACGTTGATTCACAAGATGTTGAGACTAAAGGTGTTGAAATCCTTGAAGGTCTTGACGCTATTCTGGTACCGGGTGGCTTCGGCGATCGTGGTATCGAAGGTAAGATTCGTGCGGCGCAATACGCACGTGAAAACAACATTCCTTACCTGGGTATCTGTCTGGGTATGCAGGTAGCACTGATCGAATACGCGCGCAATGTGGCGGGTATGGAAGGTGCGCATTCAACAGAATTTAACAAAGACACCAAATACCCTGTGGTAGGCTTAATCACAGAATGGGTAGACAGCGAAGGTAACGTTGAAGAACGTACTGAAACGTCAGACCTGGGTGGTACGATGCGTCTGGGTTCACAACTGTGCCACCTGGCGAAAGGTTCTAAAGCTTACGATATGTACGGTAGCGCAACGATTCATGAGCGTCACCGTCACCGTTACGAAGTGAACAACAACCTGCGTCCGCAAATTGAAAAAGCGGGTCTGAAAGTGTCTGGTTTGTCTGCTGATAAGAAACTGGTAGAAGTGATTGAGAACCCTGCTCACCCATGGTTTGTAGCAGCTCAGTTCCACCCAGAATTCACATCAACGCCTCGCGATGGTCACCCATTGTTTGCAGGCTTTGTGAAAGCTGCGGGTCAGTTCCAGCGCGGCGAATTGAAGTAAAAGGATATGGGTAGCGGCTTGTGTTGTGCGGCTACCCTTTTAGTTTTGACATTTAAATTCAATGAGAGGAAACATTAATGTCTAAGATCGTTAAAGTTCTAGGTCGTGAAATCATCGACTCACGTGGTAACCCAACTGTTGAAGCTGAAGTTCACCTAGAAGGCGGTTTCGTAGGTATGGCTGCTGCACCATCGGGTGCATCAACGGGTTCTCGTGAAGCTCTTGAGCTGCGTGATGGCGACAAATCTCGTTTCCTAGGTAAAGGCGTTCTGAAAGCTATCGCAGCTGTTAACGGTCCAATCGCTGACGCTCTAGCTGGCAAAGACGCGAAAGATCAAGCAACTGTTGACCAGATCATGATCGACCTAGATGGCACTGAAAACAAATCTAACTTCGGTGCGAACGCAATCCTAGCGGTTTCTCTAGCGAACGCTAAAGCAGCAGCAGCTTCTAAAGGCATGCCTCTGTACGAGCACATCGCTGAACTGAACGGCACTGCTGGTCAATTCTCTATGCCTCTGCCTATGATGAACATCATCAACGGCGGTGAGCACGCAGACAACAACGTTGATATCCAAGAATTCATGATTCAACCAGTTGGCGCGAAAACTCTGAAAGAAGCGGTACGTATCGGTTCTGAAGTGTTCCACAACCTGGCTAAAGTTCTGAAAGCGAAAGGTTACAACACTGCAGTTGGTGACGAAGGTGGTTTCGCTCCTAACCTGAAATCTAACGCAGAAGCACTAGAAGTAATCGCAGAAGCGGTAGCGGCTGCTGGTTACGTTCTGGGTAAAGACGTAACTCTTGCTATGGACTGTGCTGCATCTGAGTTCTTCGACAAAGACGCTGGCATCTACAACATGAAAGGCGAAGGTAAAACTTTCACTTCTGAAGAGTTCAACCACTACCTGGCAGAGCTAGTTGAGAAATTCCCAATCGTTTCTATCGAAGACGGTCTGGACGAATCTGACTGGACTGGTTTCGCACACCAAACTCAACTTCTTGGCAACAAGATCCAACTTGTTGGTGACGATCTGTTCGTAACTAACACTAAGATCCTTGCTGAAGGTATCGAGAAAGGCATCGCTAACTCTATCCTGATCAAGTTCAACCAAATCGGTTCTCTGACTGAGACTCTAGCTGCAATCAAGATGGCTAAAGATGCAGGTTACACTGCAGTAATCTCTCACCGTTCAGGCGAAACTGAAGACGCAACTATCGCTGACCTAGCGGTAGGTACTGCAGCAGGCCAAATCAAAACTGGTTCTATGAGCCGTTCTGACCGTGTTGCTAAGTATAACCAACTGATCCGTATCGAAGAAGCACTGGGCGAACGTGCACCTTTCAACGGTCTGAAAGAAGTGAAAGGCCAAGCTTAATTTAAAGCTTAGCGTTGACGCTTAAAAAGAAGCCCTGCATTGCAGGGCTTTTTGTTTTCAAACGTTTATCAATATTGATTATTCATCCAGCGCAAATGCTTCATCCCGCATTCTCAATGGCATGGACCCGGCGTTTATCCAGCTCGTCGCGAATCTGTTTGCCACTAAAACCTGCGGCGATCACCTGCTGCACATCCACTTTGAGCGCGGCACGGTAGGCGCGCAGAAAAATATCCCGTTGTGGATAGGGGTTCTGTTCTAAGCCTAAACGTCCACGATGGTCCGCTTCGCAGCACAGCAGTACTTCATCGAGTCGCTGCGGTTTACGCCATACATCCAGTAGATTGAGCACTTTCAGCTTGGTTGCCGGTTTGAGCTCGGCGGCGCGATGGACATTGGAATGTTGCGCGCACACCGCTAACGCCAGATCGCGAAACTCATTCGGTACTTTGACACGTGCGCACAGCGCCTCAATGAGCTTCAATCCGGTATGACAATGCAGCTTGTGGCTCGGCCACTCTGATTCAGGCGTTACGCCCTTGCCGAGATCGTGCACCTGCGCGGCAAAGCGTACAGTGAGTGATTCCGACAGCAGCGCTGCTTGTTCGGCCACCATCAGCGTGTGTACGCCCGTATCGATTTCCGGATGCCATTTCTCAGGCTGAGGTACGCCAAACAAGCGGTCGAGTTCCGGCAGTACTATCTTCAATGCACCGCAGTCACGCAGGACTTGCAGAAAAATATGTGGGCTTCGCGTCGACAGCGATTTTTGCCACTCCTGCCAGACGCGCTCCGGCGTCAGATGTTGCAGTTCACCCGATGCGCTGATGTGTTGCATCAGCGCCAGCGTCTCTTCGGCGACAGAAAAGCCGAGATGCGCGAGTTTGGCGGCAAAGCGCGCGACGCGCAGTACGCGCAGCGGGTCTTCGACAAACGCTTCCGAGACATGACGCAGCACGCGATCTTGCAAATCGCGCTGACCGCCGTAGGGGTCGATCAGCGTTCCGTCTTTGGTTTGTGCCATGGCGTTGATGGTGAGATCGCGGCGCAGCAGATCCTCTTCCAGCGTGACATCCGGCGCGAAGTGGCAGGCAAAGCCGGTATAGCCGGAACCTGTTTTACGCTCGGTACGAGCTAAAGCGTGCTCTTCACGGGTCTTAGGATGCAGAAACACCGGAAAGTCTTTGCCCACAGCCTGAAAGCCAGCGTTGAGCATCTCTTCCGGACTGCTGCCAACGACCACCCAATCTTTGTCATATACTGGAAGCTGAAGCAATTGATCGCGAACTGCGCCGCCAACGAGATAAATTTGCACCACCGAACCTCAATATTTACGTTTATGGCGTTGGATAATCATAGTCACAATGATACTTTGCGCCTAACAACATTCAAAGAGACGAGAGCATGTATCCAGAATTTTTCGGCCTGATAGAACATCCGTTCTCGATTGTGCCCAATTCTCGGTATTTATATTTAAGTCAACGACATAAAGAAGCGATGGCTCATCTTCAGGCCGGACTGGGCGATGGCGGTGGTTTTGCGATGCTGACTGGCGAAGTGGGCACCGGAAAAACCACGGTCGCCAAGGCGATTCTGTCCGGACTTCCGCCACATACCCGTGCGGGTTTCATTCTCAACCCGACCTTTTCAGAGCGTGAGCTGCTGGAAGCGATCTGTGATGAGTTCGCCATCAAATACCCGCAGCAGGCGACGCTCAAGCAGCTGAGTCAGGTGTTGTACCAGTTTCTGCTCAATGAGTACGCCAACGGAATTCAGGTGTTGCTGGTGATTGATGAAGCCCAGCATCTGGCGCCGGATGTACTGGAGCAACTGCGTTTATTAACCAATCTGGAAACAGAAAGCCGCAAGCTGCTTAAAGTGCTCTTGATTGGCCAGCCCGAGCTGCAGTACAAACTGCAATTGCCGCAATTGCGACAGCTGGCACAGCGAATCACCGGACGTTACCACTTGCTACCGCTCGATGTCAGCGAAACCGCGCACTACATTCGTTTTCGTCTGCAACAGGCCGGGGGCGACGGTAATCTGTTTTCGGCTCGCAGTGCCAAATGGATTGCGCAGCAGACGCATGGAATTCCACGTTTGATCAATCTGGCGTGTGATGCCGCGCTGAAAGGGGCGTATCAGGCCGGAGAACGAGCCATCAGCCTTGAACGAGTGAAGCAGGCATGCACACAAATCATGAGTTTTCAGTCGACGGTTTATCAGCCTCAGGTGCAGGAAAGGCCTCGACGTTTTCCGCTTGTCGGAGTGATGTCTGCGCTCATCGGGATTGGTTCGGCTGCGGCCATCGCATATTGGTTGCCACCTTATCTCAATCAACAAATTCAGCAACAGTGGCCATTGCCTGCGCCTGTGGAAGCCGCGGAGCAGACGGTGTTCCCGACGACAGTGGAAGACCAGCTCAAAGGTGCGACCGACCGTGAGCTGGCAATGAAGGCGCTGTATGCGGTGTGGGGTTATGATGCCTCGGTGATTGAAAGCTTCTGTCAGCGCTCTGCGTCATCACAATTGGAGTGCGAGCAAAATATGGGGAGCTGGCAGGATCTGAAAAAGCTGAATCTGCCGGTGATGTTAACCCTCAACCTGCGAGGGCTGAGAACCTATGCGGTGCTCTATCATTTGCAAGGTGATGAGGTAGAACTGCTGATCAACGATAAACGGGTACGTATCGGTCGCGAGTGGATTGAACCTCTGTGGCAGGGGGAGTATCGGGTAGTATGGCAACCATCGTTCTATCAGACCCTGCGTGCTGGCATGCGCGGTGAAGATATCACGCTGCTGGATAACAAACTGTCTCGCTTGTTGGGCGAACCTGAACGCCATGTCACGGTGTATGACAAAGAGGTTAAACGTAAGGTGGAAGTATTCCAACGTTGGCAGAATATGCAGGTGGACGGCATTGCCGGACGCCAGACACTGCGCCAGTTAGATTTGCTGACTCAGCAGAGCGGACCACGCCTGACGGAGGTGCAGTGATGTCGCAGGTGATGAAAGCGTTGCAACGTTCTGAACTCAGTCATCAGCAATACACCGGGCATGTGATGCCTACCCCACACAGCGCGCAGGCTAGTGCTCAGTCAGCAGGTTTTCGCTGGTATCACGCGTTATGGCTCACGCTGCCGGGCTTGGCCACAGCGGCAGTCATCGGTTATCAGGGATTCCAGCGTCAGCAGCTCGCGATTGCTGAGCAGGTCACTGCGTCGCCTGCGGTCAATCAGGTGGCGGCGCCGTTTGAACAATTGGATTACCCCAACTTCGGCCCGCTGATCCGCACGGATGTGGATGTCCCCGTGTTCAATGAGTTCGCCGAGGTGTCGGTTGCAGAGCCGGAAGAGGAGCCTGTTGCAGCATCGGCTCAACCTGTGAGGTCTGCTGCTACTGTCGTGACGGCAACGTCTCCATCGAAACCGCAAACTCAGGTGGATAAACAGAGCCAGATGGCACTGAGCGAGCTGGATCTCAGTCAGTTGTCTCCAGAAATGGCCGCCAGAGTCGAATCGATTCTCAAAGCGGATGATAGCGAACAACGCAATCAGACAGATTCGCAGGCATCTCAGGCCGTGCCGCTGTTACAACACAGTGATGAGTTTAGTGGCGCGCTGCCGGCGATGAACTTTCAGACGCATGTCTACGCCAGTAATGCGGTCAAGCGCTGGATTAAAGTCAACGGCGTGGAATATCATGAAGGCGACAACATTTTTGATAATGTGCAGCTGGTGGCGATTAAGCCACAAAGTACGATTGTGCGTTTTCGCAATAAGCAGATAGAAATACCGGCACTGTATGATTGGCGGGGATAAAAAAAACGGTCACTATTGAGTGACCGTTTTTCTTCAATCAGGATTATGCCCAGCCAGCAGGGTTGCGTTTACGGCGAGGGATAATGTGCGGCAGTACTAAGCCTAACAGCAGGCCACCACCGGCAACACCGCCGCCGTACATGAAGTACTTCAGCAGCAGATCTTCTTTTTGTGTGTCCAGCTTGGCACGCAGTTCACGTACTTCGCTTTGTGAAGCAGTCAGCTGCTTGCTGATGTCGCTGTAATTCTTTTCCAGTTCGGCAATCTGTTTGTTGCGTACTTCCAGAGAGTCCACTAAGCCTGCTTTTTCGCTGTCCGCGCTTTGACGTGCATTGGCCAGCTTGCTTTTCACATCCGCCAGCTCTTTTTCCAGTTGAGGCAGGCGCACGGCCATGCTCACATCGCGAGTCACAAATCGACTTTCTACCCAGCCGGTACGGCCACGTTCGTCGACGATTTGGGTGTAGTCCGTGTCTTTATTCGTGTTGATAAGTTTCACTTTCTCACCCGCATCAATACTGCCGATAATGCGATATTGATTGCTTGGACCTGAGTGCATGTAAGTAAACAATTTGTCCGCGATATAGCGGTCTTGTGCAAACGTTGGTGCAGCCAACATGGAGAAAAGCACCATGCAGATCAGTTTTTTCACGGTTAATCCCTTGTTATGACGAGTTTGGCATGAAAAGCCATAGTGTTTGATTGCCAAATAGTAAGAACTTTCCACATGCGGTGCAACAAAGAAGGGAGGCAAAGCCTCCCTTTCTGTGCGTTTGAGTCAATAATGACAAAGCGCTTACACAGTACTGACGTGGCTACTTAGGCGAAAATGCCTTGAATTGCATAATAGAATACCACGGCCAGAAGCGCACCTGCAGGCAGGGTAACAATCCATGAAGCCACGATGTTACGTACTACGCCAAGGTTCAGTGCTGCAATACCACGAGCAAAACCTACGCCCAGTACCGCACCGACCAGAGTCTGAGTGGTCGAGATTGGCAGACCAGTACCTGATGCCAGTACTACTGTTGATGCTGTTGCCAGCTGCGCGGCAAAACCACGGCTCGGAGTCAGTTCGGTGATACCGGTACCGACCGTTGCCATAACTTTGTGGCCCATCGTTGCCAGACCCACGACGATACCGAAACCACCCAGTGGCAGAATCCACCAAGCGATAGAGCTCTTCGCTGCAATTTCACCCAGGTTTTCAACGGTTGATACCACGGCAGACAGAGGGCCGATCGCGTTTGCGACGTCGTTTGAGCCGTGGGCAAATGCCATTGCACACGCTGTGATAACCATCAGAATGCTGAAGATGCTTTCCACACCGGCAAAGCTGTGGTCTTCATCGCGGTTCGCGAATTTCTTCTGAATGTAGATGTAACCACCTACCATCACGATTGCAGAAACAATTGCTGCACAGATCCAAGCTTCTGAGCTGGTCAGGTGCAGGCCTACGTGTTTCAGACCTTTTTTGATGGTTACCAGAGCGATCACCATGGTGGTGATGAACATGTACACCGGAACAAATCGCTTGGCGTTAATAAGAGGATCTTCGGTATCAAAAATCAGGCGCTGCGCGCTGACGAAGATGATGTAGGCGAAGACGCCGGAAATCACTGGAGTGACGATCCAACTGCCTACGATACCCTGAACTGAGCTCCAGTCCACCGCTTCGGTACCCACGGAAACACAGGCAAAACCGATGATAGCACCGATAATAGAGTGGGTTGTTGAGACAGGCCAGCCCATGTAGGAGGCCAGTAGAAGCCAGGTGCCGGCTGCCAGCAGTGCTGACATCATGCCGTAAACCAGAACATCTGGTTGATTGGCAAAAAGAGATGTTTCGATAACACCGTTACGGATTGTTTCGGTTACTTCACCGCCCGCCAGATAGGCGCCCGCAAATTCAAAAATCATCGCGATGATGATCGCTTGTTTCACGGTTAGTGCTTTTGACCCTACGGAGGTGCCCATTGCATTGGCCACGTCGTTCGCGCCAATACCAATTGCCATTAGAAAACCGAAGAGCGCAGCAACAATAATCAGGATAGTGCCGTAGTTCGCAAGGATATCCATCGTAATACCTAGTTGTTTATAACAAGCGGAGCGCATTCGAATCGTGGTTTTTTGACACGAGTAAAGACCATCAGCGAGGTAACATATTCAACGCCTAAACTGTGGTCTTTCGAAATTGTGCTCTTAGTTATTTGGTTAACTTTATGATTTATGAACGAGACAACATGACTTCCAGACGAGCGCCAACGCGCTGAGCCTGGTCGGCAATGCCACCAATCCACTCAAAAATTTTGTACAAGAACATCACATCGATAGGGTTCATGGTAGATTCAATCGCCATCAGTTGTTGGCGCAGGCGAATCTGCATGGCATCGGTGTCATCTTCAATCACATCCAGTTGATGGATCATTTCAGCCACAAGTGTTACTTCACGGCCTTTAAATCCAGTTTCCAATAACTCATCGAGCTCATTGATGACTTTCTGTGCTTGGTTGGCTGCATCTAGGCAACGCTTTACGTAAGCAAGGAAGTTTTCTTGAAGAGGCTCAGGAATAACGAGTTGACGACCGTAAACACGGCCTGCGATGTCTTTCGCAAGGTTGGCAAGTTTATCTTGTTGAGTGAGAAGCTCCAGCATGTCGGTACGATCAACTGGCAAAAACAGACCGCGAGGAAGTTTAAGACGAATTTCACGCTTTAATACATCCGCTTCTTTCTCAAGATGAGAGATCTGCGCGCGAATTTCTGCTGCTTTTTCCCAATCACCTTTGGCACACACTTCAAAGAAGTTAACCAGGTGGGAACAACATTCATTCACACACACAACGTGTCGTTGCAAAGGCTTAATAGGGGACTTTGCAAATAACCCCATGATTGTATTTACTGGCATGGTCATTCAACCTAATAGCTATAACCTAAAAAGAACATACACCATTGTATGGCGAAATGTTGAGCGTTGGCTATAAAGGCGCGCATGTTAACCCATTCATTGGCGCATTTAAACTGTTTTAGATCATCAATCGGGCGATATTTCTTTCTTGCCCCGGTGCCTATTAGGCAATATCCTGTCGCTATCTGCTTCGAAAGGTATAACTATGGAAACCGAGATAGAACTGAAGTTTTTTGTTTCTCCTGAATTTTCAGAGGTTTTACTGAAAAAAATTTCTGAAACCAAAGTACTTCAGCATAGTTGTCGTGAGTTAGGGAACACATATTTTGACTCTCCCGATAACTGGTTACGACAACATGATATTGGACTTCGTATCCGCCGTTTTGATGACGTTTATGTACAGACTGTGAAAACAGCAGGCCGGGTAGTCGCAGGGCTACACCAAAGGCCAGAGTACAATGCAGAACACAATTGCAATGATCCGGATTTATCTCTCCATCCGGCAGACATCTGGCCTGCAGAGCGTGATATCGCGACGCTGCAATCTGAGCTGGTTGCTCTGTTCTCTACCAATTTTAACCGTGAGCAATGGCTGATTGGCATGCCAGATGGTAGCCAGGTTGAAGTGGCGTTCGACCAGGGACTTGTCATCGCGGGCGACCGTGAAGACCCGATCTGTGAAGTGGAACTGGAACTGAAATCCGGTCAGACCGACGCGCTGTTTACCCTTGCCCGTCAACTGTGTGAGCAGGGCGGAATGCGACTGGGTAACCTGAGCAAAGCGGCGCGCGGTTATCGCCTCGCCGCGGACTATCTAGGCGATGAAGTGAAGCCTTTGGCGCTGGTTAACACCCAAAAACACGACAGCGTTGAATCCTGCTTTATTAACTCGCTGGAACATGCCTTGTCACATTGGCATTACCACGAGCAAATTTACACCGAACGCGATTCCATCCCTGCGCTGCATGAAATCAGTCATGCCATCAGCTTTATTCGTCAGGTGCTGGCAGTGTATGGTGGTGTGGTGCCACGCCGTGCCAGTGCGATTCTGCGCCAGGAGCTGAAATGGCTTGAAGGTGAACTGACCTGGCTCAAGCAGTATGATTACTTAAGCGAGTTGCTGGAAGACAAAGGTTATGCACTGCGTAAGCTGGATGCGCGCAAGTTTCTGATCAGCGAACTGAAACAGCTGCAGGATGATTTGCCACAACGTGATGAAATCCTGAAGCTACTCAACTCGGCTCGTTATACCGGCCTGTTGCTCGATTTGAGCCGCTGGATTCTGACCCGAGGCTGGCAGCCGTTCCTGGATGAAAAAGCGCGTGAGAAGATGGCGCTGAATATCCATCATTTCTCCGTTAAGCAACTTGAACGCACGTGGACGGAGCTATTGGAAGTGTTTCCACCGGAGCGTCAGCTCACCAGTCAGGAATACATTGACCAACAGTACCGCCTGATGCGCAGCCTTTATACTGGTATCAGCTTTGCGAGCCTGTACGATGCGGAAGAGCGTCAGGCATTCCGTATGCCGTGGGCCGATCTGTTGCATGGTATTGATGATTTGCTGACGCTAAAACCCGTTGAAGCGATGGTCGAGTGTTTGCAAGGCGAAGAGCAGGAGCAGTTAAAGCGCTGGCTGATTCGTCAGGAAAACTCAATTCTGCACGCGATGGAACAGACCCGTATCATCGGGATTGAAACGCCGCCTTACTGGCGAGAATAATCTGTCTAAACATTAAGGGATGCTCAGGCATCCCTTTCTTTTTCTCGGCCTTCACGCTCTAAATCGATGCGCTCTTCCAACTCTTTGATGCGCAGAATCAGCTCCTGCTGCTGCGTCGCCACTTGTTTCATCAACCTCTCTTGGTGTTCCGCTCTGGCAGTCTGGCTATGATCGGGGGAGGACAGAAACGACGCGATCAGACCAGAAATCATACCGAACATTCCCACACCACAGACGATCATGATCGAAGCAACGATTTTACCTGCTGTGGTCACCGGATAATGATCGCCGTAACCGACGGTTGAGATCGTCACCAACGCCCACCACAGTGCATCACCACCATCAGTGATATTGGCGTTAGGATCTTGCACTTCAAAGAACAGCATCATGCTTGATCCGAGCGTCAGCAACACCACCAAGAGCAGCAGAATGGTCGCCAGCGTGGTTTCGCGGCGATTGGCGAGCAACTGGCGCAAAATAGTGCGGCCAGAGCGGATCACTAAAATGACGCGCAGAATATGAAAGATGCGTGCAAAGCGCAGCGGTTCGATCATCGGAATGCTGGCGAGAATATCGATCCAGTGGCGTTTCAGAAATTGCATGCGATCTGCGGCTCGGATCAAATCTATGCAGAGTTGCAGAATAAAAATACTACAGATGACGAAATCGAGGCCGATAAGTACCTGTCGAGTTTCGTGTTCTACAGGAACAAACAACAAGCCTGAGATCACAAATAGCGCCATGAAAGACAGGATTAGCGACAATAAGCTCATTGGCTTGGTTTCATCTTTGATATCATCGTTTTTCATACGAAGCTCGAAATAAATAAGTTTGCGGCTTAGCCAGTAAGCGGCAAAAAATAATGAGTGTTTTCAATATAAAAGACTTAGTGGAGAACTGACAATGGCGAGGATGGCTTTTAAACCATGGGAGCGCGTGATCACGGATATCCGACTCGTGCCGAAAATGATCATGCTGATGGTGTTCAGTACCGTCTTGATCATCGGTAAGCAACTGTGGGATGCCGGTACTTTTTACGATTCTCTGCTGGCTGCAACGCAAAATGCTGAAGTCGCACAAAAGCATTACGATGATTATCTGGTGCAGGTGGTGTGGCAAACAGGCCTGATGATCGTGGTATTTGTGGTCCTGCTGCTGTTTGCTGCGCGAATCATGCTTCGTCAGACTCAGTATCTCAGTGAAGCGATTAATCAGATGGCGCGACGTGACTTGTCTGAACCGATTTCCATGGACTGTAAAGATGAATATGGTGATGTAGCGCGCGAGCTGGAAAAGACCCGCCTGCAACTGCAAGAGCTGATTAAAACTCAGGTGAATGCGTCGCAGGAGCTGACCGCGTTGACCGAAGTCATGACCATGAGTATGTCTGAAACCAAAGAGTCGGCGCAGGAAGAATTCAACGAGATCGACCAACTGGCCACGGCGATGAGCGAAATGTCTTCGACCGTTCAGACGGTTGCCGAACATGCACAGAACGCCTCTTCCCTGACAGAAAACGCCTCGCACCAGGCCGGTACCGGCCAGCAGTTTGTCAAACAGACGATTGGTAAAATGAGCGAGCTGTCGAAAGATATCGCGGCCTCGGCGGAAGCGGTCAATCAGGTTGAAGAGCGCGTCGTCGCTATCGGCAGCGTGGTGGGCACCATTCAAGGTATTTCTGAGCAGACCAACCTGCTGGCACTGAATGCGGCGATTGAAGCAGCGCGTGCCGGCGAAGCGGGTCGCGGCTTTGCCGTGGTGGCTGACGAAGTACGTAACCTTGCGCAGCGCACCCAAAACGCAACAGTGGAAATTCAGGACATGATTTCACATCTGCAGGCGAGTGCGAATTCTGCCGTGAATCTGATGGAAAAAAGCGTGGTGGAAGCCGCGGATGGGGTTGAGCTGGTCACCAACGCCGGGCGTGAACTGGATGGCATTGTCCAGCAAGTGCAGCAGATCAATGACATGAACTTCCAGATCGCAACAGCGGCAGGTCAGCAGAGCAGCGTTGCTGAAGAGATGAACCAGAATTTGACCAACGTGCGTGAGCTGGTAGAAGCATCGGTCACGGTGGTCAGCGAGCTGCTGGAAACCTCCGAAATCATGCAAAGCAACGCGGAAGAGCTGGATCGTAAAATTACCGTATTCAAAGTCTGATTCCCGGTTGAATCCACACTATGAAAGAGCGCCCACAATTGATTTGTGGGCGTTTTTTATTGGTCCAAGTCTGTTATAACTACTCTATTCGTAAAGACAAGGATGCATCATGTCATTGCCGCCAAAACTCGAGGCTCACGCCGATCATCAGTATCAACTTCTTCTTCAGCAACAGCCGGTGATCGCCGACTGGGACAGCGAACATCAACAGCAGCTCAAAACTGTGCTCGGTTTCAGTCAGTTTGTTGCGGACACTCTGCAACGTGATGGCATTCTGTGTCGCGATCTGCCAGCTATGCTGGCCACATCGCAGCGCAGTGAAAGCTATCGCCAGCCCCTGAGTGCGCTGTTGAGTGAATGTCAGGATGAAACCAGTGGTCAGCGCGTTCTGCGCCAGTTCCGTAACCGTGAAATGGTGTACATTGCGTGGCGTGATTTTCTCGCCGACTGGAGTCTGGATGAGAGCCTGGAGCATCTCTCGCAACTCGCGGAAGCGCTGATTTTTGAAACCTATCAGTGGCAGTATCAGATTTGCTGTCAGGAGTGGGGCACTCCGTGCAACGCACAGGGCGAAGCGCAGCCGATGCTGATTATCGGTATGGGCAAACTTGGTGGCGGTGAACTCAACTTTTCATCCGATATCGATCTGATTTTTACCTATCCGGAAAACGGAGAGACACAAGGTGCTCGCCGCTCGATTGCTAACGCGCAGTTCTTTACCCGCTTAGGTCAGCGCATCATCAAGATGCTCGATCAGCAAACCTTTGACGGCTTCTGCTACCGGGTTGACATGCGCCTGCGTCCATTTGGTGAAAGCGGCCCGCTGGTAATGAGTTATGCCGCTCTGGAAGATTATTACCAAGAGCAGGGACGGGACTGGGAGCGTTACGCGATGATAAAAGCACGCGTAATGGGGCGGGAGATGTATTCGCAGTACCAAGAGCTGCGCCAAATGCTGCGCCCGTTTGTGTTCCGCCGCTATATCGATTTCAGCGCCATTCAGTCGCTGCGCCGCATGAAGTCGATGATCACCAGCGAAGTACGCCGCCGCGGTCTGAGCAACAACATTAAGCTGGGCGCAGGCGGCATCCGTGAAATTGAATTTATCGCGCAGGTGTTCCAGTTAATTCGTGGGGGGCGTGAGCCATCACTGCGCCATCGTGGGCTGCTGGAAACCTTACAGGCGATTGGTGAGCTGGATCTGCTTAGCGCGCAAGAAGTTGCCGAGTTGACCGCAGCGTACCGTTTCCTGCGCCGTCTGGAAAACTTACTACAGGCACTGGCCGACAAACAAACTCAGACTCTGCCGGATAAAGCGGATGATCAATTGCGTCTGGCTGTTGCGCTCAACTTCTCGTCCTGGCAGGCGTTGTTGGATGAAGTGCAGCTTCAGATGGGGCGCGTGCACGCCGTGTTTGCCAACCTGATTGGTGATGAAGAGGAAGATGAAGAGGACACCATTGCCGCTCATTTCCATGAGTTGTGGGATATGGCCCATAAACGCGATGTGATTGAGCATATTGTCCAGCACGATCTTTCTCAACAGCAGACGGAAGCGATGGCGAATACGATTATCCGCTTTAAGGACGATCTGGCAAAACGCACCATCGGTCCGCGTGGGCGTGAGGTGCTCAATCGCCTGATGCCGAAAGTGTATCAGGCCATTTTCTCGCATCCTGACGCCGAGTTTGGTTTGTCGCGTGTGTTATCGCTGCTGCACAGCATCGCCACCCGTACCACTTACATGGAGCTGCTTGATGAACATCCGGCGGCGCTGACACAACTGGTGCGATTGTGTACCGCCAGCCCGATGATTTCTGAGCAACTGGCCCGCTACCCGATTCTACTTGATGAACTGATTGATCCGCAGCATCTCTACAACCCAATTGCGCTTGATGCGTATAAAACCGAACTGCGCGATTTTCTTGCCCGTATTCCGGAAGATGACATGGAGCAGCAGATGGAAGGGCTGCGTCAGTTCAAACAGATTTGTATTCTGAAAATTGCCGCAGCCGACATTGCGGGCGTGCTGCCGGTGATGAAAGTGAGTGACCACTTAACCTATCTCGCTGAAGCGATTGTTGAAGCAGTGGTGCATCAGGCCTGGCTGCAAGTCAGCGCGAAATATGGCGAACCAACTCACCTCAAAGATCGTGACGGTAAAGGTTTTGCCGTCGTGGGTTACGGTAAAGTCGGTGGCTGGGAGCTGGGCTATAACTCAGATCTCGATATCGTGTTTATTCACGACTGCCCGTTGGACGCCTATACCGATGGGGCAAAAGAAATTGATGGCCGCCAGTTCTATCTGCGTCTCGCACAGCGCGTAATCCATATTTTCTCTACCCGCACCGCATCCGGCATTTTGTATGAAGTGGACACTCGCTTGCGTCCGTCCGGCGCGTCCGGTTTGTTGGTCAGCCCGATTGATGCGTTTGAAGAGTATCAGCGTCAGGATGCCTGGACGTGGGAACATCAGGCATTGGTGCGCGCTCGCGTTATCTATGGTGATGAGCCGTTGCAACAGGCATTCCTTGCCACGCGCCACGCGATTTTGTCTCTACCGCGTGAAGAGGAAAAACTCAAAAAAGAGGTGGTCGATATGCGCTTGAAAATGCGTGAGCACCTCGGAGGCAAAAAAGCCGGACGTTTTATGCTCAAGCAGGATGTCGGCGGGATTACCGACATTGAATTTTTGGCTCAGTACCTGGTGCTGCGCTACAGTCATGACAAACCTAAGCTGACTCGTTGGTCAGATAACGTGAGAATTTTTGAATCTTTGCTCACCCAAGGTGTCATGGAAGAAGAGCAGGCGATGGCATTGACTCATGCTTACACCAGCATGCGTGACCAAATCCATCATCGTAATCTGCTCAATCAAGAGGCCGATGTCAGCGAGAGTAAATTTGTCGCTGAACGTGAACAGGTAAAACGAGTTTGGCAACAGTGGCTGGGTTGATATCTTTAGCCGCTAAAAGGGCTGTGATACACTCCGCCCAGTCATAAATATTGGAGATCCATAATGAAACCAATCCTACCTGACTACAGCAATGCTGGGGTTTTGATTATTGGCGATGTGATGCTTGATCGTTATTGGTACGGTCCAACGGGTCGCATCTCGCCAGAAGCTCCGGTGCCTGTGGTAAAAGTAGAGCATAACGAAGAGCGTCCGGGAGGTGCAGCGAACGTTGCGATGAACATTGCTTCACTCGGCGGTCAGGCGCATATCATTGGTTTAACAGGGATGGATGAACCCGCTCAGGTACTGGCGGACAAACTGACGTCGCTGAGCGTGAAGTGTGATTTTGTGGCGCTGCCGGATTATCCGACCATTACTAAGCTGCGCGTCCTGAGTCGCGGTCAGCAACTGATTCGTCTGGATTTTGAAGATAAATTTGAAAACACCGATCCAGCGCAGATCCTGTCTCGCATGGAAAAAGCGTTGCCAGCGGTGAAAGCAGTGATCTTGTCGGATTACGCGAAAGGTGCGCTAGAGCATGTGCAGCAGTTTATTCAGGCTGCGCGCAAGGCTGGCGTTCCGGTATTCATCGACCCTAAAGGTTCCGATTTTGAACGCTATCGTGGCGCAACGCTGCTGACTCCAAACATGTCTGAGTTCGAGCAGGTGGTTGGTAAAGTCAAATCGAATGAAGATTTGGTGGAAAAAGGCTTTGGTCTGATTGAACAGTTCGATCTGGACGCGCTGTTGGTGACCCGCAGTGAACACGGTATGACGCTGCTGCGTCGCGGTATGGACCCATTCCATCTGCCAACGCAGGCGAAAGAAGTGTACGACGTAACTGGCGCAGGCGATACCGTGATTTCAGTCTTGGCTGCGTCAGTGTCCGCGGGTAAGCCGTTGGATGAAGCGTGTGCTCTGGCTAACGCGGCAGCCGGTGTTGTGGTCGGTAAACTGGGCACCTCGACCGTGTCGACCATCGAACTGGCGGAAGCGATTCATGGTAGCAGAGACACCGACTTTGGTGTGATTGATGAAGTATCGCTGATTGCAGCGGTGAAAAAAGCGCAGGCTCGCGGCGAGAAAGTGGTGATGACCAACGGTTGTTTCGACATTCTGCATGCCGGCCACGTCTCTTACCTCAACCACGCAGCTGAGCTCGGCGATCGCTTAATCGTCGCGGTGAACACCGATGAGTCCGTTAAGCGTCTCAAAGGTCCGGGTCGTCCGGTGAATCCAACCGATCGCCGTATGGCGGTACTGGCGGGGTTGGGCGCCGTTGACTGGGTAGTACCATTTGCAGAAGACACGCCTCAGCGACTGATCTCAGAAGTCCTGCCTGACCTGCTGGTCAAAGGTGGAGATTACAAACCGGAAGAGATTGCGGGTGGTAAAGAGGTGATTGCGGCGGGTGGCGAAGTTAAAGTCCTCAACTTTGAAGACGGCTGCTCAACCACTGAAATCATTGAGGCCATTAAAGGCGGCCGCGGCTAATCACAAGCTTACCGATAGAAAAAGGGCTCACAGTGTGAGCCCTTTTTGTCAGAACTGACCGCCACAGCAACGGTGACGAACAGGCACTTTATTACTTGATCGCTTTGAGACCCGCATTGACATCAATGATGTCCTGCTCGCTCAGTGTACCTACTGCCTGACGCAGTTGCAGTACGTTGATGATGTAGCTGTAACGCGCATCAGACAGGTTTTTCTTCACGCTGTACAGAGTACGGGTCGCATCCAGTACGTCAACGATAGTACGGGTACCCACATCAAAGCCGGCTTCCGTTGCATCCAACGCTGATTGCGCGGAAATCACAGACTGTTCATAAGCACGCACCGAACCGATCGACGCATTGATGTTGTTGTTGTAAGCACGCACGTTTTTCACCACGCTGCGGTACGAAGCTTCCAGATCCTGGCTGGCTGCAACGTATGCGTATTCCGCTTGTTTGGTTTGGGAAGACACGTTACCACCACTGTATAGCGGAACAGTCAGGTTCAGACCAATGTTGAAGTCGTTGTTTTCGTGGTAAGTGTCGTAACTGCTGTAGTTATCGTTGTACTCACGACCGTAGTTGTAACCACCGTCCAGAGTCAACGAAGGCAGGTGACCAGAGCTTGCCAGCGAAATGTTGTCTTTCGCCACGTCTTGAGAGATACGAGCTGACAACAGTGACAGGTTCTTTTCTTGCGCTTGTTCAATCAGTGCTTCCATCGATTCGGTGGTGCGGCTGGTTGAGAAACGGTTGGTATCCAGAATGCTCAGGTTAGTGTGTTCCTGACCTGTAATTTCACGCAGCGACTCGTAGCTGTTGATTAGCGAGTTTTCTGCCAGAACTTCGTCTGCCAGAACAGTATCGTATTGCGCTTGTGCGTCATGGACGTCAGTAATCGCCGACAGGCCCACTTCAAAACGTTGTTTGGTTTGTTCCAACTGACGGCCAACCGCGGCTTTTTCAGCACGAACAAATTCCAGGTTGTCCTGTGCGCTCAGTACATCAAAGTACGCTTGTGCTACGCGTAGCATCAGGCTTTGCTGAGAGTTGGCGTATTGGGCATCAGCCTGACGAGCTTGCTTCTCAGCGGTATCCAGAGAAACCCAGCTTGAGCGGTCGTACAGTTCTTGCGAGAAGTTGATGCCTGCGCTCAGTTTGTCACTGTCGCGTAGATCGACGTCACTGCGGTTAATGTTGTAACCCGCAGTCAAATTGATTTGAGGCAAAAGAGAGCTGCGGCTTGAGTTGATCGCTTCAAACGCTGCGTCACGTTGTGCCGCTGCACTCAGCAGTTGAGGATCGTTCTGTTTTGCTTGGTCGTAAATTTGTGCAAGGTCATCCGCGGAAGCTGTTGTGCTAAGGCCGCCCAGAGTTGCACTAATCAATAAAGGAAGCAGTTTTTTCATTAGTCCTATTCCTGCCTGAATATGAAAGGAGTTACGCTCACGAGAGTGTAACGCAAATTGATGGCATTTCACTCGAAACTTTGCACTTTTTTACACTTAGCTATCCAATTGTGCAATAAAAATTGTGTGACGACTTAAATATAAGTACAACTTTTGTATAAAAAGTTGAGCAATGTCCTTGGAAGTCACAAAAATTCATGAGTAAACTATAAGATTCACTGAGAGAGGTTTCTAATGCAACAGTCTGATCAGCCGCCAGGAGTGTTTACTCCTGAAGATGTAGAAATTGTCTCAACCGAGACACTGTTTCAAGGATTTTTCCGAATGGTGAAGTATCGGTTCAAGCATCGATTATTTCAAGGCGGGTGGAGTCAGACTATTGAACGGGAAATGTTTGAGCGCGGTCATGCCGCAGCGTTGCTGCCTTATGATCCGCAACGTGATCAGGTCGTAATGATAGAACAGATACGCGTTGGTGCGCTGGAACATGCCAATCCCTGGCAGTTAGAAATTGTCGCGGGCATCATTGATCGCGCGGAGAGCGCAGAAGAAGTGGTGCGCCGTGAAGCGGAAGAGGAAGCTGGGATCTCCGTCAACAGAACGGAGAAAATTACCTCTTATTATCCCTCTGCTGGGGGATGTTCTGAAAAACTTGATGTCTATGTGGGAGAAGTGGATGCATCCCTGGCTCACGGCGTTCATGGTTTAGACTATGAAGGTGAAGATATCAAAGTTCACGTAATGAGCCGCCGCGACGCGTATCAGTTAGTGAAAGAGGGGCGAATTGAGAATGGAGCCTCAATAATCGCACTACAATGGTTGGAGTTAAACTACGGGCAATTACAATCGCAATGGCAGAAATGACAGCACTAAAAAAGCCGTATCATGTTGATTTACCAGAACTGATGCGGACTTATGAAACGAACTACGCCAAGTTGAACGCTTTGTTGCCTGCGCAACCGAGCGTCGGTGACGTGCGCTGTTATCAAGCGGCACATCTGGCTTATCAGCTGCAAGTGCTGGAAGTCACAAAGTACACAACTTTGGTGGAGATTTGTCAAAGTGACGACATTTCGATATTTCCATTACCAACCATGTCTGTCAGGCTGTACCACGACGCTCGTGTAGCAGAAGTACTGACCACCGATCAGCTTAACCGGGTAAAAGCTCGCTACGACTATCCGAATGAGAAGATGGTGCAAAAGGACGAAAAGGCACAGATCAATCGTTTCTTAGGGGACTGGCTGACATTTTGCCTGAAAAGAGGCATTAGCCGAGCGCCCATTAACATCAATCAATAGCATTAGGTTTATAGATTTTGAACGTGTCGTCCAGTATAGACAATTCCGACAGCATCAAGCTGGTTCAGATTACGGATACGCACCTCTTTGCGCCCGATGACGGTAGCCTGTTGAGTGTTAATACCGCAGACAGCTTTCTCGCGGTGGTAGAGGCTATTCGTGCCCAGCAGTTGGAATTCGACGCCATTTTGGCGACCGGCGATATTTCTCAGGATCATACGGCTGAGTCTTATCACCGTTTTACCCAAGGTATTTTACCGCTCGAGAAAATTTGTTTCTGGCTGCCGGGCAATCACGATTACAAACCCAATATGAGCAGTGTGCTGCCATCAAAACAGATTCATGCACCTGAGCATGTACTGCTTGGCGAGCACTGGCAAATGATCCTGTTGGATTCGCAAGTTGTGGGCGTGCCTCACGGCCGTTTGAGCGATCAGCAATTGACGCTGCTTGAGGAGAAACTGTCCGCGCACCCGGAGCGGTTTACCTTGGTGCTGCTGCACCATCATCCGCTGCTGGTCGGCAGTGCCTGGCTTGATCAGCACACGCTGAAAGACAGCGAGGCATTCTGGACCATCGTTGAGCGCCATCAGAACGTGAAAGCGGTGTTGTGCGGGCATGTCCATCAGGACATGGACCGTTTACACCACGGTGTGCGCGTCATGGCAACACCATCCACGTGTGTCCAGTTCAAACCCAATTCCGATGACTTCGCGCTGGATAAATGTTCTCCAGGCTGGCGTGAGCTTGAGTTGCATGCTGATGGGCGTGTGACGACGGCGGTCAAGCGCTTGGCGAAGGGGCTGTTTCAACCGGACTTTAACTCCAACGGATACTGAATATGTCGGACAAACCATCGTTACTTTTGTACATTCACGGCTTCAACAGCTCCCCTTTGTCGCATAAAGCACAGGTGATGCAGCAGTATTGCGCGCAGCATCGCCCGGACATCGAGGTTGTCGTGCCAAAGCTGCCTTCATTTCCTCAGCAGGCGGCAGAGCATCTGCTGAATGTCGTCAATCAGTACAAAAACGATTATCAGATAGGTCTGGTCGGCAGCTCATTGGGTGGCTATTTGTCTACCTGGCTCAATCACCAGTTCGGCTTTCGCGCTGTGCTGATTAATCCTGCCGTGAAACCCTACGAGTTGTTGGCTGATTTTTTGGGTGAGCAGCAAAATCCTTATACCCAAGAACGTTACGTATTAACCGCCGAACACATTGATGAACTGAAGGCGTTGGATACGGAGACGCTGCGTGCGCCGCAGGACTTCTGGCTTCTGCAACAAACCGAAGATGAAGTGCTGGATTACCGTCAGGCGGTGGACAAATACCAGCACGCCCGTCAAACCGTTGAAGAGGGCGGTGACCACAGTTTTGTCGATTTTGAACGTTATCCGGCGCAAATCATTCAATTCTTAAATCTCTGATCTTTTCATTGAGGGAAGAGTCATAATTTTACTTGTTACTTACTGATGTCGCTTGACATCAGCGAGCCTCTTCCAGACTATGTTTCTCTTGGACTTTCCTCGTTTAGTTGGCCGATAAAGCGGCAAAGCGCCTGTCATTTCATCAAAAATCAAGCGTTCATAAACGAGTCGTAAAGTTACGAATCATTTATCGATAAAAGCATTCCGTATTATGACTGAACAATATAATGCTGGAGCCATTGAAGTTCTTAATGGCTTAGAACCAGTGCGTCGCAGACCTGGGATGTATACGGATACCACGCGCCCTAACCACCTTGGGCAGGAAGTCATCGACAACAGTGTCGATGAAGCGCTGGCCGGATACGCCACTAAGGTTCAAGTGATCCTACATGCCGATCAATCGCTGGAAGTGATTGATGACGGTCGTGGTATGCCTGTAGACATTCACCCGGAAGAGAAAGTCTCCGGGGTTGAATTGATCTTATGTAAGCTTCACGCGGGCGGTAAGTTCTCCAATAAGAACTACCAGTTCTCCGGTGGTTTGCACGGGGTAGGGATCTCAGTCGTGAACGCGCTCTCCAAGCGCGTCGAAGTTACAGTGCGTCGTGATGGTCAGGTGTACGACATCGCGTTTGAACACGGCGAAAAAGTCTCAGATTTAACCGTTACCGGCACCTGTGGTCGTCGCAACCGCGGCACCAGCGTCCATTTCTGGCCAGACACCAAGTATTTTGATTCGCCGAATTTCTCCGTTACCCGTTTGGTCAACAACCTGCGCGCGAAAGCCGTACTGTGCCCGGGACTGGAAATTACCTTCACCGATAAGGTGAACAATAACGAATACCGTTGGTTCTACGAAGATGGCCTGAAAGACTATCTGGCTGAAGGCGTCAAAGGGTACACCTTATTGCCGGAAGAACCGTTTACCGGCGAATTTTCTGCCGAAACGGAAGCCGCTACCTGGGCCGTGATCTGGCTGCCGGAAGGCGGCGAACTGATCACCGAAAGCTACGTCAACCTGATCCCGACCGCGCAGGGCGGCACGCATGTCAATGGCTTGCGTCAGGGCCTGTTGGATGCGATGCGTGAGTTCTGTGAATTTCGTAATTTGCTGCCGCGCGGCGTCAAACTGACGGGCGAAGATGTGTTTGACCGTTGTGCTTACGTGCTGTCGGTAAAAATGCAGGATCCGCAATTTGCGGGTCAGACTAAAGAGCGTCTCTCCTCGCGTCAGACCGCGGCGTTTGTTTCCGGTGTCGTGAAAGATGCGTTCAGTCTGTGGCTGAACGAAAAGCCGCAACTGGCCGAGCAACTGGCGGAAGTGTGTATTGCTAACGCCCACCGCCGTATGCGTGCGGCGAAGAAAGTTGTGCGTAAGAAAGTGGCTTCAGGCCCGGCGCTGCCGGGTAAATTGACCGACTGTTCTCAGCAGGATCTCAGCCGAACCGAACTGTTTTTGGTGGAAGGTGACTCGGCGGGCGGCAGTGCCAAACAGGCACGCGATCGTGAGTTTCAGGCCATCATGCCGCTGCGCGGTAAGATTCTGAACACGTGGGAAGTTTCGGCAGACCAGGTACTGGCTTCGCAGGAAGTGCACGATATTTCAGTTGCGCTGGGCATTGACCCGGACAACGACAACCTTGAAGCGCTGCGTTACGGCAAAGTCTGTATCCTTGCCGATGCGGACTCGGACGGTCTGCATATCGCGACACTGCTGTGCGCTCTGTTTACCCGTCATTTCCCGGCGCTGGTGCGCGCGGGACACGTGTATGTGGCGATGCCGCCGCTCTATCGTATCGACTGCGGTAAAGAAGTGTTCTACGCGCTGGATGACAGCGAGAAAGACGCAATTCTTGAACGCCTGAGTAAGAAGAAAGCCAAAGTGAACGTGCAGCGATTTAAAGGTCTGGGTGAAATGAACCCGCTTCAGCTGCGCGAAACCACCATGGATCCGAATACTCGTCGTCTGGTTCAACTGACCATTGACGATGATAAAGCGACCGAAGAGATGATGGATATGCTGCTGGGGAAAAAGCGTGCGGATGACCGCCGCAACTGGCTGCAAAGCAACGGCGATCTGGCTGAGGTGTAATGAATGTCGACTGAAATCACCTACGATGGCGTTGAACAGCTGCCACTGCGCAAGTTTACTGAAGACGCTTATCTGAATTATTCCATGTACGTCATCATGGACCGCGCGTTGCCATACATTGGCGACGGTCTGAAGCCGGTTCAGCGACGTATCATCTATGCAATGTCTGAGCTGGGTCTTTCTGCCTCAGCCAAATACAAAAAATCGGCGCGTACCGTTGGTGACGTGCTGGGTAAATATCACCCGCACGGCGATTCAGCATGTTACGAAGCGATGGTGCTGATGGCGCAGCCGTTCTCTTACCGTTATCCGCTGGTTGACGGTCAGGGCAACTGGGGTGCGCCGGACGATCCGAAATCGTTCGCCGCGATGCGTTATACCGAAGCAAAACTGTCTAAGTTCGCGGAAGTGCTGCTGAGCGAACTGGGCCAGGGCACCGTGGACTGGCAACCGAACTTCGACGGCACAATGAAAGAACCGAAGATGCTGCCAGCACGTCTGCCGCACATTCTGCTCAACGGCGTGACGGGTATTGCAGTCGGTATGGCGACTGACATTCCACCGCACAACGTGCGTGAAGTGGCGGCCGCAACGATTCACCTGATTGACAATCCGCAGGCCAGCCTGCCGGATCTGATGCAATACGTGAAAGGTCCGGATTATCCGACCGAAGCAGAGATCATCTCGCCGCAGATTGAGCTGGAGAAAGTCTACCGTACCGGCCGTGGCAGCGTAAGAATGCGCGCAGTGTGGCACAAAGAAGGTTCGGACATCGTGATCTCGGCGCTGCCGCATCAGGTATCGGGCGCCAAACTGCTGGAGCAGATTGCCAACCAGATGCGCGCGAAGAAACTGCCGATGGTGGAAGATTTGCGTGATGAATCGGATCACGAAAACCCGACTCGTATCGTGATCGTGCCACGCTCTAACCGCGTTGATTGCGACCTGCTGATGAATCACCTGTTTGCCTCGACCGATCTGGAACGCAGCTACCGCGTCAACCTCAACATGATTGGCCTCGACAATCGCCCGCAGGTGAAAGGTCTGGTCAGTATTCTGAGCGAATGGATTCAGTTCCGCCGTGAGACGGTGCGTTCTCGTCTGCAACACCGTCTGGATAAAGTGCTGGCTCGTCTGCACATTTTGGAAGGTTTGTTGATCGCGTATCTGAACATCGATGAAGTGATCGAAATCATTCGTACCGAAGACGATCCTAAAGCTGTGCTGATGGCACGCTTCGGGATTACTGATATTCAGGCGGATGCGATTCTGGATACCAAACTTCGTCACTTAGCCAAACTGGAAGAGATGAAGATCCGCGGTGAACAGAGCGAGCTGGAAAAAGAGCGTCAGAAGCTGGAAGAGCTGCTGGGTTCTGAGCGTCGCCTGAATACATTGCTGAAAAAAGAGATCAAAGCGGATGCCGAGACCTACGGTGATGATCGTCGTTCGCCGCTGGTTGAACGTGAAGAAGCCAAAGCGCTGACGGAACGTGATCTGATGCCAAGTGAAATGATCACGGTCGTGTTGTCTGAGAAAGGCTGGATTCGCCATGCGAAAGGTCATGACGTTGATTGTGAAGGATTGAACTACAAAGCGGGTGATAACTATCTGGCGCACGCGTGTGGTAAGAGCAATCAGCAAGCCGTCTTCCTCGGTAGTGATGGCCGCAGTTACTCGTTGGAGTCACACACTCTGCCGTCTGCACGTGGGCAGGGGGAACCGATTACTGGTCGTCTCAACGTGGCGGAAGGCACGTCGATTCGTCAGGTCGTCATGGGCGAAGAAGATCAGCTGTGGCTGGTGGGATCTGATGCCGGTTATGGCTTCGTGTGTAAAGGCACCGATCTGTTGTCGAAAAACCGCAGCGGTAAGGCGCTGGTCAATCTGCCGGACAATGCGGAAGTGATGACGCCACAGGCGGTGAACGATCTGCAAAGCGATGAGATCCTGGCGATTACCAATCAGGGCCGCATGTTGCTGTTCCCGATCAAAGATCTGCCGCAGTTAGGCAAAGGCAAAGGCAACAAGATCATCAATATCCCGGCGGCGAAAGCCAAGTCGCGGGAAGAAGTGGTGTCCCATCTGTTGGCACTACCAAAAGATGTGTCTGTAACGCTGTATGCCGGCAAACGTAAGCTGGGGCTGAAACCATCGGATCTGGATAATTTCCGTGGTGAGCGTGGTCGTCGTGGTGCTCTGTTGCCACGTGGTCTGCAACGCGTGACCCGCATCGAGCTGGAATCGGACGCGCAAGAAAGTTCTGAAGAAGAATAATGTAGTCTGAACAAGCAAAAGCCCCGCAATGCGGGGCTTTTTTATGCCAGTCAGTAATTATCTTCCGACCAACCGTCACTGTCGGACATGTCTGGTGCACCGGGAATGGATTTCTCTTCATCTGCCCATTCACCGAAGTCGATCATCTGACATTTTTTACTGCAGAACGGGCGATGAGGGCTTTGCTCTCCCCATTCCACATCCTGGCCACATTGTGGGCATTTCACCACAGTTGGTTTTTTTGACATGGTCATATCCTGTGCGTTGAGAAAGCACATTGCTTTTTGGTTAATTAAAGTTGGTTAACTGCAAACGGCGAGATCAAATTCAATATCCTGCGTACTGGCCTGACCGGAACTGAATTCGATAAATTTGATGGCGAAGCGGTTCTTGTGCCCCGAAATCATCGGGTAGACGCCGTAATCCAACGGAATGGACAGGCGCAGAATGTTCGCCTCTTCCGCATCGCTCTGATAAAAACCTGACTTGGCTTCACGGGCGCGAAAGTTGCCGGTTTCCCGTGTCAGTTTCAGCCACAGTTTCAGCGCGTCGGCTAACGGTTGCAAGGTATCCATCCACTGGCGGGCATCTTGGATTTTTTGTTCCAAGGCCAGATGCAACCAATAGTGCAGTGCCGGCAAATCAAAACAGCAAGAGCCACCGGGCAGATTGAAGCGCTGGCGAATCGCACTGAGGAAACGGTCTTCTTTGAGAGACTGGCCAAATCGCTCACCACCCATCAGGTTGCGGTGAATGTCGTCAATTTCTCTCAGCAGGCCCAACAACATCTCTTGATCCACCCCTTCGACGTTGAGCCAGTTGCGGTAAGCCAGACGTTGTTTTTCGATATCTTTGGCGAGTTCGCTTTTGAGTTGGATCTGCTCAAAAATTTCCAGCAGATCGAACAGAGAACGGAAGAATAGCTGATGCTGAATATCGTCACGAAACTGCGACGCTTGCTCCATCTGATTGAGCAGCGCTTCGACACGAAGGTAAATACGCGTTTTTTCGTTGAGCGGATGTTCAAACTTATGTGTGGTCATCAAACTAGCCTTGGGTTATTTGGGACTTATTCTCACAGATTTGTACGGCTCATGGCTAGATACTTTTGGTGCAATTCTGTGATTTGAGGCAAAAGTTTCTGGTTTTCTGCATCATTTTTAATCACATCGTCGGCGATGGCTAATCGTTGTTCACGGCTGGCCTGCGACGCGAGAATCGCCTTCACCTGCTGCTCGGAGACATTGTCGCGCGCCAGAGTGCGTTGGATCTGCGTGGTTTCATCGACATCGACCACCAAAATGCGGTCCGCCATAGACTGTAACTGGTTTTCCACTAACAGTGGCACCACTAGTAACGCATAAGGAGAGCGTACTTGTTGTAAATCTTGTGTCATTTTTTGGCGAATCAATGGATGCAACAAATGATTGAGCCAGGATTTTTCTTCGATATCGGCAAAAATACGCTCGCGCAGCGCTGCACGGTCGAGGCGACCATCGGCCTGTAAGATGTCATTGCCAAAATGCTCGGCAATCGCGTTCAGTCCCGGAGTGCCGACGTCCACCACTTCACGAGCCACCACATCGGCATCGACGATATCGATGGCGAAATGTTGCTGAAACAGATTTGCGACGGTGGTTTTTCCGCTGGCGATGCCACCCGTTAAGCCAATGATGAGTGCCATAATCAGAATCCTAATACCGAATGAAAATACCAACCCGCAATGTCATGACCAAACAACAGAGACAGCCAGCCTGCAATCGCCAGATAAGGCCCGAAGGGAAATGCTTTATCAATGCCGCGCTTTTGCAGACGCAGTTGAATGAGGCCGAACACCAGTCCAACCAGAGATGACATCAGAATGATGATCGGTAGTTGCTGCCATCCCAGCCAAGCACCGAGAGCCGCTAACAGCTTAAAGTCGCCATAGCCCATGCCTTCTTTGCCTGTCAGTAGCTTAAACAGCCAGTACACCGACCATAACGACAGATAACCCGCTATCGCACCAATCACCGCATCTTGTAGCGAAATCGGGCTGATGCCCGCCAATGCCAGTGCAATACCAGCCCAGAGTAGGGGCAGAGTAAGCTGATCCGGCAGCAGCATCGTATCGAAATCAATGAAGGTTGCTGCAATCAGCGTATAGGTAAAGAACAGCATGGCAACGGCAAACCAGCTAAAACCAAATTGCAGCGCAATCAAGAGGCTGCATGAAGCCGTCAGCAGTTCAATCAGTGGATAACGCGCGCTAATAGAGCCCTGACAATTCGAGCATTTACCACGCAGCAAAAGCCAGCTCAGTACCGGAATGTTGTCGATAACCCGGATCGGCGTATCGCAATGCGGGCAGGTGGAACGTGGCGTGCTCAGCGTTAAAATGCCCTGAGGCGGTTCAATATGATACTCGGGAAAGGATTCCGCACACTCCTGACGCCACTCGCGCTCCATGATTTTCGGCAGGCGATAAATCACCACATTGAGGAAACTGCCGATAATTAACCCCAGCACTGTCGCCAGCGTAGGAAACAGCCAGGGGTAAAAATTAAAAATGTCCATTTTATGTGCTCGCGGCGCGTCGCCATCATGTTGGTCTTAATGAGGGTCATACTAACCTAATACACTCATTAAGTTAAAGATTGGCAGGTACATCGCCACCACCAATCCACCGACCACAATGCCCAAAAATACGATAATCAGCGGTTCAAGAATTTTGCCCAGATTGTCGACGGTGTTGTCGACTTCAAACTCATAGATGGTGGCGACTTTATTGAGCATGTCGTCGAGCTTGCCGGACTCCTCGCCGATCATCACCATTTGCAACACCATTTCCGGAAAGGCTTGTGTGTTGCGCATTGCAATATACATCGGCATCCCTGCTGCCGTATGGCGGTGAACATCCTGAATGGCGGTTTCAAAATGCACGTTACCTGCCGTTTTAGCGGTGGTTTTGAGGCTGGCGAGTATCGGAATTCCCGCACTGAAGCTGGTCGCCAGAGTGCGGCTGAATTTGGCAATTGCGGCTTTGGCAAGCACACCCCCAATGATGGGAAAACGCAGGCTGAGCTGGCTGGTTTTAAGACGGACGACGAAGGATTTTTTCCGCGCCGCTTTGATGCCAAACACCAAGCTCAATGACGCGATGAACGCCCCCGCACTGTAGGCTTGTACCCCATGCGATAACTTGAGGATCTGCTGAGTAAACCAAGGCAGTTCAGCCCCAAAACCCTTGAACATACTTTCGAACTCTGGAATGACCATCGTCAGCATCAAATAGGAGACGCCGAGTGCCACCAGAATGACCATGCTGGGATAGATCAGCGCTTTGATTACTTTCGCGCGCAGTTGCTCACTTTTTTCCCGATAGGTGGCAAGGCGTTCAAAGACTTCGGCAAGATTGCCGGACTGCTCGCCAGTCTGAATTAAGTCGACGTACAACGCGTCAAAGTGAGTGCTGGCAGTGCGCATCGCTTTGGAAATCGGCGTACCGGCTTCGACGCCTTTGGTAATTTGCGCCAGAATCGATTTCATCTCGGCTTTACGATGATTATCGCCGACCAATTTAAGTGCCTGCACAATTGGCACTCCGGTGGTCAGCATGGTGGCAAGCTGGCGGGTTAGGATGGTGATGTCTTTAGTTTTGACCCGATTGGTGAGACGAGTCAGAAATGACACGCTGCCTTTTTTGATCTTCTTAACCTGAATGTGCTGTTCTTTCAGTTTGTCGCGGACTTCTATTTCACTGATAGCCAGTGTCTGTCCCGCGACTTTCTTTCCAGTGCTGTTGACGCCTTTCCAGCGATAGTTTTTTAACTCAGGGCCTTTGGTCGGTTTCATGATGGAAGAGTCTCAGAATAAGGTCTTAACCAGAATTAGAAATAGAGAACACGCTGCAACTCACTGAAACTGGTAATCCCGGCGCGAAGTTTTTCGATCCCCGATTGCAACAGCGTTTGCATGCCATGTTGCTGGGCAATGGATTCGATCTGATGAATGCTGGCTCGTTGCATAATCGCTTCAGCCAGCGCGGAGTTAAATGCCATCACTTCATAAATCCCCACCCGCCCGCTGTAACCGTTGGTGCACTCGTTGCAGCCTGATGGGTTGGCGGCATAGATAGGCTGCTGAGAACTCAAGTGAAATTGTTGTTGCAGTGTCGGAGAGGGCGATGTGGCGACTTTGCAGTGAGGGCAAAGGCGCCGGGCAAGTCGTTGAGCGATGATGAGGCTCAGCGATGAAGCGAGGTTAAACGGTTCAATGCCCATGTTCGCCAGCCGAATCACGCTTTCGGCGGCGGAGTTGGTGTGCAGTGTGGATAGCACCAAGTGGCCGGTTTGGGCGGCTTTGACGGCAATCTCTGCCGTTTCCAAATCGCGGATTTCGCCCACCATCACCACATCGGGATCCTGACGCAGAAAGGAGCGCAGAGCCTGCGCAAAGCCAAAACCAATTTTGGGCTGCACCTGAACCTGGTTAATGCCGGGCAGGTTAATTTCCACCGGGTCTTCGGCGGTAGAAATATTCACTTCGTCGGTGTTGAGAATGCGAAGGCCGGTATAGAGTGAGACTGTCTTACCGCTGCCCGTCGGGCCAGTCATCAGAATCATGCCTTGCGGCTTGGTGAGGGCCGCCAGATAAAGCTGCTTTTGCGCATCGTTATAACCCAACTTGTCGATATCGAGGCTGGACGCACTGCTGTCGAGCAGACGCAGGACGATTTTCTCCCCCCACAAGGTTGGCAGAGTGGAGACCCGCATATCAATGGCCGTGTCCGCATTGAGGCGTAATTTGATGCGGCCGTCCTGGGGTAAACGTCGCTCAGCGATATCGAGTTTCGACAAAATCTTAATCCGCGCGGCCAATCGACGGCTTAAATGGCTAGCTGGTTGCTGGATTTCCACCAAAATACCGTCGCAGCGCAGGCGAATGCGATAAAAGGATTCATAGGGCTCAAAGTGGATATCAGAAGCGCCTTTACGCACCGCATCCAGCAGGATCTGGTTGATGAAACGACTGACCGGGGAGTCATCCTGACTCAGATCTTCGATTGATGTTTTTTCGTCATCGGAAACTTGCACCAGACTGGCCAGTTCGTCCTGGCTGATCTCCTTGCCCAGCGTGCCATGTGATGCGATGGCTCGGCCATACAAGCGGCGAATAGCGGCTTGCAGTGCCTTATGATCAGCCAATACCAGTTCTATTTGTAACCCGGTCGCAAAACGAAACTCGTCTTCAACTTGCAGGTGAGTAGGATCGGATACCGCAAGAGTCAGTATCTGGCCGTTGCTATTGAGGGGCAGAGCCTGACAACGGGTGATGAGCTCTCGCAGCCCCAACTGCTGGCAAAGCGGCGCGAAGTCAAAACGGGTCAGATCCGTATTCGGCAGACC
The DNA here is from genome assembly GCF_900460245.1 of Vibrio fluvialis. Classification (NCBI taxonomy): domain Bacteria; kingdom Pseudomonadati; phylum Pseudomonadota; class Gammaproteobacteria; order Vibrionales; family Vibrionaceae; genus Vibrio; species Vibrio fluvialis. Next base: position 363,116 of record NZ_UHIP01000001.1, read on the forward strand.
AAAGATCTGGCTTAGATGCTCGGTCAGTTCATGGTGATGGAAGATCGCCAAATCGATCAACGCTTCCGGAACATTGGTTCCGGAAGCGTGAATATGATCCATTACGGCCTGTTCCTGCGTAGGGCTAAGCAAATCGGCCTGACGCAGGATGGCGAGTAGGTTGGTGAGCATTGTAAAGAATTAACAACCTTTCGGTGCTGCTGCGCTCACGGCTGCTGGGCCGGTGTACGCACATGACCAGCCACCAGTTGTTCTTGTGTATACGAACTTCGCGCCCTTTGCTGAACCATCAGTGTGAGAAAAGGTGATTTCATTGTCTGCTGAGATACTTAGTGTGCCTAAGCTATTAGCGGCAGAGGAAACACCCAGCGATGTGATGGTACTTACTCCACTACTAATCTTTCCATTTTCTTGGACATATAACTCTGCTGGTGTTAGCACGGATTTAATTGTGGCAAAGCCAGAAGCTAACTCACTCTTGGTTACGTAATCCTTATAAGCGGGTACGGCAATCGCCGACAGAACTCCGATGATGGCGACCACGATCATCAGTTCGATCAGGGTAAAGCCCTGCTGTTGTTTGCGTTGATTCGCGTTCATGACACTCTCCGTTATGCGTGTGTTTGTATGATGAGCAGAGCATAAGAAGTTGTTGATATTAGGAGAATTGGGGGAATGAGAGGGCGCGAGGCATTCGGGATTTTTATGCTTGGATTTACATCCATCGGGCAAAATATTTCGACTCAGTTAAAAGCGTTGCGGTGATATGAGGTACGGCAGGCATAAAAAAGGAGGCGAGGCCTCCTTTTAATACATTGAAAATTCTATTTTTATTTGAAGCGCATCGATAAATCCATGGCGCGCACATGTTTGGTCAGTGCGCCGACAGAGATGTAATCAACACCCGTTTCGGCGTATTCACGCAGTGTTTCCATCGTGACGTTGCCGGAATTTTCCAGCGCTGCTCGACCTGCGTTGATCGCTACCGCTTCGCGCATCATGTCCAGCGTAAAATTGTCGAGCATAATGATGTCGGCACCGGCTTCAATCGCCAGACGCAGTTCGTCCAGATTCTCGGTTTCGACTTCAACGGGTTTGCCCGGGTTGAGTTTCTTCGCGGTGCTGATCGCTTGTGTAATGCCGCCACAAGCGATGATGTGATTCTCTTTGATCAGGTAAGCGTCAAACACACCAATACGATGGTTAAAACCACCGCCGCAGGCAACGGCATATTTCAGCGCGCTGCGCAGGCCCGGAATGGTTTTGCGAGTGTCGAGCAGACGACAACCGGTGCCTTCCAGCGCTTTTACGTATTGCGCTGTGGTCGTCGCGCAACCAGACAAGGTTTGAATAAAGTTCATCGCGTTGCGCTCGCCCGTGAGCAGAATGCGCGCCGGACCGCTCAGCGTACACAACGTTTGGTTTGGCTCAACGGTATCACCGTCTTTGACCAACCACTCAATGGTCACTTCGCCGCCCAGTTGCGTGAATACTTCGTCAGCCCAGGCTTGACCACAAAACACACCGTGCTCACGGGTAATGATGGTGGCGCGTCCTTGCACGTCGGCTGGGATCAGACTTGCGGTGATATCGGCTGCGGGATCGAGCGTGCCGCCTAAATCTTCTTTAAGCGTGTCGGTGACCGAGCGGGTGATTTCCAGTGGCAGTTGCTGTTTCAGATATTCGAGGCGTTCTTGACTGTTGTGGGACTCTTTCATCGCAAATCGTTAATATAAGTTGAACTGGGGGAGGGATAATACGCTGAGTGCGGTTGAAATTCAGCCCTTGATCTCGCATTTCATAGCAAGAAAGTTAAAATCAGCCATAGGCTAATGTCGGGGTTTACCCATCAATCAAATGGATAGTGTTTATGATCGATAATCAGGGCTGGTATCAATTTGCCCGTCGCGTACCATCGCCATTCTGCGATCAGCGCAGCGACGAACAGGATATCTCTTTGCTGGTGGTGCACAACATCAGTTTGCCGCCAGGGCAGTTTGGTGGGCCATATATCGAACAGTTTTTTACTGGCCAGCTTGATCCGAATCAGCATCCATTTTTCCGTGTGATACACACCATGGGTGTGTCGGCGCACTGTCTGATTCGCCGGGATGGAGAGGTGGTGCAGTTTGTGCCATTTTCGGCCAGAGCCTGGCATGCCGGGCAATCGTCGTTTGCCGGGCGCGCGCGATGCAACGATTATTCGATTGGCATTGAGTTGGAAGGGACCGATTTTGTCGCCTATACCGATGCGCAATATCAGGCATTGGCAGCACTCAGCGACGCGTTGATGACGCACTATCCGGCGATTACGTTGCCGCGTATTACCGGGCATCAGTACATTGCCCCGATGCGTAAAACCGACCCGGGGCTGGTGTTTGACTGGCAGAAATACCGCGCGTTATTAAAGCGGTCTGATTGATGTGTCAGATGGCGTCGTGGTATTCGACTAGAACTTGCTCAATCCAGGTGGCGATGCGCTCATCACTCAGTTCGTATTGCGAGTCTTCATCCAGAGCAAGGCCGACAAACTGGGTCCCATCTTCGGTCAGCGCTTTTGAGGCTTCAAACTGGTAGCTGTCATCTTTTGGCCAGTAGCCGATCAGGTTCGCTCCCGTCTTCTTGATCTCGTCGTGGAGCATCCCCATCGCATCGAGGAACCATTCGCCATAGCCTTCTTGATCGCCTAAGCCGTATAACGCGACGTACTTGCCTTTTAGCGACACGCCACCGATGTGATCCCATATTGCGCTCCAGTCTTCTTGGATTTCGCCGAAATCCCATGTGGAGATTCCCAGTATTAACAGATCATAGTCGCTCATAAAACTGAGCGGCGTTTCTTTCACATTGTGAATGTCGAGCAGATCATCACCGAGGATGGCACGCATTTTTTCCGCCGCCATTTCGGTGTAACAGGTTGTTGAGCCGTAAAAAAGACCGATCTTCATAGTTTCATGTTCGTTTTTTATCTGGAATGGTGAATTCTAACCATAAAATAACCCAGAGTGCAGTGAATATCCTGCTGTCAGAATACTTTTATGGTATTAAGCTTAGGGAATCACGAACGATAAAGAGATGAGAAGTACAGGTGTCAGAGCATTTTTCTCCTGATCACGGGCTGGTGGAACAGTTCCTTGATGCGATGTGGATGGAACGCGGGTTGTCGGAAAACACCCTGATGTCATACCGCAATGATCTGATCAAGCTGCTCGACTGGATGCAGCACAACAATTATCGATTGGATTTCATCAGCCTGTCGGGCCTTCAGCAATACCAAACCTGGCTGACGGATCAGGATTACAAACAGACGTCGCGGGCGAGAATGCTGTCGGCGATTCGTCGCCTGTTTCAATATCTGCACCGTGAAAAAATGCGTGCGGATGATCCGAGCGCACTACTGGTAAGCCCCAAACTGCCTAAGCGTTTACCCAAAGATTTAAGCGAGCAGCAGGTGGATGCATTGCTCAGCGCGCCGAACCCGGACGATCCGATTGAGTTGCGCGACAAAGCGATGCTGGAACTCTTGTATGCCACTGGTTTGCGTGTCACCGAACTGGTATCGCTGACGATGGAAAACATCAGTCTGCGTCAGGGTGTGGTGCGCGTGATTGGTAAAGGCGGCAAAGAGCGCTTGGTGCCAATGGGGGAGAATGCGATTGAGTGGATTGAAACTTTTCTTTCTCAGGGGCGGTCTCACCTGTTAGGTGAACAGACATCTGATGTGGTGTTTCCGAGTAAGCGTGCGCAGCAGATGACACGCCAAACTTTCTGGCACCGGATCAAACATTACGCGGTGATTGCCGGCATTGATGTCGATAAGCTATCACCACACGTTTTACGCCATGCGTTTGCGACCCACCTGTTGAACTACGGGGCGGATTTACGCGTGGTACAAATGCTGCTCGGTCATAGTGACTTATCGACAACGCAAATTTATACTCATGTCGCGACTGAGAGATTGAAACAATTACATAGCGAGCACCACCCAAGGGCTTGATGGAAAGGACTTTTTTATGAAGATTTTACGCCGATTATCACTTCTGCTGCTGCCGTTTGTTGCGGTGGCGTGTAACGCAGAGACTGTGCCAGCCGACAAACCAGCCGCACAGGTGCAGATCGACAAGAGCGTATTTGAGCAACGCTTTGCCAAACTGGGCTTGGATGTCATGGACGTTGTGCCATCGGATATTGATGGGCTGGTCGAAGTGCAAACCGCGGGTGGCGTGCTGTTTGCGTCGCCTGATGGCAAGCATTTTATTGCCGGCACACTGTATGAGATGGACGCCAATGGCGGTTACACCGATGTATTGGCCAAGCGTCAGGCGCCAATCAACGCCAAGAAAATCGCGCAGTTCCAGAAAAGCATGATTGAGTACAAGGCGGACAACGAGAAATATGTGGTGACGGTGTTTACTGACATTACTTGCGGATACTGTGTGCGTCTGCACAGCCAGATGAAAGAGTACAACGACGCGGGTATCACTGTGCGTTATCTGGCGTACCCACGCCAAGGACCCACCGGTCAGGTGGCAGAACAGATGGCGGCTATCTGGTGTTCAGACGATCCAAAAACGGCGATTCACAACGCCAAGATGAATCGTCAGACGCTGGAAACTAAAGGCGACTTGGCGCAGTGCAAGCAAACCATCGCTCAGCATTATCAATTGGGCCGTGAGCTGGGTATCAGCGGTACACCAGCGATTTTCCTGCCAAACGGCGAAATGGTGGGTGGTTACCTGCCGGCAGCACAACTGTTGCAACGCCTACAACAAATGTAATTGAAGCTTAAAGGATACGGGCCTGAGCCAGTCTCAGGCCTGATAACACATGATTGAAATTCAACGACGACCTGAGCCGGATCTGGCTCAACTTCCCGAGACCATTCCTGCTTTGTTAAGACGCATCTACCTCAACCGTGGTGTTGAGAGCGTCGAACAACTGGAGAAGGCCGCGAAAGCGCTGCACTCTTATACCCAACTGCACGGCATCGATGCAGCTGTTGAACTCCTGTTTGAAGCGATTAAGCAGCAGAAGCGCATCATCGTTGTTGGCGATTTTGACGCCGACGGCGCGACCAGTTCTGCGTTGTCAGTTCTGGCACTGCGTATGCTCGGCAGCCACAACGTCGATTATCTGGTGCCCAATCGTTTTGAAGACGGTTATGGCCTGAGCCCGGAAGTTGTGGAACAGGCATTGGCGATGAATGCCGAAATGATCATGACAGTCGATAACGGCGTCTCCTCGATTGAAGGGGTACGCTTTGCCAAGCAACACGGGCTACAGGTGCTGGTGACCGATCACCACTTACCAGGCTCTCAGTTGCCGGATGTCGATGCCATGGTTAACCCCAATCTGCAGCAGTGTGCGTTTCCCTCAAAAGCTTTAGCCGGGGTGGGTGTGGCGTTCTACCTGATGATGGCGCTGTGCGTTCACATGCGTAAGTGCGGCTGGTTTGCTGAACAGGGCATGGCGGAACCCAAGCTGATGGAACTGATTGATTTGGTGGCCTTAGGCACGGTTGCCGATGTGGTACCGCTGGATGAAAACAACCGCATTCTGGTGCACCAAGGCTTGCAGCGTATTCGCGCTGGTAAAGCTCGCCCGGGGATTCAGGCGCTGATTGAAGTGGCCAAACGCGATGCGCGTAAACTGGTCGCGTCAGATTTTGGTTTTGCGCTGGGGCCGCGGATTAACGCTGCAGGGCGTCTTGACGATATGTCGTTTGGCGTCGAGCTGCTGCTGTGTAACAACATTCACGCTGCGCGCCGTATGGCCAGTGAATTGGATGGTCTCAATCAGACGCGTAAAGAGATTGAAGAGGGCATGAAGCAAGAAGCGATGGCGTTTTGTGAACGTCTGCAGTTTGGTAAAGACACCGAACTGCCGCACGGCCTGGTGATGTTTCAGCGTGACTGGCATCAGGGCGTGATTGGCATTCTCGCTTCGCGTATTAAAGAGCAGTTCCATCGTCCGGTGATTGCGTTTGCTGATGGCGGCGATGGTCTGATTAAAGGTTCCTGCCGTTCGGTTGCTGGTCTGCACATGCGTGATGCGCTGGATAAAATTGATACGCAGAATCCAGGCATTATTCTTAAGTTTGGTGGCCACGCCATGGCGGCCGGATTGACGATTGAAGAGAAGAACTTTGAGCGTTTCAGCCGACTGTTTGATGAAGTGGTGCGTCAGGATCTCGATGAAGCGCTGCTTAAAGGTGTGATTCTGACCGACGGCGAACTGACGCCGGAGGAGTTCTCTATGCACGTGGCGGAAATGCTGCGCGCTGGTGGTCCATGGGGACAGGCGTTTCCTGAACCGGTATTTGATGGTGAGTTTAAAGTGCTGCATCAGAAACTGGTCGGGGAGAAGCATCTCAAATTGATGCTGGAGCCGCTGTATAAAGGCCACCCGACCAACATCATGATCGATGGCATCGCGTTCAACGTTGACCTGCGCCGTTGGCCGGACGCATCGGTGAAAATCGTACGCCTCGCTTATAAACTCGATATCAATGAGTTTCGTGGTAATCAATCCTTGCAGCTGATGGTTGATCACATCGAAGCCAAATAAATCAGATGCTGTGAACATAAAAAGAGCACCTTAGCGCGAGGTGCTCTTTTTTTATGCAAATTTTGTGATTTGGTTCTAAATTCTGCTTGTGATATCGACAATGTGAATAACTGTCATAGCCCGTTAATTCCCCGTCTGTATGATTTTTGTAATTGGTCTGACCAATAATATTGCCGTTTTAGTGCGCTATTGTTAGTAAAGTGTTTTGGTAAGGCCTGTTCTATGATTTGGGTCAATTTTTGACTGGACATTGGCGTTTTAATTATGTTAATTTCTGCACCAACTTGAAATTGGTATTACCAATTGCCTGCAAGAACATAAAGAGTAGAAGAATAATAAATTATGGCTTATCAAAGGATTCGTCAGCCGAAGCTATCCGATGTCATCGAGCAAGAGTTAGAACGGTTGATCGTGGAAGGAACATTAGCCCCAGGGCAACAACTGCCACCGGAGCGAGAGCTGGCCAAACAGTTCGATGTTTCCCGTCCGTCCGTCCGTGAAGCCATCCAGCGATTAGAAGCCAAACGCCTGCTGACTCGTCGTCAGGGCGGCGGCACCTTCGTAAGCGAGCACATGTGGAAGAGTTTCTCTGATCCTCTGCTAAATTTATTGTCTAGCCACTCGGAAACCCAGCTTGATCTATTGGAAGCGCGTCATGCGCTGGAAGGTATTTCGGCTTATTTTGCAGCACTGCGTGGTACCGAAGAAGATTTTGCCCGTATTCAAGCCTGCGTGGCGCGAATTGGTGAGCTTCAGGATGCGAAGGACGTAGAAACAGAATCCGCAACTGTCATGGAGTTTCTGATTGCTATTACGGAAGCTGCCCATAACGTGGTTCTGCTGCACATCGTTCGAAGTCTCGCTCCCCTGCTTGAGCAAAATATTCTGCAGAATTTTAAATTATTACGCCGCCGCCCTGAAGCGGTGGAGAAAGTAAGCAAGCACCGAGCTAATATCGTGGATGCGATCGTATCCGGTCAGCCTGAGAAGGCGCGCGAAATGTCTCATTCTCACTTAGCTTATATCGAAGAAACATTGTTGGATTTGACCCGGGAAGAGTCTCGTCGTGAGCGTTCTCTGCGTCGTATCCAACAGGGTAATGAGCCGCAATAAGCGGTCCATTGCGATTCTAAATAAATCCAACCAACAGAAGGATAGATCGCCATGTCTGACATGAAGCATGACGTAGATGCACTGGAAACTCAGGAGTGGTTAGCCGCGCTTGAGTCAGTTGTACGTGAAGAAGGCGTAGAGCGTGCCCAGTACCTGCTAGAAGAAGTACTGGAAAAAGCACGTCTAGACGGCGTTGATATGCCAACTGGTATTACAACGAACTACATCAACACGATTCCTGCGGCCCAAGAACCAGCATACCCAGGCGACACGACTATCGAACGTCGTATCCGCTCAATCATTCGCTGGAACGCGATCATGATCGTTCTTCGTGCATCGAAGAAAGATCTGGATCTAGGCGGCCACATGGCATCATTCCAGTCTTCAGCTGCGTTCTATGAAACATGTTTCAACCACTTCTTCCGTGCTCCAAACGAGAAGGACGGTGGTGACCTGGTTTACTACCAAGGTCATATTTCTCCAGGGATTTACGCGCGTGCTTTCGTTGAAGGCCGCCTGACAGAAGAACAACTGGACAACTTCCGTCAAGAAGTGGATGGCAAAGGCATTCCTTCGTACCCACACCCTAAACTGATGCCTGAATTCTGGCAATTCCCGACCGTATCTATGGGTCTGGGTCCAATCGCATCTATCTACCAAGCTCGCTTCCTGAAGTACCTGGAAGGCCGTGGCATGAAAGATACGTCTGACCAGCGCGTATACGCGTTCCTGGGTGACGGTGAGATGGATGAGCCAGAATCACGTGGTGCTATTTCTTTCGCTGCGCGTGAGAAACTGGACAACCTGTGCTTCCTGATCAACTGTAACCTACAGCGTCTGGACGGCCCGGTAATGGGTAACGGCAAGATCATTCAAGAGCTGGAAGGCCTGTTCAAAGGCGCTGGCTGGAACGTGGTTAAAGTTATCTGGGGTAACAACTGGGATTCTCTGCTGGCGAAAGATACCTCTGGTAAACTTCTGCAACTGATGAACGAAACCATCGACGGCGACTACCAGACTTTCAAAGCGAAAGATGGCGCGTACGTTCGTGAGCATTTCTTCGGTAAATACCCAGAGACTGCAGCCCTGGTTGCTGACATGACTGACGACGAAGTGTTCGCACTGAAACGTGGTGGTCACGAGTCTTCTAAACTGTACGCAGCGTTCAAGAACGCACAAGAAACTAAAGGCCGTCCAACGGTAATCCTGGCTAAGACTGTTAAAGGTTACGGCATGGGTGACGCGGCTCAAGGTAAGAACATTGCGCACCAAGTTAAGAAGATGGACATGACGCACGTGATCGCGATGCGTAACCGTCTGGGTCTGCAAGACATCATTTCTGATGAAGAAGTGAACAACCTGCCTTACCTGAAACTGGAAGAAGGTTCGAAAGAACACGAATACCTGCACGCTCGTCGTAAAGCGCTGCACGGTTACACGCCACAGCGTCTGCCTAACTTCACTCAGGAACTGGTTATTCCAGAACTGGAAGAGTTCAAACCGCTTCTGGAAGAACAGAAACGTGAAATCTCTTCAACGATGGCTTACGTGCGTGCACTGAACATTCTGTTGAAAGACAAAAACATTGGTAAGAACATTGTTCCTATCATTGCTGACGAAGCGCGTACTTTCGGTATGGAAGGTCTGTTCCGTCAAATCGGTATCTACAACCCACACGGCCAGACTTACACGCCTGAAGACCGTGGCGTTGTGTCTTACTACAAAGAAGACACAGCAGGTCAGGTACTGCAAGAAGGTATCAACGAACTGGGTGCAATGTCATCTTGGGTTGCGGCTGCGACATCTTACAGCACCAACAACCTGCCAATGATCCCGTTCTACATCTACTACTCTATGTTCGGTTTCCAACGTGTTGGCGACATGGCATGGATGGCAGGTGACCAACAAGCTCGTGGTTTCCTACTGGGCGCAACGGCTGGCCGTACTACACTGAACGGTGAAGGTCTGCAGCACGAAGATGGTCACTCACACATTCAGGCCGGCACTATCCCGAACTGTATCTCTTACGATCCGACTTTCGCATACGAAGTAGCGGTGATCATGCAAGACGGTATCCGTCGCATGTACGGTGAGCAAGAGAACGTGTTCTACTACCTGACGCTGATGAACGAAAACTACGCGCATCCAGCAATGCCAGAAGGTTCTGAAGAAGGTATCCGTAAAGGTATCTACAAACTGGAAACTCTGTCTGGTTCTAAAGGTAAAGTTCAGCTGATGAGCTCTGGTACTATCATGAACGAAGTACGTAAAGCGGCAGTGATCCTGAGCGAAGAATACGGCATCGCCTCTGATGTTTACTCTGTAACCTCGTTCAACGAACTGGCTCGTGATGGCCAGGACGCAGAGCGTTACAACATGCTTCACCCAGAAGCAGAAGCGAAAGTACCTTACATCGCTTCAGTAATGGGTACTGAACCAGCAATCGCTGCAACCGACTACATGAAGAACTACGCTGACCAAGTTCGCGCGTTCATTCCTGCTGAGTCTTACAAAGTACTGGGTACTGACGGTTTCGGTCGTTCAGACAGCCGTGAGAACCTACGTCGTCACTTCGAAGTGAACGCAGGCTACGTTGTTGTTGCAGCTCTAAACGAACTAGCGAAACGTGGTGAAGTTGAGAAATCTGTGGTGGCGGAAGCTATCAAGAAATTCAACATCGACACTGAAAAAACAAACCCGCTATACGCTTAATTGAAGGTAGGAAAAGCATGGCTATCGAAATTTACGTACCAGATATCGGTGCAGACGAGGTTGAAGTTACTGAGATTCTTGTAAGCGTAGGCGACAAGGTTGAAGAAGAACAATCTCTGATTACTGTTGAAGGCGACAAAGCTTCTATGGAAGTTCCAGCGTCTCAGGCAGGTATTGTTAAAGAAATCAAAGTAGTGGCTGGCGACAAAGTAACGACTGGCTCACTGATTATGGTTTTTGAAGCGGAAGGTGCAGCAGCGGCTGCACCAGCTCCTGCGGCCGAAGCAGCACCAGTTGCGGCAGCGCCAGCAGCAGCGACTGAACTGAAAGAAGTCAACGTACCGGACATCGGTGGCGACGAAGTTGAAGTGACTGAAATCATGGTTGCTGTGGGTGACACAGTGTCTGAAGAGCAGTCTCTGATCACTGTTGAAGGCGACAAAGCTTCAATGGAAGTTCCAGCGCCATTCGCGGGTACCGTGAAAGAGATCAAGATCGCGTCGGGTGACAAAGTGACCACTGGCTCACTGATCATGGTCTTCGAAGTGGCCGGTTCTGGCGCTCCAGTAGCAGCAGCTCCAGCTCAGGCAGCGGCTCCAGCAGCAGCGCCAGCGGTGGCAGCCGACAAAGAAGTCAACGTTCCAGATATCGGCGGCGACGAAGTTGAAGTGACTGAAATCATGGTCGCGGTTGGCGACATGGTGAGCGAAGAGCAATCTCTGATCACTGTGGAAGGCGACAAAGCGTCGATGGAAGTTCCTGCACCATTCGCAGGTAAAGTGAAAGCGATTAAAGTAGCGGCTGGCGACAAAGTGTCAACTGGCTCACTGATCATGGTGTTTGAAGTGGCTGGCGCAGCGCCGGCAGCAGTCTCAGCACCAGCTCAGGCAGCAGTTCCAGCAGCAGCGGCACCGAAAGTTGAAGCTCCAGCGGCGGCAGCGCCTGCAGCGGCAACGGGTGACTTCCAAGAAAACAACGAGTACGCACACGCGTCTCCAGTGGTTCGTCGCCTAGCGCGTGAATTCGGCGTTAACCTGTCTAAAGTGAAAGGTTCAGGCCGTAAGAGCCGTATTCTGAAAGAAGACGTTCAGAACTACGTGAAAGAAGCGCTGAAACGTCTGGAATCAGGTGCCGCATCAGCAGCATCTGGCAAAGGCGACGGCGCGGCACTGGGTCTGCTACCTTGGCCAAAAGTGGACTTCAGCAAGTTCGGTGAAACTGAAATTCAGCCACTGTCTCGCATTAAGAAGATCTCTGGCGCGAACCTGCACCGTAACTGGGTCATGATTCCACACGTTACACAGTGGGATAACGCAGACATCACTGAGCTGGAAAACTTCCGTAAAGAACAGAACGCGATTGAAGCGAAGAAAGATTCAGGCATGAAGATCACGCCACTGGTGTTCATCATGAAAGCTGCGGCGAAAGCTCTGGAAGCGTTCCCTGCGTTCAACTCTTCTCTGTCTGAAGATGGTGAGAGCCTGATCCTGAAGAAATACGTGAACATCGGTATCGCGGTAGATACACCAAACGGTCTGGTTGTTCCTGTATTCAAAGACGTGAACAAGAAAGGTATCTACGAGCTGTCTGAAGAGCTGGCTGTAGTATCGAAGAAAGCACGTGCAGGTAAGCTGACTGCGGCAGATATGCAAGGCGGCTGTTTCACCATCTCAAGTCTGGGTGGTATCGGCGGTACGGCATTCACGCCAATCGTGAACGCACCAGAAGTTGGTATTCTGGGTGTATCTAAGTCTGAGATTAAGCCAGTGTGGAACGGCAAAGAGTTTGCTCCACGTCTGCAACTTCCTCTGTCTCTGTCATACGACCACCGTGTGATCGATGGCGCAGAAGGTGCACGCTTTATCACTTACTTGAACGGTTGCCTGAGCGACATTCGTCGTCTGGTTCTGTAATCGGTTCAAACAAAATAAGGCGGCTATTTAGCCGCCTTGATTCAAGCATTGTCTTGCAATTTGATGATGAAAAAATTTTTCCGCATTGAATTGTTGTCTAGCTCACAGGCTACATGGATTTACTTTTCACACCATTAACATCTCTGTAAACTGTTGCGGTCTGAAAAATAATCGTTTTAAGTAATTCGTTTTAAACATAAAACAAATAGATAGAACACCCACTCAGCCTGTTAGGGATATTGACTACAAGAGGTCGAAATGAGCAAAGAAATTAAAGCCCAAGTTGTAGTGCTTGGTGCCGGTCCTGCTGGTTACTCCGCTGCATTCCGCTGTGCAGACTTAGGTCTGGAAACAGTACTTATCGAACGTTACAACACCCTAGGTGGCGTGTGTCTGAACGTGGGTTGTATCCCATCGAAAGCACTACTGCACGTAGCTAAAGTTATCGAAGAAGCAAAAGCGCTGGCTGAGCACGGTATCGTGTTTGGTGAGCCACAAACAGACATCGACAAGATCCGTCTGTGGAAAGAAAAAGTAATTAACCAACTGACTGGCGGTCTTGGCGGTATGGCTAAGATGCGTAAAGTGAACGTGGTTAACGGTTTTGGTAAGTTCACTGGCCCGAACACGATTGAAGTGGAAGGCGAAGACGGCAAAACTGTTGTGAACTTCGACAACGCGATCGTTGCTGCGGGTTCTCGTCCAATCAAACTGCCATTCATTCCTCATGAAGACCCACGTATTTGGGATTCAACAGACGCTCTGGAACTGAAAGAAGTTCCTGGAAAACTGCTGATCATGGGCGGTGGTATCATCGGTCTGGAAATGGGTACTGTGTACCACGCACTGGGTTCTCAAATCGACGTGGTTGAAATGTTCGACCAAGTTATCCCAGCTGCGGATAAAGACATCGTTAAAGTCTTCACCAAGCGTATTGCGAAGAAGTTCAACCTGATGCTGGAAACCAAAGTGACTGCGGTTGAAGCAAAAGAAGACGGCATCTACGTATCGATGGAAGGTAAGAAAGCGCCAGCGGAAGCTGAGCGTTACGATGCGGTACTTGTGGCAATCGGTCGTGTACCAAACGGTAAACTACTGGATGCAGAAAAAGCAGGTCTGGAAGTGGATGAGCGTGGCTTCATCAACGTCGACAAGCAACTGCGCACTAACGTACCTCACATCTTCGCTATCGGTGACATCGTTGGCCAACCAATGCTGGCTCACAAAGGTGTTCACGAAGGCCACGTGGCTGCAGAAGTTATCGCTGGTAAGAAACACTACTTCGATCCTAAAGTTATTCCTTCAATCGCTTACACTGAGCCAGAAGTGGCATGGGTTGGTAAGACTGAGAAAGAAGCGAAAGCAGAAGGCATCAACTACGAAGTGGCAACTTTCCCATGGGCAGCTTCAGGCCGTGCAATCGCGTCTGACTGTGCTGACGGTATGACTAAGCTGATCTTCGATAAAGAGACTCACCGCGTTATCGGTGGTGCTATCGTGGGTACAAACGGTGGCGAACTACTGGGCGAAATCGGTCTGGCGATCGAGATGGGTTGTGATGCAGAAGACATCGCTCTGACTATCCACGCTCACCCGACTCTACACGAGTCTGTGGGTCTGGCTGCAGAAGTGTTTGAAGGTACGATCACTGACCTGCCAAACGCAAAAGCGAAAAAGAAAAAATAATTTTCTGAGCGCCAAATGATATAAACCGCTGATTGTTCAGCGGTTTTTTTATGTCTGTTACTCGGCCTCTGAGGCAAAAAAATAGCGCCTTGCGGCGCTATAATTCGTCAATCTTTGCTTATTAGTGATCGCGTTTATAGATGCACAGCATGTCCAGGTAGCTTTTCACCAGTTTACGCATGTAGCCTTCATCGCGAACGCGGTTGGCTTGCACAAACAGTGAGTAGCAGACACCGTGGAACAGCGTCGCCAGATCTTCAGGGTCGTGCTGTTCACACACTTCACCGCGCTCGATGGCTTTCGAGAACATGTTCTTCACCAGCAACTGGTTGGTACGGTTACTGGATACAAACAGTGGCCATACTTCGTCACGCGTCGAGGCGCTCCATTCAAACCACACTTTCAGCCAGTGGCAATCTTCATTGGCCAGCTTAACCATTTCATCGGTGATGTTGGTGAGGTTCTCTTTCGCGTGAATATCGAGATCGATGTTGTCGGTGAGAAAGTTGGAAAACTGGCGAACCACGTAAGTCAGTACGTCGTCGACCAAATCTTCACGAGTAGGGAAGTAGTTGAACACGGTAGCGACAGAAACTTGAGCAATTTCTGCGATATCCGCATGACCACCACGGCCAATGCCTCGTTTTGCAAACACTTCCAGCGCGATTTCCATCAACTGGAGTTTACGTTTTTGAGGAGATAGCCGTGTTCTAGGGCGTTTCTCTATAGATGCGTCCATAGTATTAATCCTTGCCATTTGAGTTGTTATCTGCGTTTTTTAGTAAACGCTAATGATTATTTTATTAATTGCTTTAAAAGCCCTATGAGTGTAATGGTGCATATGATGAAGGTCAATGTTTTGTGCTTATAAAATGTTCACGTTTCTGAAATGTTTTGAATTTCAAAGTGTTTTATTGAATCAATTTCTCACTAAAACGTAACATCAGTGAAAGGTTAACACCCACCCTCAGCAGTGGTACTATACGCGCCGAAAGATTTAGCGGCGCTGTCGGTGTGGTTTTGCAGTGCCAAGTGTCGCTCCAACAAAACGAGATTGGTATGAAACATACAGTTGAAGTAATGATTTCTGAGCAAGAAGTTCAGGAACGTGTCCGCGCACTCGGCCAGCAGATCACTGAGCACTACAATGGCAGTGAAGATTTGGTTCTGGTGGGTCTGCTCCGTGGCTCTTTTGTGTTTATGGCAGATTTGGCTCGTGCAATCAGCCTGACGCATCAGGTCGATTTCATGACGGCATCGAGCTACGGCAACACCATGGAAAGTTCGCGTGACGTGCGCATCCTGAAAGATCTGGATGACGACATCAAAGGCAAAGATGTGCTGTTGGTGGAAGACATCATCGACACGGGTAACACCCTGAGCAAAGTGAAAGAGATTCTGTCACTGCGTGAACCGAAATCGATTCAGATCTGTACCTTGCTGGACAAACCTTCTCGTCGTGAAGTGAACGTAGATGTGAAATGGATCGGTTTTGAGATTCCGGACGAATTCGTGGTGGGTGTGGGTATCGACTACGCACAGAAATACCGCCATCTGCCATTCATCGGTAAAGTGGTTCCGCTTTAAACCGGATGACGCAGAGATAAAAAAACGCCCACATGATGTGGGCGTTTTTGTTATCGACACAACAGGCTGTGCTGTGGATTCAGAATCTTTTCCATCGCTTTCTTGTAACTACCGTCGACCATTTCGCGAGAGTTACAACGCACGCCCAGATACTCCAGACGACCGTCACCGATACCGTAAACCACACCGTGAATCTCAACGTCCTGGCCACGCTCCCAAGCGTTTTGCAGGATGGTGGAGTTACCCAGATTGTACACTTGTTCTGCCACGTTGATTTCCGCAAGTTTGTCCGAGCGGTCCTCTTCTGGCATTTGCTCCAGATAGCCGCGGTGTTTGAAGTACAAATCACGGATGTGCAGAATCCAGTTATTGATCAGACCCAGTTGTGGGTTATCGATGGACGCCGTCACACCACCACAGCCGTAGTGGCCACACACGATAATGTGTTTCACTTTGAGAACGTCGACTGCGTACTGCACCACAGACAGGCAGTTCAGGTCTGTATGAATCACTTGGTTGGCAACGTTTCGGTGTACGAACAGTTCACCGGAATACAGGCCGGTTAGGCGCTCTGCTGGGACTCGGCTGTCAGAACAACCAATCCACAGAAAGTCAGGATTTTGTCCTTCGGCTAACTTGCTAAAGTACTCAGGTCGTTCTGCTTTAATAGACTCTGACCACTTCGAGTTGTTTTCGAATAGTTGTTTAATCTCTGGCATTTTACTTCCCTTAGTTTATAGCCAAGTACCCTCAAGGTGCCCGGTTCTGTCCGATGACAGAATACGGCGTCTTGAAACCACTTGGGTATGCTTGCCAACTATACACAATGTCATAAATTCATTCTCTGACAAATTGCTTAACAGACTACTCATCTGAGCAGTTAATGGAAGTAAAATTTTTGCAAGATTTTGTTTGTAAAAGTGATAACTGAAACATGGACTGGTTATCACCATGTTGAAAATGGGGGGATTTTTCTCCGATCTATTTGCGTTCAAGGGTTGAAAAGTGACCGCTTAAGCAGCACATCTAGTCTGTTCGAACAGAAAGAGTTTTCACACTGCTATGTATGCATTAGAAATTGATCAGCTGCGCAAAACCTACGCCGGTGGTTTTGAAGCACTGAAAGGCGTCAGCCTGACGGTCAATAAGGGCGACTTTTACGCTCTGCTTGGCCCCAATGGTGCCGGTAAATCGACCACGATTGGTATCATCTCCTCACTGGTCAATAAGACCTCCGGTACAGTCAAAGTGTTTGGTCACAACATTGACACTCACTTAGAGCAAGCGAAACAACATTTAGGCTTAGTGCCACAAGAGTTCAACTTTAACCCGTTTGAGACAGTCGAGCAGATCGTGATGCAGCAGGCGGGATATTACGGCGTTTCGCGCACGCTGGCCAAAGAGCGGGCCGAGAAGTATCTCACCCAACTGGATCTGTGGGAAAAACGCAAAGAGCGCGCGCGTAACCTCTCCGGTGGCATGAAACGTCGCCTGATGATTGCCCGCGCTTTGATGCACGAACCACAACTGCTGATCCTCGATGAGCCGACAGCCGGGGTGGATATCGAGCTGCGCCGCTCAATGTGGGAATTTCTCAAGCAGATCAATTCGCAAGGGATCACTATCATCCTTACCACGCATTATCTGGAAGAAGCGGAGATGCTGTGCCGTCACATCGGTATCATCAATCGCGGAGAGCTGATTGAAAACACCACGATGAAAGGTTTGCTTGGTAAGCTGCATGTCGAAACCTTTATTCTTGATATCGATAATGAAGAGAAGCTGCAGCCGCTCACCGATGTGGTCTCGCAACGTGTGGTCGACGGTTCGCTGGAAATTGAGCTGGAAAAAACGCAGGGCATGAACCACGTCTTTACCCAGCTTTCAGAGCAGGGCGTGAACGTGATGTCGATGCGCAACAAAGCCAACCGTTTGGAAGAGCTGTTTGTCAGCATTGTTCGCCAGCAGAGTCAGGGGTAAGGGCATGTATCATATTTATTGGACCGCTTTTCGCAGCCTGCTGCGCAAAGAGATCAAACGTTTCACGCGCATCTGGGTACAGACCTTAGTACCGCCAGCGATTACCATGAGCTTGTATTTCATCATCTTTGGTAATTTGATTGGTTCCCGTATCGGTCAGATGAACGGCTTCAGCTACATGGAGTACATCGTGCCGGGGCTTATCATGATGTCGGTCATCACTAACTCATACTCGAACGTGGCTTCATCGTTTTTCAGTGCCAAATTCCAGAAGAACATTGAAGAGCTGTTGGTGGCGCCAGTGCCGAACTACGTGATCATTGCCGGTTATGTGATGGGCGGTGTGACGCGTGGCCTGTTGGTGGGCGCGATGGTGACGTTTGTGTCGCTGTTCTTTGTGGATCTGAGTGTCGATCACTGGGGCATCATCACGGCGACGGTCTTTCTGACCTCGGTTGTGTTCTCATTGGGTGGTTTGATCAACGCGGTGTACGCGCGTACGTTTGATGATATCTCGATTATTCCGACTTTCGTGTTAACGCCGCTGACTTATCTGGGGGGGGTATTTTACTCCATCAGTCTGCTGCCGGAGTTCTGGCAGGGCGTATCGAAAATCAACCCCATCGTCTACATGGTGAACGCGTTCCGTTACGGCTTCCTGGGTGTCTCGGATGTGGGTATCGTGACGTCATTCAGCGTGCTGGGTGTGTTTGTGGTGGTGCTGTACGCCGTGGCCCATTATCTGGTCAGTAAAGGCAAAGGCTTACGCAGCTGAGCGACAGGTAATAAAAAGGTCAACCGAGGTTGACCTTTTTTACATCCATCAGAAAACTTACTCTTCTTCAGAATCGTCTTTGCCGTCGCTGGAGAGATCCAACACCTGATTATCAATCAGGCGGACTTTTCCTAAGAAAGCAGACATCAGAATCACCGCTTGCTTGCTGTCGGCTGAAATAGGCAGCAGGGTACGCGCGTCGCGAATGAAAATCTCATCCGGTTCTAAATCGGCAGCACGCAGCTGATCCACCGCATCTTCGATGATCGAGGTGTAGTCATCACGACCACCGCGAATCGCACTGTTGATCCAGCGCATGGTGCGAGCCAGAACTGGCGCACGTTGGCGCTCATCCAGCGTCAGCAGATTGTTGCGTGAGCTCATCGCCAGACCATCCATTTCACGTACAGTCGGTACGCCGATGATCTCGATGTCCATGCACAGATCTTCAACCATCTGACGAATCACCGCCAATTGCTGATAATCTTTTTCACCGAAGCAGGCAACGTTCGGCTGCACAATGTTGAACAGCTTGGTCACGATTGTGGCAACACCACGGAAGTGGCCCGGACGCGAGGCGCCTTCCAGCATGTGAGACAGACCCGGAACTTCAACAAACGTCTGTTTGTCGAGACCATACGGGTACATGATTTCAGGCGTTGGTGTGAACACCAGATCCACGCCTTCACCGTTCAGTTTGCTCAGGTCTTCATCCAGTGTACGCGGATAGTTGTTGAGGTCATCGGCGCGGTCGAACTGCATCGGGTTCACGAAGATGCTCACCACGACCACATCGGCCTGTTCACGGGCTTTACGCACCAGTGTCAGGTGACCTTCGTGTAAATTGCCCATGGTCGGTACAAAAGCGACACGGCGGCCATCACGCTTGACCTGTTTGATCTGCTCGCGAAGAGCTGAAACGTCAGCAAAAGTCTGCATGAAATACTCCTTTAGGCAATAGTGTGCGCGTCATCAGGGAACGTACCGTTTGCCACATCTTCCATGTATTTAGCTACGGCTGTACGCATATCACCTGTTTCCGCAAGAAAGTTTTTCGAGAATTTTGGCATGTAGTTCGCCGAAATTCCAAACATGTCGTGCATGACCAGAATCTGGCCATCGGTGCCATTACCTGCGCCGATGCCGATCACCGGTACATCCAGCAACTGAGTAATCCGGTTGGCCAGTGATGCAGGTACGCATTCCAGCAGAACGATCTGAGCGCCAGCTTCTTGCAGTGCCAGCGCGTCTTTTACCATACGATCTGCTTTGTCCTGTTCGCGGCCCTGAACTTTGTAACCACCAAAAATATTAACGGACTGAGGCGTTAACCCCAGGTGTGCACACACAGGGATCGCACGTTCAGTCAGCATTTTTACGGTATCTACCAGCCAGTCACCGCCTTCAATCTTAACCATGTTCGCACCCGCGCGCATGATTTTAGCCGCGTTCTCACACGCTTGTTCAGGCGTGGCGTAGCTCATGAACGGCATATCTGCCATCAGCAGCGAATTCGGGCTGCCCGCACGCACACAGCGAGTGTGATAAGCAATCTCGTCGACCGTCACTGGCAGTGTATCGGTCTGGCCTTGCAGAACCATACCCAGTGAGTCACCCACTAACAGTACCGGCATCTCCTGACTTTCAAAAAGCTGGGCAAAGCTGGCATCGTAAGCAGTCACAGTCGGAAATTTACGACCTTCCTGTTTCCATTTCATCAGGTCGTTAATGGTGATTTTTTTCATTCGTTGTCCTTACTAGGAGTTGGCGTCTGCCAAATACTGAGCCCATTAAGCGGAACGCTTTTCAGCAGTGTCTGCAACTCAGTCCCATCAGGGAGTTGTAAATTTGGTGCGATTTCCGCAAGCGGGTAGAGTACGAATTCACGTACTTTCATTCCGTAGTGGGGAATGATCAGTCGCTCGGAATCCATCACCTCATTGCCGTACAGCACGATATCTAAGTCGAGAGTTCTTGGGCCCCAACGTTCGGCTTTACGGACACGCCCATGTTCCTGTTCAATCGCTTGTGTGCAATCGAGCAATTCCAGTGGCGTTAAATCGGTTTCAATGGCCACGACCGCATTGATGTAATCCGGTTGATCCTGTGGCCCCATGGGTGTGCTGCTATACAGCGACGAAGCCGCGATAAAACGCGACTTCGGTACAGATTTCAGTGCATCGATGGCGTGTTTCGCCTGAGTCACCGGGTCGCTGAGGTTACTGCCTACGGCGATAAATGCTGTGATCATGACGAGGTTTTGCTCTTTTTCTTACGCGACGATGGCTTGCGACGACGCGGCGTGGTGGTTTTGGCGCCACCATCTAGATCTAACACCATCGCTTGACGCATATTGCGTCCTGCATTCTGGAAAGTTTCCCACCAGTCTGCCAGCAGCTTGGTTTCACCGTCTTCCACTTCGCCACGCATCTCCAGAAAATCGAAGCCGGCGCGGAACTTGTTCAGCTCCATCAGGCGGAATGCACGTTTTCCGGTGCGACGTGGCAGACGCAGTTGCAATTGCCAGATTTCGCGAATGGTCGCCGTATGACGGCGCGGAATAGCAATGCTTTTCACCACTTCGTCGAGAATGCGGTTGCTGGCTTCCATCACGGCATCGTATTCGTTGAAGTGCTGGTGTTGCGTCAGCTCATCGGCCAGTTCCATCATCGGATACCACAACATCGCGGCGAACATAAATGCCGGATTGATGCGTTTGCCTTCTTCCATACGCTGATCGGTTGAGTCCAGCGCCAGATCCAGCATCTGCTCCGTTTTTGATGAATAATCGTCGGTGAAGTGACGGGCAATGGTCGGGAACAACTGTTGGAACAGGTTGTACTCACGCATCAGGTGGTACGTTTCCAGGCCGTAGCCGGATTGCAGCATCTTAAGCGATTCTTCGTACAGACGCGCAGCCGGAATGTCACGTAGCAGCGGTGCTAAGTGTTCGATAGGCGCAGCGGTCTCTTCTTCGATGTCGAAGTCGAGTTTCACAGCAAAACGAATCGCGCGCAGCATGCGCACCGGATCTTCGCGGTAGCGTGTCTCCGGATCGCCAATCAGACGGATCAGCTTATCATCCATGTCTTCCATGCCGCCGGCATAATCGTGAATGCTGTAGTCGGCGATGTTGTAGTACATGGCGTTGATGGTGAAATCACGACGTTCGGCATCTTCATCAATGGTGCCGTAGACGTTATCACGCAGTAGCATGCCAGCTTCAGATTGTGACGCAATCTGTTTGTTGTTTTCTTGGTGGTGACCACGGAAGGTCGCCACTTCAATAATATCGCGGCCGAACATGATGTGAGCCAGACGGAACCGGCGCCCGATCAGGCGGCAGTTACGAAACAGCTGGCGAATCTGCTCAGGTGTGGCATTGGTGGCCACATCGAAATCTTTGGGTTTTCCACCCAGCAGTAAATCACGTACACCGCCGCCGACCAGATACGCCTCGAAGCCCGCCCCATTAAGGCGGTACAACACTTTTAGCGCATTCTCGCTGATATGCTGACGAGACACGTTGTGCTCTTGGCGCGTGATGATATTCAAATCTAGATCTGTATATACGCGATGTTTGCTTGGTTCTAAATCGTTGTTATTCATGTGCATCTGACATTGATTGGTGTTGCCTATTCAAGCGTGTTTCTGCACGTATCGTGGCTTAAATGGGCCGAATTTGCGGCTAATAATAGCTTACACAACGCCATTTGAGAATCGTGGTGTGATCTCGGTCTCTACTGGCAGCTGTGCAATCTGCCAGTTCTGGCATCCCCACGCAATGATTTCCTCAATGCGCGCATCCATAAAATCTTCTGGAATATCAAAGCCTAAAAACGTCATGGCGTGAATTAACGTTGGCTTCGGATCGTCCGGATTAATGGCGGTGGCGTGATTTTGTTTTGAGAGTTTATTCCCGTTGCCATCCATCGCCAAAGGCAAATGTAAGTAGCTGACCGGGTTTTGTTTTAAAGTGTGATACAAACTGATTTGTCTTCCGGTTGGCTCAATTAAATCCGCACCTCGCACCACTTCGGTCACGCCTTGGTCGATGTCATCAAGTACCACCGCCAGATTGTAGGCAAACAGTCCATCGCGCCGCTTGATGATGAAGTCTTCTTCCGCCAGTGCTGCAGGTATAGTGATTTCCCCGTGTTTCAAATCAATGAAGGAATACACCGGGTTATCCATGCGCAGACGAATGGCGCAGTCTGGGCTGCAAGGCAACTGTTTGTCACGGCATGTGCCGGGATAATAACCGCCAGCGGCTTTGATTTGTTTACGGGTACACTGGCAATAGTAGGCTTGCCCCGAACTCAACCAGGCGTCAATCTGCCCTTGATATAAGCCGTGACGCTGGCTCTGATAGACAACCTCGCCGTCCCAGTGCAGGCCATAAGCATCGAGTGCCTGTAAAATCCAGTCGGCGGCACCGGGCATTTCCCTTGGCGGGTCCAAATCTTCGACACGAACCAACCATTGCCCCTGTTGAGACTTAGCCTGAAAGTAGCTGCCGAGTGCGGCAATCAATGAACCGAAGTGAAGGGGACCGGAAGGGGATGGGGCGAAACGACCAATGTAACTCATAGTATTGCGATTTGTGACCAGTGACTCTCAAGTGTAACCTGCAGACAAAACAAAAAGGGAGCTTTTTGCTCCCTTTTTCTCATCTGAAGGGTATTTAGCCCATCATCTGTTTTTCTTTGATTTCTGCAAGTGTTTTACAGTCGATACACAGGTCGGCTGTAGGACGAGCTTCCAGACGACGGATGCCGATTTCAACGCCACAAGATTCACAGAATCCAAAATCATCTTCCTTGATTTTGTCTAGTGTCTTTTCAATCTTCTTGATCAAACGGCGCTCGCGGTCGCGGTTACGCAGTTCCAGGCTGAACTCTTCTTCCTGAGAAGCGCGGTCAACAGGATCAGGGAAGTTGGCTGCTTCGTCCTGCATGTGGTGCACGGTACGGTCAACTTCTTCTCTGAGCTGGTTACGCCAGGCTTCTAAAATCTTTGTAAAATGAGCGATCTGATCAGGTGACATGTACTCTTCACCTGGTTTTTCCTGATACGGCTCAACACCTGCAATGGCTAGGATGCCTAGCGTTTTCTTTTTGGATTCTTCTGGCATACAGCATCTCCTACTAACACCTAGTCAACTGCGAGAGCAGTCAATTTAAGGCGGGTATCTATAGCAAAAAGAAGTTGGAGAGGCAAACACTCAATTATAAAGTTATCGTCAATGTGAAGGCTTCATCAATTTTTTGCAGGTTGATGAGCAAATTCTATTGAGGACACTAATCGAATGCTGCAGTCAGAAAGTTCTGCTTTGTAGCACAGTACTTCCACTCCGGCTTCTTGAGCCATCTTTAACAATTGTGAATAGTTCGCGTCTATATGGTGAGCAGGGGCGACTTTTTCAATCCCTGAATGCAAAACAGCAAATAAAAGTACTGCTCTGCTTCCATTTTTTGCCATTTCTGCCAGCTCACGTAAATGCTTCTGTCCCCGAGTTGTGACCGCATCGGGAAAGTAGCCCTGACCAACTATCTGATTTTCCTCGCCCGTGGCTAAGTTCCGTTCATCCAAAAGAGTGACGCTTTTCACTTCTATATAACAGTTTGGACCGGATTCTGAGTTGAGCAAGATATCAATGCGGCTATTTTCATTGCCGTATTTCACTTCAGTGAGCAGCTGGTCATAACCTTGCAACTCGGTAATGGTGCCATCTTGGATGGCTTCTACGGCCAACTGGTTCGCCCGCGCGGTATTAATGCAGATACGATGGCCGCGTGCCGTCTCGGTCAGTTCCCAGCTGTGGGCGTATTTGCGCTTCGGGTTGTCTGAGGTGGAATACCACACGGTGCTGCCCGGTTCGGCGCAGCCCGTCATCGCGCCAGTGTTGGCACAGTGCATGGTGATGGTCTCGCCGCTTGGCAGAGTGACATCGGCCAAAAAACGTTTGTAGCGCTGAATCAGCGTCGCGGATTGAAGGGGAGGGGAAAACTGCATAAATGACTCGTTTCGCTTTGATTACTGTTTTTATGTACAATACCGGCGCCATTTAAACACAAGGATATCGTCTTGTCACAATTGCCCATCGAAGCTGTGATTCCCGAGCTGCTTGCCGGTGTTCAGCGTTTCCCTCAGGTGATCCTCAAAGCCGCTCCCGGTGCCGGTAAGTCGACTCACTTTCCGCTTGCTCTGCTCAAGGCCAATCTGGTGACGGGTAAAATCGTCATGCTGGAACCGCGTCGTCTGGCGGCGCGTAATATTGCCCGCTATCTGGCGCAGCAACTTGGTGAAAGCGTTGGTGAAACGGTTGGTTATCGCGTGCGCGGCGAAACGCGCGTCAGCGCGAGTACTCGGCTGGAGATTGTGACTGAAGGGATCATGACCCGCATGATTCAAAGCGATCCGGAGCTCGACGGTATCGATGCGCTGATTTTTGATGAGTTCCATGAGCGCAGTATTCATGCTGATACCGCGCTGGCGTTCAGCCTGGAAGTGCAGTCGGCGTTGCGGGATGACCTCAAAATCATCGTCATGTCGGCGACCTTAGACCATGAGGCGTTGCAGGTTTTACTGCCGATGGCGAGTTACGTGGAATCTCACGGCCGCAGCTATCCGGTGGCCACACGTTATCAGGCGCTGAAGCCGGGTGAGCCGCTGGTGGCGAGCATGGAAAAGCAGATTCGTCAGCTACTCGCACAGGAAAATGGTTCTCTGTTGGCTTTCTTACCGGGCGCGGCCAGCATTACTCAGTTGACTCAGGCTTTAGGCGATGTAGCGGACGATATCGATGTGTGCCCTCTGTTTGGGCAACTGAGTTTTGCTGAGCAGCAGAAAGCCATTGCGCCAACGCCAGACGGGCGACGCAAAGTCGTGCTGGCGACTAACATTGCTGAAACTTCGTTAACCATTGAAGGCATTCGTATCGTGCTCGACAGCGGGTTAGAGCGCCGCGCGCGGTTTGATTTAAAAACCGGTATTACGCGCTTGGAACAGGTGCGGATTGCCCAATCGTCGGCCGAGCAGCGCGCTGGCCGTGCCGGCCGTCTTGAGCCGGGCGTGTGTGTGCGTCTCTACAGTGAAGCTCAGCTCAAACAGCAGCCGATGGTACCCGTCGCTGAAATAATGCAGAGCGATTTGGCACCGCTGGCGCTGGAGTTGGCGCAGTGGGGCGCGCAAGAAGCAACGGATTTACCGTGGCTGGATTTGCCTCCCGCCGCCGCGATGGCTCAGGCACGTAGTTTGTTGTGTACGCTGGGGCTGATGGATGAGCGTCAGCAACTGACCGCGCAAGGCAAAGCGGCACACGAACTGGGGGTGGAACCACGCATCGCAGCGATGCTGCTGGCAGCGCAGGCGCAAAGCCCCGCACACATGCAGAGTGCGCTGGCGCTGGCTGCTCTTCTGGAAGAGCCTGAACGTCAGGTGCTGGATGTGCAGCACAGTTTGCATCGCTGGCAGCAGGGCAAACACAATAAAGCGCGCACGATGAATCAACGTGCCACGGCGCTGGCACATAAACTGGATGACAGTTTCGACCTGCGCCGTGTCGACACGACTCTGCTTTCGGTCGTTGCGTGTCTGGCATTTCCCGATCGTATTGCTCAGCAACGCGGGCAGCATGGTCAGTTTTTACTGGCCAATGGCCATGGTGCGTTTGTTGCGGATGATCAGCCGCTGGCAGGCAGTGATTATCTGATTGCGCTCGACCTGATGCGGGGGCATCAGCAATCGAGCCAGGTTTTTTCAGCTCTTGAGCTGGATATCGGGCAGCTGGAACAGCAGTGTCCTCAGTTATTTAACGAGCTGGAACGCGTCGACTGGGATGACAAAGCGGGCCGTCTGGTGGCGGAAATGCAGCTTCGTTGCGGGCAACTGGTTATTCGGCGTCAAGCCCTGCCTGCGCCAAATAAACAAAAAATGACGCAAGCTTTGCTCAATTATGTCGAGCGCAAAGGGCTTTCGGTATTAAATTGGACCGAAGCCAGTCTGGACTGGCTGACGCGCGTGCGTTGTGCAGCCGAGTGGCTGCCGGAGGAAAACTGGCCTGACATGGATGACGACGCGCTGCGAAGCCATCTGTCTGAGTGGTTGGAACCTTATTTAGCCGGCATCAGCTCCGTGAAAGAATTAAATAAAGTACCGTTGATGGACGCCCTTAATACGCGTTTAGGCTGGTCTTTGAGTCAGCAACTGGATGAGTGGCTGCCAACCCATCACGCGTTGCCAACCGGTACTTGCAAGAAGATCCGTTACCAGCTTGGCATGGAACCTGTGCTGTCGGTGCGGATGCAGGAAGTGCTCGGTGAAAAGAGCACACCGCTGATTGCCAAAGGCACCAAGGCGATTGTCATGGAGCTGCTTTCACCAGCCCAGCGTCC
This sequence comes from Vibrio fluvialis, assembly GCF_900460245.1. NCBI lineage: Bacteria > Pseudomonadati > Pseudomonadota > Gammaproteobacteria > Vibrionales > Vibrionaceae > Vibrio > Vibrio fluvialis. The sequence goes on from NZ_UHIP01000001.1 coordinate 389,845, forward strand.
GCTGCAGGTCACCCGCGACTTGGCGGGCTTCTGGAGCGGTGCGTATAAAGAAGTACAGAAAGAGATGAAAGGGCGTTACCCGAAACATGTGTGGCCGGATGATCCCGCCAATCACAGTGCGACGACCAAAACCAAGCGACAACTGAATTCATGACCAAGAAAAGCGAATCCCCAAAGAAAACCACGCCGGCAAAGAAATCGGTGCCGCGTAAATCTTCCTCCTCCAAACCGAACGGTTCCCGTTCGTGGCTGAAACGTCTGTGGAGTCTGGGCTGGAAAGTCGGTTTGGCGCTGGCTGCCGTGCTGATTTTTACCGGCATTTATCTCGACAGTATGATCAAGCAGCGTTTTGAAGGGCAGCTGTTTGAACTGCCGACGGTGGTGTACGCGCGTATTCTGACCCTAGAGCCCGGCAGCGACATCAGCATTAAACAGATGCGCAATGAGCTGGACGTGCTCAACTACCGTAAAGTGAGCCAGCCGCGTTATGCGGGTGAGTATTCGGCGTCGTCGACCCGCATTGAACTGATCCGTCGCCCGTTTGAATTTGCCGATGGTCCGGAGCCGGATCGCCATGTCATGCTGATTTTTGATGACAATGGACTGAATCGCATTCAGTCGCTGGAGAAACGTGGCGATCTCGGTTATCTGCGTATTGAGCCGAAAATGCTGGGTATGCTGGAGAAAGATACTCAGGAGCAGCGCCTGTTCCTGCGCCGTGAGCAGTTCCCGGAAGTGATGATTGATGCGCTGTTGACCACTGAAGATCGTAACTTCTACCAGCATGATGGCGTGTCGCCGATGGCGATTGCCCGTGCGATGGTCGCGAACCTCAAAGCAGGCCGTACCGTGCAGGGCGGCAGTACGCTGACTCAGCAGTTGGCGAAAAACATTTTCCTTTCCAGCGATCGGACCTTGTGGCGTAAATTACGTGAAGCCTACATGGCGCTGATCATCGATTACCGTTACAGCAAAGATCGCATTCTGGAAGCGTACCTGAACGAAGTGTATCTGGGTCAGAATGGCAAAGAAGCCGTGCACGGTTTTGGTTTGGCGTCGCGCCTCTACTTTGGTCAGCCGCTGCAGGAGCTGCGTATTGACCAGCTCGCGTTATTGGTTGGTATGGTGAAAGGCCCATCCTACTACAACCCGATGCGTTTCCCTGAACGTGCCAAAGAGCGTCGTGATTTGGTGCTTAAGCTGATGATGGACCAGGATATTCTGACAGCCAAGCAGTATGAGCAGGCGGTGACCCGTCCGCTGGATGTACAGAAACAGGCCCGCATTGCCAGCCGTCAGCCTGCTTATTTCCAGCAGTTATCGATTGAACTGAAACAAAAACTCGGTGATGCGTTTAAGTCCGATACCGGGCTGCGCGTATTTACGTCACTCGATCCGGTGTCGCAGGCCAAGCTGGAAGAAGCGGTGGAAAATCAGGTGCCGATTCTGGCTCGTACCGCGGGTAACGATCTTGAAGCGGCAGCGATTGCCGTCGATCGCCACAGTGGTGAGATTCGCGCCATGGTGGGCGGTAAACGCACGGGCTATGACGGATTTAACCGCGCGCTTAATGCCAGCCGTCCGATTGGTTCACTGGTGAAACCCGCTGTGTATCTGACGGCGCTGGCGCAGCCGGAGAAATACAATCTGGCGACGACCTTGATGGACAAGCCAATCACACTGCAAGGCAGTGAAGGCAATGTGTGGACGCCGCGCAACTTTGACCGTCAGTTCCGCGGTGAAGTCCCGCTCTACCTGGCGCTGGCCAAATCGCTCAACGTACCGACGGTGCAACTGGGCATGCAGTTGGGGATTGAAAACGTCACCAAAACGCTGGAAAAACTGGGTGTGAGCCGCGACGAAATTCGTCCGGTGCCGTCGATGTTCCTTGGTTCGTTTTCGCTGACTCCGTATCAGGTCGCGCAGATGTTCCAGACGGTCACCAACTCGGGCAAAAAAGCGCCGCTTTCCGCGCTGCGTTCGGTACTCGATCTGGATGGTAATGTGCTGTACGAATCGATTCCTAAAGTATCCCAGGCGGTTGATCAGCAAGCGGCCTGGTTGACGACGTATGCGATGAAGCGTGGTGTGCTGGAAGGCACGGGACGTTACCTTAATAGCCAGTTTGGCTGGGCAGCGCTGGCTGGGAAAACCGGAACCAGCAGCGACAGCCGCGACAGCTGGTTTGTTGGTGTCGATGGCCGGGAAGTCACCACTATCTGGCTGGGACGAGATGACAACCAGCCAACTAAACTGACTGGCTCGAGTGGTGCGCTGCGCGTGTACGCCGATTACCTGCGTTATCGCATTCCTGAGAAACTGGTGCTGCCGTGGCCGCAAGGGATCAGCACGGTCGGTTTTTCTCAGTCCCGCTCCGGCGGACTTGAACTAGACTGTAACAACGATTTCAAACTGCCCGTCTGGGATGCCTCCGGCAGTTGGAAAAAACAGTGTGAGAATCGTCCCACCGAGTGGTTGAAAAAACTCTTTCAGTGGTGATTAAGCCCGTTTATAGTGGCTTGATTTTCAACTAAATGGATAACAAGGATTTGAGGACGACCGTGACCCGTTGGCTGCTCAGTATAGTGTGTTTACCGGCTTTGATTTGGCCTGCGTTGAGTCTGGCGCAGGCGTCATCACAAACGTCTGAACTCGGACATTCACGCCCGAAAATTGCGTTGGTACTGGCTGGCGGTGGTGCGAAAGGCGCCGCTCACATGGGCGTCCTTAAGGCCTTAGAAGACATGCATGTGCCGGTGGATATTGTCATCGGTACCAGCATGGGCGCGTACGTCGCAGGTCTCTATTCCACCGGGATGAGTGCGGAAGAGATCGAAAGTTTTATTTACAGCGTCGACTGGAATACCGGTTATCGCGACCGCGTGAACCGCAGCCAGCGCCGAGTGCGTGATAAAGAGTATGAAGACCGCTACCAACTGACCACCGATTTAGGCGTGCGTCTTGACGGGGTGCACGCGCCGCGCGGTGTGGTGCAAGGTCAGAACATGCTGCGCATTCTGCGCGAAACTTCCGGTAACCTGATGCCGTTCAACTCCTTTGATGATCTGGTCGTGCCGTATCGCGCAGTCGCTACCGACATCATCAAACTGGAACCTGTGGTGATTGATAAGGGTTATTTGGTCGATGCCATGATGGCGAGTATGTCGGTGCCGGGTGCTTTACCTCCGTATGAAATTGATGGTCGCTGGCTGGTGGATGGCGGCGTGACCAACAATATGCCTGTTGACGTGGCTCGTCAGATGGGAGCCGATATCGTCATCGCGGTTGATATCAGTACCGACTACAAAAGTCAGGAAGCGTTTACGAACTTTCTGACGGTCGCGGATCAACTGTCCAATTATCTGGTCCGTCGCAGTACAGAACTTCAGGCTGAGACACTGACCGACGATGATGTACTGCTGCGTCCTCAGGTCGGCCTGATGGAAACCACCGAATTCGATAAAATGCCAGATGCCTTTGCCAAAGGGTACGAGGCAGCGATGGACAATCAAGTGAAGCTGGAAAAGCTCGCGCTAAGCAGCGCTGAGTATCAGCAGTATGTCGATCGCAAAGAAGATCTGCGCCGCCAGCTCAAGCATGGCGATGACATCACCATCGACAACGTCATCATCCAGAATAACTCCCATTACAGCGATGTGCTGTTGCAAAACCGACTCAATCTCGATGCGGGCGAAAAACTGAGCACGGAAGAGATCGAATCGAGCATTCAGGATTTATATGCCCTCGATCGTTTCAGACTCGTTCGTTATCAGTATGAAGAGAAAGAGGGTGAGAACAACTTAGTCGTGGATGTGGATGAGAAATCTTGGGGACCGAATTATCTTAACTTCCGTTTTTTCCTTGAAGATGATTTTAATACCGATAGCCAGTACTCCATTGGCGCATCATTCAATTTTACCGACATCAACTCCCACGGTGCGGAGCTGGCAACCAACTTCAATATTGGTACCGATAAATTAGCCGAAGTGGAGCTCTATTCGCCGGTAATGTCGGGACAGAAAACCTTCTATACCGCTTCATTGCGTTTTACTGATGATAACCGCAACGTGCCCGTTAGCGGATTTGATGACACCTCGCTGGCGGCCAGCCGCAATTACTTGCCGGTCACGTACAAAACCTGGCGGGCTGAGCTGGCGCTTGGTTATCAGGAAACGTTGTGGCGAGAGTTTAAAATTGGCGGGCGCTATTCGGATGGCTCTGCCAACTACTCCACGTTACCGGACTACGCGGACATGAACTTTACCCGTCAGGGCATCTTCTTCAACTACCGTATCGATTCGCTGGATGATTTCAGCATGCCAAGAGAGGGGGTGTACCTCGATCTCGAGTATCTGGTGTCGCATGATGATGTTGACCTGACCGAAAGCGGCGTGGCGGAAAATTCATCGGATACGGTGTATGAGTTGTCAACGAAATTCATCGCCGCACACAGCTTTAATCGTCATACTTTAGTCGGCAATATTGATTACGGTGTGGTGAAGAGTAAAAATTCAATTCAACCTATCGATCCTAAAACGATTGGCGGATTTCTCAATCTGTCGGGGATTTCCCGCAACAGTCTGATTGGCCAAAACAAAGCGTATGCCAATATGATTTATCGCTATCGTTGGTTCGACAATGATTTCGGCCTGTTCACATCGCCCGTCTATCTTGGGGCATCCATCGAGTATGGTGGAGTATGGTCCGATCCAGACCTATCTATTGATACCGCACCACTGTATGCCGCGGGATCGATATTTGCCGGCGTGGACTCCCCAATTGGTCCCATAATGTTCGGTTACGGACGCACAGAGCAGAATTTTGATTCGATTTATCTGATCATCGGTACCACGTTCAACTAGCGCAAGATTCGAGATTTGAAAAGTTAATTCCTATAACTTTCGTCTTAAGTTGCTATGTTGGTCAAAATGATGAGATTTTAATTTATCGTTAATTTTGCTATCCTGACGCCCACAGTTTGGCCTCTAGGGCGCTGTTTCTCAGTCAAATTTGAATGAAAACATGGGCAACGGAGAGCCAAGTTTCCAAGGATGTTCACTCACATTTTTATAATAATTGGGTGAACCGCAATGAGAGGAAAAAGTCGTGCTTGAAGCCTACCGTAAACACGTCGAAGAGCGTGCTGCTGAAGGAGTTGTACCTAAACCCCTAGACGCTGAGCAAGTCGCTGGACTTGTTGAGCTACTCAAAAATCCCCCTCAAGGAGAAGAAGAATTCATTCTCGATCTGCTTGAGAACCGTATTCCTCCGGGCGTTGATGAAGCTGCCTACGTCAAAGCTGGTTTTCTGACTGCAATCACCAAAGGTGAAGTGACATCTCCACTGGTTAGCCGTGAAAAAGCGGCCACTCTGCTGGGTACCATGCAAGGTGGTTACAACATCGAACCACTGGTTTCTCTGCTGGATGACGCAGATTTGGCACCAATCGCTGCGACCGCTCTGTCTCACACACTGCTGATGTTCGATGCGTTTTACGATGTCGAAGAAAAAGCAAAAGCGGGTAACGCACTGGCGAAACAAGTTCTGGAATCTTGGGCTGAAGCTGAATGGTTCCTGTCAAAACCTGCTCTGGCTGAAAAAATCACTCTGACCGTATTCAAAGTAACTGGTGAAACCAACACGGACGATTTGTCACCAGCTCCGGATGCATGGTCGCGCCCTGATATTCCTGTGCATGCTCTGGCAATGCTGAAAAATGAACGTGATGGCATCGTGCCGGACGCACCAGGAAAAATTGGTCCAATCAACCAAATTGAAGCACTGAAAGAAAAAGGTCATCAACTGGTTTACGTTGGTGACGTTGTCGGTACGGGTTCTTCGCGTAAGTCGGCGACCAACTCCGTACTGTGGTTCATGGGCGATGACATTCCAAACGTACCGAACAAACGCGCTGGCGGTTATGTACTGGGCGGTAAGATTGCACCGATCTTCTTCAACACCATGGAAGATGCGGGCGCACTGCCAATCGAAGTGGACGTTTCAAAACTGAATATGGGTGATGTGATTGACGTTTACCCATACGAAGGCAAAGTGTGCAACCACGAAACGGGCGAAGTACTGGCGACATTCAAGCTGAAAACCGACGTACTGATCGACGAAGTCCGCGCGGGTGGCCGTATTCCTCTGATCGTTGGTCGTGGTCTGACTGACAAAGCGCGTCAAGCACTGGGTCTGGAAGCATCGACCGTGTTCCGTCGCCCTGTTCCTGTGGCAGACAGCGGCAAAGGCTTTACTCTGGCACAGAAAATGGTCGGTAAAGCGTGTGGCGTAGAAGGTATTCGCCCAGGCACTTACTGTGAGCCGAAGATGACCACGGTGGGTTCTCAGGACACTACCGGTCCAATGACTCGTGACGAACTGAAAGATTTGGCGTGTCTTGGCTTCTCTGCAGATTTGGTGATGCAGTCTTTCTGCCACACCTCTGCGTATCCAAAACCCGTTGACGTGCAAACGCACCACACGCTACCGGATTTCATCATGAACCGCGGCGGTGTGTCACTGCGCCCGGGCGACGGTGTTATTCACTCATGGCTAAACCGTATGCTGCTGCCGGATACTGTCGGTACCGGTGGTGACTCGCATACGCGTTTCCCACTGGGGATTTCATTCCCGGCAGGTTCTGGTCTGGTAGCCTTCGCAGCAGCAACTGGCGTCATGCCTCTCGATATGCCTGAGTCAATTCTGGTGCGTTTCAAAGGTGAAATGCAGCCGGGTATCACGCTGCGCGACCTGGTTCATGCGATTCCTTACTACGGCATCAAACAAGGTCTGCTGACGGTTGAGAAAGCCGGTAAGATTAACGAATTCTCTGGCCGCGTGCTGGAAATCGAAGGTGTTGAACACCTGACGGTTGAACAGGCATTCGAACTGTCTGACGCCTCTGCTGAGCGTTCAGCAGCAGGTTGTACCGTCAAACTGTCGCAAGAGTCTATCGCGGAATACCTGAACTCGAACATCACCATGCTGAAGTGGATGATCGCAGAAGGTTACGGTGACCGTCGTACCATCGAACGTCGTATTAAAGCGATGGAAGAGTGGTTGGCTGCTCCAGAACTGATGGAAGCAGATAAAGACGCAGAATACGCGCACGTGATTGAAATCGATCTGGCGGACATCAAAGAACCGATTCTTTGTGCGCCAAACGATCCGGATGACGCGCGTCCGCTGTCTGAAGTACAAGGCACAGCGATTGATGAAGTGTTCATCGGTTCTTGTATGACCAACATCGGCCACTTCCGTGCGGCAGGTAAACTGCTGGATAAATTCAACGGTCAACTGGAAACGCGTCTGTGGGTGGCACCGCCAACCAAGATGGACCGCGATCAACTGACTGAAGAAGGTTACTACGGCATCTTTGGCCGTGCTGGGGTGCGTATCGAAACTCCGGGATGTTCACTGTGTATGGGTAACCAGGCTCGCGTAGCGGACAAAGCAACCGTGATGTCAACTTCGACGCGTAACTTCCCGAACCGTCTGGGTACAGGTGCGAACGTGTACCTGGCTTCAGCAGAGCTGTCGGCGGTAGGCGCTATTCTGGGTCGCATTCCAACTCTGCAAGAGTATCTGGAATACGCGAAACAGATCGACGCAACCGCAGCCGATACTTACCGTTACCTGAACTTCCACCGCATGAGTGACTACACCAAGAAAGCGGATACGGTGATTTTCCAGGAACCGGCATAATCGCGGATTAGCCCAAAGATTCAAGGTCGCTGCTTGCAGCGGCCTTTCTTTTTGCGTCTTATTCAGGCTCGTCATTCGGTTTCGCTGGCGCTATACTCGCGCCAACTTAATCAACCGGTCATCGTCGATGGAATTTGAATTCACCAAAAATACCCTGCTGGGGGAGTATTACGTTACCTGCAGCATGGAGCATCATATTGTGGCCCGCTGGTTACAGGAAGAGGTGGCGCAGGATCGCACAAAAATCGAGCAAGTGTTGGCTCTGCTGGAGAAAGCGCACCAGTTTCCTGCACAAGAGTGGCAATTCGCTGGTCGTGAAATCTCAGTGATGATTTGTGGTGACGAAGTAACGGTGCAGGACAATGCGCTGAACTATGGCCATGATGTTGAGTTTGAAAGTGAATTTGAACTTTATGAAAGCGAGAGTGTGGCGCAGTGTGGTTTGGAGGATTTCGAGTCGTTGTTGATCCAATGGCAGGATTTCCTCACCGGATACTGAGTTTGTCTCATCAACAGGCTGCACTCATGTGGTGAAGAAAGCCAGAGTCGCATTATTTTTGGGAAAGGGTTGCACAAAAAACGTGCAACCCTTTTGTGTTTTTGAATCGAAATCTCACTATTTTATTGTTTATCAATGAGTTAAAAAGTTGGCACGTACCTTGGATTAATAGAACTGTAAATGGACTACAGCTTCAGAGAGGACGCGATGAAACTCATTAACGCAATCATCAAACCATTCAAACTTGACGATGTTCGTGAAGCTTTGGCCGATGTGGGCATCGAAGGGATGACCGTATCAGAAGTCAAAGGCTTTGGCCGTCAGAAAGGTCATACCGAACTTTACCGTGGCGCGGAATACCAGGTGGATTTTCTGCCGAAGGTAAAAATCGAAATTGCCACACAAGCGGATAACGTTGATCGCGTTCTGGAAGCGATCATCAAAGCCGCACATACCGGCAAAATCGGTGATGGCAAAATTTTTGTTTATGACTTGAGCCACGCTGTTCGAATTCGCACCGGCGAAATGGACGCGGAAGCACTTTAAGATTCAAAGGACTGGAGACGACTATTATGGAACTGTCAGCTACAGTAACGGAGTTACGTTACGCACTGGATACATTCTTCTTCTTAATTTCGGGCGCACTGGTTATGTGGATGGCGGCGGGTTTCGCTATGCTGGAAGCTGGTCTGGTTCGTTCTAAGAACACTACCGAAATTCTGACCAAAAACTTTGTGCTGTACGCAATTGCGTGCACCATGTACCTCATTGTGGGTTACAACATCATGTATGTTGATAACGCAGAAGCAGGCTGGCTACCATCGTTTGGTTCACTGATTGGCTCACAAGCTGACGGTGCTGATCACTCTCTGGAATCCGACTTCTTCTTCCAAGTGGTATTCGTAGCAACGTCAATGTCTGTGGTTTCAGGCGCAGTTGCTGAACGTATGAAACTTTGGGCATTCCTCATTTTCTCAGCCATTTTGACTGCCTTTATCTATCCTATGGAAGGTTACTGGACTTGGGGCGGCGGCTTCCTGTCAGCAGCGGGTTTCAGCGACTTTGCGGGTTCAGGTATCGTTCACATGGCGGGTGCAGCTGCAGCGCTGGCAGGTGTTTTACTGCTGGGTGCTCGTAAAGGAAAATACGGTAAAAACGGCGAAATCTTCCCGATTCCGGGTTCAAATATGCCACTGGCAACACTGGGTACCTTTATCCTGTGGTTCGGTTGGTTCGGTTTCAACGGTGGCTCACAACTGATGCTGTCTGATTTCGAAAACGCGACAGCGGTGGGGCAAATCTTCCTCAACACTAACGCAGCAGCGGCAGCGGGTTCTATTGCAGCGCTACTGGTTTGTAAAACGACCTGGGGTAAAGCTGACCTGACCATGATTCTGAATGGCGCGCTGGCTGGCCTAGTGGCTATCACCGCTGACCCGCTGTCACCATCACCGCTGTACTCGGTTGCAATCGGTGTCGTTGCAGGTGCGATTGTTGTCTTCAGCATCATTGCTCTGGATAAACTGAAAATTGATGATCCAGTGGGTGCAATCTCTGTACACGGTGTGTGTGGTTTCTTCGGCCTGATGGTTGTGCCACTAAGCAACAGCGATGCCACCTTCGGTGCACAGCTTCTGGGTGCAGCAGTCATCTTCGCTTGGGTATTCGGTGCTAGCCTGGTGGTTTGGGGCATTCTGAAAGCAACCATGGGTATCCGTGTTTCTGAAGAAGAAGAGATGGAAGGCATGGACATGCACGATTGTGGTGTCGGCGCTTACCCAGAGTTCGTGACAGTTAAGTAATAATTGGTTACAAAACCTTTGCCTAAAACCTGCCCTTCGGGGCAGGTTTTTCATTTTTACTGATTGTTTTATTAAGGGTGGCCAATATAATTAGCGCAATTGATAAGTGTTATCATTAGCAATAATAAAGGACTTGAACCATGAAAAAACTGCTGGCTCTATCGGCAATTGCATGTAGCGTATTGGCCCCTTCGGTTATGGCGGCTGAAGAAGTAAATGTTTACTCATACCGTCAACCTTTCCTGATTGAACCGATGTTTAAAGAGTTCACTCAAGAGACCGGAATCAAGGTCAACGTGAAGTTTGCCAAAGAGGGCATTGCAGAAAAATTGGCTCAAGAAGGCGAGTACAGCCCGGCCGACGTGATTCTGACTTCAGAGTTCAGCCGTCTGTTTGAACTGTCGGATAAAGGCTTAACGCAACCCGTAAACAGTCGTGTCATTGACGAGAACATTCCGGCGCAGTACCGCGACAGCAGCGAAGAGTGGTTTGCATTGACCGTGCGCACTCGTAGCGTCTACTCATCACGCGATCGCGTGGGCAAACTGGGCGATGATTTCGATTACCTCGATCTGGCCAAGCCAGAATACAAAGGTAAGATCTGTACACGCAGCGGTAAGCACCCGTACAACATTGCGCTGGTTGCCGCGATGATCGCGAACCACGGCGAAGCTCAAACCAAAACCTGGTTGGAAGGTCTGAAAGCTAACCTGGCGCGCAAACCGCAAGGCAACGATCGCGATCAGGTTCGTGCAATCAAAGAAGGCCTGTGCGATCTGTCTCTGGGCAACAGCTACTATCTAGGCAAAATGCTGGAAGACAAAGAGCAAAAGAGCTGGGCGGAATCGGTATATATCAACTTCCCGGGTCAGAATGTTCAGGGCACTCACGTCAACGTCAGTGGTATGGCAATGGCGAAATACGCACCAAACCGTGACAATGCCGTCAAGCTGATGGAGTTCCTGACTGGTGAAACCGCGCAGCACATGTACGCAGAAGTGAACTACGAATACCCGGTGAAACCAGGTGTTGAGCGTTCAAAACTGGTGGCTTCATGGGGTGAATTCAAATCTGATTCTCTACCACTGGAAAAAATTGCCGACAACCACGCGGCGGCCATCAAGCTACTTGATGAAGTCAAATTTGACCTTTAATTGAGTCTGGGGGTATAACTATACCCCTGATTTATTAAAGGGATATGAGATGTATTTGCAGATGCATTTATGGCTCAGTCAGCCTGACAGTTTCTAGGCAATGAAAGAAAAACACCTTATTTGGAAAACCAGTAGTGTGGCTTTGGCGACGCTGCTGGTTTTGCCGATCTTAGCGATATTTTTTACCGCCATTGGTCAGACGGACGATGTGTTTGCGCATTTGATGTCGACCGTGATGCCCACCTATGCCTTCAATACCGTGGTTCTGACGCTGAGCGTAATGGCGCTGGCGCTGCTCTTTGGTATTCCGAGCGCCTGGTTAATGGCCATGTGCCGCCTGCCGGGTGAGAAAGTCCTGCAGTGGGCTTTGGTGCTGCCGCTGGCGATTCCCGGTTATATTGTCGGCTACATCTTTACGGGCTGGTTTGATTATGCCGGGCCGATTCAGGTCTGGCTGCGAGCACAGACTGGCTGGATGGCCGGGGAGTATTATTTCCCGGATATTCGCTCATTGGCTGGTGCCAGCATCGTGCTGGCCTTGGTGCTCTATCCCTATGTCTATCTGATGTGCCGCGCCGCGTTTATGGAGCAGAACGTTTCGCTGTTGCAGTCGGCCCGTTTGTTGAAATGCTCGCCGTGGGAAAGTTTTCGTCGTATCTCGCTGCCGTTGGTCCGTCCGTCAATCGCGGTAGCCTTGTCGCTGGTCGCGATGGAAACCGTCGGTGATTTCGGCACCGTCAGCTACTTTGCGGTCAACACGCTGACCACCGCGGTGTATGACACCTGGATGAACTACTCTAATTTGACCGCCGCAGCCAAAATTTCAGCTGTGATGCTGGTCATCGTATTGCTGCTCCTGAGCGCCGAACGTTACAGTCGCCGTCGGCAAAAGTTATATCAGAGCCAGTTCAACAGCCATGAAGATTTTCGCTACGCTTTGCGTGGCTGGAAAAAATGGCTGGCACTGCTGTGGTGTTGGGGACTGGTGTGCGTGGCCTTTATCTTTCCGCTACTGCAACTGCTCAGCTACGCTTATACCTACTTTGAGCAGAGTTGGACGGCAGAGTTTCGTGAATACGCGTTGAACAGCCTGCAAGTTTCTCTGAGTGCTGCGGTGATTGGCGTGGCAGTCGCGTTGGTCGTGAACTTTTACAGCCGTCTCAAATCCAACCGCGTCAGTGTGGCGCTGATGCGGCTCTCTTCAATGGGGTATGCCGTGCCGGGTACGGTATTAGCGATTGGAGTGATGGTTCCCGTGCTGACGCTCGATCATGCGGTCAACGATGTGGCAAAAGCGATGCAATGGGGCAGGCCGGGGCTGATTTTCTCCGGCACCATGTTTGCGATTATTTTTGCGTTGATCGTGCGCTTTTCCGCAGTGGCAATCGGCAGTATCGAAAGCAGTCTGAATAAGATCTCGCCGTCACTGGATATGGCAGCGCGTACCATGGGGTGTCAGGCCAATGCGATGTTGTGGCGCATTCATCTGCCACTGGTGCGTCGCGGCGCCCTGATTGCCGGTCTGCTGGTGTTCATTGAATCGATGAAAGAGTTGAATGCGGCATTGTTACTGCGCCCGTTTAATTTCGAGACCTTGGCGACCTACGTGTATAACTACGCCTCGGACGAACATTTGGAACTGGCAGCCTTGCCTGCGGTGCTGTTGGTGTTGGTTGGCTTGATCCCACTTGTTGTTGTAAACCGTTCTCTGGAGCAAAACCACTGATGAGCTGTGCATTATCGATTCAAAATCTGACTTGTCAGTATGATACTCAAACGGTCCTGGAATCGTTGTCGCTGAACGTAGAACACGGCGAAATCGTGTGTCTGCTTGGTGCCAGCGGTTGCGGTAAAACCACGTTACTCAAAGCGATTGCCGGCTTGCTACCGCTTTCATCCGGCATCATGAGCCTTAACGGCATGACCATCGACGATGGCAAGCATTGGCTAGCGCCAGAGCAGCGTAATATCGGCATGATCTTTCAGGACTATGCGCTGTTTCCTCATCTGACGGTCGCGGAAAATATCGCCTTTGGCCTGCGTCAAATGGCGGCGGAGGAACGTCATCTGCAAGTGCAGCAAATGTTGGAACTGGTCCATTTGAGCGGTTTCGGTGACCGTTATCCGCACCAGTTGTCGGGTGGTCAGCAACAGCGTGTCGCTATCGCGCGCTCGCTGGCTTACAAACCGGATCTGCTATTGCTGGATGAGCCATTTTCCAATATTGATACTCAGGTGCGTCATGACCTGATTGGAGAAATTCGTAAAATCTTCAAAAAGCAGGGGGTGACAGCGATTTTCGTCACCCACTCACGTGAAGAAGCGTTTGCCTTTGCCGACAAAATGGCGGTGATGAATCACGGGGTGATTGAGCAATACGGCACCGCCTCAGAGCTTTACTATCGTCCGTCGAGCAAATTTGTCGCTGACTTTCTGGGCGGTGGCAGTTACCTGCCAGCTACGCGTTTAGCAGAACATCAGTATCAAACGCCGCTTGGCGTTGTGGACGCGTATGCGCAGCAAAGTATTGCTCAGGGCAGTCAATGTGAGCTGTTGCTGCGTCCGCAGCAGATCAGTATTTATGCGGATGAAGAGAGCAGTGTCACGGTGCTGGAGCAGCAGTTTATGGGCGATCATTGTCGTTACGTGATCGATGCGCATGGCTCTAAGCTGCTGGCAACCTCTTCACAGGGCTTGTCGGTTGGTCAGACCGTGGCCGTTAGTATTGATACTCAAGGCGTTCTGGCCTTTGCCTAATAAGAAAAAGCCCGGTTAAACCGGGCTTTTTTATCGTACTTGCATTACAGAGACAGAAACTGTTTCATCTGCTGTAAAACGCGCTCTGCTGTCTCTTTGTCCTGCATTTCGGCAAAGATACGCAGCAAAGGCTCAGTGCCGGAGAAGCGGGCAATCACCCAGCCACCATTACGAAAATAGACTTTAGCGCCATCCTCATAGCTGACTTTTTCAACTTCAAACTCAAACTCTGGTAACTGTTTCTCTACGTAAATCTTTGCGTAGATCTCCGCTTTCTGGGTCGGCTTGAATTTGCAATCGCCCTCGGCGGTGTAGGCATAACCGTAGCGGCTGTATATTTCGCTCAACAGCTCAGAAAGCTTTTTACCCGTCACGCTGATCATTTCCACCAGCAAGCTCGACGCGAATACGCCATCCTTGCCTTTGATGTGGCCGCGAATGGTCAGACCGCCCGAGCTTTCACCGCCAATCAGCGAATCGTCGGCTTCCATTTGGGAACTGATGTGCTTAAAGCCTACCGGAACCTCAAAGCTCTTCTCTCCATGATCGGTGGCCACTTTGTCCAGCAGGTGGGTGGTGGCGATATTGCGCACGACAGAGCCTTTCCAGCCTTTGTATTCAAGCAGATAGTAATACAACAGCAGCAGAACTTCGTTGGGATGAATGAAGTTACCTTTCTCATCAATAATGCCCAGACGGTCAGCGTCCCCATCGGTACCAATGCCAATATCGTATCCTTGATTTTTGACCAGATGTTGTAGGCGATAGAGCGTTGCTGCGCTGGGTGACGGCATCAAACCACCAAAATCAGGGTTCTTACCATCGTTGATCACGTCGACATCGCAACGGCCATTGATCAACACGGTTTGCAGTGCGTTTTTTGCCACGCCAAACATCGGATCAATCAGCACGCGCAGATTGGCGCGTTTGATCGCTTCAATATCGATAAAGTCGATGATCGAATCGACGAATTCATTCATCGGGTTGATTACCTGAATCCTGCCTTGGGCGACCGCCAGATCAAAGTCCTCACTGCGCACGTCGGTGGCGCACAGTGTTGAAACTTGTTGCTCTATCTTTTGTGTGATCACTTCGTCAGCGTCGCGTCCGCCTTCAATAAACACTTTGATGCCGTTGTAGTCTGCCGGGTTATGCGATGCCGTGATGCATGCCGAGTAGGCGCAGTTCATCTCTTTGGCCTTAAACATCACCACAGGGGTGGGAACAAACTTATTGATGAAGCTGACGGTGATCTGGTTGCCCGCCAATACTTCGGCAAACCAGCGCCCCGCTTTGTCAGACAAAAAGCGGCGGTCATAGCCGATGACAAAACCGCGCTCAGCCACTTGTTCCTGATTGATAATGTTGGCTACCGCTTGAGCAACCAGGCGAACGTTGTCTTTGGTAAACTCTTCGCCGATAAAGGCGCGCCAACCACCGGTACCAAATTGAATCATGCTGTATCTCCTTATGTGGGGCCGCCAGCGCGGCACCCTAAAGCGGATTAACCTAAAATCACGGTCACCTGATTTACGCTGCCCGCTGGTTGCGCGTGAACTGCGTCCACGGATTCGCCATTGACCAGAATGGACTGTACGCCTTTGCTCACACCATGTGGATTTTGCACTTCAATATGATAAGTCGCGCCGCGCCATTCGCGGGTGACGTCAAAGCCCGGCCACGAAGTTGGAATACACGGATCAATTGTTAGCGTGTCAAATCCGGTGCGTACCCCCAAAATGAAGTTGGTGGTTGCGTAGTAAGCCCAGCCGGAAGTCCCCGTCAACCAAGGATGGTTGGCACGGCCGTGGTCTTGATGATCGCGGCCCATAATGAACTGCACGTAAGAGTACGGCTCGGCCACGCGGGTTTCGATGATGTCGTTCTGGTTATATGGGTTGAGCGCATCGTAGAATTCCATTGCGCGATCACCGCGGCCGAGTTTGGCTTCGGCGACCCACGCCCACGGGTTAGGATGCGAGAAAATCGCACCGTTCTCTTTTACGCCCTGGTATACGCGGGTGACAAAACCGATGTCATCATTGGGCGTTGCAAACGACGGCGCGTTGAGGTGTAAACCGTATTGGGAGAACAGGTACTGATACACGGCATCCATCGCTTTTTCGCCGCGCTGTTGTGAGACTGCACCAGACAAAACGGCCAGCGTATTGGACTCAAGGTGAACTTTGCCTTCTTGCTGTTCAAATGTGCCGATTTTATCGCCATCTTTGGTCAGGCCGCGAATGTACCAGCCGCCATTGTCATCCCACAAATGAGTTTCACATGCCTCGCGCACGCCGTTGGCCATCGCCTGATACTTGTCGATCGCCGCCGCGTCGTCGCGATGACGTGCCAGTTCCAAAAACGCTTCTAGTGCCCAGAAGTGCAGGAACGACACCATCGCAGACTCGCCGCCGCCAAGGTTGAGACAGTCGTTCCAGTCGGCGCGCAGTCCTTTACAAATGCCGGTTTGACCGACGTATTCCGCTGAGAAATCCAATGCTGCCATCATGTGTTGATACACGGTCGCATCGCCGCCGTCAGCGTAAGGGATCACTTCGTCAATAAAGCTCAGATCGCCCGTCTCTTTGACGAAGTTAAGAATGGTCGGCACGATCCACAGGTGATCATCAGAGCAGGTATCTTTGATGCCGTGGATCTTATCTTCATCCGATGGCGTCGGTACCACCGTTGGTGATTTTGACGGTTTGACATCGGCTTTTTCTGGATCGAACCAGTCAGGATCAAACAAGTGCAGACCATAACCTGCTTTAACTTGGCCGCGTAGCAGATCCACCAGACGCTTGCGGGTCATCGCCGGGTTAGTGTGCGGGACGGAGATCGCATCTTGCGCGGTATCGCGATAACCGAGGCCAGTACGGCCACCGACTTCAATGAACGAGGCAAAGCGTGACCACACCACACAGGTTTCCGCTTGGTACAGAGTCCAAGCGTTTATCATGGTGTTGAGGCCTTCATTCGGTGAACGGACCTGGAATTTCGCGCAGCGTTCGTCCCAGTGTTGTTTGATGCCCGCAAACGCCATATCGACTTGGCTGAGGTCTTGATACTTTGCACGCAGTTTTTCGCCGTTGCCTTTCCCGACACCCAGAATCACCGCAAAACGGACTTTTTCCCCCGGTTGCAGCACAAACTGTTTGTGCAGGGCGCCGCAGTGGTTGTAACAGGTTTGCGCGCTGTTCGAGCAGCGACCGTTGGCAACGGCAATCGGGTTGGCTTCGTCGCGGTACATACCGAGAAACGCATCACGCTGACCATCGTAGCTATCGGCATCAAACGTCGCGGTCAGGTAGTAGAAACCGAGGAAATCATCGGTGTTGTAGTACAGGTCGTATTCCAGCACACCATTGTTGTATTCGGTGCCCGCAGAGTAGAGCGACATCTGGTGGTTCTGGTTGTCTGAGGCGATGTGACTGAAGGAGAACTCAACATAGCTGAATGCACTGATGGTGCGAGGTTTATCCGAGGTGTTTTCAATTTCGACATCCCACACCTGAGCATCTTCACCTTTCGGCACGAACAATGTTTTAGTGGCCACAATACCGTTGTAATCACAACGGAATTTTGAGTATGACAAACCGTGGCGTACTTCGTACTTCGCGTCGTCGAGGTTTTTGGCAACGGGCTGCCAAGAGACTGACCAGAAATCACCAGTTTCATCATCGCGCAGATAGATGTAATGTCCTGGACGATCTTGCGTGAAGTTCGGGCGGAACTTGGTCACACGGTTGTACTCAGGAGAATGATAGAAAGAGTAACCACCCGCATTGTGCGAGATGACGGTGCAGAATTTTTCCGTACCCAGATAGTTCGTCCAAGGCGCAGGAACATCGGGACGAGTAATGACGTATTCGCGATTGTCGTTATCGAAATAGCCGTATTTCATGGTAATTTCCTTTTTAAACAGTGGCGCACTGGCGCCACTCAATGTCGATGCTAGAGAAAACGTGTTGGGTTATGCTTTCCATGGCGCCCGGTAACGGATGCCTTGTTGATCAAGCAAAGGTAGATGGCCTTTGAGACGCGCCAGATAATCGTGCCAGTCGCGTTGCGATTTCTGCGTCCAGGCGGCCTCCGCCAATGCGGTTAAGCGCGGATAAATCATGTAGTCCATGCGGTTTTGGTTGTTGACCAGTTCACACCACAGCGCGCACTGAATCCCCAAAATGCGTTTGCGCAGTGGGTCCTGTTCCGGCACTTCGGCGAGCGGCTCGTAGCAATAGGCACGTTCCAGCGGCGTCACGCCTGCCCAGTCCACGCCCGGTTCTTCCGGCGCGTAGTCCTGAGCTATATCGAGGTAAGTAAACTGGCCCGGTTGCAAAATGACATCAAAGCCCTGACGTGCGCAGTTCAGAGCGGCTTGCTCTGACAGCCAAGAATAAATCACGGTATCTTTGCTGACTTTATCGCCATGCTGGGCCTCTTCCCAACCCACCATGCGTTTGCCGAGCGATTTGAGTTTTTTCTCCGCATAGCGCAGCAGGTGACCTTGCAACTCTTTGGCCTCGGTATAGCCATGTTCTACCATCAACGCCTGACATTTCGGGCTGTTGACCCACACACCATCCGGCACTTCATCGGCGCCGATGTGAATGAAGTTACTCGGAAACAGCGCGGCGACTTCTTCCAGCACGAGATCAAGAAAGCGGTAGGTGCCTGAAAGGGCAGGCGATAACACGTTGTCGTTGTAGTACTGAATGCTGCGATATTGTGATTGGTCGTCTTCATCGA
This sequence comes from Vibrio fluvialis, assembly GCF_900460245.1. Taxonomy (NCBI): domain Bacteria; kingdom Pseudomonadati; phylum Pseudomonadota; class Gammaproteobacteria; order Vibrionales; family Vibrionaceae; genus Vibrio; species Vibrio fluvialis. The sequence goes on from NZ_UHIP01000001.1 coordinate 408,513, forward strand.
GCAGCCATTCCGGCAACGCTTTGATCGCCGCACGGCTATGACCGGGGATATCAATTTCCGGAATTACCGTGATACCGCGCTCTGCGGCGTAAGCGATCACCTCGCGGATGTCATCTTGGGTGTAAAAGCCACCGTGTTTTTCGGTCAGCAGGCTGTATTGTGGTTCCAGCACCTCGTCGACGCCGCGCCAGGCGCCAATGTCGGTCAATTGAGGCAGGGCTTTGATTTCAATACGCCAGCCTTCATCGTCGGTCAGATGCCAATGAAAGGTGTTGAACTTGTAATGCGCCAGTTGGTTGATGAGACGTTTAACGCGTTCCAGCGGATGAAAATGACGCGCGCAATCAAGCATCATGCCGCGATATTTAAAGCGCGGTGCGTCTTTGATTGCGATGTGTGGCACACGCAGACTGTCGCCATCCGGGCGAACCAATTGCAGTAACGTCGCACTGGCGTGAACAAAGCCCACGTGGCTGCTGGCTTCTAAACGAACGCCTTTGCGATCAACCGATACCTGATAGGCACCTTCATCCAGGGTTGGGTTGGTGCGTAGCACAATATCAGCACTGCCAATCGGGTGCGGTTGCCAATGGTAGAGACGTGTGAGTTCTTGTTTTAGCCAGGTTGCTGCCGTTTCTGCACAAGACGATTGCAATGAGATCTGGCTGGCGGCAGTGAGAATAAATTGACCATCCAGCAGTTCAACATGATTGGGTTTGGGCAACAGACTCAGCGGGGCGGCGTTGACCTCAGGGATTTCGCTGCGTTCACGATACGGCGATGCCAGTGCGATTGGCGTGACGATGACATCGTGACGGATGACAGGCTCACGCTGGTTCAGTTGCACAAACGCAGCTTTGATGCCGTCAGTGTAGTAATGAAACGGCGCCGTTTTGATGCTGAATTCACAATAGAAATGGCCGTTAGCTTTAATCACACTTTGAGCGGGAACGAGCGAGCAGAAACTACCTACCTGATTGATCTCGCCATGGCTGATGCTGTCGGGCTGAATGTAGCGATCAATGGTAAAGTGCAGACTCCAGTCCTTTAAGTCCTGATCACTGAGGTTGTGCAGTGTCAGACCAAAACGGCAGAACTGTTTGTGTTCCGACAACACTGCGAAATCTATTCGATAGTTCATGAGCAACCCTTAATACAAATTATGCTCGGTTTTACCGGCAAACATTAATGCGCCCTCCATCGCATCCGCTTGCGGTGCGGCGATCCATTGCTGAACGGGAGGGGATAACCATGCGAGAATACGTTCTGCGATGCTGCCCATCAGGCAGATTCGCTGTGCCCCTTTGCGGTGCAGGGCGTGCAAAAACATTTCAACGTCCGCCGCTGTCTGTTTGAGTAGCGAAATCGCCAGTTCATCTCCTTGGTTCGCAAACGCGAAAATCTGCGGAGAAAACTGACCGTAGTCACGGGGTAAAGCTGATTTAGACCAAGCCACAATGGCATCAACATCGTGTTCAAAATGCTGCATGACAAACTGACTGAGTGGCGTCGCCGCATAGATCCCATCTTCAATCAGCAACACTTGTTGAATCAGGCGTAATCCCATCACTGCGCCGCTGCCCTGATCGGAGATCGGGAATTCACGTCCGCCTACCACATGCTGGTGGCCATCTTGCAGTAAAATGCCGCATGAACCAGTGCCTGCGATCATGATCGCGCCATCGTTTCCGTTATGTGCGCCGAGACAAGCACCATAGGCATCGGTATTGAGCGTGAGAGAAGCAAACGGATGAGGCAGTTGCATAAATGCTTGCCAAGCGGATTTTTGTTCTGCGCCAGCCAGTGCCAGACCCACGTGCAGTTGGTCAAAGCAACCTTCATTCAGGCCACCTTGTTGGGCAGCCAGCGTAATGGCACTGATGACGGATTGCAGCGCGCTTTCAACACCGAGCAGTATGTTGGCACTGCCGGTTTTAGCTTCACCAATCAGATGACCTTGTCCATCGCGAATGCGCGCTCGGCAGGAGGTACCACCGCCATCAATACCAGCGTAGTAGAGACTCATGCGCCACCTCGTGGGGTTGAGAAAAAATCAAATTGATGAACGATGGCCAGCAGATACCAGGCTCCGTGTGGAATCCATTGCTCACCCCAGCGCCAGTTTTGCAACATATCCTGATCGTGTGGTTGCGGGTTGAAGGCAATGTCCTGTTCATCCTCGAAACCTGCGGTGATGCCGTTGCACACGCCGCCTTTGGCATTGAAGAACCCTAAATGAGGCAGGTAGTCCGGATTGTTACGGCCATGGCCGTCGAGCATGCACATGTCATATGGGTTGAGGCCGACAATCCAACTGAGCGCATTGTGTGCGAGTGTCAGCATGCCGTGTTTTAGCTCGTCGTCGGTGAGGTAATCCTGAACGGCAAAGGCCATCGCGGCCAGTGAACTGAGGCGCGCATTTTCTCCTTGCCACCAGTAGCCGCTTTCGTTGTCATGAGTAATGAAAAATGCGCTACGTTTGCCGCCGTGAAGGTCTTTCACGTACTGACGTGGATAACCAAACGGATTGTGTACTTCACGCGTAATGCTGAGCTCAAACTCACAAGCCCGATGTAGAATCTCCAGCGCGTTGTGGCGTGCGCTGTGTTCGGTTTCAATCGTCAGATATTGGCACAGAGCGATCACGGGCAGGCCCGCTTCTGCGGCATGGTAATAGGGACGAGAACCGTCACGATTAGCCGACCAGAAATAGTGCTGTTGTTCATCACTGTGTTGACGCGCCAGCAGGCGAGTAGCCCACTCTCGGGCCTGATGCAGGTAGTCAGGCTGCTGAGTCGTAGTAAACAGTTCACAAGTCGCCATCAGCGCGCAGTACTCATCGATGATGTTCTCTTCACCATCATCTAGGTAGCGCTCATTGCACTCTTTCAAATGCCAGTAGCCATGCTCGGCTGCCGCCAGATAATGCTGCGGGGTAAAATCCCCTCCCACGCTTTGGCGAGCCGCTGCTGCCAATGCCGCGATCGCCATGCCTCCCCCCTGGCGAAAGCCAGCCTGGTAGGCATCGGACTTCACACCTTGCTGGGTGGCGTAGGCACAAATCTCCCGTTGCGCCGTATCTTTGCTCCATTGATCAAAGACAGTCATGTAAAAAAATCCCTCGGGATTTTGCATACGAAGCAGAAAATCAGCACCAAACAACGCTTCTTCCTTGAGGCGAGTGCGGGAAAACGGTGCAAAACCCGAGTGATTGTCTAAAAGCGCCAAGCTTTTGAATATGTTCCAGACCACCATAGGTGTTTGCTGTGGGTTCAAATAGTTGGCGTAAGAAAGGTGACTTAAATACTTACTGACGTCACCAGAAGCGTCGTACCAGCCTCCGTGCACATCGGCAGTGGTTGAGGTGCCCAGAAGCGGTACGTGCTTGTCTTGTTGATCGAAAATGCCGCCGCAGCGTTGCGACTTAAAGTAGTGCAGCACATCGGAAAATGTACGCTGCATCAGAACTCCGTTGCCAATCGTAAATGGTTGTGACTGCGCAGTTTCGACACACAGATAGAAGTCGCCTTCACGACGAATATGTGAAAAATCAATACGATGAAAATACCCTAGATGCCAGTTTGCAACCTGGCCACCACATGCAAATGCGATGCGCTCAACCGTTTGGTGAGTGCGGGCGCAGACCAATAAGGCTTCTTCCACTTGCAGATGAGCCACATGCGTTAACAAAACCGCGTGTTTAGGGCCGGAAGCTTCATAGCCGATGTGGTTGATGAGTAACTGCATTCAACGTCTCCGAGTGAATTGGCGCCCGCAGAACGGGCGCTCAGGCTTAGTTTTCGTACAGGTAACAGCGAACAAAGTGGTTGTCAGACAACTGAGTGATGCCCGGAAGCTGCTCACGGCATTTGTCGGAAGCGTGCAAACAGCGACCGGCAAACGGACAACCGACGGAATCTGGTGTCCAGAGCGGGATTTCACCTTTATTGCCTTTCAGTTTTTCGTGAATCGACTTCTTCGGATCCGGCACCGCAGAAACCAGCAACTGAGTGTATGGATGCTGAGGATCGTGAATGATTGCTTCGGTATCGCCCCATTCAACCATGTGACCGACGTACATCACCGCGAGATCTTCCGCGATATAACGTGCAGTCGCGATGTCGTGCGTGATGTACAGCAACGACATCTGCTTCTCGAATTTCATCTCTTCCATCAGGTTAAGTACGCCGGCACGGATGGAAACATCCAGCATGGAGGTCGGCTCATCTGCCAGTACCACTTCTGCGCCGACGGCGATGTTGCGAGCCAGATTGACACGCTGACGCTGACCACCGGAAAGCTGATGCGGATATTTGGCTGCGGTCTCTTTGGGTGGGATCAGACCAACCTGTTCCAGCAGATCGTAGACGCGTTCTTGAAGCTCCTTTTTGTTGCCGGGCTTCACCTTTTTATGGATCAGTAACGGGCGAGCAATGTGGTGAAAAATGGTATGGGTCGGGTTGAGAGAACCGAACGGATCCTGCCATACCATCTGAACGCCTTCGCGGTAAAGCATGAGATCGCTACGAGACTTGATCGTTTGAATATCGCGGCCTTTGTACTCGATCTCACCCGACGTTGGCGCATACATTTTGGCGATCATTTTCGCGGTGGTGGATTTGCCCGAACCGGATTCTCCCACCACGGACAAACCGCGGCTTTTATACATCTTGAATGACACGTCGTTGATCGCACGCATCATCGGTTGTTTGAGTGCGTTACTGTTGATCGGAAAATCCTTAACCAGATTTTTGCCTTCCACCAGTAGTTCGCCGAATGGTTTACTCATATTAAACTCCAGAAATTCTGTCTCTACCGGACTTACAGTTTCACTTGGGCAATTGGCGCACCATACAGGTGGCAGTTGGATAAACGCCCCGGCTCAATCTGACGCAAGCTGGTCGGGATTTTGGTACACGCTTCGTGTACTCGATCGCACCGCGCCTGAAAGCGACAGCCCTGTGGAATTTCCAGCAAGTTGAGCGGGTTACCCGGAATCCCCGTCAGGCGAGTTTTCGGTCCGGTTAAAGGTGGAAACGAACTGCCAAGGCCTTTGGTATATGGGTGATAAGGGCTTTGCAGAATTTCTTTGGACGGCGCCACTTCAATCAGTTCGCCGGAGTACATGATGCCGATGCGATCTGAGAACTCGACCATCAGAGATAAGTCGTGCGTAATGAACAGAATTGAGAAACCGAATTCCTCTTTCAGGGCGTAGATCTTTTGCAGGATCTCGCGCTGTACCACCACATCCAGCGCTGTGGTTGGCTCATCCATAATGATCATCTTCGGATTTAGTGCCAGTGCGATGGCGATCACCAGACGCTGGCGCATGCCGCCAGAAAACTGGTGCGGATAGTCGTTCAGGCGGCTAGGGTGAATATCCACGATTTCCAGTAGGCCTTCCGCGCGGCGTTTAGCCTGCTGACGATTCATGGTGGTGTGGCGCATGATCACGTCGCAAAATTGCTCTTCCATGGTCAGAACGGGGTTGAGTGCGTTCATTGCGCTCTGGAACACCATTGACATCTGGCTCCAGCGGAATGACTGCATACGGTCATCGCTGTATTTAAGAATGTCTTCACCATTGAAAATTACCTCCCCCCCGGTGATGAACGCGGGCGGCTTATGCAGGCGCATCAACGAAAAGGCGACGGTTGATTTACCACAACCAGATTCGCCTGCCAGGCCAAACACTTCACCTGGTGCGATATCAAAGCTGACGTTGTTGCAGGCGCGCACGTCGCCGGCGTCGGTAATGTAGTCCACACATAAGTTGCGGATCGAGATAAGTGGTGCTGTCATGATTATTTGTCTCCGCTCCAGATGGCTGTTTGTGGTGCAGGCTCTGGTTTACGCGCCTGCTTGTCCCGTGCCGCCAGTTTTTTCCAGCGCTTCATCCCTTTATGAGAGCGCAGTTGCGGGTTGGCAATTTCATCCACGGCAAAGTTCAGCAGTGCCAGACCGGTGACCAGTAATGTCAGAGAAATACATGGTGCCAACAGTTCCCACCAAGCGCCGATAAGCATGGACGATGAGGTCTGTACGTTGTAAAGCATGATGCCCCAACTAATGGTGTTCGGATCGCCGAGTCCCAGGAAGGAGATCGTTGCCTCCATCATGATGGCGTACATCACTGAGCCGATGAAACTTGCGCCGACAATCGAAATCAGGTTCGGTAGAATCTCAACGAAAATGATGCGCCAAGAGGATTCACCCAGCACTTCGGCAGCTTTGACAAACTCTTTCTCACGCAGAGCCAGAGTTTGGGCACGAACCACACGCGCCCCCCAGGCCCAGGATGTGCAGCCGATGATTAGGGCGATGGTTAACGGGCCTGCTTCTCCGATGAAAGCCGCAACCACAAACAACAGAGGGTACTGAGGAATGACCAGCATGATGTTCATCGCTGCTGTTAGAAAGTCATCAACCCGCCCACCAAAGTAACCAGCGGATACCCCAAGTACGGTTGCCAGAAAACAGACCGTAATGCCGGCACCAAAACCAACTGCCAGCGAGACGCGCGCCCCGTAAGCAACTTGTGACCATACATCTCGGCCCATACGGGTGGTGCCTAGCGTGTGGTCGGCATTTTTCGACAACGCCATCGTGCGGCGATCGGTCGCGAGATTCTCTGCCACCCAACCATCAGGATTGGCTTTGGCTGCTTTCACGACAAAAGCCGGATATTCATGTGGGTTACCCGTACGTTTATCTGGGGCATGTTTAGTAATCAGCGGGGCTGCCAGTGCAATGAACAGGAAGATGCTCAGAATAGTGACACCCACCATGGCAACACGGTTGCCGCGCAGTAGTTTCCAAAGAGCTTTCATGATTATTTACCTCCCTTGCGCAGGCGAGGGTCGAGCACGACGTACAACATGTCCGCCAGTAGGTTAAAGAACAGCATAAACAGCGTCATGATCAGAAGTTGCCCTTGCAGAACTTGGTAGTCACGAGCGGTGATTGCGTTGAATAGTACGGTGCCCAGCCCCGGGTAGTTAAAGATGATTTCAATAATGAGCTGGCCGCCGATAGCCATCCCCAGAGACATAGACAGAGCGGTGACACTTGGCAGCAGGGCATTGCGAGCAGCGTAGTTAAAGACCACTCGGTTTTCGCTCAGTCCTTTGCCTTTCGCCATCGTGATGTAATCTTCTGCCAGCAGGTTGATCATGTTGTTTCGCATATTGACCAGAAAACCGCCGATTTGGACGATGGATGCACAGATCAAGGGCAGCACAGCGTGGTAGCCGACATCTTTGATGAATGCCCAACTGGTCCAGTCAGGGGTTGTCCCTGCAGTGTAGGCGTAGCCGGTTGGGAACCAACCAAGGCCTATCGCAAAGGTAAACATAGCCAGCATAGCAATGACCACTTGGGGCACCGCTTGGATGACCAGCATGCCTGGGGTGATGAAGGTGTCGTAGTTGCTCCCCCGTTTCCAGGCGGCGAAAATGCCCAGAATTGAGCCAATCGAAAACGAGATCACCACGGCCGTACCCGCTAAGAACAACGACCAACCAAACGCCCCGCCTAGCAGTTCATTCACACTCAGTGGATAAAATTTGATAGAAGTCCCCAGCTCCCAGCTGAAGATACTTTTCATATAAGTCGCGTATTGCACATACCAAGGACCATCAACGAAACCGAGCAATTTTTGCATCGCTTCGATACGTTCTGGTGTTACTTGCGTTGTGGCGTTAGCAAACATCATGGTAACCGGGTCACCAGGCATTGCCCGCGGAATAACAAAGTTGAGCGTTGCGGCGACCAGCAACGCGGCAAAGTAGAACGACAAACGTCTTAAAAAATAACCCATAACTCACACACCTTACTCACCCAGTCTGTTCCTGAACTCCGGTTCAGGTCGCTCCTTGCGAAAATTGAGAGCGAGAAATCCCCTGACGACGAGCGCCATATTGACTACTAAGCAAGGGGATTTTAATCAGCGGCGCACAATGGGTGCGCCGCAAAGATAGAACGTTTACTTAACTGGTTTCAGATCCAGTACGTGTAGCAGACGCTCAGGGATACCAGCCCAAACACTTGGACGGCCTTTAGGATTTTCTTCGTTCCACCAACCAGTGAAGCGAGTCGTGTTGTACTGATACATCCAAGCGCCAGACATCACAGGAACCGTAACTTGGTTTTCAGCAATGATCTTCTGAATACCGTGTGCGATTTCCATCTGCTCGTTCTTGTCTGCTGTTTTGTAGAAGCTGTCCAGCAGGCCATCCAGTTTGTTGTTTTTGAAGAAGTGCATTGCGAAGCGAGGCATACCGTCGCCTTTCTGTAGTGCTGAGTTGTACGCACTGTTCCAGTAAGTGTATGGGTCTGCACCGTGGAAGTAGTTGGTGTACGCTACGTCGTAGGTCCCTTCCAGCATCGCTTGGTTGTAGACTGCAAATTCTGGCGTACGCGCTTTCGCTTTGATGCCCACTTCTTGTAGCTGTTCTACTGCCAGTTGTACGGTGTTGTTGAAATCAGTCCAACCGTTTGGCGATTGAATCAGTAGTTCAAACGACTTGCCTGATGGTGTTTCAACGAAAGCGTCACCGTTAATGTCTTTGAAGCCTGCTTTAGCCAGCAGTGCTTTAGATCCATCGACGTCGTAGGTGTTGAAGCCTTTGTACTTGTTGTGAACCGTTTCATCAGACCAAGACTTGAACGCGTAACCCAAACCAGATGCAAAGTCGTTCACGGTACCGCCGCCATAGAAGGCGATATCGATGATAGTCTGGCGGTCAAGTGCCATTGAGAACGCACGGCGGAAATCTACGTTATCCAGTGCTTCTTTCTTCGCTGGATCTGGGTTTTTGAAGTTAACTACGAATGCCTGTGTGCCCGCCGCTGGGTACCAGTAGTGGTGATTCGGGTTCGCTGCTGCGTAAGTGCGGTCGATATCCGGAACGAATGATGATGTCCAGTCGAGCTCAGAGTTGACAATTTTACCCAGTAGTTGGTCGTTGTTGGCGATTTGAGGAACACGCAGACAGTCGACTTCCAGGTTTGCAGCATCCCAGTAATTCGGGTTGCGGCACTGAATGTAAAGTTGTGGAGTAAAGGTGTCGATTTCTGTAAATGGCCCCGTACCTACTGGGTTTTCGTTAGTGAATGTGGTTGGATCTTTCACTTCTTTCCAAACATGTTCAGCAACGATTGGCACCTGAGAAATTTCATAAGGGACGTTAGAGTTGGCTTCTGTCAGGCGGAAACGAACTTTGTAGTCATCGATTTTCTCAACACTGGTTACCCATTTGTTGATACCACGTTGATCAAGCTCTGGTTTGTTCTTCAGGAGATTGAACGAGTAAAGCACATCGTTTGCAGTAAATGCCTGACCATCAGACCATTTCACGCCTTTACGAATGTCGAATGTCACACTCATCAGATCGTCAGACATTTTGTAGCTTTCTGCCAGACGCATTACCGGAGTGTTGCCATGCATTTCGTTAAAAACAACCAGCGGCTCGTAGATGAAGTCAGTGGTGGTACGTAGGTTTGTGGCTAAGTACGGGTTAAAGTTACGCACCATTGTAGGGTAGAAATCTGGCACGATGGTTAGCTCACTACGGGCAAATGCCGGAGCTGAAACGCTGGTTGCTGCAGCAATAACTGCGGCTGCAAGTGCGGTTTTCTTAATATTGGCAAGCATAGCTGTTCCTTACTATTTGCTTTTATTTCACAAATGGAGTCGAGTGCTATCGTTTGATCAACACTCACAAGGACCTACCTCATTGGGTGTTACCAGGTCGGAGGTACCCGATAACATGAGTGGCCTGTAGGCCTTTGACAGAGGTAAGGAAACACCTTGTGGAGGAATTTATCAATTTCATTTCCCGTTAAAAACGTCAAAACATCCAAGCTTGCCGTCACAAACGTCAAAATTGACTAAAAAACTTTCTGCGTGACTGAAAAGTAAGCAGTGGCGTCGGTCACATAAATTTTTCGATTACCTAATGTGTGTGAGTGTTTACTATCGTTATGATTTTCTTTGTGTATGGCTTTGTTTGGTTTTTTTAGTTAGTGAGATCTTGCTCACTGTGAGGTTTTTGATGTAATTTTTCCTCAGAAATTAAATCTGGCGAATTGTTGTGATTCGTTTCGCAAAGTTGTGTTATCCGCTTCAGGAAAGGGAATAGAACGACCCATTTGGTGGCTTGATTGACGTGTTTTGTGTTCAGTTTACGTTATTGGATAAGGTTTATTTCGACGTAAAAATGAAGCGCGTCCGCCGTTAGTAATGGAGAGGAAATATTTCAGTAGACCGTAACCGTCATGAGAGATCTGTCGTCAGATTTTAGGTAGTAAAAAGCCCACCAGAAGGCGGGCTTTTGGTCTCTTATTCAGAGGTGAGCAGCTTTTGCAGTTTGTCGCGTTGTACTTCAATGTAGGTACGTTCAGGCCCCTGCTCCTGGCAGTGGTCGAGAATGTAATCCAGCGAATTGAGTACCGTGCGCCACCGCGGTGTTTTAGGCAGTGTTTCGATACGCAGATACTTGTCGAGTGTGCGGGTCTGCAGCGTGCTTCGGTCCAGATAGACGCGCCATAACCCACTTTGTTCTGCGAACGTGAATTTGCTTTGCCCGGAGACTTTCTCCCAATAGTTGAGGGCTGATGTCATCGCATCCACCAAGACGGCGCGCATCAAGTCCTGCTTAGATTGGCTGTCACCTGAGGCTTTGTCTGCCAGACGGGTAAATTCTCCCCCCAGTTCTTTGAGTTGCTGCAGCTTATCCTTGTCGCCTTCAAAGGCATAGCTCGACAGGGCTTCAACGGCGGTTTCAAGGTTATGAATACGCGCAGCGTTAATGCTGCCACCCACATTAAAGATATACATTGCCTGTAATCCGGCGCCTTCTGGCAGACGGAGGACATCAGCATTGACGTGTTGCCGAATATCATCAACAAAAATATCGACGTTGCCGCAATAATGTTCCTGTTCGACCAGCAGATACTTCGGAGCGATCAACTCATCTGCGTTAGAACGCTTGATTTGCTCCTGACTGCGTTTAAACAGGCGCGAAGCAGCTTCATTGGCAAAGCGGATTTTGTGATCTTCACGAATACAAACAATGGCTTCCGGTGCCGATTCCAGCTGTTCCAACAAACGTCCTTGTGTTTCCAGCAAACTGGCCTCAACCATCGCGCGGTGCTTCAATTCTTTCTGCAACTCGGCGTTTTCAATCCGACGTTGTTCTGCTTTGCTTGCTGTCAGGTGCGCGATAATACGTGCAGCCAGTTCCTGTTTGTTGAAAGGTTTGGACAGGTAGTCGTTGGCACCCGCTTCAAAGCCTCGTACGCGATCGTCGGTTTGATTCAGAGCGGTCAGCATAATTACTGGTAATTGAGCGTGATCATACGTTTTACGCAGCTCTTCACAAACCTGATAACCGCTCATACCGGGCATCATGATGTCGAGTAATAGCAGCTCTGGTTTCTCTTCAGCCACAGCTTTCAACACTTCATTGCCATCCTGTGCGGTGCGTACACGATAGCCTTCTAAACGCAGGAAGCTGTCCAGAACACGTAAGTTAACCGGCTCATCATCCGCGACTAACAGCAGTGGGCCGTTCGGATTTTCCGGAATGCTATGATTCTCAGGCAGATCCAGTTCCGTAAATTCAGGAGCCTGGAAATGGGGTAGCTGCGTCAGTTGTGCGGCAGCAATCTCTTGTTCTGACGCGATTGGCAGGGTGAAACTAAAGGTAGTGCCAACCATAGGTTGGCTGCTGACATACAGCGAGCCATGCATCAACTCAATTAACTGACGGCTGATGGAGAGTCCCAGTCCTGCCCCCTGACGATAGCGGCTAGTGTCATGTCCGGCTTGAATCAGAGGTTCAAAAATGTGTTCCAGCTGTTCGGCCGGAATACCTTGCCCGGTATCCACGACCTGAACGCGAATATGGTTATCCACTTGATTGGCTGAGATGACAATCTTACCTTCCGAGGTGTATTTGATGGCGTTGCCGATCAGGTTATACAACACCTGTTCCAAACGCTGGGCATCGGCAGATACCCACACCGGATTTTCGGCGACTTGGTTAATAATGCGGATTGGCTTTTTGCCCAACAGATGATTAGACAGTTCCAGCACCAAACGCGTGGCATTGGACAGATTAACCGCAGTCCTGTTGATGTCGAGATTGCCGTAGCGCATTTTGTGGTAGTCGAGCAAGTCATCCACCAAAGTGGCCAGTCGTTGACCGCTACTGATGATAATGTCGAGCTGATACTTGTGTGCCGCATTAATTGGACCATTGGCGCCGGAAATCAGCGCCTCGGCAATACCGATCATGCCATGTAAAGGCGTTCTGAGTTCATGCGAAGTTGTGGCGAGAAACTCATCTTTCAGTTTGTTGGCCAACTGCAATTCATCGTTCTGTTTACGAATGATCTGAATATTGCTTTCCAACTCTTTATTCTGCGCCTTAATCAGTTGCATCTTCTCGCGAATAGAGCGTTGCATACGTTCAAAACTCACCGCCAACCGACCAATTTCATCACGCCGATCGGTGTTGATCATGGTTTCATCCAAGTCGCCAGCGGAGACACGCTCCGCTGCCCAGGTCAGTTTAAGGAGCGGAGATGTAATGAAGTTAGACAGATAATGTGAGGCGATCACCACCAAAATAATTGCGGTCAGCATGGCAAAGATGAACAGCTTCTCCAACTGACGGACGCGCGCAAAGGCCTCTTTTTCTGGTAGTTCAACCACCAGTGCCCAATGCAAATCTTTGAGGTTGATAGGGGCGTAAGCGGCGATGGTTTTTTCCCCGGCCTGATTAGTATAAGTGCCAACAGAACGACTGCCGTTCAGCGCCCAATCAATCACTTGAGTACTCTTATCGATCTCTGGTTGCTCGTAAGCGAGGGTACGCGAGCGATGATCCTGGCCGACCAACAGAGTGCGCATTGAAGAGGTGCTGTTGGTATCTGCAATCAGCTTGGTAATGCCATTATTGGGCAGGCGGAACATCGCATAACTGTGCAAGTAGCCTTGCTGAATGATTGGTGCGCCCATCCACGCATATTGACGGCCATTTTCATCAACAAAATCAGACAGTACGACAGGGGTGTAATCTTCATTGGTTTTACGGTGTTCGCTGACCTGCTGTTCTAGTTGGCGGAAGGTTTGACCCAGATTACTGTCTTTAAATTTTCCCGTCAGCAGATTGGTGCCGTAGTTGGCATTTTTAAAAATGGAATACACCACGTTTCCGTTGATATCGACCAACAGAATATCGTCAAAATCGGAACGCTTAAGCAGTTCCATATACGCCCAGTGGTAGCGTTTATGCAACAAGCGATAGCGTTCGCTGCCGACGTAACTGCTCGACTCTGGTAACACGGAGGTTTTGATTTGGTCGCCGGAACCCGGTACATAACGTTGCTGCGCATGCTCGCGCGCCTGAACGATATCGACTCCCAAGCGCTGAAATGCGTTGACCAATCCATAGAAGCGACCGCCACTGGCGTAAGCAAGTTCTGAGCGGACAAAGCCCATCACTTCAGACTCTTTAGCCGTGAGGTAGTCGATTACTTGCTGCTGTTTGGTATCCCGCACTGACAGAAGATGCGATGTGCTTTGTTCCTGCAAGTCTTTACTGTGAGATTGAAGGAAAAAGATTGCCGTCACCGTCAGAGGGGTGATGCTGAGAACCAGGAACGCCAGCATAAGAGTATTCTGCAGGCGCTTAAACTTTTGCTTCCGATTGAACCTAAACATAGAAAAGGCGTTACTTTGGTGGCACTGATCCGTGCAGAAAGCACGAATGAGTTAAGTGAATGACAAGAAGTACCTGAAATAACGAAATTAACGAGTTTTTTTACTTTGACAAGTAAGTTGGGTTCAAAGCGTGGGCATGGACGCAGTTTTCGGTCGGATAGTGGCGAAATTACCGCTAAAAACGGCAATTTCGCGTTGCGGGAATTATTTCTGTGCGTGATAAATCGTGAATTTATTGGTCTTATTTAACGTCTCGCAATTACCAAACGCTTGTTCGATGATCGGCGGATATTTGAGAAAACTGTTGGCGACAACCATCAGTTGCCCACGAGGTTTGAGATACGCCGGGGCTTTGGCCAGCAAGGTTTCTGTGGCGTTATAACTGGTGTCCAGACCTGCGTGGAATGGTGGGTTAGTGACGATAAACTGATAATCAGAGGCGGTATCTGAATAAACGTCTGACGCAAAGACGCGGCCGCTGAGGCCGTTGGCAGCGAGTGTTTCCTGGCTTGAACGAATAGCCAGCGCGCTGATGTCACACATCTCCAGCTCAATTTCCGGATTGAGAGTGGCCATGACACACCCCAGTACTCCGGCGCCACAGCCGAAATCCAGCACTTTTCCGCGCAGGGCTGGTAGTGTGTCGAGTAGCAAACGACTGCCAATGTCAAACTCACCATGACTAAATACGCCGGGTAGGCTGCGAATAGTGAGGTTGTATTGCTGGTACTGAACTGGGTAGGACTTAAACCAATCGTTGAGGTTGAATGGTTTTACGCTTTGCGTGCATTGGCCCCAGTAAAATGAGCAACGACGTGCAGAGTCATACTTTTGAATCAATCCGTACGGTGCGAACATTTTCTCAATGCTTTTCACTCCGGAACGATTTTCACCGACCACGACGATCTCTGTATTTTCGCCCAGCTTTGCCATCAGCATCGCCAGCAAGTATTCTGCTTCCAACTTGGCTTTTGGCCAATACAGCAGCACCATGTCGGCGTCGATCTCGTCGACCAGTTCGGCTCCAAAGTAACAGTTCAGTGCCGACTTGCCTTGCAACTGGCGATAGTAACCATAGTTGGTGGTAAATACGGACACAGACGCGCAATGTTTGGCCAGTTCTAATGGAAACAGGTCTTCTGCTTCTCCGGCAATCAGTACATGTTTACCTTCAAAGTAGGCCAGCTGGCGCTGCGCGATCTGACTTGGAGCGATGTAATTGGACATAACAGACTCGACACAAAATAGGGGGGCTGATTTTCGCATAATCAGCCCGGTGCTTGAAGTGCTTTATCTGCTTTACGTTGAGGATCAGCTGTTGTCTTGGTTGTTCAAAAAGCCCTGAAACTCTTCTTCGTAAATGTTAAACAGCACGATGGTAATGGCAAAGATAAGTGGCCCATAAATCAGGCCAATTAAACCAAACAACTGAATCCCTCCGAGCAGAGAGAAGAAAATCATCAGCGTATTCATACCGGCACTACCCTGCATCAGGAACGGACGCAGCAGGTTGTCGATGGATCCGACCACGGCAATACTCCACACGGCGAGGAAAATCGTCCAGGTGGTATCGCCGACAACAAACAGATAAATCGTAGCTGGAATCCAGATTAATGCCGTACCGACCACCGGAATGAAAGAGGCAAAGCCCATCATGGTGCCCCAAAACAGACCCGGGAACCCGGCCATCCACATCCCCAAACCACCCGCGGCACCCTGAGCGATGGCGGTTAAAAATGATCCCATCACTGCCGATTTCGACACCTGTTCGATTTCAGACAGCAGTTTGTCTTCCTGGCTGCGTGACAGCGGCAGAATATGGCGAATAGCAGAGATGATTTTGTCGTGATCGCGCAGCAGGAAGAACAGGACAAACAGCATCAACAGAAAATCCATCAGGAAGTTGGTGGCATCGCCGAGAATTTTTGCGCTGATACCAACCAGATTAGTGCCAAATGAAGTCGCAAATTGTCCGACTCTTTGTGCGATTTGTTGCGGCGTTATTTCATCAAACGGTAAGTAATGGTTGGCCAGCGACAACCCTTTGACCACCCAAGGATGGTTAAATACCGTTTGAATACCGCCGTGCGTTACCCATTGATAGACGTTTTGTGAAAATTTTGACCCTTGCTGAACAATCGCTCCGAAGACAAACAGTAGTGGAATGACGATAATGAAGGTCAGAATGATGCACGACAGCAGCGAAACCAAGTTTTTGTGTGAAGGCAGCTTGGATTCCAGTTTCTCATGGATAGGGAACATCAGAAGTGAGATGATGAACGCCATCACAATTGAGTTCACGTAAGGCTTGACCAGTAGGTAACAGGTGAACGCCGCTGCCAATAAAGCAACGATCAAAACCCAGTGACTGGAGGATATTTTCAGTTTTTCAGGCACGGTAGCGGTCCCATGTGATAATCAATTGGGTTTATAATGGCTGCATTTCAGGCAGTTAGCAATGAGGAGCAGGAAATGGGATGTTGCGATAACGATAAAGGTTGTGAAAGCAAGCTGGCGAAACGTCGCCGTCTGCCTTGGCTTGGTATTGTCATTGGCGTGCTGGTTGTGTTGGTTGTCATCAATTGGCAGTAAACGACCAGATACTACGTTTGAGATATAAAAAAGGCTGCGTGTGCAGCCTTTAGTCTTTTTCGCGAGTGTTTACGCTTCCTGAGCGAGAATAGCGAAGCTGCGGTCCGCGGCTTCGAGTGTCGCATCAATTTCTTTAGAGCCGTGTGCCAGCGAAGTAAAGCTTGCTTCAAAAGCAGAAGGTGCCAGATAAACGCCGTGTTGCAGCATCAGGTGGAAGAACTTCTTGAAGCGTTCTACATCGCACTTAGCCACATCTTCGTAGCAGGTAACGCTGCCTTGATCGGTGAAGAAGAAGCCGAACATACCACCGACTTGGTGAACCAGCAGTGGAATTCCGTGTTTGTCCGCCAGCTCTTTGAAGCCGTCGGCCAGTTGTTTAGTTTTCGCTGCCAGGCGTTTTTCGTTGCCTTCTTCTTTCAGCAAAGACAGACACGCATAACCCGCTGCCATTGCAATTGGGTTACCAGATAAGGTACCCGCTTGATAAACCGGACCGGTTGGCGCAATGTATTGCATCACGTCTTTACGGCCACCGAATGCGCCGACTGGCATACCGCCGCCAATCACTTTGCCCAATGTGGTCAAGTCTGGTTTGATGTTGTAATGCGCTTGAGCGCCACCCAACGCAACGCGGAAACCTGTCATCACTTCATCAAAAATCAGCAGCGCGCCTTCTTGATCACAGATTTCACGCAGTCCTTCGTGGAAGCCTTCAACGGGTGGAATACAGTTCATGTTACCCGCAACAGGTTCGACGATGATACACGCGATTTCGCCTTTGTTGGCTGCAAATAGCGCACGAACTGAATCGAGATCGTTAAAGCGCGCCGTCAGCGTGTATTTAGCAAAGTCTGCTGGTACGCCCGGAGAACTTGGTTGGCCCAGAGTCAGAGCACCTGAGCCAGCCTTTACTAACAGGCTATCGGCATGGCCATGGTAACAGCCTTCGAATTTGATGATTTTGTCACGGCCAGTGTAACCACGAGCCAGACGAATCGCACTCATGGTTGCTTCAGTACCTGAGTTCACCATACGCAATTGTTCCATTGATGGCACCAGTTCCGACACCAGTTCTGCCATCGCAATTTCCATTTCGGTCGGCGCACCAAAGCTCAGGCCACGATGGGCTGCGTTAATAACCGCTTCACGAATCACAGCGTGGTTGTGACCGAGAATCATCGGACCCCATGAACCCACATAATCAATGTAAGCTTTACCGTCAGCATCAAAAATCAGGGCGCCGTCTGCACGGTCAACAAACAGTGGAGAACCGCCTACGCCATTGAATGCGCGCACTGGAGAGTTTACGCCGCCTGGAATTCTGGTTTGTGCCTTTTGATAAAGATCTTCTGATTTGGTCATGGATAGTTCCTCTTGATGATTGCTCGGACCAATGTGGGCTGCATTGTACGCTTATGCGACGCGAGACGAAATATTTTCCCCAATTTTCTGCGCCCATTCACAGAGTCAATGAGCGAGTCTGGTATACAAAGGGCGTTAAATCATTCGCTTGGCTAATACTTTACACTCGGAGATGCTGAAATTCCGGCTAATACTTGAACGGATAAGTCAGGTATTGGATAATCGTGGCAACAGCATAATTAGACAGACCTGACGCTGAGCCTGAAATGACTTAAGCGCGGGCACATACACGAGTGAGAGAGGTCGTCGTGAGCGAAGTAAATGTACCATTATCCTTTTCGGATGCAGCGGCAACACGCGTAAGAGCACTGATCGCTGAAGAAGAAAATCCTGCACTGAAACTGCGCGTGTATATTACCGGCGGCGGTTGTAGTGGTTTCCAGTACGGCTTTACCTTTGACGAAAATGTCAATGACGGAGACACCACGATCGTAAACAGCGGCGTGACCCTAGTGGTTGACCCGATGAGTCTGCAATATCTGATCGGCGGTGTGGTTGATTACACTGAGGGCCTGGAAGGTTCACGCTTCTTTGTAAACAACCCGAACGCGACAACTACTTGTGGTTGCGGTGCATCATTCAGTGTCTGATCTCAGACCACAGATGCCAGAGTCAGTCGTGCTTATCGGCTGACTCGCCTACGTATTGAGGCCGTTGCGTAGGGATATAATTATAAGGGATTATTTATGTCTCACCCTACGTCAGGGCGCCTGCCAATCGGCCGTTGGTTAACACAACGACCTTGGTTTTTTTCTGCATTTCTAATCATTATTCTTTCCGTTTGGCTTAGCCTCGGTGCCACCAATGCCGAAGAGCGTAGCGAGCCAAAAACGGAAGCTATCCCTCTCGCGCGAGTGCAGTATCAAACCTTTCACGCGCAGCCTACTGAAAAGAAAATCGACCTTTATGGGCGCACAGCGCCGAATCGCCAAGCTCGTTTGGCGGCAGAATTTAGCGGCCGAATTTTGGAACTGGCGGTCAACAAAGGTCAATCTGTTACACGTGATCAGGTGATTGCCCGGATTGAAAAAGGCGATTTGGCCGCTCAACTCGAGCAGGCCAAAGCACAATTACGGGTTCGTGACCAAGAATATCAGGCTGCAAAGTCGCTCAAAAACCGAGGTCTACAAGGTGAAGTGGCTTACACCAATGCTGTTGCGGCGCTGGCGGAAGCGAAAGCCGCAGTCAGCCGGGTTGAGCTTGCACTGCGCCACACTCAGGTTCGTGCACCCTTTAGCGGCGTGGTTGAATTGTTGCCTATCGAGCAGGGGGATTATGTTGGCATCGGTGACCCCATTGCCACGTTAATTGAACTCAATCCTTTGGTGATCGAAGCCAACGTCAGTGAGCGCCACATTCAGAGCCTGTCGGTCGGACAAAAGGCCGTTGTACGTTTTATTGATGGCGCGCAGAGTGAAGGCACAATTCGCTATCTGGCACGGGTTTCGGACCCTGCCACCAATACTTTTGCGATTGAAGTGGAAGTCCCCAATCCACGAGATGCCATGCCGGCAGGTGTGAGTGCTGAAGTGGAACTGAATCTGGCCGTTCAACCTGCGGTTAAAGTGACTCCTGCGATGCTGGCGCTGGATGCGGAAGGCAATCTCGGGGTTAAAACGCTGGTGGACAATATCGTGCATTTCGTGCCGATTCAATTGGTCAAAGCCGAGCAAGACGGCGTGTGGCTGACGGGCTTGGGTGACCGCGTTGATATCGTTACCCGTGGGCAAGGATTTGTGCGCGATGGTGATCGCGTAATTGCGGTTTCGCAACCTGTCAATCCATAGGAGAACGCCATGTTTACTTTGATTGACGCCGCGTTGTCCCGGGCGCGAACTATGCTGACGCTGCTGGTGTTTATTCTTGTGGCTGGCGTGTTGACCTACTTTACGATTCCCAAGGAATCGAGTCCGGATATCACTATTCCAATCATTTATGTCTCGGTCACCCATCAGGGCATCTCGCCGGATGATGCGGAACGTTTGATCGTGCGCCCTCTCGAGCAGGAATTACGCTCAATAGAAGGCATCAAGGAGATGACGGCCAATGCGGCGGAAGGTTATGCATCCATCGTGTTGGAGTTTAACGTTGGGGTAGACCTCAACAAAGCGATGGCTGACGTACGTGACGCGGTTGACCTCGCTAAGCCCAAACTGCCCGCCGATAGTGACGAACCTGTGGTAAACGAAGTGACTCTGGCCTCTGAGCAACCCGTGTTGTCGGTCGTTCTGTATGGCACAGTACCAGAGCGGGGCATTGTACAAATTGCCCGAGCTTTGCGGGATAAACTCGAAAGCTATCGTCAGGTCTTGGAAGTCGATATTGCCGGCGATCGAGAGGATATCGTAGAGATCGTGGTCGATCCTCTGCTGATGGAAAGTTATGGTCTCGATCAGGGCGATATTTATAATCTGATCGCGCTCAACAACCGTGTTGTCGCGGCCGGATTTGTTGATACCGGTTACGGCCGTTTTTCGGTGAAAGTGCCTTCCGTCTTTGATTCCTTGAAAGATGTGTTGGAGTTGCCCGTCAAAGTTGAGGGCAAAAGAGTCATTACTTTTGGCGATATCGCGACGGTACGCCGCTCATTTCGCGACCCGGAAAGTTTCGCCCGTCTTGACGGGAAATCGGCGCTGGTGCTGGACGTGAAAAAACGCGCCGGAGAGAACATCATCGAAACGGTTGAACTGGTAAAAACGGTACTTCGCGAAGCGCAAAAGCGTGAAGACTGGCCGAGCAACCTGTTGGTGAAATATACCTGGGATGAGTCCAAAGACGTTCAGTTGATGCTTAATGATCTGCAGAACAACATTCTGTCCGCCATCATTCTGGTGGTTATCGTCATTATCGCTATCCTGGGTGTCCGCACCGCATTTCTGGTCGGGGTTTCGATTCCCGGGTCTTTCCTGACAGGGCTTTTGGTGTTGTCGGTGTTTGGTTTGACCGTCAATATCATCGTGTTGTTTTCACTCATCATGGCCGTCGGCATGCTGGTGGATGGAGCCATCGTGGTGACGGAGTTTGCGGATCGGCGCATGCAGGAAGGCATGCCACGCAGCGAAGCGTATCGTGATGCAGCCAAACGCATGGCCTGGCCCATCACTGCGTCCACGGCTACCACGCTGGCCGCGTTTGCCCCTTTGTTGTTCTGGCCGGACATTACTGGCGAGTTTATGAAATTTTTACCACTGACGTTAATTGCAACGTTGGCAGCATCGCTGGTTATGGCGATGTTGTTTGTTCCGGTATTGGGCAGCCTGATCGGTAAGCCGCAACATGTGTCTGCGCAAAATCAGGCGCGCATGATCGCGCTACAAAACGGTGAGTTTGAACAGGCAACGGGGATTACCAAGCTCTACTACCTGACGCTTGCCGTCGCGATCCGTCATCCGGTTAAGATTCTGCTTGCCGCCATCCTGATGGCGGTAGGAGTGGGCGTCACCTACGCCAAAGCGGGCCTTGGGGCCGAATTTTTTCCTGAAGTGGATCCGCCGTTTTTTACCGTTAAAGTGCGCTCTTATGGTGATTTATCGATTCAAGAAAAAGATACCATCATGCGCGAAATTGAGCTGGTAATGCTGGGCCATGACGAGTTTGAAAGTGTTTACACCCGCACGGGCGTGGATGATGGTATCGGTCAGATTCAGATAACGCCAGTTGATTGGCAGTATCGGCGTAAAGTGAAGACCATCATTGAAGAACTCAAACAGGTCACGGATCAATTTGCTGGCGTTGAGATCGAGTACAAGTTTCCTGATGCTGGTCCGCCAAGTGAACACGACTTGGTTATTGAACTTTCAGCGCGCAGTCCTGATGAACTCAATGCCGCCGCTAAACAGGTCAGAGCTTGGGCAGATGCTAATCCGGCGTTCACCAACATCAGCGACAGCAGTAACAAGCCTGGTATTGACTGGCGAATCGATATTCGTCGTGACGATGCTTCACGTTTTGGGGCGGATGCCACGCTGGTGGGGAATACGGTTCAGTTTGTGACTAATGGCCTCAAAATTGGCGACTATCTGCCGGATGATGCCAATGAAGAAGTAGATATTCTGGTTCGCTATCCGGCGCAGCAGCGTGATATTGGCCGCTTTGACCAGCTAAGGGTGAAAACGCAGGCTGGTTTGGTTCCGATCACTAACTTCGCGTCCATCAAGCCGGATCACAAGCAGGACACTATCAAGCGGGTCGATGGTCGCCGGGTCATCAATGTCATGGCTGATCTGAACGAAGGTTATAACTTGGCGTTGGAGCTCCCCAAAATAGAACAAGCACTGTCAGAATTATCGTTGCCATCCAGTGTTGATTTTCGTCTGCGCGGGCAAAATGAAGAGCAGGAGCATTCAGCGGCGTTTTTACAGTCCGCTTTCGTGGTGGCTCTGGTGGTGATGGCGCTGATTCTGATCACCCAATTCAACAGTTTCTATCAAGCCTTTTTGATTCTGAGTGCGGTGTTGTTTTCCACCGTGGGGGTGTTTGCCGGGCTTCTTATCTTCCACAAGCCGTTTGGCGTGATTATGTCGGGTATTGGTGTGATTGCGTTGGCCGGGATCGTGGTCAACAACAACATCGTACTGATTGATACCTACAACCAGCTGCGCAAACGTGGCTTAAGTAAACAGGAAGCCATATTGCGTACTGGCGTGCAGCGCCTGCGTCCGGTGATGCTGACGACGATCACTACGATTCTGGGCTTGCTGCCGATGGTGCTGGAGATGAACATCGATATAATTAATCAGAAGATTGAATTTGGCGCGCCGAGCACACAATGGTGGTCGCAACTGGCGACGGCTGTGGCCGGAGGTTTGGCGTTTGCTACTCTTCTGACTTTGGTCCTGACACCGTGCATGTTGATGCTTGGTCGGGAGAAAAAATGAACCGGAGCAAGCTCCGGTTTCGATGGTGTTAGTTTTTTGCATACAGCAGCTCACTGTAGCGGGAGAGTTTTTGTAGCCGAATTTTTGCATTAGCAATGAAGGTTTCTTTGGCTTTCCCGTTGAGTGATTTTGATTGCGGCAGTTCGACTGTACGCGGGTTTTTATGAACCCCATTAACCAGAAACTCGTAATGCAGGTGCGGACCAGTGACTCGACCTGTTCCCCCCAGCGTACCGATCACCTGTCCCTGTTTTACTCGCTGACCCGTTTTAACAGTGCGGCGCGTCAGGTGCAGATATTTTGTGATGTAGGTGTTGCTGTGACGAATGAAAACGTAGTTACCGTTAAATTGGTTGTAGCTGGATTTTTCTACCACGCCGTCACCAGCTGCCCAAATCGGCGTGCCGACAGGGGCAACATAGTCAGTGCCACGGTGCGCTTTCACCTGACCAGTTACAGGGTGTAAGCGACGCGGATTAAAGTTGGACGAAACGCGGCGGAAATCGAGCGGAGAACGTAGGAATGCTTTTTTCATCGCACGGCCGTTTTCATCGTAATAGTTGCCCGTATTGTCATCCAGAATTGCGGTAAACGTGGTGCCTTGGTTGGTGAACATAGCGGCGATGATGTTACCCCGGCCAATCACTTCACCTTCAACGACTTTCTCCTGATACAGCAATTTGAATGTATCGCCGCTACGAATATCGAGAGCAAAATCGACGTCCCAGCCAAAAATGCCTGCCAACTCCATGATTTGGTTCGCCGACAAACCAGCACTGACGGCAGCATTCCAGAAATTAGACGTGATCTCTGCTTCCGCATAATTGTATTGGTAGAAGATGTCTTTTTTATCAAATTCGGACGTGTAACCCGATTCTGAACGGGTTACAGAGAAGGTTTCGTACGCGCTGATTTTGCGTTTGAGCTGAATCAGATCGTTATTCTCATCAAAGCCAAACTGTAATTCATCACCAGGTCTTAAGCGTGACAACTGATTGTTGATATCGTCGTTGCTGGAGGTCAGCTCATATAACTGACGGGAAGATAGGCCGATACGCTGAAACAGAACAGCAGCACTTTCCCCTGAGTGGACAGTGTGTTTCTCCCAACGCAAAACGGCAGAAGGCAAAATGGTTGCACCGGGAGAGAGCGCTTCACTATTAATAGCAAGCGGATAATGGTGTCCGACCTGGAGCCGGTTGGAATCGTTTCTCAGTGCCTCCGGATTCGGCAGAAAAAACAGGGCGATGACGATCAACGCACTGAACAGGGCAATTAACGCCCGATGAATCCACGGAAGACGAGCAAAAATAGAAAGCATACTCGGGTTCGTTCAATGATTAATTAACAAAAACGCTAGTTCGTTAGTCTAACTGGTTTCAAAATTCATCGCTATTCAAGTAAGATGTCGAACTATTAAATTTTTGCCAAATCTGTGGGAGTGAACAAGAATGGCGAGTATTGAAGCTGCTTTAGCTGAGATTAAGCGTGGTGTCGAGGAGCTGATTCCGGAAGAAGAACTGATTGCCAAGCTGAAAGAAGGCCGTCCTCTGCGTATCAAATTGGGTGCGGATCCAACGGCTCCGGACATTCACCTTGGCCACACGGTAATCCTGAACAAGCTACGTACTTTCCAGGACTTAGGCCATGATGTGACGTTCCTTATCGGTGACTTCACTGGTATGGTTGGCGACCCAACAGGTAAAAATACCACGCGTCCGCCGCTGACTCGCGAAGATGTACTGCGCAACGCGGAAACTTACAAGCAACAGGTGTTCAAGATTCTGGACCCTGCAAAAACCAAGATTCAGTTCAACTCAGAATGGCTGTCTGAACTGGGAGCGGAAGGTATGATTCGTCTGGCGGCGAACCAAACGGTAGCGCGTATGCTTGAGCGTGATGATTTCAAAAAACGTTATGCGAACGGTCAGCCGATTGCGATTCATGAGTTTATGTATCCACTGCTGCAAGGCTACGATTCTGTCGCGATGGAAACCGATGTTGAGCTGGGTGGTACTGACCAGAAATTCAACTTGCTGATGGGGCGTGAGCTGCAAAAATCAAACGGCCAGAAGCCACAAGTTGTGCTGATGATGCCTCTACTGGTTGGTTTGGACGGCGAGAAGAAAATGTCGAAGTCAGCCAACAACTACATTGGTGTCAGCGAAGCGCCAAGTGAAATGTTTGGTAAAATCATGTCGATCTCGGATGATCTGATGTGGAGCTATTATGAGCTGCTGTCTTTCCGTCCTCTGGAAGAACTTCAGCAATTTAAAGCAGATGTGGCGAACGGTAAAAACCCTCGTGATATCAAAATCCTGCTGGCGAAAGAGATCATTGCTCGCTTCCATTCAGAAGCGGATGCGGATGCGGCAGAGCAAGAGTTTATTAACCGTTTCCAGAAAGGTGCGATGCCGGATGAAATGCCGGAGTTTGAATTTGAAGCGGGTATCGCGATTGCTAACCTGCTGAAAGACGCAGGCCTGGTTGGTTCAACATCGGACGCTCTGCGTATGATCAAGCAAGGTGCGGTAAAGCAAGACGGTGAAAAACTGGATGACGCGAAACTGGTTCCTGAGGTAGGCACATCGGTTTATCAAGTTGGTAAGCGTAAGTTTGCACGAGTAACGGTAAAGTAATTGACGGTTACCACAACGATTAAATGAAAAGCGCCTCAGGGCGCTTTTTTTGTGGGGTGGTTTGGAGCGATATAGGTTTTTAAGCGCAGGATAAACCAAGTTTCAAACAGCAGCAGTGCTGCAATCGCATATTGCCAGTGGGTATTCTGTGCCATGAAATACCACACACTCCCCATGGACAGCCAAATGACGGTCAGCGACTGCCACTTTTCCGCCCGGGTAAATCCTTGTTTATGGTGTAACCGCCTAGCCAACGGGCCCAGCCTTTTGTGTTGCAGCAACCATTGCTGAAATCTCGGTGACGATACGCCAAAGCAGTACAGAGCCAGCAGCAAAAAGGGCACGGTGGGCAGAAGCGGTACGGTGGCGCCGATGGCACCCAGAATCACACAGGTGATACCGACACACTGATAACCTTTGCGTTTTATTCGGTTCATCAATAACGTGAATCCTATGATTTTCATCGCGTTATAAACAGTATCGAAGCGATTTAACCAGATGTCGAGGTGCTGAGAAAATTTACGCTGATTTGACTGTTTTTTAGGTTTTGGTTTGCTACAATCCCCGCGCTGCTTTAAATGCCGCGTAATTTCGGAGACTAACATGAACAATACCGACCATCCCCCTAGTATGAAGGGAGAAAAATAACCCGCTGTTGGTATTGGCTTGTTCGCCCTGCCTGCGCGGTAGGGAACCTTTTCTCAAATTCCTCTCTATTTTTCTCCATTCCTCTAGTTGATAAGCCTTGGTATGTCACACGTAATGACGTGTGAAACGCTGTTGATGCCTGCTTATCGATGGTCGTTACCTATGCCAATCGGGAGATTCGCCATGACGGTAATGAACAACTACTACATTGAAAACAATGCCTATTTTTCTCAAGAGGAAATCGGCGCTGCGCGTAACGCATTTTTGCAATACGATGAACAAACGCAAGTACATTTGCTGACGGTTATGCCGATTGATGAAGCGGTGGCGATTTTGCACCACTGTTCGGTTGGCTATGTCCAGCATTTGCTGAACTTGCTGGATAAAGAAGATCACGATAAACGTGCTCGTCACTATGCCCACCGCTTGGGTTTCATTCACTCAGAGGTGGAGACGTCGCACAGCTATCTGAAGACCAGTGTGATGGAGCATGTGAAACATCGTATCGGATGGATCATTTCGCTGGCTTTGCTGGGTATTGTGTCAGGCCTGATCATTTCGCACTATGAAGACACGTTGAGTCAGTTAGTATTGCTGGCGGTGTATATGCCTGTGATCGCGGCTGCGGGCGGTAACACTGGCAGTCAGGCAGCTACATTGGTGATCAGTGCTCTTGCGACGGGCGAGCTTAAAAAGCGGCAGTGGATGAGTGTGCTGTGGAAAGAGAGCCGGGTGGCATTGTGTATCGCATTGGCCATTTCGCTGGTCATGATTGGCCGCATTCTGCTGTTCAGCGATCCGAATGCGGCTGGGGGATTCAGTTTGAATAGCATTGCGCTGGCGATCGCCATTGCGCTGTTTATTCAAGTGACGATCTCAACCACACTGGGCGGCATTCTGCCGATCATCGCCCGGGCTTGTAAGCTGGATCCGGCGGTGTTGGTCAGCCCGGTATTGGCATCGATCGTCGATATCTCAGGGATGTGGATCTACTTTACTGTCGTGAATCATGTGCTTGGCTTAGGCTGAGAACCTGATGATAAAATCCGGACTCAAACTGAGTAATGGGGGCTTCGACCGGAAGCTCAGTTTGGGACTCTGGCGGGAAATAGTCGGTGACATACTGAATAAACAGTGTCTCCGGCTTGCCCTGTTTGTCCAGTCCGAAACCAACCATGTTGTGTGTACCGTACAGCGAACCACTCTTACCTTTGATCTTGCCTTTCACTTCATCGCTGCGCATGCTGCGGCGATATTTGAGTGTGCCACTCTCACCAGCAACAGGAAGCAAATCGATAAGCCCTAATTCCTGATCGTGTTGCCAGACGTAGATGAGGATCTGGCGCATGCTGTCGAGACGAATTCGGTTGTTGCGTGATAAGCCGGATCCGTCGGTGAGCTGTGCGTCAGCCAGTGAAATGCCTGTACGCGCAAAAATGATCTGTTTGATCGCTTCGGTACCGTTGGTAAAGCTGCCTGGTTGAAGGAAAAAATGGTGTCCTAGCGTTTTGGTCAGCGTGTCAGCAATCAGATTGTCAGAATCTTTAAGCATGGTATCCAATAGCTGAGTCAGGCTTTCGGATTGGTGAGTGGCAATCACTTGAGCGGTTTTTCCGGGCAGAGCGCCAATTCTTACTTCACCTTTTAAAGTGATGCCCAATTGATTGAGCAATTTATACACCAGACGCTGAGCATACAAATCTGTATTCTGCACGGCGAATTTCAGCGGTAGAGGCTTTGTTCGACTGGGCAGGCAGCCTGCGAGACGATAATGGTTTTCCGGTGATGTGGTGAGCTCTAAATCGCAATGCTGGCTTTGTTGTTCGGTATCGCTCACGCTGCGGGCTTCGGAAATCACATGTACCGGGTAATGCTCAGGAACGAATACGCGGGTTCGGCCATCATCCTGAGTATAAATGGATGCCTGAATGCAGTTTCCATCAAGATTAATCGTGCTGACCGGAGCACTGTAACATACGCCCATGACGTCCCAGGGCCAACCGACCGCGCGCTCGTATCCGGTAAAGCGGCGATTATCAAGCCATAAGTCGCCCGTGATGGTCGATCCTTGCTGTTGTTTGAGTGCTCTGAGCAGTGTTTTCACATCGTCGGTTTTGAGCGTGGGATCTCCACTGAACACCAGCGCTGCGTTATTTCCGGAAACGGCTAATGTCGTTTCAAAGCGAAAATCCGGCCCTAACTCTAACTGGCTCGCTAATGCGGTGATCACTTTTAATGTGCTGGCTGGCGGAAAATACTCTCCGGTTTGCAGACGTTCACTCGGCTCTGCGTTATTGAGCGACTGGATAAGCAGCCCAGTGCGAGCGCCGTTCGGTAAAGATTGCGTGTTTAGCTGCGCCGAACCCGCTACGGAAAAGAAAACACAGTACAGGGAGAAGGAAACGACACAGAATTGTCGGGGTTGAAATAAAGACATAACGCCTGATCACTGGGGAAATGGTGACAGAGAGTATAGCGAGATAGAAAAACGCCTGCTAGTAAGCAGGCGTTTTGCGATTGACAGATGAATGTCAAATTAGAAGTCGTAACGCAGACCCAGTGCGATTTCGTCTTCAGCGTCAACTTTAGTTGCAGTGCCTTTACCAGTTGAAGTACCGATAGTATCGCCTTTGTCAATCAGGTTGAAGTTGTACGATACGTAAGCACGGAAGTTAGGCTTGAAGTAGTAAGTCGCGTCTACTGCCAGGTTGTCAGCAGAAGTTTCACTTTCAGTTTCAGCGTTGTTGTAAGTAGTAGTGAATACAGTTTGGTTCAGAGTGTAAGCTGCTGCTAGCTCGTAACCAGTGTAGTCGTACTTGTTGCGGTTTGAATCTTGTTTCTCACCGTCAGTAAACAGACCTGCGAAGTAGAAATCAGAAACGGTGTAAGACGCTGCTAGCATGTATTCGTTAGCTTTGTCTTGGTCAGCGTAGCCAGCACCTAGTTTCACGCCAGTGTCGCCGATTGCGTAGATAGCAGACAGAGAGTAACCATCTTGTTTGTTATCAGAGAAAGTTGAACCGTCATCGCTACGGTCTGCAAAACGGTAAGTTGCACGTAGAGCTAGGTCAGAGAACTGGCCTTTGTATGCAATCATGTTGTCCGCACGGTCAGCAACAGTCAGTTTGTCTGCTGCAGAGTTACCGTGGTAAGCCATGATATCGGTAAAGTCAGTGATTACACCCAGTGAGCCTTCAGTTTTACCGTAAGATACTTCACCGAAGTTGCCGCCGATTCCAGCGTATGCGTAACGACTAGTCAGGTTATCGCTATCGCTGTCGATATCGCCGCCATCGTTAGTAGTCAGTTCAGCTTCGTAGAAACCAAGACCGTACAGGCTGTCGTTGATTTGAGTTTTGCCCAGAACGTTGATACGCACACGAGTTTTGTCGTCTGCTTTGCCATCTTTCAGAGACAGACGTGCTTCAGCACGGCCGCCTAGCGCCAGAGAAGTACCATCTTGGTTGTATAGTTCACCAGCGTTTACGCCAGTAGCCACTGCTGCAGCTGAGACCGCAAGAGCAATCAGAGTCTTTTTCATCTTATTAAGTCCTAGTTTACTGTCCATAAGTAATAATTCAGCCACGTTGTTTTATCTAACGTGCGGCGAATATTTAAATGTGTCTAGTTGAATACCTCTTACATATTAGTATTCACACAGAACATTCAAAGCGTTCGTGGCTCAATTTGTACCCTCAAAGTTCCTCAATCAGTTAGTAAAATGATATAAATCCAGCTTATGAACAGTGTTTTATTGCCAATAAAAAAATATCAAGTTGTTGTTTTTAAATGTTTTTGTTTGGTTTTGTGAAAGGTTTTAAATGGTAAAGAAAGTTGAATTCTTTATCTTTTTTTACGTGTTTTAGCGGAAATTCTAAACAAATGAATTGTGCAGCAGATCACGCAGAATCTTACAGGTTGGGCTTAATCTCAATTTCTGGTCGCAAAACTTGAATTTGGATGATTTCATCGGCATGTTTGTTTACACTAATCTGCAAATGATTCATCGAGTACTACCTAATCCTTTTTTAGGGGTTGGGTAGTTTTGTATTGTCCAAAGATAGCTTTGGCATAGAGGTATAAAATGGAAAAAGTTCCGATGACACTTCGCGGCGAAAAGATGCTGCGTGAAGAACTGGATAGACTACTTAAGCTTCGTCCGAAGATTTCAGAAGCGATTGCGGAAGCGCGCGAATTGGGCGATCTAAAAGAAAACGCAGAGTATCATGCCGCTCGTGAAGAGCAGGGCATCTGTGAAGCGCAAATTCGCGATATCGAATTCAAGCTGTCAGTGGCTCAAGTTATTGACGTCACCAAACTGGAAAACACTGGCAAAATCATCTTTGGTTCAACCGTGACTCTGATTGACGTTGATACTGATGAAGAGAAAACGTACCAAATCGTGGGCGAAGATGAAGCAGACATCAAATCTGGCCGCATCTCTGTAAGTTCGCCAATTGCACGTGGGCTGATTGGTAAGATGGAAGGCGATGAAGTGACTATCTCGACACCCGGTGGTGAAAAGGTGTTTGAGATCGACCGCGTCGACTATCTATAAAACACGCGAAACGCAGACACTAATAATCAAAAAGGTCGCATCATGCGACCTTTTTGTAATCTTAAGTAACCGAAATTACTTGCGTGGCAGTTCGATTTTACGTTGTTCAGACGGACGGAAAAGAACCAATACTTTGCCGATTACCTGAACTTTCTCTGCTCCGGTCTCACGAACAATTGCATCTACAATCAGATGTTTAGTTTCGCGATCCTCTGATACCACTTTCACTTTAATCAGTTCGTGGTGGTCAAGCGCAATTTCGATTTCCGCCAAAACAGCTTCAGTAAGTCCGTTGCCACCCATCAGCACAACCGGTTTTAAATTGTGTGCCAGGGCTTTTAGATGCTGCTTTTGTTTGTTGCTTAGGTTCATTACGCGCCCAATTTTCTTTACTATTAGGGTTGAAAAAACACATTTTAACGCCATCTATCTTGGAAGACTATATTTTCTACCATACTTTCTCAGATAGAGGCTGCTAAGTTAGGAATCGAATGAGTAAACAGAAGCATTCGGCGAGCTCCGGCCGCTGGTTGAAAGAACATTTTGACGACAAATACGTAAACGAAGCTAAAAAGAAAGGTTATCGTTCACGTGCTATCTTCAAAATAGAAGAGATTCAAAGTAAAGATAAATTATTGCAGCCAGGCATGACAGTCGTCGACTTAGGCGCCGCGCCAGGGGGCTGGTCGCAATATGCAGTTGGAATCGTTGGTGACGAGGGGAAAGTGATTGCTTGCGATATTTTGCCGATGGATTCCATTGCTGGTGTTTCATTCCTGCAGGGCGACTTCCGTGAGGAAGCGGTATTGGATGCGCTGCTGGAACGGATCCAACCGGATATGGTTGACGTAGTAATGTCTGATATGGCGCCAAATATGGCGGGTAACCTGTCCGTGGACCAACCACGAGCTATGTATCTGGTGGAATTAGCTTTAGATATGTGTCGACAAGTTCTTTCACCTAATGGTAGTTTTGTGGTCAAAGTGTTCCAGGGCGAAGGGTTTGACCAGTATGTCAAGGATGTCCGAGACATGTTCAAAGCGGTTAAAATCCGTAAACCCGATTCTTCAAGGGCGCGTTCCCGCGAAGTCTACATCGTCGCCACCGGTTACAAAGGTTAACTATTTTGCCCATAGTGGGAAAAGTTAACACTATGGCTACAGCCTACAAACTGTAGTACCCTACCTTTAATTACAACTAGTTATCGCGAGGCTTACACCTTGAGTGACATGGCAAAAAATTTAATTCTGTGGCTTGTGATTGCGGTCGTACTGATGTCTGTGTTCCAGAGCTTTGGCCCTGGTGACAGTAACGGCAGAACCATCGATTACACCACATTTGTACAGGAAGTTGGCCAAGGCCAGATTCAGGAAGCTCAATTCAATAACAGTGAAATTTCTTTCACCCGTCGTGGTGGAAGTACTCGCTACGTCACTTACATGCCAGTGTATGACCAGAAGTTGCTGGATGACCTGATTAATCAGAACGTCAAAGTTCAAGGCACACCTCCGGAAGAGCAAAGTTTACTGGGCACCATCTTTATCTCTTGGTTCCCGATGATTCTGCTTATCGGTGTATGGATTTTCTTCATGCGTCAAATGCAGGGCGGCGGCGGCAAAGGCGCAATGTCCTTTGGTAAGAGCAAAGCTCGCATGATGAGCGAAGAGCAGATCAAAACCACGTTTGGTGATGTCGCTGGTTGTGACGAAGCCAAAGAAGACGTGAAAGAACTAGTGGATTATCTGCGTGATCCGAGCCGCTTCCAGAAACTGGGCGGTAAGATTCCGACGGGTGTTCTGATGGTGGGTCCTCCAGGTACTGGTAAAACCTTGCTGGCTAAAGCGATTGCCGGTGAAGCGAAAGTCCCATTCTTCACAATCTCCGGTTCTGATTTCGTTGAAATGTTTGTTGGTGTCGGTGCCTCTCGTGTGCGTGACATGTTCGAGCAAGCGAAAAAAGCCGCACCATGTATCATCTTTATTGACGAGATCGATGCTGTAGGTCGCCAACGTGGTGCGGGTGTCGGTGGTGGTCACGATGAACGTGAACAAACCCTGAATCAGATGCTGGTTGAAATGGATGGTTTTGAAGGTAACGAAGGTATTATCGTTATCGCTGCAACCAACCGTCCGGACGTACTTGACCCTGCACTGCTGCGTCCTGGCCGTTTCGACCGTCAGGTTGTTGTTGGGCTACCCGATGTTCGTGGTCGTGAACAAATTCTGAAAGTACACATGCGTAAAGTACCGCTGGCTGGCGATGTGGAACCTTCGCTGATTGCTCGTGGTACGCCAGGTTTCTCGGGGGCTGATCTTGCGAACCTTGTGAACGAAGCGGCTCTGTTTGCTGCTCGTGGTAACAAACGCAACGTTTCGATGGTTGAGTTTGAACTGGCCAAAGACAAAATCATGATGGGTGCTGAGCGCCGTTCAATGGTGATGTCTGAAGAGACTAAAGAATCGACGGCTTACCATGAAGCGGGTCACGCTATTGTTGGTCGCTTGGTTCCTGAGCACGACCCTGTTTATAAAGTGTCGATCATTCCACGTGGTCGCGCTCTTGGTGTGACTATGTATCTGCCAGAGCAAGACCGAGTGAGTATGTCTAAACAGCATCTCGAGTCGATGATTTCCAGCCTGTATGGTGGTCGTTTGGCGGAAGAACTGATTTACGGCGTTGAAAAAGTGTCTACGGGTGCGTCTAACGACATTGAACGTGCGACAGATATTGCGCGTAAGATGGTGACGCAATGGGGCTTCTCGGAAAAACTGGGCCCTATGCTGTATGCGGAAGAAGAAGGCGAAGTATTCTTAGGCCGCAGTGTAACGCAGACTAAGCACATGTCAGATGACACCGCGAAACTGATAGACGATGAAGTTCGTAAGATCATCGATCGCAACTACGAGCGTGCACGCAAAATTCTGATCGACAATATGGATATCATGCATTCAATGAAAGATGCACTGATGAAGTATGAGACGATTGATGCGGGTCAGATCGATGATCTGATGGCTCGCAAAGAAGATATTCGTGAACCTGCGGGTTGGGGAGACCGTGCGAATGCGACGCCTCAGGATAAAGTAGAGCCAGAAGTGAAAGCCGAAGAGCCGGCTGCTACTGCTGCTCCGTCTGATGAGCAAACCACAGACCAAGAGTCAGCACAACCAGCTGACAAGAAAGACGCAGAGTAATCCTTCTCTTATATTAAAACCCCGACTTGTTCGGGGTTTTCTGTTTCAGGCCAAATCTATTTTCAGGGACTTATGAAAATACAAACTGCAACTAAAACTCTCGAACTTGATCGCCCACATGTAATGGGTATTCTCAACACCACGCCGGATTCTTTCTCTGACGGTGGCAGCTACACCACGCTGGACAAAGCGCTGGAAAGAGCGCAAAAGATGATCGCAGCCGGTGTCAGTATCATCGATATTGGTGGCGAATCGACGAGGCCAGGCGCGCCGGAAGTTAGTTTAGAAGAAGAACTTGAGCGAGTTATCCCAATTGTAAAAGCCATTCGTGAGCGCAATCAGGATGTGTGGATTTCAGTGGATACGAGTAAAGCAGAAGTGATGCGTCAGTCTGTGGCTGCGGGCGCTGATTTGATCAATGATATTCGTTCATTGACCGAGCCGGGTGCGCTTGAAGTCGCCGCGACCGCGAAAGTTCCTGTATGCATCATGCACATGAAAGGCCAGCCGAAGACCATGCAGCAAAATCCGCAATATGGCGATCTAATGGCTGAAGTCGAAGCGTTTCTTCTGGAGCGTATGGCTGCATGTGAGGCAGCAGGTATTGCTCGTGAGAATATTATCCTCGATCCTGGATTTGGCTTTGGTAAATCCATCGAACACAATTATCATCTGCTGGCGAACTTGGAACAGTTCCATCGTTTTGGCTTGCCTGTCTTGGCTGGTATGTCACGCAAATCTATGATTTTTAAATTGTTAGATAAAAAACCCGCGGATTGTATGGTCGCCAGTGTGACTTGTGCATCGATTGCTGCGATGAAAGGTGCGCAGATTATTCGTGTGCATGATGTCGAAGAGACACTGGAAGCGATGACTATCATCGAAACGATGAACAAAAACAGCATATTATAAAAACTAAGGAATCATCATGTCTGATCAAAGACGTTATTTTGGTACTGACGGTGTACGTGGCAAAGTTGGCCAATATCCAATTACACCGGATTTCGTATTAAAGCTTGGCTGGGCGGCTGGACGAGTGCTGGCTAAGCAAGGCACTAAGAAAGTCATCATAGGTAAAGATACCCGTATTTCTGGCTACATGTTGGAGTCTGCGCTTGAGGCAGGCTTGGCAGCCGCTGGCTTGAAAGCCATTTTTACAGGACCAATGCCGACACCGGCGGTGGCGTATCTGACTCAAACTTTCCGCGCAGAAGCGGGAATTGTGATTTCTGCATCACATAACCCGTACTACGATAACGGCATTAAGTTCTTCTCATCCGAAGGCACCAAACTGCCAGATGATATCGAGTTGGCGATTGAAGCAGAGTTGGACAAACAGATTGAGTGCGTTGAATCGGCGGAGCTGGGTAAAGCCTCGCGTCTGGTCGATGCTGCTGGTCGCTATATCGAATTTTGTAAGAGCACATTTCCCTCCAAGCTGAGCCTGGCTGGATTAAAAATTGTGGTCGACTGTGCGCACGGCGCCACCTACCACATTGCACCGAATGTATTTAAAGAGCTGGGTGCCGATGTCATCGCAATGGGTGTTGAGCCTGATGGTCTGAACATCAACGATAAAGTGGGCGCGACGGATGTGCGTGCGCTGCAACAACGGGTTGTTGATGAACAAGCTGACCTTGGCCTTGCCTTTGACGGTGATGGTGACCGCATTATCATGGTTGATGAACTGGGTAATAAAGTCGATGGCGATCAGATTGCCTACATTATTGCTCGCGATGCGCTACGCCGTGGCGAGCTGAAAGGCGGCGTTGTCGGTACGTTGATGACCAATCTTGGTATGGAAAATGGTCTGAAACAGCTGGGTATTCCATTCATTCGGGCTGCGGTCGGTGACCGTTATGTCATGGAAAAACTGCAGGAAAAAGGTTGGCTGATTGGTGCTGAAAACTCAGGCCATGTTATTTTGCTGGATAAAGTCACTACAGGTGATGCCATTGTGGCGGCGCTGCAGGTGTTAGCCTCTGTGGTGGGGAGCGAAATGACGTTGAGTGAGCTGGCCAAAGGCATGACCCTTTATCCGCAAGTGCTGGAAAATGTACGTTTCAGTGGCGACAACAATCCTCTGGAAGCGGAAGCGGTGATTGCATCAGTTAAAGAAGTGGAAGCTGAGTTGGGTGATAAAGGACGTGTTCTGCTGCGTAAATCAGGCACAGAGCCTTTGATTCGCGTGATGGTTGAAGGTGAAGATGCTGCGCTGGTGCAAACATCTGCGTTGAAAATTGCTGAAGCGGTAAAAGTGAACTGCTAAACTCAGGTCGCTACTTGCCCGATACGCTAGGTTATTGAAAAATGGTCGGCAAATCGGGCAAGTTTTTGATTACGCTTTCTTTGAACCTTTTTTGACCGTTTGATTCATAAACTCGACTTTTTTCGAAAATTCCGCTTGTCAGTCAAACTTGCATTCGTTAGTATTGCCTCCGCCTTCGAAGAGGAGGTCGCTAGCCTTGTTCAAGTCGAATGATTGAACGGCGCTGGCTCAACAATTTGGAACATAGGTGGAAGTAATGTTTACAGTTCTACTTGTGATTTACCTGTTGGCAGCGGTTGGTATCATTGGCCTGGTGTTGATTCAACAAGGTAAAGGCGCAGATATGGGAGCCTCTTTCGGTGCTGGTGCTTCAAACACAGTGTTTGGCGCGAGCGGCTCAGGTAACTTCCTAACCCGAATGACTGCAATTTTTGCAACCGTATTTTTTATCATCAGCTTGGTGCTAGGCAATATGTCTACGCATAAGACTGAATCACAATGGGTTGACCCATCGCAAGGTCAGGTGATTCAACAGAAAGCTGCTGAGACAGTGAGTGAAGCTCCAGCTAAATCAAGCGACGAAATTCCTCACTAACTTATCGAAAGCGATAAGTCAGGTTATGCCGAGATGGTGAAATTGGTAGACACACTAGCATGAGGTGCTAGCGCCCTAGGTGTGAGGGTTCGAGTCCCTCTCTCGGCACCATATTTACAAACTTGTAAATCACCTTGTAGAGCGTATAATTGCTTACAAGTCGGACGCGGGGTGGAGCAGCTTGGTAGCTCGTCGGGCTCATAACCCGAAGGTCGTTGGTTCAAATCCGGCCCCCGCAACCATCTAACCTCTAGGGTTACGGATGCAAGTTTGGCAGTGTTAACCTCACTGCAGTTGAGAAGAAATTCTCAATTTATCAGGGTCCAGCAACAAAAAACCCCGACTTTCGGGGTTTTTTGTTATCTGAATTTTTCATCCGAAAATTCAGGTGCTTGCTTGGAATTTAAATTGGGCTCTATGCCCTTTTTTTGTTTCTGGAGTGGTTTAAATGACTGGTTTAGAAAGACAACTTACTGAAATGCTTGACGCTCCAGTTGCTGCATCAGGTTATGAGTTAGTTGGATTAGAATTTGTCCGTGCAGGACAGCACTCAACGCTACGTATCTATATCGATCACGAAAACGGAATTACCGTGGATGACTGTGCAGAAGTAAGTCATCAAGTGAGTGCAGTGTTGGATGTTGAAGATCCAATTACAGTGGCTTACAACCTTGAAGTTTCTTCACCTGGTTTAGAAAGACCACTTTTTAAAGCTGCACACTATGAACAATTTAAAGGTCACGAGGTCAGCATCGTGTTGAAAATGGCTGTGGGTAACCGCCGCAAGTGGAAAGGTGAAATCCTTGGCGCCGACGGTGAAACCATCAATGTCATGGTTGAAGGGCAGGAAGAACATTTCGCTCTCAGCAACATTTCAAAAGCTAACCTGATCCCTAAATTTTAAGTCTTAGAGGCTATAACAATGAGTAAAGAAATTTTAGCGGTTGTTGAGGCGGTTTCTAACGAGAAAGCGGTACCTCGTGAGCGTATTTTTGAAGCGCTGGAAACTGCGCTGGCTACATCAACAAAGAAGAAATATGAAATCGAAATCGATGTTCGTGTTGCTATTGACCGTAAAACCGGTGAGTTCGATACGTTCCGTCGCTGGCTGGTTGTTGATGAAGTAGAAAACCCAACTAAAGAAATCTCTTTAGAAGCGGCGGTTTACGATGATGAATCAGTCAAACTGGGCGACTACATCGAAGATGAAATCGAATCAGTAACGTTTGACCGTATCACGACTCAAACGGCGAAGCAGGTTATCGTACAGAAAGTGCGTGAAGCTGAACGTGCACAAATCGTTGAACAGTTCATCGACAATGAAGGCGAACTGATCACAGGTGTGGTGAAGAAAGTAAACCGTGACACTGTGATTCTGGATCTGGGTAACAACGCAGAAGCGGTCATCCTACGTGAAGACCAACTGCCACGTGAAAACTTCCGCCCAGGCGACCGCGTACGTGGTCTGCTGTACAAAGTGGCGCCAGAAGCGCGTGGTTTCCAACTGTTCGTTACTCGTTCTAAGCCAGAAATGCTGGCAGAACTGTTCCGTGTTGAAGTGCCAGAAATCGGTGAAGAGCTGATTGAACTGAAAGGCGCTGCGCGCGATCCGGGTTCTCGTGCGAAGATCGCTGTGAAAACCAACGACAAACGTATTGACCCTGTGGGTGCGTGTGTTGGTATGCGTGGCGCGCGCGTTCAGGCTGTTTCAGGCGAGCTGGGCGGCGAGCGTATCGATATCGTGCTTTGGGATGATAACCCAGCGCAATTCGTGATTAATGCAATGGCTCCAGCGGATGTAGCGTCGATCATCGTTGATGAAGATGCACACGCCATGGACATCGCTGTTGAAGCAGACAATCTGGCACAGGCAATCGGCCGTAACGGTCAGAACGTACGCCTGGCATCTCAACTGACTGGTTGGGAACTGAACGTTATGACAGTGGCAGATCTGCAGAAGAAACACCAAGAAGAGTCAATGGCTTCTATCGAAAACTTCATGAAGTACCTGGATATCGAACAGGACTTTGCGGAGCTTTTGGTTGAAGAAGGTTTCTCGACTCTGGAAGAAATCGCTTACGTTCCAGTGAATGAGCTACTGGAAGTAGACGGCCTGGATGAAGATCTGGTTGAAGAACTACGTAACCGTGCCAAAGATGCGCTGACTACCATCGCATTGGCACAAGAAGAATCGTTTGACGGCCTGGAGCCTGCAGAAGATCTGCTGGCACTGGAAGGCCTAGAGCGCGAAATGGCGTTCAAACTGGCTGCGAAAGGTGTTGCGACACTGGAAGATCTGGCAGACCAGGGTATCGACGATCTTGAAGGTATTGAAGGCCTAACCGAAGAGCGTGCGGGCGAATTAATTATGGCGGCTCGCAACATTTGTTGGTTCGGCGAAGACGCATAATTTTCAGCAAGGGGAGGAAGCGGCATGACACAACTTACAGTTAAAGCACTGAGTGAAGAAATTGGTACTCCAGTTGACCGCTTATTAGAGCAACTTGCTGATGCTGGTATGAAAAAATCAGGTTCAGACAGCGTAACCGAGGACGAGAAGCAGAAGCTTCTCTCCCATCTGCGCAAAGAACATGGCGAAGCATCAACGGCTGAGCCAACTCGTTTAACACTCCAGCGTAAGACCCGCAGTACACTGAGCGTAAATGCCGGTGGCGGTAAAAGTAAGAATGTTCAGGTTGAAGTGCGCAAAAAACGTACGTATGTTAAGCGCAGTACAATCGAAGATGAAGCGACACGTGAAGCTGAAGAAGCAGCAAACCGTGAAGCGGAAGAACAAGCGAAACGCGAAGCTGAAGAAGCACTGAAACGTGAAGCTGCTGATGCAGCGAAACGTGAAGCGGAAGAAAAAGCAAAACGTGACGCGGAAGAGAAAGCTAAACGCGACGCTGACGATAAAGTGAAGCGTGAAGCTCAAGAAGCAAAACGTGAGCGTTCTGCAGAAGATAAATCGAAGCAAGAAGCAGCGCGAAAAGAGGCCGATGAGCTAAAACGTCGCCAGGAAGAAGAAGCGAAACGTAAGGCGGAAGAGGAAAGTCGCCGTCAGCTTGAAAAAGCGCGTGAATTGGCCGAATTAAACAAAGAGCGTTGGTCTGCTGAAGAAGAGAAAAAGGGTGATATGCAAGAAGATACAGATTACCACGTAACGACTTCACGCTACGCTCGTGAAGCCGAAGATGAAGCAGACCGTCGTGAAGAAGGTTCAAGCCGTCGTTCTACCAAAGCGAACAAGAGAAAAATGTCTTCTCGCGATGATAAACAAGAACGTGATTCTTCTCGTACTCGTGGTGGTAAAGCCGGTCGTAAAGGTCGTATCAGCAAGCCTACGTCAATGCAACATGGTTTCGACAAGAGTGCTGTCGTTGCAAAATCTGATGTAGTGATCGGCGAGACTATCGTCGTGTCTGAACTGGCTCAGAAGATGTCAGTGAAAGCGACTGAAGTCATCAAAGTGATGATGAAACTGGGTGCCATGGCAACCATCAACCAAGTGATTGATCAGGAAACTGCTCAACTGGTTGCGGAAGAAATGGGCCACAAAGTTATCATTCGTAAAGAAAACGAGCTGGAAGAAGCCGTTCTGTCTGACCGTGATGACGAATTTGAGTCTGTGCCACGTGCTCCGGTAGTAACCATCATGGGCCACGTTGACCACGGTAAAACGTCAACACTGGACTACATTCGTCGTACGCACGTTGCGTCAGGCGAAGCGGGTGGTATTACTCAGCACATCGGTGCTTACCACGTTGAAACACCAAACGGTATGATTACCTTCCTGGATACTCCTGGACACGCGGCATTTACTGCAATGCGTGCTCGTGGTGCTCAGGCAACGGATATCGTTGTTCTTGTGGTTGCAGCGGACGATGGCGTAATGCCACAGACAGTTGAAGCGATTCAGCACGCGAAAGCGGCTGGCGTACCTTTGATTGTTGCGGTAAACAAGATCGATAAAGAAGCGGCAAACCCAGACAACGTGAAAAACGAACTGGCTGCCTACGATGTTATGCCTGAGGAGTGGGGCGGTGAGAACATGTTCGTTCACATCTCTGCAAAACAGGGTACCAACATCGATGCACTGCTAGAAGCGATTCTGCTGCAAGCTGAAGTTCTGGAACTGCACGCAGTGAAAGACGGTATGGCTTCTGGTGTGGTTATCGAATCACGTCTGGATAAAGGTCGTGGTCCGGTTGCAACGGTTCTGGTTCAGTCCGGTACTTTGCACAAAGGCGACATCGTACTGTGTGGTCAAGAATATGGCCGTGTACGTGCAATGCGTGACGAACTGGGTAACGAAGTAGAAGAAGCAGGTCCTTCTATCCCTGTAGAAATCCTGGGTCTGTCAGGCGTTCCTGCTGCAGGTGACGAAGCAACTGTTGTTCGTGACGAGCGTAAAGCACGTGAAGTAGCGAACTACCGTCAAGGTAAATTCCGCGAAGTGAAGCTGGCTCGTCAGCAAAAATCGAAACTGGAAAACATGTTCTCGAACATGGCTGCTGGTGACGTTGCTGAACTGAACATCGTTCTGAAAGCGGACGTACAAGGTTCGGTTGAAGCGATCGCTGACTCACTACTGAAACTGTCTACTGAAGAAGTGAAAGTGAACATCGTGGGTTCTGGCGTCGGTGGTATTACTGAGACAGATGCCGTACTGGCAGCTGCATCAAATGCTATCGTAGTCGGCTTTAACGTTCGTGCAGATGCGTCTGCTCGTCGTACTCTTGACGCAGAAAACATCGACCTTCGCTACTACTCGATCATTTACCAATTGATCGACGAAGTGAAACAAGCGATGAGCGGTATGCTGGCTCCAGAATTCAAGCAGGAAATCATTGGTCTTGCTGAAGTTCGTGACGTGTTCAAGTCACCGAAACTGGGTGCAATCGCAGGTTGTATGGTGACTGAAGGTACCATTAAACGTCATAGCCCAATTCGCGTACTGCGTGATAACGTTGTTATCTACGAAGGCGAACTGGAATCTCTGCGTCGCTTTAAAGACGACGTAGCAGAAGTTAAGAATGGTTACGAGTGTGGTATCGGCGTTAAGAACTACAACGACGTTCGCGTAGGCGACCAGATCGAAGTGTTCGAAACCGTTGAGATTCAACGCACCATCGACTAACCAACTAAAATTGCATTATCGGCAAGTTTAGGTTGTTGAATACACCATGGGGGGCTGGGTAAACCATCCCCCCATTCTTTCTATCAGTGAGAAAAGAATATGCCAAAAGAATTTAGCCGTACTCAACGTGTGGCACAGCAATTACAAAAAGAATTAGCGATGATTCTACAACGCGAAGTGCGCGATTCCCGTCTGGGTATGGTGACCATTTCTGACGTTGAAGTGTCTCGCGATCTGGCTTACGCCAAAGTTTTCGTCACTTTCCTGTGCGTAGGTGAGCAAACACCTGAATCGTGCCTGAATGCGCTGCGTGAGCACGAAGTGCACATCCGTATGATGCTGGGTAAACGCATTCGTCTGCGTCTGACGCCGGAAATTCGCTTCCACTACGACAACACCCTGGTGGAAGGTATGCGCATGTCAAACCTGGTGACCGAAGTGGTGAGTCAGGACAAGCGCAAGCAAAAAGATGCGGGTCGTGAGGACGAAGAGTAATGGCGCGTCGTCGTAAAGGCCGTGCGATCAACGGTGTTCTGTTACTGGATAAGTCAACGGGCATTTCGTCGAACGACATTTTACAGAAAGTGAAACGCCTGTTTTTCGCCGAGAAAGCCGGACACACAGGTGCTCTGGATCCTCTGGCAACTGGTATGCTGCCGATTTGTCTCGGTGAAGCGACCAAGTTCTCCCAGTTCCTGCTCGACTCCGACAAACGCTACCGCGTGATTGCCAAGTTAGGTGAGCGCACCGACACCTCAGACTCTGACGGTGAAGTGGTGGAAACACGCCCGGTGCATGTCGAGCGCGAAACATTGCTGGCCAAGATTGAATCATTCCGTGGCGAAACCGATCAGGTGCCATCGATGTTTTCTGCGCTGAAATATCAAGGACGTCCGTTGTACGAATACGCACGCCAAGGTATTGAAGTGCCGCGTGAAGCGCGCAAGATTACAGTGTACGACATTGTCCTGCATCGCTTTGAAGGCGATGAAGTGGAGATGGAAGTGCATTGCTCAAAAGGCACATACATTCGTACTATCGTTGACGATTTAGGCGAAATGCTGGGCTGTGGTGCTCACGTCACGATGCTGCGCCGCACTGGTGTGGCAAAGTACCCGTACGAAAATATGGTCACGCTGGAGCAACTCAACGAAATGGTTGAGCAAGCACAACGCGAAGATCGCTCACCTTACGAGATTTTAGATGCGTTGCTGCTACCAATGGATACCGCAGTGCAGGATTTGCCAGAGGTGAATCTGGTACCTGAACTGGTGCACATGGTACAACACGGTCAAGCGGTGCAAGTCTTTGGCGCGCCAAGTGATTGCTTCGTCCGTTTGACTGGCGGAGAGGAGAAACTCTTCCTGGGCGTGGGTGAAATGAACGACGATGGCAAAATTGCGCCGAAACGTCTGGTGGTTTACCCGAAAGACGCCGAGTAACCGTCTTTTTTGATCTTGTGCGAAGGGGAATAATTCCCTATAATTCGCGCTCCTCGTGTCGGCTGAATCAGAGATTGGCTGGCACAAATATAAACTTAACTCTTTAGGAGAGAATTATGTCTCTGAATGCAGAAACTAAAGCAGCAATCGTTGCTGAATACGCACGTGGCGAAGGCGACACTGGTTCACCAGAAGTACAAGTAGCTCTACTGACTGCTTCTATCAACCACCTACAAGGTCACTTCAAAGCGCACAAAGGCGATCACCACAGCCGTCGTGGTCTGCTACGCATGGTTTCTAGCCGTCGTAAACTTCTTGATTACCTGAAAGGTAAAGACCTGTCTCGTTACCAAGACCTAATCAAACGTCTAGGCCTACGTC
This sequence comes from Vibrio fluvialis, assembly GCF_900460245.1. Lineage (NCBI taxonomy): Bacteria > Pseudomonadati > Pseudomonadota > Gammaproteobacteria > Vibrionales > Vibrionaceae > Vibrio > Vibrio fluvialis. Next base: position 452,002 of record NZ_UHIP01000001.1, read on the forward strand.
GCTAATCAGTGGCTGCATAGTACAGTTTGTTTAAAAAGGGGCTATATGCCCCTTTTTTGTTATCTAAATTTGGCACATCTTTCGCAATGTAGTTTATACTACCCGCCGTCTGACTTGATGAAGTCAGCATTATCTAAACTCAAGGCATTACAGTCACCGTAAGTCGGCCAACAGGTCGCGGCTATTAAAAGCAGATTGGGCAATCAGTCAGTTTTTACTAGTCGCGATTGGTGATGTTTTGAGTCTTCAATCGATTCATCCAGGTATGCCCTGGAAAAGGAAAAACTCAATGTTTGAAAAACCAGTAGTAAAAACATTCCAGTACGGTAACCACACCGTGACACTGGAAACTGGCGTTATGGCTCGTCAGGCAACGGCAGCTGTAATGGTAACCATGGACGATACAGCAGTATTCGTGAGCGTGGTTGGTAAGAAAGAAGCCGTTGAAGGCCAAGATTTCTTCCCTCTGACAGTAAACTACCAAGAGCGTACCTACGCTGCAGGTAAAATCCCTGGCGGCTTCTTTAAGCGTGAAGGCCGTCCTTCTGAAGGCGAAACGCTGACTGCACGTCTGATCGACCGTCCAATCCGCCCGCTGTTCCCAGATGCATTTAAAAACGAAGTTCAAGTGATTGCGACCGTTGTGTCTGTTAACCCAGACGTGCAACCTGACATCGTGACCATGATTGGTACTTCTGCTGCGCTAGCGATCTCTGGTATTCCGTTCAATGGTCCTATCGGTGCTGCGCGTGTTGGTCACATCAACGGTCAATTGGTTCTGAACCCAAGCAACGCTGAGCTTGCAACATCGAAGCTTGACCTTGTGGTTGCTGGTACTGAATCTGCCGTTCTGATGGTTGAATCTGAAGCAGAAGTTCTGTCTGAGGAAGAGATGCTGTCTGCGGTTGTATTTGGTCACGATCAACAACAAACCGTGATCAAAGCGATCAACGAATTCGCAGCAGAAGTTGCGACTCCTGCATGGGATTGGGAAGCGCCAGCAGAAAACACTGAGCTGAAAGCGAAGATTGCTGAGCTGGCTGAAAGCCAATTGGTTGAAGCGTACCAAATCACTGAGAAAATGGCGCGTTATGACCGCATCCACGAAATCAGTGCTGAAGTCAGCGCGAAGCTGCTGGCTGAAGACGAAGAACTGAATCCAAAAGAAATCCACACTATCTTCCATGACCTGGAAAAAACTGTGGTACGTCGCAGCATCATCGCTGGCAACCCACGTATCGATGGCCGTGAAAAAGACATGGTTCGTGCACTGGACGTACGTACTGGCGTTCTGCCACGTACTCACGGTAGTGCTCTGTTTACTCGTGGTGAAACTCAGGCTCTGGTTACGGCGACTCTGGGTACTCAACGTGACGCGCAAATCATCGACGAACTGACTGGCGAGAAGAAAGATCACTTCCTGCTGCACTACAACTTCCCTCCATACTGTGTGGGCGAGACGGGTTTTGTGGGTTCTCCTAAGCGTCGTGAAATTGGTCACGGTCGTCTGGCAAAACGCGGTATTGCTGCGGTTATGCCTTCTATCGATGAATTCCCATATACAGTGCGTGTAGTATCTGAAATCACTGAATCAAACGGCTCGTCTTCAATGGCGTCTGTATGTGGCTCTTCACTGGCTCTGATGGACGCGGGTGTGCCAATCAAAGCATCGGTTGCGGGTATCGCAATGGGTCTGGTGAAAGAAGAAGATGACTTCGTCGTTCTGTCTGACATTCTGGGTGACGAAGACCACCTGGGCGACATGGACTTTAAAGTAGCGGGTACTTCAAACGGTGTGACTGCACTGCAGATGGACATCAAGATTGAAGGTATTACGAAAGAGATCATGCAGATCGCTCTGAACCAGGCGAAAGGTGCACGTCTGCACATTCTGTCTGTAATGGATCAAGCTATCTCTGGTGCTCGTGACGATATCTCTCAATTCGCTCCACGTATCCACACCATGAAGATCAGCGCAGACAAGATCAAAGACGTGATCGGTAAAGGTGGCGCAGTGATTCGTCAGCTGACTGAAGAAACAGGCACCACCATTGAAATCGAAGATGACGGCACGATCAAGATCGCGGCAACTTCAGGTGAGCAAGCGCAAGATGCGATTCGTCGTATCGAGCAGATCACTGCAGAAGTTGAAGTGGGTAAGATCTACACGGGTAAAGTGGCACGTCTGGCTGACTTCGGCGCATTCGTAACGGTACTGCCTGGTAAAGATGGTCTGGTACACATTTCTCAAATCGCTGACAAGCGTATCGAGAAAGTGTCTGACGTACTGTCTGAAGGCCAAGAAGTACAAGTTAAAGTTCTGGAAATCGACCGTCAAGGCCGTGTACGTCTGAGCATGAAAGAAGCGGTTGAAAAACCAGCTGAAGAAGCGATGGCTGCACAGGATGCACCAGAAGCTGAATAAGCGTCACTGTCTGGGTTAAAGCGCGATCTGTTTTCGCTTTTTAACGCCAAAGCATGTTATAAAGGGAGCGTCATTCGCTCCCTTTTTTAATGCGGGATAAACAGGAGTATCGATTTGTGAAATGGTTTCGAACCGCAACGGTCAGCGTAGCGCTGATGATTCTGGCAGGTTGTGCCACTAAGTCTTCGACGCAAAATACCCAATGGGTATATCCACCGATGGCGATTCCATTGCAAGCCAGTGTTCAGCAGGAAGTACAGATTGCCCGCTTAACTCAACTGTTGCAACGTACGGATTTGAGCGACGAAGTACGCGCGAAAATGTTATTCGAACGCGGCAATTACTACGACAGTGTCGGCCTCAGAGATTTGGCTCGTCTGGATTTTACTCAGTCACTTTCTCTCAATCCGGCGCAACCGGATATCTTCAATCTGCTCGGCGTGTATTACACCGAAGCAGGCGAGTTTGATGCAGCCTATGAATCGTTTGATTCCACGCTGGAACTCGATCCGGAAAACTTCTATGCCGCCCGTAACCGCGCAATTGCCCTTTACTACGGAGAGCGTCCGGAGCTGGCTCTGGAAGAAATTACCAAACATTTTCAGCAGGATCCGAGCGACCCGTTTCGCGCGCTCTGGCTGTATATTATTCAAAGCGAGCAGTATCCTGAACAAGCTCGTCAGGATTTGATGGCACGCTATCAACAACATGATGAGCAATGGGGCTGGGTATTGGTAGCTCTGATGCTGAATGAAGTCTCTGAGGAGCAGGCTTTCAAAGCTGTGCTGGGCGGTACTCGTGATAACAGCGCACTGGCACAGCACCTGACCGAAGCGTATTTCTATCTTGGCAAACGCTATCAGATGCAAGGTGACTATGCTCACGCAGTCTCACTCTATAAGCTGGCGATTTCCTTCAACGTGTATGAGTACGTCGAGCATCGCTACTCGTTCATTGAACTTGGCCGCATCTACCAACACTTGCGCGATGTTCAATTGGCCAAGGCAAAGTCTGAAGCTGAATAAGTTGTCATCTTAATGTGACATTCCATCACTAAGATAAAAAGGCTGCTGATAAGGCGGCTTTTTTATTGCCTGTTGTTTTAAGTTTAGGCAAAATAGTTAGCCTATCTAACCAAGTGGCAAGATTCATGAGTTTAGGCATTCAACTGGAAAAACTGGAACGTTTCACGGCAAAAGTGTGGCGAAAGTACAGTAAAGAAGACCCAATCGCGCAGCTCAGTTTTAATGAGTATGACTACTTAAAAGTGATTCAGGGAGCGCAGGAAGCGATTCGGCTGACAGATCTTGCCGCGGAACTGGAAGTGACTAAACCTTCTGCTTCTAATATGGTCAAGCGCTTAGAACGAAAAGGCTTAGTTAGAAGGACTCGTTGCAGCGAAGATGCCCGCTCACATCGTTTTGAGCTGACCGAGCTGGCGGAAGAGCACCTTGAATCAGAAGCTAAGGTGTATCAAATTCTGGCCAACCGGGTGTCACAACATCTCAGTGATGAGGAGTCGGCAGTTCTTGGTATGTTATTGAGTAAAGCATTGCGTTAATTTTTTATATTTTTAGTTAGCTAGGCTAATTATATTAATGAGTGGTTGAATATGAATACGTCTATCTATCGTCAGTTTCTGCGTTACGCGATTCCGACCGTTGCAGCCATGTTGGTGAACGGCCTTTATCAGGTCGTGGATGGCATCTTTATCGGCCACTATGTGGGCGCGGAAGGTTTAGCTGGAATCAACGTGGCTTGGCCAGTGATTGGTACGATTCTGGGGATGGGAATGCTGGTCGGGGTGGGCACCGGAGCATTGGCCTCGATTAAACAAGGCGAAAAAGATCTCCACAGTGCCAAACGCATTCTTGCGACGGGGTTGCTGACGCTGGTGATGTTGGCGCCGATCGTTGCTACGATATTGTGGTTCTTCGCTGATGACTTTTTGCGTTGGCAAGGCGCTCAAGGGCGCACGTTTGAATTGGGCATGCAGTATCTGCAAATCCTGATCATCGGTTGTGTCTTCACTCTGGGGTCGATTGCAATGCCATTTTTGCTGCGCAATGACGACAGTCCGAATTTAGCCACATTGCTGATGGTGGTGGGCGCGCTGTGCAATATCGTGCTCGATTACGTGCTGATTGCCTGGTTGCAATGGGAGTTAACCGGAGCGGCGATTGCGACCGCGATTTCGCAGCTGATCGTCACCGGTCTTGGTTTTAGCTACTTCTTCTCAAAGCGTGCCAAACTGCGTCTGACGCGCGCTTGTCTTACCATGGAGTGGCGCTATCTGCCGAAGATCTTTGCCATTGGAGTTTCCAGCTTTTTTATGTATGCCTACGGTTCAACCATGGTGGCGCTGCACAACAGCCTGATCATTCAGTACGGCAATGCCGTCATGGTCGGCGCGTATGCCATTTTGGGGTATATCGTCACCGTGTACTATCTCACCGTGGAAGGTATTGCTAACGGGATGCAGCCGCTGGCGAGCTTTAACCATGGCGCGCGTCAGTACGACAACATTCGCCGCTTGCTGAAAGTCGCCATGAGTATTGCAGTGCTGGGCGGGGTGGTGTTTGTGCTGATGATAAATCTGTTCCCCGAACAGGTTATCGGCATTTTTAACTCAAACGATCCCCGTTTGATGGAAGGCGCGGTGTTTGCGCTCAAACTGCATATGTTCGCCCTGTTTCTGGATGGCTTTTTGGTGGTCAGTGCCGCTTACTATCAGGCAACCAATCATGGCGGCAAGGCGATGTTTGTCACCGTGGGCAACATGATGGTTCAGTTACCGTTTCTGTATATTTTGCCGAAGCTGTACGGCATTACCGGAGTGTGGATTGCGTTTCCGCTGTCGAATATCGCGCTCAGCTGCGTGGTCGGTGTGATGCTGTGGCGTGATGTCTCACGCTTAGGAAAAACGTCTGTACCTGCTTATGCTTAGTGAATTGACGTGCAAAGAAACCAAAAGGCTGAAGTAGAACTTCAGCCTTTTTAGTCAGATATTTTTAATTTCTAAACCCGCCAGTTGATGCCAGTAGCCGTTGCATTGGTGATGCTCAAGCGGTTGGGGCTTCTGGCCCTGTTCATTGGCTTTAAAACGCTCGAGATGGCCGAAGGTTTCCACCCCCAATGGACTGAGCCGCACCACATCCACCAGACTGCTCATCGCAGGCAGATCGTTGATGAGGTTATAGCAGTACCCCGATTGAGTCTGAATACCGTTGAGATTGAATACCGATTGACCTTCCTGACTGTGAACCTGAATGCCGGTGGGATATTTAATACAGCAGGTTTCACACTCATCTTTGGCTCGGTTCTCGGCGCGCGCGGTAAAGCAACGCGCAGAGTAGGCCAGAGGCAGGTAACCGTGACTGAACACTTCGGTTTCAAACTTTCCACGGATGCCCAGCTGTTCACACTGTTCGAGAACGTTCGCCAGCCAGTCGCGAGAGAGTTCCACAGGCATACACCAGCGCGTCATCCCTTGTTTGAGAAACAGTTTCAGCGCATGGGCGTTGTAAGTATTGATCGCTGGGCCGACTACAAACGGAATGCCTTTTTCACTGGCCATTTGAATCGCGGCCATGTCATTGGCTTCCACGGCGAAATCGCCGTTATCAATGTACTTCTTCATCACATTGATTTCGCTTGGTGCTTCGAGCAGAGCCATGGTTGAGAGCACGATCTGCTTACCGGTTGCACTCAGCGCTTTGGCGATCTCCAGCCAGTGTTGCGGTTTCATTTCGCGACGCTTCGAACAGACGGTTTCTCCCAGATAAATGATGTCCGCATCGCTGACACAAGCTTGTTGATAAAATTGCTCAACGTCCTGTTTAGGCCAGAAGTAGAGCAGGGGACCAAGGGCGTATTTCATTGCATTCTCCACTTCGATTATTGCCACTGGCGATGATAGGCGCCCAGTGTGGTCTGCGTGCCTTCCGAAACATTGGCCAGCGCAGCGTTCCACGCGGCTTCTACCTGATAAGCTCCCGGGTTAGCCAGATAGCGGTCGATGGCGGCACGCCAGGTTCGGGTCACTTGTTCGACATAAGCCGGACTGCGCTGACGTCCTTCGATTTTCACTGACGCGACATTTGCAGCAAACAGCTCTGGCAATAGTGAAAGAGTATTGAGACTGGTGGGTTCTTCCAGTGCATGATAGCGCTTTTGTTCGCCATCGAGTTCGGCCACAAAGCGGCCTTTGCACAGCGTAGGGTAGCCCGCATTCTCTCCGGCTGAATATTTGTCGATCAGGATTTCATTCAGGCGCGATTCAAGACCGGACGCGGTTTCCTGCCAGCGCACGTATTTGGCTGGTGAGCACGCACCGACGGTATTCGGTGATTCGCCGGTCATGTACGACGACAGATAGCAGCGACCTTCCGACATAATGCACAGGCTGCCAAAGGCAAACACCTCCAATTCAACATCTTGCGGAATGTTGCGTGATAGCTGTTTGACCTGGTGAATCGACAGTACGCGGGGCAGAACAACACGCTTCACGTTGAAATTCTGCTTGTAGAACTCTACCGCTTTGACGTTGGTGGCTGAGGCCTGCACGGAGAGGTGCAGTTCCATGTCGGGGTAACGCTGGGCAGCGTAATCAAGAATGGCCACATCGGCGACGATCAGGGCATCAACACCCAAATCTGCAGCCTGATCCACCGCGTTTGTCCAGCGTTCAAAACCGTTCGGGTGCGCAAAGGTATTCAGCGCAACGTGGATTTTTTTACCTTGGTCATGCACGTACTGAACCGCTTTATCCAGCTTTTTACCGCTGAAGTTAAGGCCGGCGAAGTGACGCGCGTTGGTGTCATCTTTAAAACCGATGTAGACCGCGTCGGCGCCACAATCAATGGCCGTTTTGAGAGCAGGCAAGTTACCTGCGGGACAGAGAAGTTCCATTGCTCGGGTACTGTTTTCTAAGGAAAAGTGCCCGCATTTTATGAAGAATTATGAATACCGGATTTGATGTAAGGCAGGTTTCACTCAATAAAGGCGAAATTACTCACTTAGAGTGATTTACGGTGGCGTCGATGCTGCGAAAACAGCTCTTCCACTTCGTGCTTTGGTTGAGGCCGATAGAAATGGAAACCCTGAATGGAATGGCAGTTCAGGTTGGAAAGTAGTGTCGCTTGCTGTTGGGTTTCAACCCCTTCTGCCACTACGGTCAGATTGAGTGATTTACCCAAATTGATGATGTTTTCAATCACCGTGACCTGCTTGGGCAGTGTGTCGATGTCGGTGATAAATGCGCGGTCTATTTTCAGCTCATCAATCGGGAATCGGGCCAGATAAGCGAGCGATGAATAGCCTGTACCGAAGTCGTCAATTGACAGCGAGAACCCCAGTTTTTTGATGGCATTGAGCATTTGCAGCGTATGATCACTGTCGCTCATCATTGCGCTCTCAGTCAGCTCAAAGGTGATGCAGTTTGGATCCAAAGCGGTGGTACGCAACAGCTTCTCAAGGTAATCAATCAGTTGTGGGTTGCCAAACTGCTCGGGCGAAATATTGATCGCCACACGGCCTGGCAGAATACCTTGCTGTTTCCAGCGTTTGACGGTCGCAAACACATCGCGCATCACCACGCGGCCAAGATGTTCAATCAAGCCTGCTTTTTCCGCCACCGGAATGAAGGCCCCCGGGCTGATATAGCCTTCAACCGGGTGTTTCCAGCGCACCAGAGCTTCGGCGCCGTTGATACTGAAATCACGCGCGTTCACTTTCGGTTGGTACCACACTTCGAGGCCATTTTGCTGCAGTGCCTTTTGCAGTTCAATTTCCAGCCACAAGCGCATGCGCGCTTCTTTATTCATTTGATCATTGAACTTGATCAGACGGTTACGTCCGCGGTCTTTGGCTTCGTACATCGCGGTGTCGGCGTTTTGCAGCAACACGCGTGCATCATTGCCGTCGCCCGGGTAGCGGACGCTGCCAATAGAACAGGCGAGACGTTTACTGAAGTGGTGCAGATCGAACGGTTGGTTGATGAGCGAAATAATGCGCTCCGCCAGCATTTCCGCCGAACGGTTATGTTCGGGCTCTGGCAGGATCAAACCGAATTCATCGCCGCCGAGGTGGCCCAACACCGCTTGTGGCGGCAGCAGACGTTTAAGGCGTGAAGAGACTTCTTTAATGACTTTGTCGCCGATGTGATGCCCCAGCGAGTCATTGATATTCTTGAAGTTATCAATGTCGAGGTAGAGCATTACCAGCGGAGTATCGTTCTGAATCAGTTGTTCCAGACGTTTGGTAAAGCCCAAACGGTTATACAAACCGGTTAAGGTATCGATATGCATATCCGTTTGGGTCGTCGCGGACAGCTGCTTAGTCGCCTGCGACGCATCCTGAATCAGGATCAGTTGAGAATTGCTGCCCAGAACACGAGTAGTGCCAGCGTTCAGCTGAACTTTACGCTCAAAGCCGCAGCGCGGACCTGTGAGGCAAACCAGAGGGGCTTCAGACAACAGCAGCCCGATTGGCGTAGTAAATACGGCTTTGGTTTTCTCATCAATAAACAGGCGTGACAGCTCTTCACCGAGAAGATCGGACGTGTCATCAAAACCGAGCAAACGAGCGGATGATGGGTTGGCAGAAATGATGCAGTCGTCTTCCACCAACAGTAAGCCATCCGGCAGCAGAGTAGTCAGGGTCGAGAACTTGTTCTCCGACTCTTCCAGCGAGCGGATTAGGATCTGTTTTTCGGAGGTGTCTATGGCGTGAAACACCACATATTCAACTTGATTGTCGTTGAGTATCGGGGACAGCGAAAAGTGCAGGCTGGTCTCTAGATCGAGTTCATGCAGCGTCACTTCCGCTTCGAGAGTTTCTCCGTTAAACGCACGAGAGTAATACGGTTGGAGATGCTGGTAGAAGTGTTCACCCAAAACCTGAGTGTCGTTCATACCAATCAAGTCGTCAGCAGGAAGGCCGGCGATATCGCAATAGCGCTCATTGACCAGAACATACTGATGTTGGTCATTAAGCAGTGCAAAAAAGAACGGACTATTCGACGTAATTTTTGCAAACCAGTGCTGTATATTTTGCGAGGGCATGTGCGAAAGCATCAAGATACTACCAACCGTCCAGAGCGCGTACTATTCATTGAACTTGTTACTCTTACAAGAGATATTAACTATAACTTTGATTCCCGCTACTGAAAAGGTGCATCAGGGTACGGGTTTTTTGATGCATAACAGGAATCGGCGCAAATACATCCATTATGATGAGACACACTTAAATTAAAGGTAACGGATAACGCGCGTGATTAACAAGATTCGTACTCAACTAGTTCAAAATGCCGCATCAATTTTGAGATCTCCAATCCACTTATTGCCCAAATCTGTGCAAAAAAAAGCCTTGCTGGATGGGCTCAAACTCGCCTTTCATGAAGCGCTAGACGATGGAGACTTCGAATTTCTTGAAGATAAATGGCTGAAAGTCGAAATTCGTGACCTGAATTTACGCTGGTTTATCAGTTATGAGAATGACAATCTTATCGTGGCTGATAATGTGAAGCACGAAGATGTGAGTTTTAGTGGCGATCTGAATGACCTGATTCTGATTGCCGGACGCAAAGAAGATCCGGATACCTTATTTTTCCAGCGCCGCCTGTCGATTGAAGGTGACACAGAACTGGGACTGGAAGTGAAAAATTTGATGGACAGTGTGGATTTGGAACAATTACCCAAAGCATTGCAAATTTTACTTCACCAACTCGCCGATTTTGTGCATAAAGGCATGCAAACGCCAAATACACACAATGAGGTAGTGAATGCTTATTCGAACTGAGGCTCCTGCGGACATTCTGGCCGTCGACCGCTTACTGAAAGAGGTCTTTGACACCGAGGCTGAAGCCAATCTGGTCATGGCATTACGCGAAAACGGCCATCGGACTTTGTCATTGGTCGCGTGTGATGATGAGGGCGAAGTGGTTGGACATGCCATGTTTAGCCCGGTGCATCTCAACGGTGAAGATCTTAACTGGCAGGGGCTTGCTCCGCTCGCCGTGAAGGCTGAATACCGTAAGCAGGGCCTGGGTGCAGAATTGGTGTACGAAGGTCTGGCTTCACTGGGTGAACTGGGGTACCCGGCGTGTGTTGTTCTGGGGGATCCGGCCTACTATTCCCGTTTTGGTTTTACGGCTGCCGATGAGCAGGGTTTTCGCTGTCAGTGGGATGTACCAGCTGGTGCGTTCCAGATTGTCGCGTTGTGGGACGATGAACTGAAAGGGCGCAGTGGCGAAATTCAGTACTGCCCAGAGTTTTCCGACTTGGCATAAACGGCGCACCATTTTCCAAAGCAACGATGTGAAGGAGCCTGTGGGCTCCTTTGTTTTTTCGCTTTTTCGCGCTGTGCTTCTTGAGTGGATTCGCGGAAGTTTGTTAGCATGACGCGCATTGAAATTACGAGCAACTCAACATGTCTGATCACCAACAGCAATACTTACACGCCATGGGCATTCAGAGCTGGGAACTGGTACATCCGGAACGTCTGCAGGGCTATCAGCCGACGCTAGCACCACTGGACGAAGGTTGCCGCTTGCTGTTGGTCTGCGCCAGCCACCCAACGGCAGCAGAAGCGATACTGTTTGAGCGTGTGTTGAAGAGTTTCCATTTACCGTTGAGTGCAGCACGACATGTCTACCCGCATCAACTGTCTCAGCTTGAACTGGCTGGCCTGGAGTGGATATGGTTTGCCGGCTGTGACGTGGCTGCTGACACTTCTGCGAATCGTCTGATCTCACCAGCGCTGGCTGAGATTGACGGTCATACCCAACATCGCCGTGATTTATGGCAGCAAATTTGCTCATACGGAGCACAATCTTAATGACGATTCAGTTTATGCCAATGGCACCGCAGCATACCCAAGCGGTGTATCAGATTGAGCAACGTGCCCATACCCATCCTTGGTCAGCAAACATGATTGGTGATTTATCCAGTCGGGGGGCCTGTCATTACGTTATGTTGGTGGATGAGACGCTGGTGGGCTATTTCTACGCGCAGAATATTGTCGGTGAAGTGACACTGCTCAATATCGCCGTTGAACCGCAGCAGCAGGGCAAAGGCTATGGTCGCCAATTGGCCGAGTATTTTCTGGAGATCTGTGAGCAAGCGGGCGCGGAGAGTGCCTGGTTGGAGGTGCGCGAAAGCAATCAACGCGCCTATGCTCTCTATTCGGAGCTTGGATTTAACGATATTGACCGCCGGGTGAACTACTACCCTACGGCCAATGGGCACGAAGATGCGATCATCATGAGCTATCTGTTTCTGTGATCATTTAAGGCCAAACTGGCGGGCTGCTACTGGTTCCAGCAGCTCATGATAGCGGTTGTGAGTGAAACGCTGAGCCATCTCTTTCGCGTTGAGCGGCTTGTCAAACAGATAACCTTGGAACTGCTCGCATCCCAGCGCTTTCAGCGCATTGAGTTCAAAAGTATCTTCTACTCCTTCGGCAATCACTTCCAGCCCCAGTCGGCGGGCAATCATGATGATGGTATCGACAATCGCCTGATCGCTGTCATCAAGATGCAACTGTGTCACGAATGAACGGTCGATCTTCAAGACATCGACCGCCAGATGTTTCAGGTAGCGCAGCGAGGAGTAGCCGGTACCGAAATCATCGATGGAAATGTTGAGCTGAAACTCTTTCAGGCGCGCCATTTTTTCAATCGCACTCTCTACATTTTCCAGCAGCAGGTTTTCGGTGATCTCCAGTTCGATGTGTTCACCAGTGATGCCAGCCTGATGCAATGTCTCGTGGATGTGATCGACAAACGAATCCTGAGCAAATTGCAGCGGACTGATGTTAATCGCCAAGCGTTGAAACTCGTCAGGCAGCACGCCGTCTTTCTTCCACTGCGCGTACTGATAGCACGCCTGTTCAATAATCCAATTGCCGATTTGCAGTATCTGCCCGGTCTCTTCTGCAATCGACATGAACGCGCCCGGAGGCAGTACCCCTTTCTGTGGATGATTCCAGCGAATCAGTGCTTCCACGCCGATGATCTGATGATTGAGGTTCACCTGTGGCTGATAGTAGAGCTCAAACTGATTGCGGCTCAGCGCTTCATGCAAGCCTTTTTCTGTTTCGAGGAATGATTCCACCTGAGCCTGCATTTCCGGCTCATAAAACACGTATTTGTTGCGACCGCAGACTTTGGCCCGGTAGAGCGCGGTATCGGCCTGACGCAGAATATCGATGTTGGTGGTGCCCAGTGACGGGAACATCGAGATGCCGATACTGACGGAGCAGTAGAGCTGGTGATCATCAATCGAATACGGGTTGGAAATCAGCGCCAGCAACTGCTTGGCGACGTTCTCCACCCGGTCATTGGGCAGAGTGGGGATCAAGACCACAAACTCATCACCGCCGATACGCGCGGCAATATAGTCGTGTTTAGCCCACGCTTGCAGACGGGTGGCGATCGCTTTGATCAGCTTGTCGCCAATGGTGTGGCCGAGCGAATCATTGATGGTTTTAAACCGGTCCAGATCGAGGTAAAACAGCACACCACTCTGCTGCGTTTGCTCAGCTTGATCGAGGGATTTACTCAACATCTGTAGCAACAGGCTGCGGTTGGCCAACCCTGTGAGACTGTCGTAATAGGCGAGCTGGTTGAGTTTGGCTTCGGCCAGTTCCCGTTCATGCCACAGGGTTTGAAACGAAGAAGCAAGTTCGCTCAGCTCGCTCTCCTGATTCAGTGGCGGCGGCGAAATGTTGTGTGGCGTATCCGGTAGTGAGCGCACCCAGTTGATCAGTGTGGTAATAGGCAGCGACAACTTACGGTAGAAGAACACCAGCAGAATCGACGTCAGCAAAATGTTGCGCAGCAGATCGAACAACAACACCCGTGTCGTCTTGGCAATGAAATCTTTGGCGATCGAGCTGCCGTCGATGGAAAACGTTAATGTCCCTACCACTACGTTGGAATTGGGTTGATGCAGGTCAGCCTGAAATGTTGGTACATCGGGAGTGAGATAGCGCGACAGTAACTGAATAAACACGCCCTGCGGTTTGACCTCCTGTTCCATGCGCGCCAGATCGTCACCAAAATCATCGACGATCGCCACGCGGTAAATACCGGGGTCGGTCATCAGGCTGGTGGCTACTTGCTCTGCCAGTAAATGATTGAGATGGTACGCGGCTTGGCTGGCATTCGCATAGCTTTGCATCAGGCGAAAATGGTAGTGTTCCTCAATTCGCCCGCGCTCCTGATGCAGGTCGACCAGCGTATGATAGAAGCTGAAGCACAACCCCAATAGTACGGAGACCAGAAAGACGGTCTTGGCTTGGCGAAACGCTAATGAATGTATCTGCTTGAATCTGGTCATAGAGGTTGAGCATTCCCTGTTCTTCCTTATCAGTTATAGTCCATAATTGCAGAGAAATTAATGGCAAAGTAAAAACTCAGCTTTTATTCCATTCGTGTCTTAAAGTTGCTCCCAAGGCCAAGATCAGCGAGAATACCGCGCAAATTTGAACCGAAAGGCTAGGGCGCGGCTTTAGTCCCCGTTTTAGCATCAAGAGAAGATCCGTTTCATGTCTACTACACCTTTTGTGGGCGAAGTATCCAAGCGTCGTACTTTCGCCATCATCTCGCACCCGGATGCGGGTAAAACAACCATCACTGAAAAAGTGTTGCTATTCGGACGCGCGATTCAAACGGCCGGTTCGGTCAAAGGCCGTGGTTCAGCACAGCACGCGAAATCAGACTGGATGGAGATGGAAAAAGAACGGGGCATCTCGGTCACCACCTCTGTGATGCAGTTCCCTTACCGCGATGCGCTGGTTAACCTGCTTGATACCCCGGGACACGAAGACTTCTCCGAAGATACTTACCGCACCCTGACGGCGGTAGACTCGTGTCTGATGGTGATCGACGCGGCAAAAGGTGTTGAGGATCGTACCCGCAAACTGATGGAAGTCACCCGTCTGCGTGATACGCCGATCGTGACGTTCATGAACAAACTCGACCGTGAAATCCGCGATCCGATGGAATTGCTCGATGAAGTGGAAAACGAGTTAAGCATCGCGTGTGCGCCTGTGAGCTGGCCGATTGGTTGTGGTAAAGAGTTCAAAGGCGTATATCACATTCATCGTGATGAAACCGTGCTGTATGCGACCGGCCAAGGCCACACCATTCAGGAAGAGCGCATTATCAAAGGCTTGGATAACCCAGAGCTTGATGCTCAAGTGGGTGAAGATCTGGCGATGCAACTGCGTGAAGAGCTGGAACTGGTGCTGGGTGCCTCACACGAGTTTGACCGCGAACTGTTCCTGAAAGGTGAACTGACGCCGGTATTCTTTGGTACGGCATTGGGTAACTTCGGTGTTGATCACATGCTGGACGGCCTGACAGAGTGGGCTCCGGCGCCACTGCCACGTGAAGCAAACGAGCGTAAAGTCGAAGCGACCGAAGAAAAATTCAGTGGTTTCGTGTTTAAGATTCAGGCCAACATGGACCCGAAACACCGCGACCGTATCGCGTTCATGCGTATCGTATCCGGCACTTACAAGCAGGGTATGAAGATGAACCATGTACGTCTGGGCAAACAGGTGAGCATTTCTGATGCAGTCACCTTCATGGCAGGCGACCGTTCACGCGCAGAAGAAGCGTTTGCGGGCGATATCATCGGCCTGCACAACCACGGTACGATTCAGATTGGTGACACCTTTACCCAGGGGGAATCACTGAAGTTCTCGGGCATTCCTAACTTTGCACCAGAGCTGTTCCGTCGTATTCGCCTTAAAGACCCATTGAAGCAGAAACAGCTGCTGAAAGGTCTGGTTCAGTTGTCGGAAGAAGGTGCGGTGCAGGTGTTCCGTCCGCTGCAAAACAACGATCTGATCGTAGGCGCGGTGGGTGTGCTGCAGTTTGATGTGGTCGTGGCGCGTCTGAAATCAGAATACAACGTGGAAGCGATCTACGAAGGCGTGAACGTAGCGACGGCTCGCTGGGTAGAATGCAGCGATGTGAAGAAATTCGAAGAGTTCAAACGTAAGAACCAGAGTAACCTGGCGCTGGACGGTGGTGATAACCTGGCGTACATCGCGCCAACCATGGTGAACCTCAACTTGGCTCAGGAACGTTCTCCGGAAGTGACATTCCGCGCGACCCGCGAACACTAAGAGTGTTGACCGCGTCAGCCTGTAGGGGGGCGCGGTATTCGACGGTTATAAAAAAGCCGATGCTGTGCATCGGCTTTTTTCGATCTTAAGAGTCAGAATTATTTTTTCTTCTTCTTTGCGCTGCTTTTTTTGCTGACAGGCTTTTTCGTGGCCGTCTTTTTCTTGCTGTCGTCTTTTTTCTTTTTCTTAAACACGGGTTTTTTGTGTTTAGGACGCATGCCATCGACATAGCGCTCTTTGATGTCTTCTTTCAGGTAGCGCGCTACACGGTCCATCATTGGTTGGTCGTGGGCTTCTACCAGAGATATCGCGATGCCTTTCTTGCCCGCACGAGCAGTACGACCGATACGGTGCAGGTACACATCCGCGCTGCGTGGCAGATCGAAGTTGATCACGTGGCTCACATCCGGTACGTCGATACCACGTGCAGCAACGTCGGTCGCCAGCAGAATGTTAACGCTGCCGTCACGGAAGCGGCTGATGGCGTTGTTACGACGATCCTGTGGCATTTCACCCTGAATCCACGAACAGGCAATTTGCGCGCTTTCCAGCACCGCACGGACTTCCGCCAGACGCTCACGTGTTTTGAAGAAGACGATCGCACGCTCTGATTGCTGCGTCAGAATCGCTTTCAGCAGATCCAGTTTGTGGTTCATGTCGTCGGCACGGTGATACCACTGAGAAATCTTTTTGCGCTCACGACGTGGCGGCTCAGCGTTGACTTCGGCTGGCTCTTTGAGCAGATCCGCGGTGAAACCTTCGACGCCACGACCTTCCAATGTTGCTGAGAACAGCAGCGTCTGTTTACGCCAGCGACACTCTGCTGACAGACGATCGACCACCGGGCCAAAACCCATGTCCAGCATGCGGTCCGCTTCGTCCAGGATCAGCCATTCAATCGCACGGCAGTCAAAACGTTCCGCTTCGATGTATTCCAGCAGACGACCCGGCGTTGCGACCACGATATCTTGCGTGGTTGCCAGAATGTCAGCGTGTTCCTGATACTGCACACCACCGGTGATGGTGAAAATGTTCAGCTTGGTGTACTTCGCCAGTTCACGTGCCTGCTCTGCAATCTGCATCGCCAGCTCACGAGTCGGAGTCAGCACCAGAATACGGGCCGGGCCCGCTTTCTTGCGTGGGAAATCCTGCAGGAATTGCAGCGCTGGGATCACGAACGCGGCGGTTTTACCGGTACCGGTCGGAGCGGATGCCAATACATCTCTGCCGTCCAGGGCTTGGGGAATCGCTTCGGCTTGAACTTGAGTCGGGCGTTCGAAGCCCATTTCCTCGATAGCTTCAAGAAGATTTGGGTCCAGTTCTAGGTCAGCAAAGGTTTTGATCACTGTTATTTACTCCGCGAGCGCTGGGCTGATCAGTCTAAATTAAAGGGCGCACATTATAGATGGATCATCGACCAGATCACATCTTTAATTTCTACATCTTCAGATAAAAAGCTCGAGTTAAGGTGATAAAGTCGGCACTGTAGTCTGCGCCATCCTGAATAATGAGCGTGCTGAGTTGCGTTTGGCATGGCTCTCTTTGTAGCTCAAACAATAAGCGGTGTACAGGTTTGCGCGCTGAAGGTTGCACGTCGCAGCGCCGTGCCAGATGCCAGCCTTGTTGTGTGGCCAGCGTAATCAATTGTTCGCCCTCCACGATGGGCAGAATCAGGCTGGCTTTGCCTTCTGGCGCAAGCAGACGCGCCATCGCACCGAGCAAATCGCTGTGGTTTAACGTATCAGTGTGGCGCGCGGTTGCCCGCTGCGCATGCTGAGATTGAAGGCCGTCATTAAAATACGGTGGGTTACAGATGATGGCATCAAACGCGGCATTGCTCTGAGTGGCGAGAATGTCTTGGTGAGAAACATGAATGCGTGCCGACCACGGTGACTGTTGCGCATTGCAACTGGCGGCCGCAAACGCATGCGGGTCGATATCGACGGCTTCAATTTGCGCGTTTGGAAAACGCTGGGCACACATCAGAGCAAGCAATCCGGTCCCCGTGCCGATGTCGAGAATACGTTGTGGCGGCTTTGAAAATGCCCACGCACCGAGCATGACACCGTCAGTACTGACCGGCATACCACTTTGCCCACCCTCAATGGCAAATTGCTTAAATTTGAAGCCTTTAGTCTTTAACGTGCTACTTTTCATGAAAATATCGATTTCATCCAATCATTAAGTAATTATGTCTGTTGTTATTTTATTGTGTGGTTTTTTGTGCTGACTGTTGTGGTTTTGTAGGTGCTAATGATCGAAATATCGTTCTGTCTATTTTTTAACAATCGGTGGATTTCACTGCTTTTTGGCGAAGATTATAAATTAATGTAGTGTTTTTGGCTTTGCTATTGCGAAAAGCCAATGGTTTCGTCATTATTCGCCCCCTAATTTAAGGTTGGGAGCTTAAGATTCCCCGCCTAATGCATACACAACATTCATGACATTTTAATAAGGGTTATCTGTGAAGCAGACGTTAAAACTAACAGATATTGCCGCTTTAGGCTTTATGCTTTTCGCGTTCTTTTTGGGCGCAGGGAACATCATTTTTCCTCCTTTGGCCGGCCAGATGGCGGGCGAAAACCTGATGCCAGCGATGGGCGGTTTCCTGCTCACGGCCGTGGGCCTTCCTCTGGTTTCGATCATCGCGGTGGCGATTGCTGGTGGTAGCTGGCAACACCTGACGAAAGATCTTCCGGCTAAAGTAGCCACTCTGATTGCGGTGCTGATTTTTATCATTATCGGTCCAGCTTTTGCGGCTCCGCGTACAGGTCTGGTGGCATATGAAATGGCGGTCAGCCCGCTGTTTGCTGAAACTTCGCAAATGCATCTGACTGCGTTCTCAGTACTGTTTTTTGTTGTCGCGATGTTTTTTTCCTGGTCACAAGGTCGTCTGATCGATCTGATCGGTAAACTGTTGACGCCAGCGTTGTTCATCGGCCTGATCGTTCTGGCGGTGGGCGTGTTTATGGATCCGCAAGGCGAGTGGATGCCAGCGTCTGGTCCATACGCGACTCAACCGTTCACCAAAGGTTTCCTGGAAGGCTACAACACCATGGATACTCTGGCGGCACTGATGTTCGGTATGCTGATTGTTGACGCGCTGCGCAGCAAAGGTATCACTGAAGCGCGTGCCACGACCAAGTATCTCATCAGCTCAGCGTTCATTGCTGCATTTGGTTTGGCATCGGTTTACGTGTCTCTGTTCTATCTCGGCGCAACCAGCTCGGCGATTGCAGGCGGTGCAGACAACGGCGGCTTCATTCTGAGCCAATACGTGCAGGCGCTGTTTGGCCCATACGGCCAGGTGGTTCTGTCGACTATCGTTCTGCTGGCGTGTCTGACTACCGCAATTGGCCTGATCTCGGCGTGTTCAGATTACTTCAGTTCGCTGACTAAAGTGCCTTACCGCGCCTGGGTTGTCATCAACGGTGTGGCGTGTGCAATTGTGGCTAACGTAGGTCTGGCACAACTGATCGCACTGTCTATTCCGGTTCTGGTTGCCCTTTACCCAGTGGCGATTGCTCTGGTTCTGCTGGCGTTCGTGCGTCATAAACTGCCAAACCCGAAAGCGGCATTTCGCGTCGTCACGCTGGTGGCGTTCCTGTTCGCACTGATCGATGCGGCGAAAGTCGTCGGCATTGATGTTTCAGCATTTGAAGTTCTGCCACTGTTTGATGTTGGCATGGGCTGGGTGCTGCCAACCTTCGCGGCACTGGTGTGTATGTTTTTCGTTGCCGGTTCTGTGCGCGAAGAGCTGCAACAGAAAACAGCCTAATTGTTAGATTGAAAGCAAAGGCGGATGCGGTGTCATCCGCCTTTTTTATTTGCGGCGATTTTCCGTCTGAGCAGATAAAAACCCTGCGCAGAGAGGCGAATTTTTCCTGTATCTTCGTCACATTTTTCAGTAGAATTCTGCGGTTAAATTCTATTCATAAAGTCAAAATCAAACATGTTTGAAATCAATCCAATTAAAAACCGCATTCAGGATGTGTCAGAGCGCACAAACGTCCTGAGGGGGTATCTTTGACTATGACGCCAAGAAAGAGCGTCTAGAAGAAGTCAACGCAGAACTTGAACAACCGGATGTCTGGAACGAACCTGAGCGTGCACAAGCGCTGGGTAAAGAACGTTCAGCTCTGGAAGCGGTTGTTGAAACCATTAACCAGCTGGATCAAGGTGTCGATGATGTAGAAGGTTTACTGGAACTGGCGATTGAAGCCGAAGACCAGGAAACATTCGACGAAATCGGCCCTGAACTGGACGAGCTGGAAACTAAGCTGGAACAGCTGGAATTCCGCCGCATGTTCGCCGGCGACCACGACTCCTCTGACTGCTACCTGGACCTGCAAGCGGGTTCTGGCGGTACGGAAGCGCAGGACTGGACATCCATGATGCTGCGTATGTACCTGCGTTGGGCAGATGCCAAGGGCTTCAAAACTGAAGTGATCGAGGTATCGGAAGGTGACGTGGCTGGCCTGAAATCGGCGACCGTTCGCATCGTCGGCGATTACGCTTACGGTTGGCTGCGTACAGAAACCGGTGTTCACCGCTTAGTTCGTAAATCACCATTTGACTCAGGCGGTCGCCGTCACACGTCATTTGCGTCTGCGTTTGTTTACCCAGAGATTGATGAAAACATCGCGATCGACATTAACCCGGCGGATCTGCGTATCGACGTGTACCGCGCTTCGGGGGCGGGTGGTCAGCACGTTAACACCACGGAATCTGCGGTACGTATTACCCACCTTCCAACCAACACCGTTGTACAGTGTCAGAACGACCGTTCTCAGCACAAGAACAAAGATCAGGCGATGAAACAGCTTCGTGCGAAACTGTTTGAGCTTGAACTGCAAAAGCAGAACGCTGAGAAACAGGCTAACGAAGACGCGAAATCGGACATCGGCTGGGGTAGCCAAATCCGTTCATACGTGTTAGATGATTCTCGAATCAAAGATTTACGTACCGGCGTTGAAAACCGTAATACACAAGCGGTTCTTGACGGTGACTTAGACAAATTTATCGAAGCTAGCCTGAAATCAGGTCTTTAAGCTTTTTACCGACAAAACAGGGTACATGCAAAATGACTGATGCTGTTCAAAACGAAACGAATCAAGAACAAATCGCGCAAGAAGAAAACAAACTGATTGCAGAGCGTCGCAGCAAGTTAGAGCACATTCGTAAGAGTTGTAAGGCGAACGGTCACCCAAATGACTTCCGTCGTGACAGCCTAGCGGGTGATCTGCAAGCTGAGTTCGGTGAAAAGAGCAAAGAAGAACTGGAAGCGCTGAATCATGTTGTTGCCATCGCAGGCCGTGTAATGGCAAAACGTGGTCCATTCCTGGTTATTCAAGAGACTTCAGGCCGCATTCAGGCTTACGCATCTAAAGATGTGCAAAAAGCGCTTAAAGAGCAGTATCAAGGCCTGGATATCGGTGACATCATCGGTGTGAAAGGCGCGCTGCACAAATCCGGCAAAGGTGACCTGTACGTGAACATGGATGAGTACGAGCTGCTGACCAAAGCACTGCGTCCTCTGCCAGAAAAATTCCACGGTCTGACCGACCAGGAAATGCGTTACCGTCAGCGTTATGTTGATCTGATCGTGAACGAAGATTCACGTAACACTTTCATCATTCGTTCTAAGCTGGTGAGTGCAATCCGTAGCTTCATGACTTCTAAGGGTTACCTGGAAGTGGAAACGCCAATGATGCACGTGATCCCGGGTGGTGCTTCTGCACGTCCATTCGTGACTCACCACAATGCTCTGGATATCGATATGTACCTGCGTATCGCGCCAGAACTGTACCTGAAGCGTCTGGTTGTCGGTGGTTTTGACCGTGTGTTTGAAATCAACCGTAACTTCCGTAACGAAGGTCTGTCTCCTCGTCACAACCCAGAATTCACCATGATGGAATTCTACCAAGCGTACTCTGATTACGAAGATCTGATGGATCTGACTGAAGAGATGCTGAGCACGGTTGCGATGAACGTGCTGGGTTCAACTTCAATGCCTTACGGCGATGAAATGGTTGAGTTTGGCGGCAAGTACGCACGTATGAGCATGCTGGAAGCGATCAAACACTACAATCCGAACCACGCTGAAATCCAAGCTCTGGATTACGATAAAGTGCAGGATCGTGAGCACATGGTGGCGATTGCGAAATCTGTTCATGTTGAAGTGGAACCGTTCTGGACTTGTGGCCAGCTGCTGGAAGAGATCTTCGGCGAAACGGCTGAACCTAAACTGATTCAGCCAACTTTCATCACTGGCTACCCAGCGGACATTTCTCCACTGGCACGTCGTAACGATGATTTCCCATTCATCACTGACCGTTTCGAGTTCTTCATTGGCGGTCGTGAAGTTGCAAATGGCTTCTCTGAGCTGAACGACGCGGAAGACCAAGATGCGCGCTTCAAGGCTCAGGTAGATGCAAAAGATGCGGGCGATGACGAAGCGATGTTCTACGATGCAGACTACATTACTGCACTGGAACACGGTCTGCCACCAACCGCAGGCCAAGGTATCGGTATCGACCGTCTGGCGATGCTGTTCACCAACTCTCACACCATTCGTGATGTGATCTTGTTCCCAGCGATGCGTCCTCAACTATAATTGCTGATAGTGAGTTCAAAAGCCGCCATTTATGGCGGCTTTTTTTATTTAAGCAGTAATAACTTCCATATATGAGGGGTTATCCCCACTGTTTATTTGCCAAGGGATGTGGCTTAATCCTGAGCGGTAGTAGAAAGTTTTCTAATTCCTTTCTAGTCTTACATTTGAGACAGATTCTAACCACAAGTCTCGTTAATGTAACGTCAGTGGTGAAGGTGCCAAATAAGTAGCACTGCAAAATAATTTTATAACAATAAGGATTCAGTTGATGGGCACTCAATTCCGTATGGACTCCGTGCCAGGCTCGTTAATCGTCGTTGGTGGTACCTACGAGCCGTGGCTTTCGGTATTAGAACAAGTGGGGTGGCGATGTACTCAGTGTGCGGACTTGCGCAAAGCGGATCTGCTGTTTGCTGAAACAGGGCCATGTATTGGTATTGTCGATTTAAGCCATGATGAATTTAGCCTCAATGGCATTGCGAATCTGGTGAGCAGCCATAAGCAAGTTCGCTGGCTGGCGTTTATTCGCGAATCTCAGCTCAGTTCCGATACGATTTGCCAGTTCATTGTGAACTTCTGTATCGACTTCTTTACCGCGCCGATCCCGGACACTCAACTACTCAGCACAATTGGCCACCAGCTTGGCATGTTAAAGCTTGAGAAAAAAGTCTGGCCGCATTATGGCTCCAACGGAGACATGGGGCTGATTGGTGACTCGATCCCGATGAAGCGTTTGCGTGACCAAATTAAACGTATCGGGCCGACGGACGTCAGCATTCTGATTTACGGTGAAAATGGTTCTGGTAAAGAAACCGTAGCGAAGGCCATTCATAAAACCTCTTCTCGTTCGCAAAAGCCGTTTGTTTCGGTTAACTGCCGAGCCATGTCAGAAAAGCGGATTGAATGTGAGCTGTTTGGTATTGGTTGTGATGATGATTCTGTCGCGCCGTTGCTGCTGCAAGCTGATGGCGGAACGCTGCTGCTCAATGACATTCTGACGCTGCCTAAAAGCCAACAGCTGAACCTCCTACGTTTTCTGCAGGAAGGTACGGTAGATACGTCAAATGGCAGTAAAGCTGTTGATGTTCGAGTGCTGGCCGCGAATTCATCGGACATTGAGAAAGCGCTAATCGACGGCGATTTCAATGAAGAGCTTTATCACTACATTAACGTGCTGCGCATCAATGTGCCGAGTCTGAAAGAGCGCGCGGCGGATGTTGCGGTACTGGCGAAGCATTTTTTGCGGGAATACTCCAAAGAGTACAACGCACAAGCTCGCAGCTTTTCGGAAGACGCAATGCGCGCGCTGACTCGTTACCACTGGCCAGGTAACGTTCGTGAGTTGATGAACCAACTTAAACGGGTTGTGTTGATGTCCGATACTATCATGCTGGAAGAGGCACATCTGGATTTGCCAAAGCGCGGCGATGGCAAACGCAGCCTGAAAAGCATTCGCGAACGTTCGGAGCGTGATGCATTGCTGCTGGTATTGGAGTCACATTCAGGACAAGTCTCGACAGCGGCGAAAGAGCTGGGGGTATCCCGCGCGACTATGTACCGTTTGCTCAACAAGCATAACTTGATTACCGACGGCACGTTCTGATGCTTAGCCAAGCCACCTACGGGTGGCTTGTTCATTTCAGCACACAATATCGGGTTGGCATGGCATGAACACAAACAAATATGTTGCATATTTGGTTATTACTCCGATGAATACATTATATCTTTCTGTTATTACGCAAAATGCTGGCGATATTGGTTGTTTTTTCGCTAAGTGTTAATTAAAGGTTGAAGATAATACTCAGTTGCATAGAATTTAACCGTGAGTCTAGCTCACTGAAAACACACTTCTTTTTGGATTAATGATTTTTGCTTGGAGGCGCATTATGAAACATTTCGTATCGATTCATACCCTTTGCGCTTCTATTAACGGTTCATCTACCGCGACCGCAGCACCCATGTCTGCCGATCGTCGTTGCGATGATAACAAGAGCAAAGATATCTAATTAATCCGTAACCTCTGACAGGCTGCGGAAAATGGCAGCTAGCAGGGGTAATCCCAATCAATTCAGCGAAGTAGCGCCATTTTTCCAGTCTTAATTTTCTAAACTGGAGAAAAATCATGCGTCATTCTGTTTATCTACAACTAGCCACTCTATTGGTACGTGCTGATCTGCGTCGTGAAGAACGTGAATGGAAACGAAAAGTACGTCGTAGTGCATTTGATATTCCATGGCACAACGAACATTTACTGAAAGATATCGGCTTGCAAGTGGACGGTCGTCCAATGGGCAGCAGCGTACCTGATGCGATCAAAGCGGACCGCCGTGTGCGTCATATCCGTCGTGTCTTAAGTGCGCGAATACCGACGTAAACAAGCGGGGCTGGCTGCTGCGCCAGCCCCGCTTAAACCCTAAGGGCAGGGATTGGAGTAGAGTGTGCCAATTTCCTGAATCTTAAGCAGTAACTCTTCACTCAACTCAAGTTCCAGACTATCAATGTTGGATTTCAGCTGTTGCAGGTTGGTGGCGCCGATGATGTTGGAAGCCACGAACGGACGCTGATTAACAAACGCCAACGCCATCTGGGCTGGATCGAGGCCAAACTCTCTGGCCAGATTGACGTACGCTTCCGTCGCCTTCAAGCCTTGTGGCGTGAAGTAGCGTTGAAAACGTTCGAACAAGCTGCAACGCGCACCCGTCGGGCGGGCGCCATTGAGGTATTTGCCGCTGAGCACGCCAAATGCCATTGGTGAATAAGCCAGCAGTTTGACACCCTCATAGTGGCTGATTTCAGACAAGCCCACCTCAAAGCTGCGATTGAGCAGGTTGTAGGGGTTCTGAATCGAGACCATACGCGGCAAGTCGTGTTTTTCAGCCAGACGCAGATACGTCATCAGCCCCCACGGTGTTTCGTTGGACACACCGATGTAACGCACTTTGCCCATGCGGACTAAATCACTGAGCGCTTCCAGAGTTTCAATCAGAGTGACTTCTTCCTGCTGATCCGGATAAGGGTAATTGAGCTGACCAAAGGTATTGGTCTGGCGTTGTGGCCAGTGCAGTTGATAAAGGTCGATGTAGTCGGTTTTCAGGCGGCTGAGGCTGTCGTCGATCGCTTGATGAATATGACGATGATCGAGCGCCATATTTTCTCTGATATAGGGAACGTTGCGTGGCCCCGCGACTTTGGTCGCCAGAACGACTTTTTCACGCTTACCGGATTTTTCCAACCAGTTCCCGATGAACTCTTCGGTTTTACCCTGAGTTTCGGCTTTTGGGGGTACCGGATACATCTCTGCCGTGTCGATGAAATTAATGCCACGCTCCAGCGCATAGTCTAACTGGCTGAAGGCCTCAGCCTGCGTATTCTGCTCGCCAAACGTCATGGTACCAAGACACAGTTTACTGATTTCAAGGCTCGAGTGAGGCAGTTTGGTATATTGCATAGCACTTCCTTGTTTGTGTTCGGAACACACCACTTATAGCTTATTGAAACTAAAGCGGCTTTTGATATGAATTTCACTATAAGCGAAGAAATGGTCGGAAAGGAAATGAAATTTGTGTCATTCGGTAGCGATGGAACAAGGGCTGGAGCTATTGAAATGCTCGACTACACTGAGTAACAGGAGGTGAAGCGATGCATAAACGACAACTCAACAAGTGGATGAACGCGGCACACAAACCGGGCTTTGTTCCGCCTAAAGCCTACGTCATTGGGTGTGCTGATGCGACTCATTATACGCTGGGCGTTGAGGTGAAACACCATATCGAGCCGCTGCTCGACAGAGGTCAGCCTCTGCATTTTTCGTCATTGAATGCCGCCAAAGCTCAGCTGTCGCGTTTGGGGCTGACTCAGGCTTATTTGCGTATGAGTTGCTCATATGAGGAGTGTGGTTTCGCCGGGAGTCAGAAGTTCAGCGATATTCCGTTACCGCTGCGTTAGTCATCAATCGATGCGGTTCAGGCGTAGTAGGTCTCGAGAATGCGGGCAGTAAACTGGGTGCGTAAGTAAAAACCGCGCGGCAAGGTTTGGATTGGCCGGCCATTTGCGCCATAGGCTTCGGTTTTCACCCGACCGTTGGCAGCTTTGGGGCGCAGTTGCAGCACCTCTCCGTGGCGCGCACTGATTTCGGATACTTTACCCAGCACGATAAATTCCATCAACTCTTCCCAGTCCGCTTTGAGCTGTGCTTCTTCTTCCGCAGACGGGCTCCAGATTAAAGGGGAGCCCACTCGGCGCTCAGCCAGCGGGATTTCCCGCTCGCCTTCAACCGGTATCCAAAGCACGCGCGACAGTTTGTTGCGCACATGGCTTTGCTCCCAAGTCAGGCCGTGCACTCCGGTCAGTGGCGCAACACAGACGAAGGTGGTTTCCAGCGGCTTCCCGCTATAGCTGATCGGGATGCTTTTAAGTTCAATCCCCAGTTGCTCAAAGTCCTGCTGAGGTTTGCTCCCGGCACAGGCACCTAAATGCCATTCCAGTAATTGACCAACCCAGCCCTTATCTTTGCGTAGATCGGGCGGCACTGTCATTTCGGCTTCACTGGCCAGATCCGCAAAGTTCGCTCCCGCAATGAGTTGCGCGCGCTCTAGCAGTTCTTGTTCGCTCTGGGGTTCTGGTTTCATAAAAAGTGCCGTTAGAAAAAAGGCGATTGTAGCAAATTTTCGGCGGGTGAGGATCGTGGAGAAAGAATGATCAATGTGAGTAAAAGATCTACTATTAACGAGTTATCCACAGTTGAGTCACTAAAGTAAACGAAATTAATGTGATATGTATGCATAAACAGGGGTTTTTGTACGATTCGCTGGGAGGCTAGTGTGCTGGAAAAGCGCATTTTCTCCAATGTGTGTGGATAACAGCGTGATTGGTGGATCTTTGAGCGCTTTAAGTGGGCGAATGATCTTTCATCATTTTTCAATCAAGCTTATTCGCTGATTTATGTTTTAAATTATGATTTTTAACAATAAATTTGTTTTTTTTTCTGCTGGTGATAGCAATGCGATGTGACTAGTATGACGGATTTTTTGCACAGTTCACGAGCTTCTGCACATGGTTATTCACAGAAAACGTGAATAAATGTGGTCTATGTCGCACTCTTCTGTTGATAACTTAAGTTTTGAGCAAAACTTATTCAATTTGAATGTTATCCGCAATAAATATCGTGTGAATCACATTAGTAAGTTTGCTCCCGTTGGGGATATGTGGAAAAATCAAAGCAATTAAGATTTTACTAGAGGTTTGCCAGTGATAGATGGCGATGGTTACCGACTCAATGTGGGTATTGTGATTTGTAACAACCATGGTCAGGTATTCTGGGCGAAACGATACGGGCAACACTCATGGCAATTCCCGCAAGGTGGAATTGATGAGGGTGAATCTCCTGAGCAGGCGATGTTTCGGGAGCTTTACGAAGAGGTTGGCTTAACGAAGAAGGACGTCAAAATCATTGCGACCAGTCGGCATTGGCTAAGATACAAGTTGCCAAAACGTTTGGTGCGATGGGATTCGCAGCCTGTCTGTATTGGACAAAAACAGAAATGGTTCTTACTGCGTCTGGAATGTGATGAATCAAAAATCAACATGCAGCGTGGTAATGCCCCTGAATTTGATGGTTGGCGCTGGGTGAGTTACTGGTATCCGGTGAGACAAGTGGTCTCTTTCAAACGTGACGTTTATCGTCGGGCGATGAAAGAATTTGCGTCATTGGCGATGCCGTTTAAAGAACGTAAAGTAAAAGGTAAGCGCAAAAATCGAAGAGGATAGAGATGCTCTCTCAGCTAAGGGATATAGTTGAACAGGTTTCAAAAGTTGAAGATGTCTATCAGGCGTTGGATATTTTTGTAAAACAGACATGCAGTGCGATGAATACTGAATGTTGTACTGTCTATTTAGCAAACGAAGAGATGCATCGCCTGGAATTGATGGCTACTCAAGGTCTGAAATTCAAAGGCGACAAAATTCTGATCGATTTCGATGAAGGTCTGGTTGGTTTGGTGAAGCGTTCTGCCGAACCCATCAACCTGGCTGAAGCGTCTAAACACCCCAATTTTAAATATTTCAAAGAGCTGGGCGAAGAGGTGTATAACTCTTTTCTCGGCACTCCGATTATCTACCGCAAACAAGTGTTAGGTGTGCTGGTTGTTCAGCAGAAATCACCGCGCCTGTTCAGTGAGATGGAAGTCTCTTTCCTGGTCACGCTGGCAGCGCAGCTGGCGGTGATCGTTGCACATGCGCAAACACAAGGTCACTGGCTGCTGACGAAAAAGCAGCAAGCCATCAGCGGTATTCCTGCTTCTTCTGGTGTCGCGATTGGCGAACTCTGGTGGGATGACTCACAACCTCAACTTGCGGATGTTTATCCGGCGTCGACGCTGGATATCGAGCGTGAGCACGAGTGGCTGACGCGCGCCATTGAAAATGCTCTGAGTGATTTTCGCAAGATGCGTAAGAAGCTCGACAGCGAAATCAACAAAGAAGCGCTGGCGATCTTCGATCTGTTTACCCACCTGTTGAACGATCCGATGCTGCGTAAAGATCTTAAAGCGCAGATTCAAAAAGGCGATCGCGCCGACTGGGCACTGCGTCAGGTGGTCGAAACCTATTCCAACCGTTTTGCCCGCATGTCCGATGCTTATTTGCGTGAGCGTGCTCAGGATGTGCGTGAGCTTGGTCAGCGTCTGCTGTTTTTCCTCTACAACACTGAGCATGAGCAGCAACAGCTGGACAAGCCTATTATTCTGGTCGTGCGTGAACTCACGGCGTCCATTCTGGCGGCTTTACCTAAAGATAAACTGCTGGCTGTCGTCTCGCTCGAAGGGGCGGCCAACTCGCACGCTGCCATTTTGTCGCGCGCGCTTGGCATTCCCGCCATCATGGGCGTGTCAGTTAACCTCAAACAGATCAACGGTAAAAAGGGCATTGTCGATGGTTACAGCGGCAAGCTGTTTATCTCGCCAGCCAAGCAGATCCTCTCTGAATATCGCGCGTTAGCCAGCGAAGAACGAGAGCTGTCGAAAATGGTTAACGAAGCCATTTCGGAACCGGCGTTTACACAAGATGGTAAACGCATCGAATTGCTGCTCAATGCGGGCTTGAGTGCTGATACCAATATTGCTATCAACCAGGGCGTGGATGGCGTAGGGCTGTACCGGACTGAAATTTCATTCTTGTTGCAGCACCGTTTCCCGTCGGAAGAGGAGCAAATTCAGCAATATCGCACGGTGTTGGGAGCCTACCCGAGCAAGCGGGTGGTGATGCGTACGCTGGACATCGGCGGCGATAAACCTCTGCCATATCTGCCGATAGAAGAGGACAATCCGTTCCTCGGTTGGCGCGGGATTCGCTTTACTCTCGATCACCCAGATATCTTTTTGATCCAATTACGGGCGATGATGCGTGCCAGCAGCGGATACAACAATCTCAGCATTCTGCTGCCGATGATTTCAGGCACCAAAGAGCTCGATGATGCGCTGAAACTGATTCACCAAGCGTATGAGGAAACCCTCAAACTGGATGATAAGGTGGTGATGCCGGAAATCGGCATCATGGTGGAAGTGCCATCAATGTTGTATCTGTTGCCACTGATTGCCGACAAAATTGACTTTGTTTCCGTTGGCACTAACGACTTAACTCAGTATCTGCTCGCCGTTGACCGGAACAATTCCCGTGTGGCTGATGTCTATGAATCGATGCACCCGGCGGTGGTCATGGCATTGAAGCAGATTCAACAAACCTGCGAGCAGTACCAGATTCCCGTCTGTGTGTGCGGTGAGTTAGCGGGTGATCCGATTGGCTCTTTGCTGTTGATTGGGTTAGGGTACACCACCTTAAGTATGAACACGTCGAACGTCGCGCGGGTGAAGTACTTAGTGCGTCACTCTGATTTAAACGATTTGCGCGTACTTGCTGACAAAGCGCTGATGCAACCGTACGGTCATGATATCTATAATATGATGCTCACACACTTCGAAGACAAAGGCTTCGCCGGCTTTGTGAGAGCGGGAAAAAAATAGGAACAGAATGTGAGTATCGAATTAATGGCCCTGTTGTTGGTGTTAGGGTCGGTAGTCGGTGTGCTGGCAGGTTTGCTGGGCATCGGCGGTGGTTTGGTCGTCGTACCGGCATTACTGTTTCTGCTGCCTCAGGCAGGTATTTCCCCTGATATTGTGATGCAACTTGCGCTGGCAACGTCGCTGGCGACGATTATCGTCACGTCGGGCTCATCGGCACTCAATCATCTCAAACTCGGCAACGTGGATATGTTTGTCGTCAAATGGCTGCTGCCTGGTGTATTGGTTGGCGGTTTTCTCGGTTCGGTGATTGCAGAGTGGATCCCCAATCAGTACCTGCCGAAGGTGTTTGGCGTGATTGTACTGGTGCTGGCGCTGCAAATGTTTCGCTCCATTCGTGCCACGCACACCAAGCCGATGCCCGGAGCGGTGATGACCACTGTGTACGGCGGCGGTATCGGTGTGGTGTCGAGTCTGGCGGGTATTGGTGGCGGCTCGCTGTCGGTGCCCTTCCTCAATCATCATGGTGTGGAAATGCGTAAGGCTGTGGGTTCGTCGTCGGTATGCGGTTTTATGATTGCTATCTCCGGCATGCTGGGCTTTGTTCTGCACGGTTACCATGCTGAAGGCCTGCCGCAGTACAGTGTGGGTTATGTGTATTTACCTGCGCTGGTGGCAATTGCTTCCACCTCCATGCTAACCACTCGTATCGGTGCCAAGCTGGCAACTCAGTTGCCAACTAAGGTGCTTAAACGTTTCTTCGCGGTATTCCTTATGTTCGTTGCCATCACCATGTTGATGCAATGATCTGATTTTAAAAGAGAAGAGAACACTATTTATGTCTCAGGGCTATCTTGAATTTCCAAACATTGACCCCGTTTTAGTTTCTATTGGGCCGATTTCTGTGCGCTGGTACGGCATGATGTATCTGATTGGTTTTATGTTTGCCATGTGGCTGGCGAACCGTCGTGCTGACAAACCCGGTAGCGGCTGGACTCGTGAGCAGGTTTCCGACTTGCTGTTTGCCGGCTTCCTGGGGGTGGTCATTGGTGGCCGTATCGGTTACGTGCTGTTCTATAACTTCGATCTGTTCTTAGCCGATCCTCTTTACTTGTTTAAAGTCTGGACTGGTGGCATGTCGTTCCACGGCGGTCTGCTGGGTGTGATCTCCGCTATGTTCTGGTACGCACATAAAAATCAGCGCACCTTCTTTGGTGTGGCCGACTTTGTGGCGCCGCTGGTGCCGTTTGGTCTTGGCATGGGCCGTCTGGGCAACTTTATGAACGGTGAACTGTGGGGACGTGTCACGGATGTGCCATGGGCGATTATTTTCCCGAATGCAGGACCGCTGCCTCGCCATCCGTCACAACTGTATGAATTTGTTTTAGAAGGGATTGTGCTATTCCTGATCCTCAATTGGTTCATTAAGAAGCCGCGTCCGCTGGGTTCGGTAGCCGGGCTATTCCTCGCCGGATATGGTACATTCCGCTTCCTGGTTGAATTTGTTCGAGAGCCGGATGCCCAATTAGGCCTGTTCGGCGGTATCATCTCAATGGGACAAATCCTTTCAACACCAATGATTATTGCTGGCGTGCTGCTGATGGTATGGGCTTACAAACGTGGCCTGTATAAAGACAGCGTCGCCGCAAAGTAAGGGTTCGAAGTGAAACAGTATTTAGATCTTTGCCAGCGCATTGTCGATGAAGGTGTGTGGGTGGAAAATGAGCGGACAGGCAAACGTTGCCTGACCGTGATCAATGCCGATTTAACTTATGATGTGGCCAATAACCAGTTTCCACTGGTGACGACACGTAAGAGTTTCTGGAAAGCCGCGGTGGCTGAGCTGCTGGGCTACATTCGCGGTTATGATAATGCTGCGGATTTCCGTGCACTGGGCACCAAAACCTGGGATGCCAATGCTAACCTGAATGACGCGTGGCTCAACAACCCGCACCGTAAAGGTGAAGACGATATGGGCCGTGTATACGGAGTACAGGGGCGCGCGTGGGCTAAGCCGGATGGCGGTCATATTGACCAGTTGAAGAAAATTGTCGATGACCTGACGCGTGGCGTTGATGATCGCGGCGAAATTCTCAATTTCTACAACCCGGGTGAGTTTCATATGGGCTGCTTGCGTCCTTGTATGTACAGCCACCACTTCTCGCTGCTTGGCGACACCCTGTATCTCAATAGTACGCAACGCTCGTGTGATGTCCCGCTGGGGTTGAACTTTAACATGGTTCAGGTCTATGTGTTCCTGGCGATTATGGCGCAGATCACGGGTAAGAAACCGGGTCAGGCGTTTCATAAGATCGTTAACGCACACATCTATGAAGATCAACTGGCATTAATGCGTGATGTACAACTGAAACGTGAGCCACTGGCTGCGCCTCAGTTCCACATCAACCCGAAAATCAAATCGCTACACGATTTGGAAACTTGGGTAACGTTGGATGATTTTGAAGTGACCGGTTACGAGTTCCACGATCCGATTCAATATCCGTTTTCGGTGTAGTGATGAGATAGTAAAAACGCTGGCTGTGCCGGCGTTTTTTATGGTTGCAGAAAACAAAAAAGCTCCCCGAAGGGCGCTTTTCTTATTCGTCCGGATTAAGAGCTGAACGCCAGAATCATACCCGGAATCACGATGAATACCGACAGCAGGTAACCTGCAACCACAGCTTTGCTCTTAATTGCCCATTCTGAAATCGCTTCTGCACCTTTGAGTGGTAGTTCACGCAGGAACGGAACGCCGTAAATCAGCAGTGTCGCCAGCACGTTAAATGTCAGGTGGACCAGAGCGATTTGCAGTGCAAATACCGCGAATTCACCCGATACGGCTGTTGCTGCCAGCAGAGCGGTAATACAAGTACCGATGTTCGCGCCCAGCGTGAATGGGTAAACGTCACGTACTTTCAGTACGCCTGAGCCAACCAGCGGTACCATCAGACTGGTGGTAGTCGATGAAGACTGAACCAGAACCGTCACGATTGTACCCGACGCAATACCATGCAGAGGGCCACGACCAATTGCGTTCTTCAGAATGTCACGCGCACGGCCAACCATCAGGCTCTTCATGAGTTTACCCATCACGGTTATCGCAACAAAGATAGTGGCAATACCAAGTAAGATAAGAGCCACGCCACCGAATGTGTCACCAAATGTAGACAGCTGACCTTTCAGTGCGCCAATCACAGGTTTGGTGATCGGTTTGATGAAGTCGAAGCCTTTCAGGCTCATGTCGCCCGTTGCCAACAATGGTGAAACCAACCAGTGAGAAATTTTTTCCAGAATGCCAAACATCATTTCCAGTGGTAGGAAGATGAATACGGCCAGCAAGTTAAAGAAGTCATGAATAGTGGCGCTGGCAAAAGCACGCTTGAATTCCTCTTTACAGCGCATGTGACCCAGGCTGACCAGAGTGTTGGTAACGGTAGTACCGATGTTGGCACCCATAACCATAGGAATTGCGGTTTCAACTGGCAGGCCGCCAGCCACCAAACCAACAATAATAGAGGTGACCGTACTGGATGACTGAATCAGCGCCGTGGCAACCAAACCGATCATCAAGCCCGCAACCGGGTGTGAAGCAAATTCAAACAGGACTTTTGCTTGATCGCCCGTTGCCCATTTAAATCCGCTGCCCACCATCGCTACCGCAAGCAGTAGCAAATACAGCATGAAAGCCAAGTTTGCCCAGCGCAGCCAACGCGTAGTCGCTGAGATTGGCGCGGCAGTGGTAGTCGCTTGGTTTATCATTGTTTTCTCCATTGACCTTTTTATTACGTCTTCGGTCTGTTGTTGAATCTGTGCGCGATAGTAGAGGTTAAATATTTCAGTAATATGACAATGCTGAAACAAAACGAGAGAATTGTTAATTAGGCTGTTTTATGGGCAGGTTTTATTTTGATGTTTGATTTTAAGTTTTTGTTTTGTATCATTTTATTATCAGTTTTGTCTGTTGGGTAAGAACGGGTTTAAACTCTGTTTTACAGACGAATCGTGAGCAGAGTGTGTCAGAATTGTCATATTGGAAAATCAGTAATTCGGAAAAATAAGGCATTTATTCATGTATCGTTCGTATATTTCGATGTAATTGCGACATGTCGGTTCATTTGCTATAACCAAGACTCTGTTCATCACGAGTGGCTTTCGATGTCTCATCTCAATTACAACCACCTTTATTACTTCTGGATGGTGTGCAAGCAGGGTTCCGTCACTAAGGCTGCCGACGCGCTGTTTCTTACTCCTCAAACGGTGACCGGCCAAATTAAAGCGCTGGAAGATCGTATGGCAGGCAAACTGACTAAACGCAACGGCCGCAGCATTGAACCAACCGAGCTGGGCCAATTGGTTTTCAAGTATGCGGACCGTATGTTCGGCCTCAGTTACGAAATGCTCGATATCGTCAATTACAGTCAACGTAACAATGTGTTGTTTGATGTTGGTGTTGCAGATGCGCTGTCCAAGCGTCTGGTGAGCAAAATACTGATGACGACGGTGCCGGATGACAACAGCATTCACTTACGCTGCTTTGAGTCGACCCACGAAATGCTGCTTGAGCAGTTGTCTCAGCATAAGCTGGATATGATTTTGTCCGATTGTCCTGTCGACTCCAGCCAGAGTCCGGGCTTATTTAGTAAGAAACTGGGTGAAAGCCATATGGGCTTTTTCTCCAGTGGCCATGTTGAAAAGGGGCGTTATCCCGCAGTACTGGAAGAGCATAAGTTATTGATTCCGGGTAGCCGCACCGCCATGGGGCGCAAAGTCCGCCAGTGGTTCGACCGACAGGGCATTCAACCTAATATTCTCGGCGAGTTCGACGATGCTGCACTGATGAAAGCTTTCGCACGTTACCATCCGGATGTGATTTTCATGGCACCGCTGCTGTACATGAACGAAATGGAGCAGGATCTATCGCTGCAACTCATCAGTCGGATCGAAGAAATTAAAGAAGAGTATTATGTGATATTCGCAGAACGAATGATTCAACATCCTGCGGTAAAGAATGTCTGTGATGCAGATTTTAGTAATTTGTTTGAATGAGCGTTTTATTACTGTTAATAAATAGATTACTATCACGCCAACCGATTAAAACGCATTCTGTTGTCTTGTAATGACAGGAAAACGTGATCGGCATATTTAGGCATACTCTGTGTTCGTTGCTGTCTGATCGTTCATCCGATCATGAACCACCATAATAATGGGCGTTGCGAGGTAACTTGCCGCTGAAGGAAGGCAATCAGGCACTAACATGATGTGCGAGAGTAGCGCTTAAGCGGTTATTTCAAGGGGGCTTACTCGTGAACCTACAAGAAATGGAAAAGAACTCCGCCCAAGCAGTGGTGTTACTAAAAGCCATGGCGAATGAGAGACGTCTGCAGATTCTTTGCTTGTTGCACAACCAGGAACTTTCCGTGGGGGAATTGTGTGGCAAGCTGGAACTGAGTCAATCAGCGTTATCGCAACACCTGGCTTGGCTAAGAAGGGATGGCTTAGTGGAGACGCGCAAAGAAGCGCAAACCGTGTACTACACACTCAGCAGTGATGAAGTGAAATCGATGATCGAATTGCTTCACAATTTATACTGCAAGAGCTGACAAGGATGTCTGACTGAAGTTTTTATTCTGTTCACTACGCCTATAACGATAGTTACAAAG
Source organism: Vibrio fluvialis (assembly GCF_900460245.1). Taxonomy (NCBI): domain Bacteria; kingdom Pseudomonadati; phylum Pseudomonadota; class Gammaproteobacteria; order Vibrionales; family Vibrionaceae; genus Vibrio; species Vibrio fluvialis. Next base: position 487,855 of record NZ_UHIP01000001.1, read on the forward strand.
AATAAAGAGTAAGAACTTTGGTTTTCTGCAAACACAAGCAATAAAAAAACCGGCGAATGCCGGTTTTTTTTATCACTGGGATATCAGGCTCAAATTACAGAGCTTTGATAGCAGCAGCGAAACGAGACTTATGACGAGCTGCTTTATTCTTGTGAATAAGGCCTTTAGTTGCCATACGGTCTAGGATTGGTGTAACTACTGCGAATGCAGCAGTTGCAGCTTCTTTGTCGCCTGCAGCGATTGCAGCAACAGTTTTCTTCATGTAAGTGCGCATCATAGAACGACGGCTAGCATTGTGCTGACGACGTTTCTCAGATTGGATAGCGCGCTTCTTAGCAGATTTACAGTTTGCCAAGGGTCTAACTCCCAAAAACTTTAGTTCGGTGACAATTTAAGGGCCGGAAATATCCCCTATTTGCACTTAATTGTCAAATGATTTGTGCAAAAACCCATCTAGGCCAAACAAGTTTGGAATCGGAAGGTCTTCGCGGTTAAGATGGCGGGGATTCTAACAGTATTTTTTTGCCAATGCTAATACTTATCTGATCTCTCACTGACATTATTTCCCGGTGAAGAAAGATAATGTTGTTTTAGCGTATTTTTCGAGGTTACCGTGAGTAAACGCTTACTCAAGTCAGGCATGATTGTCAGTGCCATGACGTTGATTTCGCGCGTCTTGGGATTGGTGCGCGACATTGTCGTCGCCAACCTGATGGGTGCAGGCGCCAGCGCTGATGTATTCTTTTTTGCCAACCGCATTCCCAACTTCCTGCGCCGTCTGTTTGCAGAAGGGGCTTTTTCTCAAGCTTTTGTTCCGGTCCTGACGGAATATCATGCGTCAGGGGATATCAATAAAACCCGTGAACTGATTGCCCGTGCAGCGGGCACGCTGGGGGTATTGGTCACCATCGTGACTGTATTGGGCGTGGTATTCTCTGGCGTGGTAACTGCGCTGTTTGGTGCGGGGTGGTTTCTGGATTGGCTCAATGATGGCCCGGCGGCGCCGAAGTTTGAGCTCGCCAGTCTGCTGTTAAAAATTACCTTTCCTTATTTATGGTTCATTACCTTTGTCGCACTGTCAGGCGCGGTACTGAACACGCTGGGTAAGTTCGCGGTCTCTTCCTTTACGCCCGTCTTTCTCAACGTCATGATGATTCTGTCGGCATGGTATATCTCGCCGCTACTGGATCAGCCTGAGATTGGTTTGGCAATTGGTGTATTTTTAGGCGGCTTGGTTCAGTTTTTGTTCCAACTACCTTTTTTGATCAAAGCTGGCGTGTTAGTCAGACCAAAATGGGGCTGGAAAGATCCTGGGGTGGTGAAAATTCGCACACTGATGATTCCAGCGCTATTCGGGGTTTCGGTGAGTCAAATCAACCTGTTATTTGATTCGTTTGTGGCGAGTTTTCTGCAAACGGGTTCCATCAGTTGGCTCTATTATTCCGACCGTTTGCTGGAATTTCCGCTCGGGCTGTTTGGTATTGCGATTGCAACCGTAATACTGCCCGCGCTGTCGCGCAAGCATGTAGATGCTCACAGCGATGGCTTTGCCCATACCATGGACTGGGGCGTACGGATGGTGATTCTGCTTGGTGTGCCTGCCATGCTTGGCTTGATGGTGTTGGCGAAACCGATGTTAATGGTGCTGTTTATGCGCGGCGAGTTTACTCCTGATGACGTGCACATGGCGTCGATGTCGCTGCTGGCGTATTCAGCGGGGTTGCTCAATTTCATGCTGATCAAAGTGTTGGCGCCGGGCTACTACTCGCGTCAGGATACGAAAACACCTGTGCGCTTTGGTATCATCGCGATGCTGAGCAATATTGTGTTTAACGCTATCTTTGGTTGGTTCTATGGTTATGTCGGTCTGGCGGCGGCAACGGCATTGTCGGCCTTTATTAATATGGCACTGCTGTATCGCGGTTTGCACAAACAAGGTGTTTACGTGATTAGCGCGCGCACGGTTGGCTATATTATCCGACTGTTGATCGCTGGCGGTGCGATGGTCGCGGCCATTTTGTGGCAGATGGAATCGATGTCGGTCTGGCTGAGTTGGGGGCTGACGCAACGGGCTCTGACGCTGACAGGGCTGATCGCACTCGGCGCGATTGTATATTTAGTCACCGCCCTGGTGCTGGGCGTCCGTTTAAAAGATTTAAAAGCGGCGACAGATTAACGCTGATTAGGTTATAATCCGTCGGTTTCACACCAAGATAATTGAGAACTATAGGTTTTAAGCGTATTCCAATGGAATTGATTCGCGGTATTCATAACATCAAACCACGCCATCATGGCTGTGTATTGACCATAGGTAACTTCGATGGTGTCCATTTGGGACATCAACAGGTATTAGATCAGGTCTCTGAGCGAGCGAAATCGCTGAACCTGCCTTCGGTCGTGATGACCTTTGAACCGCAACCTATGGAGCTGTTCTTAAAAGATAAGGCTCCGGCTCGGTTAACAAGATTGAGAGATAAGTTTGTCCAACTCGGCAAACTGGATATTGATCGTCTATTGTGTGTGAACTTCAACCATCACTTCGCCAACCTTGATGCACAGGCGTTTATCCGTGACTTGTTGGTCACTCGTTTGGGTGTTAAGTTTTTGGTCGTTGGCGACGATTTCTGCTTTGGCCAGGGGCGCAAAGGTAACTTTGCTATGCTGGAACAGGCAGGACGTGAATACGGCTTTGAAGTGGTGAGTACCCAGAGCTTCTGTTTACAGAAACTGCGTGTCAGCAGTACGGCAATTCGTGAGGCCTTAGCCGCTGATGAACTGGCCGTGGCCGCAGACATGCTAGGCCGCGATTACAGTATCAGCGGGCGCGTGTCTCACGGGCGTAAACTCGGACGGACCATCGGTTTTCCGACGGCCAATATTCCGCTCAAGCGTTGTGTGTCGCCAGTTTCTGGTGTGTACGTGGTGGAAGCATATGGGTTAGGTGAGCAACCTGTCGGCGGTGTAGCCAATATTGGCCAGCGTCCGACGGTAAATGGGGTTCGCCAACAATTAGAAGTGCATTTATTCGACTTTCATGGCAATTTGTACGGCAAACAGCTGGAAGTCGCACTTTTACATAAACTGCGCAACGAACATAAGTTTGAGTCCTTTGAAGCACTCAAACAACAAATAGAATTGGATGCTGAGGCAGCAAGGGTGTGGCTGCGTCAGCTTAAGGGTTAACCGGATGATTCCACCGGCTAACATAATGTCTAACTTCGCCCAATATAACGGAATTAAGAATCGATGAGTGAGTATAAAGATACCCTGAACTTACCTGAAACAGGGTTTCCAATGCGCGGCGATCTGGCTAAACGTGAGCCAGAAATGCTTGAACGTTGGTACAAAGAAGATCTTTACGGTGCAATCCGTGAAGCAAAAAAAGGCAAAAAATCTTTCGTATTGCACGATGGCCCTCCATATGCCAACGGTGATATTCACATTGGTCACGCACTAAACAAGATTCTTAAAGACATTATTATTAAATCCAAAACACTTTCAGGTTTTGACGCACCTTACATCCCGGGTTGGGACTGCCACGGTCTGCCAATCGAACTGATGGTAGAGAAGAAAGTGGGCAAGCCTGGTCAGAAAGTGACCGCGGCTGAATTCCGTGAAAAATGTCGCGAGTACGCAGCGGGTCAGGTTGAAGGCCAGAAAGAAGGCTTCAAGCGTCTGGGTATCTTGGGTGAGTGGGACAAACCGTACCGCACCATGGATTTCTCAACCGAAGCGAACATCATTCGCGCGCTGGGTAAAATTGCCGACAACGGCCACCTGCTGAAAGGTTTCAAACCAGTTCACTGGTGTACCGATTGTGGTAGTGCGCTGGCTGAAGCGGAAGTGGAATACAAAGATAAAGTGTCTCCGTCTATCGACGTTCGTTTCAAAACGGCCGACGAAGCGGCGCTGCTGTCTAAATTTACCCTGACCGAAGGTCACGAAGGTAAAGGTGACGTATCCATCGTTATCTGGACCACCACTCCATGGACACTGCCGGCAAACCGCGCAGTATGTCTGCGTGACGATCTGGAATACGTGCTGATCCAAATCGAAGGTGAGCAACCGGAGCGTATCATCGTTGCGTCTGAACTGGCGAAATCTGTGATGGATCGTGCGGGTGTCGAACATTTCCATTTCCTCGGTTTTGCCAAAGGCGCGGATCTGGAACTGTCTCAGTTCAACCATCCGTTCTACAACTTCACTGTACCGGCAATTCTGGGCGATCACGTCACCACAGATTCTGGTACAGGTGTGGTTCACACGGCTCCTGGCCACGGTCAGGAAGACTTTGCAGTCGGTCAGAAATACGGTCTGGAAGTCGCCAACCCTGTGGGTTCAAACGGTGTTTATCTGCCAGATACTGAACTGTTTGCGGGTCAACATGTATTTAAAGCCAACGATGCTGTGATTGAAGTGCTGAAAGAGCACGGCGCACTGTTGCATCACCATGCTTACGAGCACAGCTACCCACACTGCTGGCGCCATAAAACACCTATCATCTTCCGTGCGACACCACAATGGTTCGTATCGATGGATCAAGCGGGTCTGCGTGAGAACGCACTCAGCGCGATTAAAGGCGTGAAATGGATGCCGGATTGGGGTCAAAGCCGTATCGAAGGTATGGTGGAAGGCCGTCCTGAATGGTGTATCTCACGTCAGCGTACATGGGGCGTGCCAATTGCTCTGTTTGTTCACAAAGAAACCGCAGAGCTGCATCCTAAGACTTCTGAGCTGATTGAAAAAGTCGCTCAACTGGTTGAACAGAAAGGCATTCAGGCTTGGTGGGATGTAGACGCCGCTGAGCTGCTGGGCGATGACGCTGAACAGTACGAAAAAGTACTGGATACCCTGGATGTTTGGTTTGATTCAGGTGTGACTCACTATGCGGTGGTTGATAACCGTGAAGAGTTCCATGGCGCGGAAGCGGATATGTACCTGGAAGGTTCTGACCAACACCGTGGCTGGTTCCAGTCTTCTTTGATTTCATCGATCGCGATGAAGGGCAAAGCACCTTACAAAGAAGTACTGACGCACGGTTTCGTGGTTGACGGCCAAGGCCGTAAGATGTCGAAATCGATTGGTAACGTGGTTGCGCCAAAAGACGTGACCAACAAACTGGGTGCAGACATTCTGCGTCTGTGGGTGGCATCAACTGACTACACGGGCGAAGTGGCGGTTTCAGACGAAATCCTGAAACGCAGCGCGGATTCTTACCGTCGTATTCGTAACACGGCACGTTTCTTCCTGGCGAACCTGAACGGCTTCAACCCGGCAACCGACATCATTGCGGCTGACGAGATGGTGGCACTGGATCGTTGGGCGGTTGCCCGTGCAATGGCTGCTCAACAAGAGATCGTCAAAGCGTACGCAGAGTACAACACTCACGCTGTGGTTCAGCGTCTGATGCACTTCTGTTCGGTTGAAATGGGTTCATTCTACCTGGATGTAATCAAAGACCGTCAGTACACCGCGAAGCTGGGCGGCAACGCGCAGCGCAGCTGTCAGACTGCACTGTACTACATCGTAGAAGCGCTGGTTCGCTGGATGGCTCCAATCATGTCGTTCACTGCCGATGAAATCTGGAACGAAATGCCGACTAACCAAGCCAACGGCGAAGCTCGCGGTAAATTCGTATTTGCTGATGAGTGGTACGAAGGTCTGTTTGGTCTGGCTGAAGGTGAAGAGCTGAACAACGAATTCTGGACTGATATTCAGAAAGTTCGTGGTGCGGTGAACAAGTTGCTGGAAAATGCGCGTAATGAGAAAACCATCGGTGGTTCTCTGCAAGCGGAAGTGACGTTGTTTGCAAGCGACGAGCTGGCAGCCAAAATCAACAAGCTGGAAGATGAACTGCGCTTTGTATTGCTGACTTCAAAAGCGAACGTGAAACCGCTGGCTGAGAAGAGCGACGCGGCTCAGGCAACCGACATCGACGGTCTGTTTGTTCAAGTGAACAAAACGGAAGCTGAGAAGTGTGATCGCTGCTGGCACTACACCCCAGACGTGGGCACCATCAAAGGCCATGAAACTATTTGTGGTCGTTGTGTGTCGAACGTTGACGGTGAAGGCGAAGTTCGCAAGTTTGCTTAAAGGAACTGCATGACACAGCAAGCATTAACGCTTAAACAATCGGGAGTTCGCTGGCTATGGCTGGCTCTCCTTGTTTTTGTCGCTGATATCGCTATCAAATTGGTGGTGATGAACAGCATGGGGTATGGCTGGGAGAATCGCATCGAGATTCTGCCGTTTTTCAATCTGCTGTACGTGCATAACTACGGCGCCGCATTTAGCTTTCTGAGTGATCAGGCAGGCTGGCAGCGCTGGTTGTTTACCGGTATCGCGTTTGCTGTGGTTGGCCTGTTGGCCTTCTGGATGCGCCGCCTACCGTCCAGCGACAAATGGAATAACATGGCTTATGCACTCATTATCGGTGGTGCGGTAGGCAATGTGTTCGACCGGGTAGTGCACGGATTTGTGGTCGATTATCTCGACTTCTACTGGGGCACTTACCACTGGCCAGCGTTTAACCTCGCTGACAGCGCCATCTGTATTGGTGCTGCGATGATCATTTTGGATGGTTTTCGCGGTAAAAAGCAGACGGCGTAAGTGATTAAGCCGAAATAACCCTAAGCGCCGCCCGTTGATTCGGGGGGCGCTTTTTGTTATCAAGCAGTTTAGATTCAATCCACTCTGTACCAACCTCATCACCGTAAGAAATGAGGGGAACATTGACGAAGGTATGACCTTCGATTTGCATTAAGGAAGCCAGAACGTGACGACGACACATTTAAAAACTATTACTCAGAACTCAGCGGTAACGCTGCACTTTACCATCAAGCTGAAAGATGGCTCAGTGGCCGACAGCACTCACAACTTTGGTAAAGCGGCCAAACTGGTGATCGGCGATGGCAGTCTGAGCGACAACTTCGAGCAGTGCCTGCTGGGCATGCAAGAGGGCGAAAGTAAATCCATTGAACTGGCGGCGGTTGACGCGTTTGGCGCACCTAACCCAGACAACATCCATCATATGGATCGTGCCCGCTTTGTCGGTGACGCCGAAGTGGAAGTCGGCACCATTATGGGGTTCAGCGGACCGGACGGTATGGAAATTCCGGGCATCATTACCAACATCGCTGGCGATTCAGTGACGGTGGATTTCAACCACCCGTTAGCCGGACAAGATGTGATCTTCGACGTTGAAATTTTGTCTGTTGAATAACTTGCCGTAGAATAGCCAGCCAGAAAGAGAACCATGAGCAAATCCATGAAAATACTGTTAGCAAACCCGCGCGGCTTTTGTGCCGGCGTTGATCGCGCCATCAGCATCGTTGAGCGTGCACTTGAAATGTATCAGCCTCCGATTTATGTCCGTCATGAAGTGGTGCACAACCGCTTTGTGGTTGAAGGTTTGAAGCAGCGCGGTGCGATTTTCGTTGAAGAGCTGCACGAAGTGCCAGACGACAACATTGTGATTTTCTCTGCTCATGGGGTCTCGCAAGCGGTGCGCCAGGAAGCCAAAGAACGTGCATTGACGGTATTTGATGCCACGTGCCCGTTGGTAACCAAAGTGCACATGGAAGTGGCTCGTGCCAGCCGCCGTAATATGGAAGTGGTCCTGATTGGCCACGCCGGTCACCCGGAAGTCGAAGGTACCATGGGCCAATACGCCAGTGATACGGGTGGTATGTATCTGGTTGAAAAGCCGGAAGATGTGGTTGCACTGCAAAGCAAAGTTAAAGATCCATCGCACCTGCATTATGTGAGTCAGACGACGCTGTCGGTTGATGAAACCGCAGACGTGATTGATAAGCTGCGTGAAGTGTTCCCTGAGATTCAAGGGCCGCGCAAAGATGACATCTGCTACGCAACACAAAACCGTCAGGATGCGGTGCGTATTCTGGCTCAGGAAGTGGATGTGATGGTCGTGGTTGGCTCCAAGAACTCATCGAACTCGACCCGCCTTAAAGAACTGGCCGAGAAACTCGGAACGCCGGGTTATCTGACGGACTGTCCGGAAGACATTCATCCGGAGTGGTTCGACGGTGTAAGCAAGATAGGTGTCACCGCGGGCGCTTCTGCGCCAGAAGAACTGGTGAATCAGATTCTGAACCGCATAAAAGAGCTGGGGGCAACCTCAGTGGATGAAGTGCTGGGACGGGAAGAAAACATGTTCTTTGAAGTACCCAAAGAGCTGCAAATAAAGCAGGTTGACTAAGCAAGTTTGATGATTGTATCTGCTGTATCAGAGGGCAGATTCAATCCAACGAATCAATAAAAAAGGGCTCCCATCGGGAGCCCTTTTGCTATGCGTGTGTGGCAGGGTTAAGCGGTTTCGGTGACGCCCGAAGGTTTGTCTTCGTCAGCCAGTTCAGTTTCGCCTTTGCCTTTGGAAATTTTAATTACGTACAGGGTAATTGCCAGCGTTGCGACCACACCGATGATGGTGGAGATTTGCATTGGCATACCAAAGCCCAGAGAGCTGTTGTTCAGGATGAAGGCAATACATACCGTGGTCATGAACGCTGCCGGAATGGTGGTGATCCAGTGCAGTTTGTTGTGACGTAGCAGGTAAGCCGACGCAGTCCACAGCATCATTACGGCTGTTGTCTGGTTAGCAAAACCGAAGTAGCGCCAGATGATACCGAAGTCTACTTGGGTCAGGATGCCACCAATCACGAACAGAGGCATCGCCATCAGCAGACGGTTACGCAGTGTTTTCTGTTCCATGTTGAAGTATTCAGCCAGGATCAGACGGCTTGAACGGAACGCCGTGTCACCTGAAGTGATTGGCAGGATAACCACACCCAGGAACGCGATGATACCGCCAAATACGCCCAGCAGGCCAAACGATGCGCTGTAAACTACGTTACCAGGGCCGCCGTTTTTCACTGCTTCAGACAGAGAGTCCAGTGAGCCGAAGAATGACAGAGCAATCGCACACCAGATCAGAGCGATGATACCTTCACCGATCATTGCGCCGTAGAATACGAAGCGACCGTTCTTCTCATTCTCGATACAACGTGCCATCAGTGGTGACTGAGTGGCGTGGAAACCTGAGATAGCTCCACAAGCGATGGTGATGAACAGCGCAGGCCATAGTGGCATGTCGTTCGGGTTCATGTTTTGCAGCATGTCGCTGACTTCAAAACCGCCCAGAATCTGGTGCTCGCTTGACACTGCGATTGCAGTGATCAGGCCAACTGACATGAAAATCAGTAGCGCGCCGAACAGTGGGTAAAAACGACCGATGATTTTATCCACTGGCACGATGGTAGCGATGATGTAGTAAGCAAAGATAATCACGACCATCGTCGACATGCTGACTGTCATGCTGGTTTGTTCGTTGATCAGGTTAGTGATCATGCCTGCAGGCGCCGAAACGAAAACCACACCAACCAGCAGCAGCAGAACAATGGCAAAAATGTTCATGAAGTGTTTTGCGCCATTGCCCAGGTAGCGGCCGGACAGAGAAGGAACAGAGGCGCCGCCGTTACGGATTGACAGCATGCCTGAGAAGTAGTCGTGTGTTGCGCCGGCAAAGATACAGCCAATCACGATCCACAGCATGGCGGCAGGTCCATACAGTGCACCCATGATCGGACCGAAAATAGGGCCGACACCAGCAATATTAAGTAGTTGAACAAGATAGACTTTTGGCGTAGACATAGGAACGTAGTCGACACCGTCGGTTTTCGTGTGGGCAGGGGTTTGGCGTTTCTCATTGATGCCAAATACTTTCTCCACGAACGCGCCGTAGATGAAGTAACCGCCAATCAAGGCAGCGACACAGGTTAGAAACCACAACATAGCGTTTGTCCTTTGTTATTGAATTAGGTGTTAATGAATTAAGCTCAGACTGGATACTAAATTATCAATAAGCGAGCTTCATTGGGTTTCCGGGTCAGTGGTCGTATAGTGAATTAAGTGGTGTTTAACGCCGCTGAGTGGTTTTTAACGATTGGTTAGCGGTAAGTGACGCAGAGTCAGTGGTTATTGCCTATTTTTAAGGGTGAACGATTCATCCGATGGCTAAGTAAAGGTAAATAATGAAAAAAATAATGATGATGTTGGTCGTGGTTGGGCTGATGGGCTGCGCGGCCAGTGACAGTGAACTGGCTAAACAGGGCGACTGGTATCAAATAGGCTATAAAGATGGTGCAACAGGACATACTCAGCGTTCTAACAAAGCGTTGGCGGAACTGGGGCAAGCCAATCAGGCCGATTACAATCAGGGCTACGTCGAGGGAGTTAACGAGTACTGCAACCCGAACTTTGCCTACCAGATGGGCGTCAACGGCCAGTACTACGAAGGGGTGTGCGAAGGCACCGAACAAGCGCAGAAATTCCGTATGGAGTGGCAGCGCGGTTGGAACGAATACAACAACTAATCGACGCTGAGTAACAATAGCCATGCATGAAGAATATATCGCTCTGGCGTTAGCGGCGGTCGGCGTCGTGGGGCTGGGATGTCAGTGGCTGGCGTGGAAACTGCGTCTGCCAGCCATCTTGTTTTTGTTACTGGCGGGAATTGTCGCCGGGCCAGTGACCGGACTGCTTAATCCGCAGCAACTGTTAGGCGAGTTGCTGTTTCCGCTGATTTCACTCGCGGTTGCCGTGATTCTGTTTGAAGGCAGTTTGACCCTCAATTTCAAAGAGATTCGCGGAGTAAGCAACACCGTGTGGAGCATTGTGTCACTTGGCGCGCTCATCTCCTGGGGCGTCACCTCGTTTGCGACGCATGCACTTTTGGGGTTTGATTGGCCGCTTGCGTTGCTGTTTGGTAGCTTGACCGTGGTCACCGGCCCAACGGTGATCGTGCCGTTGCTGCGCACCGTGCGCCCGAACGCCAAACTCTCCAATATTCTGCGCTGGGAAGGGATTCTGATTGACCCGCTCGGCGCGTTGTTTGTGGTGATGGTGTACGAGTTTATTGTCTCCAGCAGTGAAGCACACAGCTTGCACGTGTTTGGGTTGATTTTGCTGGTCGGCGTTGGGCTGGGAGTGTTATCTGGCGCGGCAGTGGCGTATGTGCTGCGCAACGGTGGTTTGCCGGAATATCTGCAGCCGTTTGCGGTTCTGAGCGTGGTGTTGGGCGTGTTTGCCGCATCCAATGCGCTGGAGTCAGAATCCGGGTTGCTCACTGTGACCATCATGGGCATGTGGCTGGCCAATGCCAAAGATGTCAATATTCAGCATATTCTGCACTTTAAGGAAAACCTCACCGTCCTCCTCATCACCGGGCTGTTTATTTTGCTTGCGGCGCGGATTGAAGTGGACGACTTCGCTGTGCTGGGGTGGAGTGCGTTGGCCTTGTTTGTGGTGATGCAATTAGTGTCGCGTCCGCTGTCGATTTTTCTCGCCACGCTGCGCAGCAGTTTGCAGTGGAAAGAGAAAGCGTTTCTGGCCTGGGTTGCGCCGCGCGGGATTGTCGCGGCATCGATATCGTCACTGTTTGCCATTAAGCTTGATTCGTTTGGTATGGCGGAAGCCAACTTGCTGGTACCGCTGACGTTTATGGTCATTATCGGTACCGTGGTGCTACAAAGCGTGACGGCTAGACCCGTTGCCGTAGCACTGAAAGTGGCTGAACCAGCGCCGAAAGGTTTCCTGATCCTCGGTGCGAATGATGTGGCGCGTCAGATTGGTGCGGCGATTGCCAAATACGACTGTCGAGTGGTGTTGACCGATTCCAACTGGGATTACATTCGCCAGGCGCGCATGGCGGGGCTGGAGCATTATTATGGCAATCCGATCTCCAGTCACGCTGACGAATATCTTAACCTGATTGGGATTGGCCACGTGTTGGCTCTCAGTCCGGATAAACACTTCAATATCATGGCGTGTATGCAGTTTCTGTCCGACTTTGGTGACAAGCGCGTGTTCTGTCTGCATGACAATGCCAATGGTAACAACAGTGATAAACACACCGTGGCGCAGGAGTATCACGGGCTGCCATTTTTAGGTGGCGAGGTGAGTTATAAAAAACTGGCCAGCCTGCTGAATCAGGGCGGTGAAATCAAGCACACCAAACTGAGCGAAAACTTCACTTTTGACGATTATCAGCAGCAGCACAAAGAGAGTTATGTCCTGCCGCTGTTTGTAGTCGACCATCGTGGTCGGATTCAGATGTGTGCCGATGTCGCCAATTTCAGCGCTAAAGAGGGCGAAACGGTGGTTGCCCTGATCAAGAAAAGCCAGGAGAGCCGTTAACGGCTCTCGTTTTCTTCCTCTTCCATCGCGCGGCGCAGAAAACCGTCGGAGTCGGACAGTTTGGCTTTGGCTTGCGCGGCATCAACACCAGTCAGGTGCATCAGAATCGCTACCTTGGCATTGTTGTCACTCTCGGCCAGCAGCGCTTCGGCGGTATGGCGGTCACAATCTGTTGCTTGCATAACAATTCTTACGGCGCGTGCGACCAGCTTTTTGTTGGTCGCTTTCACGTCCACCATCAGGTTTTGATAGCTTTTCCCAAGGCGAATCATGCTGGCGGTGGTGAGCATATTGAGCACCAGTTTCTGGGCGGTGCCCGATTTCAAACGAGTTGAACCGGTTAACGCTTCCGGGCCGACCACCGGACTGATGGCGATACTGGCCAATTCGGCAATCGGCGAGTTGGGGTTACATGATAGCGCCACGGTGACGGCGCCCAGATCGTTGGCGTATTCCAGTGCTCCAATCACATACGGCGTGCGACCACTGGCTGCTATGCCGACCAACACGTCCTGCGCGCTAAAGCCAATCGCTTTGAGATCATCGATACCCAGCAGCGGAGAATCCTCAGCGCCTTCCTGGGCGGTAAACATCGCGTCGCGTCCGCCCGCAATCAAGCCGATCACCATCTGATCCGAGACGCCAAACGTTGGCGGGCATTCAGAGGCATCGAGCACACCTAAACGGCCGCTGGTGCCTGCGCCCATGTAAATCAGGCGTCCACCTTGCTTGAAGGCTTCGGTAATCTTATCGACCGCCAGTGCGATTTGTGGCAGGACTTTCTCAACGGCTAATGGAACTAATTTGTCTTGTTGATTGAGACGCTGCACGATTTCCTGCGAAGAAAGCAGGTCGATATCCATGGTGTCGGGATTACGACCTTCAGAAACCAGATGGGAAAGGGCAGCGAGCAGAGCATCGTTCGTCATGGTGGTTGTCCATATCTGTCATTTCAAAAATACAAAGCGTGGCCTAGTCGGCCGGATAAATCACACCGAGTGAGGTAAAGCGTGCGGCGCCAGTGACGCTGGGAAGATTGCTCGGCAGATTGTGCATGCGGCGTTGCGCCAGCCAGGCAAACGCCATCGCTTCCATATAATCGCCATCGACGCCTTTGGCGGTGGTCGGAGCCACTTGCCACCCCGGCAGCAAGGATTGTAATCGCTCCATTAACAGCGCGTTTTGCGCGCCGCCGCCGCACACCAAAAGCTCAGGTGCCGGACCTTGAGCAAAGCACTGCACATCATTGGCGATGCTGCGTGCGGTGAGTTCACACAGGGTACGCTGCACATCGATGGCAGAGGCATCGTGAGCGGCCAGTTTGTTGTCCAGCCATGGCAGGTTGAACCATTCGCGCCCGGTACTTTTTGGCGCAGGTTTAGTAAAATAGTCGTCATTCAGCAGCGTGGTGAGCAGCGCGGTATCGAGTTTTCCGCTGCGTGCCCAATCACCATTGCTGTCATAAGCCTGACCAATGTGGCGCTGGCACCAGCCATCCATCAATACGTTACCGGGGCCGGTATCATAACCAATCACGTTACCGCCGGGTTTGAGTACCGACACGTTGGCGATGCCGCCGATATTGAGCACCACCACGCTGGAATCGCGCACATCAAAAATCGTGCGATGGAACGCTGGCACCAGTGGCGCGCCCTGGCCACCCAGCGCGATGTCTTTACGACGAAAATCCGCCACGGTGGTAATGCCCGTGCGTACAGCAAGAATATTGGCGTCGCCAATTTGCAGGGTGAACGGCGTATCGCCGTTTGGCTGGTGGAACACGGTCTGACCGTGGTTACCTAGCGCGCGAATCTGACTGGCGTGATGGCCGCTGTGCTCAAGCAGCTTGAACACCGCATCGGCATACAGATGACCGAGCAAGTGATCCAGCGTGCCAATCTCTTGCAAATTGGTTTCCTGGCCCAGACATACCGCCAATAGGCGCTGTTTGAGGTCAGCAGGCATCGGCAGAAAATCGTGTGCCAGCAGTTCAATCTGATTACCCGTCAGGGCGACCAGCGCCGTGTCGACGCCGTCCATGCTGGTGCCGGACATGATACCTATGTACAGTTCGCGTTCAGTCATTCTGTTATCCGATTGTCAGATTTCTCGTTTCCGAGGGCTAAGTCCTTAAAACTCATTGTAATTGAAAAACAAACTGAATAACCTCATTTGCTGTGACAAATTTTGACAATCCATCTTGATGAATTAAGGGGAAAAAATGGGACCGTTATGGCTAGACGTCGAAGGTTGTGAACTGACGGCGGAAGACCGCGAAATACTGGCGCATCCTACCGTTGGCGGTGTCATTCTGTTTGCTCGTAACTACCACGACAACCAGCAGTTACTGGCGCTGAACAAAGCGATTCGTCAGGCGGCGAAGCGTCCGATCCTGATTGGTGTGGATCAGGAAGGCGGCCGCGTGCAGCGTTTTCGTGACGGTTTCAGTAAGATCCCCGCGGCGCAACTCTACGCGCGCAGCGACAATGGCGAGCAGTTGGCCGAAGATGGTGGCTGGTTGATGGCGGCGGAACTGATCGCGCACGATATCGATCTCAGCTTTGCGCCCGTACTGGATAAAGGCTTTGACTGCCGTGCGATTGGCAACCGCGCCTTTGGCGATGATGTGCAAAGCGTACTGACTTACAGCAGCGCTTACATGCGCGGGATGAAATCTGTCGGTATGGCAACCACAGGTAAACACTTTCCCGGCCATGGTGCGGTGATTGCCGATTCGCATCTGGAAACACCTTACGATGAGCGTGATTCCATTGCTGCCGATATGGCGATTTTCCGCGCGCAGATTGAGGCCGGCATTCTGGATGCCATGATGCCAGCACACGTGATTTATCCGCACTATGATGCCCAGCCCGCCAGCGGTTCTCCCTATTGGCTCAAACAGGTTTTGCGTCAGGAACTGGGTTTTAAAGGCATTGTGTTCTCGGATGATCTGAGCATGGAAGGCGCGGCGATCATGGGTGGCCCGGCAGAGCGCGCGCAGCAGTCGCTGGATGCCGGTTGCGATATGGTGCTGATGTGCAATAAACGCGAATCGGCGGTAGCGGTGCTGGATAAGCTGCCGATCAGTGAAGTGCCGCAGGCACTGCCTTTGCTCAAACAGCAGAATTTCACCTTCAGTGAACTGAAAGCGACCGAGCGCTGGAAGCTGGCTTCTCAAGCCATGCAGCGTCTGATTGACGCGCACAGTTAGACGACAAAGAAAAGGCTCCCTAGGGAGCCTTTTTCATCGCAAGTGCTTAGTAGACAATATCTAGTGGAAGCCCAGCTTCTCTTTAAGCTCCTTCAGATAGCGGCGACTGACCGGCACCTGATGCCCCGAGCGGGTGATGATCTCTGCCAACCCGTTCTCCAGTAATTTGATTTCTTTGATCGCTTTAGTGTTGACCAGATACTGGCGATGGCAGCGCACCAAAGGCGTTTTCTCTTCCAGAATTTTGAGCGTTAACTGGCTGGTGGCACGCTGCTGATGGGTTTGCACGTGCACGCCACTGATATCGCTGAAGGCAAACTCGACATCAATTGTCGGTACAATCACGATGCGGTTAAGGCCAATGCACGGCACCTGATCGAGGTTGCTCGGCGCCAGTACCGAGTAGTCTTGGGGTTTACTCATGCTGCGCACCAGGCGCTGAATGGTTTTTTCCAGCCTTGTCGGGTCAATCGGTTTGAGCAGGTAATCAAACGCATTATCTTCAAATGCTTGCAGCGCATATTGGTCGTAGGCAGTGACAAACACCACTTTGGGCATGGTGTCCGGGTCGAGCATACCCAGCAGTTCAATGCCGGTGATTTGCGGCATCTGAATATCCAGAAACACCACCTCTGGTTTGAGCTGGTTGATTTTTTTCAGCCCTTCGATGGCGTTGTTGGCTTCGCCAATGACCTCGATTTCGCCGC
This sequence comes from Vibrio fluvialis, assembly GCF_900460245.1. NCBI lineage: Bacteria > Pseudomonadati > Pseudomonadota > Gammaproteobacteria > Vibrionales > Vibrionaceae > Vibrio > Vibrio fluvialis. The sequence continues at coordinate 503,986 of NZ_UHIP01000001.1, forward strand.
TCTCTTCCAGCAATTCCGTCAGTTCTTCCCGAGCGAAGAGCTCGTCATCAATGACCAGTGCAGATAACATTAATACGTTCCTTTATGCGGAATGAGGAAGCTCATTCGCGTGTATTTATCGTGTTCCACTTCGATGTTGAGCGCAGAGGCAGCACCGAATTTGTAGGTCAGGCGTTTGGCAACAATTTGCATGCCGAGGCCATCATGATCTTCGCTCGGCGCTTGGTAGCTGCCAGCGTTATCTTCCACCACAATCCGGTGCCCGTGCTCCTCTTCAATACTGTAGATACGCACTTTGCCGCCTTCCAGCAGATTGGACGTGCCGTGCTTGATGGCGTTCTCGACCAAGGGCTGCAAGGTAAAGCTGGGCACATTGCGCTCCAGCAGCGCCTCGTCGATATCGATGTCGACATCAAGGCGGTCACTAAAGCGCGCTTTTTCAATCGTCAGGTAGGCGTTGACATGCGCCAGCTCTTCTTTGAGCGTTACGGTGCCGATGTTCTGTTTGAGGTTGCTGCGAAAAAACTGCGACAGATGCTGGATCAGCTCGCGCGCTTTGTTGGGATCGCGGCGGATCACCGCGCTGATGGTATTGAGCGCGTTAAACAGAAAGTGCGGATTGACCTGCGCTTGCAGCAGTTTGATTTCCGCGCGCGACAGCAGTATCTGTTTCTCCTGATACTCACCATACAGAATCTGGCTCGACAACATCTGCGCGATACCCTCGGCCATCGACATATTGATGGTCGAAAACAGCTTACGTTTCGGTTCGTACAGCTTAATGGTGCCGATAACCCGATCACCTGCGCGGAGCGGAATGATCAGCGCCGAGCCGAGTTTACAGGTTTTCGACAAAGAACACTGATACGGGTGCTCTTTGCCATCAAGATAAATAATCGCGTTACGCGCAATGGCATCCAGCGTGCTTTGCGAAGAAATTGGTGTATTGGGTTTATGGTGATCATCGCCGATGCCCACGAAGGCGAGAATCTTCTCGCGGTCGGTAATCGATACCGCGCCGACGTTGGTTTGCTCATACACGATGCGCGCTATCTTCTCGGCATTCTGCGGGTTAAACCCCGCGGCTAAAATGCCGACCGAACGCTCAGCAATGTTCAGTGCACGGCGTGAAAACGTGGCGGAGTACTCTTCAAAGATGGTTTTACGATCCTGCAGAATGCTCATGAAAAGCGCCGCGCCGACAGAGTTGGCAATGATCATCGGCGCTGCAATGGTGGAGACCAGCGCGTAGGCTTCGTCATACGGTTCAGCGATCAACAAGATAAGCAGCATCTGCACAATTTCGGCAAACAGCGTGACGGCAAACACCACGCTGGGGCTGAACAGCAAACGGCCTTTGCCTTTGCGCAGCAAATACGTATGCAGCAAGCCGCCGATGATGCCCTCGGCCGTAGTCGAGACCGCGCACGCCACATCGGTAAAGCCACCTAACGTATAGCGATGAATCCCGCCGGTAAAGCCGACCGCAAAACCAATGAATGGCCCGCCGAACAGACCGCCCATTACGGCGCCAATCGCCCGCGTGTTGGCAATCGCATCGTTGATTTGCAGACCAAAGTAGGTGCCCATGATGCAGAACAGAGAAAACAGCACGTAGACGCTAAGCTTGTGGTTCAAGCGGCGCGAAATATTGAGCAGCGGTAAGAAGATGGGGGTCTTGCTCAGCATGTAAGCCAGAACCAGATACACACACATCTGCTGCAACAGAGAGAGAACTAAATCCATATACCTTTCTTCATTGAGTGCGTGACGATAATGCCCGGCCTTCAACCTCATGTTTATCACCACTTTCTATGGTCTGCGGTTGGCAGGTCAGAGAAAGGGTGTGAATAGGGATATTTTAGGGGAGATAGAGCGAATAAAACACGCTTCATTCGTTAGTTTAGGTATTAAGATTCGAAAATGACGTGTGTAAATTAATTTTTACACAATATGTTTTTTAAAATTTACACTTGCATTGTTTTTAAAGGCTGTTAATTTGTTGGTTATTCGGTTTAAACGCTCAGAGATAACGTGAGTGTAAATTAATTTATACAGGTGATGCGATGAAAAAAAGTGAATTAAGCGATATCAACATTGTTGATGAACAGATACTGATTACTCCGGATGCACTCAAGGATAAGTTGCCGCTGAGTGACAACGCGCGCCGTTTTATCCGTGAATCACGTCAGACTATCGCAGACATTATTCACAAACGTGATCATCGCCTGCTGATTGTGTGTGGCCCGTGTTCTATCCACGATGTGGAAGCGGCGAAAGAGTACGCCAAGCGCCTGAAAGCACTGTCAGAACAACTGAAAGATCAACTCTACATCGTCATGCGTGTGTACTTCGAAAAACCACGCACTACCGTGGGCTGGAAAGGGCTGATTAACGACCCGCATCTCGACGGCACTTTTGATATTGAGCATGGCCTGCATGTCGGTCGCCAACTGCTGGTGGAACTGGCTGAGATGGAAATCCCTCTGGCGACGGAAGCTCTGGACCCGATCAGTCCGCAGTACCTGGCAGATACCTTCAGCTGGGCTGCGATTGGTGCACGTACCACGGAATCGCAAACTCACCGTGAAATGGCCAGTGGCCTGTCGATGCCAATCGGCTTCAAAAATGGCACAGACGGCAGCTTGTCGACCGCCATCAACGCGATGCAGGCTGCGTCATCCAGCCACCGTTTCATGGGAATCAACCGTGAAGGTCAGGTTGCACTGCTGACCACTCAAGGCAATGCGAATGGTCACGTGATTCTGCGCGGTGGCAAACAAACGAACTACGATTCAGTGTCCGTCGCTGAGTGTGAAGAAGAGCTGGCGAAAGTGGGACTTGATTCTGCACTGATGGTCGATTGTAGCCATGCGAACTCGCGTAAAGATTACCGCCGCCAACCGCTGGTCGCTGAAGATGTGATTCACCAAATTCGTGAAGGTAATCAGTCTATTATCGGTTTGATGATTGAAAGTCACCTCAATGAAGGTAACCAGTCGTCTGACCTGCCGCTTGATCAAATGGCGTACGGCGTGTCTATCACGGATGCGTGTATTAATTGGGCATCAACTGAGGCATTATTACGCCACGCTCATCAAGAGCTGATTCCATTTTTAGAAAATCGCCTCAAAGGTTAAGTAAAGGATTGCCCATGGCCGTAGAACTGAATGAATTGCGTGATCAGATTGATGCTGTCGACAAGCAGATGGTGGAACTGTTGGCTCGTCGCCTGGCATTAGTGGAGAAGGTGGGGGAGGTCAAAAGTAAACATGGCCTGCCTATCTATGTTCCCGACCGAGAAGCGGCCATGCTGGCTTCTCGCCGTGAAGAAGCTGAGCGTAAAGGCGTTCCGCCGCAACTCATTGAAGATATTCTGCGCCGCACGATGCGTGAGTCATACGCCAGTGAAAAAGACTCCGGCTTTAAATGCCTCAACCCTGAACTGCGTTCGGTGGTAATCATCGGCGGTAACGGCCAGTTGGGTGGCCTGTTTGGTCGCATGTTCAGACTGTCAGGTTACCAGGTTAAAGTCTTGGGCAGTAAAGACTGGGATCGCGCCGATGAAATGCTCAGCGACGCAGGCTTGGTGGTGGTCACCGTGCCAATTCACCTCACCTTGGGTGTGATTGAAAAACTGGCCAATCTGCCTGAAGACTGCATTTTGTGCGACCTGACGTCGATTAAGTCTAAACCGCTGCAAGCCATGCTCAATGTGCACAAAGGCCCGGTAGTCGGCTTACATCCGATGTTTGGTCCGGATGTGCCGAGCATGGCGAAGCAGGTAGTGGTGTACTGTGACGGTCGTGGCGAAGAGCATTATCAGTGGTTGCTGAAACAATTTGGTATCTGGGGCGCGAGCCTGTGCCAGATTGATGCGGCGGAGCACGATCACGGCATGACTCTGATTCAGGCATTGCGTCACTTTACGTCGTTCGCTTACGGTCTTCACCTGTCGAAAGTGAACCCGAATCTGGCCCAGTTGCTGAAACTCAGTTCTCCGATTTACCGTCTTGAGCTGGCGATGGTCGGGCGCCTGTTTGGTCAGGATCCGAATTTGTATGGCGACATTATTCTCTCGTCGGAAGAGAACGTAGAAATGATTCAGCACTTCTACCGTAACTTTGGTGAAGCCGTAAAACTGATTGCCGAACACGACAAAGAGGGGTTTGTGCAGAATTTTGAAAAAGTCAGCCAATGGTTTGGCGACTACTCTCAGCAGTTCATGCTAGAGAGCCAGAATTTATTAAAACAAGCAAATGACTCGATTCATCGAGGCTAATCTCCCCCGGTAATTCGCGCTGCTTCGGCAGCGCTTTTTTTCGCCTGTCAGTTACTCTGCTTCGCTGTCTCCTAAGTCGGCCAGATATTCCATCTCGCGATGCAGCAGACTATCACTACCCACATTGAGCTCGACCAGACGTTTCAGATGACTGATGCTGTCGATGTCAATATGATCGATTTTTAGGCGCAGAATGCGTTCATCCTGACTGATCAGGCGCGCAGTCAGCGCGATATTGATGTCGCTGTCGGGCAACAGAAAGGTGACATCGACCAGTCGGGCCGGATCTAAATCCGGTTCATCGACCGCCCAAAGCAGCAGTCCGTGCAAAGACAAGTCCTGAATACAGGTCGCCAGCTGATAGTCTCCCTGAAAAAGGGTGGCCGGAGCCTGATAGATGATGCGGGAAAATCGGCGACGTTCAATCATAGCGTTCTCACTTTACTGGCTGGTCAAGCTTTTCAAGCATAGCAAACGTAGTGACATTACACCGAATGAGTGATCGCGAAACACGGCAATAAAAAAGGCCGCTTAAAGCGGCCTTTGAACATTCCGGGGTGGAATTACTTAGAAATACGTTTGTATTTGATGCGGTGTGGTTCTGCCGCTTCAGGGCCAAGCGTTTTCTTCAGCCACTCCATGTATTCGCTGTAGTTACCTTCGTAGAAGTTAACCTGACCTTCATCACGGTAGTCAATGATGTGGGTCGCGATACGGTCGAGGAACCAACGGTCGTGCGAGATAACCATGGCACAGCCAGGGAACTCCAGCAGCGCTTCTTCCAGTGCACGCAGCGTTTCTACGTCCAGGTCGTTGGTTGGTTCATCGAGCAGCAGTACGTTGCCGCCAGCTTTCAGCAGTTTCGCCAGGTGCACACGGTTACGCTCACCCCCAGACAGTTCGCCGATCACTTTTTGTTGATCCGAACCTTTGAAGTTAAAGCGAGAGCAGTACGCACGCGCTGGAATTTCAAAGTTGTTGATCTTGATGATGTCTGCGCCTTCCGAGATCTCCTGGAACACGGTGTTCTTGTCGTTCATTGAATCACGGAACTGATCCACTGACGCCAGTTTGACGGTGTCACCCATTTCGATAGTGCCCGAATCGGGTTGCTCAACGCCGCTCAGCATCTTGAATAGTGTCGACTTACCTGCACCGTTGGCACCGATGATGCCGACAATCGCACCTTTTGGCATGTTGAATGACAGGTCATCGATCAGAACGCGGCCGTCAAATGACTTGCTCAGGTTCTTCACTTCGATCACTTTGTCACCCAGACGCTCGCCAGGCGGAATGAACAGTTCGTTAGTCTCGTTACGTTTCTGGTGATCCGTGCTTTGCAGTTCTTCAAAGCGAGCCATACGCGCTTTTGATTTTGCTTGGCGACCTTTAGGGTTTTTACGAACCCACTCGAGTTCTTTCTCAATGGTCTTTTGACGAGCGCTTTCTTGAGATGCTTCTTGTTGCAGACGCGCATCTTTTTGCTCTAGCCAAGAGGTGTAGTTACCTTGCCATGGAATACCTTCACCACGGTCAAGTTCCAGAATCCAGCCAGCAGCGTTGTCCAGGAAGTAACGGTCGTGCGTAATGGCCACAACAGTACCGGAGTAATCAACCAGGAAGCGTTCCAGCCAAGCCACGGATTCCGCATCCAGGTGGTTGGTTGGTTCGTCGAGCAACAGCATGTCTGGTTTTTCCAGCAACAGACGACAGATAGCGACACGGCGGCGTTCACCACCTGACAGATGGGCAATTTTCTGATCCCATTCTGGCAGGCGCAGCGCGTTAGCTGCACGCTCCAGCGCGTTCTCCAGATTGTGGCCATCTTTCGCTTGGATCAGCGCTTCCAGATCGCCTTGCTCTTTAGCCAGTGCATCGAAGTCTGCACCGTCTTCGGCGTATGCCGCGTAGACTTCGTCCAGACGCTTCAGCGCGCCAGCCACATCAGAGACAGCTTCTTCAACCACTTCGCGAACGGTTTTTGATTCATCCAGCACAGGTTCCTGAGGCAGGTAACCTACTTTCAGACCTGGTTGTGGACGAGCTTCACCATCGATATCGGTGTCGATGCCCGCCATGATACGTAGCAGAGTCGATTTACCCGCACCGTTCAGACCCAAAACACCGATTTTTGCCCCTGGGAAGAAACTCAGGGAAATGTCTTTCAGAATTTGACGCTTAGGTGGCACAACTTTGCTCACCCGTGACATGGTATATACGTATTCAGCCATTGCCGATCGTTCCTAATCTTTCCAACAGAATAAAGTCGACATTCTATACTAAAGCAATGCCATTTGTTACTAGGGCCAGCGCTTTTCCAGCGTAAATGATGTAGCACTCAAATAGTGAATACTTACTTTGCAACCTATGCTGGCTTTTTATTCTCTGTCTCATTATTTACATCAAGTTTACATCTGGCTGCTTTACATTTAGCGCTAGAATTAGCGTAATGAACGTCGGTTAATTTAGCTTTAAAGGAATAAGAGCCATGACGCTTTGGTGGGTTTCAAAGCCGCATCGTCTTGTATCGTCAATGTTGATGTTCAGTTCATTGATCAGCGGCACAGCGTTTTCGAGCTCTTTGGATCTGGATGCTCAACGTGATCTCTACGATCAGGCCCAGCAATGGCTTGACGATAAAAATGTCGACGCGTTTAAAAAGAATCGGCGCAAGATCGCCGACTATCCATTAACGCCTTACCTCGACTATCGCAGTTTTCTGATTGATCTCGGCTCCAAACCGCCCATCGCGGTGCGGGCGTTTATCGATACGCATGACGATTTCCCCTTTTCCAACCGCATCAGCGCCCCATATCTGGATGCATTGGCGAAGCAGGAGAAGTGGGGAACCTTGTTGCAATTCTCTCCCAATGAACCCAATGGTGAGACGTACCGCTGTTATTACTACAACGCCAAACTGCAAACAGGCAAACGTGCCGAAGCGTATGCGGGCGCGAAACGTTTGTGGCTCAGTGGTGGCAGTGTCGCGGATGCGTGTGACCCGCTGTTTGATGCCTGGGATAAACAGGGCGGTTTAACGGATGCTCTGGTCTTAGAGCGTATGGTGCTCGCGTTTGAAGGTCGCAACCGGGCGCTGATGAAATATTTGGTGAAAAAACTTGATAGTAAAGCCAGCGCTAACATCGCGCAGGAGATGATCGATCTATACGACAAGCCAGAAACCGTGGTGGCTTTTGCTCAGCGGCATCCGAAAGATGCGCTGGCGCACCGACAGGCAGAACTGGCACTGGAAAAGCTGGCACGTATTGATGTGCTGAAAGCGCAGAGTCTGCTGGCCAATGTGGTCAACGCTCAGCGCTGGAGTGCCTCGCAACAGGCGCGCAGTGGTCAGTATATTGCGCGGCGAATGATGGATGTCGAGCCGCTTGAACTTCGCCAATGGCGTGATGGTGTGATTGCTGGCAGTGAGAACGTTGATTTGATTGAAACCCGCATCCGTGTGGCGCTACGCAATCTCGATTGGCAGGGTGTTGCTGATTGGATTGGCCAGTTACCGAACACGGAGCAAGCGACGACACGTTGGCAATACTGGCTCGGGCGCAGTGAAATGGCGCTGGGGCAACAAGACGCGGGAGCAAAACGGTTGCAGGCGATTTTGGGCGAGCGCAATTTCTACAGTGTCGCAGCCGCCAAAGCGGTGCAGCAGTCGGTGAAGTATCCGGTTTCGACGCTGGAGCTTGATCAAAACAAAGTACAGCCATATCAGACTTCGCTGGTGAGAATTCAGGAGCTGATCGATCGTGACAAAATTGCCGCGGCGAAAAGTGAATGGAGCTGGCTGCTGAGCCGCGTCAGCCTGGCAGAAAAAGAGATGCTGGCAGCGTATGCCGCAAGCAAGAGCTGGCATCACCTGACAGTCACCGCATCGATTTCAGCGCGCATGTGGGACAATATGGCGCTGCGCTTTCCGATGGCACACCAGTGGTGGTTTAACTTCTATGGCGAAAAGCACGGCATTGACCCGATCATGCTAATGTCGCTTGCCCGTCAGGAGAGTGCAATGGATAGCGAAGCCCGTTCGCCTGTGGGCGCGCGCGGTATCATGCAAATCATGCCAGCCACGGCGCGTTATACGGCGAAGAAGTATCAGCTCAGCTACGATAACGCGGACGATTTGTATCAGGTGGGCAAGAACATTGAAATCGGCAGTCACTATCTCAACAGCTTGTTGGAAAAGTACGACAACAACCGTATCTTTGCGTTTGCCGCCTACAACGCCGGCCCGCAGCGGGTTGACCGCTGGCGTAAAGAAACGGATGGCAAACTGGATGCTTACGCGTTCATTGAAGCCATACCGTTTTCCGAAACGCGTGGCTATGTGCAGAACATTCTGATGTTTGAAACTTACTATCGGGACCTGATGGGAGTCGATGGTGCGTTTTTAAATGAGCATGAGGTTAAGACAAAATATTGATTCCGCTTGAGTGATCTCTACAATAGAGGGCATGTATCACTCAACGAGTACAATCATGTCACAACAACCTGAGTACAGTGACTGGTCGCAGCTGATGACATTAGTAAAACAAGCCGCAGACCAAGGGCAGCATGAGATGCTGTTAACGATGTTAATGACCCCGGACGAGCGCGAAGCGCTGGTGGCCAGGGTCAATATTCTCTGCGAACTGTTAAAAGGCGAGATGTCACAGCGCCAGGTGAGTCAGATGCTGGGCGTGGGTATCGCGACGATTACTCGGGGCTCAAATGAGTTGAAGTCGCGCTCCGACAGCGACAGAGAAACGTTGAGTCAGTTGATTCTGAAATAAGTAAAGCCAGCCTTCGGGCTGGCTTTATTGTCTTGGTTCCCCGTCAATTTTCTACAGATTGTTCGGGAAATGTTCTGGGTTGGTAAACGGGATCAGCGCCAGAATCAAAGCCTGATGGTAAACCGAGCTGCGGGTCAGGTGGTGCTGTGTCAGCAAACCAATCGCGCCGCCTTTCTGTTTGATGTTATCGGTGCCGAACACTTCGTCCATCACGTCGCCGAGCTCGTTGGCATCCGCCAGTTTGCTTAGGACTTCAGGTGGCAGCATCAGGCTGGCCGAGCGTGATTCACCGCGTTGTGTGGCCGATTCAATGATCATCCAGGCAAACGTCACGTCGCCATCAATACCCGCTTCTAAACCGACATAAAAATCGCCATCGGTAATACTCTGCTTGGCATTGCGGACGCGGTTGAGAGCGCCGAGCTTAGTCTCATGATCGCTCATGGGCTGATCGGCCACTTCGCTGGGTACGCTCACCCCCTGAAAAACATAGTGGTAATCAGGGAATACGGTTGAAAAAGCACTTTCCACTGCACGGATTTTGGCAGGGTTAAGAGAAGCAATGATCACCTTTTTCATAGAGTTCTGTAATCTCGTATTGTTGCTGCCACGCTCGCACTTCACTCAGCGACATCGGCTTGCCAAAGAAGAAACCTTGCATGTAGTCGCATCGATAGCTGGCGAGCCACTGATGCATCTCTTCGCTTTCAATACCTTCCGCCGTCACTTTCATGCGTTGCGAATGGCATAGGTCGATGAGTGGCTTGATGACTTTCTGTTTGTTGGTGGCGATCAGTGTATCTAAAAACGCCCGATCAAACTTAATTTTGTGCACTGGATACTGCACCAGTTGGGCAATAGAAGTGTAGCCAGAGCCAAAATCGTCAATCGTGAGGCCATACCCCATGCGCGACAGTTCATGCAAAAGAGAGAAGCTTTTGGAGTCGGCGGCAAAGGTTTCGGTAATTTCAAAATCGACCCAACGCGGCGTGACTTGGTGCAATTGAGCCTGCTGGTGGATAAACTGCGCCAAATGCTGAGAGTCGAGTTCTGCCGACGACAGGTTAATCGAAATCTGCACAGGCTGGGTAAACAGATTGCGTAAAGTATTGAGCTCGGCAAAGGCAGATTCAACCACCCAGCGGTCGATTAGGCCAAACAATCCGGTCTGTTCAGCAATCGGAATAAATTCATCCGGCGATACTTCGCCCAGTTGCTCGGATTCCCAACGCAAGAGCACTTCAAATCCGGCCACTTTATGCCCGGAGCAGGTGAAATAAGGCTGATAGACCAGACTGAATTCCTGGTCAAAGTTGCCCAGTCGCAGCGCCCGTTCAATATTGTTGCGTCGCTGAACAATCTCATCGAGCTGCTGTGAATAGTGCGCGATCTGGTTTTTACCTGCGTTCTTAGCCTGATACATCGCAGTATCGGCATTGAGTAACAATTTCTCGATATGATCGCCATCTTCCGGATAGGTCGCGATACCGATACTGGCGGTGATCGGGAAATGCCCCAAAGGCGAGTCGTCGTGTTTTTGAATCGGATCGAGCAGGCGCTGGGCAAACTGATTGGCATTGTCATTTTTACGGTTGGGAGCGCAGAGCAGAATAGCAAACTCATCGCCGGAAAGGCGGGCAGCCAGACTGTAGGTGAAGTCCCGCAGTTTGAACTCCTCGCATAACCGGCGCACGTGATCGGCGAAGCTGACCAACAACGAATCACCAATCTGATGACCGTATTTGTCGTTCACATATTTGAAGTTGTCGAGGTCGATATACAGCACCCAGATATGGCTGTTGCGCGGCGTTTCCTGCAAGGTGCGTTCGGCCTGAACCTGAAACTGACGACGGTTTGCCAGCTTGGTCAGGTGATCATATTCGGCAAGCGTCTTGGTACGCTGATAGGTGGTATCAAGCTCGGTGTACATCGCGTAGAAGCGCGAAGAAAGACGACTGAGTTCATCACTGCCGTTGAGAATTTCGATATTTTTGCGTTGTTTGTTTTCGACTTCCTGAAGCTGCTTATCGAGGCGCAAAATCGGGTTAATCATGTACTTATAGAGCAGAATCAGCAGCAACAGCACCGTGATGAGTGCCGACATACCAAAAGAGAGAGTCAGTTCTTTGTATATCTGATCCAGATGGGTACGCAGTAACATCGGCGCCGGGTCGAGAATCGCATACATACCGGGTTGCAGTTCAACACTTTGAGTCAGTTTTTGCGGATTTTCCGGAGGATGATCCTGAAAGAAAATCTGGCTTCGGTTGTCGAACTCAATCTGCTGACGCAGGGCGTTGAACTTATCCAATACGACATACACTACAATAAAGAACACTTCATTGCGGTTATAACTCAGCGGCGTTTGCAGGGTTTTGGTATCAAGGGCGTCGTAGCGAACCAAAATGCCTTCACCTGCGGAGTTTTCGGTGTAGCTGATGTCGGAAGTTTTACCGGTCTGATTAAAGCGCTGGTCGACGAACTGTTTCACCAACGGATCCATTTGTGCAAACGGGTCGTAGCTGTTTTCCGCGTAATACAGGATCTTGCGGTTACCATCGAGAATGGAGAGCGCGACGTACTGGGAATCGTTCGGTTGCAGAATACTGATGGTTTCGTGCAGGTTATCCACCAGTTCCAGTTCGCGATAGGGATTGTGTTCGTAATAGAAATAGTGGCGAATGATGTCGCTTTTGGCGAGGGTGAACGAATAGCTATTGACCAGAGCGCTGGTTTGTCTGAAATGGCTGGCCAGTTTCTCCATATTTAGCTGCAGGTAGCTATCGGTCTTTTTAAGCAGTGCGTCTTTCTGACTGCTGTAAATAATATAGCTGGACGCTGCTGCACTGAGCAGAATCACCGGAGCAATCAGCAGAAGAATTCTATGGTTGAGCTTCATGTTGGTTGATCACACTGTTAATTATTTTAGCTCTGACGTTTAGGTTGCCCGGTGAAATCTCGCTGTCAATGATGCCCCGGTCAATCAAGTAGGGTGAGGGAAACAGGCTTGAGTCGTTGCGATACTCTTCCGTCATCAATGAGATGGCACTCAGGTTGGGCGTAGCGGCTTGTATATCTTCGGCGTTCATGGCTGCGATTTCAGGCAGCATCAGGAAATCAAGAAACGCTTTGGCCTCCTGTTTGTTCACGGAATGACTGTTGACTGCCATGCAGTCTACCCACAGGTAAGGTCGCCCTTCCGGCAGGCTAAAGCCCCAGTCATCGTTTTCATAGAAGCGGTTTAACGAGTATTGGTCGCCACTGTACGCCAATGCCATATATAAGTTATCAGTTTTGGCATGGCTTCGAACGTAACTTAATGCATATTCGTAGGTCAAGATATTTGGGTTGGATTGTTCAAGTGCCTGATAAGCCGCTTTCAATGCCTCCACTGATTCGGTGATCGGCGAGTATCCGAGGGTATAGAGAGCGGGTAGCAAAGTTTCGACGCTGTCAGAAATCAGCCCGACATGGCCTTTCATATCATCACTGATATTGACCAGTTGCGACCATTGAGTCGGCGGTGCCGGCAATTTGCTTTTGCGATAAGCAATGCCTACATAGCCCCAAAAATAGGGGACGGCATGAGAGCCGCACGCCTGGTTCCATTTCTCGGCATTATTGTTGCGATGGGGCAAAGTCGAGAGATCTTCAAACACATCCTGGCGAGAGAAGATGTGTGCGGAGACATTATCCAGCACCACAATATCAAACGGCAGTTGAATACTTTTCAGCATCAACAGGCTGCGTTCATCGTCGTTATCGAAGTGATACAGATGAATCGCGCTATCAGGATTGGCTTGGTTCCAGGCGTCAATGACCCGTGGTGAAAGGGTATCTTCCCACAAGTAAACATTGAGTTCGGAACTCTTGACGGGCACCGACAGGAGACTGAGCCCTAACAGTGCCGAGAGAATAGTTTTTGTCATCCGTTTGAGTTCGTCCGGCCACTACCGGAACGATATCCTTGTTCTGCGACACTCAAATGCGACGAACGTATCCGCCGGCAGTGCACTTATGACCACTCGTTAAATTTGCAGTGGTCATTATAGGGATTGGATATGCAACTACCAGCGTTTGCAGCGAAATGTATGATTCAGTTATCGTTCAGCAAGCTTAACCTGAGTCGGCTTCACATTTTCGCTTGGATAACAGCCCAGCACTTTGAGGTGACGAGTCAGGCGCGTCAGTTCAACCAGAGCCTGCTGCATCTCTTCGGAATCCAGATGTGCCTCCAGATCGACGTAAAACATCTCTTCCCATGGGTTCCCCATGATTGGGCGTGATTCCAGCTTAGTCATGTTGATGCCGTAACGTTGCAGCACTAACAGCGTGGAGACCAATGAGCCCGCTTCTTGCGAGGTGGACATGATTAGCGTGGTTTTAGCCGGGATTTGCGGTGAGACTTCAACCGGTTTGCGCGCGACCACAATAAAGCGGGTATGGTTTTCGGTCTGATTGGCGATGTTGCCCTGAATGGCTTGCAGGCCGTAAAGTTTACCGCTTGATGCATTGCCAATCGCAGCAACATCTGTGCGATTCAGTTCCTGTACTTTCTTCATTGCATCGGCCGTACTCGCGCAAGTTTCCAGCTTGACGCCTTTCAGGCGGCTTAGGAATTCGCTGCATTGCTGATGTGGCTGTGGGTGTGAATACAACACTTTGAGGTCTTCCAGGCGAATGTCTTTCGTCGCAACCAGGCAGTGCTCAATCGGCTGAGTGATTTCACCGACAATGTACAGCGTGGTGTGTTGCAGAAGGTCGTACACTTCGTTGATTGAACCGGAACTGGTATTTTCAATCGGCAGTACGCCGTAGTCGGCATGGCCGGACTCTACGGTTCGGGTGACTTCTTTGAACTGCTCACAGTTGAGTTCAATCAGCTCGGTATTTTTGCGGCTGAAGTATTCACGAGTGGCCAGATGTGAGTAGGAGCCTTTAGAGCCAAGAAACGCCACACGAGCCAATGGTTTGCGACTTTGTGGGTTAGCCAGATTCTGTAAGTAAGCCTGCTGCAGGAGAACCGAATCTTCAATGATGGTGTGGAATAGTTTGGTGATGTACTGAGCATCAAGCTGGTATTTGTCTTTACCCGCGTGGATCAGTTTGACAAGCAGTTGCTGCTCGCGTGCGGCGTCGCGCACGGGTTTGGATGTTTCGACTTTGCTCTTTGCTACTTCAATGCTGAGTTTACGGCGCTCTGAGAACAGGCTCAGCAGTTGGTCATCAAGTTCATTTAAGCGCAATCGAATCTCTTCGAGCGAGTACTGTTTGTCTGTCATGCAAATTATCCTTATAAAAAAACCTCCCAGTGGGAGGCTTTCTGTTCGTTTTTGACTTTTCTTTCGTAAACGAGCACGCCCCCAAGGTTATTGGAGAAAAAAGAAGTCAAAAAAGAACAGGGAGTTAAGCGTCATTGTTTTCCGTAGAAAATGTTATTGAGAAGTCCACACAATAAGCAAGCGGGGTGGGAGCGTCAAGCAAAAAAATAGCGCCCGAAGGCGCTATCTGTGAAACCGTTTACTTTATTCTTCCACTTCTTCTTCCAGCTCTGGTTTGTCGGTTCGACGTGCTTCTGGTTTGTGACGAAGTTTATTCAATTGGCGTTCGAGTTTTTGTTCTACCTCATTAATGGCGGCATACAGATCATCGTGTACAGCGGAAGCGATGAGTTGTCCTTTTGGAATGCTGACGGTCGCTTCAAATTTTTTCTGCTTGTTGGGTTCCTCACTGAAACTTGCCTGACATCCGATGATGTCCACTTGCCATTTTTCTAGTTTCTTAAACTTACTCTCAATGTGATTGCGGATTGCAGAGGTGATTTCGATGTTTTTACCAGTAATATTCATTTGCATAGTGCTTTTTCCTCTGTTGCATCCCTTGTGGGTTAACTCCAGATTACCTATCCCATGCTAAAAGAATGTGATCTAAGTCACTTTTGTAGCGTGTATTTTTGCCTTTGAAACCAAACGTGATCTTACGCAAAGAGTGATGAGAGAAACGATAAAAAAAGCTTGAGATTCTGCCTTATGTGGCTAAATTGGAAAGGTAATCGACTGAAAATCTCCCCATTTTTAGGGCCTTGTCTCGGCCCGTTAAATTCCCCTGTATGAATCCTGAGCAAGTTATTTTGTGCAGTTGATCGGCTTTTACTGTTGAACCGATTCTGTGTTCAGCGATAACTCTGAATTTGCCGCAGTGTTTTCTTGTTTCACTCGTTGTAACGCATCCAACTGTTTGTACACCACGTAGTAACGACTGATGTTCGAAACATAGCGCACCGTCTCTTTACCGATATTACGGCGGGTGATCACTTCGACATTTTTGAACCACACATTGGGATTAAAACCGTGTTTTTTTGCCAATCTGCGCATTCGATTGATGTTGGCCGGGCCTGCGTTGTAGGCTGCGAGCGCGAAATACACTTGATCATCGGGGCTTATCTCTGGTTCAGAGAAGTAGCGGTCTTTAATAAAGCGCATGTACTTGATGCCCGCATGAATGTTGTTTTCTGCTTTCTCTATATGGGCAATGTTGACGTTGGGATCTTTGGCGGTGCTGGGTAGGACCTGCATGATGCCTACCGCGCCTTTGTGCGAGACTTTACGCTGATCAAAGCCGGACTCCTGAAAACCCTGAGCGGCCATCATCAGATATTCAAATTCGTACATCTCGGAATAGTGGGTGAACATTTTCCGCAGTTGGCCAAGCTTGGCCAGTTTCTGCGGGTTAAGCACTTTAGTCAGCCAGCGAGTATCGTCGATGTACTTACTGTAAATCACGTTGCCAAGCAGGGTGCCCGATTTGACCGTCTTTAAGTACTGATTGACCATCGCTTGCAATTTCGGACTATTCTTGCGCATCGCCCAAGCAATCTGACCATGTTCCCGGAGCGGCATTTCACTGTGTATCTGAATGTTTTCCATCACGTGCTGCCACATTTCTGCTTTATGGCTGTCGAGTACGGTAGCAGAAATATGTCCGGCGTTGACCATTTCCAGCAATTCGTAATCCTGCAGTGCCTCTTCAATAAAATGAAGGCGAACTGGTGCCAGATTGCGTTCGCTCAAAGCAGCATTCACCTTGTTGATGCTCTCCAGATAACTGGAGCTTTCACGCAGCCAGATCTCTTTGCCGCTTAACTGCGCGATGTTGATGAGTTCAGGATAGGTCTTGTCAGTGACCACGAATTCTTCAATCTCTTTGGTCAACGGAGTGCTGAAGTCAACGTGTTCTAAGCGGCTCGGGGTAACGGTCAGATTAGCGACGGCGAGGTCGGCAAAGCCTGCTTCGACACTGGGGATCAGTTCATCTCTCAATACGGGAATGACCTGCACATGAACATAGGGCGATTGCTTTTTCAGGCTCTGCTCAAAATGGTACAGCAGTTCTGCGCCAATCCCTTTTGGTCTGCCGCCTTCCACGTAGTAAAAACCTAAATCTGCCGACACCACGACCCGAATGGTGCCTTTCTCTTTCAATACAGGCCAATCACCGACATAAGGTTGATTCGTCAGCGGCGACAACTCCAGGCCACTGACCGGTAAACTTAAGCAATAGAGTAGGCTCAACAGTCCCAGTTTACATACTCGCAAAATGCGGCTCCTTTGCATATTTTGCTGGCATTAAGTTTATGAACAAACGGAAAAATCGGCAATGAAGGGCAATAAAAAAGCCACGCATTAGCGTGGCCTTGTTGATGGTTAATTTGACGGGGTTACTCTGGGTTCAGTTCCATCAATTGCTGGGTGCGTTTCACCGATTCTTCCAGCCCTAACTCTTTGTAAGCTTGCAACTGAATGTCGAGTGATTTGCGCGCCGCTTCGGTATCAGGATAGGTTTTTTGCAGTTCCTGAGTGCGGTTGATAGCGGCAATCCACGCTTCGCGACGCAGATAGAAGTCCGCCGTCGCGAGATCATAATCGGCCAGGCGGTTTTTCAACGCGAACATGCGACGCTGTGCGTCTTCCGCATATGGACTGTTCGGGTAGCGTTGCAGCAGCTTTTTAAAATCGGCAAAGGCCGCTTTGACTGGCTCTGGATCGCGATCGGCACGATCGACGTTAAACAGATCGTGCATGAAGTTACGATCCTGCGCCATGTGAGTCAGACCGCGCATGTAGAGAACCCAGTCCATTTTTTCATGGGTCGGGTTCAGGCGGGTGAAACGTTCAATGGTAGCCAGACCCAACGCCAGATCGTCGTTTTTGTAGTAGGCGTAAATTAAATCTAACTGCACTTGCTCGGAATACGCACCAAACGGGTAACGGGAATCCAGAGCTTCAAGCTTCTCGATTGCTGTCATCCAGTTACCACCTTGCAGCGAGGTCTGAGCTTCGGTGTACAACTGTGCCGGCGGGACATCCGGGACAATCTCTTTGTTGCTCGAACAGCCAGCCAATAGAGATAACGCGAGTAAGCCTGATAAAGTTTGGTATTTCATGTCAGGAGTGAGTTCCTTGCAATTAAAGCTTATACACTTGGAGCTTTGGTGCTCCGCAAAACGTTTCGTTACTTTCTTGGCAGTAACAGATACAATGACGCCATATTTTTCCACACTAGTGGCTATTAGTCTCACGGTTTTTAAAAAAGTTCGATATGGCTCAGCAGATTGAATTAACTCATACAGTAAAAGAGAGCCAGCTTGGTCAGCGTTTAGACCAAGCTGTGGCTGAATTATTTACCGATTTTTCCCGTTCACGCCTGAAAGAATGGTTGTTGGAAGGCAAAGTCATGGTCAACGGCACCGTCGTGACCAAACCACGCACCAAAGTGATGGGTGGTGAAGCGATTACAGTTCAGGCTGAACTGGAAGATGAACAACGCTGGGAAGCTCAGGATATTCCGCTGAATATCGTCTACGAAGATGACGACATCATCGTCATCAACAAACCGCGAGACTTGGTGGTTCACCCAGGGGCAGGCACGCCGGATGGTACAGTGCTGAATGCTTTGCTGTTCCATTACCCGCCGATTGCAGAAGTGCCACGTGCGGGTATCGTGCATCGTCTGGATAAAGACACTACCGGTCTGATGGTGGTGGCGAAGACAGTTCCGGCGCAAACGCGCTTAGTACGTGAACTGCAAAAACGTAACATTACTCGTGAGTACGAAGCGATTGCGATCGGTAAAATGACGGCGGGCGGCATGATCGATAAGCCAATTGGCCGTCATTCAACCAAACGTACCCTGATGGCGGTGAGCCCGCTGGGTAAACCTGCCGTAACGCACTATCGTGTGGCCGAGCATTTCCGTGAGCATACGCGTCTGCGTCTGCGTCTGGAAACGGGTCGTACACACCAGATTCGTGTCCACATGGCATACCTGCAACACCCACTGCTTGGCGATACCGCTTACGGTGGCCGCGCACGCATTCCTAAAGGTGCAACGCAAGAGTTGACTGACATGATTCGCGGTTTCGATCGTCAGGCTCTGCATGCGGTTATGCTGCGTTTTGCCCATCCGATCACTGGTGAAGAGTTGGAATTCCACGCGCCAGTGCCGGATGACATGGTCGTCATGACAGAAGCGCTGCGCGAAGATGCCAAACTGAACCATTCGGAAGAGTACTGATTGATGAGCTGGATTCTCCCCAACTGGCCAGCACCGACTTCGGTGAAGGCGCTCTCTTCAACCCGAGTGGGTGGCTTTTCTCAGCCGCCATATGCGGGTTTGAATCTGGGCATGCACGTTGGGGATGATCCGAAGTTCGTTGAGCGTAATCGCGACCAGCTAAAACATGACGCAGGCATGCCAAGTGCACCGATTTGGCTCAACCAGACTCATTCGACGGTCGTACTTGAAGTTGGCGCGCCGACATCCCAGGTACTCGATGCGGATGGGGTTTGGACGACGGCTCCCAATGTGGTGTGCTCTGCGATGACCGCCGATTGCCTGCCTGTGTTGATCTCCAACACGCAAGGGACAAAGGTTGCTGCGGTGCATGCTGGTTGGCGTGGATTGTCGGGGGGCATTGTCGAAAATGCGCTAAGCCAGTTTGCAAACGAAGATGTGTTAGTGTGGCTGGGCCCCGCGATTGGCCCACAGGCGTTTGAAGTCGGTGATGATGTGCTGGCAGCGTTCAGTGCTCACGATGACAACGCGCATCTGGCGTTTAAGCCGGGTAAACAAGCAGGAAAATGGTGGGCAGACATGAATCACCTGACTCGCCTGCGTTTAGCCAAACTGGGTATTGAGCGTGTGTTTGATAACGGACTCTGTACCTATCAGGACGCCAACCTTTTCTATTCTTATCGCCGCGATGGCGTGACCGGCCGTCAGGCCAGTTTTATCTGGATTGATGAAAATTAAACCAGATAAAGTTAATGGTCTTCACTTGAAAATTTCCCTCTGCGTAACCATCTTTCTTAACGTTGTTAGTTTATCTCAGACGAGGTTAGGAAGGTTGTTATGCGTCTTGACAGATTTACCAGTAAATTCCAAATAGCGATTTCTGACGCTCAGTCACTTGCGCTCGGGCGTGATCATCAGTACATCGAACCTGTGCACCTGATGGTGGCGTTGCTCGATCAGACCGGGAGTCCGATTCGTCCACTGCTGACTATGTTGGATGTGGATGCAATGCAGCTGCGTTCCAAACTGGGCGAAATTCTGGATCGTCTACCGAAAGTCAGTGGCATTGGCGGCGATGTTCAACTGTCCAGTGGTTTGGGCACACTGTTTAACCTATGTGACAAAGTGGCGCAAAAGCGTCAGGACGCCTATATCTCGTCTGAAATTTACCTGTTGGCGGCACTGGAAGACAAAGGTCCTCTGGGCCAACTACTGAAAGATTTCGGTCTGACTGAGAAAAAAGTCACCGCAGCGATCGAAAAGATCCGTGGTGGCCAGAAGGTTAATGATCCGAATGCAGAAGAGCTGCGTCAGGCGCTGGAGAAATTCACCATCGATCTGACCGAGCGAGCTGAACAGGGCAAACTGGATCCGGTGATTGGTCGCGATGATGAAATTCGCCGCACGATTCAGGTTCTGCAGCGCCGCACCAAAAATAACCCGGTAATCATTGGTGAGCCAGGGGTGGGTAAAACCGCCATCGTTGAAGGCCTCGCGCAGCGCATCATCAATAACGAAGTGCCCGAAGGTCTGCGTGGTCGTCGTGTCCTGTCTCTGGACATGGGCGCGCTGGTCGCCGGCGCCAAATATCGCGGTGAGTTTGAAGAACGCCTGAAATCGGTGTTGAACGAACTGGCGAAAGAAGAAGGCAATATCATTCTGTTCATCGATGAACTGCACACCATGGTGGGCGCGGGTAAAGGTGAAGGTTCGATGGATGCCGGTAACATGCTCAAACCCGCTTTGGCGCGTGGTGAACTGCATTGCGTCGGCGCGACTACTCTGGATGAATACCGTCAGTACATCGAAAAAGATCCGGCGCTTGAGCGTCGTTTCCAAAAAGTGTTGGTGGACGAACCCAGCGTGGAAGATACCGTGGCGATTTTGCGTGGCCTGAAAGAGCGTTATGAGCTGCACCACCACGTAGAAATTACCGACCCGGCGATCGTTGCGGCTGCCAGCTTGTCGCATCGTTATGTTTCGGATCGTCAGTTACCGGATAAAGCCATCGACCTGATCGATGAAGCGGCATCCAGCATTCGTATGCAGATGGACTCAAAACCGGAAGCGCTCGATAAGCTGGAACGTAAGATCATTCAACTGAAAATTGAGCAGCAAGCGCTGAGCAATGAACATGACGAAGCGAGTGAAAAACGTCTCAACATTCTCAACGAAGAGTTGCAGGAAAAAGAGCGGGATTACGCCGAGCTGGAAGAAGTGTGGAACGCGGAAAAAGCCGCGTTGTCAGGCACTCAGCACATCAAATCGGAACTGGAACAAGCGCGTTTGGATCTCGAAGTAGCGCGTCGTGCCGGCGATTTAAGCCGCATGTCTGAGTTGCAATACGGCCGCATTCCCGAGCTGGAAAAACAACTCGACTTGGCCGCGCAAGCAGAAATGCAAGAGATGACGCTACTGCGTAACAAAGTCACCGATGCTGAGATTGCCGAAGTGCTTTCTAAACAGACCGGTATTCCAGTGGCCAAAATGCTCGAAGCAGAAAAAGAAAAACTGCTGCGCATGGAAGACGTGTTACACCAACGTGTGATTGGTCAGATTGAAGCAGTCGAAGTGGTCGCGAATGCGATTCGTCGTAGCCGTGCGGGCCTGTCGGATCCAAACCGTCCAATTGGTTCGTTCCTGTTCTTAGGTCCAACCGGTGTGGGTAAAACGGAACTGTGTAAAACCCTCGCCAACTTCATGTTCGACAGCGAAGATGCCATGGTGCGGATCGATATGTCGGAGTTCATGGAGAAACACTCGGTGGCTCGTCTGGTGGGTGCGCCTCCAGGTTATGTCGGTTATGAAGAGGGCGGCTATCTGACCGAAGCGGTACGTCGTAAACCGTATTCCGTGATTTTGTTGGATGAGGTGGAAAAAGCACATCCGGATGTGTTCAACATTCTGTTGCAGGTGCTGGATGATGGCCGACTGACCGATGGTCAGGGACGCACCGTTGATTTCCGCAATACGGTGGTCATCATGACATCGAACTTGGGCTCGTCACGCATTCAGGAAAACTTTGCGTCACTGGATTACCAGGGCATCAAAGAACAGGTGATGGAAGTGGTGAGTAAACATTTCCGTCCCGAGTTCCTCAACCGTGTGGATGAGACAGTGGTATTCCATCCTCTGGGTCGTGAGCACATCAAGTCCATTGCCTCGATTCAGTTGGAACGTCTGCGTAAACGTCTGCTGGAAAAAGACTTTGAGCTACAAGTCAGCGACCAGGCGCTGGAGCTGATCGCTCAGGTCGGATTCGATCCGGTATACGGTGCGCGTCCATTGAAACGGGCGATTCAACAGAATGTGGAGAACCCGCTGGCGAAATCGATTCTGGCTGGACAATTTCTGCCGGGAACGCCAATCAAACTGGACGTGAAAGATGGCAACATTACCGCAGCGCAATAATCCGTAGTCGAAGTAAAAGCCACGCATCGCGTGGCTTTTCTTTTATGAGCGATTGTCTCTCATGCAAAGTTGGCGTTGAGGCGCATTTTCAGATAATCCTGAGCGGTGATCGGCGGATAAACCTGCTGCGGCCCCTGAATAATCTGATCGCGATTAGCCTGACAGAAAAACGCCATGCTGTAGCGTGAGCCCTGATTTTCTTCTGCGGTCGGCATGCGCACCCGATGCAGGGTCGACTTCAATAAGTCATCGCTCCAACGCATCAGCATGTCGCCGATATTGCAGGTAATGATTCCTGCCTGAGGAATCACATTACTCCACAGCAAATTCTGCTTGGCGTCTTTGCCTGCCGCCACTTGCAGCCCGCCTTGATTCTCCTGCTGAAACACCATGGTTAAACAGTCGAAGTCGGTGTGCGCTCCCGCGCGCCAATAATCGCCAATGGCGGGAATGTCGCTCATCGGCAGGTAATGCAGCATACGTAACGTACTCAGATAATGCTCCGAATCACGCTGGTGGGCTCGGGTAAAGAAATCGCGCTCAAAGCCTAACTTGTCGGCAAAGCAAGAGAGAATCTTCATCCCTAGCTGCCATGCCTGATATTCCATACTCAGTAGATGTGACTGAAAATCGGCCACTAATTCTTGCTCTGGCCACAATGCTTCCATGTGCGGAAGGGTGATTTGATAAGATTCCTTTTGATCTGCCAAACCTGTAGATGGGCGAACTTGCTGACGAAATTCCCAGCCAGCATTGAGCCTCGCTTTGAGCGGAAAGCGCTGTTTTTGTTCGACAGGCAACGCAAAGAACTGCTCACTGAGGGTAAACGCTTGTTCAATCTCGCTGAGGGCAATGCCATGATTGACCAGTTGAAAGAAGCCGACTTCCGTGGCGGCTTGCCATAACTGCTCGGTTATCTCTGTTCGGCGTAGGGGAAAGTCAGACAGGTCAATCAATGGAATGGCGCTGAGTTCAGCCTCAGCGCCAAGGCCGCCAATAGTGGTTTCAAAGTTCAGTTCGTCGAGTTGATACGCTTGTTGAGTCATTGTGATTTCTCCAATTAAGCAATGTGCTTGTGATTGGAGCAATGTCCAGCAATCGTCGATGATTGCAGACCGCTTCTACTCCGGGGTTAAGATGAACGATATGGATTACCAGGCGTCGTACTGGATTTGTTCGGCTTCTTCTTCCAAGAGTGGTCCGTGCACTTCTGTTGTGCGCTGTCCGGATTCAAATACGATTCGGCACGGCAGCGCCAAAGTCGGGTTTTCCGGATGATTGCCGGTCAGTGTTTTCAAACGTGTCTCGCTCAAGCCATACACAACACGTCCGACGCCAGCCCAGTAAATCGCACCGGCGCACATTGCGCAGGGTTCGGCGGATACGTACAGCGTGCATTGGTTGAGAAAATCGGGCCGATATAACTTGCTCGCTTGCGTCATGATCAGTCGTTCGGCATGGCCTGTCATATCCAAATCAGGCAGATAGCCGTTGATTTGCTCCAGTAATATCTCGCCGTTGGCATCGACCAGTACGGCCGCAAAAGGGTGAATGCCGCGCGATTTGGCGTCTTCTGCCAGCGCAAAACTGTGGCGAAGAAAACGGTAATCGATGGTTGGATTTAGCATGTTATCTTCCTAACGTTGTTTTTCTTCATCACTCAGGCTCCAGGCAAAGTAGCCTTTTTGAATCCAACTGACCGATTTGAACAGCACCATGCTGACGATGGAGAGAAATACCAGTGCCGCAAAGGCCTGGGGGATTTTGAAATACGAGGTTGAAAACTGCACCAGATATCCGAGCCCTTTTTCGGCGGCGACAAATTCTGCAATGACCGAGCCGATGACGGCCAGCGTAATCGCAACTTTGACTCCGCTGAAAATGTGCGGAATGGCGTAAGGCAGGCGAATTTGCCAGATGGTTTTATGGTTGCTGACGTTGAGTGAGCGCGATAACTCAATCAGTTCCGGCGGCGTGGCCAGCATGCCTGTGGTAGCAGAAACGACCAGAGGAAAAAAGGTGATCAGACAGGTGATAGCCAGACGCGGGGCATCGCCAGTGCCTAATATCACGATCAGCAGCGGTGCTATCGCCACCACGGGCGTGGATTGAATCACAACCAGCAGCGGGAAGATGGCACGGGTCAAAAACTTAGAATTGACCATCATGATTGCCAGCGGAATACTGAGCGCGAACGATAGCGCAAAACCAAACAGAGCAATCCTCAGCGTGGCCCAAAGATTGTCTAGCCAGCGTTCGGCGGACACTTGGGTAAATGCCAGCGCGATGTCGGATGGGGCCGGTAGAATAAAAGTCGGCACTGCAAACAGACGGCACACGCCTTCCCAAATGGGGATCAGCGTCAGAATGGCTAATAGCGGCAGCCAGTTTTGCGACCGCTTAGCGAGTAATCCTTTCATAGTGAATCCTTAGTACTGGTGGGCTCAGGCAACAGTGCGACGCAGCGGTGTAATTTTCTCAGCATTTGCGGTGGAAGAGGCGTCATGCGGTGGCCGATAAAAATACTCACGAATCCGTGTGGTATAGCGCCCGAAATCCGTCTCCTTCAGGGTATTGATGGTGCGCGGACGTGGCAGGTCAATCACGATTTCTTCCAGAACCGTGCTTGGGCGAGGTCCCATCACCAGCACTTTATCCGCCAGCAACACCGCTTCCGAAATAGAGTGGGTGATAAACAGAACGGTTTTGGGTTTTTCCATCCACAGGCGTTGCAGTTCAAAGCCCATCTCTTCACGGGTTAACGCATCAAGGGCCGAGAACGGTTCGTCCATTATCAGAATGTCGGGGTTGAGCAACAGCGCCCGCGCAATCCCAACCCGTTGCTGCATCCCGCCGGAGAGTTGATTTGGCAGACTGGTGGCAAAATCACTCAGACCGACTTTTTCCAGAAGCTCAGTGGCCAATTGGCGATCTTTCGGGCTGACGTGGCCAAATTTATGCTGCAGAGGAAAAAGGACGTTATCCAGCACATTTTTCCACGGCAGCAGCGTCGGTTTCTGAAAGACGATGCCGATGTCTTCACGTGGTCCAGAGACCGCATGCCCAAAGACTTGGATTTGGCCTTCGGTTGGCTGTATCAATCCGGACAGCAGGCGCAGTAGTGTTGATTTGCCGCAGCCAGACGGTCCGACAATCGCGACAAATTCGTGTTTGCTGATCTCAAAGTTGACCTTATTCAGTACGGTCACCTGGCTTTGTTCCGTTTGATAGGTATGACCTATATCGCGGAAAGAAACGAATGGCTGCATCGTACTCTCCTCAATAAAAATCGCGTGAGATCGCGGTTTCAGGATCGAGCTTGTCCAGTGAGATGTTTTGCGCTTCTGCGGTCCATTTCCAGGTTTCCGCCAGCCGAGCTGGAGTAAATACGCCCACGCCGTCGCGTTCGCTGACTTCGTTCATCACCAGGCCGCGAATCGATTTAATGGTGTCACTGGCTTGTTCGGCATCGACATCCGGTACCATTTTATGAACGTCTGCTGCGCTTTGTTCAGGGTGGGCCCAAGTATAAGCGACCGCTTTGGCGTAGGCGGACAGAAAGCGACGGGCGACCTCTGGCTTATCGTTGAGGAAGCGATCACTGGCAATAATCGAAGAGGAGTAAAATTCCAGCCCTGCATCATACCAAGGCAGGATGGTCAGTTGCTTACCTGCCTGTTGTGCTTGTTGTTGGTTTTTCACCGCATCGGTCATCCAGGAGATCATGACATCGGATTGCCCGGTGAGCAGCATGGGGTTAAGAGCTCCGGGATCGGCTTTGAGCACTTTGACGCTCTGTTCATCGACGCCATTCTTTTTCAGCATCAATGGTAAAAATACGTTGGCGGAGGTAAAGGGTGATGTCACGATGGTTTTGCCCGCGACGTCCTTAATGCTGTTGATTGAGGAATCATTCAGAACATAAAACGCATATGGTGCTTTGCTGAACAGAGAATAGATGGCTTTGACCGGTACGTTGTCATTAGCTTTGGCAACCAGCAAAGCCACGATATCAGATGAGCCGATATCTGCGGTGCCTGTCGCCACCTTAGTGATGGCATCCGTAGAACCTTTACCCCCTAAAATAGTGACATCGAGATCTTCTGCAGCGAAAAATCCTTGTTGAACACCCACATAAACGGGAGCCTTGTCCCCTCCGGGTAACCAGTCCAGCTGAAAGGTCACTTTGTCGGTGGCCCAACTACTTGCTGACCAGCACGCCAGCGACAGAGAAAGGGTGAGGGTTTTGATTTTTGAAATGGCTGTCTTCATAGTTACTCCGTGTCTTCCTTTGCACTTCTTGAAGGTTGTTTTACAACGTCTTCTATTAACTATGAGCAATGTCCCGATGCCGCCCGGCACCTAACCGCTTCTACTCACGAATTGTCATTACTGTTTGAGCAAAGTGTGTGCCACAGCTAGGAGCGGAGATTTAAATTGATTAACGTGTTATTAACAAAACCTTATGGCATGGGTGCTGGGAAGTGCATGTGGTTGTGTTTGTTGTATACAATTTGTTCATGGTAAAAACTGATTAAATGACGCATTGCACATTCGGTGAGCAAATTTTGCACTAATACGGTGCCTGCTCTGTTTGCAACAACGAAAGAGCAAGTGTTTCAGTGATGGTCTGTGAATTGCATTGTATACAGTGTGAAATCAATGATGAGTAGAAGCGGTCAGGGGAGATCTCCGGGACATTGCTCATAGACATGCTGAACATCGGATTCAGCCTCTATATAAAGGAAGTCGCTATGAACTATCTCATCAAGCACGCACGCGCTATTTATTCTTCCCAGTCCGATTGCCAGGACATCCGTATCGGTGACGGAGTGATTACTGAGTTGGGCTGTGATTTGCAGCCTGCGGAGGGAGAGCAGCTAGTGGACGCCAATCGGTGTGTCATTTACCCCGGCTTTGTCAACACGCACCACCACATCGCGCAGTCACTATTGAAAGGCATTCCGGCGGGAATAAATGATGGCTTGGGGGACTGGCTGGCTCATGTCCCGTATCGATACTGGCCGCAAATCACACCGGACGTGATGTACCATGCCGCAAAACTGGGTTTCTATGAGCTGCTGCGCTCCGGTGCGACCACTTGCGCAGACCATCATTATCTCTATCACGCGAAGAGTTCGCAGGAAGTCGAAGCTGCCGTGTGGCAGGCGGCAGAAGAGATGGGCATTAGGCTAGTGTTGTGTCGTGGTGGCGCGACCGTGAAGGGAACCCATAAAGGATTGCTTAAAGCCGGCGTCGAGCCAGAACCACTGGATCTGATGATTAAACGTTTGGAAGAAACTCGTCAGCGCTATCATCAAAGCGGCGATAACCCAATGCGTCGTTTAGTGGTCGCTCCAACTACGATTGTGCATTCTGCGGCACCGTCGGATTTAAAGATTCTTGCTGAGTACGCGCGCAGTCATCAGTTACGCTTACACTCTCACTTGCTGGAGGTAGAGTTTGATCAACAGCAGGCGCTGACTAAATACGGCCAAACAGCAGTGGAATATGCGCAAAGCTGCGATTGGCTGGGTGAGGATGTGTGGTTTGCACATTTGGTTAAAGCTGGCCCTGCCGATATTGCCTTGCTCGCGGAAACCAAAACGGGCGTTGCACATTGCCCGACATCCAATTGCCGCTTGGGGAGCGGAATTGCTCCGGTTATTAATATGGCCAAAGCGGGAATGCCGATTTCATTGGGTGTTGATGGCTCAGCGTCTGCGGAATCGGGCTCAATGTTGCAGGAGTTGAACCTTTCCTGGTTACTTCATCGAAGCCAGCATGGCGCTTCGGCTACCACAATAGACGGTGTTCTCGATTGGGCAACTGCTGGTGGTGCGTCGATACTCGGTCTACACAATCTGGGACGCATCGAAATTGGCGCAGCAGCCGATTTGGTGTTGTACGACATTCAGCAGCCGCGTATGGCGGGATGTCATTCGGAAATCATCGCTCCAATTGCTTGTGGTGAGCCTGCCAAAATTCAGGCGAGCTTTGTCAATGGCAAGCTGGTGTATAAACATAACAATGAAGAAGACTACGAAGAATTAGTCGTTAAGGTCAGAGAGTCTATCCATCATCTCAACCAGAAAGTCGCACAGTTAGGCGTCTGACAGAGGCGTTTTGCTCACTTAAAACTCAACTTGGCGTTAATTTAGGCGGTCAGTCAGAAAAGCGAATTTTTTGGCTGATTTGCTATTGCCAAGTGTTTTTTCCTCCCTATAATGCGCATCCGTTGTCAGGCAATTCTGAATAAGAAAGCAGGGCAAGTAAGACGGCAAATTTGATTTCTTAACCTAAAGAAAATTAAATAAAAAAGTTGTTGACTCGCTAAGTTAACTCGCTAAAATGGCCGTCCGCTTTGAGAAGAAAGCTTCGAAAAGCAAAGCTCTTTAACAACTTAAACCTATCAATCTGTGTGGGCACTCGTTGATGATAATCGCAAAAGATTTATCAATGAACTGAGTGACCAATTTGATACTTCGGTATCGAGCACAGTCAATTCAACATTACATTAGTAATGTTATCAGTATTCATTGAGCCAAAACTTTAATTGAAGAGTTTGATCATGGCTCAGATTGAACGCTGGCGGCAGGCCTAACACATGCAAGTCGAGCGGCAGCGACAACATTGAACCTTCGGGGGATTTGTTGGGCGGCGAGCGGCGGACGGGTGAGTAATGCCTGGGAAATTGCCCTGATGTGGGGGATAACCATTGGAAACGATGGCTAATACCGCATGATAGCTTCGGCTCAAAGAGGGGGACCTTCGGGCCTCTCGCGTCAGGATATGCCCAGGTGGGATTAGCTAGTTGGTGAGGTAAGGGCTCACCAAGGCGACGATCCCTAGCTGGTCTGAGAGGATGATCAGCCACACTGGAACTGAGACACGGTCCAGACTCCTACGGGAGGCAGCAGTGGGGAATATTGCACAATGGGCGCAAGCCTGATGCAGCCATGCCGCGTGTATGAAGAAGGCCTTCGGGTTGTAAAGTACTTTCAGCAGTGAGGAAGGAGGTATCGTTAATAGCGGTATCTTTTGACGTTAGCTGCAGAAGAAGCACCGGCTAACTCCGTGCCAGCAGCCGCGGTAATACGGAGGGTGCGAGCGTTAATCGGAATTACTGGGCGTAAAGCGCATGCAGGTGGTTTGTTAAGTCAGATGTGAAAGCCCGGGGCTCAACCTCGGAATTGCATTTGAAACTGGCAGGCTAGAGTACTGTAGAGGGGGGTAGAATTTCAGGTGTAGCGGTGAAATGCGTAGAGATCTGAAGGAATACCGGTGGCGAAGGCGGCCCCCTGGACAGATACTGACACTCAGATGCGAAAGCGTGGGGAGCAAACAGGATTAGATACCCTGGTAGTCCACGCCGTAAACGATGTCTACTTGGAGGTTGTGGCCTTGAGCCGTGGCTTTCGGAGCTAACGCGTTAAGTAGACCGCCTGGGGAGTACGGTCGCAAGATTAAAACTCAAATGAATTGACGGGGGCCCGCACAAGCGGTGGAGCATGTGGTTTAATTCGATGCAACGCGAAGAACCTTACCTACTCTTGACATCCAGAGAACTTAGCAGAGATGCTTTGGTGCCTTCGGGAACTCTGAGACAGGTGCTGCATGGCTGTCGTCAGCTCGTGTTGTGAAATGTTGGGTTAAGTCCCGCAACGAGCGCAACCCTTATCCTTGTTTGCCAGCGAGTAATGTCGGGAACTCCAGGGAGACTGCCGGTGATAAACCGGAGGAAGGTGGGGACGACGTCAAGTCATCATGGCCCTTACGAGTAGGGCTACACACGTGCTACAATGGCGCATACAGAGGGCGGCCAACTTGCGAAAGTGAGCGAATCCCAAAAAGTGCGTCGTAGTCCGGATTGGAGTCTGCAACTCGACTCCATGAAGTCGGAATCGCTAGTAATCGTGAATCAGAATGTCACGGTGAATACGTTCCCGGGCCTTGTACACACCGCCCGTCACACCATGGGAGTGGGCTGCAAAAGAAGCAGGTAGTTTAACCTTCGGGAGGACGCTTGCCACTTTGTGGTTCATGACTGGGGTGAAGTCGTAACAAGGTAGCGCTAGGGGAACCTGGCGCTGGATCACCTCCTTATACGAATGATTATTGCGATGAGTGTTCACACAGATTGATACGGTTTAGTTTAAGAGATTCGTGGGGCTATAGCTCAGCTGGGAGAGCGCCTGCATGGCATGCAGGAGGTCAGCGGTTCGATCCCGCTTAGCTCCACCATCTTTAAGCACATTTATTAAGTGTTCTTAGAAATGGTTCAACTCGAAAGAGATACGAATCTAGCTCTTTAACAATTTGGAAAGCTGACAAAACAATCTTTTAAGATTGTTTGTAAAGTTCTCAATGTATTCCTAACGGAATACACCAACAAACACATTCAAGTGTGCTTGGTATCGAAGCTTACTGTTTCAGTAAGTCTTCAAATTGAGTCCGGCAAAATCAGTCACACACTCATGAAAAATAAATGTGTGACACCTAGGTTGTTTAACAACAACCCGAAACTCCTTCGGGTTGTATGGTTAAGTGACTAAGCGTACACGGTGGATGCCTTGGCAGTCAGAGGCGATGAAGGACGTAGTAACTTGCGATAAGCTCAGATTAGGCAGTAACAGCCACTTGAGTCTGAGATTTCCGAATGGGGAAACCCAACTGCATAAGCAGTTATCATTAACTGAATACATAGGTTAATGAAGCGAACCGGGGGAACTGAAACATCTAAGTACCCCGAGGAGAAGAAATCAACCGAGATTCCGATAGTAGCGGCGAGCGAAATTGGATTAGCCCTTAAGCTTTACATGCGTCAGGTGAAGGTTCTGGAAAGGACCGCGAAACAGGGTGATAGCCCCGTAGCCGACAGCGCATGTTCAGTGAAATCGAGTAGGGCGGGACACGTGTTATCCTGTCTGAATATGGGGGGACCATCCTCCAAGGCTAAATACTCCTGACTGACCGATAGTGAACCAGTACCGTGAGGGAAAGGCGAAAAGAACCCCTGTGAGGGGAGTGAAATAGAACCTGAAACCGTGTACGTACAAGCAGTAGGAGCCTCTTCGTGGGGTGACTGCGTACCTTTTGTATAATGGGTCAGCGACTTATATTCAGTGGCAAGGTTAACCATTTAGGGGAGCCGTAGGGAAACCGAGTCTTAACTGGGCGTTCAGTCTCTGGATATAGACCCGAAACCGGGTGATCTAGCCATGGGCAGGTTGAAGGTTGAGTAACATCAACTGGAGGACCGAACCGACTAATGTTGAAAAATTAGCGGATGACTTGTGGCTAGGGGTGAAAGGCCAATCAAACTCGGAGATAGCTGGTTCTCCCCGAAAGCTATTTAGGTAGCGCCTCGGACGAATACTACTGGGGGTAGAGCACTGTTAAGGCTAGGGGGTCATCCCGACTTACCAACCCTTTGCAAACTCCGAATACCAGTAAGTACTATCCGGGAGACACACGGCGGGTGCTAACGTCCGTCGTGGAGAGGGAAACAACCCAGACCGCCAGCTAAGGTCCCAAATTACAGCTAAGTGGGAAACGATGTGGGAAGGCTCAGACAGCTAGGATGTTGGCTTAGAAGCAGCCATCATTTAAAGAAAGCGTAATAGCTCACTAGTCGAGTCGGCCTGCGCGGAAGATGTAACGGGGCTAAGCTGTAAACCGAAGCTGCGGCAATGCGATTTATCGTATTGGGTAGGGGAGCGTTCTGTAAGCCGTTGAAGGTGTGTTGTAAAGCATGCTGGAGGTATCAGAAGTGCGAATGCTGACATGAGTAACGACAAGGGGGGTGAAAAACCTCCCCGCCGGAAGACCAAGGGTTCCTGTCCAACGTTAATCGGGGCAGGGTAAGTCGACCCCTAAGGCGAGGCCGAAAGGCGTAGTCGATGGGAAACGGGTTAATATTCCCGTACTTCTTACAATTGCGATGGGGGGACGGAGAAGGCTAGGTGGGCCTGGCGACGGTTGTCCAGGTTCAAGTGCGTAGGCTTGAGGGTTAGGTAAATCCGGCTCTCTCTAAGGCTGAGACACGACGTCGAGCTACTACGGTAGTGAAGTCATTGATGCCATGCTTCCAGGAAAAGCCTCTAAGCTTCAGATTGTAAGGAATCGTACCCCAAACCGACACAGGTGGTCGGGTAGAGAATACCAAGGCGCTTGAGAGAACTCGGGTGAAGGAACTAGGCAAAATGGTACCGTAACTTCGGGAGAAGGTACGCTCTTGATGGTGAAGTCCCTCGCGGATGGAGCTGATGAGAGTCGCAGATACCAGGTGGCTGCAACTGTTTATTAAAAACACAGCACTGTGCAAAATCGTAAGATGACGTATACGGTGTGACGCCTGCCCGGTGCCGGAAGGTTAATTGATGGGGTTAGCGTAAGCGAAGCTCTTGATCGAAGCCCCGGTAAACGGCGGCCGTAACTATAACGGTCCTAAGGTAGCGAAATTCCTTGTCGGGTAAGTTCCGACCTGCACGAATGGCGTAATGATGGCCACGCTGTCTCCACCCGAGACTCAGTGAAATTGAAATCGCTGTGAAGATGCAGTGTACCCGCGGCTAGACGGAAAGACCCCGTGAACCTTTACTACAGCTTGGCACTGAACATTGAACCTACATGTGTAGGATAGGTGGGAGGCTTTGAAGACGTGACGCTAGTTGCGTTGGAGCCGTCCTTGAAATACCACCCTTGTATGTTTGATGTTCTAACTTAGCCCCGTTATCCGGGGTGAGGACAGTGCCTGGTGGGTAGTTTGACTGGGGCGGTCTCCTCCCAAAGAGTAACGGAGGAGCACGAAGGTGGGCTAATCACGGTTGGACATCGTGAGGTTAGTGCAATGGCATAAGCCCGCTTAACTGCGAGAATGACGGTTCGAGCAGGTGCGAAAGCAGGTCATAGTGATCCGGTGGTTCTGTATGGAAGGGCCATCGCTCAACGGATAAAAGGTACTCCGGGGATAACAGGCTGATACCGCCCAAGAGTTCATATCGACGGCGGTGTTTGGCACCTCGATGTCGGCTCATCACATCCTGGGGCTGAAGTCGGTCCCAAGGGTATGGCTGTTCGCCATTTAAAGTGGTACGCGAGCTGGGTTTAGAACGTCGTGAGACAGTTCGGTCCCTATCTGCCGTGGGCGTTGGAAGATTGAAGGGGGCTGCTCCTAGTACGAGAGGACCGGAGTGGACGAACCTCTGGTGTTCGGGTTGTGTCGCCAGACGCATTGCCCGGTAGCTAAGTTCGGAATCGATAACCGCTGAAAGCATCTAAGCGGGAAGCGAGCCCTGAGATGAGTCTTCCCTGATACTTTAAGTATCCTAAAGGGTTGTTCAAGACTAGAACGTTGATAGGCAGGGTGTGTAAGCGTTGTGAGGCGTTGAGCTAACCTGTACTAATTGCCCGTGAGGCTTAACCATACAACACCCAAGGGGTTTTGTATTGGACTCAAAGCTAAGCGCATAAGAATGTGTTGTGAGAACGAAAACAGCTTTCCGAATTTTAAGAATTTGCTTGGCGACCATAGCGTTTTGGACCCACCTGATTCCATTCCGAACTCAGAAGTGAAACGAAACAGCGTCGATGGTAGTGTGGGGTTTCCCCATGTGAGAGTAGAACATCGCCAGGCTTTAAATTTAGACTCTTGAGTCTAACCAGTGCGGAGCGGTAGTTCAGTTGGTTAGAATACCGGCCTGTCACGCCGGGGGTCGCGGGTTCGAGTCCCGTCCGCTCCGCCACTTTATTCGAGAGTCGTCTCATTAAACACGAACAACAGGGGTGTAGCTCCAATTGGCAGAGCAGCGGATTCCAAATCCGCGTGTTGGGAGTTCGAATCTCTCCACCCCTGCCATCTATCCTAAGCCTCAGTCGAAAGACTGAGGCTTTTTCTTTATCTGCCATTTCTTCTCTTTGATAAAAATCGTTACTAATTACTTCTCTCACTGAGATGCAACTTATCAGGATTCGCCTAAGCTTTGAGTTACTGAGGTGAATCATTTGCTTATATCAAGGATAAGGTTATGCAGATACAAACAGACAAGTCGTTGGAAACGGCGCATCAGGCCCGCGAAATCCCGCAGGAAGCTTTTGATTGGTACGACGAATACGCTCATGGCTTGATTGACCGTCGTGAGTTTATGAGGCGGCTAACTGGCCTGGTTGCACTAGGTTTTACGATGTCAGTTCTGACATCAGCATTATTACCCAATTATGCTTTAGCAGAACAAGTGTCGTTCAACGATCCGAAGATCAAGGCCACTTATGTCGAGTTTGATTCACCTAAAGGACATGGCAAAGGGCGTGGCTATCTGGTGATGCCGACTGAAATCAAAGGCAACTTGCCTGCTGTGCTCGTAGTGCATGAAAATCGCGGTTTGAACCCTTATATCGAAGATGTAACGAGGCGTCTGGCAATGAATGGCTTTATCGCTTTTGCTCCTGACGCTTTGTATCCACTGGGTGGTTATCCGGGCAATGATGATGATGGGCGCGCCATGCAAAGCAGTATGGATAAAGCAAAAATTGAAGAGGACTTCATTGCCGCTGCCCTATTTTTGAAAGCTCATCCGAGTTGCTCTGGAAAATTGGGAGCGGTCGGTTTCTGCTTTGGCGGCTATGTCGTCAATATGCTTGCCGCCACTATCCCGGATAAACTCGATGCTGGGGTACCTTTTTATGGTACCCCAGCCGCGGAGAGCTTGCGCAACAACGTCAAAGGACCGCTATTAATTCATTTTGCGGAGCTGGACCAGCGCGTCAATGCGTCTTGGCCTGATTATGAGAAAGTGCTGCAAGCCAACAAAGTACCTTATGAAGCAATCGTGTATCCTGGCGTGAACCATGGATTTCACAACGACTCAACCGCTCGTTACAATGAAGAAGCCGCTGAGTCTGCATGGGGTAAAACGCTGATCTTCTTTGACAGTCATTTGTCCTGATGGCTAACAGCCCTTGATGAAATAGATGCCAAATTGAGGGCTGTAACCTCGAACCTCATTTTCTTAGCTGTTATGATGCTCGGAAAAAGAGGAAGTCACGTTATGCCACATTTTCGTTTACGTGCGGTTGAACCGCAGACCGTACAAGTTCTGTCTAAAAGTTTGATTGACGAACTACAGCCACTAATGAAATCACCTCGTGGAGATTTCACATTTGAGTATATCTACACCACATTTTTCTTTGAAGGCGAAGTCTCGCCAGCCTATCCATTTGTCGAAGTATTGTGGTTTGATCGTGGGCAAGAGACACAGGATCAAGTTGCCGCTATTATCACGCGTCAGGTAAGGGAGGTGCTAGGAGAAGATGTGAATGTGGCTGTGATTTTCACCGCACTCAAACCAAACGAATATTACGACAACGGCGAACATTACTAAGCATAAGGAAGTGTGAATGAACAGCGTCATCGACACGATTCAGGGGCACCGCTCGATTCGGGCATTTAAAGAGCTGCCAATAACACCTGAGCAATTAGATACGATTATTGCCTCGGGTATTTCTGCATCATCATCCAGCTTGTTGCAGGTGGTGTCGATCATTCGAGTCACCGATAAGCAAAAGCGTGCTGAATTGGCGAAGTTGGCCGGTAATCAGGCTTATGTAGAAAGTGCCGCAGAGTTTCTGGTGTTCTGTATTGATTACCAGCGTCACTATGCGATGAATCCTAATGTGAAGCCAGAGTTTATGGAACTGACTCTGATTGGCGCTATCGATTCTGGCATCATGGCACAAAACTGCTTGCTGGCGGCCGAATCTTTGGGACTCGGTGGTGTTTATATTGGTGGTCTGCGTAACTCTCCGAAAGAGGTGGATGCCCTGCTGGAATTGCCACCTTATACCGCTATTTTGTTTGGTATGTGTTTGGGGCATCCGGATCAGGATCCTCAGTTGAAACCGCGTTTAAGTCCGCAAGTGATCGTGCATGAAAACCGTTATCAGCCGTTAGATTTGAGCTTAATTGAGCAGTACGATCAAACTATGATCGACTACTACCAAAGCCGCTCAAGCAACGCAAAACAACAAGGTTGGTCTGAACAGATCACCGCAAAGCTCAGTCAGGAATCGCGTCCCTTTATGATGGGCTACCTGAACGATAAAGGTTTAGCACAAAAGTAATGCTTCAATAAAGAAAGACCGCCGATTGGCGGTCTTTCTTTATTCATTTTGCTTCAGCGATTCCATTTCAGCCTCGTGTTTCTGGTGTGCTCTGTTTAACATGTCTGTGAAATAGTGGCGCAGTGAATAGAGCATGATCAGGCTTGGGATCACCATGACTGCCGTTAAAATAAAGAACAGTGACCAGTTATTTAAGTACTCCGCCAAATCACCACTGAATGACGCAAGTACTGTTCTGCCAAAGTTGCCGAGTGACGCGAGTAACGCATACTGGGTGGCGGAAAAGGCTTGTCCTGTCACGACAGTAAGGAAAGAGACAAACGCAACGGTTGAGAACGCGGTCGTAAAGTTGTCGACAAAAATCGTGGCCAGCAGAAGATGTTCATTCGGTCCCACTTGAGCAATCCACGAAAACATCAGATTACTGGCTGACATGGCGATACCACCAATCATCAAACCACGCACAATTCCGAAACGGACGTTGAACATACTGCCGACAAAAGTAAACAGCATCGTCATGCCCCAACCAATAAGCTTGGAGTAATAACCAATCTGTTCGTTACTAAAGCCGACCTCTTTGTAAAACGCAATCGACATTCTGCCGAGAAACGCTTCGCCGATTTTAAACAAGAAAACGAACAAGAGTAATGTCAGGGCGACTTGGGTCCCGTTGCGGCGAAAGAAATCAAGGAAAGGTTCAAACAAGGTGACGCTGAGCCAACGCATTAAGCGAGAATGAACATAGTGTTCATGGCGAGATTCGGCTTGCTTCTGCAGCGCTTCACGTTGCGTGTTTGGTTCACCAACCAACAGAGTGAACAGCATCAGAATCACGACAATCGCCGCCATACCGTAGTAGACCTTATTCCAACCAATTGCATCCGCGTTGATAAAGGCAAGGTAACCCGGTAGAGAGTAACCCGTCCACCAACCTATGACTGCCATAGCGGAAGCTTGGGGCAGCTTGGACGGTTCTGATTTGGGAAACGAGTCAATACGAAAGGCATCGACCGCAATGTCCTGCGTGGCCGAGGCAATGGCAATTCCGAGAGCCAACATGGAAGTGACCATTAAATTGTTGGCGGGATTTACGCCTGCGATGAATAGTGTACAGACCAATACCATTGACTGACATAGAAATATCCAACTGCGGCGCTGGCCCAGTAAGGGAGTCAGCAGGGGTAACTTAACCCGGTCGACCAATGGCGCCCAAAGAAAGTTGATAGCATAGACAGAGAAGACGCTGCCAAAATAACCGATAGCAGAGAGCGTCAACCCCGCATCTTTCAACCAACCTGACATGTTGGAGCCAATCAATACCCAAGGAAAACCACTGGAGCAGCCCAACATAAATACCCACAACAGGCGGCGATCAAAATAGCTGAGAACGGTCTCTTTCCAGGTTTGCACTTGGTCGTTCGGCATGGAGCATTCCTTAAGGAGTGAGCTCTGACGAATGTCAGAGCTCAAATGACATTACTTGATAAGCGTGGCTTTAGTGATCACGATTGGTGTGACAGGGACATCGCCCATACGGCCCAGCGAGTGTGTAGGCTGTTTGGCCATTTGTTGAATGACTTCAAATCCTTGAATCACTTTACCAAATACCGCATAACCCGGCGGACGTTGGTCGTTGTTCAGGAAGTCGTTGTCAACCAGATTGATGTAGAACTGACGAGTCGCAGAATTTGGGTTTGCCGTACGTGCCATTGCAATGGTCGCCGTGTCGTTACGTAGTCCGTTGCTGGATTCGTTTTTAATCGGTGCATAGGTTTTCAGTTGGTTCATGTCTTCATCAAAACCGCCACCTTGCGCCATAAAGCCGGGAATAACGCGGTGGAATTGGCTACCCACGTAACTGCCGTCTTCCACATACTTGAGGAAGTTTGCACTACTGATCGGCGCCTTTTCGTCGTTTAACTCGACAGTAAATGAACCGAGCGTAGTGTCAAACTCGACTTTCGGGCCAGCCCAAACACTGGTGCTTAGCAGCGCCAAAGCAGTGAGCCATAACTTAGCCATGGAAGTGATCCTTCATATAAGTTTTCAATTCAGAGTCGTTGGCGATCTCTTTTAGGACCAGATTCACAACGTCATTCAGTACCATCTCGATGTCTTCATCTGAGGCACTTAGTGGCGCAGTACGTTTTGCTGTTCCGTTGTAGCTTTTCACCATTTTGCCTTTTGGTGTTTCCGCTGTCAGTTCTAGCGTTACTTTTGCATCCATTTCGTTTTCAAACACAGAGTGCTTTACGTTGACGAGTGCTTCTTGAACTTCCAGCGTTAGTGTGTTTTCACTGTTGACGGTTAGGCGGAAACCTTGAGAACCAAACTGCTCAGACAGGGCATTTTCCAGTGCAATACGCACGTTTTGTTTCGCATGAACCGGTTCGATGTTGTGACGACCACTGTCAACCAGCGCTACGTATTGCGCAGAGCGAACATCTTTGCTGACAAGGGTAAATGTACTGCCTTTCACGATATCGCTGTTGCTCAGTACAGGCTGAGGCATAAAGTTAATTTGTTGCTGCTGAGGCGCTGCACAGGCAGTCAACAGTGCGATAGAAGCCGCGAGAACCAGTTTCTTCATGGTCAATTCCTTTCGTTGAGTGAGCATGTTACAAAATGTTTATTGCTTAATAGCTTGTAAGATAACAAATTTCTTATTACTGGCGACAGTCTTTACTTGAGAACGGCCAAATAACCTTGCTAGTTTTACATCGTAGCCGAGGTGGCGATTACCGATCACCAATAATTTCCCTCCCTTGCGAAGAACATGCTTTGAGTCACAGAACATCTGCCAGGCGATATGGTCGGTGATGGCTTGCTGTTGATGGAAAGGGGGGTTACACACGACCAGCTCAGTCGTGGCCGGCTCAAAACCATCCAGACAATTGTTGGCGATGCATTCAATCTTTCTTTCGTTTCCCAGGTTGGCGACCAGATTCTGCCGAGCAGATTCTACCGCCATGAAGCTCTCATCCACACAGGTGACGGCCGCTTCCGGGTTGAGTTGTCCCATACGAACAGAAAGCACGCCGTTACCACAACCCAAATCAAGAAAATGTTTCAGATTTTCATCACTGGGTAAGTGAGGCAGAAGAAAACGCGCGCCTTGATCCAAGCTTTCGCCGGAATACACATTGGGCAGGTTGTTGAGCTCAATATCACTGCCTTCCACTTGCCAGCGGGTATCCGGTGACACATCGATAACTGGCTGACCGTTGGGCTGAGAAAATACTAAACGATGCTTTTTCCAGGCCAGCGAAGTCGTGGTTTGCCCTAAGTGCTTTTCAAACAGTTTGAGTGTTGAACTGTGAATTTCCTTGGCTTTATTCACGGCAACGACGGGGCAATCTTCAGCTAGTGCTGCACGCAACTGGCTCAACTGCCAAATCAGATGACGGTTATTGCGCGGAATCTGCAACAGCACTATATCGATATCGTTAGGAATAGCATCGAAGGTGCGCAGCAATGTCACCGGGGTGCAATGATTCTGTTCTAAGTTGCTTAAGGTTGCCTGATGGGCAATAAACGAGTCACTCATCATTGTGACTTGGTGATGCTGAGCAAACCAGCAACTCAGGGCGCCAAAGTTGTCATTCAGGATCAAGATACGGCTGCCAACAGGCAGGTTCAGATCATGTACGTGATTGATTAGGTATTCGTCACCTGCATCCCAGGCTTGTAGAGTTTCATTACTGCGTTTGGGATACCGATGCAGTGTCAGAGTGCGGTCGTGAAGCGTAAGCTCAGTTTTCATATTTGGAATAAAATTAAATCATCAACCGACCTATTCTCTCAAATGGGCGTAGATCATGAAACCAAAACCTTTCGCTTCCAGAGAGGCACGAGTACACTATCGCCATCTCCTAAATCGTGTTGTTCACTCGTTGTGGTGTGACAAGGAAAACCTATGCTTCAAGAAGTGATTGAAACCAAATTGCACAATGCTTTTCAGCCTGACTATCTTAAAGTGCTGAATGAAAGTTATATGCACAACGTTGCCCCTGGTTCTGAGAGCCATTTTAAGGTGATAGTGGTCAGCGAACGCTTTGTCGGACAACGTTTGATTGCGCGTCATCGTTTAGTCAATCAGGCTCTGATGGAAGAGCTCTCTAACCACATTCACGCACTCGCCATTCATACTTACACGCCGCAAGAGTGGCATGAATTGGAAAACGGTGCGCCTGATAGTCCGATGTGTTTGGGCGGTGGTCACTAATTCGTCCATGGTGCGAATTAGGGCTCAGAACGTTGAACTTTTGAGCAAATATTTAACACTGATTCAACAATTGGAAGGAATAGTAACCCATTGAGTTATTGTTTTAATCAATAATTTTGTGATGTAAGGCCGACTGTTGGCCGCGATAACTAATTGTGCGATACATCAAAATTATCGTTAATACTATGGCCAGTTTCTTCATTTCCTTCCAAATAAAGCAGCCAATCAGGGCATTGGTCATGGCATCAAGTTCCCAAAAGATGCTAGACTATCGCACCTGATAAATCTCACTTCATATATGTGATGAGATTTTTAAAAGGATGTTGCGGTTTTGGCGTTTCAAACGGCCAGAAGCGGACACTGAAAATGTCGTGTCTAGAGATAGTTAAACTCTGTTGTGGCTTCGGTTCTCGTATTAGCCAGCAGAGTTTAGTGCGTCTCGAATTTACGCAATGAAAGAATCTTTTTCCCGATAAAAAAGTAGTGCAAGTGCGTATGATTACAATAAAAAAGGGTTTGGACCTTCCTATCGCAGGAACTCCTTCCCAGGTGATTAATGATGGTAAAACCATCAAAAAAGTCGCCTTGCTTGGCGAAGAGTACGTTGGCATGCGTCCTACAATGCATGTTCGCGTAGGTGATGAAGTAAAGAAAGCTCAAGTTCTTTTTGAAGACAAGAAGAACAAGGGTGTCCTATTTACTTCACCAGTCAGCGGTAAAGTTGTTGAAGTGAACCGTGGTGCAAAACGTGTTCTTCAATCCGTTGTGATTGAAGTGGCAGGTGATGACCAGGTGACATTCAACAAGTACGAAGCCAATCAGCTAGCGAGTCTTGACCGTGAAGCGGTGAAAACTCAGTTGGTTGAATCTGGTCTTTGGACATCGCTGCGTACTCGTCCGTTCAGCAAGGTTCCAGCAGTTGATTCAACCACAAAGGCTATCTTCGTAACGGCAATGGACACCAATCCATTGGCAGCGGAGCCGACTGTGGTCATCAACGAGCAATCCGAAGCCTTCGTTGCTGGCTTGGATGTGTTGTCTGCTCTGACTGAAGGCAAAGTGTACGTTTGTAAAAAAGGTACCAGCCTGCCACGTTCTGCTCAGTCAAACGTAGAAGAGCACGTCTTTGACGGCCCTCACCCTGCAGGTCTTCCTGGCACTCACATGCATTTCCTTTACCCGGTAAATGCAGAAACAGTGGCTTGGAGCATTAACTATCAAGACGTTATTGCGGTTGGTAAGTTGTTCCTGACTGGTGAGCTATACAACGAACGCGTTGTATCGCTGGCAGGTCCAGTTGTGAACAACCCTCGTCTGATTCGTACTGTTGTAGGTGCCAGCCTAGAAGAGCTAACGAACAACGAAATTATGCCTGGCGAAGTTCGCGTGATTTCTGGCTCTGTGTTGTCAGGAACGAAAGCGACAGGTCCACATGCATATCTGGGTCGTTACCATCTGCAAGTTTCTGTATTACGCGAAGGTCGTGACAAAGAGTTCCTTGGCTGGGCGATGCCTGGTAAGAACAAGTTCTCTGTAACCCGCTCATTCCTGGGTCACCTGTTCAAAGGTCAGTTGTTCAACATGACCACGACAACGAACGGTAGTGATCGTTCAATGGTACCAATCGGCAACTACGAAAAAGTGATGCCGCTGGACATGGAGCCAACTCTGTTGCTTCGTGATCTTTGTGCCGGAGATTTAGACAGTGCTCAAAGCTTAGGTGCTCTGGAACTGGATGAAGAAGATCTAGCGCTGTGTACCTTTGTATGTCCTGGTAAATACGAGTACGGTCAGCTACTGCGTGAATGCCTCGACAAGATTGAGAAGGAAGGGTAATTTTCATGGGCCTCAAAAAGTTTCTTGAAGATATCGAGCATCACTTTGAGCCGGGTGGTAAACATGAAAAATGGTTTGCCCTGTACGAAGCTGTCGCGACAGTTTTCTACACTCCTGGTTTGGTGACGAAAAAAAGCTCACACGTTCGTGATAGCGTGGATTTGAAACGTATCATGATCATGGTTTGGCTAGCAGTATTCCCAGCAATGTTCTGGGGTATGTACAATGCTGGTGGTCAGGCAATTGCAGCACTCAATCATATGTATGCTGGCGATCAACTTGCAGCAATCATTGGTGGCAACTGGCATTACTGGTTGACTCAAATGCTGGGTGGCACACTGGCCGCCGACGCAGGTTGGGGCAGCAAAATGCTTCTGGGTGCGACGTACTTCCTGCCTATCTACGCAACGGTATTCATCGTTGGTGGTTTCTGGGAAGTGCTGTTCTGTATGGTGCGTAAACACGAAGTAAACGAAGGCTTCTTTGTGACTTCTATCCTGTTCGCACTGATTGTTCCGCCAACGCTTCCTCTGTGGCAAGCCGCTTTGGGTATTACCTTCGGTGTTGTTGTAGCGAAAGAAGTCTTCGGTGGTACAGGTCGTAACTTCCTGAACCCTGCTCTGGCAGGCCGTGCGTTCCTATTCTTCGCGTACCCAGCTCAAATCTCGGGTGACCTGGTTTGGACTGCTGCGGATGGTTTCTCTGGTGCAACTGCTCTGAGCCAATGGGCACAAGGTGGTAACGGTGCACTGGTTAACGCGGCAACTGGCCAAGCAATCACTTGGATGGACGCGTTCATCGGTAACATTCCAGGTTCAATTGGTGAAGTTTCGACTCTGGCTCTGGCTATCGGCGCTGCGTTTATCGTTTACATGGGTATCGCTTCATGGCGCATCATCGCAGGCGTGATGATCGGTATGATTGCTCTGTCTACCCTGTTCAACGTGATCGGTTCAGATACTAACCCAATGTTCAACATGCCTTGGCATTGGCACCTGGTTCTGGGTGGTTTTGCATTCGGTATGTTCTTCATGGCGACTGACCCGGTATCGGCTTCGTTTACCAACAAAGCGAAATGGGCTTACGGTATCCTGATTGGTCTCATGTGTGTTCTGATCCGTGTTGTGAACCCGGCTTACCCAGAAGGCATGATGCTAGCGATTCTGTTCGCTAACCTATTTGCCCCTCTGTTCGACCACATCGTTGTTGAGAAAAACATCAAGCGGAGACAAGCGCGCTATGGCAAGTAATAACGACAGCATTAAAAAGACGCTGGCTGTTGTTGTCGGGTTGAGCCTTGTTTGTTCAATCATTGTATCGGCAGCGGCAGTAGGTCTGCGTGATAAGCAAAAAGAGAATGCTGTGCTGGATAAGCAAAGCAAGATCGTTGAAGTAGCTGGTATCACGGAGAAAGGTAAGGTTCAGGATTTGTACAACAAGTTCATCGAACCTCGTCTGATCGACTTCAAAACCGGCGACTTTGTTGAAGGTGATGCAGCGAAATTTGACCAACGTAAAGAAGCAAAAGATCCAGCGGATTCTATTAAGCTTCCTGCCAATGCAGACGTTGCGAAAATCATTCGTCGTGCGAACACTGGCATCGTTTACCTAGTAAAAGATGGCGACAAAGTGTCTAAAGTGATCCTGCCTGTTCACGGTAACGGTCTGTGGTCAATGATGTACGCGTTTGTTGCAGTTGAAACTGACGGCAACACAGTGTCTGGCATCACTTACTACCAACAAGGTGAAACACCGGGATTGGGTGGTGAAGTTGAGAACCCAGCTTGGCGTGCACAATGGGTTGGTAAGAAACTGTTTGATGAAAACCACAAACCAGCGATTAAAGTCGTGAAAGGTGGCGCTCCAGCAGGTTCTGAACACGGTGTTGACGCTCTATCAGGCGCAACATTGACCAGTAACGGCGTTCAACACACATTCGACTTCTGGTTGGGTGATATGGGCTTTGGTCCATTCCTGACTAAAGTCCGTGACGGAGATCTGAACTAATGTCTAGCGCAAAAGATCTTAAAAAGAGCGTGCTAGCGCCAGTATTGGACAACAACCCAATCGCGCTACAAGTTCTTGGTGTTTGTTCTGCACTGGCAGTGACAACCAAACTGGAAACGGCGTTTGTTATGACTCTGGCGGTAATGTTCGTTACTGCACTGTCTAACTTCTTCGTTTCACTGATCCGTAACCACATTCCTAACAGCGTGCGTATCATCGTTCAGATG
Source organism: Vibrio fluvialis (assembly GCF_900460245.1). NCBI lineage: Bacteria > Pseudomonadati > Pseudomonadota > Gammaproteobacteria > Vibrionales > Vibrionaceae > Vibrio > Vibrio fluvialis. Next base: position 548,452 of record NZ_UHIP01000001.1, read on the forward strand.
GCGATCATCGCATCGTTGGTAATCGTGGTTGACCAAATCCTGAAAGCGTATCTGTACGACATTTCGAAACAGCTGTCTGTATTCGTTGGTCTGATCATTACGAACTGTATCGTAATGGGCCGTGCAGAAGCGTTCGCGATGAAGTCTGCACCAATCCCATCGTTCATCGACGGTATTGGTAACGGTCTGGGTTACGGCTTCGTACTGATCTCTGTTGGTTTCTTCCGTGAGCTACTTGGCTCAGGCAAACTGTTCGGAATGGAAGTACTGCCTCTGATTAGCAAAGGCGGCTGGTATCAGCCAAACGGCCTGATGCTGCTAGCACCTTCTGCATTCTTCCTGATCGGTTTCATGATTTGGACGATTCGCACGTTCAAACCTGAACAAGTAGAAGCGAAGGAGTAAGGTCGTCATGGAACATTATATTAGTTTGCTGGTTAAATCGATTTTCATCGAGAACATGGCACTGTCTTTCTTCTTGGGTATGTGTACCTTCCTGGCGGTATCTAAGAAAGTTAAGACATCATTCGGTCTGGGTATTGCGGTAACAGTGGTTCTGACTATCTCTGTTCCGGTAAACAATCTGGTTTACAACCTAGTGCTGAAGCCAGATGCACTGGCTCCGGGAGTTGACCTAAGCTTCCTTAACTTTATTACCTTTATCGGTGTAATCGCGGCACTGGTACAGATTCTGGAAATGATCCTCGATCGCTTCTTCCCGCCTCTGTACAACGCGCTGGGCATCTTCCTACCGCTGATCACAGTAAACTGTGCAATCTTCGGTGGTGTATCTTTCATGGTACAACGTGACTACAACTTTGCTGAATCTGTCGTGTACGGTTTCGGTTCAGGTTTAGGCTGGATGCTGGCTATCGTCGCTCTTGCAGGTATCCGTGAGAAAATGAAGTATTCTGACGTGCCTCCGGGTCTGCGTGGTTTAGGTATTACCTTCATCACTGCTGGCTTAATGGCGCTGGGCTTTATGTCTTTCTCTGGTGTTCAACTGTAAGTCGGGTAAACCGCAACAATAAAGGAATAGTCAATGGACATTATTCTTGGTGTAGTGATGTTTACTCTGATTGTTCTGGCTCTAGTGCTGGTGATTCTGTTCGCCAAATCTAAGCTGGTACCAACAGGTGACATTACAATCTCTATCAATGGCGATCCTGAAAAATCGATCGTGACACAGCCTGGCGGTAAACTGCTGAGTGCGCTGGCTGGTGCTGGTGTATTCGTATCGTCAGCGTGTGGTGGTGGTGGCTCTTGTGGTCAGTGCCGCGTAAAAATCAAATCTGGCGGTGGCGACATTCTTCCTACCGAGCTTGACCATATTACTAAAGGTGAAGCACGTGAAGGTGAGCGTCTGGCTTGTCAGGTTGCAGTGAAGAACGACCTGGATCTTGAACTTCCAGAAGAAATCTTCGGCGTTAAGAAATGGGAATGTACCGTTATCTCTAACGATAACAAAGCGACATTCATCAAAGAGCTTAAGCTGCAGATTCCAGACGGTGAGTCAGTACCATTCCGTGCGGGTGGTTACATTCAGATCGAAGCGCCTGCACACACCGTTAAGTATGCAGATTACGATGTACCGGAAAAATTCCGCGGTGACTGGGACAAGTTCAACCTGTTCCGTTACGTATCAAAAGTTGATGAGCCGATTATCCGTGCTTACTCAATGGCGAACTACCCGGAAGAATTTGGCATCATCATGCTGAACGTACGTATCGCGACTCCGCCGCCAAACAACCCAGAAGTTGCACCGGGTCAGATGTCTTCTTACATCTGGTCTCTGAAAGCCGGTGACAAATGTACGATTTCTGGTCCATTTGGTGAGTTCTTCGCGAAAGACACAGATGCAGAAATGGTCTTCATCGGTGGTGGTGCAGGTATGGCACCAATGCGTTCACACATTTTTGACCAGCTGAAACGTCTGAAGTCTAAACGTAAGATGTCGTTCTGGTACGGTGCGCGTTCTAAACGTGAAATGTTCTACGTAGAAGATTTCGATGGCCTGGCGGCTGAGAACGATAACTTCGTGTGGCACTGTGCACTGTCTGATCCTCAACCAGAGGACAACTGGAACGGTTACACTGGCTTCATCCACAACGTATTGTACGAAAACTATCTGAAGGACCACGAAGCGCCTGAAGATTGTGAATACTACATGTGTGGTCCACCGATGATGAACGCAGCCGTGATCGGTATGCTGAAAGATCTTGGTGTTGAAGACGAAAACATCCTGTTGGATGACTTCGGTGGTTAATCCACGATAATTTGCTAAATCCATGGCTGGCTCGTTAGAGTCAGCCATTCTTTTTTCAAGTGAGTCAGAGTAGCTATAGGTAAATAAGGCGAGGAGCCTTCCAGCCGTCAGGATTCGGATTTTCCTATATCTATTTACATTATCTGAGGAGTAAACAAGTGAAAACTTGGCTTGTTGCGTTAGCTTCTTTACTGCTGCTGGCAGGTTGTGAACAACCACCACAGCAAGTGCATTTAAGTGGCCCGACGATGGGTACCAGCTACAACATCAAATATCTTCAACAAGACGGTTTGCCGTCGTCTGATGATCTGCATAAGGAGATCGACCGTTTACTGGAAGAGGTGAACGATCAGATGTCGACTTACCGCAAAGATTCAGAGCTGAGTCGTTTCAACCAGTATCAAGGTATTGACCCATTTGAAGTGTCGAACCAAACTGCGACCGTAGTGAGAGAGGCGATTCGCCTCAATGGTCTGACAGAAGGTGCGCTCGATGTCACCGTTGGCCCGCTGGTGAATCTGTGGGGCTTTGGCCCGGAAGCGCGCCCTGAAGTGGTGCCGACGGATGCAGAACTCGCTGAGCGTAAAGCCAACACCGGTATTCATCACCTGAGTGTTGAAGGCAACAAACTGAGCAAAGACCTGCCGCATCTGTATGTGGACCTGTCGACGATCGCTAAAGGTTGGGGCGTCGATGTGGTCGCGAACTACATCGAATCTCAGGGCATTCACAACTACATGGTGGAAGTGGGCGGCGAGATTCGCCTGAAAGGTTTGAATCGTGATGGTGTGCCGTGGCGTATTGCGGTTGAGAAACCGACCGTAGACGAGCGCAGCATCCAGGAAATTATTGAACCGGGTGACATGGCGATTGCTACCTCTGGTGATTACCGCAACTACTTTGAGCGTGATGGTGTTCGTTATTCGCACATTATTAACCCTCAGACTGGGCGTCCAATCCATAACCGTGTAGTATCGGTGACTGTACTGGATAAATCGTGCATGACAGCGGATGGCCTGGCGACAGGACTGATGGTGCTGGGTGACGAAAAAGGGATTGAGATTGCGGAGCAGAATCATATTCCGGTGTTCATGATTGTGAAAACCGACGACGGATTCAAAGAAATCGCATCAAGTGCGTTTAAGCCGTATCTCAACCGATAATTAACTGAGTGAGCTTGGAATTATGAATACCTTTCTGATTACCTTTGGGGTGTTTCTGGCGGTGATTGCTGCGATGGCAGTGGGCTATATCTTCCAGAAGAAAGTGGTCAAAGGCAGCTGTGGCGGCTTGGGTGCGGTTGGCATCGAAAAAGTATGTAACTGCCCGGAACCGTGTGACGCGCGTAAAAAGCGTGAAGCACGAGAAGCGGCGCGTGCAGAGCGTATTGCTGCGTGGGAAAAAGACCGCATCGCGTAATATTCCAATTCGGATTTGCATAACCCAGCTTCGGCTGGGTTATTTTTTTCCAGCCAGTTCCGGCTGCCCGTGAAGCTCAGGCACTATACTCAAAGCATAGTTGCGGCATCAGGAGGCATTATGGAACTTCATCAACATGGTATGGCTGAACTGTTTGATCAGTTGGGGCTGGGCAGTTCATCGCGCGAAATCGAACATTTTATTGCATCGCACCGTCATCACCGTGATACCACACCGCTGCATAAAGCCAGCTTCTGGACAGATGCGCAGGCCAGTTTTTTGCGTCAGGCCATTGAAGAAGATGCAGACTGGGCAGAGCTGGTGGATCAGCTGGATGTCATGCTGCGTAAATAGCAGGCTGTCATCTGTCTTTGCAAACGGTCCTATCGCTTATATACTGTTTTTTTAAACAGTGGTTGAGTGAGTGGGCAATGTCAGAGCGGATCAGAAAGATTATCCATATTGATATGGACTGCTTTTACGCGGCCGTTGAGATGCGTGACAACCCGGAGTATCGAGGTCGGCCTATGGCAGTCGGCGGCCATGAAAAACAGCGTGGCGTGCTCAGTACCTGTAACTACGAAGCGCGAAAGTTTGGTATTCGTTCAGCGATGCCGACCGCGCAAGCGATCAAATTATGTCCGGGACTGCTGGTTGTGCCGGGGCGTATGTCAGTCTATAAGTCCGTTTCGCGTGAGATTCACGCCATTTTTCAGCGCTACACCGATATTATCGAACCGTTGTCCCTGGACGAAGCCTTTCTCGATGTTACTGAGGCTACCGCCTGTCATGGCAGCGCGACACTGATTGCGGAAGCCATTCGACGTGACATCTGGAATGAACTGCAACTGACCGCGTCTGCGGGCGTTGCGCCAGTCAAGTTTCTGGCCAAAGTGGCCTCCGATATCAATAAACCCAATGGTCTGTATGTTGTGACGCCGGATGAAGTGCAGAGCGTGGTCGACAAACTGCCGCTGGGGAAAATTCCCGGGGTCGGCAAAGTGAGTCTGGAGAAGCTCAATCAGGCAGGCTTTTTTCTGTGTGAGGACATTAAGAACAGTGACTATCGGGAACTGCTGCGCCGCTTTGGCCGATTAGGGGCATCATTGTGGAAGAAGAGTCAGGGCATTGATAATCGCGAAGTGATTACGGAGCGTGAACGAAAATCGGTCGGAGTTGAGCGTACGTTCAGTGAAAATATCTCAACTTACGAAGAGTGTTGGCAGGTCATCGAACAACGTTTGTATCCCGAGTTGGATGAGCGATTAACCCGGGCGTCACCGGAGCGGGCAATCATCAAACAGGGTATCAAAGTCAAGTTTGCTGATTTTCAGCAAACCACCATTGAACATATTCATCCTGAGTTGGAACTGGAAGACTTCAAAACCTTGTTGGCAGAAGTGCTGAAACGTCAGAAAGGACGTGAGATTCGCCTGCTTGGCCTCAACGTGATGCTTAAGCCAGAGGAGCAGATTCGTCAGCTGAGCTTTTTTTAAACGCTTGCGATCTGACGATTCTGCCCCTATTCTGCGCATCAGCCAGCTAAATGGTCGATGGCGAATCAATAACTGACAAGCCGTTAACTTAGCGAGACGCAGTTTTGGGTATGGTTAGCCTCGTCCTGTACTAACAACATGATATCAGTGCAAGATTGCCCTCTAGTGGGCGGTAACGGCACTTATCGAACTCAACGCTTGGCCAATTGCGCCCACTTTGTTTGGAGAGAGCTCAATGTCACAGACCGGAATGATGATGAAAAAACTAGTTTTAGTAACCTCTTTACTGTGCAGTACCTCATTATGGGCGGCACAATGCCAACAGGTGGACGTGAAGAACGAAATTCATCTCAGTGGCTCGAATGTAGAAATTCATGCTGCTAACGGACAAACTGCCGTGATGGATCAGAATAACAACCTCTACTTGTCCGGTGAAAAGCAGTCTCTGACGCCTCAACAGCAGCAAGCTGTAGAGTCGTACCGTGAGAGTCTGGCGAATGCTTTACCGAAAGCGCGTCAGGTAGCCAGTGATGGTTTGGCAATGGCAAACGATATTCTAGATGATGTGGCTGCCAGTATTGATTCGCCTCAGGCATTTGACAGCGTGAAGCAGAACCTGAAAGCGTTTGTGGCGGATATCGAAGCCCGCTATAACAAGAACGGCGACTGGGTACTGCCTGCAGATACGTTTGAATCGATGAGCCAACAATGGCAGCAGGATTTTGATAAAGCTCGCGCCCTGTTTACCCAGGAGTTCCTGACGGGGGCGTTTGATGCGATTGCCACCAAGATGAAAAAAGACGGCGGTATCAATCTGACCGAATTGGGCAATACCATGGCTGACCTCAAGACTCGCTTGGAAGAGCGTTTCAATGAACACTCGCAAACCATTGAGAAAGAGCGCCGGGAATTGTGCGATTCGCTGGACGACGTGGTTGAACAAGAACAGAAACTCCATCAAAAAATTCCTGAACTTAAGAACTATCAAGTTTTTACCATCTAAACTGAAAAGAGCGCTTCGGCGCTCTTTTTCATCGTCCTGAACAATTAGCAAAGGTGCCATGACTCTCTCCAATATCAGTTTACGTTCGTTAACTGCGCTGACTGCACTGGCGGTGGTTGCCTGCTTTGTGGCTTTTTATCTCGCCTTCAAATACTTCTGGTCGTTTGACCGTGAGCTTGAGCACGCACGCCAGTTGCAACTGGCCGAGACTAAGCGCGTGGAAACCATCATTGCACTGGAGAAGCAGGAAATGGGCGCTTCCATGGCTGACTACGCGGCCTGGAATGATATGGCGGATTACATTGCCCATCCCAATCCTGAATTCATCGACGACAGCATCGGTATTCATGCATTTCAGTCGAAAGCTCTGGATGGTATTTTTATTTTTACCCCGCAGGAAAAGTTGGTGTGGGGTATGAAGTATGATTTTGAGCAGAGTAGAGTGGGTGATTACCAACCCTTCGTCCCTTACTTTCCGATTATATTGAGTGAGCCGAAACGGTCCCGCAGCGATTATGTGGAAGCGTCGGTGCGTTTTGTGGTGGTGGGGCAGGAGCCGTATCTGGCCGCGACCTCGCGCGTGTGTAATAGCGAAGGTTCGGGCTGTGATAAAGGTTATCTGATTTTCGTCAAGAAAGTGCGCAGCCAGTTCGCCAGCGTCATTGAACAGGCCACTGGCATCGATATTGATGTGTTGAGCCGCGCGCCGTTTGCACCAATGCCCAAACACGAACCCAATATCAGCTATCTGGAAAAGCTCGACTTCAGCGGTCACTCCAGCGTACTTATCAAACTGGTGCACAAGGTTAAGCTGCCGACTTTTATTCGAACGGATGAAATTGTCGCCTTGATGACGTTTTCAGTGCTGATGTATTTCATCAACCTGCTGGTGGTCGATTCGCTGGTTCGCCCCATCACGGATGCCAACCGAGTGTTGGAGCGATTCAAACTTTCGGGTGGCAAAATCCCGGATGAACATTTTTTTGTTTCACGAGAAATGAAAGCGTTCGCTCGGACCATCAACCAAATTTTTTCCGAGCTGGAGCAAAGCCGGGAGGAGCTGCGCTGGCAGTCTGAACACGATCCACTGACCCGTATTTCCAATCGGCGTAAACTGGAAAGTGAGCTCACCAGTTTCATTGTGGAGCAGCAATATCCTTGGATCGTGCTGTATCTGATCGATGTGGATTATTTCAAACTTTACAATGATCACTATGGCCATCTCGAAGGCGATCGCGCGCTAAAACGAGTGGCAAACGCACTTGATCAGGTCTCTTTTGCCGGAGCGAAGGTCGTGGCTCGCTTTGGGGGCGAAGAGTTTTGTGTGGTGCTGGCGAGCGACAACGAACTGGATCCACATCAGTTCGCGTTACAGATGATGAGCTATGTCGATCAGTTGGCGATCGAGCATAGCGTCTCGCCACTCAAACCAACCCTGTCGATCAGTATCGGCGGAGTAAGGGCGTGTAAGCCGGGTCGAGAAACCTATCAGTTACTGTTTCACGAGGCGGATCAAGCCTTGTATCAGGCCAAAGAGCTGGGACGAGCTCAGTACGTGATTACCGACTTTTGTTCAAAAGATGAACAGAATAACCATGTAAATTAACATTTACGATATAACTTCCCGTCATTCTCGTGTTTATCCGGCAAACCATCCTATTACTCATTGAGTATTTTGTTGGTTTGTATTAGTGTACTAGCCAACTAGTTTGATGATATGTGTGAGTGGTAATGGCACAGAATAATACCCGTGAAACTTTTGGCTCTCGCCTTGGGTTCATTTTAGCCGCAGCAGGCGCGGCAGTTGGCCTTGGTAACATCTGGGGCTTTCCGACACAGGCGGCCAGCAATGGTGGTGGCGCGTTCTTGTTGGTCTATCTGGTTCTGATTTTCGTCGTCGCTTTCCCGATGCTGGTCGTCGAAATGGCCATTGGCCGTTATGGTCAGGCTAACCCGGTCGATAGTATGCGTTCGCTGACGGGCAATGCGTTTGCCAAACGTATTGGTGGTCTGGTGGGCTGGATTGGTCTGAGTGTACCGAGTGCCGTACTGGCGTTTTATAGCATTGTGGGTGGCTGGATCATCTGTTTCATGCTGGGCGCAGTGACGGATATCATCGGTCTGGAAAGCGCCACAGCGTGGTTAAAAGGCTTTTCGGTAGAACGTAACCTTCTTGGTACTCTCATTTTTTACGTTCTGACTATTCTGATTGTGCAAGGTGGCGTTAAGCAGGGGATCGAAAAATGGTCGACACGGCTGATGCCTGCGCTGTTCGTGCTGTTCGGAGTGTTGTTCATCTATATCATGATGCAGCAAGGAGCGATGGAAGGTCTGCAGCATTATCTGGTACCGGATTTTGAGAAAGTCTGGGATCGCAAACTGATTCTGGCGGCTATGGGGCAGGGATTCTTCTCTCTGACCATTGGTGGCTGTTCGATGCTTATTTATGGTTCATACCTGAGTAAGAAAGAGAACCTGCCAAAGATGGCGATGAACGTGACTTTGGTCGATACCGGTGTGGCGTTTATTGCGGGTCTGGTGGTGATGCCTGCGATGTTTGTCGCGATGCACAAAGGCGTACAAATTTATGCGGAAGATGGTTCACTGCTCAGCTCCGATACCTTGGTATTTACGGTTCTGCCGCTCATGTTTGATAGCCTTGGGCTGTTTGGCCAGCTGTTTTCGATTGTCTTCTTCCTGCTGCTGACGATTGCTGCGCTGACGTCGTCGATTTCGATGTTGGAGTGCCCGGTGGCTTTGGTCGGCGAGCGCTTTAATACCAAACGTACGCCAACCAGCTGGGTATTGGGTGGCGTAATTGCACTGTTCAGCGTGGTGATTGTTTACAACTTCGGAGCACTGTTTGGCTTGGTAGCAACAACGGCAACGCAGTATCTGCAACCTACCGCCGCACTGATGTTCTGTCTGTTCGGTGGCTGGGTATGGAACCGCAACGCTAAGTTTAAAGAGCTGGAGCAGGGCTTCCCAGAATTTACGCAAAGCCTGTTTGGTAAAATCTGGCCTTGGTATGTACGCTTTGTGTGTCCATTGCTGGTGGCCGCAGTTATCTGGGCTTCATTTGGTTAAGCTCTGGTAACAGCAATAAAAAAGCCCCCGTTGATCGGGGGCTTTTTGCTATCTCGGATCCATCAGGCTGGTGATGGTGGCATCAACTGACCAGTGGTCAGTGGTTCCAAATCGGTGTCGATAACTTCCTCAATAAAGTCGCCCACCACTTGTTCCACCATATCATCACGCTGGCTGAAGTAGGCCAGATGGAACACGGCATCGCCTTCGTTTACCAGTGGCAGCGTTTGCTGGCCAATTACGATGCCGCCTTTGTTGGCTTTGATTTCCACTTCGACGTTACCCAGTGGCGAGTTGATGTAAGCCAGGACCTGACCACGTTCAACGCGGTCGCCAAGTGAGACGACGGTGCGCAAGATACCATCGGCTTCGGCACGCAGCCAACTGGTGGATTTTGCAATCACCGATGTTGGTAGCTTTTTCCGGCTGACACGCATCATGCCGATCGCCTGCATCACGCGTTTAATACCGACGATGCCGGCGCTGATGGCAATCGGTTCAAAGCGTAACGCTTCACCCGCCTCGTAAGTCAGGACCGTAATCCCCGATTTTTCCGCCTCACTGCGCAGCGAGCCGTTACGCAGCGGCGAATCCAGGATCACGGGCGTCGCAAATGCCTGAGCAACACGCAGCGTTTCCGGGTTACTCAGGTCGGCGCGAATCTGTGGCAGGTTAGTGCGATGAATCGCGCCAGTGTGCAGATCGATGATGTAATCACAGTTGAGGGCTACCTGAGAGAAGAAGGTGTGCGCCATACGCGAGGCGAGCGAACCTTTCTCACTGCCGGGAAAGCAGCGGTTGAGATCGCGGCGGTCCGGCAGATAACGGGATTTATGAATAAAGCCGAACACGTTGACGATCGGGACCGTGATCAGGGTACCTTTAAGCTTTTTCGGATCGATGAGGTTGATGAGCTGGCGAACAATTTCGACGCCGTTGAGCTCGTCACCGTGGATAGCGGCGTTGACCATCAGCACTGGGCCAGGGGCCGAGCCATGAATGATTTCAACGGGAATAGAAAGCGGTGAGTGGGTGTAGAGTTTGGCTGATTCCAGCTCTATGACTTTTTTGCTTCCTGGGGGAATGGACTCCCCCAGAAACTGATACGGTTTATTCTTGCTATTAACCTTTGCCACGGGTTCGGGTCCTTTTACTGGCCGCATTCTTCTCAATAAATTCGACAATCAATCCTGCGATGTCTTTACCGGTCGCTGCTTCGATGCCTTCCAGGCCCGGTGAGGAGTTTACTTCCATCACCAGTGGACCACGATCTGAGCGCAGCAGGTCAACACCCGCGACGTTCAGGCCCATTGCTTTGGCGGCTTCGATTGCGGTTTTGCGTTCTTGTGGAGTAATTTTTACCAGCGAGGCGGTACCGCCACGGTGAAGGTTGGAACGGAATTCCCCTTCAGCGCCCTGACGTTTCATCGCGGCAATCACTTTATCACCAATCACAAAACAACGGATGTCTGCGCCACCTGCTTCTTTAATGTATTCCTGAACCATGATGTTGGCTTTCAGGCCCATAAAGGCTTCGATAACACTTTCCGCTGCTTTGCGGGTTTCCGCTAACACTACACCGATGCCTTGGGTGCCTTCAAGCAGTTTAATCACCACCGGAGCACCGCCCACCATGTCGAGTAAGTCTTTGACATCATCAGGTTTGCTGGCAAAACCGGTGATCGGCATACCGATGCCTTTGCGTGATAGCAATTGCATCGAACGCAGCTTGTCACGCGAACGGCTGATGGCGACCGATTCGTTGGCTGGGTACACGCCCATCATCTCGAACTGACGCAGAACCGCCGTACCGTAGAAGGTCACTGATGCACCGATACGAGGAATCACGGCATCAAAGCCCGCAAGCTCTTCACCTTTGAAGTGAATCTCGGGCTTATCTGAATTGATATTCATATAGCAGCGTAATGCATCGATCACTTTAACTTCGTGCCCGCGTTGCTTACATGCTTCAATCAATCGCTTGGTTGAATACAACGAAGAATTACGCGACAGAATACCAATTTTCATTATCTAGGCTCCTCGAAAGGGATTAAAAACGACTCAGTTGGGTCGACAACAATTCTGTGGTGCATGGCAGTGCGGCCCAATAGCATGCGAAACGCCATGTTTTCCCTGTTGGTGAGCGTGATCTCTGCTGACCAGGTTTCGCCGCCGAGAGAGAGGTCTGATTTGATCACAAATCGCGTCTCTTCGTGGCCACCGGAATCGCGGACCGTACGCTCGTCCACCACTTCTGCTTCACACACAGTGACTTTATCTACATTATGTTGCAAGGGATGGATCCAAAAACGAACCCAAAGAGCCTCTTCTTTGGTAAAGCTCTCTACCTTGAATGCGTGCAAGCAAGACGTTCGGGCTCCGGTATCGATTTTTGCATTAATTTTATCAATACCTAACCCTGGAAGGCTGAGTGTTTCTCGCCATCCGACAATCATTTTTTCTTTCATCGCAATTTCATTAGTTTGAGAATTTCAGATACTGCTCAGGAATTTACCCGAAAGAGTTGGGCTTAAGCAGCATCCCCGATACAACTTCATAATGGAGTTATCGCTTGAATAGAGTTTGGTGAATAACTCTGGGAACTTCAAGGACGCGAACTCTAGCAGCGAACAATAAATTCAATCTAATGAATTAAATTTTTCGTGTCGACAAAAATTATTGATAGTTTAGCAAAACAAAGCCGGGGTTTGGCCCCGGCTTTTTGATTACGCTTTAGCCGGAATATTTTCCAGCAAAGCAATCATTTGCTCCCAGAACAGACCGACCGTGTCGATCTTCACTTTCTCATCCGGAGAGTGCGGGAATTTGATGGTTGGGCCGAACGAAACCATGTCCATTTCTGGGTATGGCTTCTTAAACAGACCACATTCAAGGCCTGCGTGGATCACCATGATATTTGGTTTATGGCCGTAAATGCCTTCATACATATCGCGGAAGATGTGCATGATTTCTGAATCGGCATCCGGTTTCCAGCCCGGGTAAGCACCAGAAAACACAATATCCGCGCCTGCCAGTTCAGCAACAGACGTCAGCATGCTTTCCACTTGGCTGCGGCCAGAGTCGATCAGTGAACGAATCAGACACAACACTTTAATCTGCTGTTCGTCTGTGGTGATCACACCCACGTTCAGTGAGGTTTCTACCACACCTTCGATGTCATCACTCATGCGGATCACGCCGTTCGGGCAAGCATTCAGTGCCGCAATAACGCGTTGCTGGTCCGCCAGTGCAAAGACGCCCAGAGCCGCTTCTTTCGCTTCGTTGAACGTCACCAGATTGGTTTCCACTCGGCCAAGTTCGGCTTTCAGCAGCTCAGTGTAAGTGGTGAACAGTTCATCTAGTTTGGTTTGATTGTCGGCAGGAATCGCCACGGTGACGAATGCTTCACGCGGGATTGCGTTGCGCAGGCTGCCGCCGCGGAATTCAATCAGACGCAGATCCAGCTCTTGCGCATGGCCCGCAAGGAAACGCGCAATCAGCTTGTTGGCGTTGCCACGACCAGTGTGAATGTCACAACCTGAGTGGCCACCTTTGAGCCCTTTCAGGGTCAGTTGACGAGTCACGTAACCCGCTGGCAGTGCTTCGCGCTGAATATCAAAGGTTAATGCACCGTCCACGCCGCCAGCGCAGCCCATGTAGACTTCGCCTTCCTGTTCAGAGTCGGTGTTTAGCAGGATCTCACCTTCCAGCCAGCCGGCTTCCAAACCGAATGCGCCTGTCATGCCCGCTTCTTCATCAATGGTCAGCAGCACTTCGAGTGGACCGTGCTTGATCTCTGTGGATGCCAGTACCGCCAGACAGGTCGCCATGCCGATGCCGTTGTCTGCGCCCAAAGTGGTGCCTTTGGCGGTGACCCATTCGCCATCAATGTATGGCTGAATCGGATCTTTAGCGAAGTCATGATCTGTGTCTTCATTCTTTTGTGGAACCATATCGATGTGCGCTTGCAGCACGACCGCTTTTTTATGTTCCATACCCGGGGTAGCTGGTTTTTTGATGAAAACGTTGCCGGTTGGATCGCGGCGAACATCCAGCCCTTGTTCTTTGGCCCAGCCAATAATGTATTGCGCCAAAGCTTCTTCGTGTTTTGAAGGGTGTGGAATTGAGCAAATCTTATCGAAAAACTGCCACACAGGGGCAGGTGATAACTTGCTGATTTCAGAATGGAATTCAGACACAGATAACTCCTTTTGTGTAATATTTCCCGATCATTGATAGGTGTTTGACGCTATTTTTAGAGAAATAGACTGTGATCGGGCTATGACATAGTGACGGTCAACAGCATACCATTATGCGCAAGTGGGGAGTAGCGCATTTACGGATCAATAGTTTTCCATTTATCACACTTTGAGGATCATCGTGGTAACCTTGTTCACACTAAATGCAATCAATTGCGCCTTATTGGTAATTTTATTAAAAAACAAGCTGAGTTTTTTGTAATTTAATTACCAAATTAACCTGACATGGATCAATTAATTGGATTTATGTGATTTTTATCACCAAAAGTATTGTAATAAAATTTCTTGGTGGTATATTTGTAACCAACTTCGAAAGCGAAGAAAAAATGCTCAAAGGATGAGTCCGATTTATCGCCTCCAGGGAACCGAGAAATCAATCAAGAATGTATGGTTTTAATGGTGATAGTTATGAATAAAGGTTTATCTTCTGTAATGTTCTGGAAAAACAAATCTGTGTTTACCGGCAGCTTTACATACCCGTCAAGCTTTGGCTACTAAGCGATAGCTTGCAACTTGAACAGTTTTGTTCACCCCTATATTGGAATTTATTTTTAATCAAATTTGGTTAATATGATTCACCGCCACCTGTATTCAGGTGGCGTTTTTTTATCTCCGCGATCCGGAAAAAACCACCAATCAGCGAACGATCCGCGCCTCGCCGATAAAGTATCCTTCTTCATCAAAACGTTTGATCTCGCCCTGTTCACTGACGATCGTGATGTAACGAATGTCGGAAAACTGCCAGTTACGCCACTGATAGACAAACTTGTCATTCTCAACCCACCAGTAACCTTCATCCACGTCGTTAGGACGATCGGAAATGCCGATCAGCTTGCCGTCGGCCTGCAGAGTAATCCGGTAGGGAATGTTAAAGCAGTCTTTGGTCAGGAGTGTCTGATTGGTAAACAATGTGCGGATTTGTTGCCCGTTGAGCGGGACGGATTCGCAATCCTCTAGCCGTTCATTAGGCAGTACCTGCTTGGCGATACGCGCCAGTTGCTTGATGCCTTCACGAATGTTTTCGGTACGAATCGACTGGAAGCTGAGCCGAAAACTGTTGTTCTTGTGATCGCAGCAGTAGTACTTGGCGCCATTGTTGATCAGGATGCCTTGCTCTTCTGCCAGCCGTTCAAAACGCTCGGCATCAAAACCCTGTTTGTATTCGATCCAAAATGCGGTGCCTGCCAGCGAAGCGACGGCACCGGATTGCGGAAAGTAATAGTTCATCGCTTTTTCCATTGTCAGCCACTTATCGCGGTAGCGCTTGAGCAGCTTTTGCGCCAACACATCGTAATAGCCAAGGCTGAGAAACAGTGCCAGCGTCTGGCAGTTGCTTTTCGGCGGCAGGCTGTGGGTGCGCACCTGAAGCGATTTGATTTGTGCGATGAGCGGTTCGGCGGCAACGATAAAACCGATACGCAGTCCCGGAGCGATGCTCGAGGTAAAACTGGAGATATAAATGATGCGCTCGCTGTGATATTCGCAGCGCAGTGGCGGGCAACTGTCTTCAATAAAGCTGACGTCGTGTTCAAAGTCATCTTCGATGACCAGAAAATCGTGCTGCTCGGCCATGGCCATCAGCGCTTTGCGCCGCTCCGATGACATGCGCACCGTGGTGGGAAATTGGTTGCTCGGCGTGGTGTACACCACATGACACGCCGCCAGCCGCTCGTCCACGACCAATCCCTGACGGTCGACTTCGATTGGCAGCACGTTGGCACGCCGTGCCTGAAACTGATGCAGCGCTTCCGGATAACCGGGGTTTTCCATCGCGACCGTACTCTGTTTGGAGACCAGCAATTTGGCCAGATAATAGAGGCTATTCTGGCAGCCAAGTGTGATAGCGATATTGTCTTTGGAGACAAAAATACCGCGCTTGGTCAGCACGCGGGTGCGAATTTGTTCAATCAGCTCTTCGTAGTCGTGATCATTGGAAGTCCAGCTGCGATGGTTGCTTTTATTGAGTGACTGAATGCTGCATTTACGCCATTCCGACACCGGAAACAGGTCTTCGTCGACAATGCCGTTGACGAACAAATAAGGGTAGTCGCTGAGATCTTTGACGACGACATCCGAGCGGGTGTGTTCGGTATTCAGGTAGTTAAACCAGTCCAGAGCGCCGCTGCTGGCGGGGGAGGGCGAAGTCGAATTGGTCGCCGGAGCGCTCAGTTCCAGTTGCGGATTGACGTAGTAGCCTTTACGTTCAATCGGCACCAACACTCCTTCCTCGGCGAGCTGTTCGTAGACCCGCAAAATAGTATTGCGCGAGACCTTGAGTTTTTCCGCCAGACGACGGGATGACATGATGCTGGTTTGCTTGGGCACAAATCCGGCAAAGATGGCTTTCGCGATGTCGCTTTTAATTTGATCCTGTAGCGTACGCGAATCCTGGGGGTCGATATGAATAAATTGATACAGCATAGCTTTCCTGCACATCAAACAGTCGAATCCGATGAGTACCAACGAAGGGGGAGCGAAAAGAGATGTGCATGACTGCACATCTCCTTGGGAAATCGTTGACGCTCAGATTAACGACTGCAGTTCCGTTTTTATAATATCCAGGCCTTTCGTGATCAGCTCTGACTCAATGGTCAGCGGTGGAAGGAAACGAATTACGTTTGCCTTAACACCACATGAGAGCAAGATCACACCTTGGTGATGACACTTTAATACCAATTGTTTGGTCAGGTCTGCAAGTGGCTGGCCAGTGGTTGGATCATTGAGTTCCATCGCAATCATGGCGCCGACCTGACGAATATCCCCGATTTGCGGGATCGCTTTCTGCATTTCGATCAAGCTTTCTTTAAATTGCAGACCGACGTGTTGCGCTTTCTCACACAGATTTTCGTCTTTGATGATCTTAATCACTTCCAGCGCGGCGCGGCAGGCTAAGGGAGAACCGGCGTATGTGCCACCGATGCCGCCCGGCGTCGCTGAGTCCATGATCTCCGCTTTGCCGACCACACCGGATAGCGGGAAGCCACCGGCAATCCCTTTCGCCATGGTGATCAAATCTGGCTTGGCGTCGAAGTATTCACACGCAAACAGTTTGCCTGTGCGGGCAAAACCAGTTTGAATTTCATCACAGATCATCACGATGCCGTGTTGGTCACACAGTTCGCGAATCGCGCTGACCCAGGCGTTCGGTGCTTGGTAGAAACCGCCTTCACCCTGAATCGGTTCAAAAATGATCGCGGCAACACGTGATGGCTCGATGTCGCAGGCAAACAGGTCCTGAATCGCATTGAGGCTCTGCTCTTGGCTGATGCCGTGGTACGCATTTGGGTAAGGCACGTGATAGATTTCGTTCGGGAACGGGCCAAAGCCGATTTTGTACGGTGCGGTTTTGCCCGTCAGGCCCATACACAGGTTTGTACGACCATGGAAACCGCCTTTAAAGGCAATCACGCCGCTACGGCCGGTGTAAGCGCGCGCAAATTTGATCGCATTTTCCACCGCTTCCGCGCCAGTCGTTACAAATGCGGCTTTCTTGTCGAAATTACCCGGAGCAATGTCGACCACGTTCTCAGCCAGTTCGACAAAACTGGTGTAAGGGGTCACCATGGAACAAGTGTGACTGAATTGCTCCAGTTGCTCTTTTACCGCTGCGACGATGCGTGGGTGTGAGTGGCCGGTGTTGTTGACCGCGATACCTGCGGCAAAATCGATGTACTGCTTACCTTCAATGTCGGTGATCAGCGCGTTTTCTGCTTTCGCTGCGTAGATAGGTGCCAGGTTAGCCATGCCTTTCGCGACGACTTTTTCCTTGCGACTTTGCCATTCCGTATTTGTCATGTTTGCGTGTCCTTGTGGTTACGTTCGGCGGCTTAAAAGCCACCGAAGCAGAGGTATTTGATGTTGAGGTATTCGTCGATGCCTTGTTTGGCGCCTTCGCGGCCAAAACCGGACTGCTTCACGCCGCCAAATGGCGCGACTTCGTTGGAAATCAGCCCTTCGTTGATACCGACCATGCCGTATTCCAGTTTTTCAGCGATGTGGAAAGCGCGGTGAATATTGTTGGTGTAGAAGTAGCTGGCGAGGCCATAAATGGTGTCATTGGCACAGCTCACCAGTTCCTCATCATGAGAGAAACGTACGATTGGCGCGACCGGGCCAAACAGCTCAGTCTGGACAATGTCCATCTCCTGCGTCACGTTGGTCAGTACGGTCGGCTCAACAAACAGTCCGCCAGCCGATTTTCCGCCCAGCGCAATGCTGGCGCCTTGTTCGACCGCGGTGTTGATGTAACCGAGCACACTGTTTTTGGCTTTGATGTCAATCAGCGGACCGATATTGACGCCGGTTTCAAGGCCGTTGCCTATTTTCAGCTCGGCAACGGCAGCAACAAATTTAGTCACGAACTCGTCATACACCGCATCCTGCACATAGAAACGGTTGGCGCACACGCAGGTTTGACCGGCGTTACGGAATTTCGAGGCAATGGCCCCTTGCACCGCGGCATCAATGTCGGCGTCATCAAACACGATAAACGGTGCGTTGCCGCCCAGCTCCATCGACGTGCGTTTGATGGTGCCCGCGCATTGGGTAATCAGGTGGCGGCCCACTTGAGTCGACCCGGTGAACGACAGCTTTTTGATGTCCTCGTGAGTGCAGAAAATATCGCCAACCGCGACCGATGAATGGTTGTTGAGCACAATCAGCAGATCTTGAGGCAGCCCCGCCTGATAGGCCAGCTCGGCGGTCGCATAAGCCGACAGCGGTGTTTGGTTGGCAGGCTTGACGATGAAGCTGCAACCAGCGGCCAGCGCAGGCGCGGCCTTGCGGGTGATCATCGCAATCGGGAAGTTCCATGGCGTGATGGCGGCGGCGACACCAATCGGTTGTTTCACGGTCAGCAGACGTTTATTACCAGCCGGTGACGGAATGGTATCGCCATAGGTACGTTTGCCTTCTTCGGCAAACCACTGAATGAATGAGGCGCCGTACATCACTTCCCCTTTGGCTTCAGCCAGAGGTTTACCCTGTTCGAGTGTCATGATGCGTGCCAGATCGTCGGCGTTATCCAGCATCAAGTCGTACCAACGCTTGAGAATCACTGAGCGCTCAGCTGCACTTTTTTCCTGCCAAACAAGCTGTGCCTGTTTCGAACGGGCAATCAGTTCATGAATGGTTTGCGTATCCAGCGACGGAATGTAGGCCAGAATCTCATCGGTGGCGGGGTTTAGTACCGCAATCGCGTCATCACTGGCGGCGCAGGTCGCATTCAGCAGAGTTTTGTTAACAATGTGCTCCATATTTGTGTCTCTTTTGTAGGCTGTTGATTGCATGTTAGACACAAAAAGTGGGTCGCACTGAGTACCAGTTGGTCACAAACGTTGGTACCAGAACGGCAAGCCTGGCTGGTACCATAACAACTTCGCGACTGGCACTATCGCATTCCTTTTCCGTTCTTCATATTGAGTCGGGAAACAAATCAATAACAAAAGTGTAACGATGCAGGAAGAGGAATTTCTATGTTAAGTGTAAAGGGAACCAAGCTGGCGAAAGCCGTTCTGGCCGCGGCTGTCGGGGTCAGTGCACTGATGTGTTCGACCGCGACCATGGCCGCGCAGTACAACTGGCGTTTCGCGAACTTATACGGCCGTGGCACCGCGTTTGGTGAGGTGTATGAAGACCTGGCAAAAAATATTGAGACCATGTCTAACGGCCGCATTGCGGTGCAGGTGCTGTACTCCGGTGAAGGCGTCGGGACCAGCGGTATTCTGAATGCGGTGAAATCGGGTCTGATCACTATGGGCGCACCGTTTCAGCCAATGCATGCCGGTGAATTCCCGGCGGGCGTGGTAGAAGTCGGCCTGCCGGGCGGTACGTCGGATGTGGCTGAACTGACCACGCTGTTCCACGACAAAGGCTGGGGAAAAATTCTTAAAGAAGCGTACGGTTCGCAAGGCCTCGAATGGCTGGATCCTTACATTCAGCCACCGGTTTACATCATCACCAAACAGCCCATCAATTCGATTGCCGATTTCAAAGGCCTGAAGATTCGTGCGCCAGGCGCGTACGGCAAGTTCCTGCGCAATCTGGGGGCATCTCCGGTTTCTCTGGCGTGGAGCGAAATTTACACCTCGCTGGCGACGGGTGTTATCGATGGATCAATCGGGTCGAACATGATTGACCACCGCGATGGTAACCACGTTGAAGTGGCGAAATACATGTACCCGGTGCCACTGGCGGGCGCGCAGGTTCTGCCAATCATTGTTAATAAGAAAGAGTGGATCAAACTGCCTGCCGACTTGCAGGCAATCGTGAAAGCGGCAACGGCGGCGCACGCTCAGGAACAGATGTCGAAATCAAAACTGTGGGAATCGCAAGCGGTGGCAGACATGGAGGCCAAAGGCCTGCAATGGAGCCCGCAGCCTTCAGAAGCGGATCTGAAAGCGTGGAAAGAAGCGGGCATGTCACTGGCGAAAGAGTACGCAGCGGAAGACAAGTACTCGAAGCAGCTGGTGGATATTCTCGAGCAACAATAATGGACGACGCAGGTGAACCCGTTTGGGTTCGCCTGTTTTTATAGGGAGATTTCTATGCTTGAAGCCATTTTACTGAGGTATTGCCAGTTCACGAAATACGTCGTCAGTCTGATTGGACGCTCAGTGTCGTATTTGCTTCCCGTGCTTGCCGCGATCGTATTCTACGAAGTGTTTGCCCGTTACGTGCTGAACCGCCCGACTATCTGGGGCTATGACACATCGCTGTTTTTGTTTGGCTACATTGCGGCATTAGGCGGCGCGTATGCTCAGCAACGCGAAGCGCACATTAACGTCGATATTATTCACGCCAAAGTGTCGGAAAAAACACGCCGCATTTTTGATGTACTGACCAGCATTCTGGCGATGGGCTTCTTGGCCGTGATGGCTAAAACCTGTGGCGGCATGTTCATCGAAAGTGTCGAATTTAACTACAAAACCCAGAGTGAATGGGCTCCGGCCATGCATCACTTCTGGCTGATGATTACCGTCTCTGCGGTGATTTTTATTGCCCAGCATTCTACGGAGCTGATTGCCAATCTGTTCTTTTTGATCAAAGGCCGCGAATTGAATGGTGAGGTTCACCAGCACGTCAATCTGACTGAGCAGCCATTTAAGGTCGATAACGACCAGCTGGATTCCGTTTTTGACAAGGAGAGCCCAAATGGGAATTGAGATGTTAACCCTGCTTCTGTTGGGTTGTATCCTGACCGCGTTCGTTCTTGGTGCCCAGGTTGGTCTGGCGCTGGGTGGGATCGCAATGGGTGTCGGTTATCTGGTGTGGGGGGAGTCGCTGTTTAATATTATTCCGACTACCGTCGAGAGCACCTTCTTTAACTTTATTTTGCTGGCGATCCCGCTCTATATCTACATGGGACAGATTTTGACGCGTTCCGGGATCGGCGATGCCATGTTTAATGCCAGCCAACTGGCTATCGGCCGTGTGCGAGGATCGCTGGCGATCAGCGTGATCGGCGTATGTTCGATGATCGGTGCCATGGTAGGGATCATTGGTGCGGGCATCATGACCTCCAGTTCGATTGCGCTCAAACCTATGCTTGAACGTGGCTACGATAAGAAGCTGGCGCTTGGGGTTATTATGGCGGGCGGCTCACTGGGCATTCTGATTCCGCCGAGCATTCCGATGATCATGTTCGCGTCGTCCACTCAGAACTCGGTCGGCAAGATGTTTCTCGGCGCGATGGTACCCGCGCTGATTACCATCGTGCTGCTAATAAGTTATGTGGTGATCAGCTGTAAGCTGCGTCCGGAACGTGCGCCGATGGATATCGATAATGACATCGAAGTGCCTAAAGGCTATGAGCTGTTTAAAACCATTCGTGATGGCGCTTCATCATTTGCTCTGATTGTGGTGGTACTCGGCAGCATCATTGCCGGGATTGCGACGCCAACCGAATCCGGCGCGCTGGGCGTGATGGGGGCGATTCTGCTCTCGATTCTGTTTAAGCGTTTTAAACCGGAATTGCTGATGCGTTCTGGCATGCAAACCGCCATGCTGGTGAGTGTCGCGATGTGGATTATTCTCGGGGCGTCGGTGTTCAGTAATTTCCATCTGTTGATGGGCATTCAGGGCATGGTCTCGGGCTTTACTCAGAATCTCGATCTGCCGCCGATTGTGATCATCATGATGTTCCAGGTCATTATGCTGCTGCTCGGTTTTATCATTGATGAATTCATTATTGTGCTGATGTGCGCGCCGATATTTACTCCGGTGGCCGTGTCGCTCGGCTATGACCCCATCTGGTTCGGCGTATTGATGATTCTCAACATTGTGATTGCGGTGCAGACGCCGCCCTATGGGTTTGCGCTGTTCTACCTCAAAGGCATCGCGCCGAAAGGGGTCACGATGATGGATCTGTATAAATCCGTCACCCCATTCATCATGGTGCAATTTGTGGTTTTGGTGATCTGTATGCTGTTCCCGGATCTGGTCACCTGGTTGCCTAATAAGGTGATGAATTCCTAATCCAGTCGATGGTACGCTTCTGATATTCACAACCTCTCTCTGATGTGCAGCCAAGCAAAAGGGAGAGGTTGTTCTCATTTCTGAACTCTCATTCAAGTCGGTTAATTTCTAGTCGAAACGCCTGCCATTTATGTGTAACCGTGCATAGTTCTTTCTTAGTTTCTGCAAAATCGATGCAAATTCCGTCTGGAATTTGTGATTTGATAACTTTATAATCTGCGCCCAATCGATTACGCAACCGTTTACTTTTTACCTTTATTAGGATTCGAACATGCTGGAAAGGCTATTCAAACTCAGTGAAAATGGCACCAACGTGCGCACTGAGATCATTGCAGGGGTCACCACCTTCCTGACAATGGCATACATTATTTTCGTTAACCCAGCGATTCTTTCAGATGCCGGAATGGATCGTGGTGCAGTCTTTGTTGCTACCTGTCTGGCAGCGGCGGTTGGCTGTTTCATCATGGGTCTGATCGCGAACTACCCAATTGCACAAGCTCCGGGTATGGGCCTGAACGCATTCTTCACTTATGTGGTTGTGCTGGGCATGGGTTACACCTGGCAGGTGGCACTGGCGGCGGTATTCTGCTCGGGTGTGCTGTTCATTCTGCTGAGCCTGTTTAAGATTCGTGAGTGGATCATTAACTCGATTCCAATGTCACTCAGAACGGGTATCTCTGCGGGTATCGGTCTGTTCCTGGCGTTCATCGCGCTGAAAAATGCCGGTATCGTGGTAGACAACCCAGCGACTCTGGTTTCTCTGGGTGCGATTACTTCTCTGCCTGCGGTACTGGGAGCTCTGGGCTTCTTCCTGACCATCGCGTTGGTACACCGCGGCGTGAAAGGCGCGGTAATGATTGCCATTCTGTCGATCACCGCTCTGGGCCTGATTTTCGGTGACGTGCAGTGGGGCGGCG
Source organism: Vibrio fluvialis (assembly GCF_900460245.1). NCBI lineage: Bacteria > Pseudomonadati > Pseudomonadota > Gammaproteobacteria > Vibrionales > Vibrionaceae > Vibrio > Vibrio fluvialis. The sequence continues at coordinate 571,374 of NZ_UHIP01000001.1, forward strand.
TGATGTCGGCTCCGCCAAGCATCGCACCGACGTTCATGCAACTGGATTTCTCTTCTGTGTTTGAAGTAGGTATGATTTCAGTCGTGTTTGCCTTCCTGTTCGTTGACCTGTTTGATACGGCGGGTACGTTGGTTGGTGTGGCAACGAAAGCGGGCCTTATTGGTGAAGACGGCAAGATTCCACGTCTGAACCGCGCGCTGCTGGCTGACTCAACCGCGACTTCTGTGGGTGCTCTGCTGGGTACGTCAAACACCACTTCTTACGTAGAAAGTGTGTCTGGTGTCGCGGCGGGTGGCCGTACCGGTCTGACCGCAGTTGTGGTTGGTATTTTGTTCCTACTTGCATTATTCTTCTCGCCATTAGCGGGTATGATCCCAGCCTACGCAACATCAGGTGCGCTGTTCTATGTCGCAATTCTGATGCTTTCAGGCCTAGTCAGCATTGACTGGCGTGATCTGACAGAAGCGGCCCCGACGGTGGTAACCTGTCTTCTGATGCCACTGACTTTCTCAATTGCAGAAGGTATTTCAATGGGCTTCATCGCGTACGCGCTGATTAAGCTTCTGAGTGGCAAAGGTCGCAACGTATCACTCAGCGTCTGGGTGATGGCGATCATCTTTGCAGTCAAATACATTCTTGCCGCGTAACACTGGCAAAAAACATTTCCAAACTTTAGGTCTATAACAATGAGTAGAAAATTCGTTATCACTTGGGACAATATGCAGAAGTACTGCCGTGAACTGGCTGAACTTCAAATGCCTGCAGAACAATGGAAAGGTATCCTGGGTGTAAGCCGTGGTGGCCTGGTACCAGCTGCGATTCTGGCTCGCGAACTGGGTATTCGTTACGTGGATACCGTGTGTATCTCGAGCTACGACCACGATCATCAGCGTGACATGAGCGTTCTGAAAGCGCCTGAGCACGATGGCGAAGGTTTCCTGATTGTTGATGACCTGGTAGACAGTGGTGATACTGCACGTAAAATTCGTGAAATGTACCCGAAAGCTAAGTTTGTGACTGTATGCGCGAAGCCTGCAGGTCGTGACCTGGTGGATCAGTACGTTGTTGATATCCCGCAAGATACTTGGATTGAACAGCCTTGGGACATGGTGTTGTCTTACGTTGAACCCGTCAACCGTAAACAAAAATAAACCGTGATTCTCAACTTTATTTGATAATGGCCCTGTATAGGGCCATTTTTTTTATTACTATTAGGCCATTCCTCTTAACAGAGACGCGTTATGTCTGAAGAAATCAGTAAAAACCTTTCTGAGACTTTGTTCCAAAAGCACAAACAAGCCAAAGAAACGTCCTCTCTCACCCAGTACATGCCAAGCAGTCAGGATTTCCTCGAACAGAAGAAAGAGCAGGATGGCTACGCCTGGTATCGTAACTTGCGCCGTCTGCAATGGGCCTGGCAGGGGATTGACCCGGTTGAACAAGAAGAAGTTCTGGCCCGTATTGCTTCCTCGAAACACTCCCGTACTGAGGAGCGTTGGCTGGATACGGTAATGGGGTATCGCAGTGGTAACTGGGCGTACGAATGGACGAAGTTAGGCATGCGCCATCAGGCGCGCGCGTCGCAAAAGCAGGGTGAAGAGGCCGCTGATGAAATGTTCGCCGCATCGCTCTGTTTCAGTATTGCCGGTTATCCGCATCTGAAAAATGACAACCTGTCGATTCAGGCTCAGGTCTTGGCCAATAACGCGTACACCGAAGCGTCGAATCTGACCAAATACGTGGTCAAACGTCTCGAGTTTCCGTATCAGAACAAAAAAATTGTCGGTCACCTGCACCTTTCCAATACCGAGAAGCCGCAACCTGTGGTGATCGTCAGTGCCGGGCTCGATAGCCTGCAGACCGATATGTGGCGCTTGTTCCGCGATTTTCTGGTTAAGCGTGATATCGCCATGCTGACCATTGATATGCCTTCTGTTGGCCACAGCTCGCACTGGGCGCTCACGGAAGATTCCTCATGTCTGCATCAGGCCGTACTGAATCAACTGAATACACTACCATGGGTAGACCATTTCCGTGTCGGGCTGGTCGGTTTTCGTTTTGGCGGCAATGCGATGGTTCGCCTCTCGTTTCTTGAGCCGGAACGCATTCGCGCCTGTGTGTCGTTGGGAGCGCCAATTCATGACGTATTGGTTTCACCGAACAAGATGAAGCTGATGACCAAAATGTATCTGGATGTCCTGGCATCGCGCCTTGGCAAATCTGCCGTGGATATCGACAGCCTGTCCGGGCAGATGATGGCCTGGTCGCTGAAAGTACAGGGCTTCCTGTCCAGTCGTCGCACCAAAGTGCCGATTCTCGCTATGGGGCTGGAAGGCGATCCGGTGTCGCCGTACAGCGATAACCAGCTGGTGGCGATCTTTAGTCAGGGCGGAAAAGCGAAGCAAATTAAGAGTAAGACAATTACACAAGGATATGAGCAATCCCTCGATTTAGCGATAAACTGGCTGGAAGACGAACTCTGTAGGTGACATTTGCCCTAATTTAGTTAAGAGTGATGAATGTATGTTTTTTTAAACATATGATTATTAAAAATAATAGTCATTCTTAACATTGAAACGGAGAGTCAATATGTCAGAGGTGACGAAAAGTCCTACCCATTATCGTTTGTTGTCAGCAATGAAAGCTATTGGTCCTTATTTGCGCGAAGGACAGTGCAAAGAAGGGTTCTATCTGTTTGATTGCCTTGCATTTTGTGTAAACGATAAAAAATCGCCAGAGAAACGTGAATTCTGGGGATGGTGGATGGAACTGAGTCCGACGTCAGAGGGGTTTGAGGCTAAGTATCATATCGGACGATACAACCTAGCCGGGGAATGGGATACCGATAAGCTGCCTGAGCATGCGCTACCGGAAGTCAATCGAACCCAGGAAGAATTTCATAAAAAGTTAGAGAAAACGTTAAAAGAACGTTTCGCTCTGTCGTTATCTTTCCACGATCAGTCAATCGAATTCGTCTAGTTTTACCCGTCTGATTGACCAGTGAATCAAAAAGGTGCTTTTTAGCACCTTTTTCTGCTTGTGCATTACGCAGTTGATTGCTAAAACATCCTCTCTTAAATGTTTTCCATCACAGAAGAAATCATGAAAACGAATCAACAAAGCGGAAAAGTTTCACAAACTGTCATCGTGAAACTAGGAACCAGTGTTCTTACCGGTGGTACGTTGGCGCTCGACCGTGCGCATATGGTCGAATTGGCGCGTCAATGTGCTGAGCTGAAAAAACAAGGTCACTCAGTCGTGATCGTGTCGTCTGGTGCCATTGCAGCAGGCCGTGAACATCTTGGTTACCCCGCACTGCCCAACGCGATCTCCAGCAAACAACTGCTGGCAGCCGTGGGGCAAAGTCAGTTGATTCAGGCTTGGGAATCGCTCTTTTCCATCTACGGCATCAAAATTGGTCAGATTCTGCTGACCCGTGCTGATCTGGAAGACCGTGAGCGTTTTCTTAATGCGCGTGACACCATTAATGCCTTGGTAGCCAATGACATCATTCCTATCGTCAATGAAAACGATGCGGTGGCGACCAACGAAATCAAAGTCGGTGACAACGATAACTTGTCAGCGCTGGTGGGTATTTTATGTGGTGCAGACAAATTATTGCTGCTGACTGACCAGAAAGGTTTGTTTACCGCCGATCCTCGCAAAGACCCCAATGCTGAGCTGATTAAAGAAGTCAAAACCATCGATGACACCTTGCGTAAAATTGCTGGCGGCAGTGGCACGACACTGGGCACTGGTGGTATGGCGACCAAGTTACAGGCAGCTGATATTGCACGCCGCGCTGGCATCGAAGTGATTATTGCAGCGGGCCGAGCGCCGAACGTGATCTTTGATTCGCTGAGCGAAACGCCACAAGGCACGCGCTTCCTGCCATTGGAAGAAGCGCTCGAAAACCGTAAACGCTGGATTCTGGCGGGACCTGCAGCTTCAGGTGACATCTTTATTGATGAGGGTGCGGTACGCGCGGTAATGACCAAAGGCAGCAGTTTGCTGGCCAAAGGCGTGGTACGTGTGCAGGGGGAATTTTCCCGTGGCGAAGTGGTGCGTGTGACCAACGGCCATGGCCATTTAGTGGCTCGCGGCATTGCTGCTTATTCTAGTCACGATCTGGCTAAAATTGCTGGCAAACACAGCAAAGTGATTATCGATATTCTGGGCTACGATTATGGCTCCGAAGTGATTCACCGCGACGACATGGTCGTGATCCAGGAATAGGGAGAGAGAAAGTGGATTTAACCTTAATGGGAAAAGCGGCTAAAGACGCCGCTTTTCAACTCGCCACCGCCTCGACGGCACAGAAAAACCAAGCTCTGGCGATCATTGCTGATGAGCTGGAAGCGAACGCAGCACAGATTCTGGCGGCAAACGCCAAAGATATTCAACTGGGCCGCGAAGCGGGCCTGACCGATGCGTTGCTGGACCGACTGTTGCTGAATGAATCGCGTCTGAACGCGATTGCCAACGATGTGCGTAACGTGATCAGCCTCAACGACCCGGTGGGCAGCGAAATCGACAGCAAAGTGCTGGAAAACGGTATGTCGCTGTCGCGTCGTCGCGTGCCACTTGGTGTGGTCGGAGTGATTTACGAAGCGCGTCCAAACGTCACTATCGATATTGCCGCGCTGTGCCTGAAAACCGGTAACGCGTCGATTCTGCGTGGCGGCAAAGAGACCTTCTTCTCCAACATGGAACTGGTCAAAGTGATTCAGTCCGCATTGGAAAAAGCACAATTACCTGCGGCCTCCGTGCAGTACATCGAAAAGCCGGATCGTGAACTGGTGACGCAATTGCTGAAACTGGACGATTACGTGGATATGATTATTCCGCGTGGTGGTGCGGGCCTACACAAAATGTGTAAAGAAAACAGCACGATTCCGGTCATCATCGGCGGGTTTGGTATCAGCCATATTTTCGTTGATGAGAGTGCCGACCTGGATAAATCGGTGGACGTGATTGAGAACGCCAAAGTACAACGTCCGTCGGCGTGTAATGCGTTGGATACGCTGCTGGTGCATGAAGCGATTGCTCAGCCTCTGCTGGAAAAACTGGTGGCAAAACTCAACGGCAAAGTGACCTTTGTTGCTGAGCCAAAAGCAAAAGCGCTGATGAGCGCGGCGACTGAACTTCGTGATGCTCAGGCGGGTGATTTTGATACCGAATGGCTCAGCTACACATTGGGCGTCAAAGTGGTGCGTGACGTTAACGAAGCGATTGACCACATGCGCGAGCACAACGCCAGTCACTCCGATGCCATCATGACCAACAGCTTGGTGAACGCTGAACGTTTCATCAACTCGGCAGGCTCTGCGGCGGTGTATGTCAATGCATCGACGCGCTTTACTGACGGCGCGCAGTTTGGCTTGGGCGCCGAAGTGGCGGTATCAACCCAGAAACTGCATGCTCGCGGCCCGATGGGGCTGGAAGAGCTGACCAGCTACAAGTGGGTGGGCAAAGCGAACTACTTGTCACGTAGTTAACAAAATAAGCGTAAGTTGTAGACAAAAGGGGCGATTTAGCCCCTTTTCCTTTTCTTCGCCAAACTAATTCCGGTACACTGAAAGCCTTGTTATGGAGGTGATATGCATTGTCCTTTTTGTTCTGAGAACGATACAAAAGTGATCGACTCACGTTTGGTAGCCGATGGCCATCAAGTGCGCCGCCGCCGCCAATGTCTGGCTTGTAATGAGCGCTTTACCACCTTTGAGACCGCGGAGCTGGTGATGCCAAGGGTGATTAAATCCAACGGAAACCGTGAACCGTTCGATGAAGATAAAATGATTGGTGGTCTGCAACGCGCACTGGAAAAACGCCCGGTGAGTGCCGATGCGATTGAACTGGCCATCAGCACCATCAAATCGAAGCTTCGAGCGACGGGGGAACGTGAAGTCCCGAGCAAGCTTATCGGTAATCTGGTGATGGAACAGCTCAAAGAGCTGGATAAAGTTGCTTATATTCGTTTCGCCTCCGTGTACCGCAGCTTTGAAGACGTGCGGGAATTTGGCGAAGAGATTGCCAAACTCGAAGATTGATCATTATCTGACTATGCCTACATTTACCTCTTTTGATTATCAAATGATGTCCCGCGCGATCAAACTGGCTCAGCGCGGGCGTTTCACAACGGCGCCCAATCCAAATGTCGGCTGCGTGATTACCCAGGGCGAGTCCATCGTTGGCGAAGGTTTCCACTTTCGCGCAGGTGAGCCACACGCTGAAGTACATGCGCTGCGTATGGCGGGCGAGAAGTCGGTTGGTGCAACGGCGTATGTCACGCTCGAACCGTGTTCTCATTACGGTCGCACGCCTCCTTGTGCAGAAGGCCTGATTAAAGCGGGCGTGGCGCGAGTGGTTTGCGCAATGCAAGATCCCAATCCGCAAGTCTCCGGGCGTGGCATTCAGATGCTGCGTGATGCCGGAATTGATGTGCAGGTTGGCCTGCTTGAAGCTGATGCGCTGGCACTCAATCCTGCGTTCATCAAACGCATGAAAACAGGTATGCCATTTGTACAACTGAAAATGGCTGCCAGTCTGGACGGCCAAACGGCACTGGCCAATGGCCGCAGCCAGTGGATTACGTCAAAACAGGCTCGCCAGGATGTGCAGGCTTACCGTGCGAAAGCAGGAGCGGTGCTGTCGACCAGTCAGACTGTACTGGCTGATAACGCATCGCTGAGCGTGCGTTGGGCGGAGCTTCCGACTGGCGTACAGGCTGAGTATCTGCAGGAAGAACTGCGCCAGCCGATACGTGTCATCCTTGATCGCCAACACCAATTGCATGGCGACCTCAAGCTGTATGCTCATGATGGGGCCGTGCTTCGTGTCGCGGGTGAGCAAGCTGATGTCTGTGTTGCACTTGATGAGCATGAGCAACTGAACCTGGCTGAGACACTGGCTGATCTGGCTAAGCACCATAACATCAACCATATTTGGGTAGAGGCTGGCGCGACGCTGGCCAAGTCTCTGCTTGAGCAACAACTGGTGGATGAACTGATTTTGTATCTGGCACCGAAAATCATGGGCAGCGACGGACGCGGCTTGTTTGGTGCTTTAGGGCTGACCGATATGCAGCAGGTTCTGAATCTCAATATTCAGGATTGCCGAATGGTTGGCCCGGATATTCGCGTCGTGGCGACGCCTGAACTGAAAGATGAATAAACTATGTTTACTGGAATTGTCGAAGCTGTCGGTACGCTGACGGCGATTACGCCAAAAGGCGAGGACATCACCATCTCGGTCGATGCGGGCAAACTGGATATGGGCGATGTAAAGCTTGGCGACAGTATTGCAACCAACGGCGTGTGTTTGACCGTCGTTGAGTTTAACTCGCACAGCTATAGCGCTGATTTATCGCTGGAAACACTGAAAAAATCCGGCTTTGCCGACTACAAAGTGGGCGATAAAGTCAATCTGGAAAAAGCCATGTTGCCCACCACGCGTTTTGGTGGCCACATTGTGTCTGGTCATGTGGATGGCGTCGGTGAAATCGTTGAGCGTAACCCGGTTGGTCGTGCGATCGAACTCTGGGTTGCCATGCCTGCTGAACTGAGCAAGTACGTGGCTGAAAAGGGATCCATTACTGTCGATGGCATCAGCCTGACGGTTAATGATCTGCGCAAAAATGCCTTTAAGCTGACCATCGTGCCGCACACCACGCAAGAAACAACAATCGATCATTTCCAGGTTGGCCGCAAAGTAAATCTGGAAGTTGATGTACTGGCTCGCTATCTGGAGCGTCTGCTGAATGGCGGACGTGATGAACAGCCAGAGTCTCGCATTACAATGGAATTCTTACAACAAAATGGTTTCGCGTAACACTGACACCAGTGTGCGTGCCTGAAAATAGGACGAGAATCATGCCAATTAGTACGCCTCAAGAAATTATCGATGATATTCGCCAAGGTAAAATGGTCATCCTGATGGATGATGAAGACCGTGAAAACGAAGGCGACCTGATCATGGCCGCTGAGCATATTACCCCAGCCGCTATTAACTTTATGGCGACCCATGGGCGTGGCCTGATTTGTCTGACAATGACCAAAGAGCGCTGCCGTAATTTAGGTTTGCCACCAATGGTTCAGGATAACAACGCGCAATATACCACCAACTTCACCGTGTCGATTGAAGCGGCTGAAGGTGTAACCACGGGCATTTCGGCTGCAGACCGCGCGCGCACTGTGCAGGCGGCGGTGGCGAAAGATGCCAAAGCATCGGACCTTGTGCAGCCGGGGCACATTTTCCCGCTGGCGGCACAGGATGGTGGCGTACTGACTCGCGCGGGCCATACGGAAGCAGGCTGCGACTTAGCTCGTCTGGCAGGTCTTGAGCCAGCGTCTGTGATTGTTGAGATCCTTAATGATGACGGCACCATGGCGCGTCGCCCGGATCTGGAAGTGTTTGCTGAAAAACATGACATCAAACTGGGCACCATTGCGGATCTGATTGAGTACCGCAACAACACAGAAACCACGATTGAACGTGTTGCGCAGTGCAAACTACCCACTGAGTATGGTGAGTTTGAACTGGTGACCTACCGGGATGTGATCGATAACCAAATTCACTTTGCGCTGAAAAAAGGCGATCCGAAAACTCAGACTCCTTTAGTGCGCGTGCATCTGCAAGACACCTTTACTGACCTGCTGCGCAGTGATCGCAGCGCTGAGCGTAGCTGGACTTTGGACAAAGCGATGAAACGCATTGGCAAGGAAGGCGGCGTGCTGGTCATTCTGGGGAACGAAGAGTCATCTGAACTGCTGCTGCACCGCGTGAAAATGTTTGAACAGCAAGACAAAGGCGAAGCGCCAGCGATGGCCAAAAAGCAGGGCACATCACGCCGTGTTGGCGTTGGTTCGCAGATTCTGGCGGACTTAGGTGTCAGTGATATGCGTCTGCTGTCGTCTGCCAACAAGAAATACCATGCGCTGGGCGGTTTTGGCCTCAATGTGGTCGAATACGTCTGCGAATAATTCCTCTACAGTTTGCCGCTCGGCCTGAGCGGCAAGTCGCTGTGCTCTATTAATAATTCAGATTCAATGCTGTTCTCAGGTTGAGCTGCTTGCTGGTATGCAAATAGCGTGTCAAATTTCCATTAGATATCGCTCACAAATTTGTGCTAGAATCCGGCGATTCTCACTTGATGAACAGAGTTAAAGGAAAGCTTATGAAAGTGATCGAAGGTGGTTTCCCAGCACCAAATGCAAAAGTTGCGATTGTGATTTCTCGTTTCAACAGTTTTATTAACGAAAGTCTGCTGTCTGGTGCCATCGACACTCTGAAACGTCACGGCCAAGTAAGCGACGAAAACATCACTGTCGTTCGTTGCCCAGGTGCAGTAGAGCTTCCTCTGACTGCGCAACGTGTTGCTAAAACCGGTAAATTCGACGCTATCGTGTCGCTAGGTTCAGTAATTCGTGGTGGTACGCCTCACTTTGACTATGTTTGTAGTGAAATGAATAAAGGTCTGGCACAAGTGTCTATGGAATTCAGCATTCCGGTAGCATTTGGTGTTCTGACTGTTGATACAATCGATCAAGCTATTGAACGCGCAGGAACCAAGGCTGGTAATAAAGGTGCAGAAGCTGCACTGAGCGCACTTGAGATGATTAACGTTCTTTCTGAAATTGATTCCTAATGGGGGCCAGTGTGAAACCAGCCGCACGTCGTAATGCACGTCAATTTGCGCTACAAGCTATTTATTCGTGGCAAATTACTAAAGATAATGTTGCGACTATTGAAGAGCAATTCTTATCAGGTGGTAAGTATGATGAAGAAGAGCATCATGCGTCTGAACCAGCACTTGCTGCTCCAGAGACTGACGTTGCATACTTCCGTGATCTTTTAGCGGGTGTAGTGCTTAACCACACAGAGCTAGACAGTAAATTACGTCCGTTCGTGTCTCGTCCAATGCAAGACCTGGATATGATGGAGCTTGCTCTGCTTCGCCTTGCAATGTACGAAATGACGCGTCGTGAAGATGTACCTTACAAAGTTGTGATTAACGAAGCGATTGAACTGGCTAAAGTTTTCGCTGCAGAAGACAGCCACAAATTTGTGAACGGGGTACTGGATAAAGCCGCACCTCATGTACGCAAAAAATCGTAATTCGCTTTACAATAAAGAGGTCAGCATACGCTGACCTCTTTTATTTCGCTGCTACACTCTTCTCTGTTCTGAAAGACTTGGAATTTCCGATGTTTGGTGAATTTAACCTAATCGACAAATACTTTTCTTCACGCCAACCACAACGTAAAGACGTGCATCTCGCTCTCGGCGATGATTGTGCGGTTGTCAAAGCGCCAGATAATGTGCGCATTGCTATCAGCACCGATACCATGGTGGCTGGCATTCATTTTCTGGTCGATGCCAACCCGGCTTGGGTGGCACACAAAGCGCTGGTATCCAATTTAAGCGATCTGGCGGCCATGGGCGCAACCCCGGCTTGGGTCTCCATGGCACTGACGTTGCCTGAAATTGATGAAGCCTGGTTGGAGCCGTTCTGCACGGCATTTTTTGACCTGGCTAATTACTACAACATTCAGCTCATTGGTGGCGATACCACCAAAGGCCCGCTCAGCATTACCCTGACAGTGCAGGGATTCGTGCCGCAGGATAAAGTGTTGCTGCGCAGCACAGCCAAAGTCGGCGATTGGGTGTATGTCACGGGAGAGCTTGGTGACAGCAAAGCGGGGCTGGATGTGATTCTGGACGAGGCTAAACGCCATGAGCCGTTTGCGCCGGAGTTGGAAAAGCGCCATTACCTGTCGACACCACGTATTTTGGTGGGGCAGGCACTGCTCAATCTGGCGTCGTCAGCCATCGATATATCGGATGGTCTGATTTCCGACCTGGGTCATATTCTGCGTCAATCCAATGTTGGCGTCAGCCTGGATGTCAGTACTCTGCCGATGTCTCAGGAACTGCGTCAGTTTGTCGGCCACATTCAAACCGCACAGAAATACGCTCTCACCAGCGGTGAAGAGTATGAGCTGTGTTTTACCGTACCCGAGCAGAACAAAGGTTCGCTGGACAGTGCATTAGCGCACTGCGGTACCAAAGTGACGTGTATTGGCCAGATTCGCCCGCAAGGCACATTTGAATTGCATAACAACGGCGAAAAGCTGGACTGGAATCTGCGCGGATACGATCACTTTAAGGAATCAGAATGACCAATCCGAAATCTCGTTTGTCGATGACAAATCCATGGCATCTGCTCGCCACCGGATTTGGCAGCGGTTTGTCTCCTGTAGTGCCGGGCACTATGGGAACTCTGGCGTCTGTGCCCTTTTACCTGTTGCTGGCGCAACTGCCGCTCACGCTGTATATCGTTGTCGTTATTGCAGCCAGCCTGATTGGGATTAAGATCTGCCAGGTAACATCGGATGACATGCAGGTGCATGATCACGGCTCAATTGTGTGGGATGAATTTGCCGGATTCTGGATCACCATGCTGATTGTGCCGATGTTACAACTGCCAGTGTTTGAATGGAAATGGCTGCTTGCGGGTTTTGTGTTGTTTCGCTTTTTCGACATGGTCAAACCCTGGCCGATTGGCTGGCTCGATAAACGCGTGCACGGCGGACTGGGGATCATGCTTGACGATCTGGTTGCAGGCGTGATGTCTGCGCTAGCGCTGGCTCTGGTCGGCTACTGGGCTGGTTGGTTAAGCTAAACATAAAAGAAAAGGTTCCCAAGTGGGAACCTTTTTTATCGAATGAATGGTATTACAGTTTTTCCAGATCGGATTCAATTTCCGCAATTTTGCTGGCAACCACCTTTTCCAGGTGACGCAAGTCGCTCAGGATCTTCTGTTTCACGTCCACTTGTGTAATCTGAACATGCTTGGTGATTTGGTTCAGCTCATCGATGATTAAGGTCAGATTACGGTTAATCTCTGTGACCTCTTTGTATTGATGGCTACCGCTGTCAACCAGCACATTCTTAACTTGCCTTGGGTATTTGAATTTTACACTCTTGGCAAACAGTTCACCTTTCTGCTTTTTGAAATAGATTTTTAAGACATCCTTGTGCGCTTCCTGACGCAATGAATAGCGTTCAATCTGCGTTGGATCTGTAATCCCTAAACCCGTGAGGTGTGGAAACATAAGCGACCTCTATATTATTTTTGTTACATCAATGACCTGAATTCAATGTAGCAGTCTAATCCTGTGGTAGATAGCTTAGTTTCTACCCATACGCTTAAGTTGTGGACAAGATCGCTATTCCTTTGTGCCACTTAGCTTGGCGCCAATTCGGAAACGTTTTCAATCAGCCTTTCGCGCAGGGCCAACTCCTCTTCCTCACTCAATCGGGCGCCGTGTGCGCCAGTCAGAATGAACAAGTCTTCTGCGCGCTCACCGATGGTGGTGATCTTAGCCGCGTGCAAATCGAGATGCAGCTCTGCAAAGGTCGCACCGACGGTGGCGAGAAGTCCCGGCGTATCGAGCGCCACGAATTCCATCAGCGTACGTTTCTTACTCTTGGTTGGCAGGAAGTCGACCTGAGTTTTCACCTTAAAGTGCTGCAAGTTGCGCGGCAGACGACGGGTCTTAATCTTGGTCGGGCGGCCGTCTTCCAGCACGTGTACCAGATGTTTACTCAAGGCTTTGTGGCGCGATTCTTCAATCGCCTGACCATTCTGATCCAGTACCATAAAAGTATCGAGTACGTAACCGTCTTTGCTGGTCATGATCTGAGCGTCATGGACGTTGAGATTACGACGGTCGAGTTCCGCCACCACGGTGGCAAACAGCGCGGGCTGGTCTTTGGTGTAGACAAAGATTTCCGTGCCGCCCCGGGTCGCCTTCTTGCTTACCATGACCAGTGGTTGAGTCGGATCATCGTGGCGCAACAGGTGGGTGCAGTGCCAGGCGATTTGTTTGTGCGTATGGCGAAGGAAGTAGTCGGCTTTAAAGCGTTGCCACAGCAAATCAATTTCGCGGCTACTAAAGCCTTCCTTGCGCAGTAGGGCAGACGACATTTGCTGGTTGTGACGAATGCGATCGCGTACATCGACCGGGTTTTCCAACCCGCGGCGCAGCGCGCGCTGCGTCGAATAAAACAGCTCGGCCAGCAGAGTACGTTTCCAACTGTTCCACAGTTCCGGGTTGGTTGCGCAGATATCTGCAACCGTCAAACACACCAGATACTCCAGATACTCTTCATCACGCACTTTTTTCGCGAACTCAATGATGACGTCCGGATCGTAAATATCCCGGCGCTGCGCGGTGACCGACATCAACAAGTGGTTTTGAACCAGCCAGGCCACCAATTTCGCTTCCGGTTTTGATAATCCGTGCTCGATACAAAAATCGTACGCTTCGGTTGCTCCGATTTCAGAGTGATCGCCGCCACGACCTTTACCGATGTCGTGGAAGATGGCTGCCAGAATCAAAAGCTCTTTTTTCTGAATTTTAGGGTAGACTTCGCAGCAAATCGGATGCTTTTCATGATTTTTCATATCTGAGAAAACATGAATGTGTTTCAGCAGGCGAATACTGTGTTCATCCACGGTGTAGACGTGGAACAGGTCAAACTGCATTTGACCCACAATCTGACTCCACTGCGGCAGATAGGCTGCCAGAACGCCGAGTTTGTGCATCTGGCTGAACGCTTTGTGCAGAGCATTCGGATGGCGTACCAGCTCCATGAACTTCTCGCGAGCTGCCGGAATGGTATGCAGAAACTTGTTCAGGCGGCGCCGTGCCGTGCGCAACTGACGCATCGTCGAAGGTGATACACCTTCAATCGTGGAGTCGTTGGCCATGTGCAGGAACATGTCGAGAATGGTTTCCGGACGTGCCTGAAACAGTGCCGGTTTGCGCGCTTCAATCAGATTGCCACGACGCTGGAAATCGTCATCAAGGATTTCAGGCTCGCTCTCTTCACCATTGTTCAAAATGGCCTGATCAAACAGTTTGAGCAGCATCTTGTTGAGTTCTGCTACGCGGCGCAGCGTGCGGTAGAACTCTTTCATCATCATTTCGACCGGACGGTTACCTTCGCCGGTAAAGCCCAAATGTTCGGCAACCTGCGCCTGATGAGCAAAGGTCAGGCGGTTGTCGTACCGCTTGAGCTCCAGATGGAGTGCAAAGCGAACGCGCCATAAAAAGTCCTGGCACTCCACCAGCTCACGAAACTCAGCGTCGGTCAGAAAGCCGTAGCGACTCATTTCATACAACGTAGTAGCGCCAAAATGGCGACGAGCAACCCAGCTGAGAGTATGAATATCACGCAGGCCACCCGGTGTGGACTTGATGTCCGGTTCCAGATTGTAAGTGGTGTCGTGATAACGGGCGTGACGTTCACGTTGTTCTTGAATCTTGGCGCGGTAAAAGGTTTCACTTGGCCAAAAGGTTTCTGAATGGATCACCAGTTTGAGACGGTGGAATGTCTCTTCGCTGCCACACAGCAGGCGAGCCTCCTGCAAGTTGGTCGCCACCGTCAAATCTTCACGACCGATATCCGCACACTCAGCCACAGTACGTACGGCATGACCAACTTCCAGACGCAAGTCCCATAGAAAGGTGATGAACTCGCTGATTTTGGACGCGATGTTGTCGTTGAGTTTGTCTTTTGACACCACCAGAATGTCAATGTCTGACAGTGGATGCAGTTCTCCACGGCCATAGCCTCCGACCGCGACCAGACTCAGGTCTTGTATCTCGGCGAAACCAAAAGATTGCCACAAACGGCGCAGTAACAGATCCATGTACTCTGCGCGGCCAAGCACCAAGTCGGTGACCGGGTTGTGATTGAGGAACTCGTCTTTCTGATATTGAGCGAAGTGCTCCAGCTGTTGCTTGAGCTCGCTGATGGTCAGTTGTTCATCGCTGAAACTCAGCGGAGATAAATAGGGCATACAATGCGGTCCGTGCAAGTCTTTCAAAAGATACTGAGACTGAATCTAACAGATAATCCCAAGTGTGCTCAAGATGCGCCGCCGTAATGGCTGGCCTTGGGAGCGCAGATAAAAAAATCCCTGCCGAAGCAGGGATGATGTGAATGTGGTTATGCGTTGTGGAATACGCGAGGAATGCTTTCCTCTTTGCGCAGCGTGAGGATCTCGCAGCCGTCTTTCGTCACCAGAATGGTGTGCTCCCACTGTGCTGAGTTTTTACCGTCAGCGGTGTAAACTGTCCAACCATCTTCATCATCCAGACGACAGCCAAATTTACCTGCGTTGATCATCGGTTCGATGGTGAAAATCATGCCTTCACGCAGCACAGTGCGGTCGCTGTTCTTGTAGTGTACAACTTGTGGCTCTTCGTGGAATTCGGCACCAATGCCGTGACCACAGTAATCACGCACGATAGAGAATTTAGTGCTCGGGTTGTTCTTGTTGTTGGTCTTGATGTGCTTCTCAATCGTCGTGCCGATTTCACCCAGTTGTACGCCTGGCTTCACTTTTTTCAGAGACAGGTACAGACACTCTTGAGCCACCAGACACAGACGCTTGTCTGCCGGCGCAACGTCACCCACTTGGAACATTTTTGACGTGTCACCGTGGTAACCATCTTTAATTACGGTAATGTCGATGTTCAGGATGTCACCATCTTTCAGTACGCCAGGGCGCACTAGCTGACCAAAGTTGCTGTCGCCAGTCGCTGGAATGCCATGACACACGATGTGGTTGATTGAAGTACAGATAGATTTAGGGAAACCGTGGTAGTTGAGAGGTGCTGGAATTGCGCCTTGAACTTCAGTGATGTACTTATGACAAATCTGATCCAGTTCTTCGGTCGTTACGCCCGCTTTTACATGAGGTTCAATCATTTCCAGAACCTCAGCTGCCAAACGGCCCGCTACGCGCATTTTTTCAATTTCTTCAGCATTCTTAATTTTTACAGACATCGGCTTTCTCTACTAACTCTAGGCACAGGTTGTGCTAATGGCGTTATTGTAACAGTGGAAGAGGGAAGCGCAAGAAGTGAGGCGAGTAAGAATGAGAATTAGAGTCGCTTCACTCGCGGAGATGCAGGCAAAACAGAGAGCCAAACTGCACGCCAAATGAGCGGGCTTTACGGCTCGCTGTTCGGAGAAAAAGGTAATTTTTTCTAGCCACACAAGGGCCAAATATGATATAAAGCGCGCCGGAATCTCGGTCTGTTTTCTTCATTTTGGCGAAGCAGCGTCGAGTCCACTAACATTAAACTTTAAATCACACACATTCCGACACGTGTTCCGGGGTGCTTCCAGCTAAGCTGAGAAGTCGGAGACATGGGGGATGTGGAGGCCTAACCCCATAGAGGATTATATAATGGCAACTGTATCAATGCGCGATATGCTGAAAGCTGGTGTTCACTTCGGTCACCAGACTCGTTACTGGAACCCAAAAATGAAGCCATTCATCTTTGGTGCTCGTAACAAAGTTCATATCATCAACCTAGAAAAAACTGTACCAATGTTCAACGAAGCTCTTGCTGAGCTAGTTAAAGTTGGCGAGAAGAAAGGTAAAGTTCTTTTCGTAGGTACTAAGCGCGCTGCATCTGAAGCTGTTAAAGAAGCTGCTCTTGCAAGCAACCAGTACTACGTTAACAACCGCTGGTTGGGCGGTATGCTGACTAACTGGAAAACTGTTCGTCAATCAATCAAGCGTCTGAAAGATCTTGAGATCCAGTCTACTGACGGTACTTTCGACAAGCTGACTAAGAAAGAAGCTCTAATGCGTACTCGCGAAATGGAGAAGCTAGAGAAGTCTCTTGGTGGTATTAAAGATATGGGCGGCCTACCAGACGCTCTATTCGTAATCGACGCTGATCACGAACACATCGCAATTAAAGAAGCAAACAACCTGGGCATTCCAGTGTTCGCGGTTGTTGATACTAACTCTAACCCAGACGGCGTTGACTTCGTTATCCCAGGTAACGATGACGCAATCCGTGCAGTTCAGCTATACCTGAACGCAGCAGCAGAGTCAGTAAGCGAAGGCCGTAACAAAGACGTAGCGGCAGTTGCTGACAAAGACGGTTTCGTAGAAGCTGAATAATAGCGGCTCTGAGTTACACTTAGCTCTATGTGCCACAAAGCTGAAGCATAAGCTAAGTTATAGTTAGCATTGGGGGCCGAAAATGTAGGCCCCTAATTTTTACCATATCCAGAATCAAACTGAGGAATAGAGAATGGCTGTTACTGCTGCTCTAGTAAAAGAACTGCGCGAACGTACTGGCGCAGGTATGATGGAATGTAAGAAAGCGCTTGTTGAAACTAACGGTGACATCGAGCTTGCGATCGAAAACATGCGTAAATCAGGCGCTGCTAAAGCTGCTAAAAAAGCAGGTAACGTTGCTGCTGAAGGTACTATCGCAATTAAAGAAGCAAACGGCGTAGCGGTTCTTCTTGAAGTGAACTGCCAAACAGACTTCGTAGCAAAAGACTCTAACTTCACTGCATTCGTTAACCAAGTAGCTGAAGACGCTCTGGCAACGAAAGCAACCGTTGAAGAACTACAAGCTAAATTCGAAGAAATTCGCGTTGCTCTAGTAGCGAAAATCGGCGAAAACGTAAACATCCGTCGCGTTCAGTACGTTGAAGGTGTTGCACTGGCTTCTTACCGTCACGGCGAGAAAATCGGTGTAGTTGTTGCTGGTGAAGGCGACGCTGAAACTCTGAAACACATCGCAATGCACGTTGCAGCATCACGTCCTGAGTACGTAAACCCAGAAGACGTACCAGCTGACGTAGTAGCAAAAGAGCGTGAAGTTCAAGTTGAAATCGCGATGAACGAAGGCAAGCCTAAAGAAATCGCAGAGAAAATGGTTGAAGGCCGCATGAAGAAATTCACCGGTGAAGTTTCTCTGACTGGTCAGCCTTTCGTGATGGAACCTAAGAAATCTGTTGGCGAAGTCCTGAAAGAAAAAGGTGCGTCAGTTTCTACATTCGTTCGCCTGGAAGTGGGTGAAGGTATCGAGAAAGCTGAAGGCCTAAGCTTCGCTGAAGAAGTAGCACTAGCTCAAAAAGGTTAATCCTTAGCGAGAATGCTCAGAAAAAGACCGTGGCCATGGCTGCGGTCTTTTCACGACTAAGGCGAGATTAACCGTGATGAATGCGCTTAAATGGTTAAGTGTATCCATGACTGTTAATCAACAACTCTCTTTGGAAGGTAAAGTCCATGACAACGAACCCTAAACCAGCATATCAACGTATTCTGTTAAAACTTAGCGGTGAAGCGCTTCAAGGCGAAGAAGGTTTTGGTATCGATCCAGCCGTTCTTGACCGTATGGCTCAAGAAGTGAAAGAACTGGTAGAACTTGGTGTTCAGGTTGGCGTTGTTATCGGTGGCGGTAACTTGTTCCGTGGTGCCGGTCTGGCAGCAGCAGGTATGAACCGCGTCGTTGGTGATCACATGGGTATGTTGGCAACAGTAATGAATGGTCTGGCAATGCGTGATGCGCTGCACCGTGCTTACGTGAACGCACGTGTGATGTCGGCGATTCCTCTGAAAGGCGTGTGTGACGATTACAACTGGGCAGATGCTATCAGCCAACTGCGCCAGGGCCGCGTAGTGATTTTCTCTGCTGGTACAGGCAACCCATTCTTTACCACTGATTCAGCAGCCTGTCTGCGTGGTATCGAAATTGAAGCAGACGTAGTTCTCAAAGCGACGAAAGTAGACGGAGTTTATAGTGCAGACCCGGTAGCCAACCCAGACGCACAACTGTATGATAAGCTCGCATACAACGATGTACTTGATAAAGAATTGAAAGTGATGGATTTGGCAGCGTTCACGCTGGCTCGTGACCACAAAATGCCAATCCGTGTCTTCAACATGAACAAACCAGGCGCACTACGTCGCGTGGTGATGGGTGAAGCGGAAGGCACGTTGATCAGCTCCGCAGTATAATCACTCTCGAGATGAAATAAGAATTAAGGTGAAATTGTGATTAATGAGATCAAAAAAGACGCTCAAGAGCGTATGGACAAAAGTGTTGAAGCACTGAAGAACAACCTGCAAAAGGTTCGTACTGGTCGTGCGCACCCAAGCCTGCTATCTGGCATCTCTGTTGAGTACTACGGTGCTCCAACACCTCTTAACCAAATCGCTAACGTAGTCGCAGAAGACGCGCGTACTCTGGCGATCACCGTGTTTGATAAAGAACTGACACCTAAAGTTGAAAAAGCGATCCTGATGTCGGATCTGGGTTTGAACCCAATGTCAGCAGGCACAGTTATTCGCGTTCCACTGCCACCATTGACTGAAGAACGCCGTAAAGACCTGGTTAAAATCGTACGTGGTGAAGCTGAAGGCGGCCGTGTAGCGGTACGTAACATTCGTCGTGATGCGAACAGTGATCTAAAAGCGCTGCTGAAAGACAAAGAAATCTCTGAAGATGACGAGCACAAAGCACAAGACGAGATTCAGAAGCTGACTGACGCTGCAGTTAAACGCATTGATGAAGTGCTTGCTGCTAAAGAAAAAGAGCTGATGGAAGTTTAATTCTCCCGTCATGCCAGTGAAAAAAACGCTGTGCTCGCAGCACAGCGTTTTTTTATGCTACCCTTCATCATCTTTTTATCGTCACTACGTCTCTATGCAAAATTCGCAACTCACTTCAGATGTTCTTCCTCAGCATATTGCAATCATCATGGATGGCAATGGCCGCTGGGCGAAAGCACAAGGCAAACCCCGTGTCTTTGGTCATAAAAATGGTGTAGCCGCTGTCCGAAAAACCATCTCCACTGCTGCGAAACTAGGGATCAAAGCCGTTACTCTGTTTGCATTCAGTAGCGAAAACTGGCGCCGCCCTGAAGAAGAAGTTGGTGTGTTAATGGAGCTGTTTATCACAGTTCTGTCTACCGAAGTCAAAAAATTGCACAAGAACAACCTACGTCTTCGTATTATTGGTGATAAGAGCCGTTTCAGTGAGCGTCTACAAACGAAGATCGCTCAGGCAGAAGCTCTGACGGCGAATAACACCGGGTTAGTGGTCAACATTGCCGCGAACTATGGCGGTAAATGGGACATTACTCAGGCCGCTCGTGACATCGCGGTCAAAGTGGCGCGTGGTGAAATCAACCCGTCAGAGATTGACGAAGCGTTGATCACCGAACATCTCACCATGTCTGATATTCCGGAAGTGGATCTGTTGATTCGTACCAGCGGTGAATGCCGGATCAGTAACTTTATGCTGTGGCAACTGGCCTACGCAGAAATGTATTTTACGCCAGTGTTCTGGCCAGAATTTGGTGAAGACAGTTTAATTGAAGCAGTGACTTGGTTTGTAAATCGTGAGCGCCGATTTGGTTGTACCGGTGAGCAAGTTAAGGCATTGATGGAATCATAAAATAGGATTTCTAAGTTTGAAGCAAAGAATAATTACAGCGCTCATACTTGCACCTTTGGTCATTTTAGGCATTTTCTTCCTGCCACTTCCTTGGTTTATTCTGGCCTTGGCAGTTGTGACTTTATTGGGATTTTGGGAATGGACCCAATTTGTTCAGCACACATCGCGTTATATTGCTCTGCTGCCGGCTATTTTAGTTGGCGGTGCGAGTTTTTTTCTGATTTCTCCGGCAGTTCAGTCGCTTGCAACACTTAATGGCACTCACTTTGCTATTCTGGCTATCGGTACCATCTGGTGGCTGTACTCCAGTTTTCTCGCCATTACTTTTCCCCGTTCCCGACGTTGGTGGGAGGAATCAAATCCTGCGCGCCATTTGTTCGGTTTACTGACGTTACTGCCATTTTTCTGGAGCGTAGTGTTTTTACGTGCAGAAGGGATGGAAACGGATTTCTACCACGGCGCCAAACTGGTTCTATTTGTGTGTTTGATTGTCTGGGCCGCGGACAGTGGTGCGTATTTCTCGGGAAAAAGTCTGGGTAAACACAAAATGGCGCCAGCAGTGAGTCCGAACAAAACTATTGAAGGTTTAGTTGGCGGTGTGATTGCGGCGATGATCGTTGGCTGGTTATTCGCTGACTGGTTTGCGATAGAGTTTTCTTCACTGAGCATCATGCTGCTGACGATTCTGTTGACGGTGGTGATCTCTGTGCTGGGAGATTTGGTTGAGAGCATGTTTAAGCGTGTTTCTGGAATCAAAGACAGCAGCAATATTATTCCCGGGCATGGCGGCATTCTCGATCGCATTGACAGCCTGACTGCGGCCTTCCCTGTGTTCGCTCTTCTCTACTTTATGTTCTAATGTGTGGGTAGCCATTTGGCTGCCCGTACTCAATCACGACGGTTTTTGCTATGCGTAAATTAACGATTCTGGGAGCGACAGGTTCAATCGGAGCCAGCACGCTTAAAGTAGTTGCAGAGAATCCTGAACAATTTACTGTGGTCGCGCTCGCGGCAGGTGGCAACGTCGCCAAAATGCGCGACTTGTGTCTGCGCTGGCGACCGAAGTACGCCGTCATGGCAACCGCTGACGCTGCGCAGCAGCTCGCGGCCGAGCTTCGTGCTTTGCAATTGTCGACTGAGGTCATGTTTGGCCAGGACGCAATGTGCCAGGTTGCCGCGTGTGACGAAGTTGATACTGTCATGGCCGCGATCGTCGGTGCGGCCGGGTTGCTGCCCACTATGGCGGCAGTAAAAGCGGGTAAGCGTGTACTGCTGGCGAACAAAGAAGCATTGGTGATGTCTGGGCAGTTGTTTATCGATGCCGTTGAACAGCATGGCGCAGAGCTGATGCCGGTCGACAGTGAACACAATGCGATTTTTCAGTGTCTACCAGTCGAAATTCAAACCCGCCTTGGTCGCTGTGATTTACAGCAAAGTGGCGTGTCCCACATTCTGCTGACCGGCTCTGGTGGTCCGTTCCGTTACAGTGATATTCAAACACTGAAAGATGTGACTCCTGAGCAGGCGATTGCACATCCGAATTGGTCAATGGGGCCGAAAATTTCGGTCGATTCCGCGACGATGATGAATAAAGGTCTTGAGTTTATCGAAGCCAAATGGCTGTTCAATGCGGCGCCCGAGCAATTGAAAGTGCTGATTCACCCTCAGTCTGTGATTCATTCAATGGTGCAATACCGCGATGGTTCAGTCATAGCCCAGTTGGGTGAACAGGACATGGCAACACCGATAGCCTTGACCATGGCCTATCCTCAGCGTGTGAATGCCGGAGTGAAACCGCTTGATTTTACCCGCTTGAGTGAACTGACGTTTCTCGATGTGGATTATGCGCGCTATCCGTGTCTCAAACTGGCCATTGATGCCTGTTATGAAGGTCAGCATGCGACGACGTCTCTGAATGCCGCCAACGAAGTGGCGGTGGATGCTTTCCTGCGTGGTCAGATCCGTTTCACCGATATCGCAACTATCAATGAACGTGTGTTGTCTAAAGTGTGTGGAACCAACAGTCCGTTACATTCCTATACCTTGGAAAGCCTGATTGAGCTCGATACAATGGCTCGTAGTCTGGCATCTCAAGAGTTGAAAGAGCGATTATTATGAGTGGCATTTTGTGGAACCTGGTGTCCTTTATTGTTGCACTGGGCATTTTGGTTGCCGTGCACGAATATGGTCATTTCTGGGTGGCGAGAAAGTGTGGCGTCAAAGTTGAGAAGTTTTCGATTGGTTTTGGTAAGTCGATTTGGAAACGCCTTGGCAAAGATGGTACTGAATACAGTATTTCCATCATTCCTCTGGGTGGCTACGTCAAGATGCTCGATGGCCGGGTGGATGACGTTAGCCCGCAAGACCAGCAGTTTGCTTTCGATAAAAAGCCGCTCTGGAAGCGAGCTGCTATTGTCAGCGCAGGCCCTGCCTTTAACTTCTTCTTTGCGGTCTTTGCCTACTGGCTAGTGTTTATGATTGGTGTACCTGCCGTTAAACCAGTAGTGGGTAATGTTGCGCCGTATTCTATTGCCGCCAATGCAGGTCTTGAACCGGGCATGGAAATCAAAGCGGTCTCTGGCACTGAAACACCGGATTGGGAATCGGTCAATATGGGGCTGATTTCTCATATTGGCGATCAACGTATGACCGTGACGGTTTCATCGCCAAATGGTGTCGGCGTCGACGAAATCAAAACTTTTGACCTCAGTGGGTGGAACTTTGATCCTGAAACAGAGTCTGCTATGGGAGCGCTTGGCTTTAAGCCATTTACACCGCAAATCTCTGCGGAGCTGACGAGTGTAGAGGCTGAAGGCGCTGGTGCTCGTGCTGGGCTGATGGTCGGCGATGTGTTGACTCACATTAATGGCCAGCCGATCACAGATTGGCAACAGGTGATTGACGCGATTCAGACGCATCCTGACCAGGCATTAGTGATTGATATTGAACGCCAGCAAGAATCGCTGTCGTTGTCTTTAACCCCTAATGCTAAAAAGCTGTCTCAAGGAAAAGTGATCGGTTTTGCGGGAATCGCACCTAAAGTCGCAGATTGGCCGCAAAGTTATCGATTTGAGCTGCAATTTGGTGTATTTGAATCGTTCGGAAAAGCATTTGAAAAAACTGGCCAGGTGATTGATCTGACCGTCAGCATGCTGAAGAAATTGATAGTCGGCGATGTAGGGTTGAATAACCTGAGCGGCCCCATTTCTATCGCGAAAGGCGCAGGTGCAACGGCGGATTATGGTCTGGTCTATTTCCTCGGCTTTTTGGCGCTGATCAGCGTCAACTTGGGCATCATTAACTTGGTGCCGTTACCGATGCTGGACGGTGGTCACCTGCTATTTTTCGCGATTGAAGCCATTATTCGTCGTCCGGTTCCGGAAAAAGTGCAGGAAATGGGTTATCGCATCGGCGGTATGATCATCTTCTCTCTGATGGCCGTGGCAATATTTAACGATTTTACTCGCCTGTGATTGATAAGCATTAGGCAAAGGTTGTAGTAAGGAATAACTAAAACAAATATGGCAATGAAAAAAATCCTGTTCGCGACGCTGCTCGCAACAAGCGTGTCGGCGAATAGTGCCGAAAATTTTGTTGTGCAGGACATTCAGATTCAAGGGTTACAGCGTGTTGCTCTGGGTGCCGCATTGTTAAAAATGCCGGTCCGTGTTGGCGATACCGTTGATTCTCAGGACGTTGCTGAAATCATCAAGGCTTTGTATGCCTCGGGTAACTTTGAAGATGTTAAAGTTCTGCGCGACGATGAGACTTTAGTCGTTCAGGTGAAAGAGCGCCCAACCATTGCGAGCGTCTCTTTCTCCGGCAACAAGGCGATCAAAGAAGAACAGTTGCAGCAAAACCTTGATGCATCCGGAATCCGTGTTGGTGAAGCATTGGATCGCACCAAGCTCAGCAACATTGAAAAAGGTCTGGAAGACTTCTACTACAGCGTTGGTAAATACAACGCCACTGTAAAAGCCGTGGTGACGCCACTGCCGCGTAACCGCGCGGACCTGAAGTTTGTCTTTACCGAGGGTGTCTCGGCTAAAATCCAGCAAATCAACTTTATTGGCAACGAAGTGTTTTCCGATCAGGAGCTGTTGTCACGCTTCAATCTGAAAGTGGATGTCGCGTGGTGGAACTTCCTGTCGGACGACAAATATCAGAAACAGGTGTTGGCAGGCGATATCGAAGCACTGCGCACTTTCTATCTCGATCGCGGTTACCTGAAGTTTCAGGTTGATTCAACGCAAGTTGCTATTTCGCCGGACAAAAAAGGCGTCTACATCACCATGAATCTCAATGAGGGTAAACCTTATACGGTGAAAGATGTTCAGTTCCGCGGTGAATTGATTGGTAAAGAAGACGAATTTAAGTCGCTGATTCCGTTTGAAATGGGTGAAACCTACCGTGGTTCATCGGTGACTCAACTGGAAGAAAGTGTCAAGCGTGTGCTGGGCGAAGCGGGTTATGCGTACCCACAAGTGCGCACGATTCCTGAATTTGACGATGAAACACAGCAGGTGTCACTGGTCGTGCATGTTGAAACGGGTAAGCGTATGTATGTACGCGATATTCGTTTTGTCGGTAACAATGCGACCCGTGACGAAGTTCTGCGCCGTGAGATGCGCCAGATGGAAGGTTCTTGGCTGAACTCGAAATCTATCGATACTGGTAAGGCGCGTCTGAACCGTCTGGGCTATTTCGAAACCGTTGACGTTCAGACTGTTCGTGTACCGGGTACCGATGATCAGGTCGATCTGGTTTACACGGTGAAAGAAGCGAACTCAGGCAGCGTAAACTTTGGTGTCGGTTACGGTACGGAATCGGGCGTAAGCTTTACGGTCGGTCTGACTCAGGATAACTTCCTTGGTAGCGGTAACCGTGTGGGCATCAACGCGACCACGAACGATTACCAGAAGAACATTACGCTGGAATATCGTGACCCGTATTGGAACCTCGATGGTGTCAGCCTGGGCGGTAAAGTTTTCTATAACCAGTTTGAAGCATCGGAAGCGGGCATCGTCGACTATACCAACGAAAGCTACGGTACCAGCCTGACCTGGGGTTTTCCATTCGATGAACTGAACCGTTTTGAATTTGGTGTGGGTTACACGCACAACAAGATCGGTAACCTGACGCCGTATCTGCAAGTGGAACAGTTCCTTAAAGCTCAAGAGAGCAATATCGATTCAGACGGTAGTCTACTGACTAACGATTTCGATATGAACATTGCCTGGACGCGTAATAACCTCAACAAAGGTTACTTCCCAACGGCTGGTAACTACCAGCGTGCGTCGGGCAAAATCACAGTTCCGGGTTCGGATGCGAAGTACTTCAAACTGCAATACGATGTGCGCCAGTATGTTCCGCTAACTAAAAAGCATGAGTTTACGCTGTTACTGCGTGGCCGCCTGGGTTACGGTAACGGTTATGGTCAGACAGACGGGAAAGATAACCTCTATCCGTTCTATGAAAACTTCTATGCGGGTGGTTTTACAACATTACGCGGATTTGGCTCTAACACAGCGGGTCCAAAAGCGGTGTACCGTGATTACTCAGGTTCCAACAATGGTACCGATACCGCAACCGATGATTCGGTTGGTGGTAACGCGATTGCATTGGCCAGTGTCGAGCTGATTGTGCCGACGCCGTTCGCTTCGGATGAAGCGCGTAGTCAGGTTCGTACCAGTATTTTCTACGATATGGCCAGTGTTTGGGATACCGAATTTGACTACCGCAGCAGCGGGGCAGATTATGGTGACAAATACTACTACGACTACTCAGATCCAACCAACTACCGTTCTTCGTACGGTGTAGCGTTGCAATGGATGTCGCCAATGGGGCCTCTGGTCTTCTCTCTGGCGAAACCTATTAAGAAATACGAAGGTGACGACGAAGAATTCTTCACTTTCACTATCGGACGAACCTTCTAATAGAGGAAACTATTTTGAAACACATCATCAAAGCAGCAGGTGTTAGCCTTATTGTTCTTAGCTCATCATTTTTTGCTCAAGCTGCTGAAGCGGCTCAAAAAGTGGGATTCATTAACACTGCGCAAGTTTTTCAGGCCCTGCCACAGCGCGAAGTTGTCCTGAAGAAAATGCAAGATGAATTCAAAGACAAAGCGGCGGAGCTGCAAAGCATCAAAGCAGATGCAAAAACGAAAATTGAAAAATTGAAGCGTGATTCTGAGCTGATGAGTCAGGATGACGTGGAAAAACTGCGTATCGAAATTGGTCAACTGGACAGCGCTTACAAAATCAAAGCTCAGGCACTGGAACAAGCATCGGCTCGCCGTGAATCGGAAGAGAAACAGAAGCTGTTTAAAGTGATCCAAGATGCGGTGAAGAAAGTGGCTGAGAAAGAAGGCTACGATATGATTGTTGATATCAGCGCAATGCAGTACGGCAAGCCTGAGTACGACATTTCAGAAAAAGTAATCAAAACAATCAAATAATTAAAGCATTATGACAACACTAACTTTAGCCGAATTGGCAACGATTACTGGGGGCGAGCTACACGGTGACAGCACTGCTGTTGTCAGTGGTGTAGCGCCGATGGATCGCGCACAGGAAGGGGACATTACCTTCCTGTCGAACCCAAAATACAGTAAACACCTCGCTGAGTGTAAAGCGACCGTCATCATGGTGAAGGCCTCTGAGCGAGACTTATGTCCGGTAAACGTACTGGTTGTTGCTGACCCGTACGTGGCGTTTGCAAAAGTGACACAAGCACTGGACACCACACCAGCACCTGCGGCGGGCGGTATTGCACCGAGCGCAGTGGTGGCTGACGACGCTAAGTTAGGGAACAACGTGTCAATCGGCGCCAATGCCGTGATCGAATCTGGTGTTGAACTGGGCGATAACGTGATCATTGGTGCTGGCTGCTTTATCGGTAAAAATGCCAAGCTGGGCGATCATACCAAGCTGTGGGCGAACGTGACCATTTACCACAATGTGGTGGTGGGTGAACGTTGCCTGATTCAGTCGGGGACTGTAATTGGTTCTGATGGTTTCGGTTACGCCAACGAACGCGGTGAGTGGATTAAGATTCCGCAGCTGGGTTCTGTGCGTATCGGTAACCGTGTTGAAATCGGTGCATGTACCACTATCGACCGTGGCGCGCTGGATGATACCGTGATTGAAGATAACGTCATTCTCGACAACCAGATGCAAATCGCGCACAACGTGCACATCGGATATGGTACGGCCATGGCCGGTGGTACTATTGTCGCCGGCAGCACCAAGATCGGTAAATATTGCATCATTGGTGGTGCTTCTGTTGTGAATGGCCATATTGAAATTGCCGATGGTGTTACCATCACTGGTATGGGTATGGTCATGCGCAGCATTGACGAGAAGGGGATGTACTCTTCCGGTATTCCGCTGCAAACCAACAAAGAATGGCGTAAGACAGCCGCGCGTGTTCATCGCATCGACGAAATGAATAAGCGTTTGAAAGCGGTAGAGAAGCTGCTTGAGCAAAAATCGGACTCTTAATTCCGTGTTTTTGTCAAAAAGGCTCGCAATGTGCGAGTCTTTTTCGTCTATAATGCCCTAAACAATTTTACGTATTTATAAATAGGAATATGACTTTGACTACTGAAAAGAAAATGATGAATATCACTGAAATTCAGGAGCTTCTTCCTCACCGTTATCCATTTTTGCTGATTGACCGCGTGACAGATTTTGAAGAAGGTAAATACCTGATTGGTCTTAAAAATGTTTCAGTGAACGAACCTCAGTTTACCGGTCATTTCCCTCAGCTCCCTGTTTTCCCTGGCGTACTGATTCTGGAAGCCATGGCTCAGGCTACTGGCCTGCTGGCATTCAAAACTTTTGGTGCACCAAAAGAAAATGAACTGTACTACTTCGCGAGCATCGACAACGCGAAATTCCGCAAACCGGTTGGCCCTGGCGACCAACTGATCATTGAAGTGGAATTTTTGAAAGAGCGTCGCGGTATTGCGCTGTTCAACGGCGTAGCCAAAGTTGATGGTGACGTAGTGTGTTCTGCAGAACTGAAATGCGCACGTAGAGAGTTTTAATATGATCCACGAAACGGCACAAATCCACCCAATGGCGGTGGTCGAAGAAGGCGCAGTGATTGGCGCTAACGTAACGGTTGGGCCGTTTACCTACATTACATCTGGTGTCACTATTGGTGAAGGCACAGAGGTAATGTCACATGTTGTGATTAAAGGCAACACTGTGATTGGTAAAGATAACCGTATTTTCCCGCACGCTGTGATTGGTGAAGAGAACCAGGACAAGAAGTACGGCGGCGAAGATACGCGTGTGATCGTTGGCGATCGCAACGTGATTCGTGAAGCGGTACAGATCCATCGTGGTACTGTGCAGGATAAAGCGCAAACCGTCGTCGGTGATGACAACCTGCTGTGTGTTAACGCGCACATTGCACACGATGTGATTGTCGGTAACAACACGCACATCGGCAATAACGCCATTCTTGGCGGTCATGTGACCGTGGAAGACAATGCGGGCGTGATGGCGCTGTCGGCGATTCATCCGTTCTGTACCGTAGGGGCATTTGCCTACATCGGTGGCTGTTCCGCTGTTGTTCAAGACGTACCGGCATACGTATTGGCGCAAGGTAACCACGCTACGCCATTCGGTCTGAACCTGGTTGGCTTAAAGCGTAACGGTTTTGAAAAAGACGAAATCCGTGCACTGCAAAAAGCCTACAAAGAGATTTACCGTTCAGGTAAAACTCAGGCGGAAGCGTTGCCAGTGCTGAAAGAGATGGCAGAGCAATGGCCATCGATTCAGCGCTTCATCACCATGCTGGAGACTTCAGAGCGTGGCATCATTCGCTAAGCTTTGCTGAATACGCACCTATAAAAGATCGCCCGGCAGCGGGCGGTCTTTTGTGTTTTATGGACAGCCTCTTTTTCAGGTGGTTTTCCATAACACACATCAAGGCTTAAAGAGGACGTTTGGCGTGG
Source organism: Vibrio fluvialis (assembly GCF_900460245.1). NCBI lineage: Bacteria > Pseudomonadati > Pseudomonadota > Gammaproteobacteria > Vibrionales > Vibrionaceae > Vibrio > Vibrio fluvialis. The sequence continues at coordinate 600,639 of NZ_UHIP01000001.1, forward strand.
ATAGACCATTACGCATTGGCATCGTCGCGGGCGAATTATCCGGCGACACGTTGGGAGAAGGCTTCATCAAAGCGGTCAAGGCTCGTTACCCGAATGCTGAGTTTGTCGGCATCGGCGGCCCGAAAATGATCGCGCAAGGCTGCCAGTCGCTATTTGATATGGAAGAGCTGGCTGTGATGGGGCTGGTGGAAGTGCTGGGCCGTCTGCCGCGTCTGCTGAAAGTGAAAGCGGAGTTGGTAAAGTACTTCACTACCAATCCGCCGGATGTGTTTGTCGGTATCGATGCGCCGGATTTCAACCTGCGCCTGGAACTCGACTTGAAACAAGCGGGTATCAAAACCGTCCACTACGTCAGCCCATCGGTGTGGGCATGGCGCCAAAAACGTATCTTCAAAATCGAAGCTGCTACCAATCTGGTGCTGGCATTTCTGCCGTTTGAAAAAGCGTTCTACGACAAATTTAATGTGCCTTGCGAGTTTATCGGTCACACGCTGGCTGACGCCATTCCGTTTGAATCTGACCGACTTGCGGCGCAAGCGCTGTTAGGTCTCGATAACAATAAACGCTGGTTGGCAGTGCTACCGGGCAGTCGCGGTGGTGAAATGAAAATGCTGGCGCAACCGTTTATCGAAACATGTCAGCGTTTGCAGCAACGTTACCCGGATCTGGGTTTTGTAGTGGCACTGGTCAACCCAAAACGCCGTGAACAGTTTGAAGCCGCATGGCAGCAACACGCTCCAGAACTCAATTTTGTGCTGGTAGACGACACCGCGCGCAATGTCATCACTGCGTCGGATGCGGTGATGCTGGCTTCGGGCACGGTCGCGCTGGAGTGCATGTTGCTCAAACGCCCGATGGTGGTTGGCTATCGCGTCAATGCGATTACTGCCTTTCTGGCTAAGCGTCTGCTGAAAACGCCATATGTGTCGCTGCCGAACATTCTGGCTGACCAAGAGCTGGTGAAAGAGCTGTTGCAGGATGATTGCACGGTCGACAATCTGTATCACGAAGTGTGTCGCCTGCTGGATAGCGACAACCGCGAGATGCTGGAAAAATTTGACGAAATGCATCACTGGATTCGCAAGGGCGCCGATGAACAAGCCGCCAACGCGGTGCTTAATTTAATTCAACACTGATTCTGATAGTAAACATCATGGCTAAGAAACCTGAAAAAGAACTGCCTCCGTTTGAAATTCCTGGCGGCTATCACCTGATTGCCGGAGTGGATGAAGTGGGCCGTGGCCCGTTGGTCGGCGATGTGGTCACCGCGGCGGTGATCTTGGATCCGAATAACCCGATTGAAGGCTTGAACGATTCAAAAAAATTGTCGGAGAAAAAACGTCTGGCGCTGCTGCCGGAAATTCAGGAAAAGGCACTGGCATGGTCGGTCGGGCGTTGCAGCCCAAAAGAGATTGATGAGTTAAACATCTTTCAGGCGACCATGTTGGCTATGCAGCGTGCGGTGCAAGGGCTGGCGATCAAGCCAGACTTAGTGCTGGTGGACGGCAATAAGATTCCGCAACTGCCGATGGACGCTCAAGCGGTGGTCAAAGGTGACTTACGCGTGGCACAGATCAGCGCTGCCTCGATCATTGCCAAAGTTGTGCGCGACCAAGAAATGGAAGAGCTGGATAAAGCCTATCCGCAGTTTGGTTTTGCCAAACACAAAGGTTATCCCACCAAAGCGCATTTTGATGCGATTGAGCAACATGGTGTCATTGAGCAGCATCGTCGGAGTTTTGGCCCGGTAAAACGGGTACTTGGGCTGGAATAAGCTCTGTAACTCCGCTCAGATTCACGTAGAATAACCGCCAGTAACAAATCTCAGTACTCCAGGACAGAATTGAATGTCAGATCCAAAGTTCATCCACTTACGCATTCACAGTGATTTCTCCATGGTTGATGGCCTGTCAAAAGTGCCGCCACTGGTGAAGAAAGTGGCCGCAATGGGCATGCCGGCAATGGCTCTGACCGACTTTACCAACCTGTGTGGCTTGGTGAAATTTTATGGCACAGCGCATGGTTGTGGTATCAAGCCGATCGTTGGTGCTGACTTTTCTGTACGCTCCGATGAATTTGGTGATGAACTGACTCGTATCACCGTACTGGCCAAAGATAACGTCGGGTACAAAAACCTGACGTTACTGATTTCCGATGCCTACCTGCGCGGACACGTGCAACATCAGCCAGTAATCGATAAAGAGTGGCTGCTCACATACGCCGAAGGACTGATTATTCTTTCCGGCGGTAAAAATGGTGAAATTGGCCGTGCGCTGCTCAAAGGCAACCAAGCCCTAGTAGAGAAGTGCGTCGAGTTTTATCAGACCCATTTTGCTGACAACTTCTATCTGGAATTGGTGCGAACCGGGCGTGCGGACGAAGAGAGCTATCTTCACTTTGCGTTGGAGCTTGCGGAACAGGCAGAACTGCCTGTGGTGGCAACCAACGATGTGGTCTTTATCGACCCTGACCAGTTTGATGCGCACGAAATCCGAGTCGCCATCCACGATGGCTTTACCTTAGAAGATCCCCGCCGTCCGAAAAACTACAGCCCGCAACAGTACCTTCGCAGCGAAGAGGAAATGTGCGAGCTGTTTGCCGACATTCCGGAAGCGCTGGAAAACAGCGTTGAAATCGCTAAGCGTTGTAACGTCACGGTCCGTTTGGGGGAGTACTTCCTGCCTGCGTTCCCGACCGAAGGCATGGCTGAAACCGAATACCTGGTGAAAAAATCGCGCGAAGGTCTGGAAGATCGTCTGGAGTTCCTGTTCCCAGATCCGGCTGTTCGCGCGGAACGCCGTCCGGCATACGATGAACGTCTGGAGATCGAACTTCAGGTAATCAACCAGATGGGCTTCCCCGGTTACTTCCTGATCGTAATGGAGTTCATCCAGTGGTCGAAAGACAATGATATTCCGGTGGGGCCAGGGCGAGGCTCTGGCGCGGGTTCGCTGGTGGCGTACGCGCTGAAAATCACCGACCTTGATCCGCTGGAATATGATCTGCTATTCGAACGTTTCCTTAACCCGGAACGGGTATCGATGCCCGATTTCGACGTCGACTTCTGCATGGATAAACGCGATCAGGTGATTGATCACGTTGCTGAAATGTATGGCCGCGATGCGGTATCGCAGATCATCACCTTCGGTACCATGGCGGCGAAAGCCGTTATCCGTGATGTGGGCCGAGTGCTTGGCCATCCGTTTGGTTTTGTGGATCGCATTTCGAAAATGATTCCGCCGGATCCGGGCATGACGCTGGAAAAAGCATTCAAAGCGGAGCCGGCCCTGCAAGAGCTTTACGACGCAGACGAAGAAGTTAAAGAACTGATCGATATGTGTCGCATTCTGGAAGGGTGTACTCGAAACGCGGGTAAACACGCGGGTGGTGTGGTGATCTCGCCAACGGCCATCACCGACTTTGCGCCGATCTATTGTGACTCGGAAGGTCACCATCCGGTTACCCAATTCGACAAGAACGACGTCGAATATGCTGGCTTAGTGAAGTTTGACTTCCTTGGTCTGCGTACACTCACCATTATTGACTGGGCGCTGGGTTTGATTAACCCACGCCGTGAAAAAGCGGGTGAACCGCCAGTGCGAATCGAATCGATTCCGCTCGCGGATCCGGCCTCATTCCGCGTGCTGCAAAATTCGGAAACCACCGCGGTATTCCAGCTTGAATCGCGCGGCATGAAAGAGCTGATCAAACGCCTGCAGCCAGACTGTTTTGAAGACATCATCGCACTGGTGGCCCTGTTCCGTCCGGGCCCTCTACAATCAGGTATGGTGGACAACTTTATCGACCGTAAACACGGTCGTGAAGCGATTTCTTACCCGGATGAAAAGTGGCAGCACGAGTCACTGAAAGAGATTCTGGAGCCAACCTACGGCATCATCCTGTATCAGGAACAGGTCATGCAGATTGCTCAGGTACTGGCAGGCTATACGCTTGGTGGTGCGGACATGCTGCGTCGTGCGATGGGTAAGAAAAAGCCGGAAGAGATGGCCAAGCAGCGCGAGGTGTTTCAGTCCGGTGCCGAAAACAACGGTGTTGACGGCGAACTGGCAATGAAAATCTTCGATCTGGTAGAGAAATTTGCTGGATACGGCTTTAACAAATCGCACTCAGCAGCCTATGCTTTAGTATCGTACCAAACGCTGTGGCTGAAAACGCACTATCCGGCTGAGTTCATGGCGGCGGTAATGACCGCCGATATGGATAACACCGAGAAAGTGGTGGGCCTGGTTGATGAATGCATGCGCATGGGGCTGAAGGTATTGCCGCCGGATATCAATTCGGGGCTGTACCGCTTTAATGTCGACGATTCCGGCGCAATTGTGTACGGTATCGGTGCGATTAAAGGGGTAGGTGAAGGCCCGATTGAAGTGATCCTCGAAGCGCGCAACAAGGGCGGTTACTTTAAAGATTTGTTTGATTTCTGTGCACGCATTGACATTAAGAAGGTCAACAAACGTGTGATAGAAAAATTGATTCTGGCTGGTGCACTGGACCGTTTGGGGCCGCATCGTGCTGCAATGATGGCTTCGCTGGATGATGCGGTGAAAGCGGCAAGCCAGCACCATCAGGCGGAAGCGTTTGGTCAGGCAGACATGTTTGGTGTGCTCACTGACGCACCGGAAGAAGTTGAACAGAAATACATTCAGGTTCCTGAATGGCCGGAGAAAGTCTGGCTGGAAGGGGAGCGGGAGACGCTCGGACTTTATTTGACCGGGCATCCCATTAATGCCTACCTGAAGGAACTGAATAAGTACACCAGTTGTCGATTGAATGAAGCGACGCCGACACGTCGCGATCAGTCGTTGACGGTGGCTGGTCTGGTGATTGCAGCGCGGGTGATGACCACCAAGCGCGGCAACCGTATCGGGTTGATGACGCTTGACGATCGCAGTGGCCGAATGGAAGTCATGCTGTTCTCCGATGCGCTGGATCGGTATGCAGAATTGTTAGAAAAAGATAAAATTCTGGTGATTTCCGGACAGGTCAGCTTTGATGACTTCAATGGTGGCCTTAAAATGTCGGCGCGCGAAGTCATGGACTTGGGCAGCGCGCGTGAAAAATATGCCCGAGGCTTATCTATCTCGATTGAACAATCGCAGATTGATGAGCAGTTTTTTGAGCGCTTTAGTCAGATCTTAGAGCCTCACCGAGCAGGGACTGTCCCTGTCAATGTATACTACCAGCGCCCTGATGCGCGAGCACGTCTGACGTTAGGCACTGAATGGCGTGTGACTCCAAGCGATACATTGTTAGACGAATTAAAACAGTTACTTGGCAACGACCAGGTAGAACTCGAATTTAACTAAAATTCAGCTGCGCCATTGCGAGCTGAGTAAAAAAGGATCGGTAGATGAGCCTAAATTTTCTAGAATTTGAAAAACCTATTGTAGAACTGGAAGCTAAGATTCAGGCGCTTCGTGACGTGTCTCGTCATGGCGGTGATACTTCCGTAGATCTTGAAAAAGAGATCGAACAGCTAGAAAAGAAAAGCCTAGAGCTTAAAAAGAAAATTTTCAGTGATTTAGGTGCATGGCAAGTGGCACAGATGGCTCGCCATCCACAACGCCCTTACACTCTGGATTACGTCAACAACATGTTTACTGAGTTCGATGAACTGGCCGGTGACCGTGCGTTTGCTGACGATAAAGCGATCGTGGGTGGCATGGCGCGTCTTGATGGTCGTCCTGTGATGGTGATTGGTCATCAGAAAGGCCGCGAAACTCGTGAAAAAGTAAAACGTAACTTCGGTATGCCAAAACCTGAAGGTTACCGTAAAGCCCTGCGTCTGATGGAAATGGCTGAGCGTTTCAACATGCCAATCATCACCTTTATTGACACGGCGGGTGCATACCCGGGGGTGGGTGCGGAAGAGCGTGGCCAGTCTGAAGCGATCGCGAAAAACCTGAAAGTGATGGCTGGCCTTAAAGTGCCAGTGATCTGTAACGTTGTCGGTGAAGGCGGTTCAGGTGGTGCACTGGCAATCGGTGTGGGTGACTACGTCAACATGCTGCAATACTCCACTTACTCAGTGATTTCGCCAGAAGGTTGTGCGTCGATTCTGTGGCGTGATGCGGATAAAGCACCGCAAGCAGCGGAAGCGATGGGTCTGGTTGCTCCTCGTCTGAAAGAGCTGGAACTGATCGACGAAGTGATCGAAGAGCCACTGGGTGGTGCGCACCGCGACCACGTTAAGATGGCAGAAAATATGAAAGCAACGCTGCTGCGTCAGCTGGCGGATCTGGAGCAACTGGATCACGAATCGCTGCTGGAGCGTCGCTACCAACGCCTGATGAACTACGGTTACTGCTAAGTTCAGCATGCAATTAGCTCGAGGGTCGGACAGTGTCCGGCCCTTTTGTTTTTCGCGTGGTTCAATGTACTGCGCTACCTACGTTACTGCTTTGCGGTATACTCAAACGGTTCTTCATACTCAACCGACATTGCCATGGATTTGTACGCTCATACTCGTCAATTACTTGATGCTCAATCATCACGCCATTTTGTGCTCGCCTTCAGTGGTGGCGTTGATTCGCGAGTGTTGCTGGAACTTTTAGCTCGCTACCGAAATGAGCGTGCCATCAGCGTGCAGGCGGTCCATGTTCATCATGGTTTGAGCCGCCATGCTGATGAATGGGCAGAGCGCTGCCAGCAATGGTGCAAATCGGTTAACATTCCGCTCTCAATTGAACGGGTCAGCTTGGATACTGCCAGTGGCGAAAGCATTGAAAAGCTGGCTCGTGATGCGCGCTATAAAGCTTTGGCAACCTACATGGAGAGCAACCGCCTTCTGTTGCTCGGTCAGCATGCCGATGATCAATTGGAAACGTTCTTGCTGGCATTGAAACGTGGCAGTGGTCCGAAAGGCTTGGCATCCATGGCGCAGCAAGCGCCGTTTGCAAACGGTCAGTTGTTGCGCCCGCTATTGAGTGTTTCCCGGGAGCAGATTGAACAATTCGCCCGACAGCAGCAGTTGCAATGGGTCGAAGATGAAAGTAATCAGGATGAGCGCTACGAGCGAAATTTCCTGCGTCACCGTGTGACCCCCGTGTTAAGTGAACGCTGGCCGGGAATCCGTCACGCCGTGCAACGCAGCGCGCAGCTGTGTGCGGAGCAGGATGAATTACTGGCTGAACTGCTTAACGATGCGCTTAACGCAGCTACGCAAAGTGACGACAGTTTGTCGGTTGCTGCGCTGCTGCCGCACAGCGATGCACTGCGCCGCCAATTATTGCGTTACTGGCTGGCATCTCAGGGGCAGCCGATGCCGAGCCGCGTGCAATTAGAAGTCCTGTGGCGCGAAGTGGCTCAAGCCGAAGACGATGCCAATCCCAAACTCAAACTGGGCGAGTGCGAAATTCGCCGTTTCCATCAACGTTTGTATTGTGTGCCACTGATGCAGGATGTGTCCGCTTGGCAGCAACCGCTATTGTCCGAGTGCCGATTGCGGCTGCCTGACAATCTGGGCAGTCTGATGCTGGTGACAAGTGCGCAGGGGAACCTTCGCTTGCCAGCCGACGATGCTCCGTTCTGGGTAACTTTTAATCCGGAAGGTTTGTCTGCATGCCCGGTTGGCCGAGCGGGTTCGCGTAAATTAAAGAAACTGTTTCAGGAATATCAGGTACCGAGTTGGCTGAGACGACGGACGCCGATTGTGATGCATCAGAATAAAGTGGTAGCGGTTGCAAATTTATTTATAGATCGTGACTTCAGTGGGCAAGATTGTGAACTCATCTGGGACAAGTGACGTTTTTTCATGCCAAAATCGCATTCATAAACACTTATAATCACTATGGACAAATAAGGGTGAGCAATGAATAAAGTCGCAATGGGAATGATGTTGGGTTTGACGCTATTAGCAGGTAACGCAGTTGCAGGCGATGCGGCAGCAGGGAAAGCAAAATCGGCGGTGTGCGCAGCGTGTCACGGTGCAGATGGTATCGCGGTTATTCCGGGTTATCCAAACCTGAAAGGCCAGAACGAACAATACATCGTGACGGCTATCAAAGCGTACAAAAACAAAGAGCGTAACGGCGGTCTGGCTCCTGTGATGCAAGCTCAGGCATCGATGTTGAGCGATGATGACATTGCAAACCTGGCTGCATATTTTGCTAGCCTGAAATAATTTTTGCACCACAGTTTGTGAGAGAGCCCAAGCCTTGCTTGGGCTTTTTATTGATTGTTTACAACGGCTAGCAGATAATGCCAGCAACAAAACGAAGTTTAAGGGATGAACATGAAAAAAATCGAAGCCATTATCAAGCCATTTAAACTCGATGATGTCCGTGAAGCGCTGGCGGAAGTTGGTATCACGGGTATGACGGTTTCTGAAGTGAAAGGATTTGGTCGTCAAAAAGGCCACACTGAACTGTACCGCGGTGCGGAATACATGGTCGACTTCCTGCCAAAAGTGAAACTAGAAATCGTCGTGAACGAAGATGTGGCAGACCAATGCGTCGACACCATCATTGAGACAGCCCAGACCGGTAAGATTGGCGACGGTAAAATCTTCATCACTGACGTCGAGCGTGTTATTCGTATTCGAACCGGCGAAGAAGATGAAGACGCGATCTAATCTAAAACGTGATTAAAAAAATAAGGAGCTTTGGCTCCTTTTTTCTTTCTGTTGACCGGATTTAGGCGGGTTTTGCTTGAGCCAGATATTTTCCCGGTGCTATCGTTGGCTCGTTGTCGATTGACGGAGTTCTGCTGCTGATGAGAAAACGTCTTCTCTGGTTATTGCCGCTTTCACTGATTTTGTTAACGGTGGTGAGTTTTTCGCTGGTGTTTACTGTGCCTGCACAGCCACAGCTGTTTGCGCTCGGTGAGAACAACGAAAATCAGCCGTTAGTGTGCTATCACGATCCGCAGCCCACAGCCCTTGATGAGAACGGCACGCTTAAGCTGGTGGTGTGGAACATTTATAAGCAGAACCGTGAGCACTGGGACTCAGAACTGAGCCGCTTTAGTCGCGATGCGCAGTTGGTGTTGCTGCAAGAAGCGAGCATGACTGCCGCACTGCAACGCTGGATAGCGGAGCACAACTGGGCAGGAACTCGGGTGAATGCATTTCAGGTGCTGGGGGAATCTGCCGGGGTTTTGAATTTATCGCGCAGCATGCCGCAACTGGCCTGTGGTTACACTGAAATGGAGCCGTGGCTGCGTTTGCCGAAATCCGGTATCTATGCGCTGTACGCGCTGAGTAACGGGCAAACACTGGCGGTGGTTAATCTGCATGCGGTCAATTTTGCTTATGGCACAGAAGAGTATCGTGAGCAGCTCAGCGCGCTGATTAAGGAGTTGCGCCAGCACAAAGGGCCGGTGATTGTTGCCGGCGACTTTAATAGCTGGAGTGAAAAGCGGACTCAGGTGCTGGCGGAGGCACTCAGTGCTTTGGCAATGAAAGAAGCGATTTTTAGCCCGGATAATCGCGCGCGATTTATTAACGGTTTGCCGCTCGATCATGTGTTTTACAAACAACTGACGCTGAAAAAAGCAAAAGCGCCCGAATCGGACGCTTCTGATCATAATCCATTGTTACTTGAGTTCAGCTTATCAGGATATAGAGCGCCCAGATAAGGTAGAAGGCAATCCACGGCAGAGTAGCTATCACGAGTGCCTGACCGCGCTCTAACGGTGTCCAGGTACCGACTGCCGCATAACCCAGCACGATATACCATGGCAGTAAGAGCGGAAATGCACTGGCAAACTGCGACCAGTCACTGGTGAGAGGCAGTTTGAGCAGGCCGTTAAGACTGTTGAGGTCAGCCGCATAATTCATCACCTGACCGTGCTTGAGGATCAAACTGGCGTAGCTGGCCAGATCGCCGAGTACTGCCGGAAAAATCACCACCGTACTGGCGGCAAACCATTTCCAAAAGCCCATTGCCGGTTGCACAGGCTTAGTTGCCAAACGAAACCACAAGGCTAAGACCAGAATCGTCAGCGTGCGGCTGACGATATCACTGATGATTTCACTTGCCATCAGCGTGTTGGGTTCCAGCAGGGCTAACTGCGCCGGGTTGGTAGTTGCCAACTGAGCTTCCAGCCCTTGCTTGAGCCAGTCAAAGCTGACATTGTCAAAGTACGCGCCCCAGAACAGGAATGGCGTGATCATGAGTACAATGTAGGTTTGCCAGCCCCACATACCGCGCTGGTAGAGCGCGGCGAAACAATCGCTCGGTGAACGGAAAATGTCCACCAACATAATGAGCGGGTTTGCGGAAGGTTTCATACACTGACCTTAGTCACATCGACGTACAGTTTCAGTTTCTGACCCGGCTTAAGATACTTCTGGTTGGCCAGATCATTCCATTTGACGATATCGTGCGTTTTGACGCTAAAGCGTGCCGCAATGTCACTCAGCGTATCGCCATTACGTACCTGATAAAACACGGTACGGATGATGGCACCATCGGTGCTGTCTTTCCAAATCACCAGTTTTTGTCCAACACGCAGCGTGTCACGCGGGCCCATTCCGTTCCATTTGGCTAAGGCCTGATGGGAGACATTGTTGGCTCGAGCGATGGTCCACAGACTGTCACCCGGGCGTACGGTATGCGTGAGTTTGTATTTTCCGCGCGCCAATGATTGAGTCTTGGCCAGACGATTGCTCGCGCTCAGCGCATAGGCTTTCTCATCTTTGACGGAGGTGGGAATCATGAGGTACTGACCGACGCGAATTGAGGTGCCGGACAGATTGTTGGCGGTCTGAATCACTTTGGTGGTCGTGGAGTGTTTCGTTGCAATCACACTCAGCGTATCACCGTTTTGTACTTTGTACCGTACCAGCTTCATGCCTTTGCCACGGTTGGCTTCGACTTGCTGCTCAAAACGCTCGACCTTGTCGATGGGCAGCAGCAGTTGGAAAGGTCCGTCTGGTGCAGTTGCCCATTGGTTGTAAGCCGGATTGTAGCTTTGCAGCTCCTTCACGCTGATACCGGCGTAATTGGCTGCGATCGCCAGATCCAACTGCTCGTCCGGATCCACCAATTTCAGCACTGGTTTATTGGCAATCGCAGGAAGTGAGACACCATAACGTTCCTGATTGGCAATGATGTCTGCAAGCGCGAGCAGTTTCGGCACATAACCACTGGTCTCTTGGGGTAAATCAAGCGAGAAGAAATCGGTCGGCTTACCCTGACTGGTGTTTTTGCGAATGGCACTGGAAACTCGGCCTCCACCGCTGTTATAAGCCGCGATGGCGTTGTACCAGTCGCCGTCAAAACGGTTGCTGAGGTACGTCAGGTAATCAAGCGCGGCATCGGTGGCGGCATCCACATCGCGGCGGCCGTCGTACCAGAAGTTTTGTTCCAGTCCGTACATTTTTCCGGTGCCCGGAACGAACTGCCATAACCCCGCAGCGCTGCCGTGCGAATAAGCAAAAGCATCAAAGGCGCTCTCAACAATTGGCAGCAGTGCCAGTTCGAGTGGCAGATTGCGTTGTTCGATTTTCTCTGTGATCAGATACAGAAAAGGTTCGGCGCGCTTGGCGACGGTTTCCAAATGACCTGGGTGTTTGATGTACCACGTCCGGTAGTAGTCGACGGTTTTGTCTTCCGGGATCGGGAGCTGAAGCTGCATGGCAATGCGTTGCCATACGTCTTGTTGTTCCTGAGGAGTCAGCACTTTTGGCTGGACAACGACCGGTGTTTTTTTCGTTTTGGTCGGTGTTGTCACTTGGGGTGCTGGGGTGTTTTCCTCGTTGGTCTCTGATGTATTTTGACTCAAGGGCTGGGTAAGTTGGCATCCGGCTAATAGTAGTGCAATTACCCAGCTGAATTGTACTCGCATGTAAGACAGCCTTTTTTATTCTTGGCTGGTGATAATACTTTCCGTATTAATGACATGACAAGCAAGAAAACGTCAAAATTCGTTCTTCCACTCACGTAATGCGGTAAATATTGATAACGCATCCGTTTGCTCGGTGCGGTTGGCGACAGACTTCATGATGCTCGGTTCCTGCGTTCTCAGGAATGGGTTGACCCATTTTTCGCGTCGCAAGGTGCTTGGCAGGGTAGAGTGACCTTGCCCACGCAGTCGAATCACTTCATCACGATAAATTTGTAACTGTTCATTATCCGGCTCAACCGCCATCGCAAATGCGACGTTGCTGGCGGTGTATTCGTGCGCGCAATAGACCTCGGTCTCCTCTGGCAGGGCAACCAGTTTGCTCAGCGACGTAAACATTTGCTCCATGGTGCCTTCAAACACGCGACCACAACCGGCAGAGAACAGTACATCACCACAGAACAGCTTTCCGTCACCGACATAACCGATGTGGCCGAGTGTGTGCCCCGGCAACCCCAGCACCATAAAACGCTCGTCAAACAACTCGATTTGATCGCCCGCATCAACCGGGTGAGTCAGGGTTGGAATCGGTTCCTGAGACGGGCCAACCACATCGACATTCGGATATTGTCGCACCAGTTCCGGTACGCCACCGATGTGGTCGTTGTGATGATGGGTGATCAGAATGGCTTCCAGTGTCAGTTCATGCTGGGACAAGTAGTCCAACACTGGTGTTGCATCTCCCGGATCGACCACGGCACAACGGCGATCGCTATTTTGAATCAGCCAGATGTAATTATCATTAAATGCGGGTATGCTTTTGATATGTAACATGAGTTATCTCCGGTCACCGTGGTGAAGCGAGTTAGCAATGAAACCAGCACGCAGTGAAAAAAAACTTGAGAAACCCCATTCCTGGTCTCAATTGAAAAACGGCCAATGGGTCAGTGAGTCGATTCAAACCCGGCTCGATGAATGGTGCCCGAAATTGTTCGGTTATCATATGCTGAAACTGGGTGGCCTGAGCTGCGAACTCGTCAGTTGTAATTGTAATATTCAACACCAAGTTCAGCTCGATATCCAGAACCCTTTGCACAACGTGATAGCCGATGCGTATGACTTGCCGTTTCTGGAAAAAAGCATTGATGCAGTGATTGTCGCGCATCAGCTGGATTACTGTAACGATCCGCACCGTATATTGCGGGAAGTCGACAGGGTGTTGATTGATGATGGCTACATTATTGTGACCGGATTTAATCCGATCAGCTTAACCGGATTGGCGAGTTTGATGCCGTGGCGGAAACACAATCTGCCCTGGAGCGGACGTATGTTTACCCCCAGCCGGATTAAAGACTGGCTGGGAGTGCTGAATTATCAGGTAATTGAATGTGACCAGTATGCGCTGTTTCCGATGCAGAAATATCGCCCTTTGTGGACCTGGCTGGAAAATAGCTTGGGTGAGTGCGGCGCGCCGTTTGGCAGCCTGTACTTTATTGTCGCCCGTAAGCGGACTTATCCACTAAAGCCAATCAAGCCTCACTGGCGTATCAAACGACGTTTGTCACCAGTCGGGCTTAATTATCGGGTGAAATCTGGTTCGCAGTCGAAAACCAGTTCTAAGTAGCCTCAGTTTTCAGGTTGGTAGCCAACGTCGTCTTCGGTTGGGTTTTCTGCCGCCGCGCGCGCCAATTCGTCACACATTTCGTTTTCACGATGACCAGCGTGACCTTTGACCCAGTGCCATTCCACCTGATGACGGGCGGTTTCTATATCCAATGCCTGCCATAAATCGGCATTTTTCACCGGTTTTTTGTCGGCTGTTTTCCAACCACGTTTCTTCCAGTTGTGAATCCACTGCGTAATGCCTTGGCGCACGTACTGGCTATCGGTGGTCAGAATGACATGGCACGGCTCTTTGAGTGTTCTTAACGCCACAACAGCCGCCATCATTTCCATGCGGTTATTGGTGGTCAGGCGGTAGCCTTTCGCCAGGGTTTTCTCGACTTGTTTGTAGCGCATGACAACGCCATAGCCACCCGGTCCCGGGTTGCCTAAACAAGAACCATCAGTGAAAATTTCCACCTGTTTCTTCATGATTATTTGATACTATTGGGTTTCGCACACAATTGGCATAGTCTGACACACATATCCTAATGAATACTAGCAACAATTCTGAATACAGTCGCATCGTGGTTCTCGATACCGAAACCACGGGTATGAACCTCGAAGGCGGCCCGCACTACGAAGGTCACCGCATCATTGAGATCGGTGCGGTGGAAATCATCAACCGTAAGCTGACCGGACGTCACTTTCACGTCTATCTGAAGCCAGACCGCCCCATTCAGGCGGAAGCGATCGAAGTTCATGGTATTACAGATGAATTTCTGGTTGATAAGCCGGAATATAAGGATGTGCACGACGAGTTTCTCGACTTCATCCGCGGCGCGGAATTGGTCGCACACAACGCGCCCTTCGACGTCGGCTTTATGGATTATGAATTCAGTAAACTGAGTACTCAGGCGCCGAAAACGGATCAGTTGTGTAAGGTGACCGATACGCTGGCCATGGCGAAGAAAATCTTCCCGGGCAAGCGCAACAACCTCGACATATTGTGTGAACGTTACGGTATCGACAACTCACATCGTACTCTGCACGGGGCATTGCTCGATGCCGAGATTCTGGCGGATGTTTATCTGCTGATGACCGGTGGTCAGACGTCGCTACAGTTTTCTGCCGGGTCGCAGGAGAGCGGAGTGGGAGCGGGGGCGATAAAACGTGCATCGCAAGGACGAAAAGCGCTAAAGGTTTTACGCGCTACGGCCGATGAAATACAAGCACACCAGGATCGTCTGGATATTGTAGAAAAAAGTGGCACTTGCCTCTGGCGTCAGTAGGAGAAACTATGTTGAGGATGGGATTGGCTTTATGGGGATTGCTGCTCTGTACGGGCGTATTTGCCAGCAATGAGTCAAGTATGTCCCTGTTGGATAACCGGTTCCGTGTCGACCCGACCATCTCTCAGATTACGTTTGTCGTCTACCGGGAGAAGAATTCTCAGCCTGTGGTGCTTGTGCGTCCGGATGGCAAGAAATATTACGCCTGGCGTAGCCCGGATAATGTGCGTTGGTATGAAGAGTCGTCGATGGATATCATTTCCATCGATAATCCAATGCCGGGCCCATGGCAGGCCGTCGGAAAAGTTTCGCCCAAGAACAACATCAAGCTGATCTCTCATTTACAGCTATCGGCAGATGCCTTTCCTAATCGTCTTTATCAGGGCGAAGAAATCAAATACACCGCGCGCCTGACTTCCGATAATAAGCCGCTGCTACTGCGCGATTTTCTTGACCGCGTCAACCTGAAGGTGACCTTCACCAAATACGTCGAAAACGAAGACCAGTTGGTGAAAGAAGCGCGTCCGGTGCCGATGGTGATCGGTGAGTTTGCCGATGACGGGCAAGGGCTGGATGAAAAGCCGGGCGATGGTGTCTTCACTGTCGCGCTGCCGATCACGCCAGAACCGGGAAAATATCGCGTACGAATTACCTCCGGTAATGGCGTATTTTTGCGCGCTCAAGAGCAGGAAGTGCTGGTCTATCCAAGTCCGATTTCCACCACTTTTATTCAGTCGCGTGAAGATGGTCAGCCACACCAGATTATCTTCAGTGGCGAGCAGGGCATGATTCAGCCTGGATCACTCGCTGCCCATGTGGAGCACTCCAATCCGGAGAAAGCCCAATACGTGACCGAAGGTCAGGCGGATAAAGATTCGCTCAAAGTGGCGCTGACTGTGCCTTACACTGGCGAACTGGGTAATTACTCTTGGTATGGTAAGTTGTACGCCACCGATCTGGCGACGCAGCGCCCGCTATACTTCCCTATCAAAGAGCACACCTACGGGGTGGTGGACGAAATTGATATTGAAACCACGCGTCGTATGCAGGAAGAAGAAGCGGCCAAGCAGCGTAAGATTGCGCAGGAAAAATTGATGATTCAGATGCGCGAAGAAGCGCGTCAGCGTAGCATCATGTATATCGCGATCGGTAACGTGGTTGTGCTGGTTCTGGTGCTGATAGGCTGGTTTATCAGACGCAAACTGCGCGCCAGCAAAGAGGCGATACCGGAAATGCAGCTCAACATGCCGAAGAAGTAATGGCTTGATTATTTAGGGATAATAAAAAGAAAAGGAGGCATTCAGCCTCCTTTTTTGTTGCTCAGCAGCGCTTATTTACTCGCTGTCTGGCTGGTCTTCTTGCGCGTGGTTACGCGACCTCGACCAGCTTGGGTTGGGACTTTTTTGCCGCCAGTTCCTGCGGTGCAAAATCGTCAACATTGATGGTGTACAGGCGGTGTTGCTCAGCTTCAATCAGCAGTTCTGCTTCCTGTTCACTGATCAGTTTTTGCTCCAGACCAAGTTGTGCAACTTCGTCCAGACGTGTGAACGGACGACGTTCATTGAGCGCTTTACACACTTTGTCGAACACAGGTTCCGCTTGCAGGATCACATTCAGCGCCAGTTCAATTTTGCCCACCGCATTGTGCGCTGTTGGTTCCAGGTACTGATGGCGACCGATACGTGAACGAGTTGCACTCGGCGTTTGAATGATTTGTGCTACTTTGCTGTCGAGTTTGTCGTTTGGCGCTTTGCGTACGCGGCCAAATGGCATGATCAGAACACGCAGTGCTTTGCCGATGAACTTATTCGGGAAGTTAGCCAGGAACTCATCGATAGCCACTTCAGTCTGTTTCAG
This sequence comes from Vibrio fluvialis, assembly GCF_900460245.1. NCBI lineage: Bacteria > Pseudomonadati > Pseudomonadota > Gammaproteobacteria > Vibrionales > Vibrionaceae > Vibrio > Vibrio fluvialis. Next base: position 617,198 of record NZ_UHIP01000001.1, read on the forward strand.
ACTGTCTTGCAGGCCCCAATGCACCAGCGCCAAATCTTCAGTCGGACGGCCATCGTTTTCAAAGCGTTTCAGCGTTGCTGAGCTCAGGTAAAGTTGGCTCAGAATATCACCCAAACGGGCTGACAGGCGCTCTTTACGTTTCAATGAACCACCCAGTACCGCCATCGAAATGTCGGCCAGCAGGGCGAGGTTAGCACTGTAACGGTTGAGCTGTTGGTAGTAGCGTTTGGTGGCATCCTTGCTTGGTGCTGCTGAGCCGAAACCGTCGGTCAGACCAAACCAAATACTGCGTACCAGATTACTCATGGTGAAGCTGACATGGCCAGCCAGAGCCGCATCAAATTGTTCAACCGCATCTGAACTTTGTGAATAGGCGGCTTCCATCTCTTTCAGTACGTAAGGGTGGCAGCGAATCGCACCTTGGCCAAAGATGATCATGGAACGGGTCAGAATATTGGCCCCTTCTACCGTGATCGCAATCGGCGCACCTTGGTAACCACGAGCGAGGAAGTTTGATGGACCAAGACAAATGCCTTTACCGCCGACAATATCCATAGCATCGATGATTGAACGCTGGCCGCGATGTGTACAGTGGTATTTCACAATCGCTGAAATGACCGATGGTTTTTCACCCGCATCAATCCCGGCAACGGTCAGGTTGCTCGCCGCATCCATTACATAAGCGTTACCAGCAAGACGTGCCAATGGCTCTTCAATCCCTTCCATGTGGCCGATTGGCTGTTTGAACTGACGGCGAATACGGGCATAGGCACCCGTCGCCATGGCTGCGCTTTTGATGCCGCCAGTTGAGTTCGACGGTAAGGTGATACCGCGACCTACAGACAGACATTCCACCAGCATACGCCAGCCTTGGCCTGCCATGGCTGGTCCACCGATGATGAAATCCAGCGGCACAAACAGATCTTGTGCGCGGGTTGGACCGTTCTGGAACGGTACGTTCAGCGGGAAGTGGCGGTTACCGATTTCCACGCCTTTGAGATGGGTTGGGATCAGAGCACAGGTAATACCGATGTCCTTTTGCTCACCCAGCAGTCCGTCCGGGTCACGCAGTTTGAATGCCAAACCCAGTACGGTCGCCACGGGTGCCAGCGTGATGTAGCGTTTGTTCCAGGTCAGGCGCATACCCAGTACTTCTTTGCCTTCCCATTCGCCTTTACAAACGATACCGTAATCCGGAATCGAGCCAGCATCGGAACCCGCTTCCGGGCTGGTCAGAGCAAAACATGGAATCTCTTTGCCTTCGGCCAGACGTGGCAGATAGTAATCTTTCTGTTCTTCAGTGCCGTAATGTTGCAGCAGTTCACCCGGGCCCAGAGAGTTCGGCACGCCGACGGTAGATGACAGCACGCCCGATACGCCAGTGAGTTTTTGCAGTACCAAGGATTGCGCGTAAGCCGAAAATTCCAGACCACCGTACTGTTTCTTGATGATCATGGCGAAGAACTTGTGATCTTTCAGGTATTGCCACACTTCCGGAGGAAGATCCGCCAGTTCATGGGTGACCTGATAGTCGCTCACCATGGCACACACTTCGTTGACCGGGCCATCAAGGAAAGCCTGCTCTTCCGCAGATAGGGTCGGTGCCTTGATTTTGCTCAGCTGTTGCCAGTCCGGCTTGCCTTTAAACAGCTCTGCCTCCCACCATACGGTGCCGGCATCGAGAGCCTCTTTTTCTGTCTGCGACATGGCAGGCAGGACTTTCTTAAAAACTTTCAGTGTTTTGCCACTGATCAGGCTCTGACGAATTGACGGTACAGCCAAAACGGCCACTGCAGCCAGGTACAGCGCCCAGCCGATGATACCTACCGGGCCGAACAGAGACAGCACCAGCATGGTGAATGTCAGCGCGGCTAGGGCAGTCATTAACGAGGTTCTGTGGTACAGGCAGCCGCTTAACACGACCACGAAACCTAAGATTGAGAGCAAGATGTCCATATTTTTATCCTTGTTCAGACCGGAATTTGATTTACATATTGGGTGGTCTTACCAGTTAGAGTGTAATCAAAGTATTAATAAAATGTAAAACCTTGCTGTGCTTAAAAAGTGATCTTAATAGAGCAAAAATTCTAAATTGTGCTCTGAGCGAGAGTTTTGCTGCTTGATCGGCGTTCGAATCTTGCAAAGATTGGACGCTGGCTATCGACAGAGGAAATCGTTTGGGTAAACTCAGCTTAACGAAACTCTTGTTTTCTACGAGAGTTTGTCTGCCAGCAGATTAACAAAGAGAAAATACCTATGTACCAGGATCTGATTAAAAGTGAATTAACCGAAGCTGCCGACGTTCTGAACAAGTTTCTGAGCGATGATCACAACATCGCACAAATTGAAGCGGCAGCAAAAGTGATTGCTGACTCGTTCAAACAGGGCGGTAAAGTACTCTCTTGCGGTAATGGTGGTTCTCACTGTGATGCGATGCATTTTGCGGAAGAACTGACAGGTCGTTACCGTGAAAACCGTCCGGGTTACCCTGGTATCGCGATTTCTGACCCAAGCCATCTGTCTTGCGTGAGCAACGATTTCGGCTATGACTACGTATTCTCTCGCTACGTTGAAGCCGTAGGCTCGAAAGGCGACGTACTGTTTGGCCTATCGACTTCTGGTAATTCAGGCAACATCCTTAAAGCGATTGAAGCGGCCAAAGCGAAAGGCATGAAAACCATCGCTCTGACGGGTAAAGATGGTGGTAAAATGGCGGGTTTGGCGGACGTGGAAATTCGTGTTCCACACTTTGGTTACGCCGACCGCATTCAGGAAATTCACATCAAGATTATCCACATCGTGATTCAGTTGATTGAAAAAGAGATGGAATAATCATGCTTCCCCGGAACTCGTTTCCGGGGGGCTGATGGCTGCTATAGTGACTAAGTGGTTTAATGAAGGAGTGGCTTAAACCATGTGTGAATTGCTCGGCATGAGCGCCAATGTACCTACCGATATCTGTTTCAGTTTTACCGGCTTAATGCAGCGCGGCGGCCGTACTGGCCCGCACCGTGATGGTTGGGGTATCACCTTTTATGAAGGTAAAGGCTTTCGCACTTTTAAAGATCCCACCCCGAGTTGTCAGTCAAAAATTGCTGAGCTGGTTCAGAATTACCCTATCAAGAGTTGTGCGGTGATCAGCCACATTCGTCAGGCGAACCGTGGCGGTGTCAATCTGGAAAATACCCATCCGTTTACCCGAGAGTTGTGGGGACGCTATTGGACGTTCGCCCACAATGGCCAGCTCACTGGTTATCAGGATTTGCCGTCAGGCCGTCATCGCCCGGTTGGGCAGACAGACAGTGAAGCAGCATTCTGTTGGTTGCTGGATGAGTTAGAAAAGCATTATCCGGATATTCCTCAGGATATGGCGGGGGTGTTTGCCTTCGTCGCTAAGCTGTGTGACCAATTACGAGAGAAAGGCGTATTTAATATGCTGCTGTCGGATGGTGAGTACGTGATGAGCTATTGCACCAATCATCTTTACTGGATTACTCGCCGTGCCCCGTTTGGCCATGCCGCGTTGCTGGATGAAGATGTCGAGATTAACTTCCAGGAAGAAACCACACCCAATGACGTGGTGTCGGTGATTGCCACTCAGCCACTGACTGGTAATGAAGTCTGGCAACGTATGAAGCCAGGCGAATACAACCTGTTCCATTTCGGTGAACTGATCGACAGCAATGTTGGCATGCTCAATGATATTGAGTTTGTACCTGGTCGGCCGGGTGATCAGTCCCCGAAAGCGCCGCTGGAATAGCGAAAAAGACAAAGAAAAAGGGTTGATATGATATCAACCCTTTTTTGTGTTCAGTGAGACTTATTCGTCTGCATAACCATGTATGCCGAGCGGCTGGCCATCCAAATACGCTTTGCCTTCTTTCATTTCCAGGCGCCCTTCAACAAACCACTGTGTAACCAGCGGGTAGATGCGGTGCTCCTGAGATTGAACGCGTTTGGTCAGCGTATCGACGGTGTCTTCATCAAAAATAGGCACTCGAGCCTGAAGAATCACCGGGCCACCATCAAGCTGCTCAGTCACGAAATGGACGCTGGTACCATGCTCTTCATCACCAGCGTGAATCGCACGCTGGTAAGTGTTCAAGCCTGGGTACTTAGGCAGGAGTGATGGGTGGATGTTAATCATGCGGCCAAGGTAATGGCGAACGAATTCATTACTCAGAATTCGCATGTAACCAGCCAGCACGATCAGGTCCGGCTGATATTCATCGATCTGCTGCATTAACGCGTAATCGAAAGCATCACGAGTCTCATACGCTTTCGGATCAATAAAGACCGGAGCCGCCCCTGCTTGTTTAGCTCGCTCTAAGCCATAAGCAGTTGCTTTGTTTGAAAAAACAGCCGTTACTTTGCCATCATGAATACTTGTTTCACAAGCATCGATAATCGCTTGTAAATTGGAACCATTTCCCGAAACTAAAACAACAATACTCTTCATGGATTATTTGATCTCTACTTGCTCTTCGTTTTCCTGAGCTGCTGCGATTTCACCGATCACCCACGCGTTTTCACCTTCCTGTTGTAGAAGTTCAACCGCTGCTTGCGCTTGATCTTTTGGCAGTGCAATCACCAGACCCACGCCACAGTTGAACGTGCGGTACATTTCGTGCGTGTTGACGTTGCCTTTCTCTTGCAGCCATTGGAAGATCACCGGCCATTCCCAGCTGCTACCGTCGATCACCGCTTTGGTGCCTTGTGGCAGAACGCGAGGAATGTTTTCCCAGAAGCCGCCGCCAGTGATGTGAGAAATCGCATGAATGTCATGCTCAGCAATCAGTTTTAAACCAGATTGAATGTAAATTTTGGTTGGTTTCAGAAGGTGTTCACCGATGGTTTTGCCTTCCAGCATTTCGTTTTTATCTGCGCCCGATACTTCCAGAATCTTACGAACCAGAGAGTAACCGTTTGAGTGTGGGCCACTTGAACCGACAGCGATCAATGCATCGCCAACCGCTACTTTGCTGCCATCAATGATGTCTTCTTTTTCGACTACGCCGACACAGAAACCAGCAACGTCGTAATCTTCGCCTTCGTACATTCCAGGCATTTCAGCCGTTTCGCCGCCAATCAGTGCACAACCTGCCTGAACACAGCCGTCTGCGATGCCAGATACTACGTCAGCTGCAGTGTCGACGTCCAGTTTGCCTGTTGCGTAGTAGTCCAGGAAGAACAATGGCTCAGCACCTTGTACGATTAGGTCGTTCACACACATTGCTACCAGATCGATACCAATGGTGTCGTGCTTTTTCATATCCAAAGCAAGACGCAGTTTAGTGCCCACACCGTCTGTACCTGATACCAGTACAGGGTGTTTATATTTTGTTGGGAGTTCACACAATGCACCAAAGCCACCAATGCCACCCATTACCTCAGGGCGACGAGTACGCTTTACTGCACCTTTAATTCGTTCAACAAGCGCATTGCCTGCATCGATATCTACGCCTGCATCTTTGTAGCTAAGAGAAGTGTTGTTGCCGCTCACGGGGAAAGTCCTCGATCTAGTTGGATATGAAAACGGCGCTATTCTACAGGGCTTAAATCAAAAAGGAAAACGTTTGCGTCAGTTTTTTTCGTTCTCTTTTCGCGGAGATATTATTGACAGCCTGCTGGGTTTTCCCTCAGAAAAGACGAGCCTTCTGGCCGGATTGGAGCATGAGTGGCGATAACATTGACGTGCTACAAACGACTGAGCGGGCAAAATGCAGGCAAAGTAAGGCAAAAAGGGTGGAGAAACGTCAACATGCCTGGGAAATAGGTGTATAATCCGAAGGTTTGTTTAAATTATGCCGGAGATGGAAATGAAAGTTGTTGAAGTTAAACACCCTCTAGTGAAACATAAAATTGGCCTGATGCGAGAAGGTGATATCAGCACAAAACGTTTTCGTGAGTTAGCAACCGAAGTCGGTAGCCTGCTAACTTATGAAGCAACTTCGGATTTTGAAACTGAGAAAGTGACCATCGAAGGCTGGAACGGCCCGGTTGAAGTTGACCAAATCAAAGGTAAAAAAGTCACAGTTGTGCCAATTCTGCGTGCAGGCCTTGGCATGATGGATGGCGTACTGGAACACATTCCAAGCGCTCGTATCAGTGTGGTGGGTATCTACCGTGATGAAGAAACGCTGGAACCCGTTCCTTACTTCAACAAGCTGGCATCCAACATCGAAGAGCGTATTGCGCTGGTGGTTGACCCAATGCTGGCAACGGGTGGTTCTATGATTGCGACCATCGACCTGCTGAAAGAAAAAGGCTGCAACCAAATCAAAGTACTGGTTCTGGTGGCGGCCCCTGAAGGTATCGAAGCGCTGGAAAAGGCGCACCCGGACGTAGAACTGTATACGGCAGCGATCGATAAGAAGCTGAACGACAAAGGTTACATCGTTCCTGGTCTTGGCGACGCCGGCGATAAAATCTTCGGTACCAAGTAATAGCTTGAGTGACAGAAAGTAAAAAGGGAGCGTAATGCTCCCTTTTTCTTTAACTACGATTTATTTCTTCAGGCTCAGTGTGCCGCCTTTACGATCGGCAGCAGGTTTACCGTTCGGTTTGCCCGCGGCATGAGAAACAAATGTCTTTGGTTTTCGCTCAGTGCGGCTGTGTTCGGAACGATCAGTGCGCCCTTTGCCTTTCTTGGAATTCGGCGCATGACGAAATTCGTCAGCATTGTGGCCGCGGAAAGTTTTCGGGTTACGACGTGCTTTTGAGGTTTGGTTCTCTTCACGGCTGTCAAACAGCTTGGCATCGGTCGCTTTGCGAATACGTGCGCCCTTGCTGTCAACGCGTGATGCCTCTTCCGTACCGCTTGAATCTTCACACATTGCCAGAATTTCTGCGACTTCTGCGTCGGTCAGATAGCGCCACTTACCGTTTGGAATCCCATCGAGTGAAATGTTCATGATGCGTACACGGCGCAGCTTGAAGACTTCGTAACCCAGTGCTTCACACATACGACGAATCTGACGGTTGAGACCCTGAGTCAGTACGATGCGAAATGAGAATTTGGTTTCCTGCGTCACTTTACATGGCAGAGTTACAGTGTCGAGAATGTTGACTCCGGAAGACATCTGTTTGATAAAGTCTGGTGTCACGGGTTTATCAACACGCACCACGTACTCTTTTTCGTGGTTATTGCCGGCGCGCAGGATCTTGTTGACAATGTCGCCATCATTGGTGAGAAAAATCAGGCCATCTGATGGTTTATCCAGACGCCCAATGGGAAAAATACGTTTGTGGTGACCGATGAAATCCACGATGTTGCCCGGAATGTCACGTTCCGTGGTACAGGTAATACCGGTGGGTTTATTCAGTGCAATATAGACTGGCTTTTCTTTGCTGCGCACAGGTTTATCGTCGATGCACACCTCGTCATTATCGGTCACTTTGGTGCCCATCTCTGGTAACTGGCCGTTAATGGTCACGCGACCTTGTTCGATCAGCTTGTCTGCTTCGCGGCGAGAACAAAATCCAGTTTCACTGATGTATTTGTTCAAACGTTTTTCGGTTGATTGCGACATAGGTTCTCCTAACGTTTCACAACGGAATGGCTAATAAATAGGCAGGTTTGCTGCCGAAAGAGCGCGCATTGTACCAGTTAACCCGCTTCAGCCAAGTCGTTTCTGGTGGCGCTCGCGGTTTTCATTTTTCTTATCCGCGCTTTTTTTCAGCAGAATGTACACGGCGCCGCTGCCACCATGAAAGCGCTGCGCACTGTGCGCGCATTGTACGTCCTGAATCTGGCTCAGCCAGTTGGCAACAAAGCTCTTCATCAATGCGGGGGGATTCGATTTCTCACCACGGCCATGTACGATCATCACCGTCCGAATATCCATGGTCATGCATTGTTTGAGGAAGGAAACCACTTCATCCCGGGCTTCTTTTAGCGTTTTGCGGTGTAGATCCAATCGGGCTTGAATCGGGTATTTGCCCAGACGCAGTTTACGATATACCCCGTCCTGAACGCCGTCGCGTTTGAACTCAATCAAATCGTCCGGTTTTATCATCGGCGCGTGATCGATAGACAGATAATCCGGGTCGCCGTCAGAGAGGCTAACGGCAGCTTCTCGTTTTGCTAACTGAGCTTCACTCACGCTGTAGTTTTTCTTGAGTTCAGCGGTATCGTGTTTGATGGGTTTAACATCGCCCATCATCTGCTGGAACAGATCGAAATCATCCTGAGACATAATGGCATCTCGAAATAGCGGTGGAATGCCGGAATTATACCTACCGAACGGACAATATGATCATTTACAGGCAATAAAAAACCGGAGTAGACAAGTAATCTACTCCGGTGCATAGCGTCACTCTATTTTTCAATAGGTGCTAAGCGATCTAGTGAGGAGATTTGTCGTTCATGACTTTGTAGACGAAGAAACCGCCGTAAAACAGCATAAGACCCAAAGCGCCAAAGATTACTATCATTGATGATAGCCCCACAGCATTACCAAATAGGAGATCCAGCCAAAAGTCCATGTTTCCTCCAAAGCGTTCGAAGACAGGGCTAAGGTAAAAGTTGCTCAGCATGACGACACTGATCTGGATCAATTGTGTTGCATAGGTTGCCAGAATGTTTACGTTGGTGTGTATTTAGTCACATTTTTTACGTGGTTGATTGAGTTTTAGGCGAACGAGCAGTGTTTCGAAAAAATTTCATGGAAAGCACTTGCGTCACGAAACAGAATCCGTAATATACCCAGCGTTCTCGGTGAATAGCGCAGTTTGGTAGCGCATCTGGTTTGGGACCAGAGGGTCGGGGGTTCGAATCCCTCTTCACCGACCATATTTAAGGCCTCAGCAGCAATGCTGGGGCTTTTTCGTTTGTGGCGTTTCCGTTTGGCGGGGCAGCGATTTTGGTCGTGGGCTGGAGCACCAGTCCGATCGAATCCCTCTTCACCGACCCTATTTAAGGCCTCAGCAGCAATGCTGGGGCTTTTTCGTATTTGGCGTTTCAGCTTGGCAGGGGGCGCAACTTTGGTCGTGGGCTGGAGCGCCAGTCCGATCGAATACCTCTTCACCGACCCTATTTAAAGCCTCAGCAGCAATGCTGGGGCTTTTTCGTATTTGGCGTTTCAGCTTGGCGGGGTAGCGACTTTGGTCGTGGGCTGGAACGCCAGTCCGATCGAATTCCTCTTCACCGACCCTATTTAAGGCCTCAGCAGCAATGCTGGGGCTTTTTCGTATTTGGCATTTATTATTTTCTATATATAAACCTCAATGTCTGTGGAGGTTTATATATTGCTTTGGTGTTAGTAGAACTGGCAGCCCGCTTTTTTTGCCTGATTGAGGCGGGTAACGGTAAAGCCTCTTTGGCTCAGGAGTTCGAGCACATTGTCGTGGCCAACCAGATGCAAAGCGCCGACCACCATCAGGTAGCGGCCATTCGGATTGGGCAGGAACTGGCCGGAGGTGAGCTTATTGACCCAATCGCGATTGCGGTTGGTCACCAACGTTTGCTCCAGCTCATTGGAGTATTCGTTCAGCTTCATCATATTTTCCAGATTCTGCTGATCGCCAGCAACCCAACTGTCTATCATGCAGCGGGTCATTGCTTCACTTTTTTCCCAGTCATCAATGATTTCAGTCAACATTTCTTTTCCCGCATCCGGCTGGCGTGTCAATGCATCAATTTGAAACTGGACCGTTTCGAGCGGAATGACGGCAATGTTATTGGCGGTCGCTTTGTACATCAGGGTTAAATCGACGCCTTCTCCAGGGTTGAAGCCGAGCTGCTGAAGCTGGCGAAACTGAATCGACAGGGCTGATTGCCATGGCGGTGCCTGACGTAAACCGAGTGGCTCTAACTCCAGTTGTTTGGCGATTTTATCCAGCATAAACAATTGTTCTTTAGTCAGTACTTGCTTGCTACTGGGTTGATTCTGCGGATAAACGACGTTCTGATCCTTTCTGACATCGGCTTCAATGATCAGGCCATCAGCTTGATTGAGCGCTTTGTAAATGGGTTTAGGTAAAGGGTACATAGAAGGCGCTCCCACGTGGATAGCGCCCAACAACGTGATTTGCAATGAACCGTTTGTTGCTTGCCAGTAGAGCGGTTCGGCATGCAATGCCGATGCAAATAACCAGATGAGCCCAATAATCCCGCGAGTGATTCGGTGCATTTCAATTCCTTTTCGTTGCGAAAATACGACGCTAAAAACGTTACTTTAAAGAACTTTAGACGAATTTGACGAATAAAATCGTTCGACACACTTCACAGATTCCTTTTTGTCATGGCATCCACCCCCTTTCTGGCGGTAAAGAGAATGTGATGCAACTCACCCCACAGGGTGAAATGCAGCTCAAAGTGCGTGATTTTTCTTCCAATATTCTCGTTAAATTAGAACTGTCGATTTTGACGTAATGATTAAGTTATTGATATTTGGATTTTTATTTTTATCTATAAATCTAAAACTTGAACGGGATCACTGCCTTTGATGAATAATTTTACGCTAAAAAATAACTCACGATATGGTGACGCTGTTTGTTAGGTATGGCCGTTGGCCGATGTCGTATTGAGAGATGAAAGGAAGCACCCGGGTTGGTTTCTTATCGGTTGTGCGTTTCTCATCAAGTGAGTAGGGTAAGTTATCATGTTGAAGAAAAGTATGATTGCGGTTGCGGTAGTCGCAACACTGGCAGGCTGTTCGGCGATGAATTCGTCGTCTCAATCTGTGGTGAATTCGTTGGCGGATAATCTGGATGTTCACTACACCGTTGTCACTAATCATGGTGCGGACGATGGTTTGGCGTGTCAGGATCTGGGTGCTGAATGGGCTTCTTGTAATCAGGTGAATATGACTCTGGTGAATCAGGGGGATGCGGTCAATTCCAAAGATTGGGCGATCTATTTCCACAGTATTCGACTGATCCTGAATGTCGACAACGACCAGTTCAAAATTACTCGTGTCACGGGTGATCTGCACAAGCTGGAACCAACCGAGAAGTTTGATGGCTTTGCCGCGGGCGAAACCGTGGTGTTGCCTTTGACGGGCGAATACTGGCAACTGTTTGAAACTGATTTCCTGCCGGGGGCCTTCGTCACCGCACCCGATGCCGAGCCAAAACGTATTGTCTCGCTGGATACCGAGCAAGTGTCTCAGTTCGTCAGCGGTCTGGAAGGGGATAACCTGAAGCGTACGCCTGGCGACAACAATATCTTCGCCACTGCCGCGACCCGCTTTGCCAAAAACCAGGACGTGGCACTGCAAGACGTTTCCGCCGCGTTGATCCCGACTCCGTCGCACATCACGGCGCAATCCGGTTCCGTGTCGATTGCCGACGGTATCGCATGGAACAACCAGGTGTTGGACTCGGCGCAAAATGCAGCGCTGACGGAGCGAGCGAATCTGTTAGGGGTGAACCTGACCGGTAAGCTTGCCACGGATGTGCGTGTTGATCCTGCTTCATTTAAAGGCGAGATGGCCAAATCCGGCGCTTACACTCTGCAAGTGACGCCAAAAGCAATCATCATTCGTGCCTTTGACGAGGCGGGTGTGTTTTATGCCATGCAGTCAGTGTTAGGGCTGGTAGATAGCAATCAGGCTGAGCAGCTACCGCTGGTGAGCGTGAAAGATGCACCGCGCTTTGCTTACCGCGGCGTGATGGTCGATGTGGCGCGTAACTTCCATTCCAAACAGGCGATTCTCGCAACACTGGATCAGATGGCCGCGTACAAAATGAATAAACTTCACCTGCACCTGACGGATGATGAAGGCTGGCGTATCGAAATTCCGGGTCTGCCAGAATTGACCGATATCGGCTCACAGCGCTGCTTTGATTTGAGTGAGACTGAGTGTGTACTTCCACAGCTGGGCTCTGGTCCGGATAGTTCTAACTTTGGTTCCGGGTACTTCAGCAAGGCCGATTACGTTGAGATCCTGAAATACGCGAAAGCACGTCACATCGAAGTGATTCCGGAAATTGATATGCCGGCACATGCGCGTGCAGCGGTGGTCTCAATGGAAGCCCGCTACCAGCGCCTGATGAAAGAAGGCGATGAGGCGGCTGCAAATCAATACCGTCTGATGGATCCAAACGATACATCTAACGTGACAACGGTGCAGTTCTACAATCGCCAGAGCTTTATTAACCCTTGTCTTGATTCCTCAGAGCGCTTTGTCGACAAAGTGATCGCCGAAGTGGCCGCAATGCATCAGGAAGCGGGGATGCCGCTGACGACCTGGCATTTTGGCGGTGATGAAGCGAAGAACATCAAATTAGGCGCCGGATTCCAGGATATCAATGCGACCGACAAAGTGAGCTGGAAAGGGAATATTGACCTGTCGCAACAGGATAAACCGTTTGCCAAGTCTCCGCAGTGTCAGGCATTGATCGCCAGCGGCGCAGTGAGTGACTTTGAGCATCTGCCAAGCCACTTTGCTGAGCAGGTATCGAAGCAAGTGGTGAAACACGGTATTCCTCATTTCCAGGCATGGCAAGATGGCCTGAAACACAGTGACGGTGCCAACTCGTTTGCGACCGAATCAACCCGCGTTAACTTCTGGGATGTACTGTACTGGGGCGGCACGTCTTCTGCCTACGAATACGCGCAGAAAGGCTACGACGTGATTGTTTCCAACCCGGACTATGTCTACATGGACATGCCGTACGAAGTTGACCCGAAAGAGAGCGGCTACTACTGGGCAACCCGTGCGACCGATACCCGCAAGCTGTTTGGTTTTGCACCGGAAAACTTGCCGCAAAATGCTGAAACGTCAGTGGATCGCGATGGTAACGGCTTCAGTGGCAAAGGGGAGTTCAGCGGTAAACCTTTCTATGGCCTGTCTGCTCAGTTGTGGTCGGAAATCGTGCGCAGCGACGAGCAGTATGAATACATGGTCTTCCCACGCGTGCTGGCAGCAGCAGAGCGTGCATGGCACCGAGCCTCATGGGAGAACGACTACAAAGTGGGTGTGGAATACTCACAAGACACGAAACAGGTGAATCGCAATGCGCTGAATGCAGACTGGAACCGATTCGCTAACATCCTTGGCCAGCGTGAACTGGCGAAACTGGAGAAATCGGGCATTGATTACCGCCTCCCTGTTCCCGGGGCGACAATCGAGAACGGACATTTGGCCATGAACGTTCAATTCCCGGGGGTGACTCTGCAGTACTCGCTGGATGGTGAAACGTGGTTGAACTATGACGCCGCGAAAGCCCCTGCGGTGGCTGGTAAAGTTTGGATTCGTTCGCTTTCGGCAAGCGGTGAACGAGCCAGCCGTATAACGACGCTAAATTAAGGCGGTAATTGAAACGACAAAGGCCTCCCGAATGGGAGGCCTTTTATTTTGCTCAACGGCGGTGTTTACATCTTGCCCTGATATTGGCGGTATTTGAACACCTGGCCTTTTTCGTTAAAGGCATACACCACGTAAGCATCTTTCTGGTCGCCGTATTCCATGCCCGGCGAACCCATTGGCATCCCCGGTACGGCTAAGCCAACGGCATTTTTCGGCGGGTTAGCGAGAAACGCTTTAATGTCTTCGGCCGGAATGTGGCCTTCGAACACATAACCGTCGATTTCGGCAGTATGGCAGGAAGCCAGTTCAGGCGTGATACCCAGCTTTTGTTTAATGCCATTCATGTCTTTATGCAGCACTTCTTTAACCGTAAATCCTTGTTCTTCCATATGCTTGCCCCATTCGCCGCAGCAACCGCAGTAAGGAGATTTGTGGTTAATCACATCAGTGGCAAATGCCTGACTGGAAAGAACCGCTAGCAGCGCAATGCCGAGAGATGATGTTTTCATAATAAGCCTCTTAAATAAGCGGATTGTTTGAGTGGGCCCCGGCCCAATGCATGTGCAGATGGACCAGAGCAATACGACAACATTAGGAGTGAAAACGGGTTTTCACCAAACGCAGTCGGTTGGCATTGCTGACGACCGTAATGGAAGACAGCGCCATTGCTGCACCGGCAACGACCGGGCTGAGCAAAAATCCAAACGCCGGGTAGAGCACGCCTGCAGCAATCGGAATGCCTAACGTGTTGTAGATAAAGGCACCCAACAGATTCTGTTTCATGTTTTTCACGGTGGCTTTGGACAGCTCTATCGCACTCACCACAGACAGCGGTGAGGAGTTGAGCAGCGTCATCTGCGCGCTTTCGATCGCAACGTCACTGCCGCTGCCCATGGCGATACCGATATCCGCCTGAGCCAGTGCAGGCGCATCGTTGATGCCATCACCAATCATTGCCACGCGTCGTCCCTGGCTCTGTAAGGTTTCGATATGCTGCGCTTTTTCATCCGGTAGCACTTGTGCGATGACCTGTTGGATGCCCAACTGTTTGGCTATCGCCTCGGCCACACTCAGGTGGTCGCCAGTCAGCATCACAGTGCGAATCCCCGACTCATTCAGCGCGTGCACGGCTTTAATCGCGCTCTCTTTCACGGGATCGGCAATACCAATCAAACCAATCAGGCGACCATCGCGGGCAACAGCAACTGGTGTCCATGCTTGCTCGGCAAAACGCTGCATGTCGGTTTCGGCTCCTTGCAGATTGACGCCAAGGTGCGTGAAGTGATCCAGTGAACCAATCTGAATTGAATGATCCATATATTGCGCTTGCAGGCCTTTGCCGCGCAGATTTTCGAACTGGGTAATCGCAACAGGCGCAATCGACAATTCGCTGGCGTGCTGAATGATGGCTTTGGCCAGTGGGTGCTCTGAGTGTTGTTCCAGCGCCACGGTCAGGCTCAGCAGTTCCGCTTCGTCAATGCCATAGGTGACCACTTGCTGCACGACGGGTTTGCCTTCGGTCAGCGTACCGGTTTTATCAAACACAACAGTGTCAATCTGACTGGCGGTTTGCAACACGTTGGCATCACGGATCAGAATGCCCATTTCTGCGGCTTTACCCACCCCGACGGTGACCGAAAGTGGGGTCGCCAAACCCAGAGCACAAGGGCAGGCGATAATCAGTACCGTGGTGGCAATGACCAGCATATAACTTGCTTTCGGATCTGGCCCAACCCAGAACCACACGGCTGCGGCAATGACGGCAATTGCGACCACCGTTGGTACGAAGACCGCGGAGATTTGGTCGGCCATTTTGGCAATCGCCGGTTTGCTGCTCTGCGCCTGACGCACCATCTGAATAATGCGCGCCAACATGGTTTGTGAGCCGATGCCAGTCGCTTCAATCAGCAGGCTTCCGTCTTGGTTAATTGTCCCCGCCGACACTGAATCGCCAGCTGCTTTGTGTACCGGAATCGGTTCACCGGTCAGCATGGATTCATCGACGTAAGATTCCCCTTGCAATACTTTGCCATCGACCGGCGATTTCTCTCCGGGCTTGACTCGCAACGTCATACCAAGCGTGATTTGTTCTACCGCGATGATGCGGTCTCCGCTTTCAGTCACTTGTGTGGCGTGTTGAGGTTGCAGGTTGATCAGCGCCTGCAGCGATTGTGTGGTTCGCGCTTTGGCTTTGGCTTCAATGTAGTGACCAAGTGAGATCAAACCGATGATCATCGCCGTGGCTTCGAAATAGACATGGCGAGCCGCATCCGGGAACCAGCCGGGAAACAGCACCACCAACATCGAATAGAACCAGGCGGCACCTGTACCAAGGGCGACCAGAGTATCCATAGTCGCGCGGCCGTGAGTGAGTGCTTGCCAAGCGTTGGCAAAGAAGCTGCGTCCTGCGGTGGCGAGCAGAACCAGACACAAGACCCCGACAGCGCCCCAAGCGAGCTGATCGCTGGTGGCTCGAATCATCATGTTGCCACCGAATACGCCCCAGGCCATTAATGGCACACCAATGATCAGGCCGAGAATAGCGCTGCGTTTGTGCTCTTTTTGTACCTGTTCGAGCTGCGCTTGTTGTTTTTGTTGCTGCTCGGCTGGGTCATCGACCGGTTCGGCCTGATAACCCGCTTGTTTGACGGCGTTGACCAGCTCGGCGCTGACTTCATGGTCGGCGATGACCAGTGCACTTTGCTCAGCCAGATTGACCTGCGCTTTACTCACACCCGCTACTGAGCTGAGCGCTTTTTCGACCGAAGAGACACAGCTGGCGCAGGTCATGCCTTTGATCAGTAAGTGTGTACTAACTTGAGTGTCATTTATTGCTGGTGCTTTGGCTTCAACGGTCGCAACGGGTGTGATTGACTCAGTCATTCCCGCTGGCGAGGTTTCTGGTTCTGAGACTTCGTTCGTTGTTGTGCCTTCGTCAGGCAGCGTCGCCTGATAACCGACTTCGGCCACCAGTGCGATGATGGCTTCGGCACTTAATGATGTACGCAGAGAAAGTGCCGTCTTACTGACCGTCAGACGCGCAATCTGATCCGACTGCTCGAGCTGTTTGGTCAGCTTGCTGACACAGCCGCCGCAGCTGAGCCCCTGCAAATCAAAGTGCAGTAACTCACCCGCTTCATAACCCAATGATTCAACACTATCGAGCACGCTATCGAGTGGCGCATCTACGTCAAATTCGATAAAAGTGGGGGACAGGTCTTGAATCTGAACCGTAAAGTCGGCGTTGAGTTGGCGCTCCAGTTTGCGCGCGCAGCCCATACAATTTAAACCGGACAAAGGTAAAGCAAAGTGGCTCATGTTTCTTCCCTCCAAGACGTTATGTCAGAAAGGATAAACCTTACCCTTGCGGCAAGGTCAAGCCTTGGGCAGCGATTGCAGAATTTCTTGCTGTCAGTAGCGGGAAAAGGTGGTGCTAATATGTTGAATCAACGTTGTGATATGGGAGATGTGGGTGCTAGAATACTGCCCAAAATTTCGCTCGTGCTGAACTCTCGGCAGACGTTTCTGATAAAGGTAAATCATAATGACGGTTAAAACTCGTTTTGCTCCTAGCCCGACTGGCTATCTTCACGTAGGTGGTGCTCGTACCGCACTTTACTCTTGGCTCTACGCGAAAAGCCAAGGCGGTGAATTTGTACTGCGTATTGAAGACACTGACCTAGAGCGTTCGACTCAGGCAGCAGTGGACGCCATCCTGGAAGGGATGACTTGGCTGGGTCTGGACTGGGATGAAGGTCCTTACTACCAAACAAAACGTTTTGATCGTTACAACGAAGTGGTTGAGCAACTGCTGGCTGAAGACAAAGCCTACAAATGTTACGCGCCAAAAGACCTGCTGGACGAAATCCGTGCTGAGCAGGAAGCGAACAAAGAGATGCCTCGCTACGATGCGAACCATCCGAAAATTAAAGCGGTCAACGAAGCGGCAAAAGAGGGTGATCCTTGCTGTATCCGTTTCCGCAACCCGAAAGAAGGCAGCGTGGTTTTTGATGACCAAATCCGTGGCCGTATCGAAATCCGTAACGACCAAATGGATGATTTGATCATTCGTCGTACCGACGGTTCACCAACTTACAACTTCTGTGTTGTGGTTGACGACGTGGATATGGGTATCACGCACGTCATCCGTGGTGAAGACCACATCAACAACACACCTCGCCAAATCAACATCTACAAAGCGATGGGTGCCACTATCCCGACATTTGCACACTGTGCAATGATTCTGGGCGATGACGGCGCGAAACTGTCTAAGCGTCACGGCGCTGTATCAGTTATGCAATACCGCGACGAAGGTTACCTGCCAGAAGCTCTGATCAACTACTTGGTACGTCTGGGTTGGGGTCACGGCGATCAGGAGATCTTCTCGCGTGAAGAGATGATTGAGTTGTTCAGCCTGAACGCGATTTCAAAATCTGCGTCGGCATTCAACACCGACAAACTGTTGTGGCTGAACAACCACTACATCAAGACTTCAGAGCCTGAATACGTCGCTAAACACCTGGAATGGCATTTTGACCATCAGGGCATCAACCAAGCGAACGGTCCTGCTCTGGCTGAAATCGTTAAGCTGGTGGGTGAGCGCTGCCATACGCTGGTTGAGCTGGCACAGCAGTCACGTTACTTCTACGAAGATTTCTCTGAGTTCGATGCGGATGCGGCGAAGAAACACCTGCGCGGCGTTGCAAAAGAGCCATTGGCTTTGGCACTAAGCAAAATCGAAGCGCTGACAGAGTGGAACACCGAAGCGCTGCACCAGGTGATTGCGGATGTGTGTGCTGAGCTGGAAATCGGTATGGGTAAAATCGGCATGCCGCTGCGTGTAGCAGTAACAGGTGGCGGTCAGTCTCCATCAGTTGATGCCGTGATGAACCTGATTGGTCAGGAGCGTGTTGTTGCTCGAATCAAGATGGCACTGGCATTTATTGAAGAGCGTGAAGCAAACGCTCAATAATTTCCAAAGTGACGAAAAAGCCGCAGTATTCACGCTGCGGCTTTTTTTTGTTCTAATTTTAGCGTTATCAATTGGTTGTAACCGGTTTATTTATGAAAATTCGCAGTTACGTGACAAAAGATTAACAGTCGGCCTGTGTCGCTTTCGGCCGGATTCATTATAGTTACTGCTGGTGGCCCGCAAAAGACGGGTAGACGTAAGCCTTACTCTGCAAGGGGTAGCGTTGGTCTCGCACCATACAATCACAATAATGATCGGAAGGAAGTTTTTATGAAAAAGTTAGCAGCAATGGTTTCCGCATCTCTGCTTGTTGCCTCTTCGGCCGCGATGGCTGACGTCTATCTTGGCGGTAAAGTGGGTAAAACATGGTTAGATGATGCATGTAACAACACCGATTCATGCGATCTGGACGGGACAACCGCGGGCGCATTATTGGGCTATAACTTC
Organism: Vibrio fluvialis; assembly: GCF_900460245.1. Lineage (NCBI taxonomy): Bacteria > Pseudomonadati > Pseudomonadota > Gammaproteobacteria > Vibrionales > Vibrionaceae > Vibrio > Vibrio fluvialis. The sequence goes on from NZ_UHIP01000001.1 coordinate 635,873, forward strand.
AACGACTGGCTGGCTGTGGAAGGTGGGTACGATTACCTGGGTAAATTTAATGGTGCTGGTCTGAATCACGACACCATTCAAGCGTACACGCTGGCGCCGAAACTGAGCTACGCTCTGACGGAGAAATGGGACCTGTACGGTAAGGTCGGTGCAGCTCGCGTTCGTTATGGCGATGTTTACGACAATTCATATTTAGGTGCCGCAGGTGTCGAATACGCAGCGACCAGTAACCTGGGTGTTCGGGTTGAGTACCAATACCTGAGTGACATGAACAATGACATCGTACGTGCGAAAGCACACACGACAACACTGGGGCTGGTATACCGCTTTGGTGGCAACGATAACCAACCCGCGCCAATGATGGTTGAGGAGCAACCCGTTGCGCAATCAGAGCCAGTGCAAGAGCCTATGGCGGCCGAGCCTAAAATGGTGACCAAAACGGTTGAGTTCCAAAAACTGGACAGCAAGAGCTTTGCTCACAACAGCGCTAAGTTGAGTGAGGAAGGCAAAGAGCAGTTGAACGATCTGGTCACCTTCCTGAACGCTCATCCGCAGGCGAACGTTGAAATCACAGGCCACACCGATTCATCGGGCTCAGAAGCTTACAACCAGAAACTGTCAGAGAAGCGTGCTCAGGCCGTGTCTGACGCGCTGCAAGAAAAAGGCGTTGATGCTGCACGTATCTCGGCCAAAGGCGAAGGGGAAAGCAGTCCGATTGCGTCAAACGCTACCGCCGCAGGTCGTGAACAAAACCGCCGCGTGGAAATTGTCATTCCTGCGTTTGAATACCAAGTCGAAGAGTAATCTTCCTCCATCAAAAAGCCCACCATAATGGTGGGCTTTTTTTGTCTCTTGATTCTGCAGAACGTGGGGCTATTTGAGATCGATACTATTGAGCCTGCCCATGTAAACCAGAATATCCAGGCAATCTTTATGCGCGTCCAGTAACGCTTTTTTGGTTTTCGTGTAGGCGGCGAGTTTACCGTGTTTGTTGATGGAGCAGACGACACTTTTGAACGTGCAATGCCCCTTGTCGTCGTAGTTGCGCCAGGCAGCAATGTAGCAGGCATCACGACAGTCCGGATTATCAAGCGTTGGGCGCGGCTTATAGATGATCTTGGGCTCTAAGCTGTGCGGCAGACGGGTCATCAAAAACGGATCTTTAAGAATGCGTCGCCAATGGCGTCCCCACATTTCACGTCCCAATTCGTTACGCAGCTTAATCGCTTTCTTCAATCCTTTGCGTTCACCGATACGGATGTAGCCGACCGACCGGTGCAGCACTTTGTCATCGGGAGTATGAATATGAATCTTATAGGCCGTTTTGGCTTTCGAGATAAAGCGGTGACCAGTGTTGGTTTCCAGGTTACTCTTTGTCATACGTTTGCTATGGATAGATTTGTTAATAGTAATAGTAGAAGAAAACAGAAAGAATAGTAGCCACAGAGTAGAGGAATCTGACTTGGGAACATCAGCGGCATGTCAGGTTTATGCGAAAGAATGACTCATATTACGCAACGATTTGAATAGCGTGATAACAGTGATGTTCACTCAGTTTTATATTTTAGTTGAGAGGTTTATTTATAAATTCTGCTATTTCAAAGTTAATATACTGTCCAAGTGAATAATATAATTAACGTTGGGTTTACGGGCTTTTAATTTTCCTTGTGCAATTTATTGCATTTTATTTGTGTTTTATGCCACATAATTGTTTATAAAATACTTAATATTAAATTAAATATTTTCTGAGTATTAAAATAAATTCATGGGGTTGAATTAAAGTTAATGTCAGGAAAGTGTCAGAAGTTCCTTGATTTCTATATGGCAAAAAATTAGTATCCGGCCGTTTAGTTTTTTACTCTAAAATAATAATCACACTAGATGTGAATACAAATTAGTCAGTCGTAAACAAATGGAAATAATAAACGTGTACGGAAACCGAATTAATAATTTGGTCGCTTTCTTGCTCCTTGAAAATAGTGTTGTTCCGCTTAAATCTTCGCCTTTTTTAAAAAAAGTACTTCTATCACTGGTCATTGGAAATATGGCTCACGTGTCTTCTGCTGTCGCTTCCGAGCAGTTGGAAAAAACCGGCGATATTCTGCAAGTTGCGGTTCCTGCTGTCGCTGGTGTTATCTCGATAGGTTATGGTGATTTTAACGGGTTGGGGCAATTGGTTGAAGGCGCAATCTGGACCTCTGCGGCAACGCATTTACTTAAGTTTACCATCAATGAAGAAAGACCTAATGGTGGTGACCATAGTTTCCCGTCCGGCCATACATCCAGCGCAGCGCAAGGGGCGGCTTACCTGCAATTTCGTTACGGTTGGCAATATGGACTCCCTGCGTATATCGCGACTGGGGTGGTGGGATATTCGCGGGTAGAAAGTGAATACCATTATTGGAGAGATGTCATCGCTGGTGCGGCTCTGGCTACCGGAATTCAATATGCCATTACTGGCATGAGAATGTCAGTGACCAATTTTGTCGTCGTACCGACGTTTAGCGACGATGGCGTCGGCCTCTATGCATCATTAAATTTTTAGGTTGTAACTCATGGACATGATTAAATCAGGTAAGCCTGGTGACAAAGGGCTTCGTCGTATCATTAAAGCAACGAAGTACTCCTTCCAAGGATTTCAAGCGGCGCTGAAACATGAAGCGGCTGTTCGTCAAGAATTGGCATTGCTGCTTATTCTTACTCCCGTAAGTCTACTTTTAGATGTGACCAATATAGAAAAAGTCCTATTGATTGGTTCATTATTTATCATATTAATTACCGAATTATTAAATTCAGCGGTTGAAGCGATCGTCGACCGTGTTGGAACGGAGTATCACGAGTTGAGTGGTCGAGCAAAAGATATTGGTTCTGCCGCTGTGTTTGTTGCTCTCGCGAATGCTGCTGTTGTGTGGGGCATTATTCTGTTATGAACAATTCCCGCGTCCTGAAAACACCAAAGCTTCTCATCAGCAGTTCTTGGTTTGTATTAATCATCGCCTGTTACTTCGGTTTTGTGCTCAATTATGCAGTGAGCTCAAAAATTATCACCTTAGCTGCGCAAACCGGCTCCGGCTTATTTGCCTATAGTGCTCCTGTGTTGTTATCCGCAGCATTTGTGGTGGTATTTTCACTCTTTACGATCCCTTATCTGACCAAGCTTATCTTCACCGTATTGATCATCACCTCCGCGCTGGCCAGTTACGCCACGCTTAACTATGGTGTGATCTTCGACTACTCGATGATTGAAAACATCTTCGAAACCAATACCGCAGAAGCCAGTTCCTACCTGTCATTTAAGGCGGTGATTTATTTTGTCGCGCTCGGTGCGTTGCCGACGCTGCTTCTGTGGATGGTGGAGTTCGAAAAGAAACATTCGTTCAAAGTGCGCGTACTACAAAGGTTCGCTCTGGTGTTGGGGGCTTTAGCGGTCATCGCTATCGTCTTTGTTGCAGCGTATAAAGACTATGCGTCAGTCGGACGCAACAACGCCTATCTGAACAAACTGATCGTGCCTTCCCACATTTACTACACCGTCAAATATCTCGATAAAACCTACCTTTCCACGCCGCTGGAATACAAGCAGATTGGGATGGATGCGCAAAAGTTAGTCAGTGCTAACGGTAAACCCGAATTGACCATTCTGGTGTTGGGAGAGACAGCGCGATCGATGAATTTGGGTATCAATGGCTATAACAGAAACACCACGCCTTACACTGAAAAATACAATCTGATTTCGTTTGGTGAGGTTTCTTCATGCGGAACAGCAACGGCCCACTCTCTGCCTTGTATGTTCTCAAACATGAATCGTGAGCATTACAATAAGTCCGTAGCAAATTCCCAGGATAACGTGTTGGACATTATTCAACGTGCAGGAGTGTCTGTTCTGTGGAAAGACAACGACGGCGGTGACAAAGCGGTAGCAAAAAATCTACCGAAGACGATGATTCAGCCTGCTGATTACCCGCAATTCTGCGATTCTGACGTGTGTTATGACGAGGCTCTGCTGTACGATTTGGACAGTGAAATTGGCAGTGCAAACGGCAATGATCAACTGTATGTGCTGCACATTATCGGCAGTCATGGTCCAACGTATTGGAAGCGTTATCCGAAGCAGCATGAGCTATTCAAACCGTCCTGCAATCGCGCTGATATCGAAAACTGTACGGACGAAGAGATCACCAATGTGTACGATAACACCATCGCGTATACCGATTTTGTGGTGAGCAAACTGATCGAGAAGCTGCAGCAATATCGTGATAAATACAACGTTGCGTTGATGTATATCTCAGACCACGGTGAATCCTTGGGAGAGAATGGTTTATACTTGCACGGTACACCTTACGCTTTGGCTCCGAAAGAGCAAACGAGTGTGCCCTGGATGCTATGGTTGGATGAGGGTTTTGCTCAGACTTATGGAATTGATAAGACCTGTGTGAAAGACAAATCGCAGGATGTTCTGTCGCACGACAATCTGTTCCACACCTTGTTGGACTTCGCGAACGTGACGACCTCTGCCAAAGACGAAACGATGAGTATTCTGGATTCATGCCGCACGAAATGAGCAGTTAAACCAAAGTGTGGCTTGTTGTAGGAGAAACTATGCATAAAGCCACACTGTTCGTTACTGCCTTATGTTGCTCGTTTAGCGTCTCAGCCAAAGAAGGATGGGAAGCCTCATTCGGATTGGGTGGAGCGCTGAACTTGCAGGAATCCATTACCATTAAAATGGACAACGGGGAGCGTATTGAGTCGAACTCCGTTAGCCTTAATACCAAACCGTTTAACAGCCCTCCTTATTACAACCTTCGTACGGGATATTGGAAAGACGATACCGCTTGGGAAGTCGAATTCATTCATCACAAGTTGTACGCCAACGCTTCCGACCTTGATGACCGGGTACAAAATTTCGAAATCACCGATGGCTATAACCTGTTGTATCTCAACTACGCAGCCGTTTATACCCAGGGATGGAATGTTCGCGCGGGGTTTGGCGTGGTTATTCCGCATCCCGATGTCACGGTTGATAATCAACGCAGCCACGGCGGCTATCAGTTAGGCGGCGTGACTACGCAACTGGCCTTGGAGCGCGAATTTGTCGTGAGCGATTCGGTGCTGTTTTCTCTTGAAGGCAAGGTTACCTATTCTTACGCCGAGATTGATTTGGACTATGGCAAAGCGACGGTGCCCAACACAGCCTTACACCTGCTGGGGCAGTTTAAGTTTCGCTTGTAACTTTGAAACAGCGAATAAAAAAGCCCTGATGAACGCAGATTCATCAGGGCTTTATATTTGGCGCTCCCGACAGGATTCGAACCTGAGACCTGCCCCTTAGGAGGGGGCCGCGCTATCCAGCTGTGCCACGGGAGCTGAGAGGGTTATCTTACTCAATTATTTGAATAAGTTAATATCTTGCCGCCATGACTAGAGCTGTTTGTGCATTACATCGCCAATTTGGATACTGGAAGCCAGTTCAGGTTGGTCGATGGTCAGTTCAGCGTCGTTCTCGTACACGCGCGTTACGGTGAGCGTAATATCACTCTGGGTGACTTTGTTGCGCGGTAAGCCACGTTGATCAATAAAGGCTCCGGTATGCCACAACTGTAGCTTGTCACCTGTCTTGACACCGTGAATGCGGCCAAGGTCCATCGTGATGGTGTTGCCAAATTTTGCCACTACCTCCGGCAAAGTGATCTTGCAGGAAATTTCAGACTCTAAGTCGAGCATGACGTTACGGCTGACGCGCAGTAACATCTGGCCGTAAGTCGATGCCCAGAAGCGCGCGCTGCGCGTATCCACCTGGCTGGTTTTGGCGAAGGGCCAGCTCGCCACTTCACGGTAATTGTGTTTGAACACTTCATTGCCGGTTTTTCCGTCGTAAACACGCATCTCCAGCGCAAACTGACGGTTGATCACATCGTCTTGCAGCAGTTTTTGATCGACGGTTGCGGTTAAGTCGGTGATCACGCCGCCGATGATGTACTGTGCGCCGGAATCCTGTGCGATCATTTTGATCCGTTCCGGGTTACGTGCATCGATATCGTAATTGGTGGTACCAACGGAAACAAAACTGTGTGACTCCTGAGCGATCTGTCGGTCAACCACATGCGCAAAATCATCACCGATGTCATAAATTTGGCCCATTACCGCTTGTTGCGGAGAGGCGACATCGATATTACCGACCAAAAAGGTCTTTTTATATTGATCGACGTGGCAAGCTGTTGCCGATGGATAGAGATCAATTCGGGCCCGAACCTGCATAACATTGCCTCTGACTTTACGATCTTCGATCAGGATGTAACGTACTTCATGGTTGGTAAACAAGTACTCCTGACGGTCAGTTTCCAGCAGTGGCATCAGGTTACTGATACTGCCAATATCTGCCCCGGCAAAATTTACCGCCTTATAAATGGCGTCTTCCAATGCGTGGAGCCGCGCTGAATCTTCCGACGACACAATGGTGGCAGTCCCGGTCACTTCATACCAGGCGGCTTGAGTCGTAGGAATCCAAAGGCTTAAAAAAAGCATTGAAATTAAAGAGGAAATATTTTTTTTCATCATGATTTACCAGTTAGGTATAAATTTTGCTTTTCAAATCTTAGCTGATGTAGGCATTTGCATTTCTGAGTTGTCGCAGATTTAGAAAAGCAAAGAGTGTTCCAGTTTCATCTGAGAGAGTGAAATTGAACTAATGCCTTAGTATATCTGGAGATGAAGAGAATGAAAAAATGGCTTCCTTTAGTGCCGGCGTTATTTTTAACGGCCTGTGCCTATGCCCCGATTTATAACGGTAAAGAGCCATACAATGGTTCACAGTTTATGTTGATGGAGAGTCCGCGTCATACGTTGGATTTCTTCGTTGATAGCCTGACAGAAGATCTGGTTCAGTCAAACACCAGTGTAACGGCGCGTACGCCGATTGCGGTGACGTCATTTGTGGATCTGCAAAACATGGATACCACTAACTGGCTGGGGAACTCAGTTTCTGAAGGTTTTATTTATCAGTTCCAGCGTCGCGGCTTTAAAGTTGTCGACTACAAAACGACGGGGTCGATTCAGGTCACCCAGCAGGGCGATTTTGCATTCAGTCGTGATTGGAAAGATCTCGCGCAGCAGCAGGAAGTGCAATACGTACTGACCGGAACGATGCTGCGTCAGGAAGGCGGTGTGCTGATCAACGCCCGAGTGGTGGGAATGCAATCACGTATTGTGGTGGCAACGGCGCAGGGCTTCTTGCCAGCGGATCGTATCGGCCGCGACTTGGATACTCTGAACAGCATTCGTACTCAGGATGGTGTGTTGATTCGTTCAGACCCAACCATTACTCAGCCATACACCGTGATTTTGCGCCCATAGGAGACGATGATGAAACAGTGGTTATTTCTCCTGATTGCAGCGCTGGTGATGTCTGGTTGCCAGCCGCTACAAACCATGCGTCCGGATGACTGGCTGACCGCCGTTGGCTATGCAAGCATCAGCGAGCAGAAAGGCCGTGACGATGAAGAAAAACAGGTGCGAGCGATGCGTGCTTCGAAAATCGATGCCTATCGTGAACTGGCCGAACAGGTTTATGGTATGCGAGTCAGCGGACGCGCAGAACTGCAGGATCAGCGTTTGGGAACGGAGCTGACATCCGGTGCGGTTGACGGCGTAATTCGCGGGGCGGAAGTGGTACGCAGCTACAAAGTCGGCGACAGCTATGTCACTGAACTGCGACTTGATATCCGCAAGATGGACCGTCTGCGTGACTACGGTGAAGTGCAGCAGGTACCGGAAAAACGTCAGCAAACTCTATTCTGAAATCTCTCCTCTCCAGATAGCAAAAAAGCGGCAATGTTTGCCGCTTTTTTTATCTTCGTAATCTGATCAGGCTTTGATGTTGGTCCCCAGCGTCGACACCGTATGTGTCTGGCCAGTGGCGTTGTAGGTCATCCCGACTTTGCCATGGCTCTGCTGCATCAGGTTATTCAGCTTGTTGAAACTCAGTTGCGCTCTGGCAAGCGCTTCACCGTTCACGGCATTGGCTTGCTGGCAGTCGAACACGATCGTGCGAATCTGTTTCACCAGATTGTCCAAATATTCATCCTCTGTCAGGCTCGTTACATGAGGATGGTTGGAGATGCGTTGATCGGTTTGTTGTAACTGATTCACCAAGGTGATTTTCTGTTTGGCAAGCGCTTCAATATCCGCCGAAATCCGGCTGGTGATCGCTACTTTTTCTTGTTCCAGTAACGCAGACAACTCTTGCGCGTTTTTTAACTGGAATTCGACTAAGTCTTTCAGTGCTGCCATTACTCAATCGCCTTATCGCCAAACCGGGACGTTAAAAACCGCCCAGTTCTTTCTCAAACTTGATCATGTTGTCAGCCAGTTTATCGGCATCCACAACATAAGAGCCGTTTGCGATCGCTTCTTTGATCGCTGCGACTTTCGCACTATCGAAACTTGGCTTACTCGCCATCTCGTTGTGCATTTCACCGAGAGCTCTGCTTTGTGAGCTGAGGGACACCGCATCATGTTGCGGGCCAGAACTCTGTCTTACGGAACCGGAAGTCGATGAAGATGCATTGGATTCTGAACGTGCAGGTGCTCGGTTAGTCGTCGCTAACGAGTTGCCTGAACGTATGTTATCAATGCCTGCCATAATTGAGCCTTTTAAAAACTTTGAACTTGTACCGTCAATATCGACTGAACGAAGACGAACTTTAGCTTTTTATTTCACCAATGCGCAAATATTTCTGCACTATGAAGTAAGACCGCTAAAATTGCACCGTGACTTCACCAATTCCGCTGACTTGTGCATCTATTATACGGTTAGATTTATCATTTTTCACTTTTATCTGTTCGCCGAAGGTGCCATCGGACAAGGCGGTGCCTTTGGTTGTGATGCTCATCCCGGTACTGACCGCACGAATTATCACGCTTTCGTTGCGGCACACAACGCAGATGTCGTTTTGTTCAATGACATCACCTAACTTGAGGTTTTTTTTTCGTTTTTGCTCCGACCACCAGATCTTGCGAGGAAAAACCTTGCCGTCTGAAGCGCAGCAGATCTACCATACTGATCGTAACGTCATGCTCAGTAATGATCTGGCCGCGAGTGATCGGAGTCAGGGCAGTCACCATGGGAACCGTCATGGTCAGTTTGACCGGAACATAGACTTTCCAATTGTCTGCCGTACATTCAACTAATACGGTAATCGCACTGGCTGAGCCGTTGTTGGACGATGAAGATGTACTCAAAGGTTCGGGACAATCGGTGGCAAAAATACGCTCGTCAATATTGGCAGCATTCACCACCAGTACACCCCCGACAGGCTTGTCGACAGTACTGAGCACATGGCTTTGTGCCGCCTCTTGAATCTTTACGATTTGCTCTGGAGTTGCAGAGTGCACAGAAAGGCTAAAGAAAAATAACAAAAAGCCGATAGAGTTATAAAAAAAGTGATAGAAAGCTCTACACTTACATTTGGTATGTGGGCATACACGGGTATTCGAAAGCATTGTTCGTTTCTCTGGTTTCTTCATAGCCTTAAGTAGACTATCACTTTTTTCGTATAAAAGTTTGAGATGGAGATGAGCTTATGACGGGTATTCTTGATTCTGTGAATCAGCGTACGCAACTTGTCGGTCAAAACCGACTGGAATTATTAACTTTCCGTCTGAACGGGCGCCAACGTTACGGTATTAACGTATTTAAAGTAAAAGAAGTCCTCCAGTGCCCAAAGCTTACCGCCATGCCGAATTTGCACCGTCTTGTAAAAGGGGTTGCTCACATTCGCGGTCAAACGGTATCTGTGATTGATCTGAGCCTGGCAATTGGTGGCCGTCCGACGACGGATGTCGAGAAAAGCTTTGTGGTAATTGCAGAATTCAACCGCACGATTCAGGCGTTTTTGGTGAGTTCGGTTGAACGTATTATCAACATGCGTTGGGAAGCGATTCTGCCGCCGCCAGATGGTGCCGGTAAAGCGAACTACCTGACTGCCGTGACCAATATTGATAATGAGCTGGTGGAAATTCTCGACGTCGAGAAGATTCTGGCCGAAATCGCGCCGGTGGATGAATCCATGGATTCGCGTATCGGGGAAGAGATTGCTCACGCCGAGCAGGAAAAACAGATTGTTCGCCGTATTCTGATTGCCGACGACTCTAGCGTGGCACGTAAACAGGTACAACGAGCGATTGAGTCCATCGGTTTTGAAGTCATTCTTACCAAAGACGGCAAAGATGCTTACGAGAAATTGCTCAGCATGGCAAAAGAAGGCAGCATCTACGACCAAATTTCGCTGGTTATTTCCGACATCGAAATGCCGGAAATGGATGGCTATACTCTGACGGCGGAAATTCGCCGCAACAGTGCCCTGAAAGATTTGTATGTAATTCTCCACTCCTCGCTGAGTGGCGTATTTAACCAAGCTATGGTTGAACGCGTAGGAGCGAACTCCTTTATCGCGAAATTTAACCCGGATGAGCTTGGTAATGCGGTGAAAGCTGCACTAGTAGAATAAAGAGAACTGAATGACTGCGATAACTATAAGCGATCAAGAATATCGTGACTTTTGCCGGTTCCTGGAGTCGCAGTGCGGTATCGTACTGGGCGACAGCAAACAGTATCTGGTGAGAAGTCGCCTCAGTCCGCTCGTGAGCAAATATAAGTTGGCGTCTCTGTCTGACTTGCTGCGTGACGTCGTGACTGGCAGAAATCGCGAATTGCGTGTGGCAGCCGTGGATGCCATGACGACCAATGAGACGTTGTGGTTCCGAGATACTTACCCATTTACTGTGTTGGCCGAACGCTTGTTACCTGAAATGGCGAAGAACAAACGTCCGATCAAAATCTGGTCGGCCGCGAGTTCATCGGGTCAGGAGCCGTACTCAATGTCGATGACTGTGTTGGAAGTTCAGCAACGTCGTCCGGGATTACTGCCTAGCGTGTCGATCACTGCGACCGATATTTCCGCCAGCATGCTGGATATGTGTCGTGCCGGTGTGTACGACAATCTGGCGCTGGGGCGTGGTCTTTCTCCTGAGCGTCGCCGCACCTTCTTTGAAGATGCTGGCGATGGGCGCATGAAAGTGAAAGACAACGTTAAACGTTTGGTGAATTTCCGTCCGCAGAACCTGATGGAAAGCTACGCACTGTTGGGTAAGTTTGACATTATCTTTTGTCGTAACGTGTTGATTTACTTCTCTCCGGAGATGAAATCCAAAGTGTTGAATCAGATGGCTAATAGCCTGAACCCGGGGGGCTACCTGCTACTAGGAGCATCGGAGTCTCTCACTGGCCTCACAGACCGCTTTGAGATGGTTCGCTGTAACCCTGGCATCATCTACAAACTGAAATAAATGCAATTTCAATATCAAGCCCGGCAATCGCCGGGCTTTTTGTTTGCCGCTCGGACAGATGCGATGTTCATTTTTATGTTCTGCTTTGTTCAAGACTGGTGAGACCGACCTCTTCATCCCTTTCTTTGCCTGCTTCGATACGCTATACCTGAAGTGAGACATTCCAAACTCAGGCAAGTCGGCTTGCTCTTTGCTAGCTAAGGGTGGTTTAAGCGCGAATTGGGTATTGATGAAAAGTTGGTACGCTAATTGCTTTTAAATCATTAGTAACGGTCAGTTCTTATCGAAGAGGCAAAACATGGCTATTTCTTTTGACAACGCACTCGGCATACACCAGTACACGGTGGGTGTTCGCGAACGTAATGCAGAAGTCATTGCGACCAACATTGCGCAAGCGAATACGCCAGGGTTCAAAGCGAAAGGAATGGACTTTCATAAGGCATTGCAGGCGGCAAGTTCAGGGGCAAGCATCAGTCTTAGCCGCACGGACGGTCGGCACATTCCTGCCTCAACGACAGTGACAGGGGAAATGCTTTACCGCGTTCCTACTCAACCTGATACCGGTGACGGCAATACGGTTGACGTGGATTTGGAGCGTAACTTGTTTATGCAAAACCAACTGCGTCACCAAGCGTCACTCGACTTCTTAGGAAGTAAATTCAAGAACTTAACGAAAGCGATTAAAGGGGAATAATTAGATGAGCTTATTTAATGTGTTCAATGTGACTGGTTCTGCAATGAGTGCTGAATCTGTTCGTCTAAATACCACCTCGAGCAACCTGGCTAACGCGGACAGCGTAAGTAGCTCTGCTAAGGACACTTACAAAGCTCGCCATGCCGTGTTCGGCGCTGAGTTAAGTAAGGCACGTTTTAACCGCGACCCGAATGTGCCAGTGAAAGTATTGGGTATCGTAGAAAGCGATAAACCGCTGAGTGCGGAGTTTAACCCTGACCACCCACTTGCGAACGACGAAGGGTATATCTACAAGCCTAACGTTAACGTGATGGAAGAAATGGCCAATATGATCTCGGCATCTCGTTCATACCAGACTAATGTCCAGGTTGCGGATGCGAGTAAACAAATGCTGCTGCGTACGCTGCAGATGGGTCAATAAGGATAAGGAGGTAGCGAATGGCCGGAATTAATAACGTTGGTCAAAGCGGCTTGTCCTATGTTGACCAGCTGAAGGCTCTTCAAGAGAAGAATAAGCCAACCGAGACAACGGGTAAGCAGGATCTCAAACAAGAAGATTTCCTGTCGTTGCTCACGAAGCAACTCGCTCAGCAAGATCCCTTTAAGCCGGTTAGCAATGACCAGATGATCGCGCAAATGGCCTCATTTGCGACGGTGGATGGCATTGGCAAGATGAATTCTCAGTTTGAGAACCTCAACTCGTCAATGACGTCGAATCAAGCTCTGCAGGCTTCATCACTGGTAGGTCGTGATGTGCTGGTACCAGGTTCTGCAGGGGTGAAAAAGGATGACGCCGGCATGGCGGCGATGGTGAAGCTTCCTCAATCGGTCGACAACTTGTTTGTCCGCATTGAGAACGAAGCAGGCCAATTGGTGCGAACGTTTGACGTTGGCGCCAAACCAAGCGGAGATAGCCGTGTCGAATGGGACGGCAAAGATCAAAACGGTAATCCATTGCCGGGTGGCAAATACAAAGTGAAAGCTTCGGGTTTGCTGGATGGAGAAAGCAAAGATTTTGAGGTTTCGACCTACGCAAACGTCAACAGCGTTCTTCTGGGTAAAGGTGATGGTAACGTACTGCTCAATCTGGCTGGTTTTGAATCGCCAGTTCGACTTGCTGAAGTACTAGAAGTTGGCAAAGCATAATCATGCTAGCTAGATAGGAGAATTTGGAATGTCATATGTATCTCTTAGCGGTTTGTCCGCAGCTCAGTTAGATCTGAACACAACCAGTAACAACATTGCGAACGCCAATACTTTTGGCTTTAAAGAGTCGCGTGCTGAATTTGGTGATGTGTACTCGAACTCTTTGTTTACTAACGCTAAAACCACTCCAGGTGGCGGTGTTCAGGCGAACAAAGTGGCGCAACAATTCCACGAGGGTTCCAGTATTTATACTAACAACCCAATGGACCTGCGCATTTCGGGTACCGGCTTTTTCGCCGTCGCTAAAGATCGTTTGGTGCCACAACAAAATGAGTTGACTCGTAACGGTGCTTTCCACCTCGACAAGAACAACTACATGGTGACGTCAAACGACGAATACCTGCTGGGCTATCAGGTCAACCCGGATACTGGTGATGTGCTTTCTTACGAGCCGGCACCCATGAACATTCCTGCGGAGTTTGGTAAGCCGAAACAGACCTCAAACATTGAAGTCGGTGTGAACCTTCCGGCTAACGGTGATCTGAAAGATCCAACGCTGTTTGATTACACGGATCCGGATACATACAACCGCTCAACGTCATCGACCATTTATGACTCGATGGGGCAGGCTTACAAACTGACCACGTACTACCTGAAAGATCAGACTCAGCCAAACACATGGCAAACCTACTACACAGTGACTGATAAAGAAGGCGAGAAACCACTCAATATTACCGGTGGTGACGCGACTACTGCATCGGGCCAGGTAGGTCACACCATGAAGTTCAATAATGACGGTACGCTGGCAAGCCTGAACAACGGTCAGCCAATCGTGTCTGAGCCTCTGGGTGGTGGTGCAAACCCAGTCAACCTGAACGGTGCGGATGTGAATCAGGTTCTGTCATTCGGTCTGGATGCGGCAACTCAGTTTGCTGCGCCATTTGAACTGACGAAGTTTGATGAAGACGGTGCAACGACAGGCTTCCTGACGAAGATTGACTTTGACGAAAACGGCAGCGTTCTCGGCACTTACTCGAACGGTGAAAACATTACTCTGGGCCGTGTGGCACTGGTGCGTGTACCGAACGAGCAAGGTCTGGATAAGAAAGGCGGTACTCAGTGGGATTCAACGCAGTTCTCGGGTGACAAGATCTGGGGTGAATCAAACAAAGGGTCTTTCGGTACCATTAACAACGGTACGCTGGAACAGTCAAACATCGATATGACTCAAGAGCTGGTGGATCTTATCTCTGCGCAGCGTAACTTCCAGGCGAACTCTCGTGCGCTTGAAGTTCACAACCAACTGCAACAAAACATCCTACAGATTCGATAATCTCATCATCTGGTCTGTCAGACCGGCGGCAACGTCGGTCTGATAGGATTGCCAGCTTGCCACCTTGCCGCGGCAAATCCTCGCTTTCTCACTTCAAAATTATCAAAACTCCTTGATTAAAAACACATTTTAAATTTGGCACGCCAATTGCTTTATTGCTCTTAACCAACGATTTCTGGAGCAAATTATGGACCGTGCATTGTTTCTTGCCATGAGTGGCGCAAAACAAAACATGCAAGCGATGCAGCTGAGAGCAAACAACTTGGCCAACGTCAGCACAACAGGTTTTCGTGCCGATTTGGAACAAGCACGCTCAATGCAAGCGTACGGTGATGGCCTGCCAAGCCGTGTGTTCAGTATGACCGAGCGTCCTGGGCACAATTTCCAGCAAGGCAGTGTGATCACGACGGGCCGTGATTTAGACATTACCGTTCAGGGTGATGGCTGGATTGCCGTGATGGATAAAACCGGCAAAGAAGGGCTGACCCGCAACGGCAATTTGAATATTGATGCCAATGGCCTGCTGTTGAACGGCAATGGTCATCCGGTGTTGGGTGAAACCGGTGCGCCAATCACATTGCCAGTGCCGCTGGCTAAAGTGGAAATCGGCAACGACGGTACTATTTCTGTTCGCCCGCAAGGCGCTCCGGCAGATGCCATGGAAATCGTCGATCGCATCAAGCTGGTTCGTCCGGATAATCAATCGTTGTTTAAAGATGTGAATGGCCTTTTCCGAGCAAAAGACCCGAACGCAGCATACGATGCAGATGCCAGCGTGAAGATTCTGACCGGTGCAGTAGAAGGCAGTAACGTCAACGCCGTTGGCGAAATGACCAGCCTGATTGACCTGCAACGTCAGTTTGAAATGCAAGTCAAAATGATGAGCACCGCAGAAGACATGGACAAGTCGTCCGACTCTCTGCTTCGTATGAGCTAACCGACTAGGAGATAACGATGCAACCGGCACTATGGGTAAGTAAAACAGGCCTAGACGCGCAGCAAACCAACATTGCGACGATCTCGAACAACCTGGCTAACGCCTCCACCGTCGGCTTTAAGAAAAGCCGCGCGGTGTTTGAAGATTTGTTCTATCAGAATATTAACCAGCCTGGCGGTCAGTCGTCACAGAACACAGAACTGCCGAGCGGTCTGATGCTGGGCGCGGGTTCGAAAGTGGTGGCAACGCAAAAAGTCCACACCAACGGCAATGCTCAAACCACGACCAACAGTCTGGACATGATGATTGAAGGGGACGGATTCTTCCAGATCCTGATGCCAGACGGCAACATTGGCTATAGCCGCAACGGTCAGTTCACGCTGAACGATGAAGGCGTGATTGTCACCTCAGGTTCGGGTTACCCGCTGCAACCGGAAATTGTGATCCCGGATGACGCCATCTCGATCACTGTGGGTAACGACGGTGAAGTGTCGGTACGTGTGCGTGGCCAGCAGGACAACCAGGTTCTGGGGCAGATCACCACCGTTGATTTCATTAACCCGGGCGGTCTGGAACCGATTGGTCAGAACCTTTACTTGCCAACGGGTGCCAGTGGTGACCCTCAGGAAGGGGTTCCGGGTATTGATGGTCTGGGCAACGTTCGTCAGTCAATGCTGGAAAGCTCCAACGTGAACGTGACCGAAGAGTTGGTCAACATGATTGAAGCACAGCGCGTGTACGAGATGAACTCAAAAGTGATCTCGGCCGTCGACAAAATGATGAGCTACGTAAACCAACAGCTCTAAGTACTAATTAGCAAGAGAATGCCGCGATGAAACGTATACTCAGCCTAACTCTTATTTCACTCCTGTCGGGATGTAGTTTGCTACAAGAGCCGATTGAGACGGCCGATGTTGCCCAAGGCACAACCGTTGTCGATGCAGTGGAAGGGGATAAATCGGCAGACAGCAGCACTACCGGCTTAGTTGATACCCTGCGTAACCGTACGGATCCGGTTGCCGGTGATCCCGCCTGGGCACCGATTCATCCTAAAGAAAAGCCAGAGCACTACGCGGCAGAAACCGGCTCGTTGTTCAACCTATCGCGTGCTAACAGCTTGTATGATGATTCCAAACCCCGTGGCATTGGCGACATCATAACCGTGACGTTGAATGAAAGTACCAAAGCGGCCAAAAGTGCCGATGCGGATCTGAAAAAGAAAAATGACGCGTCAATGGATCCGCTCAGTGTCGGCGGCAAAGAACTCAACGTCGGTGAATACAATTTTTCCTACGCGCTGAAAAATGACAACAAGTTCTCAGGCAGTGCGCAGGCCAACCAGAGTAACAGCTTGTCGGGCTCCATCACCGTTGAAGTGATCGAGATTTTAGCCAACGGTAACCTGGTGATTCGCGGGGAAAAATGGCTGAGTCTGAACACTGGTGACGAGTACATTCGCCTGAGCGGCACGATTCGCCCGGATGATATCGACTTCGATAACACCATTGCGTCGAACCGCATTTCCAATGCCCGAATTCAGTATTCTGGCACCGGAACCAACCAAGATATGCAAGAACCTGGATTCTTGGCACGATTTTTTAATGTCTCTTTGTAAATCGCACCCGATGGTCGAAGTTTTGACAGCATAAGTATCGATGGGGCCTGATTTGGCCCCATTGTTTTTTACACGAGACAGGTAATCCACAATGAAAAGACTCACTTTGTTATTGATGATGCTGGTCGCCGCCTCCGCTCAGGCTGCGCGCATCAAAGATGTTGCTCAAGTAGCAGGTGTGCGCAGTAACCAACTTGTGGGCTATGGTCTGGTCACAGGTTTGCCGGGCACAGGTGAGTCAACACCTTTTACCGATCAAAGCTTTAACGCCATGCTGCAAAGTTTCGGCATCCAATTGCCGCAGGGCACCAAACCAAAAACGAAAAACGTTGCCGCGGTTATCGTAACCGCAGACTTACCTGCCTTTTCTAAACAAGGTCAGACGGTGGACGTCACGGTGTCGTCGATCGGTTCTGCCAAGAGCCTGCGTGGTGGTACGCTGATGCAAACCTTCCTGAAAGGTTTGGATGGTCAGGTGTACGCGGTGGCTCAGGGGAATCTTGTGGTGAGCGGCTTCAGCGCGAGCGGCGCAGACGGCTCAAAAATTGTCGGCAATAACCCAACCGTTGGCATGATCTCTGCCGGTGCGATTGTTGAACGTGAAGTACCAACGCCGTTTGGTCGTGGTGACTTCATTACCTTCAACCTGCTGGAATCAGATTTCACCACTGCGCAGCGCATGGCTGATGCGGTCAATGGGTTCCTGGGGCCGCAAATGGCTTCGGCGGTTGATGCGACGTCTGTTCGTGTGCGTGCGCCGCGTGATGTGGGCCAGCGCGTGGCATTCCTGTCAGCGATTGAAAACCTGGAGTTTGACCCAGCGGAAGGTTCAGCCAAAATCATCGTCAATTCGCGTACTGGCACGATTGTCGTAGGACAACACGTACGTCTGAAACCAGCAGCCGTGACTCATGGCGGCATGACGGTGGCGATCAAAGAGAATCTGAATGTCAGCCAGCCAAATGCGTTTTCTGGCGGTCAGACGGCGATCGTGCCGGATTCCACCATCGAAGTGACCGAGAAAAAGGGCAAGATGTTCAAACTGGAACCAGGCGTGACACTGGATGATCTGGTTCGTGCGGTGAATGAAGTGGGCGCCGCTCCTTCTGATTTGATGGCGATTCTGCAAGCGTTGAAGCAAGCGGGTGCCATTGAAGGCCAACTGATCATCATTTAAGGAGCGCAGCATGGTTAACAATCCTAACGACATTGGCTTCATTCACGATATTGCCAGCTTAGATACGCTGCGTAAGCAGGCCGTTACCGGTGATGAAAAATCGGAAAAAGAAGCGCTGACAGCCGCGGCGCGTCAGTTCGAAGCGATTTTTACCACCATGATGCTGAAGTCGATGCGTGATGCGAACTCCAGCTTCAAGTCCGACATGTTCAACAGCCAAAACGAAGATTTTTACCGTCAGATGCTGGACGAGCAGATGACCAGCCAACTCAGCGCGTCAGGTTCACTGGGGCTGGCGGATATGATTGTGGCGCAATTGTCGACGGCGGAGAAATCCAACACGACGGGCGAAGACAATTTCCAGGAAGCGATGCGCCGTGTGGAACACTCCCGTGAGATGGCGGAAAATCAACCGGCAAGCGACCCGGCAACGGAGGCGGCAAGTGTTACGGCTGGCGAAGAGAATGCACCTGCAGCGAAAGGTTCTTTTGATTCGCCGCAGTCTTTCGTGGCGTCCTTGAAGCCGTTCGCTGATAAAGCGGCAAAAGCGCTAGGCGTCGATTCCACGCTGCTGCTGGCTCAGGCGGCACTGGAAACAGGCTGGGGCCAGAAAGTGGTGAAAAACGCCCGTGGTAGCAGCAACAATCTGTTTAACATCAAGGCCGACCGCAGCTGGCACGGTGCCAAAGTGGCCACTCAAACACTGGAATATCAGGATCAGACTCCGGTGATGGAAAAAGCCGCATTCCGTTCTTATTCCAATTATCAGGACAGCTTTAACGACTATGTACGTTTCCTGGCCAATAATCCGCGTTACACCACGGCCCTGCGCCATGGTGGCAGCGATGAAGATTTCATTCGCGGCATTCATCAGGCGGGTTATGCGACCGATCCGCAGTACGCCGACAAGGTGCTGCGCGTGAAAGCGCAAATCGAACAGATGGACGAGTTATAATCACTGCCTCAGCCGGTTATCTTGCCGGCTGATGACTTTCTTCTCTCTTCAGATAACTTCCTTATTTTTCCTTATCTTAGCACCCCAATATTTGCTTGGCATACATATTGCTTCATTGAGTCTAGGTGCCGGTTTATACCGGTGGTTTTCTAGGTTTTTGGGGGCATTATGGCGTCTGATCTTCTGAATGTTGGTGCGCAAAGCGTACTTACGGCTCAGAGACAACTCAACACCACTGGTCATAACATTTCTAATGTTAATACAGAGGGTTACAGCCGTCAGTCTGTGATCCAAGGGACCAATATGCCTCGCCAGTACGGTGGGGAAACCTACGGTATGGGCGTGCATGTGGAAAATGTTCGCCGCTCTTGGGATCAGTTTGCCGTTAAAGAGCTGAACCTTGCCACCACCGACCATTCGTTTAAGCGCGACGACGAGGAAAACCTCGATATGCTGTCCAAGCTACTGTCGTCGGTGGCCTCGAAAAAAATCCCTGAAAACCTCAATGAATGGTTCGACTCGGTGAAAACACTGGCGGATTCGCCGAATGATGTGGGCGCGCGCAAAGTAGTGTTAGAAAAAGCCGGGCTGATCAGTCAGAACATGAACGATTTCCACGAGACGGTGCGTCGCCAGTTTGATGTGACTAACAAAGGTCTTGATGTGGGCATTGAACGCATCAACCAATTGGCAGTGGAAATTCGTGACTTGCAGCGTTTAATGATGCGCACTCCAGGCCCACACAACGATTTGATGGACCAGCACGAAAAGCTGGTGGCCGAGCTGTCTCAATACACCAAAGTGACCGTGACTCCGCGTAAAAATGCGGAAGGTTTTAACGTACACATTGGTAACGGCCACACGCTGGTCTCTGGCACCGAAGCCAGCCAACTGAAAATGATTGATGGTTATCCGGACATTCATCAGCGCCGCTTGGCGATGGTGGAGGGGAAGGGTATCAAACCGATTACGGCTCGCGACATCGGCGGCAAAATCGGCGCGCTGATGGATATGCGTGACAAGCACATACCCGGTCTGCTGGATGAAATTGGTCGCCTGGCCACATCATTTTCCTTTGAAGTGAACAAGTTGCAGCATCAGGGCCTCGATCTGCGCGGCGACATTGGCTCGGATATTTTTACCGATGTGAACTCTGATGTGGTCGCGCGTTCACGTGTGGTGACCTCGAGTAACTCTGAAGCGGATTTGGCGGTTTATATCCAAGATATCAGCCAGTTAAAAGGTGGCGAGTATTCACTGACCTACAACGGCGACGACTACATCATGACGATGCCGAATGGCGAACAGAGTAAAGTCGCTGTTGAGCGTGGTCATATCGATATCGATGGCATGCGAATTCAAATCAACAATGAACCGAAGACCGGTGAACGCGTGATTATTTGTCCGACCCGTAACGGAGCGGCAACCATGCGTATGGCTATCGACGATGCGTCAAAAATTGCCGCTCAGAGTTATGAGGCGTCCACTGCGTTTGCTCAAGGCTCGGCCAAGTTCAACATCGACCAGGCGGGCGATGTGAAAGAGTTTGAGGCCTACGTGGTGCAGGTTAAAGGCAGCGACGGCAACCCGACGGGTGAAATGCAGGTTCGTGTGCAGGATAAAACGGGCAAGGTATTGGTCACTCAGCCTTACACGTTTGAAGATAATCAGGAAGAGCTGACGCTGACCATTCCTAAGCAGAACAGTGACGGTAAAGAGACCATTTTCTCGCTGTCACGTGGTGCAATTGCCGATGACAAGTTCACGGCAAACCTTGTCCCATCCGACGGTGACAACGGCAACCTGCGCAAGATGATCAACGTCCAGAGCGATAAGAATGTCGATGGCAAGAAATCGACCATCATCGATCTTTACCACAACCTGAATACTGATTTCGGTTTGAAACTCTCCACCGCTTCTCGCTTATCAGATGTCGCGCGTCTGGAAAAAGAGTCGGCAGAATCACGCATTGCTTCGGTTTCCGGGGTCAACCTCGACGAAGAAGCGGCCAACATGATGAAGTTTCAACAAGCTTATATGGCGTCGTCACGCATTATTCAGGCGGCAAACGACACCTTCAACACCATTTTGGCACTGAAATAGGGGAGGCAGATAAATGTTTAATCGTATTTCCAGCTTCCACAACTATCAGGCCGTGCAGAATGATCTGCGCCGTCAGGAATCGAAAATTCATCACAACCAGGCGCAACTGGCGTCAGGTAAGAAATTGCTGTCAGCGGCGGATAACCCGCTGGCGACGCACTACATTCAGAATGTTTCTCAGCAGGAAGAGCAACTGCGTCAGTATATGGACGCGATTGTACTGGTGCGTAACCGTCTGGAACATCAGGAGGTGATCGTCTCTAACGCGGAAGATTTTACCGACAAGGCAAAACGTAACGTGATGGAAATGATCAACGGCTCGTTGTCACCGGAGGACCGAGGCGCCCGTGCGCGTGAACTGGAAGAGATCGCCAACAACTTTCTCAACCTGGCTAACGTGCAGGATGAGTCTGGCAACTATATTTTTGCCGGTACCAAGCCAACCACACAGCCGTTCTTTCGCGACAATGCCGGCAACGTTTCGTATGGCGGCGATGATTACCAGCGCAAGATGAAAATTTCCAATAGCCTTGAGATCCCGTTCAACACGCCGGGCAGCAAGCTGTTTATGGAAATTGAAAACCCGTTTGGGGATTATGCGCCGGACTATCAATTGCAGGAAGGCTCTGAGCTGCTGCTGGAGAAAGCCAACAACAGCAATCCTGATGATAACGGCAAATACAAAGTCACCTTTGTCGATATGACCAATGGTAAGTACGGCTATCAGCTGGAACGCAACGGCAAAGTGGTGGCCGCAGATGAATTCAATCCGAAAACCGGCATTCAATATGAAGACTTGACCATCCACGTTAAAGGACAGCTGACTGCAGGCGATACGATTTCCTTAACGCCGCGTAAGTCGTTCAGTGTGTTCGACACCTTCAAAGATGCGATTAAGTTTTCTAAAGCTTCCGTCTCGGACGCCTCGGCAACGGCCAAGTTGCAACAAATGACAGAAGAGTTCCATACCGCCTTTATTCACATGAACAAAGGGCGCACGGATATCGGTGCTCGTCTGAGTACGCTCGATATTCAGGAAGAACAGCACGAAGATTTCAAAATCAGTCTGGCCAAATCGAAAAGCCAGTTTGAAGATCTGGACTATGCCGAAGCAGTGATTGAGTTCAACGAGAACTCGCGCGCACTGCAGGCATCCCAGCAAGCGTTTGGTAAAACCAAAGATTTAACTCTGTTTAACTACATCTAACCTTCAACGCCTTATGTGCCATGCCATATGTGCGAAGGGAGTTGTTGTTGAATGGAAATTAGCCTGATTGAGGCGGCATTTTAACCGCTTTATCTGACAGGCTGAGCGGCAAAAACGCGGCAAATGCCGATTGCCGCTGATATTTTCTCTGTTGATTATGATGTTCAAGAGAAAAAATGAGCAAGCTAACTTATTGATAATTATTGGCTTAAAGCTTTGTGTGATTATTTTTTGAAAGTTGGCACATTAATTGAATTGATAATATCAGAGTTGATACAACCAGTTTTAAATACGCCAGGTGGCGTGTTTAGCAAGTTATTCACGGTCAGTGCTTCCAAGAGAGAGTAAAGCTGACCGCTTCGCAAAAAGCTTGCGAACTCGATAGGAGAGCAAACTATGACCATTAACGTAAATACCAACGTGTCGGCAATGACCGCTCAGCGTTATCTGAATAAGGCATCTAACGAGCTGAACACCTCGATGGAACGCCTGTCTTCAGGTAACCGCATTAACAGTGCGAAAGATGATGCGGCTGGCCTTCAGATCTCTAACCGTCTGACAGCGCAATCTCGCGGTCTTGATGTCGCAATGCGTAACGCCAACGATGGTATTTCGATTGCGCAGACTGCCGAAGGGGCGATGAACGAATCGACCAGCATTCTGCAACGTATGCGTGACTTGTCGCTGCAGTCAGCGAACGGCACTAACTCAACGTCAGAGCGTAAAGCGCTGAATGAAGAGGTGACGGCGCTGCAAGACGAACTGAACCGTATCGCAGAAACCACGTCGTTTGGTGGTCGTAAATTGCTTAACGGTTCGTTTGGCGAAGCCTCATTCCAGATCGGTGCGAGTTCTGGTGAAGCAATCATCATGGGCCTGACCAGCATTCGCGCGGATGATAACCGCATGGGTGGTATGTCTTACCTATCTGAACAGGGCAAAGATAAAAACTGGGGTGTGCCGGACAATGCGCGCGACCTGAAGTTTGAATTCACGGGTAAAGACGGTGAACCCGTGTCGCTGAACATCAACGCGAAAGCGGGTGATGACATCGAAGAGCTGGCAACCTACATCAATGGTCAGACCGACATCTTTAAGGCGTCTGTCGATCAGGATGGCAAACTGCAGATTTTCGTTGCACAGCCACAACTGGCGGAAGACCTGAGCATCTCGGGTGGTCTGGCCTCTCAGCTGGGTCTGAGTACCGACAACGGTAAATACACCACCGTTCAGGATATCGACGTTACAACCGTCGGTGGTTCACAAAACGCAGTGGGCATCATTGATGCAGCATTGAAATACGTGGACTCACAGCGTGCGGATCTGGGCGCGAAGCAAAACCGTCTGAGCCACAGTATCAGTAACCTGGCGAACATCCAGGAAAACGTGGAATCATCGAAGAGCCGTATCAAAGATACTGACTTTGCGAAAGAAACCACTCAGCTTACCAAAGCACAAATTCTGCAACAGGCAGGTACCTCGATTCTTGCCCAAGCGAAACAGTTGCCAAACTCTGCAATTTCACTATTGCAGTAGTCCTGGGGTGCTTCATTAATAAGCTCAGACGTGAGTGTGTAATGAAGCTGCCTTGGCAAAGTATGATGATTGGTTGTTAAAAAGCTCTCTCAAACTAACCCTGCTTTTTGATATCTGATGGTCATACTCATATGGTCAGCCACTTGTGTTCATTTCTCGTGATCTCCACATTGGCGATGGCTACTACCCTAGCCCCGGTTCTCTCAAAGGAAAGGGGCTTTTCTTTTGTCTGCTATTTACCCGCACATCCTATTTCTCCGCTGAACCCGTGTCGCCGGCTTACATTTTTATATGCACTTTGCTGCACCGACAGGCTGCGCTAATTCTTTAGTACTTTTTCCGCCTTTTATAGGGTTTTGGGGCTCCACTCTCAGTTTTCATTGCTATTGGCTATTTTTTGATAAAAAACCATTTTTTCTCTAAAGGAATTTCTCGCTAAGTCGTTAATAGAGATAACTTTGAGAGAACTACTTGGTTTTCCGAGACGTCGGAAGCCGTTCGTGAAGTTCCGCTACGTCTGAAAATCAAATAGGAGACACCATTATGGCGGTTAATGTAAATACTAACGTGTCAGCAATGACAGCCCAACGTTACCTGAACAGTGCTACCAGCGCGCAACAATCGTCGATGGAACGCCTATCTTCGGGTTATCGAATCAACAGCGCAAAAGATGATGCAGCAGGCCTGCAGATTTCTAACCGACTGAATGTTCAAAGTCGTGGTTTGGATGTCGCTGTACGCAACGCAAATGATGGTATCTCCATCGCCCAGACAGCTGAAGGTGCGATGAACGAAACCACCAATATTCTGCAGCGTATGCGTGACCTTTCTCTGCAATCGTCTAACGGTTCAAACTCAAAATCTGAACGTGTTGCGATTCAGGAAGAAGTCACTGCACTGAATGATGAACTGAACCGCATCGCGGAAACGACCTCATTTGGTGGTAATAAGCTGCTGAACGGCACGTTTGCAACCAAATCCTTCCAGATCGGTGCGGATAACGGTGAAGCGGTCATGCTGAGCCTGAACAACATGCGCAGCGATAACCGCATGATGGGCGGTACCAGCTACAAAGCGGAAAATGCAAAAGACAAAGACTGGAGTGTGCAGTCGGGTGCCAATGACCTGACGATTACGTTGAATGATAAGTTTGGCGGTGAGAAAACGATTGAAATCAATGCGAAAGCAGGGGATGACATCGAAGAGCTGGCCACTTACATCAATGGTCAGACTGACATGGTGAAAGCCTCGGTTGATGAAGACGGTAAGCTGCAACTATTCACCGACAACAACAAGGTAGATGGCAATGCTTCGTTTGGCGGTAGCCTGGCGGGTGAGCTAGGGATGCAGGAAGGCAAGGGCATCACGGTGGATACTATTGATGTGACCAGTGTGGGCGGTGCGCAACAATCGGTTGCTGTGGTCGACGCTGCGCTCAAGTTTGTGGATAGCCACCGTGCGGAACTGGGGGCATTCCAGAACCGCTTTAATCATGCGATCAACAACTTAGACAACATCAACGAAAACGTGAATGCATCTAAGAGCCGTATCAAAGACACCGACTTTGCCAAAGAAACGACGGCATTGACGAAGTCTCAGATCCTGGGTCAGGCATCCAGTTCAGTATTGGCACAAGCGAAACAAGCGCCTCAGGCGGCATTGGCTCTGCTTGGTTAATACAACACAAATACAACGTTAAGTGTAAAAATCCAGCTTCGGCTGGATTTTTTTATGCGTCTGATCGTAACTGTTTGTTTTGCAGATTAAGTCGAGGGAATGAGAATACGATTAGCGTGAGAAACAAAAGGGCAGATAAAACAAAACCCAGCCGAAGCTGGGTTTGTCTGTATGGTGCGGAAGAAGAGACTTGAACTCTTACACCTTGCGGCGCCAGAACCTAAATCTGGTGCGTCTACCAATTTCGCCACTTCCGCATTTTTGTAGATAATCCGACTTGGTATATCGAATCATCGTTGTAATGGCAGGTCTACCTGGATTCGAACCAGGGAATGGCGGCATCAAAAGCCGCTGCCTTACCGCTTGGCGATAGACCTACAAGATACTGAATTTGGTGCGGAGGGAGGGACTTGAACCCTCACGTCCTAACGGACACTAGCACCTGAAGCTAGCGCGTCTACCAATTCCGCCACCACCGCAAATTCAGTAATAACTCTTTTAAGCTATCTATAGTGACAAGCCTTGCTGGATTATAACCAGAACTTTTTGGATTGTCATACAGCTTTTTGATAACGCTGAAAAATTTTCAGCTTATCATCAATATGGTGCGGAAGAAGAGACTTGAACTCTTACACCTTGCGGCGCCAGAACCTAAATCTGGTGCGTCTACCAATTTCGCCACTTCCGCATTTTTCCTAAAAACTCTTTCATGTTGCCATGAGAAAAGTACTTAGGAAATGGTGGCTACGACGGGATTCGAACCTGTGACCCCATCATTATGAGTGATGTGCTCTAACCAGCTGAGCTACGTAGCCATTTCTATTCTTCAGTTTAATCAACTAGGGAATAGATGGTGCGGAAGGAGAGACTTGAACTCTCACACCTTGCGGCGCCAGAACCTAAATCTGGTGCGTCTACCAATTTCGCCACTTCCGCATCATATTTTTTAGATAACCCGACTTGGTATATCGAATCATCGTTGTAATGGCAGGTCTACCTGGATTCGAACCAGGGAATGGCGGCATCAAAAGCCGCTGCCTTACCGCTTGGCGATAGACCTACAAATATACTGAATTTGGTGCGGAGGGAGGGACTTGAACCCTCACGTCCTAACGGACACTAGCACCTGAAGCTAGCGCGTCTACCAATTCCGCCACCACCGCAAATTCAGTATGTGTCTGATAACCTCAGACAAGGTGTAATATGGCAGGTCTACCTGGATTCGAACCAGGGAATGGCGGCATCAAAAGCCGCTGCCTTACCGCTTGGCGATAGACCTACAGCGATAACTTTCGTTATCTGAATATGGTGCGGAAGAAGAGACTTGAACTCTTACACCTTGCGGCGCCAGAACCTAAATCTGGTGCGTCTACCAATTTCGCCACTTCCGCAGAAACAGTTTTTAGAATATCGGGATGATGGTGCGGAAGGAGAGACTTGAACTCTCACACCTTACGGCGCCAGAACCTAAATCTGGTGCGTCTACCAATTTCGCCACTTCCGCGTCCCGGTATTCAGAGTCGCAACTTAAGTTGTTAACTCGAAATAAATGGTGGCTACGACGGGATTCGAACCTGTGACCCCATCATTATGAGTGATGTGCTCTAACCAGCTGAGCTACGTAGCCATCTTTTCAGAGCGAGAAACTATAATACAATCTCGTCTGTAGTTCCAATAGTTTTTACATCGTATTGAAACTTAAAGAATTATGGCAGGTCTACCTGGATTCGAACCAGGGAATGGCGGCATCAAAAGCCGCTGCCTTACCGCTTGGCGATAGACCTACAAATATACTGAATTTGGTGCGGAGGGAGGGACTTGAACCCTCACGTCCTAACGGACACTAGCACCTGAAGCTAGCGCGTCTACCAATTCCGCCACCACCGCAAATTCAGTATGTGTCTGATAACCTCAGACAAGGTGTAATATGGCAGGTCTACCTGGATTCGAACCAGGGAATGGCGGCATCAAAAGCCGCTGCCTTACCGCTTGGCGATAGACCTACAGCGATAACTTTCGTTATCTGAATATGGTGCGGAAGGAGAGACTTGAACTCTCACACCTTGCGGCGCCAGAACCTAAATCTGGTGCGTCTACCAATTTCGCCACTTCCGCATTATTTCCTAAAGACTTTGTCATGTTGCCATGCGAAAAGTACTTAGGAAATGGTGGCTACGACGGGATTCGAACCTGTGACCCCATCATTATGAGTGATGTGCTCTAACCAGCTGAGCTACGTAGCCAACAATTTTGTCCTTGGCTTTAAGTTGCCTTATCGCTGAGAACGGAGCGCATTATGCGGATATGGTTCAGGAGCGTCAATAGTTTTTTTGAATAAATTCCCTGAAACTGACTGTTCGGGTTTTTTTTAAACAAAGAGGCGTGTTTGTGATCAAAAACTGCTACCAAAACAACAGATTCATTACCTTTATCTGTGCCTGATTTTTCAGATTTCCTCGCGCCAGAAACAACAAAAGCCAACCCTTTGGTTGGCTTTTGAGCAATCGTATTTTCGGGCGCTTATACGTTGAAACGGAAGTGGATTACGTCGCCATCTTTTACGATGTAATCTTTACCTTCAAGACGCCATTTACCGGCTTCTTTCGCGCCACTTTCACCATTGAACTGAATGTAATCGTCATAGCCGATTACTTCGGCACGAATAAAGCCGCGTTCGAAGTCTGTGTGGATCTTTCCTGCAGACTGAGGAGCGGTGGCGCCGATAGGAATGGTCCAAGCGCGCACTTCTTTTACACCTGCGGTGAAGTAAGTTTGCAGGTTAAGCAGATCGTAACCTGAGCGGATCACACGGTTCAGACCTGGTTCTTCGATCCCGAGATCAGCCAGGAACTCATCGCGCTCGTCTTCTTCAAGTTCAGACAGCTCAGATTCAATCGCCGCACATACTGGAACAACCACATTGTTCTCTTGGGCTGCGAACTCACGCACCGCATCCAGATATGGGTTGTCTTCAAAACCATCTTCTGCCACGTTTGCAATATACATCGTTGGCTTCAGAGTCAGGAAGTTCAGGTAACCAACGGCTGCCAGCTCTTCTTTAGACAGCGCAACGGTACGTGCAGAACCACCTTCAGTCAGAACTGGCAGCAGTTTTTCTAGCACGGTCAGTTCGAATTTCGCGTCTTTGTCGCCACCTTTTGCACGCTTGGCTTGACGCTGAATGGCGCGTTCACAGCTGTCAAGGTCAGCCATTGCCAGTTCCAGGTTGATCACTTCGATGTCTTCGATAGGAGATACTTTACCTGCTACGTGCACGATGTTTTCGTTTTCAAAACAGCGTACAACGTGACCAATCGCGTCAGTTTCGCGAATGTTTGCCAGGAATTTGTTACCCAAGCCTTCACCTTTTGACGCGCCGGCTACCAGGCCTGCGATGTCTACGAATTCCATGGTGGTTGGCAGAACACGTTCAGGATTTACGATTTTTGCCAGCGCATCCAGACGCAGATCCGGTACTGGTACCACACCAGTGTTTGGTTCGATAGTACAAAACGGGAAGTTTGCCGCTTCGATACCTGCTTTAGTGAGTGCATTAAAAAGTGTTGATTTACCAACGTTTGGAAGACCAACGATGCCACATTTAAAACCCATGACTGTAACCTTATTCAGCTTTGAACGTGTGTAAGCGGTTTTGCGCTTTGGTGAGGCCATCTTTAATTAAAATGTCGAGGCAGCGAACGGATTCATCCACCACGGCATCCAGACACTCCTGCTCTTTGGCGGGAGCTTTGCCTAACACATAGCCTGCTACTTTATCTTTGTGTCCCGGATGGCCAATGCCAATCCGCAGACGGTAAAATTCTTTGTTGTTGCCCAGTTTGCTAATGGTGTCTTTCAACCCATTGTGACCACCATGGCCGCCACCTTTTTTAAACTTAGCAACGCCCGGAGGCAGATCCAGCTCATCATGAGCGACCATAATCTCTTCGGGGTTGATCTGATAAAACTTTGCCAGGGCGGCAATGGCTTTACCGGATAAATTCATAAACGTAGTGGGGATCAGCAAACGCAGATCTTCGCCGTTGACCATAATACGACCGGTTAAACCAAAGAACTTCGGCTCATTTTTCAGCACCACGTTGTGAATGCGAGCCAGTTCTTCCACGACCCATGCGCCGGCATTGTGTCGTGTATTGGCGTATTCCGGCCCCGGATTGGCCAGACCGACAAGTAATTTAATTGGTTGACTCAAGGCTAGGATCCCTTCGGAAACGAAAAAGCGCGGTATGATAGCACAGAAAAGACGCGCGGGGCGATACTCTGCTTTTTCTCATGCGCTGAGAAATAAAAAGCGCCTCATCCGAAGATGAAGCGCCCAATTCAGAAGAGGAAATCTGAGCGAAGCTTATTAGTTAAACATCGCTGAGATAGATTCTTCGTTGCTGATACGACGAATCGCTTCAGCCAGCATGGTAGACAGAGTCAGTTGAGTTACTTTGCCTGTTGCTGCCATCTCTTTTGACAGAGTGATAGAGTCAGTCACGATCACTTGGTCAAGCACAGAGTTTTTGATGTTTTTTGCAGCGTTGCCTGAGAATACCGCGTGAGTTGCGTAAGCAAAGACACGTTTTGCTCCTCGCTCTTTCAGTGCTTCAGCCGCTTTACACAGCGTACCACCAGTGTCGATCATGTCGTCAACGATCACACAGTCGCGACCTTCAACATCACCGATCAGGTTCATCACTTCAGACACGTTAGCACGTGGACGACGTTTGTCGACGATAGCGATGTCGATGTCACCCAGCGCTTTTGCCGTTGCACGTGCACGAACAACACCACCCAGATCCGGAGAAACCACCACTGGATCTTCCAGGCTGCGTGCTTTCATGTCTTCCAGCAGAACTGGAGTACCGAAAATGTTATCTACTGGTACGTCGAAGAAGCCTTGGATTTGCTCTGCGTGCAGGTCGATAGTGAGAACGCGGTCAACGCCGACGTTAGAAAGGAAATCTGCAACAACTTTTGCAGTAATTGGCACACGGGCTGAACGCACACGGCGATCTTGACGAGCATAACCAAAGTAAGGGATTACAGCAGTAATACGGCCTGCTGAAGCACGGCGCATTGCATCAATCATTACCACCAACTCCATCAGGTTGTCGTTGGTTGGTGCACAAGTTGATTGAATAATGAATACATCGCTACCACGAACATTTTCATTGATTTGTACTGCGACTTCGCCGTCAGAGAAACGGGAAACAGTCGCATCACCAAGAGAAATGTAGAGACGTTCAGCAATACGTTGGGCTAGTTCGGGTGTGGCGTTACCAGCAAATAGCTTCATATCAGGCACGGTGGAAACCTCAGGGTTGCGTCCAGTTTTTAAATAGATTGGGTGTGGGCCGATTGGTAATCAGCCAGCGTCTCTTTCAGCGGTGAAACATTGCGCCCAAGGGCAATAAACGCAGAGACGTTGTCAGGGAGTTCGGCAAGGACAGCTTCCGCTTCTTTCTTGCTCAAAAATTCAGCAAAAACGCAAGATCCCGTCCCGGTCAATCTTGACGGCGCGTATTGTAGCAGCCATGAAAGTTGCTTATCAACCTCTGGGTAAAGCATTCGGACAATTTTTTCGCAATCGTTTTCGTAACAAGTGTCAAGAAGCGTTGCCAGATCTCGCTTCACTGTGTTTCTTGTCAGTTGTGGATGATTGAAGATATCTTTGGTCGCGATCGAAACGTCCGGACGCAAGACTAAGTACCATTTCTCCTGCACTTCAACAGGAGAGAGTTGTTCACCGACGCCTTCAGCAAACGCGGCAAAACCACGCACAAACACGGGAACGTCTGCGCCAAGCGCGAGACCGATTTGTGCCAGTTCATCATCACTCAGGTGGGTTTGCCACAAGAAGTTGAGCGCAACCAGCACCGTGGCAGCATTGGATGAACCGCCGCCAATACCCCCGCCCATCGGCAGCACTTTATTGAGTTCAATCTTTGCACCGAAAGAACAACGGCTGGCGCGTTGCAGCGCGGTGGCGGCTTTCCAGATTAAATTCTCCTCGGTTTTTACGCCCGGCAGTTCCGGTGTCAGTTCGATTTCACCACTGGTGTTGGCCGTGATCGTCAGCGTATCGCCATGATTGAGAAACTGAAACAGGGTTTGCAGCTCGTGGTAACCATCGGTGCGGCGGCCAGTGATGTAGAGGAAAAGATTGAGCTTGGCTGGCGAAGGCCAGCTTGTCGGCGTATTAAGTATCGGGCCTGAAATCATGGCGTCAGTGTCCATTTTGAGATCACGAGGTTAATTGAAGTCTGGTTTTGAGTCAGTTTGAGCTTGTCCGGCAATGGCAGGTTAGATTGCTGCCACGGGTATTCACGATAGCGGGCGTAATCAACATGCCAACTGTAGCTGCCAGCGTGTTTATCTAACGTTGCCAGCGTATTGTTGGCATTCAAGGCGTAGTTGTCAGCCTGAGACGGCAGACCGAGGATCCAGTCCTGCAGCAGATCAACCGGAATATCAAGCCCGGTCAGCTGGCGTACCAGAAGCTGAGCGCTTGGAGCGGTGAACACTTGCTCATCATAGGTTTCCACTCGCGCGCCCTGCGGTGAAATGGTCAGATTGAGTACTGTCTGGCCAAGGAAATTGGTCAGGCGCAGCTGGCTGTTCTCGGCTGATTTTTGCCACTGGAAATTGAGGGACTGGCGCTGCTCCGGGGAGATATAACCGAGTTTGCCAACCAATTTAAACTGCGCAATGCTGGTCAGGCGCGCCTGGTGGGATTGCCACTTCACATCGGCGATGGGTTCCGGCACGCTGCTACAGCCAAATAGGGTCATCAGCAGCGCAACGATCAGGTAAATACGTGGCTTAAGCGTCATAAAATGCTCGTTATTTATCCAGTCAAAACGGTCAAACGGCCTTCACTATATCATTGATATCACGAACTCGGGAAAACAAATCCCGTTGACCCTTTCAATAAACAGGGTCATCAAGTAAAATTCTGCGCCTAGTCCATTTCTTACCAGAGAACCCTCGATAGATGTCCTTGCTTGCTATTGGAATCAATCACAATACGGCTTCGGTTGAATTGCGAGAAAAAGTTGCTTTTGGCCCAGACAAGTTGTCTGAAGCTCTGGGGCAGCTGTCTGACAGTTCATTCGTCAACGGGAGCGTGATCCTGTCGACGTGTAACCGGACCGAGATCTACTGTGATGTGAAATCTTCGTGCAAGAATAAAGTGATCGAATGGTTGTCTCAGTTTCATCAGGTCAGTGCCGAAGATCTTAAACCCAGCCTTTATGTACATGAAGAGCAGGCGGCCATTCGCCACCTGATGCGTGTGTCGTGCGGCCTGGATTCTCTGGTGCTGGGCGAACCGCAGATTCTGGGCCAGGTCAAACAGGCGTATGCTGACTCGCGGGAAAGCCGTGCCGTTGACTCCTCAATGGAAAAGTTATTCCAAAAAGCGTTTTCTGTTGCCAAACGTGTCCGTACTGAAACGGAGATTGGTGGCAGCGCAGTGTCGGTGGCCTATGCCGCCTGCACACTGGCAAAACACATTTTCGAATCACTTTCCGATGCCACTGTCATGCTGGTTGGTGCCGGAGAAACCATCGAATTGGTGGCCAAACATCTGGCAGGGCACAACTGCAAACGTATGATCGTGGCTAACCGCACTCGTGAGCGGGCCATGAATCTCGCGCAGCAGTTTGATGCGGAAGTGATTGCCCTCAACGAAATTCCCGACTATCTGGCATACGCCGATATTGTGATCAGTTCAACCGCCAGTCCGCTGCCGATCATCGGCAAAGGTATGGTGGAAACCGCCCTTAAAGCGCGTCGTTACCAGCCTATGTTGCTGGTCGATATTGCCGTACCGCGTGATATCGAATCCCAGGTCGGTGATTTGAACGATGCTTATCTCTATTCGGTGGATGATTTGCAGTCTATCGTTGATAGTAATATTGAGCAGCGTAAGGTCGAAGCGATTCAGGCCGAAGCGATTGTCAGCGAAGAGAGCGCGGCATTCATGACCTGGATGCGTTCGCTGCAAGCGGTCGACAGTATTCGTGACTACCGTAAAGCGGCCAATGAAATCCGTGAAGATTTGCTGAGTAAGAGTTTACAAGCGTTAGCGGCAGGCGGCGATGCGGAAAAGCTGCTGATTGAACTGAGCAACAAACTGACCAACAAACTGATCCACACTCCGACGCGCGCGCTACAAACCGCCGCGGAGCAGGGCGAGCCAGCTAAACTGGCCATTATCAGACAAAGTCTGGGTCTTGATGACCCACAATAAACATCTACTCCTTATTCGTTTAAAGAAGAAACTATGAAAGCGTCGATTTTAGTAAAGCTTGAATCCCTGGTTGAGCGTTATGAAGAGGTTCAACATCTGCTGGGCGATCCAGCGGTTATCGGTGATCAGGACAAGTTCCGTGCTCTGTCAAAAGAGTACTCACAGCTTGAGGAGATCACTCACTGTTTTCAGGCTTACCAGCAAGCGCAGGAAGATCTGATTGCAGCTGAAGAGATGGCCAAAGAAGACGACGCAGAAATGCGCGAAATGGCGCAAGAAGAAATCAAACTGGCTAAAGCCGCGATTGAGCGCTTGAGCGATGAGCTACAAATTCTGCTGCTGCCCAAAGATCCGAACGATGACCGCAACTGTTTCCTCGAAATCCGCGCTGGTGCGGGCGGCGATGAAGCGGGCATCTTCGCTGGTGACCTGTTCCGTATGTACAGCCGTTTTGCAGAAAAACGCGGTTGGCGCATCGAAGTTATGTCGTCGAACGAAGCGGAACACGGCGGCTATAAAGAAATGATCGCAAAAGTGAACGGCGACGGCGCGTACGGTATTTTGAAATTTGAATCTGGTGGCCACCGTGTGCAACGTGTTCCGGCGACGGAATCTCAAGGCCGCGTACACACGTCAGCGTGTACTGTTGCAGTGATGGCAGAAGTGCCAGAAGCAGAAATTCCGGAAATCCGTACGGCGGATCTGAAAATTGACACATTCCGCTCTTCAGGTGCGGGTGGTCAGCACGTTAACACCACCGATTCTGCGATTCGTATTACCCACTTACCAACCGGTATTGTCGTTGAGTGTCAGGACGAACGTTCACAGCACAAAAACAAGGCCAAGGCGATGTCGGTACTGGCAGCGCGTATTGCTCAGGCGGAAGAGGCGAAGCGTGCGGCGGAAATTTCTGATACTCGTCGTAACTTGTTGGGTTCGGGCGATCGCAGTGACCGCATTCGTACTTACAACTACCCGCAAGGCCGCGTGTCTGATCACCGCATCAACCTGACGGTTTACCGTTTGAGCGAAGTGATGGAAGGCGATCTGCAATCGTTGGTGGATCCTGTCATTCAAGAGCACCAGGCTGACCTGTTGGCTGCTCTGGCTGAGCAAAACTGATCGATGTCTTTGACCATAGAAGCCGCCCTTAAGGCGGCGACTTTGCAATTGACGCAAAGCGGCAGCGACTCGCCGTCATTGGATGCCGCGGTGCTGCTTTGCCACGCACTGGATAAACCGCGTTCCTATTTGCTCACCTGGCCAGACAAAGTGCTCGACGCGCCAATTCAGGCGATGTTTGATGCTTTGCTGCAGCGCCGGATCACCGGTGAGCCAGTCGCCTACATTATCGGTGAGCGTGAATTCTGGTCTCTGCCACTGAAAGTTTCGCCGTCTACCCTGATCCCTCGTCCTGACACTGAACGTTTGGTGGAAGTGGCGCTGGAAAAAGCGCAGACACTTGAAGGCGATATTCTCGATTTAGGCACTGGCACGGGCGCGATTGCGTTGGCGCTGGCGTCAGAGTTGCCTCACCGCCGCGTGGTGGGCATCGACCTGCGTGATGAAGCGCGGCAACTGGCTACTGACAATGCTAACCGTTTGCACATAACCAACGTCACGTTTTTGCAGGGCAGTTGGTTTGAACCCTTATCACGCGGTACAAAGTTTGCTTTGATAGTCTCCAACCCGCCTTATATCGAAGAAAACGATCCGCATCTGGTGCAGGGCGATGTTCGCTTTGAGCCGAAAACTGCGCTGGTTGCGGCTGACAACGGTTTAGCCGACATCAAACACATCAGCGACGCTGGCCGAGATTACTTACAAAACGGCGGCTGGCTGGCGTTTGAGCATGGCTACGATCAAGGTGCCAGCGTGAGAACCATCATGCAGGCACTGGGCTATCAGCAGGTGGTCACCGAGCAGGATTATGCCGGTAACGATCGCGTTACGCTGGGCCAATATAACTACTAACGAGGAAGACAATGTACGAAGGATTAAAACATTTTCATTTGCTGACGATCGGCCTGAGCGCTCTGCTGCTGTCGGTGCGTTACGTTCTGATGATGATGGACTCAGAGTTACGCCAACACAAATTCCTGAAAGTGTTTCCTCATATTGTGGACACCTTCCTGCTGCTATCCGGTATCGGCCTGATCTTTGTGACGGGTTTTGTGCCGTTTACCGCTGCTGCGCCATGGATGACGGACAAACTGACCAGCGTACTGGCTTACATCGCACTGGGCTTCTTTGCGCTGAAACTGGGTCGCAACAAACTGCTGCGCACGTTTGCCTTCTTTGGGGCGCTGGGCTGGCTGGCGATTGCCGGCAAGATTGCCGTAACGAAAGTACCGATGTTCTTTGGCTAAGCGGATAGCCTGTTTTAATGAAATTCACAGATAGAGTTGTGTGATGCTGGATTTGTTTGATGAAGATTTTGATGCGATGGAGCTGGTGGATGGTGCTCTTGCGCTGAATAAGGCCATCAATCCTGATACCCGGGTCGGCTGGGCACGCATCGAGCTGAAACGATTACTGGATGACGCGGAGCTGACTCTGGTTAACGAACGTGACGAGAAGCAGCGTTTTGAATCGTTTCTGCGCCTGTTCTATTTTGAGTGGGGTTTTAGTGGTGACCGCGAAGCGTACTACGAATCCCACAATGCGTTTATTGATAAAGTACTGGAGCGTCGAAAAGGCATTCCGGTCAGCCTGGGCGCGCTGCTGCTCTATTTCGGTCGCCAACTGGGCTTTCCGCTGCAAGGTATTACCTTTCCGACTCAGTTCCTGCTGGAGCTAAGCTGGCCGGGCGAAACGCCGCTTTATATTAACCCGTTTTCCGGGGAGTACGTTTCCCGCCATACTTTGCAGGCGTGGTTGATTGGCCACAAAGGGCCGCTGACCAAACTCAAAGCGGAGCATTTGAAGCCCGCCGATCACCCGACCATTATTGGTCGTTGGCTTGCGCTGGTGAAAAGTGCCCTGCTGCGCGAAGAGCGCTATACTCTGGCACTGAGATGTACCGATCTGGCACTGACGTTTGTTCCGGATGACCCGTACGAAATTCGCGACCGTGGCTTTATCTACCAGCAACTGGAGTGCCACCAGATCGCGCTGACGGATTATCAGTATTTTATTGATCAGTGTCCGGACGATCCGGCAGCAAAATTATTGAAAACTCAACTCAATGCACTCAGTCACAATCATGTGACCTTGCATTAATCACAACGAAGAGAAAAGAGAATGGAACAGAAAATTGTTCACGTCGGTGATATTCCGGTAGCCAACGACAAGCCGTTTACCCTGTTTGCAGGCATGAACGTGCTGGAATCCCGCGATATGGCGATGCGTATTTGTGAGCACTACGTTCAGGTGACGGACAAATTGGGCATTCCTTATGTATTCAAAGCTTCGTTTGATAAAGCGAACCGCAGTTCGGTGCACTCTTACCGTGGTCCAGGTCTGGAAGAAGGCATGAAAATCTTTCAGGAACTGAAAGATACCTTCGGCGTAAAAATCATCACTGACGTACACACCGAAGCACAGGCCCAACCGGTTGCGGACGTGGTGGACGTGATTCAACTGCCAGCTTTTCTGGCGCGTCAAACGGATCTGGTGGAAGCGATGGCGAAAACCGGCGCGGTGATCAACGTGAAGAAACCTCAGTTTATGAGCCCGGGTCAGGTTGGCAACATCGTGGAAAAATTCGCAGAGTGTGGCAACGAGAAAGTGATTCTGTGTGAACGCGGTTCTTGCCACGGCTATGACAACCTGGTTGTCGATATGCTGGGTTTTGGCGTGATGAAAAAAGCGTCCAACGGCAGCCCAATTATTTTTGACGTGACGCACTCACTGCAAATGCGTGACCCATCGGGCGCAGCTTCAGGCGGTCGCCGTGAGCAAACTGTTGAACTGGCGAAAGCGGGCCTGGCAACGGGTATTGCGGGTCTGTTTATTGAAGCGCATCCAAATCCGGATCAGGCGAAATGTGACGGTCCGTCAGCGCTGCCACTGGATAAACTGGAGCCATTCCTGGCACAGATGAAAGCGCTGGACGATCTGGTGAAAAGCTTCGCGCCAATCGACATTCGCTAACGGAATGAGAAAAACCGCCTTCGGGCGGTTTTTTTGTGCCTGTTATTCGGCTTGTTGAGTAAACGCTTGCGTGCTCGTTTTTGCCGCTTGTGCGCAGACAATTGGCGAAAATTCCTTCATCTTCACATTGCCAGCCACTTTTTGTCGATAATCTAACGCATTAAGTGTGGCTGTTTATAGTGATGAGTTTCACATAGTTATGAAACCAAGCTGTCACATCATCAAGCTTACTTTAAATTAGTTCATGTTTTATCAGTCGGTTGGCGCTGGGTGTACGCTCCAAGTGCACGCCAGCTGACTACAATTTGAATAGAAAAGCAGTGGACCCCCATCAGTTGAAAGGTATGACAATGAAACAAGGCTTACTCCTGAAATCCGTGTTAAGTGCAGCGATTATTGCGTCGCTGGCTGGTTGTGCTTCGCAGCCAGCGCATGAATGGCAACAAGACAAAACGTACAAATTGACCATTCTGCATACCAATGACCATCATGGACGCTTCTGGCAAAATAACTACGGTGAATACGGCATGGCTGCGCGTAAGACCCTGATTGACCAGATTCGTGCCGATGTTGAAGCGCAAGGCGGCAGTGTGCTGCTGCTGTCGGGCGGTGACATCAACACTGGTGTACCAGAATCTGACCTGCAGGATGCAGAGCCTGATTTTAAAGGTATGAGCCAGATTGGCTACGACGCGATGGCGATCGGTAACCATGAATTCGATAACCCGCTTGAAGTCCTGTTTAAGCAGGAAGAGTGGGCAAACTTCCCTATGCTGTCGGCTAACATTTACGACAAGGCGACGGGCAAACGCCTGTTCCAGCCTTATCACATTTTCGACAAGCAGGGCATCAAGATTGCGGTTATCGGTCTGACGACGGAAGACACCGCTAAGATTGGCAACCCGGAATACATCGGTGGCATCGATTTCCGCGATCCAAAAGCGGAAGCGAAAAAAGTGATCGAAGAGCTTAAAGATAACGAGCATCCGGATCTGATCATCGCCGTAACGCACATGGGGCACTACCAAAATGGCGAACACGGCATCAATGCGCCGGGCGACGTAGCACTGGCGCGCTTCCTGCCTGCGGGTGAACTGGATATGATCGTTGGCGGTCACTCGCAAGAGCCGGTCTGTATGGAAGGCCCGAACCTGGTGAAGAAAAACTTCGTTCCGGGTGACGAGTGTAAACCGGACATTCAAAACGGGACTTACATCGTTCAGGCATACGAGTGGGGTAAATACGTGGGCCGTGCCGATTACGAATTCCGTAACGGTGAACTGAATATGGTGAGTTACAACCTGATCCCGGTTAACCTGAAGAAAAAAGTGAAGGTCAATGGTGAAAGCAAGCGCGTATTTGCAACGTCTGAAATCAAAGAAGACCAAGCGATGCTCGAGTTCCTGCGCCCATATCAGGAAAAAGGTTCGGCTCAGCTGAATGTCAAGATTGCAGAAACCAACGGTAAGCTGGAAGGCGACCGCGATGTGGTGCGTTTCCAACAAACCAATCTGGGCCGAATGATCGCGATGGCGCACATGCAACGCGCTAAAGCGGATTTTGCCATCATGAACTCAGGCGGCGTGCGTGATTCCATTCCTGCTGGTGATGTGACCTACAAAGACGTGTTGAAAGTACAGCCATTTGGCAACATCGTGAGCTATGTGGACATGACGGGCCAGGAAGTGATGGACTACCTTAATGTGGTGGCAACCAAGCCAGTGGACTCTGGTGCTTATGCACAATTTGCCGGCATCACAATGACGGTGGCAGAAGGCAAAGTGTCGAATGTGTTCATCGGTGGCAAACAGCTGCGTCTGGATGAGAACTACCGCTTCACTGTGCCAAGCTTCAACGCTGCGGGCGGTGACGGTTATCCGAAAATCACTGATCACCCGGGTTTTGTGAACACAGGTTTCGTGGACGCGGAAGTGCTGAAAGATTACCTGGAAGCGAACAGCCCGGTTGATGTTAACCGCTTCGCACCAGCAGGCGAGATTGTTTATAAGTAACGAAAACGTTTTGCTATCAGGAAAGCGTTGACTCAACTCGTTGAATCCCTTTAACTAACAGGCGATGTGCTTTGGCGCATCGCCTGTTTTTTATCTCATTGGTACGAATCACTATAGGCCCGGATGGGCTTATCCTGATTGGTATAAAGGACCGATTCACCATGACTCCAGCGATTAATCTTGCGAAGAAAAAGAAAGTTTCTCACACCATTCACCAGTACGAGCACGACCCCAACCACAGCAGTTACGGTTTAGAAGCCGCGCAGGCATTGGGACAGGATCCTAAAACAGTATTCAAAACACTGCTGTTTTGTCTCAATGGTGAGGAGAAGAATCTGGCTGTCGCGGTGATTCCGGTGGAGCAGAAACTGAATTTAAAACTCGCGGCCAAAGCGGCAAAAGCGAAAAAGGCCGATATGGCGAATCCGGACATTGCTCAGAAGACAACGGGTTATGTGGTGGGAGGCATCAGCCCTCTCGGACAAAAGAAAGCGTTGCCGACCTTCATTCACATCAGCGCAGAGGCCCTGCCAACTATGTGTGTCAGCGCGGGTAAACGCGGGCTGGAAATTGAGTTAGCGCCAAAGGATTTGGCCTTATTGACCCGCGCACAGTTTGTCGACCTGTGTCAGGACGCTTAAGCGTGTGACATAAAAAAACGGCCTCAGATGAGGCCGTTCTTGTATTCAGGAAGCGATCAGTTCTGACCTTCTTCCATTTGTGCATTATCAACAATGTGGTTTTCGCCCAAGTCATGTGGCAGAACCAGGTTCAGGATAATCGCGATAATACCGCACAGGCTCACGCCTTGCAGACTGAACTCACCGATACCGAAAGCCATACCGCCGATACCAAACACCAGCGTCACTGCAACAATCACCAGGTTACGTGATTTGTGCAGATCCACGTGGTTTTTGATCAGCGTGTTCAGGCCCACTGTGGCAATAGAACCGAACAGCAGAATCATGATGCCGCCCATAACCGGAACCGGAATGGTTTGCAGCAGCGCGCCCAGTTTACCCACCAGCGCCAGAACAATGGCTGTCACGGCTGCCCAGGTCATGATGGCTGGGTTGAAGGCTTTGGTCAGCATCACAGCGCCAGTGACTTCACTGTAGGTCGTGTTTGGTGGCGCGCCAAGGAAAGTGGCTGCCATCGTTGCCACCCCGTCACCCGCGATAGTGCGGTGCAGACCAGGTTTCTTGATGTAGTCTTTGCCGGTGACGTTAGAGATAGCCAGCATATCGCCTACGTGTTCAACCGCCGGTGCAATCGCAACCGGGATCATGAACAGAATGGCGTTAATGTTAAATTCAGGGAAAGTAAAGTTTGGCAGTGCAAACCACGCGGCTTGTTGAACTGGCGCAAAGCTGACCACACCGAAGTACAGAGACAGTGCGTAACCCGCCGCGATACCACCACAAATTGGCAGCAGTTTGAAGAAACCTTTTGCAAACACGCTGATGACAATCGTCACCAGCAGCGATACGCATGAAATCCACAATGCCGCATCACCGTTGACCAGTTGTACCGAGCCGTCGCCGGTTTTACCCAGTGCCATGTTGACCGCAGCAGGAGCCAGACCCAGACCGATCACCATAATCACCGGACCCACAACCACAGGTGGCAGCAACTTGTGGATGATCTCCACACCACGCACTTTAATCACCACACCCAGAATGATGTAGACCGCACCAGCTGCCATCAGGCCGCCCATGGTTGCAGCAATACCCCAAGCTTGGATACCGTACATAATAGGAGCGATGAAAGCGAAAGAAGAAGCAAGAAAGATTGGAACGGAGCGGCGAGTAATGATTTGGAAGAGGAGGGTGCCGATACCAGCACCGAAAAGTGCAACGTTAGGATCAAGACCGGTTAACAACGGTACAAGAACCAGAGCACCAAATGCGACAAATAGCATCTGTGCGCCTTGAATGGCATTTTTCATTGTATTTTCCCTGATACTGAACAAAATTCGCGGGATTCTATCACTTTTGCAATCGATTGCCATTTAAACTGGATCAAAATTTTGATTATTTTTAGTTTACTCCGGCGAAATACCATTGTGTAAATTGGGGAATTTTTGACGCGATACTGGCGGCGTTTCCTTGCCCGAAGGGGGATAGTTGCTTATCATCAACCTTCACAATTGAGGACCTAGGAACACTATGCGCTACTTAGCTTTGTTGATGGTCGGGCTGATGAGTCTGCCCGCGTTTGCGCTGACGAAAGTCAATTTATATCAAACAGAAGTCGTGATTGATGAGCAGCAAGACAATGCGGATGCGGCTGCACGAATCAACGGCATGCAGCAAGTTATCGTCCGCGCCACGGGCGATAAAGAGTCGGTCACCAACGATGTCATTCAAAAAGCGCTGCGCCAGAATTCTCAGTATCTGAATCAGATCAGCTATGGCCAGCAAGGCGACACCAAAACGATTCGTATGGGCTTTAGTGGTCCGCATATTCGTACTTTGCTGACTCAGGCACAGTTGCCATTCTGGCCGGAAAATCGTGCCAATCTGCTGGTGTGGTTGGTGGAAGAGTCCAATTACGATCGCAGTATCAGCTGGGAGCATGCGAATACATCGTTGCTCAATCAACTGAAAGCCAGCGCGCAGTTGCGTGGTTTGCCAATCACAGTACCTGTCGGTGATTTTGATGATATCACCGGGGTGCAGGTGTCTGATCTCTGGGGCGGATTTTCCCAGCCAATCAGTTTGGCAAGTCAACGCTATCCGACCGACGCGGTGTTGGTGGTGCGTGCACAAGGCTCGAATCTGCGCTGGACACTCTACGACCAAAATGCGGCCAACATGATTGCGGCACCAAAAAGCCCAATCAGCGGCCAGGCCTCTGGCGACAGCGCGGCCGCAGACATGGTGGATGAGCTGAGTGATTACTACGCGAAGAAAAATGCCGTGTTGGTCAGCAGCGAATCCTCAGAAGCTGTGCTGGCATCATTCAAACCTGTGAACGGTGCTATCTCTTTCTTCACGCTGGAAGAGAATCTGAAACGTCTGAGCTCAGTAGCGTCACTCGATATTCTGAAAATTCAGGGTAATAATGTGACGTTTAAAGTGCATCTGCTGACCAGCGAAAGTGAATTTGAGCAGGAAGTACTGCGTATGGGACGAGTGGAGAAAGGCGAAGCGCCGATCGAACCGATGCCGGAACCTGAAGTGGCGCCATCTGATGCAGTTCCGGTGGTTGATGATGCGGCAGTGCCTGCCGGAGAGACGATTGAGCCGCCTGTTCAAAATGTGGAACCTGTATTAACTCCGGTTGAAGCCGCGACAGAAGTGCAGCCAGAAACCGCGCCATCCGAACCGACCATCCATACGCTCTATTTTCAATGGCTGGGTTAACAAGCGGAACATAAAAAAGCGCCTGAAGAGGCGCTTTTTTTATCACAAGTTGTTCAAAAACAGGAGGCTACTGCTTGTTATCAAAACGGGCCCGTTCTTGTTTTTCTACTTCCGACAGCTTGGTTAGTTTGAGTCCCAGTTCTTTGCCGCGATGACGGGCATAGAGAATGTTACCCATGAAGGCGACCAGAGTCAGCAACAGTTCAACCGCTGCCAGCAACCGTTCGCCGCCATCAACATACAAAATGGTAAAGGCGTGGAGAAAGTAGAACATCAGAATGAAGTTGGCCCACGCATGGGTGTATGGCTTTCCTGCCAGAATGCCGGGTAACGGCAGCAGCAGGGGAATCAGCCAGGCAACAGTCAGCGTCACCGGGTTGATGTGTGGATGAGGAGATAACTCCAGTTGCCACAAGGCAATCCAGCCTAAGAGAGACAAGTTCCCGCCAAGCGCAAGCCAGCGAAACAGCGTGGTGCGTGGCGACATTTCGACGCTCATGGTTTTTCCTTTAATTGGCTTGCAATCACTGCAAGGCGTTTTCCTAAACTTTGAGCCAGCGTGCTTTCATCGCTGGTAATACGGTCATTGTGCCCTGAAACATGGCTCGCGCCATAAGGCGTGCCGCCAGCCGTTGTGGTGTGCAGCGCGGGTTCTGAGTAGGGGATCCCCAGCACCAGCATGCCGTGATGCAGCAGCGGCATCATCATGGTTTGCTGAGTGGTTTCCTGACCTCCGTGCAGTGTCGATGAGGTGGTAAACACACACGCGGGTTTATCAATCAGATCGCCACTGAGCCACAACGGCGTCGTTTGATCCCAGAAATGCTTGAGCGGAGCGGCCATATTGCCAAACCACACCGGACTGCCCATCGCCAGACCATCGCAGTGACGAAGCTCATCCAACGTCAGACAAGGATCGTCAGTCAGGCCGTCTCGTTCCGTCAGCTCAGGTACGGTACGCAGCACAGCTTCACAGCCCGCTACCGATTCAATGCCTCGGGCAATCTGGCGCGCCAGCGCCTGTGTACCACCATGTCGGCTGTAATACAGCACAACCAGACGACAACTCATAGAATGTCCAGTACCTGCTCCGGTGGGCGACCGTGACGCGCTTTGCCGTTGGCTACGACGATTGGGCGTTCAATCAGTTTCGGGTTTTCAACCATAGCGGCAAACAAAGCGTCATCAGACAGGCTGACATCCGCCAGATTCAGTTCTTTGTACAGATCTTCTTTGGTGCGCATCATGTCGCGAACCTGAGTCAGACCCAGTTGAGCATAGAGTTCTTTCAGC
The DNA here is from genome assembly GCF_900460245.1 of Vibrio fluvialis. Lineage (NCBI taxonomy): Bacteria > Pseudomonadati > Pseudomonadota > Gammaproteobacteria > Vibrionales > Vibrionaceae > Vibrio > Vibrio fluvialis. The sequence goes on from NZ_UHIP01000001.1 coordinate 680,630, forward strand.
AGCGCCACACTCAGTGGCTCTTCAAGGTATTTGACGACCTGTGGCTGAATGTTTTTCTCTTCCAGCAATGCCAGTGTTTCACGGCTTTTTGAACATCGAGGGTTGTGATAAATCACGACTGACATAATTTTTCCTTCATCGCTTTTTTGTTATTGGAGTGACAAGAATCGGTCACGCTGCACCATCAATTGGTCGATGCGTGCGTCGTAACGCGCTTGTTCTAAACTGCCCAGCTTGGCTAACTGGCTGGCCTGAGTATAAAACTGAATGGCTTTGTTCCAGTTGGCCTTGAGGGCAAAAATTTCGGCGCGGGCGGCCAAATCTTCCGCGCTGTTACCCAAACGAATATTGGCTTCGGACAACAGTTGCCAGCCATTGGTATCGTTCGGGTTATCGTGCGTGTAACGTTGGAGAGTGCGAATCGCGTCGGCGTATTTTTCTTCCTTCATCATCGCATTGGCGTAATTGATGGTCAGCACGGCGTTATTCGGCTTCTGTTTCAGAGCCGCGCTCAATAACGCTTGTGCTTTTTCCGGACGATCGGTGGCGAGATAAAGGTCGGACACCGCATCGAGATAGAATCCGTTGTAAGGGTCGCTTTTCAGCAGCGCATCCAGCAGGGGTTCTGCTTTGGCGTACTGTTTGGTATCGACATAAACCAGCGCTTTGCCGTATTCAAAAGCCGGGTGCAGTGAAGGCTCGGCCTTTTTCTGCGTGCGGTTAAACCAGTCGAGAGCGGCATCGCTGTCGATACCTGCATAGCGGGCCACAATTCGCGAGCGCGCCAGATGATAGTTGAGTGATGGTTGCAGACGCACCGGTGTGTATTGCTGGGCGCGGGCGCGGCTGTCGGTGATCCGGTCTTCCGGCAGCGGGTGAGTCAGCAGCATCGGTGGCGGTTTGCTGGCGTATCGGTATTCATCCGCCAGACGGCCAAAGAAGCGTGGCATGGCATTGACGTCAAATCCGGCTTTGGCCAGAGTGGCAATACCGAAGCGATCCGCTTCTTTTTCGTTGGCGCGTGTGTAGTTGATCTGACTTTGCATGTTGCCCGCCGTTGTGGCGGTGATCGCGGCGATCCCCGCTTCCGGGGCCGCAATCGCCAACAGCAGAGAGCCTGCCAAAGCGGCAATGGTTGCCGGAGAGCGGCGCGCCTGATCTTCCATACTGCGCGCCAGATGGCGCTGGGTCACGTGCGCAATTTCGTGCGCCATGACGGAGGCGAGTTCACTCTCCGATTGCGCATGCAAAAACAGCCCGGAGTGCAGCGCGACATAACCGCCGAAGAAGGCAAAGGCGTTGATGTCGCGGTCGCGAATCATAAAAAAGGTAAACGGGGTTTTCACATCGTCGGCGTTGGCAACCAGACGATGGCCCAAAGAGTCGATATATTCGTTCAGCACCGGGTCATTGATGACCGGGCGGCTGTTGCGCAGCATACGCATGTAAGCATCGCCGTAAATGCGCTCCTGATCGATGGTCAGGGTCGAACCGGCCACCGTGCCGATATCCGGCAGCTCAATGGTGTCAGCATAGGTCAGCGAAGGCGTCGCCAGAGCGGCAGCAAGGCAAAGGCACACGAATGAGCGAGTACGTTTTACTATCATAGTTATAGGTGATACTCCAAAATCATCTTCCACTATCCCCAGTTCTTCACGAAGTTACAGCGGGGCGGCTCTGTTCAATCGCCTATCTGCAACTTCAGGTCGTTTGGATATAAGACATTGTCAGAATGGATTGGTTTCCCTATCACCTCACCGATGGATAGGAATAAGTAAGCAATGAATTGTAACGATTTTTAGCGGGAGAGAAAAACTGGCACCCAGCGTAAAAGGCTATACAATGTCTCACCTATATTAAGGATTGAGCGACAGAATGGAACCGAATATTCTCGATTTGCGTCAGCAGCGTTGCCCAATGGCGTTATTACTTGCGAAACGTCACACCGCACAGCTGCAAGATGGTGAATCGGTGACCATTCTGCTTAGCGACCCAAGTTCCAAGCGCGATATCGAATCCTACTTGCTAAGACAGCAATTTGTCTGTCAGAGCCAGACGTTCACTGAGCATTTCTCGCTTCATGTCATAAAGGAGACAGCCTCCAATGTTTGAAATGGTGAGTCGTTGGTATAAACGACGTTTCTCCGATCCCCATGCAGTCAGCCTTGTCGCTATTCTGTTTTTTGGCTTCATCACGATTTACTTCTTTGGTCATCTGATTGCTCCTTTGCTGGTGGCGATTGTGCTGGCGTATCTGCTCGAATGGCCGGTGGTGCAATTGTGCCGTATGAAAATCCCGCGCACGCTGTCGGTGATTCTGGTGATTTTGATCTTTACCGGCCTGATGTTGCTGGCGGTGTTTGGCCTCGTGCCCACCATTTGGCAGCAGATCGTCAATCTGGTGAACGACATTCCGAACATGTATAACGGCCTGCAGAAGTTTATTGCTACGTTGCCGGAACGTTATCCTGAACTGGCCAACCTGCAAATTGTTGAATCCATCATGATCAACGCGAAAAATAAAGCGTTGGGAATGGGCGAGTCGGTCGTGAAAGGTTCGTTGGCTTCACTGGTCAGCATCGCCACATTAGCGGTGTATCTGATTCTGGTGCCGCTGCTGGTGTTCTTCCTGCTTAAAGATAAACAGGAAATGCTGAGCATGGTGCGTGGTGTGTTACCGCGCAACCGTAAGCTGGCGACCAAAGTCTGGGACGAAATGAACCAGCAAATCTCAAACTATATTCGCGGCAAAGTGCTGGAGATCCTGATTGTCGGTGGGGTCAGCTATGTGACGTTTGCCATTTTGGATCTGCGCTATTCAGTGTTGCTGGCAGTCGCTGTGGGTTTCTCCGTGTTGATTCCATACATTGGGGCGGCAGCGGTCACCGTTCCGGTGGCGATTGTCGGCTTGTTCCAGTGGGGAATGACACCACCTTTCTATTATCTGTTGATCGCCTACGGCATCATTCAGGCTCTGGATGGTAACGTGCTGGTGCCAGTGCTGTTTTCTGAAGCGGTGAACCTGCATCCGGTGGCGATTATCGTCGCAGTGCTGGTCTTTGGCGGACTCTGGGGATTCTGGGGTGTATTCTTTGCCATTCCATTGGCAACTTTGGTGAAAGCAGTGTGGAACGCCCTGCCAAGTATTGAAGAAGAGCCACCGCAGCCTAACGCTTAGCCTTATCTGCTTGTTACATGAACGCCTCATCATTTTTTGATGGGGCGTTTGTTTTTTAGCATTCGTGAAGCGAGATCAAAATTATTGAGTAAAATATAGGTTAAGGGATGTTACTGTTCCTCAAGTTTCGATTTGGCTAGTCGATATAACAACTAATAACTATAAAAAATGGAAATCCACTTAGAGCTTGTGAGTTGAGGGAAACTATGAGATTTAGCCAAAAAATTGTGGCTGCATCATCCGCGCTACTATTAATCGTTATTTTACTTTTATCTATTCAACAGCTCAGCACCGTTCGCTCGGAAGTTGAGTCTCTGGTCAACAGCAGCCTGAAAGAAATGGTGGCTGGGGTGAAAAACACCATCACATCAGAAATGACCAGCAAAAAAGCGCTGGCCCAGTCGATGACAGAAGTGCTGGAGCTTAACCCCGAAGATCGTTCTTACGTGAAAAATGTGCTTGAGAAACCAAAGCTCAAGAGCAGCTTCCTAGCGGTGGGTTTGGGCTATGATGCCGACGGCACCGTGGTCGAAAATGACGACGGTTGGGAACCGGGCGCCGATTACGACCCGCGTAAACGTCCTTGGTTCGTCGATGCGAAGAGAGTCGGCAAACTGACCGTTACCGATCCTTATGTCGACGTCTCGACCAAGAAAACCATCATTTCGATTGGTACCCCAGTTTATGAGAACGGACAGTTCAAAGCGGCAATGTTCTACGATCTGGAGCTAACCAAGTTGGCGGATCTGGTTAACTCGATCAACCTGTTTGACGCTGGTTACCTGTTTATCGTGACCGCTGACGGCACTACCATTGCGCACCCTGACACCAAAAACAACGGTCAGAAGCTCAATACCTATCTCCCTCAGGTGCAACTGAAAGAAGGAACGCAGCGCATTGAGATTGATGGTCATCCGTTTATGGTCAACTTTACTCTGGTACCAAGCGAGAACTGGTACATCGGTGCGATTATCGATGAGTCGATTGCGTTTGCTGCGGTCTCCGATCTGCGTAACAGCTCCATCATCTACACTGTTATTGGTCTGGTACTGAGCGTGATTGGTCTGAGCCTGCTGATCAAAGTGCTGATGCGTCCCTTGGGCGTACTCAATGATGCGATTCAGGATGTGGCGTCGGGTCAGGGCGATCTGACGAAACGTTTGAGCACCGATACCGACAAAGAGTTTGCTGAACTGGCGAAGGGGTTCAATATCTTTACCGAAACGCTGCAACATCAGATTAAGCAGTCGAAAGCGATCGGTGAAGAGATCATGCGCGGAGCGGAGCAAACGATGGGCACCGTGCACGGCTCTGCTGAAGCGATGCGTGCTCAGTTGCAAGAGCTGGAACAACTGGCCACGGCGATGCACGAGATGGCAGTGACGGCAACCGAAGTGGCCAATAATGCCCAGGGTGCCGCGTCAGCAGCGAAAGAAGCAGACGATGCAACGGTTGAAGGTTCACGCGTGGTCAGCGACACCACTAAGTCGATTGACCGCTTATCGGCGCACATCGAAATGGCGGTGGAAGAAGTACGCGGCCTCGAATCGGCGACGGCGAACATCGAAACCATTTTGAAAGTGATCAACGATATTGCTGACCAGACTAACTTGCTGGCGTTGAACGCGGCCATCGAAGCTGCGCGTGCTGGTGAATCAGGTCGTGGTTTTGCCGTAGTTGCCGACGAAGTGCGCACGCTGGCGCAGCGTACACAGCAATCCACGACTGAAATTCGCAGCATGATTGAGCAACTGCAAGCGGGCGCGAGCTCGGTGTCGGTGGCGATGAACGAGAGTAAATCGACGGCGGAAGATGCGGTGGCGAAATCGCAACTGGCGGATGCGGCACTGCAACGTATCCGGAATGCGATTCAACAAATCAGCGATATGAATATCCAGATTGCCTCGGCGGCTGAAGAGCAGAGCCTGGTGGCGGAAGAGATCAACAACAACACCGTGAAGATCAAAGATCTGTCGACTCAGGTTTCTGAGTCAGCGGAAGAGGCCAACATCGCAATGCAAGTGCAGACCGAAAACGTGCGTGAGCAGGATGCGATCCTGAATAAATTCATCGTGTAGTTTCCGCAATCCGTAACGAAAAAGGCCAGTCTTTAAGACTGGCCTTTTTGATTATTTATGCAATTTAATCATTTAAGCAATCGCACGAAATAGTGGTGTGGTGATTATTTGTTGTTCAGATAATCCAGAACCACTTCGTGGTGGTCTTTGGTTTTAAACTTGTCGAAAACGTGTTCGATGACGCCGTTTTCGTTAATCAGGAAACTGATGCGGTGCAGGCCATCATACACCTTGCCCATAAACTTCTTCTCGCCCCACACGCCGAATTGCTCAGCGACAGCGTGATCTTCGTCAGACAGCAGAGTGAAGTTCAGGTTGTCACGTTCGATGAACTTACCCAAACGTTTTACCGGGTCGATGCTCACACCTAAGACCACCACGTTATGGGCATCCAATTCACTTTTCACATCACGCATGCCTTGCGCTTGCACAGTACAACCCGGAGTCATGGCCTTCGGGTAGAAGTAGAACAGGACTTTTTTGCCGGCGAAATCAGACAGCGAAACGGTGTTGCCGTCCTGATCGAGAAGAGAGAAAGCCGGAGCTGGCGAACCTGCCTTGAGTGTATTCATGGTTCTTCCTTTCGTTTTTATAAGCTGTTTTTAATGAAATTAAGCGACCCGTGTACATCAAACGTCTGACACAAAGCATCAAATTCTTCCTGCAACTGCATCAGATTGTAGTCACTATCAACGTGCGCTGTAATCGCGATTTGGAACTGGTTGGTTTCCCGTTCCAGCTTGAGTTTATCGATCGTCTGCGCGCTGAGTGATGCCATGCCAATGTTGCGATCAGCAAAGAACTGGGTGAACTTTTCTGTCAGACCGGGTTTGTCATCCGATTCGACATAGACTTCCACCGTGTACGCGTTGGCCTGCTGAGCATGCGGCGACGTGCGCTTCATCATGGTGATCAGATCCTGCTCCTGACCTAACAGGGGCAGCAGAGTTTCCACGCGGGTGATGCTGTTGGCATTGCCGGAAACCAGCATGATGAGGGTGAATTCATTTCCGAACAGGGCAATTCGGCTGTCGATAATATTACAGCCAGCCTGGGTTACCAGTTTGACTACTTGGTTGCAAATCCCTGGCCGGTCAGTACCCACGGCGGTGATCACTAAATGTTGAGTCATAGAGTCGCTTCGCTTAGTGTTTTTCGGCATGTTAACACAGTTAAAGTATAGAAAGAGCGGAACAAAACGTGTTTTTCTGTATGCGTTTTCACAAAATCACGTGTGTCTGACAAGGGGATTTTCAAGGGGTGTATAACCCGGTAGCAAAAGGCAGAGTTGGCCTAAAGTCTAACATCTGATAAATATTCACTCATAAGGGCTGTTTAAGCGAATTTCCCCCCTTGTGTTTTTCAAGCCCCATGCAGTACCATGCAGAAGTTATCAATCTAGGGAGATAGACATGTTTTCAGGAAGTATCGTCGCGTTAATTACACCTTTCAACCACGACGGTGAGGTTGACTATCTTAGCCTGAAGAAGCTGGTAGACTACCACATCGAAGCCGGTACTGACGCCATTGTTTCTGTAGGAACAACCGGTGAGTCATCCACACTCACTATCGAAGAGCATGTCAAAGTTGTTGAAAAGACCGTCGAGTTCTCGGACGGCCGTATTCCGGTGATCGCCGGTACCGGAGCTAATGCTACTCACGAATCCGTGACGTTCAGCCGTCTGCTGAACAACACAGGCATTGCCGGCTACCTGAGCGTAACGCCTTACTACAACAAACCGACTCAAGAAGGTTTGTTCCAGCACTACAAAGCGATTTCACAAGAAACCGATATTCCAATCATCCTTTACAACGTACCAGGCCGTACCGCAGTTGACCTGCGTCCAGAAACTGTTGCACGTTTGTCGGAACTAAAAAACATTGTCGCACTCAAAGATGCAACAGGTGATTTAAGCCGCGTGGCGTTGCACCGCGAACTGTGTGGTAACAATTTCGTACTGCTCAGCGGTGACGATGCAACCGGTCTGGAGTTTGTGAAACTGGGTGGCCAGGGTGTGATTTCAGTAACGAATAACGTCGCTGCTGCCGATATGGCAAAAATGATGCACCTGGCACTGGAAGGTAAATTTGATGAAGCAGAAGTCATCAACCAACGCCTGATGCCACTGCACAAAGGCCTGTTTGTCGAGTCGAGCCCAATTCCAGTGAAATGGGCAGCACACAAGCTGGGTCTGATTGCAGAAGGTGATCTGCGTCTACCTTTAACGGAACTCTCTGAACAAGCGCGCCCACTTGTTGCCCAAGCAATGACAGAAGCCTGTATTTTATAAGGCGCTATCCATTACAATGCCGAGGTTTTCATGCCTCGGCAAATTTTAGGAGTTTCAATGAAGTTATCGCGCCAGCTGGTGGTTGGATCACTGGCTGTTTTGGTTTTGAGTGCCTGTTCGAGCACTCCGACGCAACGCCGCCAAGCCAAAAATGATTTTGCCTACCTGGATACGAAAGATTTCAAACAGTGGGTTTTGCCGCAAGACGCAACGCCGCAGTTTTATCCCGATTACGATATTCCCCAAGGTGATTTTAAAGGTGGCATCGGCCCAGTGGTTGATATTCGCCCGCCGCAGCAAGTGCTGGAACTGATTCCCGGCGCTCGTGCTGAACGCCAGAATGGCGAAGTCACTTTGTGGATGATCCGTAAAGATGAAGCGGACAAAGTGTGGCAGGTGGCGAAGACCATGATGCAAGAGCACAACATCAAAGCGCTACAGGAAAACGCTAACCATATCGAAACTGATTGGGTGACTTGGGTCTCCGAAGACGAAGATACGGAAATGGGTAGCCGCTACGAGTTGAGCCGCGTTGAAGCCAACAACCGCTACGGATTTAAGATCTCTCTGATTGACTGGCGTGAAGGCGGCAAACAGAAGCCGGTGACTGCGACCAACAAAGAGCGCTACAACGCCTTTATGACTAACCTGGTGACGTCTCGTTACGATCAGGATGTGCGAGCTGAAGCGGCGCGTAAAGCGCAAGAGCTGGTTAAACAGATTCCGGTTACCATGGGTTCAGACCGCAGTGGCTTCCCGGTGATCATCGCCCGTACTCCTTATGATGTGCTGTGGCAACGTCTGCCTGATCTACTGCCTAAGATGGGCTTCAAGATTGAGGAACGTAACCAGTCTCAAGGTACGATGAAAGCAAAATACGCGTCGCCAGATGACGAATTCTGGAATGATATCGGCGTGAAACCAATGAACCTAGGGTCAGGCACTTACACCTTCCTGTTTGGTGATTTGGGTAACCGTACTTCCATCAACGTGACCAACTCAGCGGGTAAACCGGTTGAGGAAGAATTGCTGAAAGAAATGGTGCCAGTGTTGGCCGCCATCGTTGATGAGAAAAAAACAGCTCAGCAGTAAGCGGGCAGGAAAGCCAAATTGAAAAGGGACGCTAGCGTCCCTTTTTTGTTTCTTTATCAGAAGCGGATGACTGATTTTGCTTGTCGAGCTCATTGAGTTTGTCGAGATCGCTCTTCTTACCCATCTGACCCAGTTTCATCGTCGCAGTGTACTTAAGTGCAGCTATGTTGCCGACGAACACACACACGATAACGATGGTGATCACCCACGGATTAAACAGAAAATCCATCATACACTTTCACCTCGGCTGATCTGAGTGATGTACTGAGTGTAGATCTGACCAAGGTCTTGTTGCACGCACTGCTTGCCTAAAATGGGGGCTGACGCCAATTGCTGTGCCAATACCGGCAGTGTCAGCGCTTGGAGACACTGTTCACTGACGATGCGATGACTGATGTGCCATGGTTCAAATGCCACCCCTGAGCCTTTCTCCCGATACGGAAAGAAGAAGCCGAAGCGGGCGAGGTTAGTCTTCAACCATTGATAAAACGGACGCTGATGCGCCTCGAGATATTCCCAGGGTTCGAGCTGCAATGTTTCGCCCGGGGGCAGAGCACTGCGATCGAACACATCAAAATCAGTCCCCCAATGATGACGGCTGCCACCGGGCAGGGCAGACCAGCGCAAAATGGCGTGCACTTTGTCGGCTTCAGACCAGTGGCTAGTGTCGAGCGGCTGACTGTTGACGTCCAAAATGGCGGTATCCCCCGACATTTTTCGGTTCCAAATCGCCAGTTGGCGTTCAAACGGACGAAAACCACTGGCAATGTTGAACACAAAACCCGCCTCATCCGCCGCCTGTTTCAGAGACAGCAGATCCGCGCTGACTTGCGGATGAACCAGAAATGCCTTCTGGCCCACCATCACTTCAACAAGGTGCGACGCGGTTTGTCCGGTCAGCTGCTCAGGTGTCATCATTTGGCGAGTAGATTCTCCAGAGTTTTTTGATACATGTCGGTCAGTTTTTCCAGATCGGCAATGTTGACGCACTCGTTCACTTTGTGAATGGTGGCGTTTACCGGACCCAGTTCAACCACCTGCGCTCCCATTTGCGCGATAAAGCGGCCGTCAGACGTTCCACCTGTCGTTAGCAGTTGTGGTTCCTGATGATTCACTTCACCCACCGCTTTTACCACCGCATCGAGCAGCGCGCCAGTGTCGGTCAGGAACGGGTGACCGCTCAGCGTCCATTTGAGGTCGTATTCCAGGCCGTGCGCATCCAGTGTTGAGTGTACGCGACGTTTGATTTCGTCATCGGTCAGCTCGGTACTGAAACGGAAGTTAAACTGCACATGAAACTCGCCCGGAATCACGTTTGACGCGCCAGTGCCGGCCTGCAGATTCGGGATCTGGAAACTGGTTGGCGGGAAGTATTCGTTGCCTTCATCCCAGGTGGTTGCGGCCAGCTCTGCCAATGCAGGTAGTGCTTGATGAACCGGGTTGTTGGCCAGATGCGGGTAAGCCACGTGACCTTGCACGCCTTTTACGGTCAGATCGCCCGTGATGGAGCCACGGCGGCCGTTCTTGACCACATCGCCAACGGCATGTGTGCTTGAAGGTTCCCCCACCACACACATATCGATTTTCTCATCGCGGGCCATCAGGGTATCCACCACACGCGTGGTACCGTTGATGAACGGGCCTTCTTCATCCGAGGTAATCAGAAACGCAATCGAGCCAGTATGATCCGGATGCTCAGCGATAAAACGTTCCACGGCCACCACCATGCATGCCAGTGAGCCTTTCATGTCCGCAGCGCCGCGGCCATGCAGATGACCATCAATCACGGTTGGCTCAAACGGTGGAGTGTGCCACTGAGCCAGAGGGCCAGCCGGAACCACGTCTGTGTGACCAGCAAACGCAAACAGCGGTGCTTGCGTGCCACGGCGGGCCCAGAAGTTGGTGGTGTCTTCAAACACCATCATTTCGATTTCAAATCCGAGTGCTTTAAGACGCTCAATCATCAAGTCCTGGCAACCGGCGTCGACCGGCGTCACTGATTGGCGGCTGATTAAATCTTTTGCGAGAGCCAGTACAGGGCTGTCTGTCATCCTTGAAATCCTTGTATTAAGAGAAAAGAGAAGCGTATTGCTCGGCTTTGAAGCCTAGATGAAGATCACCATCAACGCGCAGCAGCGGGCGTTTGATCATCGCAGGTTGTTCAACCAGCAGGGCGATGGCGGTGTCAGCGTTGAGGGTGTCTTTCTGCTCTTGGCTCAGTTGGCGAAAAGTGGTGCCACGTTTGTTGAGCACATTTTCCCAGCCCAGAGCCTGACAAAACTCACTCACCAGCGCTGCATCGATACCGTCTTTGCGGTAGTCGTGAAACTGGTAATTAACGCCTTGTGCTTCCAGCCATTTGCGCGCTTTTTTTATCGTGTCGCAGTTGGGGATACCGTACATCGTGATGGTCATAAAAATCCTTTGAATGCTGCTTATTTTGGTGTTTGCCAAATCCTAACAGGAAGCCTGTCATCTGACAAAAGTGTGATGCAGATATTTTACTGAATAAAAAAAATCCACGGCTATTGACTAGGATTGGAGAGTTATTGATCGAACTCAACAAACTTACTGGCAAAACAGAAATAATGTGCCTTGCACAGATTAGGAGGTAATCAATGGAATTGAGTCCTGTTTTTGCAAGGCGCCTTTATTTAGCCTTGCTTGTTGAAAGTCTGGAACGGCCTAATGTTCCGAAGTTAATCGAGAAAACGGGGTGGCCTCGTCGTACTATTCAGGACGTACTTAAAGCCCTGCCGGGGATCGGCATTGAACTGATGTTCGTTCAGGACGGTCGGCGCCACAATGACGGCTATTATCAGTTGTCAGATTGGGGGCCCTTTGACAGTCAATGGGTTCTGGATCGCAGATGTGATATCGCCGCGAGTTTAGGATTTAGTGCATAACAAGCCAGCCTGTGCTGGCTTTCTTCTTTCTTCCCTTCCGTAAAGTCGTTCATTCACCGTGTTCAGTCTGTATTGTGTGGTTTGGTTACCGCTCAATGCAGGCATGTTGTTTTCTGGAAACGTTTGCCCTAATGGCCTTCCTCTTATTTTTCAGTAGTATCTAATTCCAATAATAGCAGAGTCACCTCGGTGTGAATGTTTGTGGAAACGTTTTCACTTTGAGAGTGTAATCACAGAAGTCGGCGCTGGGCTGCTGATAGACTCAATGCAATTCAAATCAGCGGAGAGGTGACAGGTGGACGTTCTAATCACTGGCGGTATGGGCTACATCGGCAGCCACACATGTGTGCAGATGATTGCGGCGGGGATGACCCCAATCATGGTCGATAACTTGTGCAATGCAAAAGCAGAAGTATTGAATCGAATTGAAGCCTTAACGGGGGTGCGCCCGGCATTTTATCAGGGTGATATTCGTGATGAAGCGTTCCTGGATTCCGTCTTTGCCAAGCACGACGTACAAGCCGTGATTCACTTTGCCGGCCTCAAAGCGGTGGGGGAGTCAGTCAGCAAGCCGATTGAGTACTACGACAACAACGTCAACGGCACGTTAGTTCTGGTGCGCAGCATGCGCAAAGCGGGCGTGAAAAGTCTGGTGTTCAGTTCGTCGGCGACCGTTTATGGCGACCCACAAATTGTACCTATCACCGAAACTTCTCCAACAGGCGCGACCACCAACCCGTATGGCCGCAGCAAGTACATGGTGGAGCAGTGCTTGGCAGATTTAGTGGTTGCTGAACCCGAGTGGAGCATCACTCTGCTGCGTTACTTTAATCCGGTTGGCGCGCATCCGTCAGGCACCATGGGGGAAGACCCCCAAGGCATTCCGAATAACCTGATGCCGTTTATTGCTCAGGTTGCCGTGGGGCGTCGTGAAAAACTGGCGGTGTTTGGCAATGATTACGCGACACCGGATGGCACTGGCATTCGCGACTATATTCATGTGATGGATCTGGCCGATGGTCACATCGCCGCGTTGCAGGCGGTCGGCACACAAGCCGGTCTGCATATTTATAACCTGGGTACGGGTAAAGGCTCCAGCGTACTGGATATGGTCAATGCCTTCAGCCAGGCGTGTGGCAAGGCGGTGCCTTATGAAATTTGTCCGCGTCGTCCGGGCGATATTGCCGAGTGTTGGGCCAGTACTGAAAAGGCGCAGCGTGAACTGGGCTGGCAGGCGAAACTGAGCTTGGCAGACATGACGGCGGATACCTGGCGCTGGCAATCAAATAATCCTCAGGGATACGACGTTTAAACAGAGGTCATGACACAAATGTCGACGATAGAATTCAATCCGGTGGATCACCCACACCGCCGTTATAACCCGTTGAGCGGGCAATGGGTGTTGGTTTCTCCGCATCGCGCGAAACGCCCTTGGAGCGGTCAGGATGAAAAACCGTCAACTGCAGAGCTGCCAAGCTACGATCATCACTGTTTCTTGTGCCCGGGAAATACGCGTGTGTCGGGCGACGTGAACCCGGCTTACACCGGTACGTACGTCTTCAACAATGATTTTGCCGCGCTGATGACAGATTCGCCGGACGCACCGCCATCCCGCAGTCCGTTGTTTAAAATTCAAGGGGTGCGTGGGCTGAGCCGCGTGATCTGCTTTTCACCGGATCACAGCAAAACGCTACCTGAGCTGCCATTGGCGCAGATTCGCGGTGTGATTGATACCTGGAACGAGCAGATTGAAGCACTTGGTAAAGAGTATGTCTGGGTACAAGCATTCGAAAACAAAGGCGAGACGATGGGGTGTTCTCAGCCGCACCCGCATGGCCAGATCTGGGCCAACAGCTTTCTGCCGAATGAAATTGAGCGTAAAAACCAACACCTGAAAGCCTACTTCGATCAGCAGGGCAGCAATCTGCTGGTGGATTATGTGCAAGCGGAATTGGCCGATGGTTCACGTACTGTGGTGGAAACCGAGCACTGGCTGGCAGTGGTCCCATATTGGGCTGCGTGGCCATTTGAAACCATGCTGCTGCCGAAAACCCACGTTCGCCGCATGAGTGAACTGAACGATGATCAGCGCGACGATTTAGCCCTGGCGATAAAAAAACTGACCAGTCGCTATGACAACCTGTTCCAGTGCTCATTCCCGTACTCAATGGGCTGGCATTATGCGCCGTTTTTTGACGACGGCAGTGAGATAGAACACTGGCAGTTACACGCACTGTTCTATCCGCCGCTGCTGCGCAGCGCGAGCGTGCGTAAGTTTATGGTGGGCTATGAAATGCTGGCAGAAACTCAGCGAGATTTAACTCCGGAACAGGCCGCGCAGCGCCTGCGTGAACTGAGCGATGTTCACTACAAAGAACAGCCTTAATAACGAATAAACACCAGAGTACCCCGTGGTGGTACTCGTGAAGAGAATTGTGGAAAGTCCTATGTCTGAACTGATTCAAAACGTGATTCGCTCTTTCGAACACGTCCTGGGTTTTGCGCCGAGCCATGTTATTCAGGCGCCGGGCCGGGTTAACCTGATTGGTGAGCACACCGATTACAACGACGGTTTTGTGTTGCCATGTGCGATTAACTACCAAACCGTGGTGGCGGCATCCAAGCGTGATGATAACCGCGTACGCATCATTGCGGTCGATTATGCCAATGCGCAGGATGAGTTTGCGCTCGACGCGCCAATTGAATTTCAAGCGGAAAAAATGTGGGCCAACTACATTCGCGGCGTGGTGAAATTTCTGCTTGAACGTGGTTATGCCCTCGGCGGCGCCGACATCGCAGTGAGCGGTAACGTGCCGCAAGGCGCGGGGTTAAGCTCCTCAGCGGCGTTGGAAGTGGTCATCGGTCAGACGTTTAAAGAGCTGTTTGCGCTGGATATCTCGCAAGCCGAGGTGGCACTCAATGGCCAGCAGGCCGAGAACCAGTTCGTCGGCTGCAATTGCGGCATCATGGATCAGCTGATTTCTGCCGAAGGGCGGGAGAATCATGCGCTGCTGATCGACTGCCGCAGTTTGGAGACGCAAGCGGTATCGATGCCGGAAGATATGGCGATTGTGATTATCAACTCCAATAAGCAGCGTGGCCTGGTTGACAGTGAATACAACACCCGTCGCCAGCAGTGCGAAGAAGCGGCGTGTATTTTTGGCGTGAAAGCATTGCGTGATGTAACGATTGAAGAGTTTACGCGTCGTCAGGGTGAGTTGAGCGAAGTGGTGGCTAAGCGCGCGCGTCACATCATTACGGAAAATGATCGCACGTTAGCCGCGGCGGATGCACTGCGTGCCAACGACATGGCAACCATGGGCCAACTGATGGCTGCATCACATGCGTCCATGCGTGATGATTTTGAAATTACCGTCAAAGAGGTCGATACCCTGGTTGAGATTGTCAAAGCCGTGATCGGTGAGCAAGGCGGCGTACGTATGACTGGAGGCGGCTTCGGTGGGTGCGTGGTAGCGCTGGTACCACCTGCGTTGGTCAACGATGTCAAAGTCGCTATCGAGCAGCAATATCAGGCCGCAACTGGCTTGAAAGAAACCATTTATGTGTGTCAGGCCAAAGAAGGTGCTGGCCTGGTAAAAGAATTCGAGTGATCGTCACTTGAATTGCTATCGTGGCGTTCGAGCGGGTGTCGGTTGATGCCTGTGTTCACGAAGTCATTTTCCCATGGCAAACGGGAGCTTCAGAGGTGAGCCGCTGGTCAGGACTCCATCAGCGTGCTCAGGCGGATTTACGCTTGGGGGAGTGGTAAATCGGCACAGCTTACGTTTTGCCTATGGGGATCTTTTCCCTGCAATTCAGGGATAATGCGATGGGAGAGAAAAAGGCTTACCTTTTGGGTAAGCCTTTTGTTTTTCTTCGATTTCCGCTTAGTCGTTGAGTGATTTAACCGAGTCGCGTTTTACCATGGTTGGCGAATAGCGTTTCGGACTGTCATCGACCAGGCTTTCATCTTTGGCCAGTTGCAGCGCTAATTGAGCGGCATTTTCCGCCATCATCTGAATCGGGTAACGCACGGTGGTCAGGCGCGGTTTTACGTAGCGGGCAATCAAGCCGTCATCGAAACCGACAATCGAAATCTGCCCTGGCGATTCGATGCCGTTTTCTTCCATGACCGATAGGGCGCCAGCGGCCATGTTGTCGTTGTAAGCGACGATCGCTGTGATATCGATACCTTTGGTCAACAGGTACAGCATGGCTTGTTCTCCGCCTTCACTGCTCGGTTCACCGTACTCGATGTAGGTCTCAGGTAAATCGAGATGATTGGCTGTGAGCGCATCCAGATAACCAGTAACCCGTTCATTGGCATCGGCAATCGAGTGACTGGACGCGATGCAGGCAATTTTCTTATGGCCCTGACGAATCAGAAACTCGGTCGCGAGAAACGCCCCTTTATGGTTGTCGAGGGAAATACAGCGATCTTCCATGCCAGGAATGTGACGGTTGATCACTACCATCCCTTTCGCCTCTTTGGCGAACGCAATCAGCTCTTCATCCGACAAGGCTTTGGAATGAATCACCAGTGCATCACAACGGTTATTGATCAGCAGCTCAATCGAGCGGCGTTCATCCTCTTCCTTGTGATAACCGTTACCCACCAACAGATGTTTACCATTCTGACGAGCGACAGTATCGACGGCTTTGACTAAGGTGCCGAAAAATGGGTCTGACACATCAGAAACCAGCACGCCCATCGTATTGGTGCTTTGGCTAACCAGTGCTCGCGCAGCAGCATTGGGGCGATAACCCAGTTCTTGCATCGCCTTGGTCACGGAATCAATTGACGCCTGACTGGCTTTCGGCGATTTATTGATGACACGGGAAACGGTAGCAACGGATACACCAGCCGCTTTCGCGACATCCTTAATGGTAGCCATGGAAATTCAACCTTTATCAATGCATTAGGTAAATTAAACACTGTTCTTCTGGCGGACCGCAAACAATGAATGGTTTCTGGGCGATAAATGAGATTCACTGCGAGTTTTCAACGCAGAACGCCTTCATGCAAAGCACGTTATCGCTAGAGTTGGTCTTATTGTAATCGTTTCCAGTGACGTGTCACGTGCGTCAGGTAACAACTCTGGAAACGGAGGGAGAGTGTGCTTGCTTTGCCGGAGCACTATTGCGCGCTGTTTTGCATCCAGAACAGAATGAAACCGACCCAACTGGCGATAAGCAGCCCCCACGGCAGCCATTGCAGGTTTTTGGATAGCGTTACTTCGTCTTCGTAACCAATCTCGGAATCAATGTCTTCGTGTATGGCAGGTTGTTTGGTTCTCAGTGCTTTTTTACGAGCGCGATCGGCCTGGCGGTGTTTTTCTTTTTGCTGTTTTTTATACAGCGCAATGCCTTTTTCAATGCCTTGTGCAATCAGCTTGGTCTGCTCTTTGGTCTGGCCCGGCTTTTGAGTCGCCTTCGCTACTTTCATCGCTTCTTGTTGGGTTTGTGGCGATGGAACAATTTTATTGGTCATGCTTGGTGTCCCTTAAGTTTTGCCTAGAGTATCACGGTCGCAGTTTGTCACCAAAATCTCATACTCACGTATAGCTATTTGAAATCATTGCGCTAAAGTGGAAGGCAATAACCAACAGCGAAAGAACAACGTGCGTTACACCATCGAACAATATGATACCCACGGATATCTCAAGGCTCCAACCTGGTTGTGGCTGGGATGGCTGTTTCTGGCGCGAGCCTGGATTGTGTTCGTGGTTGCAGGCGTGAGCCGCGACAGTGGTTCGCAGATTCTGAGTTTCGTTTATCCCGGTAATGCGGCGCTTTACATCGGGCTGGTGGCGGGCGTGCCGGGGATTGCACTAATGTGGCTGATCAGTCTGCGTCATCCGGAGCGGCGTTGGATTAATGCGTTGTTTCGAACCGGGCGCTGGCTGACGCTGCTGACAGCGAGCGTGCAGTTTATTCAGACGGGCTACCATGTCTACCTGCAACACGGAGCTTTTCATTGGGCGAATGCGCTTACCTTGTTGATTTTATTATGGTTAATTTTATACGTTTATCGCAGCCGCAGTGTGCGTGACTGTTTTTTGTCGCCGCTGATGGCTAAGCCATGATCGGTATCAAGACGTAGAATGAATTTGAAGCATACCCTTTGTCGTATCGGGTACACACTGAGCAAAAAAGAAAAAGTGAGGACTTAACATGTCAACGCCACAGTCGGCTATTTTGCCAGAAGCGGAGCCATTTGCTCTGTACAGCATATTAAAAATTAAACGCAACCACGCACAGGTTCTTGCTCAGTTGCAAGCACTGCCTGCTCTGGTGGATGAAGTGAATGCCAATCAACCGGGCGCAGAACTGACGCTCTCTGTCGCCTTCACCAAAGCTTTCTGGCAACGCTTTGAAGCCCCGATGCCAGAAGAGCTGATCGATTTCCCGGTGTTGGGCGAAGGCAGCACTATGGCACCGAGTACCGATGTCGACGTACTGATCCATTGCCACTCAAAGCGCCACGACCTGCTGTTTTATGTCATGCGTAAATGTCTGACCGAAATCGCTGAAGATGTTGATGTCGTTGATGAAACCTACGGTTTCCGCTATCTGGACGCCCGTGACATGACGGGCTTTATCGATGGCACTGAAAACCCGAAAGAGGAAAAACGTCGTGAAGTCGCGATTGTGGCGGACGGTGAGTTCGCTGGCGGCAGCTATGTGATGGTGCAGCGCTTTGTGCACAATCTGCCAGCGTGGAGCCGCCTCAACGTCTCTGCGCAGGAAAAAGTGATTGGCCGTACTAAACCGGATTCGGTGGAACTGGACAATGTTCCCGCTGCGTCACACGTTGGCCGCGTCGATATTAAAGAAGAAGGTAAAGGGCTGAAAATTCTGCGCCACAGTCTGCCGTATGGCAGCGCCAGTGGCGATCATGGCCTGCTGTTTATTGCCTACTGCCACACACTGCACAACATCAAAACCATGATGGAAAGTATGTACGGCGTGACCGATGGTAAAACTGACCAACTGCTGCGTTTTACGCAGGCGGTGACGGGGGCATACTTCTTTGCGCCATCACAAGAGATGCTGCAAGCACTCAGCCTCAAAGCGTAGTTGGCGTTCAGACTCCCAAAGCCAGGCTCACAGCCTGGCTTTTTTGTTCTAAAGATTCCCCATTCCCGGCCGATAGTCCTGCTAGAAGAGAAATAACCCCAAGGACTCTGTCACGCACATGGCTATCACGGTAAACACTAATGTCTCAGCGCTGGTCGCGCAGCGGCATTTAAACACCGCGACCGATTTGCTCAATCAGTCGTTGGAGCGGTTGTCTTCCGGTAAACGGATCAACAGCGCCAAAGACGATGCGGCAGGGCTGCAAATTTCCAATCGCCTTGAATCCCAGATGCGCGGCCTTGATGTGGCTGTACGCAATGCCAACGATGGCATTTCCATCATGCAAACCGCTGAAGGCGCGATGCAAGAAACCACCAACTTACTGCAACGCATGCGAGATCTCTCATTACAGTCGGCCAATGGCTCGAACAGTAAAGCGGAGCGCGTAGCATTACAGGAAGAAATGGGGGCTTTGAACGATGAAATGAACCGAATCGCCGAAACAACCTCTTTTGGTGGTCGAAAATTGCTCAACGGTTCGTTTGGTCAAACCTCATTCCAAATTGGCGCATCATCCGGAGAAGCGGTGCAGGTGTCGCTCAAGAACATGCGCTCTGATGACCTCAATATGGGCGGATTTAGTTATGTGGCTGCCGGCGAGGCCGACAGCCAATGGCAGGTGGGGCAAGGGCGTAACCAATTAACCATTTCGTATGTCAATGCGCGGGGTGAGGATGAGCAAATTCACATTCACGCCAAGCAGGGAGACGATATAGAACAGTTAGCCACTTACATCAACGGACAGACGGATAAAGTGTCTGCATCGGTTAATGAGAAAGGCCAGCTGCAAATCTATATGGCAGGCAAAGAAACCGCAGGCACCTTGTCTTTCAGCGGCAGTCTAGCGGACGAATTGCAGATGAACCTTAAAGGCTATGAAGCCGTCGATAACCTCGACATTACCTCTGTTGGCGGTGCCCAGCGCGCAGTCTCAGTGCTGGATACGGCAATGAAGTATGTCGACAGCCATCGTGCGGAGCTGGGAGCGCTGCAAAACCGCTTTGGACATGCGGTCAGCAACCTGGACAACGTGCATGAAAACCTCGCTGCATCGAACAGCCGAATCAAAGATGCCGATTACGCCAAAGAAACCACGCAAATGATCAAGCAACAGATTCTGCAACAAGTGGGGACATCAATATTGGCGCAGGCGAAAAATCAACCAAACGTAGCGCTGACGCTGCTTAGCGGCTAAGTGAAACTGAGTTGTATCGACGCGCTTTGTAAAAGCTTTAGCAATAAAAATGACTTTTTTACCTATTTTCTTTCTTTCATCACGTTTGCTCTGCCAATGGAAGTTTTTTCAAAAAAATCTTAAAAATTTCCTAAAGGTTTTTCAGGCCGAGCCGTTAAAGAAAGTAACTTTGAGAGAACTACTTGGTTTTCCGAGACGTCGGAAACCGGAAACATCGGAAAATCAATTGGAGAAATCACCATGGCAGTGAATGTAAATACCAACGTATCAGCAATGACAGCACAACGTTACCTGAACAGCGCAAGCAGCGCTCAGCAAACGTCAATGGAACGTCTGTCTTCTGGCTTTAAAATCAACAGCGCAAAAGATGACGCTGCAGGTCTGCAAATTTCTAACCGCTTGAACGTACAAAGCCGCGGTCTGGATGTAGCAGTACGTAACGCGAATGACGGTATTTCAATTGCGCAAACTGCAGAAGGTGCGATGAACGAAACCACCAACATCCTGCAACGTATGCGTGACCTGTCTCTGCAATCATCTAACGGCTCAAACTCTAAATCAGAGCGCGTAGCGATTCAGGAAGAAGTAACTGCACTGAACGACGAACTGAACCGTATCGCAGAAACCACTTCATTCGGTGGTAACAAGCTGCTGAACGGCACATTCCAAACCAAATCTTTCCAGATTGGTGCGGACAACGGTGAAGCCGTGATGCTGTCTCTGAAAGACATGCGCAGCGACAACCGTATGATGGGTGGTACAAGCTACCAGGCTGAAAACGCGAAAGACAAAAACTGGATCGTTGAGCAAGGTAAAAACGACCTGACCATCACTCTGAACGATGACAAAGGTAACGAGCAGTCGATCAACATCAACGCGAAAGCGGGCGATGACATCGAAGAGCTGGCGACTTACATCAACGGTCAGACAGACATGGTAAAAGCGTCTGTGAACGAAAAAGGCCAACTACAAGTCTTCGCAGGTAACAACAAAGTTTCTGGCGACGTATCGTTCAGCGGCGGTCTGGCTGGTGAGCTGGGCATGAAAGAAGGCAAGCAAGTGACAGTCGACAACATTGACGTGACCAGCGTTGGTGGTGCTCAAGAGTCAGTTGCGATTGTGGATGCCGCGCTGAAATATGTAGACAGCCACCGTGCAGAACTGGGTGCGTTCCAGAACCGTTTCAACCACGCGATCAGCAACTTGGACAACATTAACGAAAACGTGAATGCGTCTAAGAGCCGTATCAAAGATACTGATTTCGCGAAAGAAACAACGGCACTGACCAAGTCTCAGATTCTTTCTCAGGCATCAAGCTCTGTTCTTGCTCAAGCAAAACAAGCGCCACAAGCAGCACTGAGCCTGCTGGGTTAATCCCCAACACTAAACAGAAAAATCCAGCTTCGGCTGGATTTTTTTATGCCTGAAATTTTGTGTTTGCCATCACGTTTTTCGTTCAAATCGAAATTAATTAAAAAAAAGCCAATTTTTTTCCTAAAGGATATGAATCTCTCGCCGTTAAAGGATACGAGAGAAATGAGGTGTGCCGACGAGAGGTGAGAGACTCGAAGGCACGCTAACTATCCGCCTAAGGAGATCAACAATATGGCAATCAACGTAAATACTAACGTTTCGGCGATGACCGCCCAGCGTTACCTAAACGGTGCAGCTGACGGCGTACAGAAGTCTATGGAACGTCTGTCTTCGGGCTACCGCATTAACAGCGCGAAAGACGACGCTGCAGGCTTACAGATTTCAAACCGCTTATCTTCTCAAAGTCGTGGTTTGGACATGGCTGTACGTAACGCCAATGATGGTATCTCTATTGCACAAACCGCTGAGGGTGCAATGAATGAGAGCACCAACATTCTGCAACGTATGCGTGACCTGGCGCTGCAATCGTCTAACGGCTCGAACTCAAGTTCTGAACGTAAAGCGATTCAGGAAGAAGTTTCAGCCCTGAACGATGAGCTGAACCGTATTGCAGAAACAACCTCTTTCGGTGGTAACAAACTGCTGAACGGCACATTCGGCAGCAAATCATTCCAAATCGGCGCAGACTCTGGCGAAGCAGTGAACCTGACTATGGGTAACCTGCGTTCAGACAACGCGGCGATGGGCGGTAAATCTTACCGTGCACAGGAAGGCAAAGCGGCAGACTGGACAGTCGGCGACGCGAAAGACCTGACTCTGAATTATACTGACAAACAAGGCGAAGCCCGCGAACTGACCATCACTGCGAAAAAAGGTGATGATCTGGAAGAAGTGGCAACGTACATCAACGGTCAGAGCGATGACGTAAAAGCATCGGTCGGTGAAGACGGCAAACTGCAACTGTTCGCATCTTCACAAAAAGTGACTGGCGATGTGACTATCGGCGGCGATCTGGGTTCTGAAATCGGCTTTGGTGCTGCGCAGGACGTGACCGTTAAAGATATCGATGTGACCAGCGTTGCCGGTTCTCAGGAAGCAGTAGCCGTATTGGATGGCGCTCTGAAGTCTGTGGACAGCCAGCGTGCGTCTCTGGGTGCGTTCCAGAACCGTTTTGGCCACGCAATCAGCAACTTAGATAACATCAACGAAAACGTGAACGCGTCTCGCAGCCGTATCAAAGATACTGACTACGCCCGTGAAACCACAGCGATGACTAAGTCGCAGATTCTGCAACAAGCGAGTACTTCTGTACTGGCACAAGCGAAGCAGTCACCATCTGCAGCTCTTAGCCTGTTAGGGTAATTCCATACGGTTAAAAGAGCTTAATGGGTAGTGGTATTAGTGCTACCTATAAGGTGGAGGGGAGATTGTTATGGAAGTATCATCATACACGTCGAACATCCAGCCTTACGGCTCGCAAAGTGGCATTAAACTTGCTTCAGAAAATGAGAGCGTGAAAAGCGCTTCCGATTCGAAGGAAGACTACCGTTCAGTGCGACGGACTGAAAAAGTCTCGGAGCACATTACTGAACAGCTGAAACGCAGCCAGGACCAGACGCTGGAAGCCGCCGTTGAACAATCCCGGGAACGGGAACGTCTTAACGAAGAGCAACGGGCAAAAATGGTTGAACGAATGAATGACTTCGTGACTTCAATCAACAAGGGACTGGCGTTCAGAGTGGATGAAGAATCCGGACGGGAAGTGGTGACGATTTATGAAGCTAAAACCGGCGACATTATTCGTCAAATCCCAGAAGAGGAAATGCTTGAAGTATTGCGGCGTCTAGCCAAGGAACAGAACCATAAATCGGGCCTGTTAGTGGTGAAGGCGTAATCGTATTTTTTGAGGTGATTGGATGAGTTTAGGCCCAATGGGGATGAACACTGGCTTTGATATCAATTCAATGGTCAGCAAAATTGTGAATGCGGAGCGCGTGCCTAAGCAGCAAAGCATTGACAATAAGCGAACCGAAATTGATTCGAGCATCAGTGCCTACGGCAGACTCAGAGAGTCGCTGGATACGATGAAGAATCTAATGACGAACTTTCGTCAGGAGAAGGCTTTCGCGGTGCGTAAAGTCGATACTTCTGACGACAAGGTCGTCTCAGCGACCGCAACCACAGATGCAATCGCAGGCAAATACGCAGTCGATGTGTTGCAGCTTGCTCAAAGCCATAAACTGGCGTCCGACGTATTACCGGAAGACGCAAAGTTTGGTCCGGGTAAGCTGCATATTTCGCTTGGCGACAAATCTTTCAGCGTCGATGTACGCTCCGATTCCAAGCTGATTGATATCGTTCGTGGTATCAACGGCGAAAAAGCCAACCCAGGTGTTCGTGCTTCCGTCATCAATGACGTTGACGGCCCTCGCCTGATCGTGGCTTCCAATGTCTCAGGTAAAGATCATCGCATCAGTATCCGCGCAGACGCGCAAGCAGGCGATGCGCTCAAACATCTCGAATACAAAACGTTAGAAGATCGGGTCAAAGATCTGGAAAAAGCCCGTGCTCAGGCGCAGCAACTCCTTGCCCCTTTGACACCAGAGCAGCAAAAAATTGCCGCTAAAGTGGCAGAAAAAATTGGTGATGCCGCACGTGAAGTGGATAAATCCGTCGCCGAGCAGATCGATAACGTGGCGCAAACCGCCGCTAACGGTCAACCAAAACCGGATGGCAGCCCGGGCGAGTTGCCGGACTCGGCGTTAAAAGCGGCCGCGGCCGCAGGCAGTCAAGTTAACAAATATCTCAAACCAGAAGATCGCATTCCGGGTTGGACTGAAACGGCGTCCGGGACGTTGTTGGACTCTTATTCTGAACCTGAACCGGAACTTGATGACAAAGCGCTAGAGAAAGCACCGGATGTGCCGGGGTGGAGCAACACCGCTTCAGGGACACTGACCGCCTCTTATGTGACTCCGAAAGAAGCGCAAGCAAGACTGGATGCTAAACTGGCTAAAGAGCAGGCGGCGATTGATGCTGCGGTCAAAAGCGGCAAAATGACGCCGGAGCAAGCTAAGCAGGCTGAGCGCGCGAAGATGGCACCTGAAGAGCGTGAAGCGCTCGAAAAAGCCGAGCAAGTGCAGTCTGAACTTAAAGCGGCGCAAGAAGCATTCGATGCCTACAAAGGGATGAGTCAGGTACAAGCGGGTCAGGATTCGCTGGTGCTGCTGGATGGTGTGGCCAAGCTGTCCAGCCACAACAACGTGATTGAAGATGCGATTGACGGCGTGGATCTGACCTTAAAAGGCAAAACCAACAACGTTGAACAGCCCGCGGAAATCGGCATTGAGTATGACCGCGACAGTGTGCGCGGTGATATTGAACAATTCGTTGCGGCCTATAACCAGTTCTTTCAGGTCAGTAAGGAACTGAGCAGTGTTGACCCTCGCACCGGACAAGCCGGCCCGCTCGCGGGCGACAGTATTGTGCGCAGTGCGGACTCACGTCTCAAGTCGGTGTTCTCGTCATCGATTGACCAGGCACCGGACGAGCTCAAAAGCCTGACGGAATTTGGTATCACCACCACGCGTCAAGGGACGCTGGAAATCAACTATGATATGCTCAACCGCCAGTTGAATAACAATTTCACTAAGCTGGGGGATTTTTTTGGTGGCAACCGTGGTTTTGCAAAACGGGTAGAAGATGCCATTCAAAGCATGACCGGTGTGACGGGTTCAATTCGTACCCGCGAGAAGAGCCTCGGTGAGCAGACGCGTCGTTTGTCTGACGATCAGTCTGCACTGGATCGCCGCATGGACAGTTTAGAGAAACGGACTCATTCTAAGTTTTCGGCCATGCAGGATGCCACCGGCAAAATGCAATCGCAGCTTGCCAGCATGATGAATGCGCTAGGACAGTAATATGAAAGGTACACTTCAAGCGTTGTGTGATTTAAATCACCAATTAAAAGATAAGCTTGCAGTCGACGACATTAATACTGAAGAAATCACAGCGCTGGTCGATAACAGAGAACAGTTATTGCATGACTTACTGACCTACGTGTCAGACAACCCGGACTTCGCTCGTTCAGATGAATGGCGTAGTGCCGTACGAGATACACAACTCCTTGTTGAATTGATGCAGTCAAAAACCGCCGCGATAGGCAAAACGCTCCATAAATATCGCCACGGCAATAAATCGGTTCAGCAATACAAAAAGTTTTTATAAAGAGGAAGACTATGCGTGGTTCTTTACAGGCGTACAAAAAAGTATCAGTGGATAGCCAGCTAAGTGCGGCCTCACCGCATAAAATCGTACAAATGCTGATGGCCGGTGCCATCGAACGCCTGATTCAGGGCAAAGCAGCAATGGCTCAGGGCAACATTCCGGTGAAAGGCGAACGTCTTGGTAAGGCGTTAGACATCATCATCAGCCTGCGCAGCTGTCTTTCAATGGATGACGGTGGCGATATCGCACAGAATCTGGATCAGCTGTACGAGTTCATGATCACCCAAATCACGGCGGCGAACCATCAAAACGATCCTCAGCCACTGGATGACGTAATCGACATTATTCGTGAGATCAAGTCAGCGTGGGACCAAATCCCTGCGGAATATCACAATTTGACTGCTTCAGAAGTGGGACTGTGAGTTATTTCTGAAACTTTCAACTGACATCACACCAGCTAATTGCTTGGTTGCCTTATTTTTTTAATTAAATAGAATAGAAGCCACTAACTAGCCAAGTGGCTTTTTTTTGTTGCTGAATTCCATAAATTGTCTATCGTTTAGTCAGGCAAATACTAAAATTTAAAAAGCCTGCCGATGATTTTCAACGGTACAACCACAACATCCCAGAATTAAGGCAAATATTCTCACCTATGCAAGGTTTAGCAAAACTACTTGTGATCGAGGACGATCCGTCTATTCGTCTGAGTCTCAGTACCATATTAGAATTTGTAGGGGAACAATGTGAGGTGATTGAGTCTTCACAGTTGGATCAGATTGACTGGTCTGCTGTTTGGGCTGGTTGCATTCTTGGTTCGATCAGTGCTCAAACGTTATCTGAGTCTCTGTCCGAAACGCTTTCAAAAGCCAATCATATCCCTCTATTGGTAGCTAATAAGCAGCCATACTCTCTGGAAGAGTTCCCGCAATTCGTGGGTGAGCTAGAATTTCCGTTAAATTATCCTCAGTTGAGCGAAGCGCTCAGACACTGCAAAGAGTTCCTTGGACGCAAAGGTATTCAGGTGCTGGCGACAGCGCGTAAAAATACCCTGTTCCGCAGCTTGGTTGGCCAGAGCCATGGCATTCAGGAAGTCCGCCATCTGATTGAACAGGTGTCCGGTACCGAAGCCAATGTGCTTATCCTCGGCGAATCGGGCACGGGTAAAGAAGTGGTTGCCCGCAATATTCACTATCATTCTTCCCGTCGCGGTGGTCCATTTGTGCCAATCAACTGTGGCGCGATTCCCGCTGAATTGCTGGAAAGCGAACTGTTTGGTCACGAAAAAGGCGCGTTTACCGGAGCAATAACCGCTCGTAAAGGCCGTTTTGAACTGGCTGAAGGTGGCACGCTGTTCCTGGACGAAATTGGCGACATGCCGATGAGCATGCAGGTCAAACTGCTGCGCGTATTGCAGGAACGCTGTTTCGAGCGCGTAGGAGGCAACTCCACGATTAAAGCCAATGTTCGTGTGATTGCGGCGACGCATCGCGACTTGGAATCGATGATTGAAGACCAGCGTTTCCGCGAAGATCTCTACTATCGCCTCAATGTGTTCCCAATCGAGATGCCGGCATTAAAAGAGCGGAAAGAAGATATCCCGCTTTTACTGCAGGAATTGATGACTCGTCTCGAAGCGGAAGGGGGCATGCCGATTTGCTTTACGCCGCGTTCAATCAACTCATTGATGGAACACGACTGGCCAGGCAATGTGCGCGAGCTGGCTAACCTCGTGGAACGAATGGTTATCCTCTATCCGAATAGTCTGGTGGATGTGAACCATTTGCCGACTAAATATCGTTACAGTGATATTCCCGAATTCCAGCCTGAGCCGAGCCGTTTCAGCTCGGTGGAAGAGCAGGAGCGTGATGTGCTGGCAGAGATTTTCTCAGAAGATTTCAGTTTCGAGCCGGAAGAAGAACTCAATGGCCGTATGGATGCGCCGCAATCGTTGCCACCGGAAGGGGTCAACCTTAAAGAGTTACTGGCCGACCTTGAGGTGAACCTGATCAACCAGGCGCTGGAAGCGCAGGGTGGAGTCGTCGCTCGCGCCGCGGATATGCTGGGTATGCGTCGTACTACACTGGTTGAAAAGATGCGCAAGTACAATATGCAACGTTGATCTTAAACCTCATAATTGGTGAGTCAATTTATTGTCATTGCAGTAAGTTATTGAAAATAAATGTAAATAGCCTGGCATGTATCTTGCGTGTCAGGCTATTGTTGTATTTAAAGGCAGATTTTCGACGATGGACGACGCAGCGCAAGAACAGCATTCACATTTAGACTCTCTGGAACATCAGGTCGAGCGTTACCAACAGGTGCTGGATGTGATGCCAGCCGGCGTTATTTTGCTTGATACCCAGGGTATTGTTCGTGAAGCCAATCCGGAAGCGCGCCGCTTGTTAGAAGTCCCGCTGGTGGGCGAGCGCTGGTATACCGTGATTCATACTGCGTTTGCGCCGCGTGAAGATGACGGCCATGAGATTTCACTGCGGAACGGACGCAAAGTACGTCTGGCGATTTCCGCATCGGCAACGGGCCAGTTGATCCTGATTACCGACCTGACCGAGACGCGTTTGTTGCAGTCGCGTATCAGTGACCTGCAGCGTCTGTCATCGCTCGGGCGTATGGTGGCCTCGCTGGCGCATCAGGTCCGCACGCCTTTGTCGAGTGCCATGCTTTATGCTGCCAATCTGTCAGCACCGAATTTACCGCAGCCGACCCGCGAGCGTTTTCAGACGAAACTGCTCGATCGTCTGCACGATCTGGAAAAGCAGGTCAACGATATGTTGCTGTTCGCCAAAGGTGGCGATAACAAAGTGATTAAGCCGTTCTCGCTGGCGGAACTGGTGACCGAATTTATGCCGATGATCGAAACGGCGGTCAAAAATAATGGCATCGATTACGGTCAGGAAGTCGAGCAGGAAGAGACGATCTTGCTGGGCAACGTCAATGCGATTGCATCAGCGCTGAGTAATCTGGTCATGAACGCGATTCAGATTGTTGGCAAAGGCGCGCAAATCGATGTCTTTTTCCGTCCGGTAAACGGCGAGCTAAAAATTTCTGTGCAGGACAATGGTCCGGGAGTTGCGAAAGAGCTGCAGCAAAAAATCATGGAGCCTTTCTTTACTACCCGCTCTCAGGGCACGGGCCTGGGTCTTGCGGTTGTACAAATGGTCTGTCGTGCTCACGACGGCCGACTCGAGTTGATTTCTGAACCGGGGGATGGTGCGTGTTTTACCATGTGCCTGCCTCTGGATCGTCAACCACCAATTTCTCAATCAGACACTGGAGAATGATGATGGCTCAAAGCAAAGTCTTAATCGTTGAAGATGACGAAGGTCTACGCGAAGCCCTGGTAGACACCCTGGCTCTGGCTGGCTACGAATGGCTGGAGGCCGATTGCGCCGAGGACGCTTTGGTCAAACTGAAAACCTATCCGGTGGATATCGTAGTGTCTGATGTGCAGATGGCAGGCATGGGTGGTCTGGCGCTGCTGCGTAACATTAAACAACATTGGCCGAACTTGCCTGTGCTGCTGATGACGGCATACGCCAACATCGAAGATGCAGTCTCGGCGATGAAAGAAGGCGCGATTGACTACATGGCGAAACCTTTTGCGCCGGAAGTGCTGCTGAACATGGTGAGCCGATATGCACCCGTTAAATCTGACGATAACGGTGATGCGGTGGTCGCGGATGAGAAGAGCCTGAAACTACTGGCCTTAGCAGAGAAAGTGGCTAAAACGGATGCCAACGTGATGGTTCTGGGCCCTAGTGGTTCGGGTAAAGAAGTGATGTCGCGTTACATTCACAACGCGTCACCGCGCAAAGATGGTCCGTTTGTCGCGATCAACTGTGCGGCGATTCCGGACAACATGTTGGAAGCCACCCTGTTTGGCTACGAAAAAGGTGCGTTTACTGGCGCAGTTCAGGCCTGTCCGGGTAAGTTTGAACAGGCTCAGGGCGGAACGATTCTGCTGGATGAAATCAGCGAAATGGATCTCAACCTGCAAGCGAAACTGCTGCGTGTGCTGCAAGAACGTGAGGTGGAGCGTCTTGGCAGCCGCAAGAGCGTCAAACTTGATGTGCGCGTGCTGGCAACCAGTAACCGTGATCTTAAGTCGTATGTTCAAGAGAAAAAATTCCGTGAAGACCTGTACTACCGCCTGAACGTGTTCCCAATCGCCTGGCCTGCGCTGTGCGAGCGTAAAGGTGACATTGAGCCGCTGGCCAATCATCTGGTTGAGCGGCATTGTAAAAAGCTCGGTCTGGCGGTCCCGAAAGTCTCGTCCGCGGCGATTGGCAAGCTGCTTGCCTACAACTGGCCGGGTAACGTACGGGAACTCGACAACGTCATTCAGCGCGCGCTGATTTTGAGCGAGCAAGACAACATCGATCAGGAGCACATTCTGCTGGAAGGCCTTGATTGGCAGGATGCGTCGAGCTTGCAACAGGTTGTCGAGAGCGGAGAAGTGGCCACACCGGAAATCAAACCGGTCGCTGAAGTGGATTTTGCCAAAGCAATCAGCAGCGGCGCGGGTCTGGGCGGTGAGCTGCGCGATCAGGAATACGCCATCATCATGGAAACTCTGGTGGAATGTCACGGTCGGCGCAAAGAAATGGCTGAAAAGCTTGGGATTAGTCCTCGCACATTACGCTATAAACTGGCTAAAATGCGCGATGCAGGCATTGATATTCCCGGTTAACGGAGTCCCGTACGGAGAGTGGCACATTAATTGCTGCAATAGTAACCAGAGATTGGTTTGAGTCAAAGAATTGGCATCAGAGGTAATGATGAGACTAGACGGCTTACAAAGCGAAATGCAGGCGATGATGGTAGAAGCTGCCAACAGCCGTCCGGCAGCAACAGGACAAAAAGTTGGCGCTGACTTTGGCGATATGCTCACTCAGGCCATCAATAATGTGAACGGATTGCAGAAAACTTCCAGCGATTTACAGATGCGATTTGACCGTGGTGACGAAGGTGTGTCGCTGTCGGACGTTATGATTGCGCGTAATAAGTCGAGTGTGGCCTTTGAAGCCACGATTCAGGTACGCAACAAACTTGTTGATGCGTATAAAGAACTGATGAACATGCCAGTGTAAGTGTAGGGTGTGAACTGTGGCTGAAGATAAGCAAACAACGGATCTGGCATTGTCCAACGGTGGTGACCATTCACTGCTGTCCAGCACTGATCTGGACGGCGGCGTACAAAACCCGGATATGGACGAAAAGAGCTCCTCCAAACTTGATTTCGCAATGGGCGATCTCGACCTGTTGCGTCAGATTGTGCTGGTGCTGTCGATCTCTATCTGTGTTGCTTTGATTGTGATGCTGTTTTTCTGGGTCAAAGAGCCGGAAATGCGTCCACTCGGTGCTTATGAGACGGAAGAACTGATTCCGGTACTGGATTATCTGGATCAGCAGAAACAAGAATACAAGCTGGATGGCAACACCATTCTGGTGCCGAACAGCGACTACAACAGCCTCAAACTGAACATGGTGCGTGCCGGACTCAATCAGTCCCGCCAAGCCGGTGATGACATTCTGCTGCAAGACATGGGCTTTGGTGTTTCTCAACGTCTTGAACAGGAACGCCTTAAGCTGAGTCGTGAACGTCAGCTCGGTAAAGCCATTGAAGAGATGCGTCAGGTCAACAAAGCTCGCGTACTTTTGGCGCTGCCAAAGCAAAGCGTATTTGTCCGTCACAATCAGGAAGCGTCGGCATCGGTCTTTCTGACATTGCGTACAGGCACCAACCTCAAACAAGAAGAAGTGGACTCAATTGTCGATATGGTCGCCAGTGCGGTTCCGGGCATGACCCCGACCCGCGTGACCGTGACCGATCAACATGGTCGACTACTCAGCTCGGGTTCTCAGGATCCGGTCTCTTCTGCACGTCGTAAAGAGCAGGAGATGGAGCGCAAGCAGGAGCAAAACCTGCGTGACAAAATCGACTCCGTGTTGATTCCGATTCTGGGTCTTGGCAACTACACCGCACAGGTTGATATTGAACTCGACTTCAGCGCCATTGAACAGACTCGTAAACGTTTTGACCCCAACACGCCATCGACCCGCAGTGAATACACGCTGGAAGATTACAACAACGGCAACGTAGTGGCAGGTGTGCCAGGTGCACTGAGCAACCAGCCACCAGCCGATGCCTCGATCCCACAAGACGTGGCACAGATGAAAGACGGTTCAGTCATGGGTCAGGGCTCGGTGCATAAAGAAGCGACGCGCAACTTTGAGCTCGACACCACCATCAGCCACGAGCGTAAGCAAACGGGCGTGATCAACCGTCAAACCGTTGCGGTTGCGGTGAAAAACCGCGCCAACGTGAATCCGGACACGGGTGAAATTACGTATACGCCGCTGAGCGAAAGCGAACTCAGTTCCATCCGTCAGGTACTGATTGGTACCGTGGGTTACAACGAAAACCGTGGTGACTTGCTGAACGTATTGAGCATGCAGTTTGCTGAGCCGGAAGTTGAACAAATGGCTGATGTGCCGATTTGGGACAACCCGAACTTCAGCGACTGGATTCGTTGGCTGGCAAGTGCACTGGTGATCATCGTGGTGGTTCTGGTGCTGGTGCGTCCGGCGATGAAGAAACTGCTCAACCCGGCAGCAGAAGACGACGAGCAGCTGTACGGTCCGGATGGCTTGCCTATGGGGATGGGTGGTGAAACCAGCTTAATCGGCAGTGATATTGAAGGTGGAGAACTGTTCGAGTTTGGTTCAGGTATTGACCTGCCAAATCTGCACAAGGACGAGGATGTACTCAAAGCAGTACGTGCTCTGGTGGCCAACGAGCCTGAACTTGCGGCTCAAGTTGTGAAGAACTGGATGCAAAATGCCTAACGAAATTGTAAAGAAAGATGGTGGAGAAGTGGTCGAATCATCTGTAGACATCTCGAGTATTCCCGGTGAAGAGCGAGCGGCGATTCTGCTGCTCAGTCTCAATGAAGAAGACGCCGCCGGGATTATTCGCCATTTAGAACCGAAGCAGGTTCAGCGCGTGGGTAGTGCCATGGCGCGAGCGAAAGATCTGAGTCAGGACAAAGTGAGTGCGGTGCACCGTGCCTTCCTGGAAGACATTCAGAAATACACCAATATTGGTATGGGCAGCGAAGACTTTATGCGTAACGCGCTGATTGCTGCTCTGGGTGAAGACAAAGCGAACAACCTGGTGGATCAAATTCTGTTGGGTACCGGCTCGAAAGGTCTGGATTCACTGAAATGGATGGACCCACGTCAGGTCGCCAGCATTATTGTTAACGAACACCCGCAAATTCAAACCATCGTTCTGTCGTATCTCGACCCGGATCAGTCTGCGGAAATTCTGGCGCAGTTCTCCGAACGTGACCGCCTCGATCTGATGATGCGTATTGCTAACCTGGAAGAAGTTCAACCATCGGCACTGGCCGAGTTGAACGAAATCATGGAGAAACAGTTTGCCGGTCAAGCGGGCGCGCAAGCGGCGAAGATTGGTGGTCTGAAAGCGGCAGCCGACATCATGAACTATCTGGACAACAATATCGAAGGCGTGTTGATGGACCAGATGCGCGATCAGGACGAAGACCTGGCAACGCAGATTCAGGATCTGATGTTTGTGTTCGAAAACCTGGTCGAAGTCGACGATCAGGGTATTCAGAAACTGCTGCGCGACGTTCCGCAAGATGTGCTGCAAAAAGCACTCAAAGGTGCCGACGATGCGCTGCGTGACAAGATCTTTAAGAACATGTCGAAACGTGCTGCTGAACTGATGAAAGACGACCTGGAGGCGATGCCGCCAATCAAGGTCTCGGATGTGGAAGCCGCACAGAAAGAAATTTTGGCGATTGCCCGCCGTATGGCCGACAACGGAGAAATCATGTTGTCTGGCGGGGCAGACGAATTCTTGTAATGCCAAGGGCCCGCTTAATCAGCAGGCCCTTTTTATCTTTGGGTAGGATGTACCATGTCAGGTGAAAGAAAACGCGGTTTTATTCGTCTCGGTTCGGATAACACAGTGGAGCCTCCGAAAAAGTGGGGCCTGCCGGACTATGGCGCGGAAACGCACAAGCAAGCCCGTGAAACGGCAATGAACTACGACCCGAGCTGGATGCCGAGTTTCGATGAACCGGAAAACGAAGAGCCAGTTCAGCTAACAGAACAAGACATCGAACTGATCAAGCAGGTTGCTTATCAGGAAGGTATCGAACAAGGTCAGGCTGAAGGTTATCAACAAGGTTTTGAGCAAGGCAAAGACGCCGGTTTTCAGGCGGGTCACGAAGAAGGCTTGGCGGCGGGCAAAGAAGAAGGTCTGCAAGCGGGTCAGTCAGTGATTGAAGAGCACGTGCAAACCTTTATCGGCCTGGCGAACCAGTTTGCCCAACCACTGGAGCTGATGAATGCTCAGGTTGAAAAGCAGTTGGTCGACATGGTGCTCACGCTGGTCAAAGAAGTGGTGCATGTCGAGGTGCAAACCAATCCTCAGGTGATCCTCGATACGGTCAAAGCATCGGTCGAGGCGCTGCCTATTTCCGGTCACGCCATTACACTCAAACTCAATCCGGAAGATTGCGCCATCATTCGACAGGCTTACGGCGAACAGGAACTCGATCTGCGCAACTGGACGCTGGTCAGTGAGCCAGCGCTCAATCGTGGCGATGTTCAGATTGAAGCGGGTGAGTCGAGTGTTAATTACCGAATGGAAGATCGCATTCGCAATGTTTTGCACAGTTTCTGTGGCACCAATCGTCATCAACAGGGTAATGAATAATGCTGTCATTGGCTGACCGTTTAGCACAGTACAAAACCGAAGGGCTGACCAGCCGTCCGATTGCCTCGGGCAAACTGATTCGCGTCGTCGGCTTGACACTGGAAGCGACTGGCTGCCGCGCGCCAATTGGCTCGTTGTGCCGGGTGCAGACTATGTCCGGTGAAATGGAAGCCGAAGTGGTGGGTTTCTCCGGAGACAGCCTGTTTCTGATGCCGAGCGAGCAAATCACAGGTGTGCTGCCGGGGGCCAAAGTCACGCCGTTGACGGAAGAGGCGGGACTGCCCGTCGGGATGGAACTGCTTGGCCGCGTGATTGACGGGGTGGGCAACCCCCTCGATGGATTGGGGCCGATTTATACCGACCAACGCGCATCGTTCAATGCTCAACCGATTAACCCGCTGGCACGTAAGCCGATCAGTGAACCGCTCGATGTAGGGATTAAAGCCATTAACGGTTTGCTCACGGTGGGCAAAGGTCAGCGTATCGGCTTGTTTGCCGGCTCTGGTGTGGGTAAATCGGTCACGCTCGGCATGATGACCCGCGGCACCACCGCACAGGTGGTGGTGGTCGGGCTGATTGGTGAACGGGGCCGAGAAGTTAAAGAATTTATTGAAGAAATTTTGGGTGTCGATGGCCGCCAACGCTCCGTTGTGGTCGCAGCACCTGCTGATGCCTCGCCGCTGATGCGCCTGAAAGGGTGTCAGACGGCATTGACGATTGCCGAGTATTTCCGTGACCAGGGCTTGGATGTGCTGTTGCTGATGGACTCGCTGACTCGTTTTGCTCAGGCACAGCGTGAAATCGCGCTCTCGGTGGGGGAGCCACCAGCGACCAAAGGTTACCCGCCATCGGTGTTTGCGAAACTGCCAGCGCTGGTGGAGCGAGCTGGTAACGGCGGTCCACATCAAGGCTCGATTACGGCATTCTTTACCGTACTGACCGAAGGCGATGATTTGCAGGATCCGATTGCCGATGCCTCGCGAGCGATCCTCGATGGTCACATCGTGTTGTCGCGTGAAATGGCCGATGCTGGCCACTATCCAGCCATTGACGTGGAGAAATCCGTCAGCCGGGTGATGCCGCAAATCACCACCGATGAACACGTTCTGATGTCAAAGGCGGTACGACAAATTCTGTCTATCTGCCGTAAAAATCAGGATTTGGTCTCGATCGGTGCTTATAAACCGGGCACTGATAAGGCGATTGACAGCGCGTTTACTCTCAAACCTAAACTGGATAACTATCTGCAGCAAGGCATGAAAGATTCGGTGCCGTACGAGATGTGCATCAGCATGCTTAAAAATGTGCTCAGTGTGGGGTAACTGAATGGACAACGCGTTGGAATTCCTGCTCGACCAGGCTCGGGATAATGAAGATAAAGCGGTGATGGCTCTGAGCAAAGCGCGCAGCGAGCTCGACGGCTACTATCACCAGCTTAAACAGATTGAGCAGTATCGCCTTGAGTACTGCCAGCAACTGGTTGAACGTGGTCAGGCGGGGCTCACGGCCAGCCAGTACGGTCACCTCAACCGATTTCTGACTCAGCTCGATGAAACACTGGCGAAGCAGCGCAATGCGGAGCAGCACTTCAAGACTCAGGTTGAGAATTGTGAGCAGCACTGGATGGCCGTACGTAAGCAGCGCCGCTCCTACGAGTGGCTCATCGAGAAAAAGCAGACAGAGAAAGCCCGCCTGCAGGAAAAACGTGAGCAGAAACTGATGGACGAATTTTCGACGCTCAGCTTCAACCGACGTCGCACTGGTTCCAACTTTCGCTGATTCCCGTTGGGATTAATTTGTATTGGCGTGCTTTTTGCAAAAGTACAAGCAGTAAGTTTGAAAACTCTGTGCTACTGGCAGTCTGTGTTGCGGTAGCGTTCTGTGCAGTACGAAATGCGAGCTAGTGAATATGAATGTCAATTCAACCTCTTCAGTCGATAACACCAAAGTCACCAGTGTGGCTAAAGGTGCCGCAGGACAAAGTGTTACAGAGGGCGAAGCCGGAGATAACAGCGGGTTCCTGAGTAAACTGTCTGCTTTACTGTTCGGCTCAAAATCGAGTGCAGAGGGGAGTGACGGCGAATCTGTGGCAGCGAACAGCAAATCAGGCCAAGCTGGTAAGGCGGTTGAGGCCGAAAATGCAGCTAAAAGCGCCGATGCCGTCCTGCAACAAGGCAACAGCGAATCCGACACCAAAGCAAGCTCTGCCTCCGCTGATGGTGAACAATCGGCGGCCGAAGTTGCTGAAATTCCAGAGAATTTAAAACCTTTTATTGCCAAAGATGCCAACGCCACTGAGCAGGATGTTCAGACAAAAACGGCTCAGGCGATGAGTGATGGTGATGAACTGCTCGGACGCTTGCAGAAAGCGAATCAGGCACTGGCCAAACATAACGGCAAGACTTTGCCTCATGAGGCGACGGCTGCCGAGGAACAAAGTGTTGAGTT
Source organism: Vibrio fluvialis (assembly GCF_900460245.1). Taxonomy (NCBI): domain Bacteria; kingdom Pseudomonadati; phylum Pseudomonadota; class Gammaproteobacteria; order Vibrionales; family Vibrionaceae; genus Vibrio; species Vibrio fluvialis. Next base: position 717,329 of record NZ_UHIP01000001.1, read on the forward strand.
GACGACGCAAACAAAGCACTCTGCTGCAGCTAAAGCGGCGCCTGTCGATTCAAGCGAGACCTCTGATCTGCCTTTCTCTGCTCAGTTATCCAACCCTCAGTTTGTGGCAGCAAAATCTGCCCAAGAGGCAGACGTCACCAAAGATATGGACGTTGAGGTACAGTTGCCTCCGGCCGCGAAACCTTTATCTGGCACCATGGTAGCCTCTGGTACTGCCCTAGATGATGACACCTTGGCTCCTTCTGTGGATCAACAGGCGAAAGTCGACAAAAACGTGCACGCCATCAGTGACAGCGAACTTGCTGCAATGATGGCTGCGCAGCCTGCCAGCACACCAGCTTCGCAAACCGCACCCTTGACGGATACTGATGCGATGCCGTTATCACCGATGGAAGCGGCAGCGGTGCCATGGGCCAAAGCCAACGTAGATCAAGCTCAGGCAAGCATGCCGGGTGGACCGCTGTCGGCCGATTTTACTGATACCGATCTCGCCGCCAAAGCAAAACCGGCATTACAGGCGCAGATAGCCATGGCCACTCAACATGGGGCGACTGCGCAGCAGCCTCTGCATCAACTACAGCCAGCTCAACAAGCGGTCACTCAAGCGCAATCAGCAGTCAGCGCGGATCTTGCGGGACAACCTTTAAATCAGGCGCAGAATGCTTCCCCGCTTAATCCAGCGGCGGCACAATTTAACCCGATGTTGACGCCGGAGATGATGGCCAAAACCGAAGCCTTCAACCCGGCAGCATTGAAAGCCGCGTTAGGTGCCAAAGGTTTGGGTGGCATCGAAGATCTGCGTGGAGCACACGGCAGTGATGGCCAATTGGCGCATCAGGTGGCGGCGGCTGCGGGTCAGCAAGGCCTGAGCGCGACTCAAACCTTGCGTGCCGACCAGATGCAGCCTCAGCAATCGGCTCCTTTGCATCTCAGCAAGGAGATGAGCGCCGATGATATGGCAGAGCGCGTTCAGGTCATGATGTCGAAAAACCTTAAGCATGTGGATATTCGCTTGGATCCGCCTGAACTCGGTCGTTTACACATTCGCATGAACATGCATGGTGATGGTGCCAGCGTGCAGTTTACCGTATCCAACCAGCAGGCGCGTGATGCGCTGGAACACTCGATGCCAAGGCTGAGAGAGATGCTCGCCCAACAAGGCGTACAGCTGGCGGATACCTCTGTTCAACAGCAGAACTCGGGACAGCAACAGCGCTACGCCGCAGGTGGCGGAGGTCAGAGTGGTCAAACCGCAGGCAATGAACACTTTGGCGGTGAAGAAAATCTTGATACAGACGTCAAACTTGATTTGAATGTGGCATCAAAGCGTGATGGAATCAGTTATTACGCTTAAACTAAATAGAAAATAACGACATAGAGTAAGTTATGGCTGTTGAAGAACTCCCACAAGAAGCCCCGAAGAGCAAAAAGAAGCTGTTGGTTATTATCATCGCAGCCGTGGTGTTATTGCTTGGCGGAGGCGGCGCTGCATTCTTTCTGATGGGCTCAGACAGCAGTGAAAATGCTCCGGCGGAAGCGGCTCAGGAAGCGGCAGTGCCGGTTGATCCGGTGTCTTACGTCAACATTGCCCAGCCGTTTGTCTTTAATGTCAGTGGTGATACTCGCGATCGGATGGTTCAGATTAAAGTGCAACTCATGGTACGTGGCAGCAAAAATGAAGATTTAGCTCGTTACCATTCGCCATTGGTTGAAAGTACTTTGTTGGGGACGTTTGCTTCAGCAACGGTCGAGCAACTGCGCAGCACCACAGGCCGTATTGAATTGCGCGATAAAGCCACTGACGACATTAAGGCGGCGATGACCAAAGTCGTGGGGCAGCCTGTGATTGAACGGGTGTTGTTTACCGATTTTGTAATGCAATAGGTGAAACGTGACTGATTTATTAAGCCAAGACGAAATCGACGCGCTGCTCCACGGGGTAGACAGCGTCGATGAAGCCGAAGAAGAGTTAGATACTTCAGACACCAGTGCCGTCTCGTTTGACTTCTCGTCGCAGGATCGGATCGTCCGTGGTCGAATGCCGACCCTGGAGCTGATAAACGAACGTTTTGCCCGGCACATGCGTATCAGCCTGTTCAACATGCTGCGCAAAACCGCTGAAGTGTCGATCAACGGCGTACAGATGATGAAGTTCGGTGAATATCAGAACACGCTGTACGTTCCAACCAGCTTGAACATGGTGCGTTTCCGTCCGCTGAAAGGCACCGCGCTGGTGACGATGGAAGCGCGTCTGGTGTTCATTTTGGTGGAAAACTTTTTTGGTGGCGATGGTCGCTACCACGCTCGGATTGAAGGGCGCGAATTCACGCCAACCGAACGCCGCGTGATTCAGTTGCTGCTGAAGATTGTGTTTGGCGACTACAAAGACGCTTGGGCGCCGGTGATGGGGGTCGAATTTGAGTACCTCGATTCGGAAGTGAACCCGAGCATGGCGAACATCGTCAGTCCGACCGAAGTGATCGTGGTCAGTTCGTTCCATATTGAAGTGGACGGTGGCGGTGGTGATTTCCACATCGTCATGCCGTATTCCATGGTTGAACCGATCCGTGAACTGCTCGATGCGGGTGTTCAGTCGGACAAGATGGAAACCGACGTGCGCTGGAGCTCGGCGCTGCGTGAAGAGATCATGGATGTGCCGGTCAACTTCCGCGTTAACCTGTTGGAACAGGATCTCGCGTTGCGTGACCTGATGGAGCTGCAAGTCGGCGACATCATTCCAATTAAAATGCCCGAACATGCCACCATGTTCGTTGAAGAATTACCGACGTTCCGCGTAAAAATGGGACGTTCCGGAGAAAAACTGGCGGTTCAGGTCTCCGAAAAAATCAGACGCCCTGATGTGGTGAAAACCGACCTCGCGTTCCTTGGCAAAGACATAATTGCCGAACTGGACAACGACGAGGATGAAGACGAAGAAACGGTAGAATAAAAAACTATAGGTAGCAAAGATGTCAAAATCAGATGATCAAAGGCTTGCAGACGAGTGGGCAGCGGCGCTGGGTGAAGACCCCAATGCACCGGACATCGATGTCGATGAAGTTCTGGCCGCACCACTGGATGAACTGAAAGACACCACGAAACCCATCTCAGATGATGAGCGCCGTAAACTCGATACCATTATGGATATTCCGGTTACCATTTCCATGGAAGTGGGTCGCTCGAAAATCAGTATCCGTAACCTGCTGCAATTGAACCAGGGGTCGGTGGTGGAGTTGGATCGCATTGCGGGCGAATCGCTGGACGTGATGGTTAACGGTACCTTGATTGCTCACGGCGAAGTGGTGGTGGTCAACGATAAATTTGGTATTCGTCTCACTGACGTTATCAGCCAGACTGAACGCATTAAGAAACTGAGATAGCTTATGAATAAGTTCATAGGCTTAGCTCTGGTTTCCACGCCAGCGTTGGCGGTGGAAAATTCACAGTTGGACTTAGCGACCACATTCGGGTCGCTTTTGTTCGTTATTGCGCTCATCCTTTTTATGGCCTGGTTACTCAAGCGGATGCGAGTTCCGGCCTTTGGTCATCAAAAGGGATTGAACGTGGTTCGTCAGTTACCAGTTGGCACCAAAGAACGCGTTATGATCGTTCAGGCCGGAGAAGAACAATTTCTGATTGGTGTGACCTCGCAGTCCATTCAACTTATCTCAAAACTGGAAACGCCACTCAAGCAGGAGGAGCTGGAGTCAACGCCTTTCTCAAATCAATTGGCTCAGCTACTGAAAAAGCATGATAAAAAAACGTCTGAGTAATGCGCTGTCGGTGTTGACGCACCGCTTGGCGATAGTGATGTGGCTGAGCGCGCTGCTGTTTGCGCCGCTGGCCAGTGCGCAGCAGGAACTGGAAACGCCGATCCCGGCTACCGCCGCCAGTGCAGAAAACATGACGGTCTCTGCGATGGAAAAAGAGCAGGGTAATTCACGCACCATGGCATTGGGGAGCAGCAGTGGCGGAGGCGGTATTCCGGCCTTTACCATGACCACCAACCCAAATGGCGGCCAAGACTATTCGGTAAACCTGCAAATTCTCGCGTTGATGACCATGCTGGGCTTCCTGCCGGCCATGGTCATTCTGATGACGTCGTTTACCCGCATTGTGGTGGTGATGTCGATTCTGCGTCAGGCGATGGGTTTGCAGCAGACGCCATCCAACCAGGTTATTATCGGTATCGCGATATTCCTGACCTTTTTCATTATGTCGCCAGTGCTGAATAAGATTAATGATCAGGCGATTCAGCCGTATCTCAATGAGCAGATCTCTGCTCGTCAGGCCTTTGACCTTGCTCAGGAACCAATGAAAGCGTTCATGCTTAAGCAGACGCGAGTGAAAGATCTCGAGACGTTCGTTAACATTTCCGGTTCTGATGTGAAGAACCCGGAAGATGTTTCGATGGCGGTCCTGATTCCGGCCTTCATTACGTCGGAGCTGAAAACGGCGTTCCAGATTGGTTTTATGTTGTTCCTGCCGTTTTTGATTATCGACCTGGTGGTTGCCTCGGTGTTGATGGCGATGGGTATGATGATGCTCTCGCCGATGATTGTCTCATTGCCATTTAAGCTGATGCTGTTTGTGCTGGTGGATGGATGGAACCTCATCCTTTCGACCCTGGCCGGCAGTTTTGCCATGTAGCGGGAGAAGCACATGACCCCTGAAGTCTTTGTTGAACTGTTCCGTAATGCACTGTGGATGGTGCTGATCATGGTGTGTGCCATTATCGTTCCAAGCTTGTTGATTGGTTTGGTGGTGGCGGTGTTTCAGGCGGCAACTTCAATCAACGAACAGACGCTGAGCTTTCTGCCACGTCTGATTGTCACACTGTTGGCGCTCATGCTGTTTGCCCACTGGATGACGCAGATGATGATGGAATTCTTCTTCTCCATGGTCGAGCGTATACCTCAGGTGCTGTATTAGGGCGGCTTATGGAGTACCCAACCAGCGTCGTCCTCGACTTCATCGCCAACTACTTCTGGCCTTATGCCCGCATCTCCGCCATGTTGATGGTGATGTCGGTCACCGGTGCACGCTTTGTCTCTACCCGCATCCGCCTCTATCTGGGGTTGGCGATCACGCTGGCTGTGATGCCTGCGATTCCGCAAGTGCCTGAAGATCTTGAACTGCTGTCGTTTAACGGTTTCCTGACCACGCTCAATCAGCTCATCATCGGAGTAGCGATGGGCATGGTGACGCAGTTTATGATTCAAACCTTCGTTATGCTTGGTCAGATTCTGGGTATGCAGTCGAGCCTGGGTTTTGCGTCCATGGTTGACCCGGCCAACGGACAAAACACGCCGCTGCTGGGCCAGTTGTTTATGTTTCTGGCCACGTTGTTTTTCCTTGCCAGTGATGGTCACCTTAAGATGATTCATCTTCTGGTGCTGAGCTTCAAGAGCTTGCCGATTGGTACCGGAACGCTGACGGCAGTCGATTTTCGCGAGCTCTCCTTGTGGCTCGGTATCATGTTTAAGGTCGCGCTGAGTATGTCGCTGTCGGGCATTGTCGCGCTGCTCACCGTGAACTTGTCGTTTGGTGTGATGACGCGTGCTGCGCCGCAATTGAACATCTTCTCACTGGGTTTTGCGTTTGCGCTGCTGGTTGGCCTGCTGTTGTGTTGGTACATCATCAGCGGACTCTATACGCACTATGAGCTATTCTGGACAGAGGGCGAGCAGCAAGTGTGCCGCCTGATACGTCTCGATTGTTGACGCGTTTAGGAGGCTGAATTGGCAGAATCAGACGGACAAGAAAGGACCGAAGAGGCCACGCCCCGAAGGTTGCAACAGGCTCGGGAAAAGGGCCAGGTTGCGCGTTCGAAGGAGTTGGCGTCGGTCTCAGTATTGGTGGTGGGCGCATTGTCACTGATGTGGTTTGGTGACGCACTGGCGCGCGGGCTGTATTCGGCCATGGGCCGCCTGTTCAACCTGAGTCGCGAAGAGATTTTCGACGTCAACAAGCTGTTCGATATCGTCTCCGGTGCGATGGTGAATTTACTGCTGCCGCTGCTGCTGATTCTGATTACCCTGTTTATTGCGGCGCTGATTGGTGCGGCAGGGGTGGGCGGCGTCAGTTTCTCTGCGGAAGCGGCGATGCCCAAGCTGTCGAAAATGAACCCGCTCAGCGGCCTTAAGCGAATGTTCGGCTTACAAAGCTGGGTGGAACTGCTGAAATCCATTCTCAAAGTACTGCTGGTGGCGGGCGTGGCGTTTTATCTGATTGAAGCGTCAAAGGAAGATCTGTTTCAGCTCAGTCTAGATATCTTCCCGCAAAACATCTTTCACGCGCTGGATATCCTGCTTAACTTCGTCTTGCTGATTAGCTGCTCACTGTTGGTGGTGGTGGCGATCGACGTGCCGTTTCAGATCTGGCAACACGCCAACCAACTGAAAATGACCAAACAGGAAGTGAAAGACGAATACAAAGACACCGAAGGTAAGCCGGAAGTCAAAGGCCGGATTCGTATGCTGCAACGAGAAGCGGCGCAGCGTCGTATGATGGCGGATGTGCCGCAGGCCGATGTCATCATTACCAACCCGGATCATTTCTCGGTCGCCTTGCGCTACAAACAAAATAGCGACAGAGCGCCGGTCGTTGTGGCCAAAGGTATAGACCATCTGGCACTGAAGATTCGCGAAGTGGCCCGCGAGCACGAAATCATGATTGTCCCCGCACCGCCGCTCGCTCGCGCGCTGTATCACACCACCGAACTGGAGCAGGAAATTCCGGACGGATTGTTTGTCGCGGTGGCTCAGGTGCTGGCGTACGTGTTCCAGTTGAAACAATACCGCCGTAAAGGTGGTCAGCGTCCGCATCTCAAAGAAGAGAATATGCCGATTCCGCCGGATATGCGCTACTAACGCCATCAACGACAACGCCCCAAACTTGGGGCGTTGTGTTATTTCTCCGGGATCGACAGCAGCACCAGCAGGGCACCATCACCGCCAAACTCGAGTGGAGCTTGGTGGAATGCCAGCACATCCGGATGCTGCGCCAGCCAAAGCGGCACTTTCTGTTTAAGAATGTGCTTGCCGATGCCGTGCTGCACGCAGGCACAATGCACGCCTTCTTTAATGCAGTAGGCGATCATCGCGCCCAGTTCACGTTTGGCTTCCTGTTGCGTCATGCCGTGCATATCAAGGAATACGTCCGGCACGTACACGCCACGACGTAATCTTTTTACTTCATACTTCGATACATCTCCGCGCGCATAGCGTGTCGGCCCTTCATCGCTCAATACCGGAACAAACTCATCTGAAAAATAGAAGTCGTTGTCGCTCGCTTCACGTGCGCTACGGCGGATTTCTTTTTGTTTGGGGTTTCTGTTTGGCTGCTGGATTATGGTATCCTGCGAAAACTTTTTAACGCCCTTTACTGCATCCTGAAATAAAGCGAAATCGTCATCAGCATCGAATTCATGATCGTCGTTGAAATCGGTGTCTTTTTTGCTCATTAGGGAATAGATATTCTGTTGTTAATCGGAATTGGCAGTATTGTAGCGCTTTTCGGAGGCAATTTTGGATAAGATTTTTGTAGATGAAGCGGTTTCTGAGCTGCATACGCTTCAAGATATGATTCGTTGGACGGTTAGCCGCTTTAATGCTGCGAATTTATTTTACGGTCACGGCACCGATAACGCATGGGATGAAGCGGTTCAACTGATCCTGCCAACTCTGTATTTGCCGATTGACGTGCCTCCTCATGTGTTGAACTCTCGTTTGACCAGCAGCGAACGCCTGCGCGTGGTTGAACGTGTCATTAAGCGAATCAAAGACCGCACACCAGTGGCTTACCTGACGAACAAAGCTTGGTTCTGTGGCCTGGAATTCTTCGTTGATGAGCGTGTGCTGGTGCCGCGTTCACCGATTGGCGAACTGATTCAAGCTCAGTTTGAACCTTGGCTGGTGAATGAACCTACCCGCATCATGGACCTGTGTACCGGAAGTGGCTGTATCGCGATTGCGTGTGCGCACGCTTTCCCGGATGCGGAAGTCGACGCGATTGATATCTCAGCCGACGCGCTGCAGGTCGCAGAGCAGAACATTCAGGACCATGGTCTGGAGCAGCAAGTCTTCCCGATTCGTTCGGATCTGTTCCGTGATCTGCCTAAAGAGCAGTACGACATCATCGTGACGAACCCGCCGTATGTGGATCAGGAAGACATGAACAGCCTGCCGGATGAGTTCAAGCATGAGCCTGAACTGGGTCTGGCTGCGGGTACTGACGGCCTGAAACTGGTGCGACGCATTCTGGCGAACGCGCCACACTATCTGACTGAAAAAGGTATTCTGGTGTGTGAAGTGGGTAACTCAATGATTCACCTGATGGATCAATACCCGCATATTCCATTTACCTGGCTGGAGTTCGAGAACGGCGGTCACGGCGTGTTCCTGCTGACCCGCGAACAGCTGGTTGAGTGTGCGAGCGATTTCTCGCTCTACCGCGACTAAGCAAACAGACGGTAAAGCCGGCCACTGCGCCGGCTTTTTTGTACCTCGCGAAATTGTTCGATTTTGGGGCTTTACATCATTTCGTAATAAAGCGACTATGAATCCACGAAGAATTGTAATGTGTACCGTGAGCCAAACGTTCAGGCTTGCGGAAACCTAATTTGAGGAAGTAATGGCAGGAAACAGTATCGGACAACATTTCCGAGTGACGACATTCGGAGAAAGTCACGGTATCGCACTGGGATGTATCGTTGACGGTTGCCCTCCGGGCTTAGAGATCAGTGAAGCAGATTTGCAGGTGGATTTGGATCGCCGCCGTCCTGGCACGTCACGCTATACCACACAGCGTCGTGAGCCGGATGAAGTGAAAATCCTATCGGGTGTGTTTGAAGGCAAAACCACAGGCACGTCAATTGGTCTGCTGATTGAAAACACCGATCAACGCTCCAAAGATTATTCCGACATTAAAGACAAGTTCCGTCCGGGTCATGCGGACTATACCTACCATCAGAAATACGGCATTCGTGATTACCGTGGCGGCGGCCGTTCGTCGGCGCGTGAAACTGCGATGCGCGTAGCGGCTGGCGGCATTGCCAAGAAATACCTCAAGCAGGAATTCGGCGTTGAGATTCGCGCTTATCTGTCACAGATGGGCGATGTGTCGATCGACAAAGTGGACTGGAATGAAATCGACAACAACGCGTTCTTCTGTCCGGATGTAGATAAAGTTGACGCGTTTGACCAACTGATTCGTGACCTGAAAAAAGAAGGTGATTCGATTGGTGCCAAGATTCAGGTTGTGGCAACTAATGTGCCTGTGGGTCTCGGTGAGCCAGTGTTTGATCGCCTGGATGCCGATATCGCTCACGCACTGATGAGCATCAACGCGGTAAAAGGCGTAGAAATCGGTGATGGTTTTGATGTGGTGAATCAGAAAGGTAGCCAACATCGTGATCCTCTGACCCCGGAAGGCTTTGCCAGCAATCATGCCGGCGGCATTCTTGGCGGTATTTCAACGGGTCAGGATGTTGTGGCAAACATTGCCCTTAAACCAACATCAAGCATCACGGTTCCCGGTGATACAATTACTCGCACCGGTGAAGCGACTCAGTTGATCACCAAAGGTCGTCATGATCCTTGTGTGGGTATTCGTGCGGTGCCCATCGCTGAAGCGATGCTGGCGATCGTACTGCTGGATCATCTGCTGCGTCACCGTGGCCAGAACCACGGCGTACACACCGAAACACCAGTGATTTAATCATTACTGTTTAATTTGGGAGGTAGCCGCTTAGCCAGCTCCTCCCAGATTGTCGTTGCCGCCCGGCTACGACTGGAGCGCCCAATGCAGAGCAGTTGAATCGGCTCTTGTTCCGCAGGCACAAACTCCTTAAGCACTTCAACCAAATCTCCCTTTGCCAGCCACGGCTGTAACAACGTCAGATCGGCATAGATAACCCCGTTATCCAGCATGGCGAGATCGATCAAACTTCGTACGTCATCCGTCGCCAGACTTGCAGGTACGGCAACAGAAACCACCGTATCCTCACCTTTTTCCTGAAACGACCAGTGGTCGTGAGCACCACTACGTGGTTTAAAAACAAGACATTGATGCTTCGTCAGTTGTTCAGGATGAGTTGGTACACCAAAGCGGCTGAGATAGCCGGGGCTGGCGGCGAAACAACGTCGCTTGTGTCCTATTTTCTTGGCGACCTGTTGTGAATCCGGCAGGTGTCCGACGCGAATGGCGATATCGATTTGTTGGTCAATCAGATCGGTAAAGTTGTCGTCGAAACTCAGTTCAAGCGTAATGTTGGGATACAACTGGCGCAGCGCATGAATCTCAGGAATGACCACTTGCTGGCCAAACAGGGTCGCACAACTGATTTTTACCGTGCCCGATGGGGCAGAGCTGGCGCTGTCAATCAGAGCGTCAATGTCTCCAAGCAAGGAGGGTAACCCATGGCTGAGCGCCAGCAATTCTTGGCCGAGTTCGGTGAGACGCAATTGCCGCGTCGTCCGATGCAGCACTGGTTGGCCTAACAGCTCTTCGAGTTGGACGATTTTCTTGCTGACTGACGAACGCGGAAGGCGTAATTGCTGAGCCGCTCGTTGAAAGCTGCCTTGCTCAATCACCTGATGTAACAAAGGAAGCAGATTCAGAATACGTTGGTTGATGTTCATAAGTTCTCATTTGGAAACTTTGAGTTGAATTATTGGTGCCTTATTGGAATGTATAAAAGCGCATATTCTAGTCGCTGTCCACTAAGGAGAGCTTATGAAACAGAAAACGTATTTGGTTACCGGTGGTAGCGCCGGAATTGGCTTAGCGACAACCCGATCGCTCCTGGAGCAGGGAGATCGCGTCATTATTACGGGAAGAAGTGCAGAAAAGTTGGCTGAGGTAGCCCAGTCACTCTCCGGAGATTTGCACTGGGTGGTCGCAGACAACGGTCAACTGTCTGATATTCAGGCTCTGGGTGACATGTTGCAACGAGAAAGCTGGCAACTGGATGGCGCGGTATTAAATGCTGGTGTGTATCAGCCCAACATCATCGGCGAATCCAGCGAAGAAGCGTTTGATCACACCTTTGATATCAACGTCAAAGGGACTTTCTTTACGATACAGGCGCTGCTGCCTGTATTAAGCCGTGGCGCGAGCCTGGTGGTGATCTCAAGTCTGGTGGTGGAAAAAGCGTTTGCGCACTCCAGTTTTTATATGGCCAGCAAATCGGCACTCGAAGGCTTGATGGCCGGAATGAGCCTCGATCTGGCAGACAGAGGGATTCGCATCAACTCGGTACAACCGGGAGTGACAGCCACCGAAATTCAAGGTAAATCGGGGATGGACGATACACAAATTGCCGAATTGCATCAGTGGATGGCATCGACGCCGCTAGGGCGTATCTTGATGCCGGAAGATATCGTGCCGTCGATTCGCTTTTTACTCAATGACGGTTCACTGGGTATGCGCCATGCTAAACTGCTGATTGATGCCGGAATGAATCTGTAAATAAAACGCCCTCAAATGAGGGCGTTTTTATCGTTCAGCATAAACTCAGTGCAGTGAGTTTTCCGTTTCCAGATGGAACGATGGCAAACGCCATTTGAAACGCACGGCAGCCATGCGCAGCGTATAGCCGACCACCAAGGTCACGATGGTGCTGGTAACATCATTGACGCCCAGTTCCAACATCGCCAGATACAGGCCAGAGGCAACCAGTGTCACCGAGGCGTACAACTCATCGTGCAGCACCAGCGGTTGTTGACGACAGATTAAATCGCGCAGCAGGCCACCAAACACACCCGTCACCAGCGCGGAAACCATACAGATCATCGCGTGATGCCCCATCCCCATGGCGATTTTTGTGCCGATGATACTAAACACGATCAGCCCCAGCGCATCCAAACGAATAAACAATCCTTTGAGTTTTATGACCCATTTGTAGATCCCGGTGGTCAGGACACCAGCGATACACGTGATCGCCAGAAACTCCGGATTCTTAACCCAACCGAGCGGATAGTGACCCAGCAAAATATCCCTAACGGTGCCACCGCCAATCGCGGTAGCGCTGGCAACCAGCATGACTCCAAACCAATCCATTTTGCGTCGGCCTGCGCTTAATGCGCCTGTCATGGCTTCCGCGGTAATCCCGATAATATATAAAACACTCAAAAGCATCGAAAAAGACCCTATGAATCGTGTGCGCCGCAAAAGGCGCAAGTGTAGAGGGAAAGGGGGCGATTGACGAATGAGATTTTGTGCAAAGAAACCGTTTGCTGGATTACTAAAACTAATGAACCTAGTTGCAATCCTTTACCCGGGACGAAAAAATCGCGAGAATGCACCGCGTCGACGACCTTTAGCCGTAATGTTATGACTCACCACTACACAGATTTAATCACCATTTTTAACGATACTTTCTTTGCCCCGTTCAACACTAAGTTAGAACTGGGGGGCGATGAGCCTATTTATCTGCCTGCCGATGAGACAGTGCCGCATCACCGTATCGTTTTCGCACGCGGGTTTTACGCTTCGGCGTTGCATGAGATTGCTCACTGGTGTGTCGCCGGACCACAGCGGCGCCTGCTGGAAGATTTTGGCTACTGGTATGAGCCGGATGGCCGCACCGAAGCGGTTCAGGCGCAGTTTGAGAAAGTGGAAGTTCGCCCGCAGGCGTATGAGTGGATTTTGTCGCTGAGTGCAGGCTTTCCTTTTACGGTCAGTTGTGACAACCTTAACGGCGATTTTGAGCCTGACCGACTGGCGTTTATGCGCAAGGTACATCAAGAAGTACTGAGTATTTTAGACGCAGGACTACCACAGCGGGTGAGCATGCTGTCGAACGCACTGCGTGCTTTCTACCACATTGCCCCACTGGCTCCAGACCAATTTATTGTGAAGTAACGAGATAAGCATGATTATTGAATTTGAAGAAAAACTCCTTGAGCTGATTGATACCCGAATTGCAACAGCATCAGACGATGAACTGTTTGCTGGTGGCTATCTGCGTGGTCATATCTCGTTATCGGCAGCGGCGTGTGAAGACGACGGCGTGCAGGACGTGGAAGAGTTGAAAAACCGCATTGAGCAGAGCCTGGAAGCGGCGCGCTCTGAACTGAATCCGGCTGATCGTGTCATTGTTTCTGATCTGTGGCGTGAACTGGCCGCTCAGGCCTGATTCGAGTCTTAAAGGTTGCCTATAAGGAGTCATTCAATTTATTTGAATGACTCCTTATAATTTTTGCGATTGTTACCTTGGTGGCGAATGTTTAATCTAACAACATCAAACGAGCACTGAGGGTTATCATCATGAAAGTTATCGCATTTGGAGCTAGCACTAGCTCAACATCAATCAACAAAGCTTTGGCAACATATGCAGCCAATCTCATCGACGGAGCTGAAGTTCAGGTTCTGGATATCAACAACTACAACGTTCCGATGTTCAGTGAAGATCTGGAAAAAGAGATCGGTCATGCTGAAGGCGCACAGGGCTTCCTGCGCGATTTGTCTCAGGCTGATGCGTTTGTGATTTCTTTCGCCGAGCACAATGGCCACTACCCTGCGGCGTACAAAAACCTGTTTGACTGGGCAACCCGTATCGATCGCGAAGTGTTCAAGAACAAACCTGCCGTTTATCTGGCAACGTCACCGGGCCCAGGTGGTGCGCAATCTGTCTTGGCCGCAGCAGTAGGTTCAGCCCCTTTCTTTGCGGGCAACGTGAAAGCGTCAGTGTCAGTACCCAACTTCTATAACGTCTTTGATCTAGAAGCAGGTAAAATAACGGATGAAGCCGTGAATGCCGAACTGAAACAAGCGGTCGCGAAGCTGGCATAAGTGAGCCCTTCGAATTGAATATGAAAAAGCCTCGCGGTAGCGAGGCTTTTTGCTGTCTGACGGCGGTTATTTTTCGCTGATGGCTTTGCCTTTGCGCAGACGTCGTACCCACATGCGGCTTGGGTGCAGTGTCTCCATCACATCGACAGGCAGTGGTAATGGGTCACCGCAAATGATGGAGGCCAGAACTTCGGCCAGCAATGGTGCGGAGCTCAGGCCGCGAGAGCCGAGTCCCAGCAAGCCGTACAGTTGCGGATAGTTCGCAACCGGTTCGGCATCCTGTTCGCTTTGTTTTACCAGATCCTGATACTGGTTGAGGATCGCTTCCATATCACCAATACTGCCGACAAATGGCAGATGATCGCGGCTGACACAACGAATGCCCTGACGGGATTCGTTACCTGATGTGTCGACCTGTGCCGGCCAAGCCTGGTCGGTGACACAGTGGCTTAAACGTGCGCCATTTTCGATTTGCGCAGCGGCGTCAAATTCGCAATCGAGGTGATCACGATCGTAGCTGGCGCCAATGCAATGTGTCCCGGAAGCCGGGTTGTGCGGCGTCATATAGCCGTCGTAGCACAATACGGTTTTGAGTTGCTTAAGCGTATCGTTGGTCGGAATGTGGCTGACCTGACCTTTGACTTTACCCAGCGGCAGGGATTGAGTTTGTGCAAAGCCATCAAACTGATGGCCATTGGCCAAAATCACACACTGATGCGCAACCTGATGTTCGGCAAATTGTAACTGCCACAAGCGTAGCTTCGTATCCCAATTCAGCGCAGTCACGCGGTGATTGAAATAGGCGGTTAATTTTCCTTCCTCGCTCAGCTTCGCTAACAAACCTTGTGTTAACTGAGCTGGGCACAACCAGCCACCTAACGGATAATGAACGCTCTCAACCGAGACAGGCAACCCCATCATCGCTGAAGTTTGCTTCGCGTCGAGTTTGGTCACTAACTCTGCCGAAAATTCACCGTTGAGCATTTTGTTGAGTTTGACTGCTGATTTGTCATCCCACATCAATTGGGTGACGCCGCACCAGTCATGATCAAATTGAATGTGCTGCGCCGCTTTCTCCGCGAATTGACGGGAGTAAAGAAACGCTGGAGCGAAGATGCGCGAGACGCCTTGGTGCTCTCCGTTCAGCAGCGGGTACACTGCGCCCTGACGATTGCCTGACGCGCCTTGCGCCGGTTCACTGTCTTCGCAATACAAGGTGACGTGAATGCCGCGTTCGCTGAGTGCTTTGGCCAACGCAGCACTGGCAATGCCACCACCAATAATCGCGACATCATTAACGTCAGTTAAGCTATTGAGCTTATACCAGGGTTTAATGTTACTGTCGGGCCGTTTCTCGGTCAGAGCGCCAGCAATCATTTCCCGTTTGGTGCCGAAACCTTTGACTTTTTTCATCGCAAAGCCAGCTTCGATTAAGCCGCGGCGGACGAAACCCGCCGAGGTAAAGGTGGCGCAGGTACAATCCTGTTTGGCCATTTTAGCCATGCCGTTGAACAGGTTCTGATTCCACATTTCCGGGTTTTTGCTCGGCGCAAACCCATCCAGGAACCAGGCATCAACGATACCGTGATCAGGCACTGGCACTTTCGGCATGCAGTCTTTGATATCACCAAACCAGAGATCGAGAGTGACAGCGCCGTCTGCCAGCACGATGCGGTGACACTCAGGGACGGCAATCGGGTAGTGCTCGTGCAGTTGTTTGGCATAGTCAGCCAGTTCCGGCCAGGACTCATGAGCTTTGATGAGATCGCTTTTGCTGAGCGGGTATTTCTCAAAACTGATGAAATGTAACGATTTCAGTGTCGCTTGCGGGTTTTGCTGTCTAAACTTGTCGAACCATTGCCATAAGGCGAGGAAGTTGAGGCCGGTTCCAAAACCTGTCTCTGCGACAACAAAACGGCGCTGGTCATATTCATGCCATCTTTGCGGGAGATGATTCTGAGTCAGAAACACATAGCGGGTCTCTTCCAACCCATTGACGTTGGAGAAATAAACATCGTCAAACTGGTCTGAAACCGGGGTGCCGACTTCGTTCCAGCCGAGCTGCGCGTGTGTAATGGATGTCATAATCGATGAATTCCATGATATCTGGCGGAAATATGGGCCGAGATTGTACGGATTTATGGGAAAGCTGACCACTTTTGTTGTTCTTCTTCGTTATCATTTAGCGAAATTTTGAATTATAGGAATGTCACATGAAACGAGTCGTAATCACCGGTATGGGTATTGTTTCAAGTATCGGTAACAACGTCGAAGAAGTTTTAGCGTCTCTAAAAGCGGGTAAATCAGGTATCAATGCCTCTGAGCAGTTCAAAGAGCAAGGCCTACGTTCTCAAGTGTGGGGCGACCTGAAGATCAATCCTGCTGAGCACATTGACCGTAAACAGATGCGTTTTATGGGTGATGCTGCGGCGTACGCATACCTATCTATGGAACAAGCTATCGCGGATGCGGGCCTGACTCCAGAGCAAGTATCAAACGATCGTACTGGTATCATCGCCGGCTCAGGCGGTGCGTCTTCTATGAACCAGGTGGTCGCGGTGGATACTCTGCGTGAGAAAGGCGTGAAGCGTGTTGGTCCTTACATGGTACCTCGTACAATGTCTTCGACCGTTTCAGCGTGTCTGGCGACTCCATTTAAAATCCGTGGTGTGAACTACTCAATCAGCTCTGCATGTGCCACTTCTGCGCACTGTATCGGTAACGCGATGGAGCTGATCCAACTGGGCAAACAAGACATCGTTTTTGCAGGCGGCGGTGAAGAGCTGGATTGGTCACTGACCATGATGTTCGACGCGATGGGCGCTCTGTCAACGAAATACAACGACATGCCACAAAAAGCGTCTCGTACTTACGATGCAGACCGCGATGGTTTCGTTATCTCTGGCGGCGGCGGTATGGTCGTGGTTGAGGAACTGGAACACGCTCTGGCTCGTGGTGCGAAAATCTACGGTGAAATCGTAGGTTACGGCGCGACATCTGACGGCTACGACATGGTTGCTCCTTCTGGTGAAGGTGCAGTGCGTTGTATGCAGATGGCAATGCAACACGTTGACGGTGTGGATTACGTGAATACGCACGGTACTTCTACTCCAGTAGGTGACGTGAAAGAGCTTGGCGCGATTCAACAAGTATTCGGCGGCAACAGCCCTGCAATCTCTGCAACTAAGGCGATGACAGGTCACGCTCTGGGTGCGGCGGGTGTACACGAAGCCATTTACTCAACTCTGATGCTGCATCACGGCTTTATTGCACCAAGCATCAACGTTGAAAACCTGGATGACGCAGCGCAAGGTCTGGATATCGTGACAGAAATGCGTGAGCAAGAGTTAACGACAGTCATGTCGAATAGCTTTGGTTTTGGTGGCACTAACGCAACGCTAGTGATCAAAAAGTACCAAGGTTAATAACCTCATACCCTTAGGTAAAAGGTTTCCAGAACTGATCAGCTTAGCTGGTCGAACAGACGCAGACTCTGTCCCATGGAGAGCGGGATAGGATCCTTTTGTTCTGGATATTGCCCGGTGGCGAGATTGCCATCGGGCATTTTTATTTCCTCTCGTTTAACTCTCGACACCGGGAGTGCTTTTCTGCACAATGCCTTGCAAACTCGCTAACACAACAACTTGTCAATACAAATAGTGTGAACTCCGTTATGAAAATTGTGATCGACGAAAACATGCCTTATGCCGTTGAGCTGTTCAGCCAACTGGGTGAGGTGGTACTGAAACCGGGCCGAACCTTAACGGCAGACGACTTGGTGGATGTGGATGCGCTGATGATTCGTTCTGTAACCAAAGTGAACGAGGCGCTGATTAGCAAAGCCAACAAACTGAAATTCGTCGGCACTGCCACTGCAGGTATGGATCATGTTGACCAGGCGTTGCTGGAAGAGCGTGGTATTTTCTTTACGGCTGCACCGGGCTGCAACAAAGTCGGCGTGGCGGAGTACGTGTTCAGCGTGCTGATGGTGCTTTCTCAGCAGCAGGGCTTCTCGGTATTTGATAAAACCGTTGGTATCATTGGCGCCGGGCAGGTGGGGACTTACTTGTCAGAGTGCCTGACCGGGATGGGCATCAATGTGTTGCTCAACGATCCACCCAAGCAAGCGCAAGGCGACAGCCGTGAATTTACGCCGTTGGATGTCCTGTTGAGTGAGTCCGATGTGATCACACTGCACACGCCAATCACCCGCGAAGGTGAGTGGCCAACTCATCATCTGATTGACAGCACTGTGCTGAACAATCTGCGTAGTGACCAAATTCTGATTAACGCCGCTCGTGGTCCGATTGTCGACAACGATGCGCTGAAAGCCCGTCTGCAGAAAGCTGATGGCTTCACTGCGGCTTTGGATGTGTTTGAGTTTGAACCGCAGGTGGATATGGAACTGCTGCCGCTGTTGGCGTTTGCCACTCCGCATGTTGCGGGTTATGGCTTGGAAGGCAAAGCGCGCGGAACCACCATGATTTTTAACAGCTATTGCGAATTCTTAGGAAATTCACTGTGGGCAAATCCGTCAGCATTGTTGCCGGTGGCTCCTGTGCCGGAAGTGACCCTGGACAGAGCCTGGGATGAAGCAACGCTGCTGAGTTTAACGCAACTGATTTATGATGTGCGTCGTGATGACGCTCTGTTCCGTCGCGAAATACACAAACCTGGCGCGTTTGACCAAATGCGTAAACAATATTGGGACAGACGTGAGTATAGCGCGATCACACTCGTTGGCGATGCGACCTGTAATCTGGAGCCGCTGGCGAAATTAGGTTTTAAAATTGAGGTAACGAATGAGCCAAGTATTTAATGTTGCAATCTTCGGTGCAACAGGTGCCGTCGGTGAAACGATGTTGGAAGTGCTGCAGGAGCGTAAGTTTCCTGTCGGTGAATTATACCTGCTGGCGAGTGAGCGCAGCGAAGGTAAAACTTACCGTTTCAACGGTAAAACGGTCCGTGTGCAAAACGTGGAAGAGTTTGATTGGTCACAGGCACACATCGCGTTGTTTTCAGCTGGTGGTGACTTGTCTGCACAGTGGGCGCCAATTGCCGCTGATGCGGGTGTAGTGGTGATCGACAACACGTCGCACTTCCGTTACGACTACGATATTCCTCTGGTTGTGCCTGAAGTGAACCCTGAAGCCATTGCTGAGTTCCGTAACCGCAATATCATTGCTAACCCGAATTGTTCGACCATTCAGATGTTGGTCGCATTGAAACCGATTTACGATGCGGTAGGCATTGAGCGTATCAACGTGACGACTTACCAGTCGGTGTCGGGCGCAGGTAAAGCGGGTATTGATGAGCTGGCTGGCCAGACGGCGAAGCTACTTAACGGTATCCCAGCAGAGAATAAAGCCTTCAGTCAGCAAATTGCGTTTAACTGTATTCCACAAATCGATGTGTTTATGGATAACGGTTACACCAAAGAAGAGATGAAGATGGTTTGGGAAACTCAAAAAATCTTCAACGATCCTTCAATTATGGTCAACCCAACGTGTGTGCGTGTGCCAGTGTTCTTTGGTCACGCGGAAGCGCTGCATGTTGAAACCAGCTCTCCGATTGATGCCGAACAGGTGATTGAACTGCTGTCACAAACGGAAGGTGTAGAAGTGTTCCAAGGTGAAGATTTCCCGACTCAGGTACGTGATGCTGGTGGTAAAGATCATGTAATGGTTGGCCGTATCCGTAACGACATCAGCCACCATAGCGGTATCAACATGTGGGTTGTGGCGGATAACGTTCGCAAAGGCGCTGCGACTAACGCGGTGCAGATTGCCGAAGTGTTGATTCGTGATTACTTCTAATGGCTTTCAGCCAGAATGAAAAAAACCACCGCTAGCGGTGGTTTTTTTATAGTTATTTCTTCGACTTATGAGCGTCTGGGTTGTCTTTACAACTGCCGTCCGCGCATTTGCCGTACAGGTACAAACTGTGGTTGGTCAGTTGTACGTTGTATTGTGAAGCAATCTCTTTTTGACGCTGTTCGATCAGGTCATCTGAGAATTCAATCACTTCACCACAGTCGAGGCAC
The DNA here is from genome assembly GCF_900460245.1 of Vibrio fluvialis. Classification (NCBI taxonomy): domain Bacteria; kingdom Pseudomonadati; phylum Pseudomonadota; class Gammaproteobacteria; order Vibrionales; family Vibrionaceae; genus Vibrio; species Vibrio fluvialis. Next base: position 737,169 of record NZ_UHIP01000001.1, read on the forward strand.
ACCAGGTGATCATGGTGATGCTGAGTCGACAGTTCGAATACTGATTTGCCGCCTTCAAAGTGATGGCGTGTCACGATACCGGCATCATCAAATTGGTTTAGGACTCGATAAACTGTCGCAAGGCCAATCTCTTCACCGAGATCAATCAGCTTTTTGTACAGCTCTTCAGCACTAATATGTTGGCACTCAGGCTGCTGTAATACTTCTAAAATCTTTAGCCGTGGAAGGGTAACTTTAAGACCAGCATCCTTTAGCGCTTGGTTATTGTCTGACATATACTTTCCCGTTGATGATCTGCGGTAGTTAACAGAAGTCAATGTTGTCCAACATTATAGGTTAGTCACAGCGAACAATAAACCACGAAGTTCAAGGGGTTACTATTATTTTTCGTAAAGCCGCGCGATATCACTGCGATACGAGCTCTGACCAGTTACAATTGTTTAACATTAACCGGATGTTAAGTCTACGTCCTTGCTGATTGACCCAATCCATTTGAGTCGAGGCGTAGCGTAATGAGATAGAGTCTAAGGCACGGAAAGCATGAATAAAACTCTGGCAAAGCTATATAAACCAAATATTGTGAAGTGGGCGCTGAATAGCTGGCCGCCGTTCTGGGGGGCGGGGATTAAGATTGAATCCATCAGTGAAGATTTTCGTGAAGCGCGCATGCGCCTCAAGTTGCGCTGGTGGAATAAAAATGCGAACCGCTCGCAATATGGCGGCAGCATTTTCTCTCTGACTGACCCGGTTTACTCGTTGATGCTCATGGGCATTTTAGGCGAGCAATACTATGTGTGGGACAAAGAGGCCAGCATTAACTTTATCAAACCCGGCCACACCGATTTATATGCTGAGTTTCTGATTCCTCAGCAGCAGTTGGACGCGATTCTGAGCGCCACCGCTTGCGGGGATAAATGTTTCCCAGAGTTCATCATCCATGTGAAAAATGCCCATGGTGAAGTGGTGTCTGAAGTACATCGCAAGCTGTATGTGCGCAAGAAACCGAAGTTTCGTGAAGCTGACGACAGCGCAGAGGGCAGTGAACTGGTTGACTCTCAGTCGATGTCCTGAATTGCTGGAATTTATGCCGTTGGTGATTTGCGATCGCGATAGCCGCGGCACAAGCTGATCCAGGCATCTGCGGTACGCGATACGTAACGATCAGAGTGCCAGATGACGCCAAGTTGCCAGTCAATGGAAGGCGTCATTCTTTTGACAACCACACCTTCCCCCTGAATTCGATGACACAGAGGCTCGGGAAGAAACGCGACGCCGACGCCACTCTTCACCAACGCAACCAGAAAATCCCACTGACTGCTGCGCGCCGCCACCTGTGGAACGAATCCTTGCTCCTGACATAACTTGTCGATGTATTCGCTCAGAGTAAATTCATGGGTATAGATGTAAAACGGTTCTTCTTTCAGATCCTGCCAATGTACGGTTTCGATATCCCGCCAAGGTGCTGAGTCGGGAAGCACGGCGCAAATTGGGTAGCTGTCGAGCTCCAATGTGTTGAGGTTTTGCGCTGCATTGAGAGACAACATAGTCACGGCCACATCGAGGTCACCCTCTGAAACAGCTTGTTCTATTTTGCGTCCGCCATATTCGACGATCGTCATTTCGACATCTGGATAGGTCTGACGGTACTGACGGATCAGTCCTGCATACAAATGTCCTACCATGGGCGGGATCCCGAGGCGTAGATGTCCGCGCTGCAATTCATTCAGATCAACCAGCTCCGCTTCGAGCTGCGACATATGTGCCAGAATTTCTTGCGCACGTTGAAAGACGATGTCTCCGGCATCGGTCAGCCAGAAGCGGCGACCTTCACGGTGCAGCAGCGGTTGGCCTACTTCCTGTTCCAGGCTGCGAATCATCTTGCTGATGGTCGGTTGAGTGACAAACAGCTTTTCTGATGCGCGAGTAAAGCTTTGTTCATTGACCAGTTCCACAAAATAACGCAGTGCTTTGATGTCCATCGTCGATATCCGTAAGTAGGTTCATTCCATTTTGGCATGAATTTGATAATAAAAAGTCATTTTATGACGGTTTTAAGCTTGCTTATACTGTGACTAATTTCACAAAACAAGCGAAGGGCAAAAATGAAACGGGTAGGAAACAGCCTGATGACGCTGAGCCAGATTGCGGTGCTGGCGTTGATTTGGTTTATCGCAGATTTTCTGGTTAAGGAGTTTCATTTGCCGATCCCGGCTAATCTGACGGGGATGTTGTTGCTGCTGGCGTTAGTATTCACCCACGTCGTGAATGTGGATTGGTTACGTAAAGGAGCAACCTGGTTGCTGGCTGAGATGCTGTTGTTTTTCGTGCCAGCGGTGGTCGCTGTGGTGAACTATCAGGATCTGATGAAGCAAGAAGGGTTGAGAATCATGGTGGTGCTGATTTTAAGCACGATCGCGGTGATTGGTTCAACGGCCTGGGTGGTCGATAAACTCTATCGCTTCGAGCTGAAAATGGCGCGTCGTAAAAGCAACCATTTGCGGAGTATGTAGTTGATGAGTATGAATTCCTCGCTGTTAAGTGTGCTGTGTCTGCTGCTGACATTACTGTTCTATTATGGCAGCAAGTTGCTCTATCGTCGCAAACGCACGATTTTTCTGATGCCGTTGCTGTTGGCGCCGTTGCTGCTGGTGGTGGTGGTGATGGGATTTCACATTCCGTATCAGGATTATATGGCGGAATCTCATTGGCTGTTGTGGATGCTTGGTCCGGCAACGGTGGCATTTGCAATTCCGGTGTACGACAACCGCTATTTGATTCAACGCCACTGGTTGTCACTTTCTGTTGGGGTGATGGTTTCTGTGGTCGTGGCGGTCGGCTCGACCGTATTACTCGCCCGTTGGCTAGAGCTACCGGAATTGTTGCAGCGGAGCTTGGCCATGCGCTCGATTACCACGCCTTTTGCCGTTGAAGCGACCAAATCGATTGGTGGTCAGAGCGATCTGACGGCGCTGTTTGTGGTGCTGACTGGGGTGATTGGTATGGCGGTGGGCGAAGTCGTTCTCACCGTGCTGTCGATTCGCTCCCGCCTTGGTAAAGGCGCCAGTTTGGGGGCTTCTGCTCACGGTGCGGGAACCGCCAAAGCGTATCAGATTGGTAATTCGGAAGGGGTGGTATCGAGTGTGGTGATGATGATTGCGGGTATGGTGACTGTACTGATTGCGCCACTGATTGGCAGGATTCTCTGGTAGTCCAGAAAGCAAAACCCCCAGCCATAGCCGGGGGTTTTTCGTTAATCAGTCTTCAAGTTCAGCCAGACACATCTCTTCGTAAACTTGTTTAACCCATTTGGTTACGCGCTCTTCAGTCAGTTCTGGCTGGCGGTCTTCATCGATACACAGACCCACGAAGTGGTTCTCATCAACCAGCGCTTTTGATGCTTCAAACTCGTAGCCTTCTGTTGGCCAGTGACCAACCACCGTTGCGCCTTTCGCTTCTACGATGTCACGTACCGTGCCCATCGCGTCACAGAAGTACTCTGCATAATCTTCTTGGTCACCACAACCAAAGATAGCAACCAGCTTGGTTGAGAAGTCAATCGCTTCTAGTTCTGGGAAAAAGTCATCCCAGTCACATTGCGCTTCACCGTAATACCAAGTCGGGATACCAAGCAGCAGCAGATCGAAGTTGTCGATGTCTTCTTTGCTGCTTTTTGCGATATCTTGAACGTGAACAAGTTTTTTACCGAGTTGTTTTTGAATCATCTTTGCAATAGCTTCGGTGTTACCTGTATCGCTACCAAAAAAGATACCTACACTTGCCATAGAGTCTTTACCTTTAAATTGTAATGGGTTGGCGGGTGGTTGAACGCTCAGGCATCAGCCCAAGCCAGTCCCTTCCCAACTAAGTTGGATAATGCCTTTGGCAATAAAGCCAGCACAACCTAAAAACAGAACAAGCCATACAATACGACGGCCAAATGCCGGAACATTACCTTGTTTTAACACGTCTTTAATTGCCATCCCGATAAGGAAGAAAATAGACGCAAAAAGCAGATCAAGTCCGATGGACTCGAGCATGTTCATGTAGTCGTACAGCATGGTTATCCTTTATGCCAATTTGCTTGCGCGCACTATACCATTGTTAAACGGCAAAGTTAATGCGCGGATGAGAACCGATTTCACACTTGTTTGAAGAGAAAATCGCTCTGGTTGCTCTGTGAGGCGGGCTGCCTCACAGGATAAATTTGCGAATCGCGCGCAGCACTTCAGTCGGCTTTTCAGCATGTAACCAGTGACCCGTATTGGCAATGACATGCGCTTTGGCTTGGCTGAACTGTGCCTGCACTTGTGGCTGATGTTCGGCGGTCAGATAGTTGGAGTCGCCGCCTTTAATAAATAAGGTTGGGGTGTCACAGCGTGCGATAGGCTCCCAGCCCATAATATAGGCGTAATTGGCTTTAAGCGCGGCGACGTTAAAACGCCACACCATCACACTGTCCTGATTCATCATCGATTTACCCAAAAACTGGCGCACACCATCAATTTCAACATGTTTGGCTAAAATCGCCATGGCTTCGCTGCGTGATGAAGGCTTTTGTTCCAACACGGCTTCAAGTCCGGCAATCACATTTTCGTGGCGTCGTTCGGTGTAGGCGACTGGCGCCATATCCAGAATGACTAATTGGGCGACTTTGTCGTCGGCGATGTCAGCCAGTTTCATTGCGACTTTGCCACCCATGGAATGGCCGATGATGGTCGCTTGTTGAACGTTCAGATCGGTCAACAATTGATCCACGTCGGCGGCCATCAGTGCGTAATTATGTTCATCCGAATGAAATGACTGACCGTGATTACGCAGGTCGATACTCAGGACCTGGTGATCGTTTTTCAGGTCGCGAGCCAGTAGCCCGAGGTTGTCCAGACTGCCAAACAGACCGTGGATCAAAACAACGGTGTGACCCTCACCTTCAAGTTTGTAATTCAGAAGTGCTGACATTTTATCTTATTAGTAATGGGTTTAACGTAGAGTCTCGGCAAAGATCTCGCTATAATCCCCCAGAGTTTAAACATTGAGATTGTGAAAAGCGAATGAAAACAATTGAGGTTGATGAGGATCTATACCGTTACATTGCAGGTCAAACCCTTCACATTGGTGAGAGCGCATCGGATATTCTGCGCCGCCTGTTGAACGTGGATGGCCAAAGCGCATCTGTTGCTCCTAAGGCATCAGCGGTGCCTAAAGGTATAGTGGTGAGTAAAGATGCTGGTCAGGAAACGAAACTGGATGGCGTAAAAGAAATGCGCTCTCTTTTGATTTCAGACGAATTTGCCGGTCTGAAAAAAGCGGTTGATCGTTTTATGCTGGTTCTTTCTACTCTTCATCGCATCGATGCTGCTGCTTTTTCTGAAGCGACGCTGGTGAAAGGCCGTAAGCGCGTTTACTTTGCTGATAACGAGCAAACCCTGCTGGCAAGTGGTCAAACGACTAAACCTAAAGCGATTCCAAACACACCGTTTTGGGTCATCACCAACAATAACACCAGCCGCAAACAGCAGATGATTGAGCAAGTCATGATTCGCATGAACTTCCCGGCAGACATTATTGAGAAAGTGACCCAATCGATTTGATTTGTACCAATCGAGCACGAAAAGTCTGATTGAAACCTCATAATATGCAAACCAAACTGCGTATTATGAGGTTTTTTATTTGTCGTTATATTTTGAAAGGATGTCTTTATGGCAATGCACCCGCGTGCAGGACAAAAAGCCCAACAGCAAGACCTGCATAATATTCCTGCACTTGTTGCAAACTACTACCTTCTTCAGCCAGACCCAAGCAATCCGAAACATAAAGTAGAGTTCGGTACTTCTGGCCATCGTGGCAGCGCAGACAAAACCACCTTTAACGAAAATCATATTCTGGCCATCGCGCAGGCGGTGGTTGAAGTGCGTGCCGCTCAAGGTACTGCCGGCCCAATCTATGTCGGCAAAGATACTCATGCCCTGTCTGAACCGGCATTCAGCAGCGTGATTGAAGTGTTGGTCGCCAATGGCATCGAAGTGATTGTGCAGCAAGATAATGGTTACACGCCAACGCCGGGTATTTCACATGCGATTCTGACCCACAACCTGAAACATGCTGAAAAAGCCGACGGCATCGTGATCACGCCATCACATAACCCACCGCAAGACGGTGGCATCAAATATAACCCGACGCACGGTGGTCCGGCGGAAGGTGAACTGACTCAGGCGATTGAAAACCGCGCCAACCAACTGATTGCCGAAGGCTTGAGCGGCGTAAAACGTGTGTCGATCACCGACGCTAAAGCCTCACCGCTGTTTAAACAAGTTGATTTGGTGAAGCCTTACATTAACGATCTGGTCAACGTGGTTGATATGGCTGCGATTCAAAAAGCCAATCTGAAGCTGGGCGTGGATCCGCTCGGCGGCAGCGGTATTGATTACTGGCGTCAAATCGGTCAGGCGTACAATCTGAACCTCACTTTAGTGAGTGAAGCGATTGATCCAACCTTCCAGTTTATGTCGCTGGATAAAGACGGTGTGGTGCGTATGGACTGCTCGTCGCCTTACGCGATGGCAGGCCTACTGGCGCTGAAAGATGAATACGATCTGGCATTTGGTAACGACCCGGACTATGACCGTCATGGCATCGTGACACCAAAAGGTCTGATGAACCCAAACCACTTCCTGGCGGTGTGTATCGATTATCTCTACCGTCACCGTGACGGATGGGGTAAAGATGTCGCGGTTGGTAAGACGCTGGTATCAAGCGCGATGATTGATAAAGTGGTGGCCGATCTTGGCCGTGAACTGTGCGAAGTGCCAGTGGGCTTTAAATGGTTTGTTGATGGCCTGTACAGTGGCAAATTCGGTTTTGGTGGTGAGGAAAGCGCCGGAGCATCGTTCCTGCGCAAAGATGGTACGCCTTGGTCAACGGACAAAGACGGCATCATCTTGTGTCTGCTTGCGGCGGAAATCACCGCTGTGACGGGTAAGAACCCACAACAATACTACGATGAACTGGCCGCAAAGCACGGCGAATCGCAGTACAACCGTATTCAGGCTGTCGCGAATGGCCCGCAAAAAGAGGTGCTGAAAAAGCTCTCAGCTGAGATGGTTTCTGCTCAGACTTTGGCAGGTGACCCGATTACCGCGCGTTTGACGCATGCTCCGGGTAACGGCGCTGCAATCGGTGGCCTGAAAGTGACCACGGATTACGGCTGGTTTGCAGCTCGTCCGTCTGGTACTGAAGATATCTACAAGATTTACTGCGAAAGCTTCAAAGGCGAGCAACATCTGAAACAGATCGAAGCGGAAGCGCAGGAAATCGTCAATCAGGTGTTTAAAGACGCCGGACTGTAAGTATTGTTAATGCAAATAACAAAGGCGACCTTGTGGTCGCCTTTTTCTTTACGCGGATTCTATCAACTCATGCTCTGCAAGCGGCCAGCTTCTTGGCACAATAAACCAGAAACGTCCGGATGGCGTTTGGCAGTGCACAAATCCTTCGTCACCACCAAGGTATGGCTCTGAATCATCGCTGCAGCCAGTCAGCCACTGCGCTTTAGTGAGTGCATAGAGTGGTTCGTCAATCTGGTCTTGTTGATCCTGATAGCACCAGTAGCCGTTGATTTGCGAAGAATTGAGTGCAAATCCAAGGCAATCCGATGGTACCGTTTCCGGTTCAAAGGGGTTGATGTAGAGACGTCCCTGCATGAGCAGGTTTTGTTCGGCATGCGCCCACAAAGGGTAGGCATCAATAAAGGCGTCACTGGCAGAAAGAGGCAGTTGGTGCTCAAGCATGTGCGCCAGTTTCAGATCTAAACGGTCTTGCGCGTTGGGCCCATACCACAATCCCTGATGGAGTAGATAGAACTTAACGGCGACTTCCCAGTGTTCGTACTGCTCGGTCTTGCGATTTTTGACAATGAAATCAATCGACCCCAGAGTTCGTCCTTCATCGTTGAGCTGAATCTCTTCCGATACGGCATTGTAGCGTGGAGTAGCAGTAAACAGTTGTTGGCATAAATACTGGTAGAGGAAGCCGAGACGTTGATTGCCCTGATAAGCGGGCCATTCAGCGTGGAGATTTCGAATAAAGGGTGTTTTCCCAACAATGGGAGGAGACGGTTCGAAAAGTGGTGGTGTCGTGGCAACCCATTCCGTCAGCTGTTTTAAGTCCATATTTTTATCATTCCGCCTGCATCGTTTTCGACATTTTGGTCTGAAATTGTTATAACCTCGCCATTACTATTATGCAATGGAACAGAAGATGAATAATTTGCAGCTTGAAGCATTGCTCAATGAAACATTGTCTCCGCAACAGATTAAAGACTACTGTCCGAATGGCCTTCAGGTGGAAGGCCGACGAGAGATTAAAAAAATTGTCACGGGTGTGACGGCTTCTAAAGCACTGATTAACAAAGCAATCGAACTCAAGGCTGACGCATTGTTAGTCCATCACGGTTACTTCTGGAAAGGTGAACATGAAGCCATTCGTGGAATGAAAGGCGACCGCATTCGCCAGCTGATTAAACATGACATCAATTTGCTGGCCTACCATCTTCCGCTCGATATTCATTCTGAACTCGGAAACAACGCTCAACTGGCTAAATTGCTGGGTATTCAGGTGGAAGGTGGCTTAGAAGGTCATCCTCAATCGGTTGCGATGTTTGGTTGCTTTGAACAAGCCATCACAGGCGAAGCCTTAGCACAGCGAATCGCAAATACTCTGCAGCGTCAACCTTTGCATATCGCGCCTGAATTGAAGGACAAGCTGATTAAGAAAGTTGGCTGGTGTACAGGTGGTGGTCAGGATTACATTGAACTTGCTGCTGCGCAGGGGATGGATGCCTTTATCTCGGGTGAAATTTCGGAACGTACGACGTATTCTGCCCGTGAGCTGAACATTCATTACTTCTCGGCAGGTCACCATGCGACAGAACGTTATGGTGTGAAAGCGCTGGGGGAGTGGTTGGCCGCAGAGCACGGGTTTGACGTCGAGTTTATCGATATCGATAACCCGGTGTAATTCAAATAAAAACAGAATAAAAAAAGAGCGAGGTTTCCCCTCGCTCTTTTTCGTTATACACAAAACATCTGGGCTGTTATTCGCGCTCGTAAAGTGGCACGAAATCACGCATCTTCTCACCAGTGTAAAGCTGACGAGGACGACCGATACGGTTGCTTGGATCACTGTGCATTTCATTCCAGTGAGCAATCCAACCGATAGTACGAGACATCGCGAAGATAACGGTGAACATAGAGACCGGAATACCGATCGCTTTCAGGATGATGCCTGAGTAGAAGTCTACGTTCGGGTACAGTTTCTTCTCGATGAAGTAGTCGTCAGACAGAGCGATGCGTTCCAGTTCCATTGCAACGTCCAGCAGTGGATCCTGAATGCTCAGTTCTTTCAATACTTCATGACACGCTTCACGCATCACGGTTGCACGTGGGTCGTAGTTTTTGTAAACGCGGTGACCAAAGCCCATCAGGCGGAATGGATCATCTTTATCTTTAGCACGCTCAACGAACTCTGGAATCTTATCGACACTGCCGATTTCTTCCAGCATGCGTAGACATGCTTCGTTTGCACCACCGTGCGCCGGGCCCCACAGAGAAGCGATACCAGCAGCGATACATGCGAACGGGTTAGCACCAGACGAACCTGCCAGACGTACTGTTGACGTTGACGCATTCTGTTCGTGGTCTGCGTGCAGAGTGAAAATCTTATCCATCGCACGAGCAACCACAGGGTTTACTTCGTATTCTTCACATGGTGTTGCAAACATCATGTGCAGGAAGTTTTCTGCGTAGCTCAGATCGTTGCGAGGGTAAATAAACGGTTGACCAACCGAGTATTTGTAACACATTGCTGCCAGTGTTGGCATTTTTGATAGCAGACGATACGCCGCGATTTCGCGGTGAGTGTCGTTATTAATGTCGAGTGAATCGTGGTAGAAGGCCGCGAGAGCACCTACTACACCACACATTACAGCCATTGGGTGAGCATCACGACGGAAACCGTGGAAGAAGCTCGCGATTTGCTCATGAACCATAGTGTGACGAGTTACAGTCTTTTTAAACTCTTCATACTGTTTGCGATTAGGGGCTTCACCGTAAAGTAGGATGTAACACACTTCCAAGTAATCGGCGTTATTGGCTAATTGATCGATTGGGAAACCGCGGTGTAGCAGAACACCTTTGGCGCCGTCGATGTAAGTGATTTGAGATTCACAAGATGCAGTGGCAAGAAAACCAGGGTCAAAAGTAAAGTATCCGTTTGAGCCTAATTTACGAACGTCGATTACTTGAGGGCCAATAGTCCCGTCCATAATCGGCAGTTCGATTGGCGCTTTGCCTTCGATATGAAGGGTCGCTTTCTTATCTGCCATAACAATCTCCTTTGTTTATTATTTAATCCGTCCAGGATGTTTGTGTGCCATTCTTGTACGTCCGATCTTAATCAAAGTCAATTTTTCTCCTCTGATGTGTGCACTTACTTTGATTTTTTATACATATAAAGTTAAAAATCTGTTCTGTGTAGCAAAAATTGTTACATCAATTGTTGTAGAATGTTGCCAGCCGTATATTGGCGTAGCAAATTTTGGTGAAAACCTTATAAATTCAAGGCTGGAAATAAAAGTGAGGTGATGTTTCCATTCTTGTTGTTAACAATTATTTTACAATTTTGTTCCAGTAATCGCAGGGAATTTGTTGAATAAATGTTAACTTTTGTAGGTTTGCGGCCAAATTTCATCCATAACTATAAATGCTCAATGGAGCTGAGTGAGCAAGCCCGTGAAAGAAAGAAAGTCAAGACCTGTTAATTTAGATCTGCAGACCATTAGCTTTCCGATCACAGCAATCGCTTCTATCCTTCACCGCGTGGCGGGGGTTATTACGTTTGTAGCGGTCGGTATTTTGCTTTGGTTACTATCCATCTCATTATCCTCTCCAGTAGGTTTCATGGAAGCGAGTGACATCGTCAATGGCTTCTTCGTGAAATTTATCCTGTGGGGCATTCTGACCGCGCTGTCATACCACATTGCTGGTGGTATTCGTCATTTACTTATGGACCTTGGCCACTTTGAGGAGCTGGACACGGGTGCAATGAGTGCAAAAGTTGCTTTCGGTGCAACAGCGGTTCTATCTCTATTGGCGGGGGTTTTGGTATGGTAAAGAACGTTTCCTCATTTGGTCGTAATGGGGTTCATGATTTCCTATTAATTCGCGCCAGTGCGATCATCATGACTCTTTACACCATCTATATTGTAAGTTTCTGTGCATTCACTGATATCTCTTACGTTTCATGGACTCAATTCTTTGGTGGAACGTTTACCAAAGTCTTCACAATGCTGGCGTTAGTGTGCGTACTGATCCACGGCTGGATCGGCCTGTGGCAAGTACTGACTGACTACGTTAAGTGTTCAAAACTGCGTGGCGGGCTGCAGCTTGTCGTGGTTGCAGTGCTGTTCGGATACTTCTTCTCTGGCCTATTTGTATTGTGGGGTGCGTAAGTGACTATTCCAGTTCGTGAATTTGACGCCGTAGTAATCGGTGCTGGTGGTGCAGGCATGCGTGCTGCACTGCAAATCTCTGAGCAAGGCCTGTCTTGTGCTCTGCTTTCTAAAGTTTTTCCTACTCGTTCGCACACCGTGTCAGCGCAGGGCGGCATCACCGTTGCTCTGGGTAACTCTCATAAAGATGACTGGCAATGGCACATGTACGATACCGTAAAAGGTTCAGACTACATCGGTGACCAAAACGCGATTGAATACATGTGTAAGAATGGCCCTGAGTCTGTTATCGAACTGGAGAAAATGGGTCTGCCATTCTCTCGCTTCGATAACGGTACTATTTACCAACGCCCATTTGGTGGTCAGTCTAAAGAGTTTGGTGGTGAGCAGGCTGCACGTACTGCGGCAGCCGCTGACCGTACCGGTCACGCTCTGCTGCATACGCTTTACCAACAGAACGTAAAACACAAAACCACGATCTTCTCTGAATGGTACGCACTGGATTTGGTGAAGAACCAAGACGGCGCGATTCTGGGTTGTACCGCGCTTTGCATGGAAACTGGCGAAATCTGCTACTTCAAAGCAAAAGCAACTGTACTGGCAACAGGCGGTGCAGGCCGTATCTATGCCTCAACTACTAACGCGCATATCAACACCGGTGACGGTGTTGGTATGGCGCTGCGTGCAGGCGTTCCGATGCAAGATATGGAAATGTGGCAGTTCCACCCAACGGGTATCGCAGGTGCAGGTGTTCTGGTAACAGAAGGCTGTCGTGGCGAAGGTGGTTACCTACTAAATAAAGACGGCGAGCGTTTCATGGAACGTTACGCGCCAAACGCGAAAGACCTGGCGGGTCGTGACGTGGTTGCGCGTTCAATGATGATTGAAATTCGTGAAGGCCGTGGCTGTGATGGCCCATGGGGTCCACACATCAAACTGAAACTGGATCACCTGGGCAAAGACGTTCTTGAATCACGTCTGCCTGGTATCTGTGAACTGTCTCGTACGTTTGCACACGTTGACCCAGTGAAAGAACCTATCCCTGTAATTCCAACCTGTCACTACATGATGGGCGGTGTTCCGACTCAGGTTTCTGGTCAGGCAATTAAGCAACTGGCTGACGGCAGTGAAGCAGACGTTCAAGGTCTGTTCGCTTGTGGTGAAATTGCATCAGTATCTGTACACGGTGCTAACCGTCTGGGCGGTAACTCGCTGCTAGACTTGGTGGTATTTGGTCGTGCAACAGGTCTGCATCTGGGTGAAACTCTGGCTGCACAAGCAGAGGCTCGTCCTGCAACGGCATCTGACATCGAAGCGTCTCTGGCTCGTACCATGCGCTGGGAAAACAGTAAAGGCGGCGAAGATCCGGTTCAAATCCGTAAAGACCTACAACGCTGTATGCAAAACAGCTTCTCGGTATTCCGTGAAGGTGACGCAATGGCAACTGGTCTGGAAGAACTGCGAGTGATTCGTGAGCGTCTGAAAGATGCACATCTGGCTGACAAGTCTCAGGAATTCAACACGCAACGTGTGGAATGTCTGGAACTGGACAACCTGATGGAAACTGCATTCTCTACTGCTGTGGCGGCGAACTACCGTACAGAAAGCCGTGGCGCGCATGCTCGTTTCGACTTCCCTGAACGTGACGATGCAAACTGGCTGTGCCACTCAATCTACAACCCGGAAACTGAGCAGATGAGCAAGCGTGACGTTAACATGTCACCGGTTCACCGCGAAGCATTCCCACCAAAAGTACGTACGTACTAAGGGAGGACTGAACGATGAAATTGAATTTCTCTCTGTACCGCTACAATCCGGATGTAGATAAAAAGCCTTACATGAAAGACTATGTGCTTGAAGTGGAAGAAGGCTCAGATATGATGGTCCTTGACGCTCTGATTCTTCTGAAAGAGCAGGATCCTACCATCGCGTTCCGCCGCTCATGCCGTGAAGGTGTGTGTGGTTCGGATGGCTTGAACATGAACGGTAAAAATGGCCTGGCGTGTATCACTCCGTTGTCTGCTCTGAAAGGCGGCAAAATTGTGATTCGTCCTCTGCCTGGTCTGCCTGTAGTTCGTGACCTGATCGTCGACATGACTCAGTTCTACGACAACTACGCCAAAGTAAAACCGTTCCTGATCGCCGATGATGCATTGCCACCATCACGCGAGAATCTGCAGTCTCCTGAAGAACGAGCGCATCTGGATGGCTTGTACGAATGTATCATGTGTGCATGTTGTACAACGTCTTGTCCATCGTTCTGGTGGAACCCAGACAAATTTATCGGTCCTGCAGGTCTGCTTGCGGCTTACCGTTGGCTAATTGATAGCCGCGATACCGCAACAGATGAGCGCTTATCAAATCTTGATGACGCATTTAGCGTTTTTCGTTGCCATGGCATCATGAATTGTGTAAGTGTTTGTCCTAAAGGATTAAACCCTACGAAAGCTATCGGTCACATCAAGTCGATGCTGGTTAATCGCTCGGTTTAATAGATAAAAAATTGCAGGCCTTCGGGCCTGCCTTTAATAGCTCGGCGTAGACCGAAGCAAACGTGAAAACTACTGGTTAAGGGAAAATAATGCACAACGGCGTGATGAAGGCATGGCTCGAGTCTTCACACTTGGCTGGCGCCAATGCAACTTATGTAGAAGATCTCTACGAACTGTATCTAAGTGATCCCGATCTGGTAAGTGAGGAGTGGAAACGTGTTTTTGAAGGGCTGCCTGCGCAACCCGACAATGTGGTTGAACAACCGCACTCACGTGTCCGTGACTACTTCCGACGACTCGCTCAAGAGACAAAGCATTACAATGTCCAAGTTAGTGATCCTGAAGTCGATGCAAAACAAGTAAAAGTACTGCAGCTTATCAACGCGTACCGCTTCCGCGGTCACGAAGCTGCGCAATTGGACCCTCTAGGTTTGTGGAAACGCCCGACCGTGGCGGAATTGGACCCTTCATTCCACAATCTCACCGAAGATGACATGGAAGAGACTTTCAACGTAGGTTCGTTTGCTATTGGCAAAGAAACCATGAAGTTGAAAGACATCTATCAATCCCTCAATAAAATCTATTGCGGATCGATCGGTGCAGAGTACATGCACATGACTGACACTGAGCAAAAACGTTGGATTCAACAACGTCTGGAGCCAGTAGTAGGCCAGCCATCCTTTACCCTAGATGAAAAACGCACTTTCCTCGAAGAACTGACTGCTGCAGAAGGTCTTGAGCGCTACCTTGGCGCGAAATTCCCAGGCGCAAAACGCTTCTCTCTGGAAGGTGGCGACGCCATGGTTCCAATGACCAAAGAGCTGATTCGTCATGCTGGTAAAACGGGCATGCGTGAAGTCGTAATCGGTATGGCTCACCGCGGTCGTCTGAACATGTTGGTTAACGTTCTCGGTAAGAAACCACAAGACCTGTTTGACGAATTTGCCGGCAAGCACGACGAAACGTGGGGTACGGGTGACGTTAAATATCACCAAGGCTTCTCAGCTGATTTCGCAACTCCCGGTGGTGATGTGCATTTAGCACTGGCATTCAACCCATCTCACCTGGAAATCGTTAACCCGGTAGTTATGGGCTCGGTACGTGCTCGTCAGGATCGCCTGGGCGATGATGACGGTAGCAAAGTACTGCCTATCACTATTCACGGTGACTCGGCTGTGGCAGGTCAGGGTGTGGTTGCTGAGACATTCAACATGTCTCTGGCTCGTGGATACTGCGTTGGTGGTACGGTGCGTATCGTAGTCAACAACCAAGTTGGCTTTACGACATCTAACCCACGTGATACACGTTCAACCATGTACTGTACTGACATTGCGAAAATGGTTCAGGCTCCGATTTTCCACGTTAATTCCGATGATCCGGAAGCTGTAGCTTTCGTTACTCGTCTGGCGTTGGATTACCGCAACGAATTTAAACGCGATGTTGTGATTGACCTGGTTTGTTACCGCCGTCATGGTCACAACGAAGCGGATGAGCCAAACGCAACTCAGCCTCTGATGTATCAGAAAATTAAAAAGCATCCAACCCCTCGTAAGTTGTATGCAGATGTTCTGATTGATCGTCAAGAAAGCGATATCGAAACCGCCACTCAGTTGGTGAACGAATATCGTGACGCACTGGATCGCGGCGAAGTCGTGGTGAAAGAGTGGCGTCCTATGGCGATGCATTCTGTTGACTGGTCACCTTACCTTGGCCATGACTGGAATGAAGACTGGCAGAGCCAATACCCAATTGAGCGCCTGAAAGAATTGGGCCAACGTCTGTGCCAGTACCCTGAAAGTCACAAGCTACAAAGCCGCGTAGAGAAAATCTACAACGATCGCGTTGCGATGGTATCTGGCGAGAAGCTCCTTGACTGGGGTATGGCGGAAACGTTGGCGTATGCGACGCTGGTTGATGACAGCAAGCGCATTCGTATTTCAGGTCAGGATTCTGGCCGTGGTACGTTCTTCCACCGTCATTCAGTACTGCATAATCAGAGTGATGCGAGCACTTATGTCCCTCTGAGCAACATTCATGACAATCAGGGTCCATTTGAAGTGATCGACTCTGTACTGTCTGAAGAAGCAGTACTGGCATTTGAATACGGCTACGCGACTGCGGAGCCAGGTGGTCTGACAATTTGGGAAGCTCAGTTTGGCGATTTTGCCAACGGCGCTCAGGTTGTTATTGACCAGTTCATCTCTTCTGGTGAGCAAAAATGGGCACGTCTGTGTGGCCTGACGATGCTGTTACCTCATGGTTACGAAGGTCAAGGTCCAGAGCACTCATCGGCACGTCTTGAGCGTTACCTGCAACTTTGCGCAGAGCAAAACATGCAAGTTATCGTTCCATCGACGCCAGCGCAGGTTTACCACATGCTGCGTCGTCAGGTTGTGCGTAAGATGCGTCGCCCACTGATCGTGATGTCGCCAAAATCACTGCTTCGTCATCCTCTGTGTGTTTCAACGCTTGAAGATCTGGCTGAAGGTACCTTCCTGCCAGCGATTCCAGAAGTGGATAACCTAGACCCGGCGAAAGTGAAACGTGTTGTATTCTGTTCAGGTAAGGTTTACTACGACCTGCTGGAACAACGCCGCAGCAACGAGCAAGACGATGTCGCGATTGTCCGTGTTGAACAGTTGTACCCATTCCCAATGGATGAAGTACAGGCTGCGATTGCACAATACACGAATGCTGTTGATTACGTTTGGTGTCAGGAAGAGCCTCAAAACCAAGGCGCCTGGTACTGTAGCCAACATAATTTCCGTGCCGCTATCCCAGCGGGTGCAGAACTGAAATATGCGGGCCGCCCGGCTTCTGCTTCACCAGCAGTCGGTTATATGTCGGTACACTTGAAACAACAGAAAGCGTTGGTTGAAGACGCTCTGACCCTAGCTTAAGAACTAGAACTAAAAGGAAGACACAGATATGACAGTTGAAATTCTGGTTCCAGATTTACCTGAATCAGTAGCAGACGCAACCGTAGCGACATGGCATAAACAACCAGGTGACGTTGTTGCACGTGACGAAGTAATCGTTGAAATCGAAACCGACAAAGTAGTTCTGGAAGTTCCAGCACCGGAAGCGGGTGTACTGGAAGCGATTCTGGAAGAAGAAGGCGCGACCGTACTGTCTAAACAGCTACTGGCTCGCCTGAAACCTGGTGCGGTAGCTGGTGAACCAACGACTGACACGACAAGCGCAACCGAATCTTCTCCAGACAAACGCCACAAAGCGACATTGACTGAAGAAACCAGCGATGCACTAAGCCCAGCGGTTCGCCGTCTGCTGGCTGAGCACAATCTGGAAGCGGGTCAAGTGAAGGGCACGGGTGTTGGTGGTCGCATTACTCGTGAAGACATCGAAGCTTACCTGGCTGCTGATAAATCAGCGCCAGCGGCAGCACAAGAAGTTGCAGCGCCAGCTCCTGTAGCTGCTCGCAGCGAAAAACGTGTACCGATGACTCGTCTGCGTAAACGTGTTGCTGAACGTCTGTTGGAAGCGAAGAACAGCACGGCAATGCTGACGACATTCAACGAAGTGAACATGAAGCCAATCATGGATCTGCGTAAGCAGTACCAGGATGTGTTTGAGAAAAAACACGGTATCCGCCTTGGTTTCATGTCTTTCTACGTGAAAGCGGTCACCGAAGCGCTGAAACGTTACCCTGAAGTCAACGCGTCTATCGACGGCAGCGACATCGTCTACCACAACTTCTTTGATATCAGCATCGCGGTATCAACGCCACGTGGTCTGGTCACGCCGGTACTGAAAGATTCCGATACGCTGGGTATGGCTCAGATTGAAAAAGGTATCAAGGATCTGGCGATCAAAGGTCGCGACGGTAAACTGACGGTTGAAGAACTGACTGGTGGTAACTTCACTATCACTAACGGTGGTGTGTTTGGCTCACTGATGTCAACGCCAATCATCAACCCACCTCAAGCAGCTATTCTTGGTATGCACAAGATCCAGGATCGCGCGATGGTTGTTGACGGTAAGATTGAAATTCTGCCGATGATGTACCTAGCACTGTCTTACGACCACCGCCTGATTGACGGCCGTGAGTCTGTAGGCTTCCTGGTGACAGTGAAAGAGCTGCTGGAAGATCCAACACGTCTGCTGTTAGACGTGTAATGCTGAGGCGCTTCGTGAACTAAGCGTTGAGGCTAAAGGGCCGGATTCGCTCAACATCCGGCCCGGTTTAGGCCAATTGGCTGCTCGCTCAAGAGTAACCCTACATACGTAAAGCTCAGCCATTCAATGGGCTCTATGGAATAAAAATATACAAACGGAATAAAACAATGAATTTGCATGAATACCAAGCCAAACAGCTGTTTGCAGAATTCGGTTTGCCTGTACCAGAAGGCTACGCATGTGATACTCCACAAGAAGCTTTCGAAGCTGCTGGCCGCATCAGCACTGCTAAGAAAGTTGTAAAGTGTCAGGTTCACGCTGGTGGCCGCGGTAAAGCGGGCGGCGTAGAACTGCACGACACCAAAGAAGGTGTTAAAGAGTTTGCTCAAAAATGGCTGGGTAAAAACCTGGTTACATACCAAACAGATGCTAACGGTCAACCTGTAGCAAAAATTCTGGTTGAAGAAGCATCAAACATCGCGAACGAACTGTACCTAGGTGCGGTTGTAGACCGTGCAACTCGCCGTATCGTTTTCATGGCATCAACTGAAGGTGGTGTGGAAATCGAGAAAGTGGCAGAAGAGACGCCAGAACTGATTCACAAAGCAGCGATCGATCCACTGGTAGGGCCTCAGGCATACCAAGGCCGTGAACTGGCTTTCAAACTGGGCCTTGAAGGCGACCAGATCAAACAGTTCGTGAAAATCTTCATGGGTCTGGGCCAAATGTTTGCTCAATACGACTTGGCACTGTTGGAAATCAACCCACTGGTGATCACCGCAGAAGGCAACCTACTGTGTCTGGATGGTAAGATTAACATCGACTCAAACGCGATGTACCGTCAGCCAAAACTGCGTGAAATGCACGATCCTTCACAAGAAGATGCTCGTGAAGCGCACGCGGCTCAGTGGGAACTGAACTACGTAGCACTCGATGGCAACGTTGGTTGTATGGTCAACGGTGCTGGTCTGGCAATGGGTACCATGGACATTGTTAACCTGCACGGCGGCAAACCTGCAAACTTCCTGGATGTAGGCGGCGGCGCAACGAAAGAGCGCGTTGCAGAAGCATTCAAGATCATCCTGTCTGATGACAACGTGAAAGCGGTATTGGTTAACATCTTCGGCGGTATTGTACGTTGTGACATGATCGCAGAAGGTATCATCGGCGCAGTAAAAGAAGTCGGTGTAACTGTACCAGTTGTTGTTCGTCTTGAAGGTACTAACGCTGACTTGGGTCGCGATGTACTGGCTAAGTCAGGTCTGGATATCATTGCAGCTGAGTCGCTAACTGACGCAGCTCAGAAAGTTGTTGCTGCTGCGGAGGGCAAATAATGTCTGTACTAATTAACAAAGACACCAAAGTAATCTGTCAAGGTTTCACCGGTGGTCAAGGCACATTCCACTCTGAGCAAGCGATCGCTTACGGCACGCAAATGGTTGGTGGCGTTTCTCCTGGTAAAGGTGGTCAAACTCACCTGGGCCTACCAGTATTCAATACCGTACGTGAAGCGGTAGAAGCGACTGGCGCGACAGCAACGGTAATCTACGTTCCGGCACCATTCTGTAAAGATGCGATTCTGGAAGCGATCGATGCAGGTATTCAACTGATCGTCACAATCACTGAAGGTATTCCTACGACTGATATGATCGATGTGAAAGTGAAGCTGGAAGAAACCGGCGTTCGCATGATCGGTCCTAACTGTCCGGGTGTGATTACGCCTGATGAATGTAAGATCGGTATCATGCCTGGTCACATTCACAAGAAAGGTAAAGTCGGTATCGTTTCTCGCTCTGGTACTCTGACGTACGAAGCGGTGAAACAGACCACTGACGAAGGCTTTGGCCAGTCAACATGTGTTGGTATCGGTGGCGACCCAATCCCAGGTTCAAACTTCATCGATATCCTGAAACTGTTCCAGGAAGACCCAGAAACTGAAGCAATCGTTATGATTGGCGAAATCGGTGGTACTGCGGAAGAAGAAGCGGCGGCATTCATCAAAGCGAACGTAACTAAACCAGTGGTTTCTTACATCGCAGGTGTAACTGCTCCTCCAGGTAAACGCATGGGCCACGCTGGCGCAATCATTTCTGGCGGTAAAGGTACAGCAGATGAGAAATTTGCTGCGCTGGAATCAGCTGGCGTGAAAACTGTAAAAAGTCTGGCAGACATCGGCAAAGCACTGCGTGAAGTGACGGGCTGGTAAGTAAGACTGCTTGATAGAAAAACCCGGGCTTAACCCGGGTTTTTTATTGTCTGCGAATCAGCAGAAATGACGGTTAAGTGCGTTTAAAGAAGTGACTGAGCATAAACATCGCTGTAGCGCTGACGACAACCGAAGGCCCGGCCGGAGTGTCGAATTGCCAAGACAGCGTCAGGCCTGACAGCACACAGAAAATACCGATGCTGGAAGCAAACAGCGCCATTTGTTCTGGCGTCCTGGCTAAACGGCGAGCGGTTGCTGCCGGGATAATCATCAGCGAAGTCATGATCAGTGCTCCGACAAATTTCATGCCTACGGCAATCACCAAACCGATCAGCAGCATCAAAATCAGACGCATTAAATCCGTATTGATGCCTTCCACTTGTGCCAACTCTTCGTTAACACTGGTCGAAAGTAAAGGGCGCCAAAAAAGATAGACGGCGATACCGACAGCGATAACCCCACTCCAGATAAAGATTAAATCGCTAGGGCTCACCGCCAGTAAGTCACCAAACAAGTAGCTCATCAGGTCGATACGGACATTGTCGAGAAAACTCACCGCAATCAGGCCGAGAGATAACGAACTGTGGGCCAGAATACCCAGCAGAGTGTCGGTTGCCACCAGTTGTTGGCGCTGCATTGTGACCAGAATGACAGCCAAGCCCAAACAGCAGACCAGCATTGCCAGATAAAGGTTAATGTCGAGCAGAAAGCCCAATGCCAATCCTAAAAGAGAAGCGTGAGCTAGCGTGTCGCCAAAATAGGCCATACGACGCCAGACGACAAACGAACCCAGTGGCCCTGCAATTAAGGCAATACCGATGCCAGCCAGCACCGAAGGAAGCAAAAACTCAATCATGTTGATGGTGACCATGTGAATGATGGGAACATTGTTGCGCGTCACCTTTGACTGGTTGACCCGCAAGATCATGATGATGGTGATCGTGATGATGATGATAAAACGCCAGCGTCTCTCGACTACGATGACCAAACAGGGCGATGTAACTTGGGTGCTGCGTAATATCGGCGGGCGCGCCTGAACAGCAAATATGGTGATGCAGACAGATAACATCGTCTGTTTTTGCCATCACCAGGTGCAAATCGTGCGACACCATGAAGACCGCGCAACCAAAACGCAGACGAATGGTGTTGATTAAATCGTACAGGTCGATTTGACCCTGCACATCCACGCCTTGCGCGGGTTCGTCGAGCACCAGCAGATCAGGGCGTTGTAACAGTGCGCGCGCAATAAGAATGCGTTGGTTTTCACCACCCGATAACTTGTGCATGTCGAAGTTGAGCAGATGTTCAGCACCAACCAGACGCAGGGCATCGTTAAGTTCCTGCTTGCTGTATTTGCCGGCAAGCTGCAAAAAACGTTTTACCGTCAGCGGTAAAGTATCGTTAAGCTTGAGCTTCTGCGGCACGTAACCAATTTTGAGATTTTTCGCACGGGTAATCGTGCCGGAATCCTGACTATGCAGACCCAGTAATACACGAACCAGCGTAGACTTACCCGCTCCATTGGGGCCAATCAGCGTTGTTATCTTGCCTCGATCAATCGACAAGCTGACATTATCCAGAACTCTGCGTTGATCAAACTCAACACAGATATCTTGCAATTCAATAAGCGGTGACATGAAAGGAACTCATTTGCATTTTAGTAATGTTATAATGTAACATTTCGGAACGATGAACGCTACAGCTTGAGAAAACTCCATCATGCTAACCAGATTTGCTTTACTAACTGTACTTGTCACCGCGTCATGCTCGGCCTGGGCAAGTGATATTCTCACGAGCATAAAACCAATTCAGATGATTACCCATGAGTTAACGGCAGAAGTGTCTGAGCCTGATGTGTTGTTGTCTGCGAATGCTTCGCCGCATGATTATGCGCTTCGCCCATCAGATGTAAAGCGTATTCATCAGGCTTCGCTGGTTATCTGGTTTGGCCCGGACTTAGAGCCTTTTCTGGAAAAAGTGTTGAGTAGTCATCCAAACGTGCTGACCTTAAGCAGTATTCCGGATCTCAATCTGCGCGCCTACAGTGCAGAAGAACTCGAACATGGGCACGATGATGGCCACCATCATCATGGCACACATGATCCGCACTTCTGGCTGGGGATTGAACAAGCTAAACAGGTGGCGGCCGCGATCGCGCAGCGTCTGAGTGAAACGGATCCAGAACATGCCAAGCAATATGCGAGCAACTTAGAGCGCTTTCTTCAGCAAGCAGATGAAACCGACAGCGCGATACGTACTCAACTTGCTGACGTTAAGTCGGTGCCGTACTACGTATTTCACGATGCGTATGACTATTTCGAGCAACGTTATGGCCTGAATAATTTGGGCCACTTTACCGTTAGCCCGGATCGCAAACCGGGTGCTAAAACACTGATAGCGATCCGCAAATCTCTGGCTGAGAATCAGGCAAAATGTGTCTTCTCTGAACCTCAGTTTCAACCTGCTGTGATTGAAACGGTTGTGCGAGGCAGTCACGCGCACATCGGTGTGCTGGATCCGCTCGGCACTCAAGTTCCGGTGAAAGCCGGAAGCTATTTTGCGTTCCTGCACCAACTGAGTGACAGTTACGCTCAATGCTTGTCACAGTAGAGGATAGAAGAAAGGTTTTTTTGTGATCTGTTCCTGTGATCCAAGCTAGAAAAACCAAGATTTAATGAATACGAAAGTACACATGCGGCGCTGAAAGGCTAGAATACGCTATAATTAGCGCCGCAAATTAACTATTCAATAATAAGGCGTCAGGCATTTCTTTTTGTTGCTGAAGGAACCGCTTTGTCCCGATTATTGCTCCTCCTGAGCCTGCTGTCAGCGCTCTTCACATTCGCTATCAATGCGCAGGATAAAAGCCCATCTATCTTTTATCCGTTGCCGACGTTGTCGCAAGGCAAGGTGTTTATTGCTCAGGATCTGTTCCTGGGTGATGAGGGTGGAATCTGGATTCACGACGTGCACGGCCGGGTTGTCTTCTATGACGGCCAGAATGTACTGCCACGTCGAGGTTCTCTGCTTGCCGGTAATCCACAACAACTCGCCTATGCGCAGAATGCATTTTGGACGTTCATGGATAATGAACTCTATCGCACCGTCCCTCCTGGTGAACCCGAATTGGTATTCAGCCTCACGCCGGGGATAACAATCGAAAAGATTGGGGCATCGGCAGGCTACATCTGGCTCACGGACGAAACCCATTTCTACACTTACCACATCGCAACCGGGGAATTTCAAACCTATTCTCTGATGACGCTTTTTCAGCTCAATCAGGCCAGTAAAGTGGTCGTGAATGATGCGCAGATGATTTACACCAAATGGGTACTGGCGACCAATGCCGGGGTTTATCTTTCCAATGGGCAAAGTTTTTCCCATGTTCAACGTTCGGGAAAAGATTATGTCGAGACTATGTTTATGTCTCGCCGGCGTGATCAGCTTGTTGTCGGAACCGACGATGGCGCATTGCTAATCGATATTAATCATCCGGAACAAGAGCCGCAAAAAGTCGGGAATGCTCCGGTATTTTCTATCGTTGAAACTGAGAGTGAATATTGGATTGGCACCGACAACGGTCTCTTGGTCCACTCCGTTGAAACGGGCAACACAGTTAAATTGGAAGGCAACAATGCAGACGACTACGGCTTATCGAGCGGGCGAATTTACTCGTTAGTCAACGACAAGCAAGGGGGGATCTGGATTGCGACGGATAAAGGCATCCGCTATTTCTCTCGTTTTAGTCAGAAATTTACCCGTGTTTTGAATCGTGATATTGATGCGCCGAGTTTGGAAACAGAGATAAAGCATCTGTTTTCGATCAATCAGGGGCGGCAGTTTTTGATGAGTCGTTCAGATGGCCTGTATCTGATTCACTTCCTCAAAGGGTTTCGCAAGCAGAGAATATACCCGGATGGTGTCAATGACTTGGTCCAAACGGGGGAACAATTGTGGTTGGCGACCAATCAAGGACTTTACTCATACATCCTCAATCGGTCGGAAGGGGCGGTTGCCGTTAATTCAAATGACCTGTTGCGTAAACCTATTCAGCATCTGGAACTCGATAGCAACAGTGTCCTTTGGGGAAGCAGCGACAGCTCGCTGTGGTCGTTGAATTTGAAGAGTGGAGAAGTGACCGATTATGGCTCAGACTGGATGTCCGCAGCAGCCAAAACGTCCAAGGTAACCGCGTTGAAGGCGACGAAAAGCTCAGGCTTACTCATCGGCACGGATCACGGCATTTATACGCTGGCAAACCAGCAAATCAGCTATGACAAAGCGAGTGCGGCTTACGGCGCCAATATCGACATCGAAGAGAGCGCGAGTGGGGAGGTGTGGTTTATCAGCACTTACGGCGCGTTTCGACGTCATTTCCTTCATCCGGAGACGGGTATTGAACCGCTGCCGCTGATTGATGACAACATCCGTCTGAAATGTATTCTTAAAACCAGTGAAGGCATGTGGTTAGGCTCGTCCAAAGGGATTACGCTTTACGACCCCAATGGGGCGATCAAAAAACATTTCGGGACACCTTATGGGTTGGTGAGCAATGAGCTGCGTACCGGGGTGTGCACTTCCGGCCGTTCATCAGTCAGTGAAACGTTACTGTTTTCATCGACGCTTGGTTTAGTCAAGGCCTCTGCCAAAGAGCTAGCCGAGTCGACGCTGCCACCATCGCCGCTTATTTTCAGTCAGATCAGTGTCGACTATCGTCCATTGCGGGTGGGAAGCCGCAACGCCGAACAAATCGCGTTGACTTATGGCAGTCCGGTCAGTTTTCAGTTTGGTGCTTTGCCTGAGGCGCGCAGTCAAATGCTGGAGTTTCGCCTGAACAATGAGCAGTGGCAGCCTTTAGAAGGTACACAGTTGGCACTCGATCAACTGATGCCTGGTGAGTACCTGTTATCCATACGCAGTGCGAACGCCTATCTTATGCCGCCTCAGAGCGACAGCCTTTCGTTCACAGTACTTAAACCTTGGTACCTGTCGAATCTTGCTATTACCATTTATGCAGTGGGCTTTATTGCGATCGTGATTCTGTTCAGCTGGTGGCGTTCACGTATCATTTCGTCCATGAACCGGGAGCTAAAAGAGCAGGTGGTGCTGAAAACCAACCAAATGCGTCACCAAAGCAAAGCGGTATTAAGCAACAATCAGCAGCTGCGCAAGCAGATCCAAGTTCGCCATTTATGGCTGGAGAAATTGCTGCGTGGAATGAAGCCTTCGTTAATGGCATTGATTCGTCAGGCGCAATCTGGTCAGGTGCAGGAACTTAAGCTGACTGCAGAGACGTTGCTGGCTGATTTTGAGCAGCTGCATGTGTTGGGTAAAGATGACCATCCTCAATTGGCGCAACACGACATGCTGGATGTGATTGACACGGTGTTGGCCGGATGGGTGACTGAGTTTGCCGCGGCGGGTATTAAAGTTGAACGCCACTGCACAGAAGCTCTTCCCGCTGCCGCGCTCAAGCATTGGGGCGTGGACATTATATTCAACACGCTTTTTGCTCATGCCATTAAGCGCTTGTATCGCAATCAGACTCTGACAATTCAATGCCGAGTCAGAGAGCAACGCATCGTTATCGCTTTGATTGATTGCGGTGACGCTGGCGCTGATTTGTCATCTCTCATGGTGGCATCTGGCGACAACCAGACGGTCTCTCTGAATCAGTTGGTAGAAGTCTCCGGAGGGGAGTTGGTGGTCTTTTCTTCTTCTGAACGCAATCTGGTGGAATTATCCTGGCCTCAGGCTTGTGATGAAGAACAAACCGAGCAGAGTGCGCTCAGTGCAGTGACAAGTTCAGACTTGGAAGACAAACAGTGGCTGGCTAAAGTCGACATGTTGATCGCGAAGCATTATGCCGATGCTGAATTTAGTACCTCCGAAGCCGCCAAGCAGTTGTTTGTCTCAGAACGCAGCTTACAGCGCCGCTTTAAAACCGTGACAGACAAAACTTTTAAGGAATACCTGACAGAATATCGCTTGGAGAGAGCCTGTCAGTTTCTGTTGGAGGGCGCGAAAGTATCGCAAGTGGCTTTTGACTGTGGATTCAATGACCCTTCCTATTTCAGCCAGCGTTTTAAACATCATTTTGGTTTATCGCCGACGCAGTTTATTGAGGATAAAGAGCTGGTTTGAGACTAGCTTCTACTCACCTTCCTGATAAAGGCTATCCGTTACTGGAGCGGTAAACGGGTAGCTCAAGCTGTTCCTAACCGCATTTCCCTCAACGACGATTCTTAGTTACGCTCAAACACACGTGAACAGAGACAGTTTGTGTACGAAGGTTCAGGGTATCCAGATGTTGCACATTGGGTATTGCGGGAGTGAGAAAGTCTTGAACTGACGGGGTGAAAAGATAAGAAAAAAAATGTCGTGGTATAGCCGGGGGGACTATACCACGGGTGTCAACGACACCTTCGCTTGCTGCCGGAGTGATATGGTCTAAGCCATATCACCTCTGGAATTTCTATCTCAGGGACAATTCCCTGTCGACGAGAGTCACTATAACCACCTGGACTTTTTTTACTTATAAAATTAACGCCAGCGTGACCGGAGAAAACCGCCAATTTCTGTTTTATATTTAAATTATTGATTTTTATGAATAATTCTTTCTGTGTGATTTGATGGTGATCACATCAAGACGAGACTGAGTCAATGTAGAAGACAAGATTGACGTTTTTGACGAGAGGTAATTAACAAAAATAACGGTTCAATCCGTGCAATCTTTGATTTCACACAATTACAGACGTAAGTTCGCGGCGTATGATTCGCATCATTAATAAAAATATTTCTCATTAACAATACGATTGCGTGTGGCTACGATGAAATTGTCTGATTTAAATGCGGGAGAGTCCGGCCTTATTCTGGCGCTCAATGGGCTTTCTACCGATGTACGAAAAAAACTCATGGTGATGGGATTGTTGCCAAACACTCAGGTGACACTGATTCGCCGCGCTCCGATGGGTGACCCATTACAGGTTGAAGTGCGCGGTGTGTCCATTGCGGTACGTGAAAGTATTGCCGCAGCGATTGATGTGGAGAAAGCGTGATGCAGTATAACGTTTTAACCGTTGGTAACCCGAACAGTGGCAAAACCACCCTGTTTAATGGTCTGACTGGCGCTAAGCAGCAAGTCGGAAACTGGGCTGGTGTGACGGTGGAAAAAAAGACGGGTCGTTACCAGCATTCTGGTGATGAGTTCCGGCTCACCGATCTTCCGGGCATTTATGCACTCGACAGTGGCAATGACAGCAACAGCATTGATGAGTCCATTGCGTCACGCGCGGTGCTCACCCATCCAGCCGACCTGATTATCAACGTGGTTGATGTGACTTGTCTGGAACGCAGCCTTTATATGACATTACAACTGCGTGAGCTTGGCCGCCCGATGGTGGTGGTACTGAACAAAATGGATGCGCTCAAGCGTGAGCGTCAGACCATTGATGTGAAAAAGCTCGAGAAAGCGATTGGTTGTCCGGTGTTCACACTGTCTGCCAATAACAAAGGTCAGGTTCGTCAATTTAAAGAGAAACTTCACAAAGTTGTGGTGCAGGGCATTGCCCTTGAACAGCTGGATTTAAATTACGGTGATGACTTTGAAGCGTCAATCGCTCGCCTCGCTCCGCTGTTTTCGGATCAGGAAGTTTCTGCTCGCGCTCTGGCGATTCGCTCACTGGAAAACGATCTGTTGGTGATCAACAGCCTCGAGCAAACTTACCGCGAGCAGATCGCTAACGAACAACGCCTTTGTGCGA
This sequence comes from Vibrio fluvialis, assembly GCF_900460245.1. NCBI lineage: Bacteria > Pseudomonadati > Pseudomonadota > Gammaproteobacteria > Vibrionales > Vibrionaceae > Vibrio > Vibrio fluvialis. Next base: position 765,270 of record NZ_UHIP01000001.1, read on the forward strand.
TGGATATCGACCTTCATGTCGCCGATTGTAAATACACCTATCTACATCAACTCTGCCAGAAAGTGCGTCGCAGCGAAGGTAAATTGAGCCACAGCTTTACGGAAAAAGCGGATCGCTTTGTCCTCAATAAGTGGATTGGTGTGCCATTCTTCTTCGTGGTTATGTACCTGATGTTTATGTTCTCCATCAATATTGGCAGTGCTTTTATCGACTTCTTCGATATCGGGGTTGGTGCGTTGCTGGTGGATGGTGGTCACTATCTGTTGGATGGGCATCTGCCGGTCTGGCTGGTCACCATTCTGGCTGATGGTATCGGCGGTGGTATTCAAACCGTGGCAACCTTTATTCCGGTGATCGCCTGTTTGTATCTGTTCCTGGCGGTGTTAGAAAGTTCAGGTTACATGTCGCGCGCGGCGTTTGTGCTGGATAAAGTGATGCAGAAAATCGGCCTGCCGGGCAAAGCATTTGTCCCGCTGGTACTCAGCTTTGGCTGTAACGTGCCTGCGATCATGGCAACGCGAACGCTTGATCAAGAGCGTGAACGCAAGTTAGCCGCATCTATGGCTCCGTTTATGTCGTGTGGTGCGCGTCTGCCGGTATACGCACTCTTTGCCGCAGCGTTCTTCCCGGAAAGCGGCCAGAATGTCGTGTTTGCCTTGTACTTGCTGGGTATTGTTGCGGCAGTCTTTACTGGTTGGGTACTGAAGAAAACGTTGTTCCCGGGGTCGAGTGACAATCTGGTGATGGAGATGCCGGATTACGAAGTGCCTACGCTGCAAAACGTGCTGATCAAAACCTGGCAGAAGCTGAAACGTTTTGTTCTTGGCGCAGGTAAAACCATCGTGATTGTGGTGGCGATTCTGAGCTTTTTGAACTCGGTAGGTACCGACGGCTCATTTGGCAACGAAGACAGTGACAACTCTGTGCTTTCTAAAGCGGCGCAAGTGGTGACGCCGGTGTTCGAACCGATTGGCATCAATCATGATAACTGGCAGGCAACTGTGGGTATCATTACTGGCATTTTTGCCAAAGAAGCGGTGGTGGGGACGCTGAACAACCTTTACACCTCAGCACAAGGCGATGATGCCGAGTACGATCTGATAGGCAGCCTGCAAGATGCGGTCATGTCGATCCCTGAAAACTTGATGGGTCTGAACTTCTCTGATCCATTAGGCATTGAAGTCGGTGATTTATCAGACAGCGCATCGGTGGCTCAAGATCAGGAAGTGGATGCTTCCATCTTCGGTAACTTGAACAACCATTTTGTCACTGGCTATGCAGCGTTCTCGTACCTGATCTTTATTCTGCTTTACACGCCTTGTGTGGCGGCGATGGGGGCTTATGTGCGTGAGTTTGGTACGCGATATGCGCGCTTTATTGCGGTGTGGACGATGGGGCTGGCTTACGCATCCGCAGCGCTGTTTAACCAGGCTGCTCACTTTAGTGAATCGCCAGTCACCAGTGCCAGCTGGATTGGCGGTATTTTACTGGGGTGTGCACTGGTTTACAGCCTGCTTAAACGGGCTGGACGTAAACAGCAACGTCTTGAGGTACAGATGGCATGATTTTGACTGAGCTAAAACAAGCGATTGAGGCGCAGAGCGGTATTTCGCGCAAAGAGCTCGCGAAACGTTTTGCGCTCAGTGAAGACGGTGTGGACGCGATGCTCGCGGTGTGGATCAAAAAAGGTGTCATTTCTCGTTTTATTGACACCAATGCCGCGCAGAAGGTTACCCGGATTCGATATTCGCTCAATCAGGCTCAGGGCTTATCCGTAACTGTGACCATGTAGTTGATAAGAACAAAGCCGCTTCGCGCGGCTTTTTTATGGCTATTAAACGTTGACGAACAGTGAGCTCAACGAGAGCACGTTACGCAGTTTAGTCAGCATCAAGTCTTGTTCTGCTTCACTGCGACGTTCACCTTTGGTGTTGCCCCACACTGGGCCTGGCCAGGCAATGTCATCCTGGAAGCGGGCGATGTGGTGGATATGCAGTTGTGGAACCATGTTACCCAGCGCACCCAGATTGAGTTTGTCCGGCTGAAACAGCGCTTCGAGCGCTTGGTTCACCGCTTGCGACTCTAACAGGAATTGCTGCTGTTCATGCATCGGTAAGTGATGCAGCTCTTTCAGATTCGCCTTTTTCGGAACCAGAATGACCCAAGGCACCGCTGCGTCTTTATGCAGCAGAGCGACACACAAAGGGAAATGGCCAATGACATCGGTATCTTTTGCTAACTGAGGATGAAGTTCGAAACTCATGGTGATGATCCGTTAATGGTTGATGCCGTCGGAGTGCGACAGAAGTGGCCATTATACGCCAATAAAAAAGGCTGACACTATGTGCCAGCCTTTGAATATTCTCAATTTTGCAATTACATGCGTTCTAGGGTGTTGATCCCCAGTAGAGACAGGCCTTGCTTGATGGTCTTCGCGGTCAGCGCAGCCAGTTTCAGGCGGCTCTGTTTCAGGCTCTCATCTTCGGCAATCAGGATCGGGCAAGCTTCGTAGAAGCTAGAGAATTGACCCGCCAGTTCGAACAGGTAGCTACACAGAATGTGCGGCTGACCTTCACGAGATATAGATTGTACCGCTTCTTCAAATTGCAGCAGTTTGGCGATCAGTGCTTTCTCTTTCTCTTCAGTGATCTTGATGTCACCCGTCAGGTTGTCTGGTGAAACGCCTGCTTTTGCGAAGATAGACGCGACACGTGTGTACGCGTACTGCATGTATGGCGCGGTGTTACCTTCGAACGCCAGCATGTTGTCCCAGTCAAACACGTAGTCAGTGGTACGGTGTTTAGACAGGTCTGCGTATTTCACTGCAGCCATCGCGACCGTGGTGGCGATCTCTGCTTTCTCGTCTGCGTCTAAATCCGGGTTTTTCGATTCGATCAGCGCTTTTGCACGTTCTTCGGCTTCATCGAGCAGATCTGCCAGACGAACCGTGCCGCCAGCACGTGTCTTGAATGGGCGCCCATCTTTGCCCAGCATCATACCGAATGCGTGATGTTCCAGAGTCACGGCTTCAGGCACGTAACCGGCTTTACGCACGATAGTCCACGCTTGCATCAGGTGCTGGTGCTGACGAGAGTCGATGAAGTACAGCACACGATCCGCGCCCAGCGTTTCGTAACGGTATTTCGCACAGGCGATGTCTGTTGTGGTGTAAAGGAAGCCGCCATCGCGCTTCTGTATGATCACACCCATAGGCTCGCCGTCTTTGTTTTTGAACTCTTCGAGGAAGACCACTTGCGCGCCGTCATCTTCTTGGGCCAGACCTTTTTGTTTGAGGTCAGCCACGATGCCTGGAAGCATGTCGTTGTACATGCTTTCGCCCATGACGTCATCACGAGTCAATGATACGTTCAGACGATCGTAGTTGCGTTGGTTTTGAATCATGGTCACGTCGACCAGTTTCTTCCACATGTCGAGACAGAATGCGTCACCGCCTTGCAGTTTCACTACGTAGTTACGTGCTCTTTCCGCAAACTCTGCATCTTCGTCGTACAGCTTTTTCGATTCACGGTAGAAGGCTTCCAGGTCAGACAGTTCCATCGACACTTCGCCAGACTCTTGCTGCACACGCTCAAGGTTTGCGATCAGCATGCCGAACTGAGTGCCCCAGTCGCCGATGTGGTTAGCGCGAATGACTTTGTGGCCCAGGAATTCCAGGGTACGAACCACCGCGTCACCGATGATGGTTGAACGCAGGTGACCTACGTGCATTTCTTTGGCTACGTTCGGCGCTGAGTAGTCAGCCACGATAGTTTGTTGTGCTTCTTGCGCTACACCCAGACGCTCATCAGCAAGGGCCGCATCGGCTTGTTTAGCCAGGAACTCTTCACTCAGGAAAATGTTGATGAAACCTGGGCCCGCGATTTCGGTTTTGCTCGCGATACCGTCTAAATCAAGCACGTCGATGACTTTTTGCGCGAATTCTCGCGGATTAGTACCTAACTGTTTTGCAACGCCCATTACGCCGTTGGCCTGATAATCACCAAACTGTGGTTTTGCGGATTGGCGAACAGCTGCAGGGCTGCCTGCAGGTGCGCCAGCGGCTTCAAGAGCCTGAGATACTTTGTCATTAATCAGTGCTTGGATATTCACACGCGTGTCCTTCAATTCTGGGAATTGGTTGGGTATGCATTTTATTCACTGGGCAGTAGTGAATGCATATCTCGATTTTGTTCATAAATTGGCGCACATGATAGCAATTTTATTACTGGGCTTATAGGGACAAAATTACGAAATTTTCTACTTTTCGATTGAATCTTGGTAACATCGACGACAAATCATTATTTTGGGTAGTTAAAATGCTTCAGTCGCTGATGGAATCAGGTCTTCATCCTGTTCAAATGAAAGACAAACTCGCTGAATTCATGCATAAAATGCAGCAATTATCCGAGCTTTTGCATATCGATTTGTCAAACCACACGCTGGACCACATTGCACTCAGAATCAACGAAATGCATCTTGCCAAAGCGGCGCATCTGGAATGGCTAAAAGAGGGCGAGGAAATCTCCTGCGCGCAGATTAACGGCCGTCCAATCATTGTCATTGCGTTTGACCAGCCATTGGCTGCGGCGCAATGGACGATTGAATGCCTGGAACTGCCTTATCCGGCACCGGGGAAAACTTATCCGGATCAGAGCTGGGAACATGTGGAGTTTGTGGTGCCGTCTGAAGCGCAGACCGCGGATGACTTTCTGGCTGACCTACACCAGCAGTTTCCCGCTCTGGCGCAGCAGTGGTCACAGTTGGCTGAACTTGGTGTGAAAACCAAACTCTCGAGCCCGAAAGGTGAGGGTGAACGCTTGAACAACCCAACGGTGGCGTTCAAATGGCAGGGCGTGTGTATTAAACTGCACCCCTATACCCTCAAAGCCATTGTTGAATCAGAACGTTAACCGAGATCGTAGGCTTTCGGGCGCAACTGAAACTCTTCAATCGACCCGATTTCCTGTCCCAGACTCAGCGGCTCTGCCTCTTCGTGAGCATTGCCCTGAGTATGCATAATAAGACGGTTGGCGGTCCGCGGTTTAAGCTCGTTAACCACAAAGCGAATCATGTCGGAGCGGCTGAGCTGCTTCAGCTCTTCTAATACCACTTCCCGTTGATCGAACGTCCAGTCTTTATTGCCGATGGCAACCCACAGACGTTGAGCCCGTGTGCGCAGCGTCGGGTCCGGTGTCGCTATCTGATTCCACAAACCGCGTTTACTGCTGTGCCATTGATATTCGTTAAGCTCCAGCAACACCATGTAAAAAGCATTGAGGAATTCGTCGATGGAACGAATCAGATCGGCGGGGGCAGCATTCGGCGACTGCACATACAGCACCATACCCGGATGACGGTTGAGCGGCATATTACCTGTGCCAACCATGTAACCCAGTTGCTGCTTAGTGCGGATTTCGTGGAAGAAGGTGGCCGACATCAGGTGATTTGCCAGTGAGTAGAGCGCAATACTGCGCGGCTCGGTGTCTTTGGACTGGTAATACACCACAATCGCCGAGTCGTCCTGATCGCAACTGACTTCGCGCTGAAAGGTACCATTGTGGCCCAGCATCACCAGCGGACGTAGTGACTCTTCATAGGTTTGATTCTTGACGCGCAGCGCGTCTTTTAGTACTTCGGCCATGGCATGAGCGTCCTGCTTCTGCCAGTCACCGTAAACAAACATCTCGATGTGCAATTGAGCGATGATCTTCTCAACGAACTCGGCCAGTTCACTGACTTCAATCGTTTCCAACGCGTCCAGCAACTGGCCGTATGGCGGGTTATTGGGCTGCAGCAGGCCAGTCATGGCGTTGAAAAGCTGTGAAATCGGCCGGTCGTGGGCGGCGTTGCGCCAGTTACGTAGCAGTTGTTGCTTGATGGTTTCGAAGCGCTTCTCGCTGAACTCGCGACGGGCAAATTTGTCGAGAATCATCTTCATCAGCTGAGGCTGCTTCTGACTGAAGCCCGAGATAGTCAGCGTGACACCGCCTTGATGGGCATACATGTTGTAGCCCATACCCGCAATTTCAGCCTGATAAGTTTCTTTGGCCAGCGTGTCGAGGAACATTTCGACACACAAACGAGTGATGACGATGTTGCGAGTGCTGGCGACGGAATGTGGGCTATCAATGGCAATATAAATCACGCCCTTAGGGACGCGAAACTCGGTATCTTGCAGGTGCCACAAACGGAAACCTGGCAGATCCTGTAATATTTTCGGTAGCGTTTCTTGTTCGTTTTCCAGCGGCCGAGGGTCGAGCTGATCGCAGATGAACGGGTTTTCTGGTGGCAATAGCAACGGCAGAGATGCACTCTGCTGATTAAATTTCGCCATCTGCTCCGGGCTGAACGGGTGCACAGAGTATGGGGTGAAATACCAGTCGGCTTCGCTGTTGTAATCCTGTCCTTGCGTGATCAGGGTCGCGCGCAGATTTTCTGGCACCAGATAGCTCAGAATTTCGTTGAGTAAAGCGTCATCGTACGCTTGCATCATGTAGTCGCCATAAATGGTGTCTTCCGCAGCGTAATGCTGCATATTGATCACCAGATGACTGACAATGTCGAGTGGGCGCGAGGTTTCCTGAAACCGAAATGCCGATTCCAACACCGCACGTTTTTCCATGTAGCGCCATTCGTCTAAGCCGTTTTCACGAATCAGCGTTAAGGTCTCAAACATGGCTTGAATGATGTCATCAACATGTTCCAGACCGAGGGGAGTGAGCGTACAACTGATGGAAAACTCACGGTAGTTGCTGCCGCTGGCGCCGCCGCCGGCAGACAACGAGGTAATCCAGCCTTTATCTTTCAAGGCCAGCAGCAGGCTGCCTTCACCTTCATAGCCGATCAGATGGGCAAAATAGGAGAGTGGCTTACGCTGGTAATACGCGTCGGTGCTGGGCATCGGAAAGCTCAGGATGAGTTTGCGAATCTCTTTGAGTGGTTCGACATGAATCATCACGCCGGTTTGTTCCGGAGTCACAAACGGTTCGGTAATGGTCTTGTTCGCCAGATGGCGATTGGGAATGGCGGCAAATTTGTCGTTCGCCCATTGAGCCAATTCATCGAGGCTTTGCGGGCCCATTATCACTAACGTCATCAGGTCAGACGAATAATGTTGCTCATGGAACGCGATGATTTCGTCGCGAATATTGCTGCCTTCACGATCGCCCAATGTTTCCAAATTACCGACCGAAAACTTCGCAAACGGGTGCTGCGGGTTGATGGTGGCTTTCTGTACCTGATACAAGCGGCGAGAATCGTCGTTCAGTTTCAGTTTGTATTCGGAGTCGACCGCCTGACGCTCCTTGTCCAGAGCCTCAGCATTAAACAGCGGCGCGGTAAAGAACTGACTGAAGCGATCGAGTGCCTTTTCAAACACGTTCGGCGAGACATCAAAGAAGAAGCACGTATGTTCTGTCCCTGTCCACGCATTATTGGTACCACCGTGCTGATTAATTACGCTTTGAAATTCGCCCACTTTAGGGTATTTTCGCGTGCCTAAAAACAGCATGTGTTCAAGGTAATGTGCCAAACCTTCACGGTCCGTCGGATCGTCAAAATGGCCAACTTTGACCGCTAAGGCTGCTGCAGATTTCTGGGCACTTTCATTGTGGATCAACAGCACACGCAACGAATTGGACAGGGTCAGATGTCGGTAGCTATTTGAATCATTTGGGCTAATGTGCACAGAAGTTCTCCGGTAGGGCTTTGATTTAAGTATGGCGTTGAAACGATACGGCGCAAATTCAAGTCTGTGATTTTTTGAGCAGAATGTCATTCTAGTCCCAAAGATGACTTTTTAATAGACTGTTACCCCGGTCTAAGTCTTTACGAACGGTGCTGTTATAATCAGCGGCAAAGCAGCCTCAGACTGCCTGTGTATAAGAGCAAATAGGTATACATAATGAAAATTTTTATCATGCGTCACGGTGAGGCCCATCACTATGCAGCCAGTGATGCAGAGCGAGCTTTAACGGAGCGAGGTCGGAATGAATCGGTCGCGGTTGCCCGCGCCTGTATTGAGCAGCAAGACCTACATCATTTCGATAAAGTTCTGGTCAGCCCTTATCTACGTGCTCAGCAAACCTGGCAGGAAATCTCTCGCTATTTTGCGGCAAGACAAGTGCAGGTATGCGAGGACATCACGCCGTATGGTTCGGCCGATGAGGTGTTTGACTATGTCTCGGCACTGGTTGAACTGGAAGCATTAGACACGCTGCTGCTGGTATCGCACCTGCCGCTGGTGGGTTATCTGGCGTCCGAATTTGTAGCAGATATGGTGCCGCCGATGTTCCCGACCTCGGGCTTGATGTGCATTGAGTTTGACCCTCAATCGCGCCAGGGCAAAGTCGCCTGGAACGTGCACCCGTAATTTGCACGGTGCGAAAAGAAAAGGTTGTCTGCGGGCAGCCTTTTTTATTGGTCGCTGGCCTTAGATTTATCCCTCAGCCAAGTTTTTGACAGTTTCTCATGGACTAAAAATTGCATCATCGCGCTAACGCCTTGTTGCGTCGCTGAATTCTCAACCACTAATAGCTTGCAGGCCTATGAAGTTTACACTGCCATTTGCGGACAAATTGCCCAACATTCCTCAACGCAGCATGCCTGCCATCGGTGCGCCAGTTATGGTACTGGCGACGTTGGCGATGGTGGTGTTGCCGATGCCCGCATTTCTGCTCGACCTCTTTTTTACCTTCAATATTGCCTTATCGATGGTGGTGCTGCTGGTAACGGTTTACACACGCAGACCACTTGATTTCGCTGCATTCCCGACCGTACTGCTGATTGCAACCTTGCTACGTCTGGCGCTCAACGTCGCCTCAACTCGGGTGGTGTTGCTCTATGGTCATGAAGGCCCGGGAGCTGCGGGTAACGTGATTGAAGCGTTTGGTAACGTAGTGATTGGCGGCAACTACGCTGTCGGTCTGGTGGTGTTCTTAATCCTGATGATCATCAACTTTATGGTGGTCACCAAAGGTGCGGGCCGGATTTCTGAGGTAAGCGCTCGCTTTACATTGGATGCCTTGCCGGGTAAACAGATGGCGATTGATGCGGATCTCAACGCTGGTCTGATTGATCAAGAGCAAGCGCGTACTCGCCGTTTTGAAGTCACCAAAGAAGCGGACTTTTACGGTTCGATGGATGGTGCGTCCAAGTTCGTCAAAGGGGACGCGATAGCCGGTATTCTGATCCTGTTTATCAACATTATCGGTGGCCTTACTATCGGGATGATTCAATATGGTCTTGGCTTTGGCGAAGCGATTCAAATCTATACCTTGCTGACCATCGGTGACGGTCTGGTTGCTCAGATCCCGTCGCTGCTGCTCTCCATCGGTGCCGCGATCATGGTAACGCGTCAAAATACCGATGAAGACATGGGACAGCAGGTCATTTTCCAGCTGTTCGACAATCCGAAAGCGCTGATGATTACCTCAGCCATTCTTGGCGTGATGGGGATTGTACCTGGCATGCCGCATTTTTCGTTTCTGACCCTGGCTATTTTGGCGGGGGGCAGTGCCTACATGATTCAGCGCAAACAGAAACAAGCCGAAAGCGATGCCAAACTGCCCGCGAAAATTGAAGGTGAAGCGCCAACACCACGCGAGTTGTCGTGGGATGATGTGCAGCCTGTCGATGTGATTGGTCTGGAAGTGGGTTATCGTTTGATTCCGCTGGTGGATCGCGATCAGGGCGGGGAACTGCTTGAGCGGGTAAAAGGCGTGCGCAAGAAGTTGTCACAAGATTTTGGTTTCCTCATTCCGCCGGTTCACATTCGTGACAACCTCGAACTCACGCCGAACAGTTACCGCATCACCTTGATGGGGGTTGCCGTGGGTGAAGCGGAGATTCGCCCGGATCAGGAACTGGCGATTAACCCGGGCCAGGTATACGGCATGATTGACGGTGAACACACCTATGACCCGGCATTTGGGCTGGAAGCGGTGTGGATTCGTGAAGAGCAACGTGAACATGCGCAAGCGCTCGGATACACCGTAGTTGACTCGTCAACCGTGCTGGCGACTCATTTGAGTCAACTGCTGACCAACAATGCTGCCCAGCTGATTGGTCATGAAGAAGTGCAGAATCTGCTTGAAATGCTGAGCCGTTCTGCGCCGCGTCTGGTGGATGGTTTTGTTCCGGATCAACTGGCGTTGGGTGTGGTCGTTAAAGTACTGCAGAACCTGTTGCACGAAGCCATTCCGATTCGCGATATTCGAACCATTGTGCAAACCCTGTCTGAGTATTCCAGTAAGAGTCAAGAACCCGACATTCTGACGGCCGCGGTACGGATTGCGTTGAAACGTCTAATCGTCCAAGAAATCAATGGTATAGAGCCTGAGCTGCCGGTGATTACCCTGATCCCTGAGCTGGAACAAATTTTGCATCAGACCATGCAAGCTTCAGGGGGAGAATCGGCAGGTATTGAGCCTGGATTGGCGGAGCGGCTGCAGATGGCATTGAGTCAGGCAACGCAGGAGCAAGAGCTGAAAGGCGAACCTGCGGTACTGCTGACATCCGGTGTGCTGCGCTCGACATTGGCCAAGTTCGTCAAGAACACCATTCCAAACCTGAGAGTGCTGTCGTATCAAGAGATACCAGACGAAAAACAAATTCGCATTGTGCAGGCGGTTGGTAACTAACCTTCTCACATAAATAATGGATAGCTGCTTTGAAAATTAAACGATTTTTTGCCAAAGACATGAGAACAGCGCTGCTTCAGGTTAAAGAAGAACTGGGCGCGGAGGCGGTGATCATGTCAAACAAAAAAGTCGCGGGTGGCGTCGAAATCGTGGCGGCGGTGGATGGAGAAACAACCTCCGTTGCTCCGGCGGTGACGAAACAGTACGGTTCACAACCAAGACACATCGGCACTCAGGCGTCACCGAAGCTCCAAAGCACGCCTTCCCGACGCGAACTGCAAGATGACCGGGTAAGCCTGAACAATGGTTCAAGCAACGGCGCATCAATGACTCAGCGTTTTGCCAACATGCTAAAGCAGTACAGTAATGGTGCGCATGAGGAAGAGTCGCAGTATCGCGCCGAGAATGAAGACTCGCTGTCGGCTTTGCTTAAGCGTCAGACTGACACTCGCACGACAGAGAGCCGCTCTTCGCTGGCCCGCCAGCTCAACAGCGATTCTCCGCTGGCGAAACTGATTGCTGAAGAACGTTCCGAGGCTCGGGCTCGTCCGCGTTTGGATCCGTCGCGCTACGAACGTCAGCGCGAAGAAGACACGCCAATGGCAGCCAACGAGCTGGAAAATATGCGTGAAGAGATGACCTCTATTCGCCGCCTGTTGGAACATCAGGTTTCTGGGTTGATGTGGCAGGAAGTGGAACGTCGCGAACCGCTGCGTGCCATGTTGATTAAACGTCTGGAACGTATGGGTGTCTCTCTGGACCTGGCCGACCAGCTGGCCTGTTACATTCCGGAAGATACGCAACCGCAAAAAGCGTGGAAAGCACTGCTGGGTCTGGTTTCAGACCAGATTCCAGTGGTGAAGCAAGATATTCTCAAACGTGGCGGCGTGGTGGCGCTGCTTGGACCTACCGGTGTTGGTAAAACGACCACGGTGGCGAAGCTGGCGGCACGCGCGGCGATGGAATACGGTTCGGACAACGTTGCCCTGGTGACAACCGACACTTACCGTATCGGCGCCCATGAGCAATTATCCATTTATGGAAGAATTATGGGTTGTCCTGTAAGAGTTGCTAAAGATTCCAAAGAGTTAGCCGATGTAATATATCAGCTACGCAATCGTCGCCTAATTTTGGTGGATACAGCAGGCATGGGACAGCGCGATGTGCGCCTGTCTGAGCAACTCGATACCCTCATGCAAGAGAGTGGAGAAGTCATCCACAGTTATCTGGTGTTACCTGCCACGGCGCAACGCAAAGTGTTGCAGGAAACCATTGAGCACTTTAGAAGAATTCCTCTTTCAGGGTGCATTATGACCAAGCTCGACGAATGCCTGAGCTTAGGTGAATTTGTTAGTGTTGTAGTTCAAAATTCGTTGCCTGTGGCGTACATCGCCAATGGTCAGCGTGTACCCGAAGATATAGTGATTGCTCAGCCCAAATATATGGTTGCGAAAGCAAACGAGTTGCTAGAGAAGTCGACAGAGAATGAACCTCACTACTGGAACAGTGATTCAGAAAGATTCTAGGCGGCGGACAGATATGACAAACAAAATGATATATGACCAAGCAAGCGGCTTACGTCGTTTAACCCAACCCTCTGTAACCAAAGTCATCGCGGTGACTGGTGGTAAAGGCGGTGTGGGCAAATCAAATGTGACTCTGGGTATGGCCATTTGCATGGCACGCCAGGGCAAAAAAGTCATGGTGCTGGATGCTGACCTGGGATTAGCGAACGTGGACGTGATGCTCGGCATTCGTCCTAAGCGCAACTTAGGCCATGTGTTGGCCGGTGAATGTGAGCTGAAAGATGCTATCGTAGAAGGACCACATGGGATTAAAATCATCCCGGCGACTTCTGGTACGCAATCCATGACTGAGCTGTCACACGCTCAGCACGTGGGGTTGATTCGTGCCTTCGGTTCGTTGGAAGATGAGATGGACATTCTGTTGGTGGATACTGCAGCAGGTATCTCCGACATGGTGGTCAGCTTCTCGCGTGCTGCGCAAGATGTTGTGCTGGTGGTGTGTGATGAACCCACTTCTATCACAGATGCATATGCACTGATCAAACTTTTGAGCAGAGAACATCAGGTTCAGCGATTTAAGATTGTTGCCAACATGGTCAGAAGCTATCGTGAAGGACGAGAGTTGTTCGCGAAACTGACACTGGTCACCGAGCGCTTCTTGAATGTAAGCCTTGAACTTGTCGCCTGTATTCCTCTGGACGACAACGTGCGTCAGGCAGTAAAAAGACAGAAAATCGTGGTGGATGCTTATCCGCGTTCACCCGCATCGCTGGCGATCAGCTCTTTGGCGAACAAGGCCTTAACCTGGCCGATCCCGAGAACCCCGAGTGGGCATCTGGAATTTTTCGTCGAAAGGCTGCTTAACCGGTCAGAAATAGTAGGGGAACCATTCGGTGAATAAAGCGCTTACTTATGATCAATACGGCAATATCAATAGCCAGAAATTGTTTCTGGAAAAATATTCCGTATTGGTTAAGCGTATAGCTCATCACTTAATCGGGCGTTTACCTCCTAGTGTACTCATTGAAGATTTAATACAAGCCGGCATGGTCGGCTTACTTGAAGCGCAAAAGAACTACGACGGAAGTAAAGGTGCGAGTTTTGAAACCTACGCTGGTATTCGTATTCGAGGCGCGATGCTCGACGATATTCGGCGGGGCGACTGGGTGCCACGCTCGGTACACAAACATAACCGGGAAATCAGTCAGGCAATTGCAGAACTGGAAGGGATCCTAAATCGTGACCCGTCCGATACAGAAGTCGCAAAACACCTGGGTATGTCGTTAGATCAATACCATAGCGTGTTAACCGACATAAACTGTTCGCGAATTGTCGGAATTGAAGATCTGGGAGTGACGGATGACGCCATTTCGCCTGTGGACGATGATGAAGACAACTCTCCTTTCAAAGGGGTTGCCGACGAATCGTTCCGTAAAGCATTGGTTGAGTCAATAAAATCGCTTCCTGAGCGTGAAGCCTTAGTACTTTCGCTCTATTATGATGAAGAACTAAACTTGAAAGAAATTGGGGAAGTACTTGGCGTGAGTGAGTCCCGCGTGAGCCAAATACTGAGCCAAGCAATGCAACGTCTGCGAACCAAGTTGAGTTCCTGGACACAAAACGACTAAATATCACTGATTTCGAACTCAGTGGAGGCAATTTTGAATAAAAACATGAAAATCCTTATTGTTGACGATTTTTCAACAATGCGCCGTATTGTAAAAAACCTTCTTCGTGACCTGGGTTTCAACAACACTCAGGAAGCGGACGATGGCTTGACGGCTTTGCCTATGCTTAAAAAGGGTGAATTTGATTTCGTGGTGACAGATTGGAATATGCCTGGTATGCAAGGCATTGATCTTCTGAGAAACATTCGTGCGGATGAAGAGTTGAAACATCTTCCTGTCCTGATGATCACAGCTGAAGCAAAACGTGAGCAGATCATCGAAGCAGCTCAAGCGGGCGTTAACGGTTACATCGTTAAGCCATTCACAGCGAGCGGCGACTCTGAAAGAAAAACTAGAAAAAATCTTCGAGCGTCTCTAAAACTTTCGTTTAGACAAAAGTTTGCTCTATTCAAACGCGTGAAAGGCTAATTACAGGATGATTTCATTAGAACAAGCCAAAGAACTCGTTCAATTGCTTGAGAATGGACAGCAGGACAGCGCGAACCTTCTGGTTAAGCAGCTGTATGAATCGGAACGCAACCCAATGTTGCAAGAGATCGGCGCCTTGACGCGCGATCTGCACGATTCCCTGAATCAATTCCATATCGATGAGCGAATGAGTCAGATAGCCAATGACGAAATTCCTGATGCCCGAGACAGATTGCATTACGTCATTGAAAAAACCGAAGTCGCAGCGAACAAAACCATGGATGCCGTGGATCGTTGTATGCCGATTGCAGACAGTTTGCACGAAAGCTTACTGTTGGTTCGCCCTCAGTGGAACGAACTGATGCATGGCAAAATTGAACTGAGTGAGTTCAAAGCCCTGTGTCACCGTATCGATAATATTCTCTCCCAAATCGAAGGTGACAGTAGTGAGCTACGTGGTCAATTAACCGAAATTCTGATGGCTCAAGACTTCCAGGACCTAACCGGACAAATCATTCGTCGCGTGATCACGCTGGTGAATGAAGTTGAAAAACGTCTGGTCGATATTTTGACAGTCTTTGGTACCAATCAAATAGAACAACAAGATAAAGCCAAGAAAGCATCAACTGAGCCTGAGGGACCAATTCTCAACCCTCACGAACGCAGTGACGCGGTTTCATCTCAAGACGAAGTAGACGACTTGCTATCGAGTCTTGGATTTTAGGGGTAACGTATGAGCTACGATTTAGACGAAGATATTCTTCAGGACTTTTTGGTTGAAGCGGGTGAGATTCTCGAATTGCTCTCAGAACAGCTGGTTGAGCTAGAGAACAATCCGGAAGACCGAGATCTTTTAAACGCTATTTTCCGCGGCTTTCATACCGTAAAAGGCGGTGCGGGTTTCTTATCCCTGACCGAACTGGTTGAAACGTGTCACGGTGCTGAAAACGTGTTCGATATTCTTCGAAACGGTCAGCGCAGTGTGTCACCGAGCCTGATGGATACCATGTTGCGCGCGCTGGACACCGTTAACGAACAGTTCCGTGCTGTGCAAGATCATGAACCTCTTGAACCTGCCGATCCGCAACTGCTCGACGAGCTGCACCACTTGTGCCGTCCTGAGTCTGAAGATGAAGCTCATGCAGAGGTTGAAGAGCCAGTAATCGAAGATGTGGTCGAAGAGATTGTTGAACCTGAAGTTGTTGCCAGTACTCCGGTGAGCGCCGTTGCGGCTGATTCTATCGACGACATCACAGAAGACGAATTTGAGAAATTGTTGGACGAGTTGCATGGCAAAGGCCGTGCGCCAGGTGCTGACACTCAACAAGCTGAACCTGTCGCTCAGGCACCCAAAACGCCAGCGCCGACGCCTGCCAGTAGTGATGCCGGTGGCGATATCACCGATGACGAGTTCGAACGTCTTCTGGATGAACTGCACGGCAAAGGTAAAGGCCCGTCTGTCAATACTCCGGCAGAACCTGAAAAGCCAAAAGCACCTGCGCCAACGGCTAAAGCGTCAGCGCCTAAGTCGCCTTCAGACAGCGACTTGATGACAGACGAAGAGTTTGAAAAGCTGCTGGATGAATTGCACGGTGTGGGTAAAGGCCCTTCTATCGAAGAGCTGGAGATGGCGACTCGCCCGGTAAGCGAAAATCCAAAGCCTGCACCTACGCCAGCGCCTAAAGCTCCAGCCGCGAAACCAGCACCGGCGGCGGCTCAGACAACACCGAAAGTGGCTGCGGCCAAAGCGGCACCTGCACCAAAAGTGATTGATGATTCAAGCGAGAAACGCGAAGTCGCTGCGGGTGGCGCGAAGAAAGCTCAGGCAGAAGCCACAGTTCGGGTGGATACGTCAACGCTGGATACCATCATGAACATGGTTGGTGAACTGGTACTGGTTCGTAACCGTCTGCTGAGCCTAGGCCTCAACAGCAACGACGAAGAGATGTCGAAAGCGGTCGCAAACCTGGATGTCGTGACTGCTGACTTGCAAGGCGCGGTGATGAAAACCCGCATGCAGCCAATCAAGAAAGTCTTTGGCCGCTTCCCTCGCGTTGTGCGTGATTTGGCGCGTAACCTAAATAAAGACATCGTGCTGGAGATGCGCGGTGAAGAGACCGATCTGGATAAAAACCTGGTTGAAGCGCTGGCGGATCCACTGATTCACTTGGTGCGCAACTCGGTTGACCACGGTATCGAAATGCCGAACGCTCGTGTTAAAGCGGGTAAACCACGTACCGGTAAAGTGATTCTTTCTGCGTCGCAGGAAGGGGACCATATTGAGCTGGCGATCGTCGACGACGGCGGCGGTATGGATCCGAATAAACTGCGCAGTATCGCAGTGAAGCGCGGCATGATGGACGAAGATGCGGCTTCGCGTCTGTCCGACAAAGAGTGTTTCAACCTGATCTTTATGCCGGGCTTCTCAAGTAAAGAGCAAATTTCGGATATCTCGGGTCGTGGCGTAGGAATGGATGTGGTGAAAACCGCCATCAACACACTGAACGGTTCGATTGATATCGATTCTGAGATGGGCAAAGGCACCAAGATCACGATTAAAGTGCCGCTGACTCTGGCGATTCTTCCAACGCTGATGGTTGGTGTTGCCGGTCACCCATTCGCGCTGCCATTGGCGAGCGTCAATGAAATTTTCCATCTGGATTTAAGTCGCACCAACGTGGTTGATGGGCAGCTAACCATCATCGTTCGTGATAAATCGATTCCACTGTTCTATCTGCAAAACTGGCTGGCGCCAAAAGCAGGTAAAGTGCAAGCTCGTAAAGGGCATGGCCATGTAGTGATCGTCCAGATTGGCAGCCAACGCGTTGGTTTCGTGGTTGACGCTCTGATTGGGCAGGAAGAAGTGGTGATCAAGCCACTGGACAAACTGCTGCAAGGTACGCCGGGTATGGCGGGCGCAACCATCACCAGTGATGGTCATATCGCACTCATTCTTGATGTGCCGGATTTGTTGAAACAGTACGCTGCTGCTTCTCGAATCTAGTTGACCACCTAAGATAAGGATAACTATGGCGATTAGAGTATTAGTTGTTGATGATTCAAGCTTCTTCCGACGTCGTGTGAGTGAAATCATCAACTCCGAATCGCGCTTAGAAGTGATTGATGTCGCGACTAACGGCAGAGAGGCGGTGGACAAAGCACAGCGTCTCAAACCCGATGTCATTACGATGGATATTGAAATGCCAGTCATGGACGGTATCACTGCCGTCCGTGAGATCATGGCATCCAATCCGACGCCAATTCTGATGTTTTCATCGCTGACGCACGATGGTGCGAAAGCGACGCTGGATGCGCTGGATGCCGGTGCGCTGGATTTCTTACCGAAGAAATTTGAAGATATCGCGCGTAACCGTGACGAAGCGGTTGCGCTGCTGCAACAACGCGTGTTGCAAATTGCCGCGAAGAAAGCGTTTATGCGCCGCCCGGTCGTATCTCGTCCGGCTGTGTCATCACCTGCGCCAACTTCTGGCTCAAGTTTGCTTAACCGGACTCAGCCAACGACTCCGTCATTGAGTCCAAGCAGACCCGTTGCGGCGGCAACGCGTTTCAAAGCCTCCGGTAAGAAATATCAGCTTACAGCTATCGGTACTTCGACGGGTGGTCCGGTCGCATTGCAAAAGATTCTCACCAAGCTACCTGCAAATTATCCGCATCCGATTGTGTTGATTCAGCACATGCCTGCGACCTTTACCGCCGCATTCGCCAGTCGTCTGAACTCATTATGCAAGATTGAAGTGAAAGAAGCGGAAGATGGTGATGTGCTGCGTCCTGGTGTCGCTTATCTGGCGCCGGGCGGTAAACAAATGATGCTGGAAGGGCGTCCTGGCGCGGCTAAGCTGCGCATTATTGATGGCGGTGAGCGCATGAATTATAAGCCGTGTGTAGATGTCACCTTTGGTTCAGCGTCCAAAGTTTACGGCGATAAAGTGTTGTCGATGGTACTGACCGGAATGGGCGCTGATGGCCGCGAAGGTGCGCGTATGCTCAAGAATGCAGGCGCGACTATCTGGGCACAGGATGAAGAGAGTTGCGTGGTGTATGGCATGCCGCAAGCCGTCGCAAAAGCCGGTATTTCGAGTGAAGATTTACCTCTGGATCGCATTGCAGAGCGCATGCTGGTCGAAGTCGGTTTGGCCTAAGGAAGCGCAATGATTGTTTGGAGTGTTGCAAACCAAAAAGGTGGCGTCGGTAAAACGACCACAACCATCACGCTTGCTGGCTTGCTGAGCAAGCAAGGTAAGCGTGTTTTGCTGGTCGATACGGACCCGCACGCTTCACTGACGACTTATCTGGGTTATGACTCTGATGGTGTTCCGGCCAGCCTGTTTGACCTGTTTCAGCTGCGCGAGTACACCGAGCATACGGTTGAGCCTCTGATTCTGCGTACCGATGTGGAAGGAATAGACCTGATCCCGGCACACATGTCGCTGGCGACACTGGATCGGGTGATGGGAAACCGCAGTGGCATGGGGTTGATTCTCAAACGTGCCTTGCTGGCGCTGCGTCAACGTTATGACTATGTGTTGATCGACTGTCCGCCCATTCTTGGCGTGATGATGGTTAATGCACTGGCGGCCAGCGATCGTATTTTGATCCCGGTACAGACAGAGTTTCTGGCGATGAAGGGCTTGGAGCGCATGGTGCGTACGCTGGCAATTATGCAAAAGTCGCGCAATCGTGAGTTTAAGGTCACCATCGTGCCAACCATGTACGACAAACGTACGCGCGCCTCATTGCAGACACTGAACCAGCTCAAGAAAGATTACCCGGATCAGGTATGGACGTCGGCGGTACCTATTGACACCAAGTTCCGCGATGCCAGCCTGAAACGTTTACCGGCATCCCATTTTGCTGAAGGCAGCCGGGGTGTTTTTGCGTACAAGCAATTACTTCTGTTTTTAGAGAGGCTGTCTATCAATGAGTAGCCCGTTGCTGTCGAGTGAACAAGCGCTGGATGATTACTTCACTGCTCTGCTAGATGAAGAGCTGGGTGAACAGGATCTTGCGCCGCAGAGTCAGCCTGAGCCAGAACCCGCATTAGAGCCGATGATGCAATCGGTGGCGGAAAAGAGTTACTTCGAAGAAGAGCTCGAAGAAATTGATTTGCCCAACCTGGATGATGTCCAGCGCCTGCTGAGCCAGTTAGAAAACAGCAACCCGGTTGCTGAGCTGGATCTTGAAGAGGTGATGGAGCAGAACACCATTCAGATCGCTCAGGCTGAAGCGCCTGCTGTGGTGGAAGAGATTCAGGAATGGAACATCGAACCCGAGGTCGTTGTTGAGCCTCAGGTGTTGGTGGCGGAACCTGACGTCGAAACGTTGGTAGAAGTCGAAGCGCTGAACGGCACCAGCTTAGAACAAGAGCTGACTGCTGAGATTGAGGTTGATGAAACACCCCAAACTGAGGCAGGCCGTTTTGATCTCAGTCGTTGGGATAACGCCGTACGTGCCGACAACTTTCAAGTACTCTACTTCGACGTCAACGGGGTGACTTTTGCTGTACCGCTGGATGAGCTGGGAGGTATTCACCGTAAAGGCTCTCTCAATCACCTGATTGGTCGTCCGGGCTGGTATCTTGGCCTGCAAACTAACCGTGATGCACAGCTGGACGTGGTGGATACGGCGAAGTGGGTGATGGCGGAAAAGCTACGCGATGATAGTTATAAAGCGGACTACCAGTACATCGTCATGCTCGGCGAAAGTATGTGGGGGTTGGCATGCACTAAACTATTAGGCACCGAGCTGCTGAATAGTGAAAAAGTTCGCTGGCGGGAACAAGTGGGTAAGCGCCCTTGGCTTGCTGGAATGGTTAAAGAAAAAATGTGTGCTCTGGTTCATGTTGAAGCATTGATCGCTATGCTTAATGCAGGACTTGATGTAAAAGCACTCGATAAATAATACATTTTTGTCGGAAACGACTTAGAGAGGAAAAGGTATGTCTCAAACTAACGAAGTTGAAGTGAGAAAAGAACACTCTAACGACGAAGTGCTGCAGTGGGTGACGTTCCAGCTAGAAGAAGAAACGTACGGCATCAATGTAATGCAAGTACGTGAAGTGCTGCGTTATACCGAAATCGCGCCAGTACCCGGTGCACCAGATTACGTGCTGGGTATCATTAACCTGCGTGGTAACGTGGTAACCGTTATCGACACTCGTTCTCGTTTTGGTTTGATGCAAGGTGAGATCACCGATAACACCCGTATCATCGTCATCGAATCTGAGCGCCAAGTGATTGGTATTCTGGTCGACAGCGTGGCCGAAGTGGTTTACCTGCGTTCTTCTGAAATTGACACCACACCAAGCGTTGGCACCGATGAAAGCTCGAAATTCATTCAGGGTGTAAGCAACCGTGACGGTAAACTACTGATCCTGGTAGACCTGAACAAGCTGCTTACCGATGAAGAATGGGATGAAATGGCTCATCTGTAATGGCTGATCTGGCTTGGTTAACGCCTCCTGTTATTGCAGGAGGCAGTGTACTGATTGTTTTGCTGCTGCTCTTGGCACTGTTTCGCCTGCGCCGAAGTTCGTCAAAACAGGCGGACTATTTCCGCCAACAGTTACGCCATCTGGATAAAGAGCTTCAGAAATCCAATAAGCAGGTTCTGGAAGTGCGCTCAGTGATGGTCGGGCTGGGGCAGAAAGTCTCAGAACAGCAGGACATTATCTTGCATCTCAATGAACGCCTCAAAGAGCTGGAAAACGCCGACACGGATGGCCGTTTGTACACCCGCGCATCGAAGATGGTCAAGTTGGGTGCTGATATCAATGAGCTGATCGAAGAGTGCGAACTGCCAAAAGCCGAAGCGGAGCTGATGCTCTCGTTACAGAAGAAACTCTCCGGTAAAGAGGCGATACCGCCGCTGACCAGTCATCCGGAAAGAAAGGTGGCTGCGCCGGGAGAAAAAAGACCGGCACGCAAACCTTCTCGTTAGCCTGATGTGAACAGATAAAAAGGAAGTCGTGAGACTTCCTTTTTTGTTGGCTGGGATTTATGAAAGCATGTAACCAAAAAGGGTTAATTGCTTCAGAAAATAATTAAAAATTAACAGTTTCTTACTTAGTTTCGTGACTCGTAATACCCTTACTCTATTTAGTCTCTTCCGTGGTGTGGTAATATGGGCGCCCCAATTTATTGATTCAGAAGCCCATGCTGGAAGTAAAAAATCTCACTGCGATTCGTGATGAAAGAGTGCTGTTTGAAGGCTTGTCTTTCACCATTCAATCTGGCGAATTGGTCCAAATTGAAGGCCGTAATGGCACTGGCAAAACGACGTTGCTACGCATTGTGACTGGCTTGGGTGACCGCGATGATGGCGAGATCCATTGGAATAACGTCAACATCGAAGCGGATCGAGACAGCTACCATCAGGAGCTGCTGTTTCTTGGCCATCAAACGGGTGTAAAACGAGAGCTGACCGCATTAGAAAACCTGCGTTTTTATCAAGCGGTACACGCCGTTGGCACGCAGGAAGAGGATTTGTACCAGGCGCTGACTCAGGTTGGGCTTGCCGGGCGTGAAGATGTGCCAGTGGCACAGCTGTCTGCCGGGCAGCAGCGCCGCGTGGCGTTGGCTCGCTTGTGGCTCAGCCGCCAGAAGTTGTGGATCCTTGATGAACCTCTGACGGCGATTGATAAACAAGGGGTGAAAGTATTGGAAGCCCTCTTTTTGCAGCATGCCGAACAAGGTGGGATCGTGGTGCTGACCACCCACCAGGATATGTTCGCCGACAATCCGAAACTGCGCAAAATTAAGTTAGGAGACGCCTGATGCTATCGACCATGACCACCATCATTCGTCGTGAACTGCTGATCGCGTTTCGTCGTCAGGCCGACATTTTCAACCCGCTGTGGTTTTTCATCATCGTGATTACGCTGTTCCCTCTCAGCATTGGCCCTGATCCAAGTTTATTGTCCCGTATTGCGCCTGGCATCGTTTGGGTTGCCGCATTGCTGTCGGCATTACTTTCGCTTGAGCGCCTGTTTCGCGATGATTATCAGGACGGCTCACTGGAACAAATGATGCTGATGCCAGTCCCATTACCTGTGGTGGTGATTTCAAAAGTATTGGCACACTGGCTGCTGACGGGGGTGCCGTTGATTTTAATCAGTCCGCTGCTGGCCATTCTGTTGTCATTGGATATGAATACTTGGTTTTCAGTGGTGCTGACGTTACTGCTCGGAACGCCAACCCTCAGTTTTATTGGTGCAATCGGTGTGGCTTTGACGGTCGGGCTGCAAAAAGGCGGCGTGCTGCTCAGTTTGCTGGTTTTACCGCTCTACATCCCAATTTTGATCTTCGCCACATCAGCCATAGATGCGGCGTCACTGGGAATGGCGTACAACGGACAATTGGCGATTCTGGCGGCGATGTTTATGGGCGCATTGACCCTGACACCGTTTGCGATCAGTGCTGCGTTGCGAGTAAGTGTCAATTAGTTGTTCTCGATCAAGCACGAAAAATTCCCGTTAGATAAATTGCAAACCGAACAATTCAGATTCGGTACTTGAAGTAAAAGTGAGAGTAAACAATGTGGAAATGGCTACATCCCTACGCCAAACCAGAGTCGGCCTATCGCCTGTGCGGTAAGTTTCTACCTTGGTTTGCGATTTTAGCTCTGTTGTGTTTATCCGCAGGTACAGTCTGGGGACTGGCCTACGCGCCTTCTGATTATCAGCAGGGAGACAGTTTTCGTATCATTTATATCCACGTGCCTGCTGCTATTTGGTCGATGGGCGTTTACATGTCGATGGCGATTGCTGCCTTTATCGGCATTGTGTGGCAGGTAAAACTGTCGGACATGGCTGCATCCGCGATGGCACCCATCGGCGCAGTCTACACCTTCATCGCACTGATTACGGGCGCTGTGTGGGGTAAGCCGATGTGGGGTACCTGGTGGGTGTGGGACGCACGTCTGACCTCAGAACTTATTCTTCTGTTTCTCTATCTCGGTGTGATTGCGCTTTATCACGCGTTTGATGATCAGAAAACCGCAGCCAAAGCGGCGGGTATTCTGGCGATTGTCGGTGTGATCAACCTGCCAATCATTCACTATTCCGTGGAGTGGTGGAATACCCTGCATCAGGGGGCCACCATCACCAAATTCGATAAACCTTCGATTTCGAGCGATATGCTGTGGCCGCTGCTGCTGAACATATTCGGCTTCGCGTTCTTCTTCGGCGCGTTGGCGATGATTCGCCTGCGCAATGAAATCATCAGCAAAGAGAGTCACCGCCCGTGGGTGATTCAACTGGCCGCAACGCAGTCACAGAGAGGGAAATAAGATGCACTTTGAATCTATGAGCGATTTCTGGGCAATGGGAGGCTACGCGGCTTACGTGTGGAGTTCCTTTGGTATTACTTTCTTATCAATGTTGATTTTGTGGGTGGCGAGTGTTCGCCGCGGTCAAACGCTACTGAATGAAGTCCAGGCTAAAGTAGCGCGTCAGGCACGAATCGATGCAGCGAAAAATATGGAGAACACACTATGAATCCAAGACGCAAAAAGCGCCTCGGTATTGTGCTGGCGATTTTCATCGGTTTAGGTGCCACCATCGGTCTCGTTCTGTACGCACTGAATCAAAATATGGACCTGTTTTACACCCCGAGTGAACTGGTGAACGGTAAAGATGGCAAAAAGCCGGAAGTGGGCCAGCGCCTGCGCATCGGTGGAATGGTCGAAGTCGGGTCTGTGAAACGCGATCCTAGCTCTCTTAAAGTGAGCTTTTTGCTGCATGACAAAGGCCCTTCAGTGACAGTGATCTACGAAGGTATCCTGCCAGACCTGTTCCGTGAAGGTCAGGGTATTGTGGCTCAGGGCGTGCTGAAAGACGCAACGACCGTAGAAGCCTTCGAAGTGCTGGCTAAGCACGACGAAGAGTACATGCCACCTGAAATTGCCGAAGCGATGCAGAAAAACCATTCGCCAATGAGCTACTCACAAGATCAAATGCAAGGAAGTACCAAATGATTGCGGAAATCGGTCACTTTGCGCTGATTCTGGCACTGGCGTTAGCCGTGCTGCTCAGCGTACTTCCTCTGGTCGGAGCGTCCAAAAACAACCATGTGCTGATGAATGCGGCGCGACCGCTGTCGATTGGCATGTTTATGATGCTGGCGTTGTCGTTCGGCATTCTGTTGTGGGCGTTCTACACCAACGATTTCACGTTGCAGTACGTAGCCAGCAACTCCAACAGCCAATTGCCGTGGTATTACCGTCTGACGGCGGTGTGGGGCGCGCATGAAGGTTCGCTGTTGCTGTGGGTGCTGATCCAGGCTGGCTGGACGCTTGCGGTGGCGACGTTGAGCCGCGGTATGCCTCAGGAGTCGGTGGCAAGGGTATTGGCCGTGATGGGCTTGATCAGTGTCGGTTTCCTGCTGTTTATCATCGTGACATCGAACCCGTTCACCCGCACCTTACCGCATTTTCCGATTGATGGTCGTGACCTCAATCCGCTGTTGCAGGACCCAGGTCTGATCATTCACCCGCCAATGCTCTACATGGGTTATGTGGGATTTTCGGTCGCGTTCTCATTTGCGATTGCGTCTCTGATGACCGGCCGCTTAGATACCGCTTGGGCTCGTTGGTCACGTCCGTGGACAACCGCTGCGTGGCTGTTTCTGACCGTAGGTATTGCGCTCGGTTCCTGGTGGGCATACTACGAACTTGGCTGGGGTGGCTGGTGGTTCTGGGATCCGGTGGAAAACGCGTCATTCATGCCTTGGCTGGCCGGTACCGCGCTGATGCATTCGCTGGCGGTTACCGAAAAACGTGGCACCTTTAAAGCGTGGACTGTGCTGCTGGCTATCTCCGCGTTTTCGCTCAGCCTGTTGGGTACCTTCCTGGTGCGCTCTGGTATTCTGGTTTCGGTACACGCATTTGCGTCCGATCCGGCGCGCGGCATGTTCATTCTTGGCTTCCTGGTGTTCGTCATCGGCGGTTCGCTGTTGCTGTTCGCGCTGAAAGGCTCATCGGTACGTGTGCGTGGTAATTTCGAGCTGGTGTCGCGTGAAAACGCTCTGTTGGCTAACAACGTGTTGTTGATCGCTGCGCTGGTTGTCGTGCTGATTGGTACGCTGTTACCGCTGGTGCATAAACAGTTGGGTTTAGGCTCGGTATCGATTGGTGCACCGTTCTTCAACACTTTGTTCGCCTGGCTGATGGTGCCGTTTGCCTTCCTGCTGGGGATCGGCCCTCTCATTCGCTGGAAGCGTGACAACCTGTCGAAACTGATTAAACCGATGCTGATTTCCGGCGTCATTGCGCTGCTGTTCGGCGCGTTGATCGTGCAACTGACGACAGAACACTTCAGCTCAATGGCCTTCATGGGTTGGGTGATGGCGCTGTGGATTGTGTGCCTGCACGCAGTAGAACTGTATGAGCGTGCGACGCATCGTCACACCTTCCTGGCGGGTATCGGTAAACTGCAACGCAGTCACTGGTCGATGATGCTGGGTCACCTTGGTCTTGCTGTGACCATCATCGGTATCGCGATGGTCCAGAACTACAGTATCGAACGTGATGTCCGTCTGGCTCCTGGCGAGCATTTCAAACTGCAAGAGTATGAGTTCTTCTTCAAAGGCCTGCGTGATAAAGATGGTCCGAACTACGACGGTTACATTGCCGATTTTGAAATCACTCAAAATGGTAAATACCTTAATACATTGCATGCTGAGAAACGTTTCTACCGCACTGCGCGTTCGATGATGACGGAGGCGGCCATTGACCGCGGTCTGACCCGCGATCTCTATATCGCAATGGGCGAGCGTCTGGATGACAACAACGCATGGGCAGTACGAATTTACTACAAACCATTTGTTCGCTGGATTTGGGCTGGTGCTTTGCTGATGGCACTGGGTGGTGCGTTGGCCATCAGTGACAAACGCTACCGTTTCAGAAAAAACGCTCAGCAGGAGGCTTGATTGATGAATAAGAAGATTTTGTTTATTCCGCTGGCAGCATTTCTGGCGTTAGTTGCAGTGTTCGCTACCCAACTGGTTAAAAACTCCGAAGGTGATGATCCAACCAAACTGGAATCAGTGCTGGTGGGGCAGGCTGTGCCGCAGTTTCGTCTGGAAGATTTGGTCGAACCCGGCAAACTTTATGACCAATCGATTTTCAAAGGTGAGCCGTTACTGCTCAACGTGTGGGCCACGTGGTGTCCCACCTGTTATGCCGAACACCAATACCTCAACCAGTTGGCAGGTAAAGGCGTAAAAATCATCGGTATGAACTACAAAGATCAGCGTGATAAAGCCGTGAAATGGCTGAACGATCTTGGCAATCCTTATCTGATTAGCTTGTTTGACGGCAATGGCATGCTGGGGCTTGATTTAGGCGTTTATGGCGCGCCGGAGACCTTCCTGATTGATGCTAATGGCGTCATCCGTTATCGCCATGTGGGGGATGTGAATCCTCGCAACTGGAAAGAGACGCTGGAACCGATGTACAACCAGTTGTTGCAGGAGGCCAAATGATGAAACGTTGGATACTTGCTGCTGCGGCAGCACTAATGGTTTCCTTAACTGCGCTGGCCGCGATTGATGTGTACGATTTCGATACGCCGGAGCAGGAAACTCAGTTTCAGGAGTTGAGCAATACGCTGCGCTGTCCGAAATGTCAGAACAACTCAATCGCGGATTCCAACGCTGAACTCGCGAAAGATCTGCGTCATAAAGTGTATGAAATGACAAAAGAGGGCAAATCTAAAGACGAAATCGTCGATTACATGATTGCCCGCTACGGTAACTTCGTCACGTATAACCCACCGTTTACACTCAGTACGGCGATTTTGTGGCTCGGACCGGTATCTGTGCTGTTGATCGGTTTTGGCGTGATTGTCATTCGCAGCCGTCGCAGCAAAGCGGCTGCAACAAGCAACAACGCTCAATGGGATAAGGACAAAGAAGCACGTCTGAAGGCGCTGCTGGAAGAAGATAAAGACGGAGATAAGCAATAATGACGTTATTTTGGATTTCGACGCTTATCCTGGTGGCTATTGCCTGCGTCTTCATTGCCATTCCGCTGATTCAGAAAAAGGCCAACAACGACACCGTACTGCGCGATGAGCTCAACAAAGCTTTCTATAAAGACCGCTTAAATGAGCTGCAGGAAGAGACGGCAGAGGGCCTGGTGGACAACCAACAGGACCTGATTGCCGACCTGAAACAATCTCTGCTGGACGATATTCCGGCCGATAAGCAGGCGACGCAGCAGAGCCAGGTCTCGACGTTAGCAGTACTGGTGCCGTCAGTCTTGCTGGTCGTGCTGCTCAGCTACGGAATGTACGCCAAATTTGGTAACTACGATAAAGTGGAGCACTGGCAACAAGTGAGTGCCGACTTACCGCTGCTGACTCGTAAGCTAATGGCGCCGCAAGGTCAGGGTGTTGAGCTAACGGATCAGGAAATGGAAGACTTGACGCTCTCTCTGCGCACGCGCTTGTATTACCAACCGGAAGACTCGACAGGCTGGCTGTTGCTAGGGCGTATTGCGATGGCAAACCGTGACATGCAGACCGCAATTGGCGCAATGAAACACGCCTATGCGCTGGAGCCTCAGGATGGTGACATTCAGTTGGGGTACGCTCAGGCGCTGATGTTGTCAGATGATGAGATGGACCAGACTCAGGCTCGCTCGATTCTGCAACGTCTCGCTAAACGCGATTACGTCGACCTGCGTGTCTACTCACTGCTTGCCTTTGATGCGTTCGAACGTGCCGATTACCCGTCAGCCATTCAATATTGGGGCCTGATGCAAAAAATGATTGGCCCGAATGACAGTCGTTACGAAATGCTGACGCGCAGTATTGACAGTGCCAAACGTAAAATGGGTGAAGGCGTTGTCGAGGGTAAATCGGTCTCCGTGACCATTTCTCTGGCTGACAATGTTGTCCTGCCACAAAACGCGGTACTTATCGTCTCTGTGCACAGCGCCGATGGCGCGCCAATGCCGATTGCGGCTGCCCGTTATCCGTTGAGCAACTTCCCGCGTACGGTGGTATTGGACGATAACAACAGCATGATGCAAGGGCGTAAACTGTCAGATCTGTCTACACTCATGGTACGCGTTCGTATTGATACTGATGGCAACGTGTCGACTAAAGACGGCGACTGGTTTGGTGAAAGTCAGCCAGTGAATTTGGGCGAACCGGTTGAAGTTGTGATTAATAAACAGTATTAATTAGCGCTAGCTGTTTGTTTTAAATTAAAATAAAGGCCGATGAATGCATCGGCCTTTACGCATGGATAATAATAATGATTAGCCGCTTAGCACGGATTCTATCCCCAATATTGATGTTGGTATTAGTCGGTTGTAGCTCAACACCCAATACCACATCGAGTGATACTACTTCGAACGATCCACTGGAAGGTTTTAACCGTGCCATGTGGACCGTTAACTATGATTATCTCGACCCGTATCTGGTGCGTCCTGTCTCACTGGCTTACGTCGACTACGTACCGCAACCGATACGTCATGGCATCGCCAACTTCCTGGCGAACCTGGATGAACCTTCCAGCATGGTGAACAACCTGCTGATGGGCAATGGCACTAAAGCTCTCGACCACTTCAACCGTTTCTGGATTAACAGCACTTTTGGTCTTTTGGGTCTTATTGATATTGCATCGGAAGCGGGCATTACCAAACACGATGAAAAAGCGTTCAGTGATGCTGCAGGGCATTATGGGGTAGGCAACGGGCCATACGTGATGGTGCCGGGTTACGGGCCGTTTACCGTGCGTGAAACTACCGATGTCGTCGATGGTTTGTATGTACCACTGTCGTATCTCAACATATGGGCCAGCATCGGTAAGTGGGCATTGGAAGGCATGGAAACCCGTGCGTCGTTAGTGTCGCAAGAGGCGATGCTCGACAATTCGCCAGATCCTTACGCGTTGACTCGTGAAGTCTATCTGCAGCACCGTGATTTTACCGCTGAGATAGAGAAAAACGATTACAACGATGCTGAGGAAGATTACCTCGACAGCTATATGGAAGAAAATTTCTAATGGATAGCCGGCTTAACCCATAGCGGTTAAGCCGACATCACCCGTCCACTGAAGTATTCATTGGCAACAATGTATTCGGTGTTGCGAATCAACTCATCATTCACCGCTGCCCAGTGCACGCTCTCGTCATTAGCGGAAATCATCGGAACCACACCACCTACTCGAATGTTGAATGGCGTCAACTCTTTGGCCCAGCTTTGGGTAAAGCCGGAAACCATGGATGTCGCATTTTCAATGCCCGGCATATCCTGCGGTGAGTTGTAAGACAGTACATTGACAATCACACCTTTAGCGGAGCGATGACGCATGCGTTCTGAGCAGGCTTGACCAAAGGTAAACAGCGATGAGGCCATCAACGCCAACTTCTGAATAAACAGCTCAGCCGGATGTTCATCCACAACGGAAGGTAACGGGGCATTGGGCCAGTTATTGATCAGTACGTCGGGCACACTCTGGTAGGTATGCTCAATGTGATCGAGCATATTGTGAATGCTGTGTAATGAGTAATCGGCTAAATGGTACTGCTCGACCTCATGGGAGATATCCCGGCAACGTTTAAAGGTCTCGAGCAATCCTTGCTGGTTGGTGTCACACAGTATGACTCTTGCACCCAGTCGCGCAAAATGGATGGCCAGTGTACTACCGAGCAATGAGCTTGCTGAAGTAATCAGAACCAGTGCACTTTCTATATTCATTTTGTGCCCACCTTTTCCATGTTTCTCTCTTGTTTCGTTATGAAACAGGTCAGGATAGGATGGTTGAATAGCTGTGAGTACGATGTGAATAACTTCAAATAACTTGGTCTGACTGGCGGAAGGGTGACGATTTTTTGCACTCATTCACACTCTGACGCAAAGTCAGAGAAAACAATTGCAAAGATGAGCGACTAGGCTTGTGCGCGCAGTTGATCGTGACGCCAAGCCATGTTCAGTTGCGGGTATAAGTCTGATGGCAACAGGGTTTTCGGTGTTTTCTGTGCCAGATGGCGGCGATCATGACCTGATAGATTGAGATAGATCTCTTCTGGAAAATCTTGAGTATCTTCAGGGAGATAGGTCAGAGCTTCAGGTTTGAGGTAGTGAGACAGTTTGGCGCTCGCCAATCCACCCTGATGAAACAAGTCAGCCTGACGAGCTGAAATCTGGTAGGAACTTTGGTCATTACGCAATGCCTGCGGCTCTTGCAGTTCAAAACGCTGGCGCAGCAGTGAATCCGTAGTGTCGACTTGCTCGATGTGTTCAACCGGAGTGGTATCACGTACGTCGTTAGAGAACAGAGCCAGCAATAAAGAAAAGTCGGCACGACGCCCATGCAAAACAGCCTGGCTGATGCCAGTGCCGATCTGCAGTTCGTTAATCAGGCCAGCTTTATCTAAAGTGTGTACTTGCATGGTGTTCTCCGTTTGATGTCCCTTTAACGGCCAAAGTGGCGAAAGCTTTAGGGCGTTGACGGAGAAAAGTAATAAAAAAAGCCTGCAAAATTGCAGGCTTAGTATCGATTGCTTTTTTATCCTATACAGGATTATTTAGCCAGGTTAGCTGCAACGAATTCCCAGTTAACCAGAGCCCAGAAACCGTTCATGTAATCTGGACGTACGTTACGGTAATCGATGTAGTACGCGTGTTCCCACAGGTCAACAGTCAGCAGTGGAGTGACGCCTTCTTCAGTCAGTGGAGTACCTGCGTTAGAAGTGTTAGTGATAGCCAGAGAGCCATCCGCTTTCTTCACAAGCCAAGTCCAAGATGAACCGAAGTTGTTGATTGCTGAGTCAGTGAATTTTGCTTTGAACTCTTCGAAAGAACCGAATGCTGCGTTGATTGCATCCGCTACTGCGCCAGTTGGTTCGCCGCCGCCGTTTGGAGACAGACAGTGCCAGTAGAACGTGTGGTTCCAGATTTGCGCTGCGTTGTTGAATACACCGCCAGTTGAAGTCTTGATGATCTCTTCCAGAGTTTTACCTTCAAACTCAGTACCAGGGATCAGACCGTTCAGCTTAACAACGTAAGTGTTGTGGTGCTTACCGTGGTGGTAATCAAGAGTCTCTGCAGAGATGTGTGGTTCCAGTGCGTCTTTAGCGTAAGGAAGAGCTGGTAATTCAAATGCCATTGCTCGATTCTCCATATAGATGAAAGAGTTACCTCTTTCGATTGCTTCCAGTGTTATTTTATATTCGTCGATACGACTGACTTGCGATCTATTTTAGCAAGTTTTTACTTTATTAAAACCCCAATCTTGAGAAAAATCGTTTATCCATCCGAAGATAGTGAAAGCGACTCTAGGCAAAGTAGGCCGATGAGAAGCGAAAGGCAAGGCGCACTGTGTAAATTTGCCGATTCCGCGAAACGGATGCTATAACCATAATGATAATGTGCTTTTTATTCTCTACTAATGATTTAGAATGGGCGCCATGAAACTTGAAATCCATTAAGAGGAAGCAATGGAAACCATCGACAAAATCAAACAGCAAATTGAAGAGAACGCGATCCTTCTGTACATGAAAGGCTCACCAAAACTGCCTAGCTGTGGTTTCTCTTCTCAAGCTTCACAAGCACTGATGGCTTGTGGTGAAAAATTTGCTTACGTTGATATCCTGCAAAACCCGGATATCCGTGCTGAACTGCCAGTGTACGCTCAATGGCCAACGTTCCCACAACTTTGGGTTGAAGGTGAACTGATTGGCGGTTGTGACATCATCATCGAGATGTTCCAAAAAGGCGAACTTCAGACACTGATCAAAGAAGCCGCCGCTCGCGCAGCAAGCAGCGAAGAGTGATTCTGAGCAGTAAAGATACTGTATAAAATCACAGTTTTACTTGATTTATTAAGGCCACATTCGATAATGTGGCCTTAATTTTTTGGTCGTCAGACACTGAACGCTATGACTCGTCTCTTCATTGCAGAAAAACCCAGCCTTGGCCGCGCGATTGCCGATGCGTTACCAAAACCGCACAAGAAAGATCAAGGATTTATCCGCTGCGCCAATGGTGACGTGGTGACGTGGTGCATCGGTCATCTGCTTGAGCAGGTGGAACCGGATGCTTACGACGAGCGTTACAAAAAGTGGAATCTGTCAGACCTACCTATTGTGCCCGAGCAGTGGCAACTGCGTGCACGCAAATCGGCCAGTAAGCAGCTCAGCGTGGTGCGCAAACTGCTGAAAGAAGCCAGTCAAATTGTCCACGCCGGAGACCCGGATCGTGAAGGGCAACTGCTGGTGGATGAAGTGATTGACTACTGCAAAGTGGCCAAAAGCAAAAAAGAGTCGATGGAGCGGCTGCTGATCAGTGACTTGAACTTGCCAGCGGTGAAGCGTGCATTAACCTCGATGCGTAGCAACCGCGATTTTATTCCGCTCTCTGTGTCTGCACTGGCACGCTCACGGGCCGATTGGCTGTATGGCATGAACATGTCGCGCGCTTACACGTTGCTCGGCCAGAAAGCGGGTTATCAGGGTGTGCTCTCGGTCGGGCGTGTGCAGACACCGGTGCTGGGGTTGGTGGTGCGCCGTGATGAAGAGATCGAAAACTTCGTGCCACGCGATTACTTCACGCTGGATGCGCTGATTCCTTATCAGGATGCCAATGGCGCATTTGATATTCGCGCGCGCTGGAAGCCCAGTGACGCCTGCAAGCCCTGGCAGGATGAAGAGGGCCGCGTGCTCAACCGTAAACTGGTCGAGAATGTGGCCAGTCGCATCGCCGGACAACCCGCCAAAGTGGTGGAGTCGGAGCAGAACCAGACCAAGCAGTCTGCGCCGCTGCCCTATTCATTGTCGGCGTTGCAGATCGATGCGGCGAAGCGTTTTAACATGAGTGCGCAACAAGTGCTCGATACCTGTCAGTCGCTGTATGAAAAACACAAACTGATTACCTATCCGCGTTCCGATTGTCGTTACCTGCCCAAAGAACATTTCGCGCAGGCGCCTTCCGTGACGGCGGCCATCGCCAATAATGCCAACGAACTGGCAAGCGCAGTGGCTAACGCCGATTTGTTGCGTAAATCCAAAGCGTGGAACGATGCCAAAGTCGACGCGCATCATGCCATTATTCCCACGCCCAAGCAGGCCTCGGTCAATGCGCTTTCCAGCTATGAAATGAAGGTGTATCAGCTGATTGCTCGTCAGTATCTGATGCAGTTTTATCCGCCAGCGGTGTATGCCGAAGCCAAGTTGGTGTTTGACATCGCTGGCGGCACGTTTGTCGCTAAAGGGCGCCAGCTGCTGTCGGCTGGCTGGAAAACCCTGACGGGTCAGAAAGAAGAACAGGAAGAGGGTGTGGATACCGTACCGCCGCTACCGGTAGGAACGGTGCTGACGTGCCGTGAAGGTGAAATCAAAGATCGCAAAACCGAGCCGCCGCGTCATTTTACTGAGGCAACGTTACTTCAGGCGATGACGGGCATTGCCCGTTTTGTGGCAGACAAAGAGCTGAAAAAAATTCTGCGCGAAACCGATGGTTTGGGGACGGAAGCAACCCGAGCGGGCATTCTCGATACGCTGTTCAAGCGTCAGCTACTCATACGCGAAGGTAAGCTGATTAAAAGTTCGGCGGCCGGACGTGGCCTGATTCATGCGCTACCATCGGATGCGACCTATCCGGATATGACGGCGCACTGGGAGCATCAGTTGCAAGCCATGGCCGAACGTGGTCAGGCCTATCAGCCGTTTATGCAGGCGCTACAACAACGTATTGATCAACTGATGGCGCAGGTCAAAACAGGGCCAGTACCGGAATCACTGCGTTCACTGCCGAAAGTAGAACGTCCTGCGTTTAAGCGTAAACGCCGTCCCGGCAGCAACCGAAGTCAGCCGAAAGGACAAAGTCGCACCTAGCGTGACGATAAGAGATGAAGAAAGGCCCACTCAGGGGAGAGTCGAGTGAGCCTTGAGCAAATTATTTGCCGCCCGAGACGGAGTAGTTCATCGACACGTTACGCGATTTCTGGAATGTGTCGATGTCCTCGCCGCGCATAGACGCGTAGATATGCGGATTCGGCACGCCCACCACTGCGCCCAGTTTCTCCAGCAGGAAGAAACTCACGCCGTAGCGAATCATGTCAATCCACTGTTTTTCCGCCACCATGGTCTGTTCCTGTTTGGTTAAACCGAATTCTGTAAACAGAGCTTTGGGTTCTTGTTTAAAGCGCTCGCGGTGTGCAGGCTCAATCAGGCGATGCAGAAAGTCATTCAGACGATAGGCGCGATGTGCACTCTCCAGCCCAAACGGGTAGGTGCCGGGCAGTTTTTCTACCCCCGCAATTTCATGTTGAATGTGCTGACGGTATTGCTCGGCCTGCGCGTCGTCAAAACTGTTGCCGAGATCTTCAAAGATCACCGTGGCGATGTTGGTCATCGAAGGCAGATAGGTAGCGCTGTGCGCCTTCTTTACCTTGTCGGACAGTGCGCCACGCATGATGAGCCACATAATGACTTCTGCGCCTTCCATACCACCCAGTTCGGCGTATTCCGCCAGACGAATGTCGGCTAATGCTTCTGGCGTCTCTTCCAGCATATCCAGAAAACGCTGATCCCAATCGGTGTTGTTGAATCCGCAGCGCTCGCCATGCACCTGATGCGACAGGCCGCCTGTCGCAACGATGGCTACGCGCAGATCGGGATCCGGAAAACTCTCAATCGCTTTGCGCAGGCTCTTACCCAGCTTATAACAGCGTTTGGCGTTCGGAATGGGGAACTGCAAAACGCCCACCTGAAGCGGCACGATGGTGCCTGACCAACCACTGGCCTGCGGCGAAATCATCGACAGCGGTGAAAAGCAGCCATGGTCGAGCGGCTTTTTCTGAAACACAGACAGATCGAACTCATCTGCGACCAGTGAGTTTGCGATGTGACGCGACAGTTCCAGATGGCCTTTGACGGCCGGGTATTGGCGTGCGCCGCCGCCCTCGTCCGCGGTGCGGTACTCATCGTCGACCCCCAGCGCAAACGGGGAGTAATGGTCGAAAAAGAATGACGTAATGTGGTCATTGAAAATCATGAACAGCACATCGATTTGCTGTTGCTCTACCCATTCCTGCACCACTTTGAAGCCAGTGAAAATGGGCTTCCAACCCGGATCGTTGTCCTTGTTGGTGTCTTTTGCATAACCAATGGTCGGTGAATGAGAGGCGCCAATACCGCCAATAATTCTGGCCATGTTGTCTTTTCCTTGTAATCAGTGTTAGCGAGAGTTGCAGACTGCCTCAGCCTGAGGCTTTTTTGTGTCGCAGTGCTGAATCTGTTCATACGGTAAACCGACGTACTGTTCAGCGATGAGCTTCATGCCAGCTTCGCTGTGTAAGTAAAATTCCAGTTCACAATCAGCCATCTTCTCGACGAATGAGCGTTGGTCCTGCAACTCACTGTCAAAATGATGCAACATGCTGGTCATCCACCAGGAGAAGCGTTCGGCGTTCCACACGCGGCGCAGGCACACATCCGAATATTGCTCGACGACCTTGCGCGGTTCACCGGCGTAGTAAGCGCTCAGCACCTGATAAAGCGCAGCGACATCGGAAGCGGCAAGGTTCAGGCCTTTCGCGCCCGTTGGCGGCACGATATGCGCAGCATCGCCGACCAGAAACAGATTACGGTGCTGCATCGGTTCACACACAAATGAGCGCAGCGGCGCGATGCTTTTTTCAATGCTCGGCCCGGTCTGCAGTTTCTCTGCTTCTGCGGCGGGCAGGCGGCGTTTCAGCTCTTCCCAGAAACGCTCATCGCTCCAGTCTTCCACTTTCTCGCTGTTGGGCACCTGCAGGTAGTAGCGTGAGCGGGTTTCAGAACGCTGACTCGCTAGTGCAAAGCCACGTGAATGTTTGCAGTAAATCAGCTCGTCGCACACCGGCGGTGTATCAGTCAGCAGGCCAAGCCAGCCGAACGGATAGATGCGCTCGTACTCAGTACGAATTTCATCGGGGATGCTCGGGCGGGAGATGCCGTGGTAGCCGTCACAGCCCGCAATAAAATCACATTCGATCTGATAGGTTTCGCCGTCCGCTTCAAACTCGACGCTGGCGAGGCCGTGTTCCGGGTTGTGCAGCTTGGTCACCGGCGAGGAATAAAAACTGCGTTGGCCGGATTGCTCGCGCGCCTGCATCAGATCGCGGGTGACTTCGGTCTGGCCGTAACAGGTCACCACTTTGCCTTGCGTCAGGCGAGTGAGGTCAACGTGCTGCTTTCTGCCTTCCACACTGATGAAGAAACCATGATGAACGAGGCCCTCTTCATCCAATCGCTGGTGACAGTCCGCTTCACGCAAAAGGTCGACAAAGCCCTGTTCGAGAATGCCGGCGCGAATACGACCCAGCACATGCGGCGCAGAGCTGCGTTCAACGATGATATTGTCAATGCCTTGTTTATTGAGCAACTGGCCAAGCAGCAACCCCGATGGTCCGGAGCCGATAATGGCAACTTGAGTCTTTAAGGTTTTCATTTTCAGCTCCTTTAATGAGGTAACAGCGCCAGTGCCAGTGATGGAAACACGATCAGTAATCCGAGACGAACCACGTCGGAGAGGACAAACGGAATCACGCCTTTAAAGATGTCGGTGATGTTGAGGTCTTTATCGAGCGATTTGATGACAAACACGTTCATGCCGACCGGGGGGGTTATGAGGCCTACCTCCACCGTAATGACTGCGACGATACCGAACCAGATAGGGTCAAAACCTGCCGCTTGAATCAGCGGAAAAACGACTGGCACGGTAAGCAGCAGCATTGCAATACTGTCCATCACACAACCCAGCAGAATGAACAGCATCAGCACGGCAAACAGCACCATGTAAGGTGACAGATTGAGGCTCTGTACATAGTCGACCAGTGAGTAGGAGATACGTGACACCGACAGGAAGAAACCGAAGATTTCTGCGCCGATGATCATGAAGAAAATCATCGCCGAAATAGACAGCGTTTCATTCACTGCTTCGAGGAACATCGCCCAGGTCATGCCGCGAATCAACGCGATGACCAGTGTCAGCGCAGCACCAATGGCCGCCGCTTCGGTCGGCGTAAAGAAACCTGCGTAGATACCGGCAATGATAAACGCAAAGATGGCGGTAAACGGCAGCAGACCTTTCAGACCGATGATCTTCTGCATCAATGTGGTTTTCTCGCCCGGCGTCGCCAGGTTCGGGAAAATCCACACCGTGACAGCAACGGCCAGGCAATAGAGCGCCAAACCCAGCAGACCTGGAATCACGCCTGCGATGAACATGTCACCGACCGATTGTTCGGTGATCAGCGCGTACAGCAGCAGCGCGATCGACGGTGGGATCATGATGCCCAGTGTGCCGCCGGCGGCCAGTGTGCCCGTCGCCAGTGAGACTGAGTAGCCGTTGCGTTTCATTTCCGGCAGTGCGACGCGCGACATACTGGCCGCGGTTGCGAGCGAAGACCCGGAAATTGCCGAGAAGATACCGCACGAAGTGACGGCCGCCAGTGCCATACCGCCGCGCCACGAAC
The DNA here is from genome assembly GCF_900460245.1 of Vibrio fluvialis. NCBI lineage: Bacteria > Pseudomonadati > Pseudomonadota > Gammaproteobacteria > Vibrionales > Vibrionaceae > Vibrio > Vibrio fluvialis. Next base: position 803,021 of record NZ_UHIP01000001.1, read on the forward strand.
CGAACAGCGTTTTTGCGCCATTGAACAGCTCTTGCGACATGCGGGCTTTAGAGGCAAAGACTCCCATCAGAATGAACATCGGAATCGGGCTGAAGCTGTAGTTCGAGAGCGCATCAAACGGCGCGCTGTCGAGTATCGCCACCGCTGGCTGAAACGCGACGATGGACGCGAAGCCGACGAAGCCGGTCACCGCCATCGACAGCGCGATGGGGGCACGAAAAGCGATCATAATCAGCATGATTGCGATGCAGATAAAACCTATCATTGACGCATCCATTACAACACCTCTTTATGCTGATGATTGGAGTGTGAAGCCGAAGACGACTGCGGCTCTCCGCTGGTCTGTTTAGGTTGATGATGACGAATCATGTCCCAGGTCAGGATCAGGCAGCGCAGGGTCAACACAGTCGTTGCGAACACCACGATGCGGTAGATCCACGGCATCGGAATCATCAGATCCTGAGTTGTTTCGCCGCTCATCACCGCGCCTTCAATTGCTAAATAGAAGCGGTAGGTCATACCGGCCCCCAACAGGGCAAAACCAAGCAGATAGAAAGATTCCAGATACGTTTTGCTGCGGTCAGACATCTGCTCAGTAAACAGGTCGACTACCACCTGAGAGTCACCCACCGACTGTGGCAGCGTAAACAGCACGGTAAACAGCAAGCCGTATTTAATCAGTTCCACACCACCGACGAAGGTCAACTCGATACCGCCATCACTCAAACCGTAAAGCGTGCGTGTCACCACATCGAGCAGCGTTACCAGCATCATTCCGATCAGGAACACGCCGCTGAACACATGCATCACTTGGGACACCCGGTTAATAAAATTCTTGAGTACAGTCATGAGATAACTCCCGGAGTCCGGCCATCAGGCCGGATTCGCACAGCTGCCCGAAGACAGTTCCATCGCACGTTTGTAGACCGCTTTCGCTGGCAGACCTTTGGCTTCCAGAGCGTCGAGGTAATCCTGAGTCACGGAATCGAGTACCGGTTTCCATTCGCTCTGCATGTCGCTGTCGCTCACGGTGTAAATGTTGTCACCCATCTTCTTCGCTTCCGCCATCCCCTTGCTGTCCAGTGCATCAAATGATTCGCCGGATTTCAGTGACCAGGACATGCCGGAGTTTTTGTCGATCACCGCTTTCAGTTGCGGGTCGAGGCGGTTGTAGACGTCTTTGTTCATGGTGACGATAAACGCCAGCGAGTAGAGACCACCGATGTCGGTGTGGTTGTTCGCCAGTTCATTGATTTTGAATACTGTCGCGCCTTCCCAAGGCAGCGCCACACCGTCAATCACGCCGCGTTGCAGCGATTGGTAAGAGTCTGGGGCAGGCATGCCGACCGGCAGCGCTTTGACTTTTTCCAGGAAACTGGCCACCACGGAGGTTGGGCGGCGGATGCGCAGGTTAGCCAGATCTTCCGGTTTTTCGACCTTCTTATCTTTGGTATGCAGCATGCCCGGACCGTGCGTAAACAGGAACAGAGGCTTGGTGTCTTTGTATTCTGAGGCGATCAAACCTTCGTTATACAAACTCTGAATCACACACGAACCCTGCACTGCGGTTTTGACCACGCCCGGTAGTTCCACTACTTGGGTCAGCGGGAAACGGTTTGCTGTGTAGCCCTGAACGGTTGCCGTCACATCGATGATTTGGTGACTTACGGCATCGTACTGTGCAGGCGGCTTGGCAAGCATGGAGCTGGCATAGATATCGACTTTGATGCGACCGTCGGAATCTTGTTTCACCTGATCCGCCCAAGCCTGAAAGATGTCTTTCTGCGCCGCCGAGACGGCAGGCCAGAAATGACCAAAGCGCAGCGTAACGTCAGCAGCCTGAGCGGATGAAGCAGCGATAAGAGTGCCCAGTGCACAAGCGTAGGTAAGAGTTGTTATCTTTTTCATTATTCGCATCCATACTTTTGTTTGTTTTCACGTTTGTCCGGTGGTAAATCCGGTGATTCGCAGCAGGCGTGGTGACGGGCACCGACGGACTGACAGAATGTCCGTCGTTCGCCTCCTTGCGAGTGTTCTGTATTACTCAGAATTCTTCGGTATCAATTTCCTTTTGTGTCGCGGCGTTGTAACGTGGGCCGGCAACATTGGCGGAGTGAATCATCTCGCTCAGCGCCGATACAATCTCTGCGCTGAGCGACTGCTCGCTGGCCGCGATGTTCTCAGCCAGATGCGCCAGATTGGTGGTGCCCGGAATCGAAACCAGTTCCACGGGCTGGCTGTTCAGCCAGCTCAGTGACAACTGGGCCAGGTTCATCTCCAATAAACCGGCCTGTTGCCACTCCTCAAGTTGCGCTTGCAGTCCTTCAATCAGTGCCAGGTTGTGAGCAAAATTGCTCTCATCAAAGCGTGGCATAGCGCGGCGAATGTCTTTCTCTGTGAACGCGTCGGTGCTTTTCAGCGTGCCGGTGAGCATGCCGCGGCCAAGCGGGCTGAACGCCACCAGTGTGGTGTCGAGTTCGCGGCAGGCATCAAGCAGGGCAATTTCCGGATTGCGCGTCCAGAGTGAGTATTCGGACTGCACCGCGGCAATCGGATGCACCGAGTGCGCTTTGCGCAGCGTCTGCGCTGAGACTTCAGACAGACCGATTTCGCGAATCTTACCTTCGTCCACCAAGCGACTCAGCTCACCGACGGTCTCTTCAATCGGAATCACTTTGTCCCAGCGGTGCAGGTAGTACAGATCGATCACATCGGTGTTGAGGCGGCGTAAGCTCGCTTCACACTGCTGGCGAATTAGCGCCGGATCGCCGCTGATGCGTTTTTTGCCCTGTGCATCCATATACATGCCGCACTTACTGGCGAGCAGAAACTCGCGGCGACGGTGCATGACTGCGCGGCCAAGCAACGACTCGTTGGCTCCCGCACCGTACAACGTCGCGGTATCGAGATGGTCGTACCCTAAATCCAGCGCCTGATTAAGAAGCTGTGCTGCCTGTTTTTCCGGTGTCGCCGGACCGTAGGCATGTGAGAGATTCATACAGCCTAATCCGACGGCGCGACTGGTGAGTTGTCCGATGCGTTTCATAACCTTACCCGTTGTTTTCCAGCAGCTGTTCGAGTTTGTGCAGCGTCTCCATCGCGCTCAGGCATTGCAGCACGGACGAGTTTGGCTCGCGCTTTTCACGGATGGCGGCGATGAATTCACGGTCAATCAGTTCGATACCGTTGTTGGATACCGCAACGCCTGACAGGTCAATCGGGTTTTCGTAGCCGTCATACAGGTCGTCGTAGCGCGCCAGATAGGTGCCTTCTTCACAGATGTAGCGGAAGAACGTGCCGAACGGGCCGTCGTTGTTGAACGACAGCGACAGCGTACACAACGCGCCGGATGGCACTTTCATGCCGATGCTCATGTCCATCGCGATACCGAGTTGCGGATGAATCGGTCCCTGCATGGCTTGTAGCTGGCTGGCAGATTCGCCGGTCTGATACTGGAACAGGTCGACCGTATGGCAAGCGTGGTGCCACAGCAGGTGATCCGTCCAGGTACGCGCTTCGCCTTTGGCGTTGGTGTTGGTGCGGCGGAAGAAATAAGTCTGAACATCCATTTGCTGAATGTGCAGTTCACCCGCGGCAATTTTATTGTGAATCCACTGATGGCTCGGATTGAAGCGGCGAGTGTGACCGGCCACGGCCACCAGACCGGTGCGCTGCTGAGTTTCCACCAAACGGCGTGCATCTTCGATGTTGTCGGCCATCGGAATCTCAACCAGTACGTGTTTGCCTGCTTCGAGACATTCAATCGCCTGACTGGCATGCAGATGGGTTGGCGTTGCCAGAATCACCGCATCCACATTGTCGAGTTTCAGTGCTTCGCTCAGGCTGTCGCTGATCACCGCGTGTGGATATTGTTTGCCGAACGCCGTCATTTTATCGACTTCGCTACCCACCAGCGCGGTGACCTGAACATCATCAATCTGGCTGAGTGCTTCAAGGTGTTTGGTTCCAAAAGCTCCAGAGGCACCAACGACACAAATATTCATACTTCTTCCTTTTTATAATGTGGTTTAAACACGGCGGCTGACCGCAATCTGATGGGGTGAGACTTCCAGTGATTTCAGCATATCCAGCATCGCTTCGGTCTGAGTGCTGGCAATCGCCAGTTCACTGCCATCGACTTGCAGCTGGCCGTCGAGGTAAATGGCCTGCGAATCCTCGACCCCTTGTTTGAGCTGAGATTTGTCGTCGCCGTGAGTGCGTAAATCCGCGACGATCTGACCGGGTTGAATGTGGCTTTTCAGCTCCTTCAGCCAAGGCGATAAGTCTTGTTCACTGTCTGAAAGCAGCACCAGATGGGCGCTGTGCATGGCATCCGCGACAGAAAAGCAGCCCTGGACGCCACAGAAAATAAACCGTTCCAACTGGGCTTTGCAGGTGTCGTCCTGCAACGCATTCGGGTCGAAGGCGGTAATGATGCGGTCGGGGCGATTGAGCCCAAGCTTCAGCATGCGTTCTGCGGTGTGACCAAAACCGATGAAGGCCAGTCGCGATATCTTTGGCATACACAGTCCTTGAATCAAAATTATGTTAATGGAGTGTATTGAAAACTTTTCGTTGATAGAAAAGTTAGCAAACTGTTAAGAAGGGGGATAATTAGAATTTAGTATTGGCTATTCAAATTTTGAATAGCCAATAGTGGATAGCCTATATCAATTTCTTATAGCTTGATCAGGGAAAGACCGATTTTCCGAATGGTATCAATGAAGGCTTCTTGCGCTGTCGTGCCGCGCCAGCTTTTACGAATCGTGATGCCGATGGCGCGCTTTTGCTGCTCGGTATCATACGGGATGATTTCAAACGCACCGTCGCTCAGTTCACGGTGCACCTGATGCTTGGGCAGCATGGTCAGTTTGTCGCTGCCGACCACAATTTCGCGCACCAGCATCTGCGAACTGGCTTCAATGATTTGCTGCGGCAGCACGTGCTCCTTAGTGGTAAAGAGTTGTTCGAACATGGTTCTGCCAGGGGTGTTTTTGCGTGATACCACCCAGCCGTAACGGCACAAATCATCCAGTGTCACGGGCTTTTTCAGCTGGCCAAGCGGATGGCCTTTGCGTGCCAGAATGACGTTCGAGGTGAAAAACAGCGTCTCTTGGTGCACGTCATAAGAGGGCATCGGAAAGCGCAGCGCGCCGACGATAACGTCCAGTTCGCCGCGGCGTAAATGCTCAAGTAAGTCTTCGTACAAACCATCGAGCACACTGACGTTAAAATCTGGACGAATCTCAGTAAACTCATTGATTGCATTGGGCAAAATACAGGTTCTGGCCAGCGGAAGACTACCAACGATGATGCTGCCGGAGCTGATGTTGTTGTTGGCATCAATCTCGGCAATGCCCTGATTAATCTCGTTAAAAGCCAGCTTGATAGCACGGCTGAGGCTTTGTGCCGCTTTACTCGGGCTGACGCCAAGGCTGGTTTTTTCAAACAGCACGGTGCCCATGTACTCTTCCAGATCTTTACACGCCCGATAGAGTGACGATTGCGATACGCCAATATTGCGTCCGGCGGCCGAGTAGTTCTGCGCTTCTGAGACCGCAACCAGCGCCCGAAGCTGAGTGGTGGTGACGGCAAACAGGCTTGGAGAACCGGGGCTGCCGGAGGTTTTATCCAGCCGATAGTTCTTTTTGATCGCCTGATTGAGCATTTCCAACGCGCGTTCAATTCGAAAGCTGAACAGTTCTCCCTCCGGCGTGAGATTCATGCCATCCGTCTTTCTTTCAAACAACGAAGCTTTGAGCTCCTTCTCAATTTTGGCCAGTGCCTGGGTGATGGCGGGCTGGGAGAGAAAGATGCTTTCCGAGGCTTTGCTGATGCTGCCATGTTTGACCACCGCCACAAACGCGACCAGGTGTCGTAGGTTGGGAATCTTGTCCATATCATGCGTAATGTTTTTATCCTGTATGAACTCACTATATCAAAAACCAATACCGTTGGTGTAAATTGAAATGGCAAAAGGTAATCAAGATGTAAATACTGTGATCCACGCATTGAGTAAGCCCAAGTGCTTAGTGACCAGGGAGCAGACTAAGTATGATCATTGATTGTCATGGACATTACACCACCACGCCGCCTCAGGTGGCGGATTACCGTGAGTCGCAAAAGGCGGCGCTGAAACAAGACCCGGCCTATCGTGGCGAGAAAGGGGCCATTCACATCAGCGATGATGAGATTCGTGAAAGTATCGAGAACAACCAGCTGCGTCTGCAGCGTGAGCGCGGTACCGATTTAACGATTTTCTCGCCTCGCGCCAGCTGGATGGGACACCACATCGGTAATGAATACACCAGCCGTTACTGGACCGAGCATCAGAATGACCTGATTCGCCGTGTCTGTGACCTTTACCCGGCAAACTTTGCGCCGGTCGCACAGTTGCCACAATCACCGGGTGTGACGCCAAGCAAATCGATTCCTGAGCTGGTGCGTTGTGTGGAGGAGATGGGATTTATCGGCTGTAACCTCAACCCCGACACCACGGGCGGCTTCTGGCAAGATGCCTCACTGGCTGACCGCAGCTTTTACCCGCTTTATGAGAAATTAGTCGAGCTGGATGTGCCGGCCATGATTCACGTCAGTGCCGCCTGTAACCACTGTTTCCACACCACCAGTTCACACTATCTGGGTGCCGATACCACCGCATTCAGCCAACTGCTGATGTCGGATGTCTTCAAAGATTTCCCGGAACTCAAAATCATCATTCCTCATGGCGGTGGCGCCGTGCCTTACCACTGGGGGCGTTTCCGCGGTATCGCGCAGGACATGGGCCTGCCACCGCTGGAAGAGTCGGTATTGAACAACATCTATTTCGATACCTGTGTCTATCACCAGAAAGGCATCGACCTGCTGCTGGATCTGATCCCGACCAAAAACATTCTGTTTGCCTCAGAAATGATTGGTGCCGTGCGTGGTATCGACCCGGAAACTGGCTACTACTTCGATGACACCAAACGTTATATCGACGCCAACACCAAGCTGAGTGCCGAAGAGAAATCGCAGATTTTCGAAGGCAACGCGCGCCGTGTTTTCAGCCGCTTAGACGCGCAGCTAAGCAAAGCGTAACCAAGGAGTAAGAACGATGAGTAATAACGTCGTAGTGCAGAATATTGAACGTGTTGACCCGGAGATCATTGCCGGGCTGGCGAAATGTGGTGTGGCAACGGTGCATGAAGCGCAGGGCCGCAAAGGCCTGCTGGCCGATTATATGCGCCCAATCTACAGCGATGTCTCAGTGGCAGGCTCGGCACTGACTATCTCCGGCGCGGCAGGGGACAACTGGATGATGCACGTGGCCATGGAACAAGCCAAGGCCGGTGACATTCTGGTGTTTGCGCCCACGTCGCCGTCTAACCACGGTTTCTTTGGTGACTTGCTGGCAACCTCTGCGCAGTCGCGTGGCGTGGTTGGCCTCATTATTGATGGCGGTGTGCGCGATGTCCGCACACTCAAGCAGATGAATTTCCCGGTGTGGTCAAAACATATTTTCGCGCAGGGCACCATCAAAGCCACTCTGGGGTCGGTCAACGTACCGATTGTGTGTGCCGATGAAGTGATCAACCCGGGCGATGTGATTGTTGCCGATGACGATGGCGTCTGTGTGGTGCGCCGCGAAGAAGCGGCCTGGGTTCTGGAAGAAGCCCGTGCCCGTGAAGCGCGTGAAGAAGCCAAACGCGTGCGTTTAGCCAATGGCGAACTGGGGCTGGATATCTATGAGATGCGCGGCCGCTTGGAAAAAGAAGGCCTCAAGTATGTCTGAGCAGCCACTTTGTGCACCCTGCATGTGGATGCGCGGCGGAACGTCAAAAGGCGGCTATTTTCTTGCGTCGGATCTGCCGCAGGAGCGCGTAGCGCGTGACGCCTTTCTGCTGGATGTCATGGGTTCTCCGGATGCCAAACAGATCGACGGCATGGGCGGCGCGAATCCACTGACCTCGAAAGTGGCGGTGGTAAAGCCTTCTGAACGTACCGGCGTGGATGTGGATTACCTGTTTCTGCAAGTGTTCGTTGACCAGGCTCTGGTCACCGATAAGCAGAACTGCGGCAACATTCTGGCGGGTGTTGGACCGTTTGCCATTGAGCATGGTCTGGTCGCCGCGCAAGACGGAGTGACGGATGTCACTGTGTTTATGGAAAACACGGAGCAAATTGCCGTATGCCGTATTCCAACTCCGCAAGGTCAGGTAAGTTACCGGGGAGAAGCCCGTATTGATGGCGTTCCCGGTATGGCAAGCCCTGTTGAGATTGAGTTTCAGGACACCGCAGGTTCAAGTTGTGGCGCGCTGCTGCCAACGGGCAATCCGGTCGATGAGATCAACGGGCTGCAGGTCACCCTGATCGACAACGGCATGCCGGTGGTGGTGGTGCTGGCCGAAGAACTCGGCTTATCAGGCTGCGAAACGCCGCAGGAGCTGGAAAGCAATCAAGAGCTGCGCCAACAACTGGAACAGCTGCGGATCAAAGCCGGATCCATGATGAATCTGGGTGATGTGACGGAATTGTCCGTGCCCAAAATGAGTATCGTGAGCGCGCCTTCAGCGGGCGGCGCCATCAATACTCGCACTTTTATTCCTCACCGCTGCCATGACGCGATTGGTGTCCTGGGAGCGGTGAGCATGGCCACCGCGTGTTTGCTGCCGGGGTCGCCTGCGGCCCGAGTCGCTAAGGTACACAAGAGTGAGCGTATGACTCTCAGCATTGAGCATCCGAGCGGAGAGCTCAGTGTGGTGGTGACACTGGATGGAAACGACAACGTCAAGAGCGCTGCCATTCTGCGAACCGCTCGCAAACTGTTTGATGGTGTGGTGTTTGGCCGTTAACCCCCACACCCGCGTGAAACTGACGAAAGATTAGAATAATAAGGACGAGAAACATGGATAAAGACTACTTACCCTTTCATCCCAGCCCAAGTAAGCCGCAATACGTCGCGCCAGCCGGGGCGGTCGACGCGCATTGCCACGTGTTTGGCCCGGGCGATCAGTTCCCGTATTCGCCGAAGCGTAAATACACGCCGTGTGATGCGTCCAAAGAACAGCTGTTTGCACTGCGCGATCATCTCGGTTTTGCACGCAATGTGATTGTGCAGGCGTCATGCCATGGCACCGATAACGCCGCACTGCTGGACGCGCTCGAAACCGCGGGGGATTTAGCGCGTGGGGTGGCGGTGGTTTCTCCCGACATCACCGAACAAGAGCTGCAACACATGCATGATCTGGGCGTGCGCGGCGTACGCTTTAATTTTGTGAAACGTCTGGTCGATGCGACGCCTAAAGAGGTGTTCCTCGGTATCGCAGAAAAAATCCGCCCGTTTGGCTGGCACATTGTGGTCTATTTCGAAGCGCAGGATTTTGACGACATCGCCCCATTCCTGCTTGAGCTGGACACACAAATCGTCATCGACCACATGGGCCGCCCGGACGTTGCACTGGGTGTCGATCATCCGAACTTCCAGAAATTCGCCCAGCTGTTGGCAGACAATCCACAGATCTGGACCAAAGTGAGCTGCCCAGAGCGCCTGACACAAACGCCGCCGGATTACAGCGATGTGGTGCCATTTGCCCGCTATCTGGTGGAACACTTCCCTAATCAAGTGTTGTGGGGCACTGACTGGCCGCATCCGAACATGAAATCGCACATGCCGGATGATGGCCATCTGGTGGATGTGATTCCGCGCATTGCCCCAACCGAAGCGCTGCAACAAACGTTGCTGGTGACCAACCCGATGAAACTGTACTGGAAATGAGGAACTGAGCATGGCGTATGTAAAAAATGAAGTGCCCATTTTTGGTACCACGTTTTTCGATGGTCACATGGCGCGCAAGGGCTATGGCCTCAACAAAATGTGTTACTCGCTCAACGAAGCGTCTGCGCGTGAAGCGTTTTTCAGCGATGAAATGGCTTATTGCGACCGCTTTGGTCTGACTGACGAGCAGAAGCAGGCGGTTCGCGAGCGCGACCTGCTGCGCATGATTGAGCTGGGTGGCAACATTTACTATCTGGCGAAGTTCGCCGGAGCGTTGGGCATGAACATGCAGGATATCGGCGCATTGCAGACAGGCATGAGTGTCGAAGCGTTTAAACAGAAGCTGGTGGATGCAGGGAGATAAGCAGATGGCTCAAGTTTTAGGTGGGATCACCACATCACATATTCCGGCAATCGGCAAAGCGATCGATGAAGGCCTGCAAGACACGCCCTACTGGAAATCATTTTTTGCTGCTTATCCACCCGTGCGTGAATGGCTGGCAGAAAAGCAACCGGATGTCGCAGTGATTTTTTATAACGACCACGGTCTGGAATTTTTCATTGACCGTAAACCGACGTTTGCTATCGGCGTGGCGGAAGAGTACCACAATGCGGATGAAGGCTGGGGGATAAAGCCGATTCCGACCATTCGTGGTGAATCGGAACTGGCGTGGCACATCTGTAATGAACTGGTCGATAAGGAATTTGACATCACTATCTGTCAGGAGATGAAAGTCGATCATGGTCTGACGGTACCGATGCAACTGATGTGGCCCGGTTACCAATACGACCACATCAAAGTGATTCCGGTGTGCATCAACGTTGAACAACATCCGATGCCTTCGCCAAAACGTTGCTACGACCTTGGCAAAGCGATGGGCGATGCGATTCGCAGCTTCGACAAAGATCTGAAAGTGGTGGTGCTGGGTACCGGCGGTTTATCGCATCAGCTGGATGGCGAGCGTGCCGGCTTCATCAACAAGGAATTTGACCTTTATTGCATGGATAAGATTGTTAACGAACCCGAAGCGTTAACCAAACTGACCATTCGTGATTTGGTTGAACAGGCCGGTTCTCAGGGACCTGAGCTGATCATGTGGCTCGGAATGCGCGGCGTGCTCAACCCGCAGCTGACCGTGAAACACAGCAACTACCATATACCGATTTCCAACACGGGAGCCGGATTGTTGTTACTTGAGTAGTTAAATCATTAATTTCATTAAAATATAAATACAGGACGAGATTATGAAACACTCTTACTTCAAGTGCCTTGCCGTTGGCGCGATGATGATGGGGTCGACGCTGGCGATGGCCGCGGATTACCCGAACAAGAACATTCAGGGCATCATTCAATGGGGCGCAGGCGGTGCAACGGACAGCATCATGCGCTCGGTGACGCCGGAAGCAGAAAAGCTGCTGGGTACCGATGTGATTCTGACCAACCGCAGCGGCGGGGTCGGGGCGATTGCGACCAAATACGTTAACGCGCGTGGCGCCGATGGCTACACACTGCTGATGGGCGCTGAAAACCCTCAGCTGTATAAAGTGATGGGACTGGCTGATATCGACTACAGCGATATGGTGCCGATTTCGATTCTGGCTCAGGGTATTTCGATTATCGTGGCGCGCAATGATGCGCCTTACGACAACGTGAAAGAGTTCATCGACTACGCGAAAGCGCATCCGAAAGAGATCAAAGTCGGTTCAACCGGGCCGGGCGGTCTGCCATCGATTCTGTTGGCGATTCTGCAAAACCAGGAACACTTTGAAGTCACCAATATTCCATACAACGGCGATGGTCCGGGGATGACGGCGCTGCTGGGCAACGCCATTGATGTGATGCCGACCTCTTATGGCCCGGCGAAAGAGTACCTGCGTGCGGGGCAGATGAAGATCATCGGTCTGATGGACAAAACCGCTAATCCGGAACTGCCGGGGGTTAAGCCGGTGACGGACTTCTATCCGGAACTCGCCTCGCAGCTACCATACAGTTCATTCTTTGGCATCTTTGTGAAAAAAGGCACGCCGGATGAGGCTGTGCAAAAGCTGTCGCAAGCCTTCAACCAATCTGCGGCCAGCGCAGAATTTAAAGATCTGGTCACGAAACGTGGTTTTACCTTCCTGGGGCTGTCCGGAGACGCGGCGAACGACTATCTGGAACGGTTCCGCTCTGTCGCTTCGTGGATTGTCTACGATTCTGGCATCGCCAAACACTCGCCTGAAGAATTCAATATTAAAAAGATCAGCAAGTAACAGTGTTACTGCGACCCTGGCATGCCGGAGCATGCCAGTGGCTTCGCACACTTTATAAAAAGGACTATCGAGGAGATTTGCCATGGATGTTAAATCCAGAAAGCCGGGTGAATTGGTATTTAACGCGTTAATGGTCGTATTGAGCCTTGTGTTGCTGTATCAAGCCTTTTTTATTTCTGATTTGTACACACTCAGTTCACCGGGTTCATTTCCGCTGAGTGCGGCTGCAATCATGTTAGTGTTTTCAGCGCTCACGCTGTGGGAAAGCTGGAAGAAGGCGGCGGTTCCAGCCGCGGTGACGCAGTTTTTCAAACATGTCTTACCGGGTAATGTCGTCTTTATGATGGCGCTGATCGGGGTATTTTCACTCTGCCTTGAGAGCGTCGGCTTTATTGTTTCAGCGCTGATTTTTCTCACTGTCGCGCTCTATTTCCTGCATAAGCGCCGCTTAACCAGTGCCATCGGTATGGCATTGGTCGCGTTGGTGGTGATCTACATCGTCTTCCGTTTAGTGTTTCTGGTTATTCTGCCAGAAGGGGTTTTCCCTGAAGCAGAACTGCTTTCTTATCTGTCACAACTGATGAAGGGAGGCGCATAACATGTTGGAATCTCTCAACTATTTCTTGATGTCCTGGACATCGTTCAACTTACTGGCGCTCACCGCGCTCGGTACGTTTCTCGGCATTTATATCGGCGCGATTCCGGGACTGTCAGTGACCATGGCCGTCTCGATCCTGATTTCGTTTACCTTCCCGTGGGATCTTAATAACGCGCTGTGCCTGATGGTGGGCGTATACATGGGCGGTGTGTACGGCGGGTCGCGAACGGCAATCCTGCTTAATATTCCGGGCGCGCCATCTGCGATTGCGACTGCACTGGACGGCTATCCGCTGGCGGAAAAAGGCGAAGCCGGACGCGCAATCGGCCTGACCACCATTATGTCGGTGATTGGCGGCTTCGTCGGCATTCTGGTGCTCTCGTTTGCCGCGCCGCTGGTCAGCACGTTTGCCATTCAGTTTCAGCCACGTGATTACCTGATGATCGGCATGCTGGGCATTATGCTCATCAGTTCGCTCTCCAACGGCAGCTTCGCTAAAGGCATGTTTACTGGCGCGCTGGGGATCCTGGTCGGGACGGTTGGTCTTGACCCGATGACGGCGGAAGAGCGCTTCACGTTCGGTATTGTCGAGTTGTGGGATGGCATCAACCCGATTGCGGTGATGATCGGCATGTTCGGTTTGTCGGAAGTGCTGAGCCAACTGCACAACATCGATAAAACCGTGATTAAACAGAAGCTGACTAAAATCATTCCCGGTTGGATGGACGTGCGTCGTTATCTGCCACTGAGTATCAAATCGTCCCTGATGGGGGTGATTGTCGGCGCACTGCCGGGCACCGGTGGGGACATTGCTTCGCTGATGGCCTACGACTACGCAAAACGTACCACCAAAAATCCGGAAGTGCCGTTTGGTCAGGGCGCGAAGGAAGGTCTGGTGGCACCGGAGTCTGCCAACAACGCGGCCGTCGGCGGCGCTTACATTCCGATGCTGACGCTGGGTATTCCGGGCGATGCGGTGACGGCGGTCTTTATCGGCGCGCTGTTTATCCATGGTCTGAACCCTGGCCCGCTGTTGCTGGCTGAGAACCCAAGCATCTTCTGGTTTACCGTCGGTAACCTGACGCTGGCCAATATCTTCGTGCTGATTTTTGGCCTGACGGGCATCAAGGTGTTCAGCAAACTGGTCAGTTGCCCGAAAGGCATCCTGATGCCGCTGATTGTGGTGTTGTCGGTGGTCGGGGCGTACGCCATCAACAACTCGATCACGGATGTGTGGTGGATGATGGCCTTCGGGATTCTGGGCTACTTCATGCGTCAGTACAATTACCCGATTGCTCCCGTCATTCTCGGCGTGATCCTCAGTAGCTTGATGGATCAGAACTGGCGCCGTGCCATGCTGGCGGAGCAGGACAGTGTGATTGGTTTGATTCAGGGAATTTTCACCAGCCCGATTTCAAGCGTGCTGGCGGTGATGATTGCCCTCATCTATCTGTCGCAAACTCCGATTTGGAAGAAATACAAAGGGCGATGCCTGTATAGCAAATCCGTCGCCAAATAACCTAACTCGTCGCCGAATACATTATTAAGACAACGGTAATGACCCCAGCACAGCCCTTATGTGGCCGTGCTGCGGGTAGCTGCTGCCGCGTGTCAGAGAAAACAGAAGAGGAACGTCGTATGAAACTCGGACTCATTGGTCAACACATTCAAAAAAGTAAGTCCCCTCAACTTCATGAATTACTGGGTAAAAAACTCAACATTAACACCACGTATGAACTGTTTGACTGCGAACTGGAAAACGAGCAAGCGCTGTTTGCGTTGCTGAATGATCTCAAGCAGCGCGGCTACCGGGGAGTGAATATCACTCATCCCTATAAAGTGTGGGCGTGGAATATCGTGCAAAGCAAATTCAAAACCAGTGAGCGTCTGGGGGCGCTGAATACGCTGTTGATCGATGGCGACACGCTGCGTGGCACCAATACTGACTGCAGCGGTTTTGTCCGCTCTTACCGCAAAGAGTGCCCGGAGCAGAGCCCTGGCAAAGTGCTGATGAAAGGTGCCGGCGGTGTCGGCCGCGCGATTGCTTTTGGTTTAGGTCAGCTTGCGGTGGAACATCTTTACATTTACGACGAACAACCCACCAGTTTGCAGGCACTGATCGATGATTTGCAGCAGGCGGGTATTTCGTGCAGCGCCGTGAGCCGCGATGCACTGACTGCCTGCGCGTTGGAGTGTGATGGCTTAGTGAATGCGACGCCGGTGGGGCACTACACCACGCCGGGCGCAGCGTTTACTGAGGAGCAGGTTCAGTCGCAACGCTGGGTGTTTGATGCGGTGTATACCCCGGTCAGAACCGAGTTTATCGCGCTGGCTCAGCAACAAGGCATGAGTGTGATCAGCGGCTTTGAACTCTTTATCCACCAAGGCGTGGATGCGTATGAGTGTTTTGCTGACTGTCCGGTCGATAGCGATACGCTACGTGGTGAAATCAGCGCCGAGTAATACCTTCAGGCTCGCCAATTAAGGATAAAGAAATGAAAACAGGAATTGCAACGGTCAGTATTTCCGGTTCGCTGGTGGAGAAGCTGCACGCGGCGGCGAATGCCGGCTTTGATGGCGTGGAAATTTTCGAAAACGATTTGACGCAATCAGAGCTCACGCCGCGTCAGGTCAGACAGTTGGCGGAAAGTCTCGGGCTTGAAATCATTGCCCTGCAACCGCTGCGTAATTTTGAGGCCATGCCGGAACCGCTGCGTAAGCAGAACTTCTATCAGGCACGGAAAAAGTTCGAGCTGATGCATGAGCTGGGCACGTCGAAACTGATGATCTGTTCTAACGTCTCGCCACACGTGATTGACGATCCTGCCCGTGCCGCGGCGGATTTACATGAACTGGCCGAACTGGCGCAAAAAGAGCACTTCATGATTGGCTATGAAGCGCTGGCGTGGGGACGCTTCGTGCACGATTACGACCAGGCATGGGACATCGTCAAGCGAACAGACCACAGCCACTTGGGTATTCTGCTCGATACTTTCCATATGTACGCGCGCAACAACACGCTCGATACGCTGCGCAACGAAATCACCGCCGACAAAATCGCGTTGGTGCAACTGGCGGATGCGCCAAGTCTGCAAATGGATGTGCTCAATTTTAGCCGCCATTTCCGTTGTTTTCCGGGGCAGGGCGATATGCCGATTCTGGAGTTCATGCAGTGTCTGAAGGAAAAAGGCTATCACGACTATATCTCGCATGAGATTTTTAACGATGGCTTTCGCGCATCGCAGGCGACTGAAAAAGCGATTGATGGCATGCGTTCGCTGATTTGGCTTGGTGAGCAGCTCAAAGAGCCGGAAGTGCCTAAACCGACCATTGATGAACTGGCGTTTATCGAGTTTGCAATTGAAGGGGAAGATGGCCAGCAACTGGTGGATTTGTTTAAACAGCTTGGTTTTTCGGTCACTCATCGTCACCGCTCTAAAAATGTCGATTTGATGCGCCAAGGCAACATTAATTTGGTACTCAATCATGAGCCGAAGAGTCAGGCGCACCAGTACTTTTTGTCTCACGGTGTTTCGGTGTGTGCTCTCGGATTAGGGACCAGCAGCGTCGCGCAGATGATCAAACGCACCAAGCACTACGGCTGCGCGCGTTTTAACAATCAGGCCGGGCCGGGTGAGCTCAATATTCCGGCTATCAAAGGTGTCGGCGATCAACTGATTTACTTTGTCGACAGCCAATCGCAACCGGAGTTCTTTGATATCGATTTTGTGCCGGTGGCTCACGATCAGGAGCAAACCGAACAGGTCGGCTTGCAGGCATTCGACCATGTTGGCCAGACGGTTCTCGATACCGATATGCTTTCAGCGACCTTCTTCTTTAAGGCATTGTTTGGCTTTGATATCGAACCAAGTCAGGATCTGACCGACATTAATGGTCTGGTCACTAGTCGTGTCGCGAAAAGTCCGGACGGAAAAATACGCATTCCGTTCAACTCGTCATCGGCACGTAACTCCGCAGCGCAACGATTTGTTAACCGTTCGCAGGGAGCGGGCGTACAGCAAATCGCATTCAACTGCGAAGACATTTTTGCTACGGTGAAAAAGGTCGCCAGAGAGTGCATTTTGCCGATCCCGGCGAACTACTATCGTGATTTGGATGCGCGTTTTCAGCTTGACCCTGAATTATTAACCACGATGCAGGAGTACAATGTGCTGTACGATGAAAATGACGATGGCCATTTTTTCCACTTCTACACCAAAGAGCATTTCGGTGTGTTCTTTGAAGTGGTGCAACGGGTAAATTATGAGGGCTATGGTGAGCCCAATGCGCATATTCGCTTAGCTGCTCAGGCTCGCGAGCAACAACGCAGTAACTAAGCGTTCGCCCACGCAATGTGATCATGAATTGAGGGTGATGCCGCACGGTGTCACCCTCTGCGTCTTTGCGCTGTCAGTTCGGTCAGTGTCGCGTCATCGCGCTAGGTTTCTATAACGATAAGGAAAGCTGTTTTGAACGTTTTGTCGGTCGTGTTTCCCATCTTTCTGGTCATCTTCCTTGGCTATTTATGTGTTCGCCGCCGCTTGATTTCTGCGACATCTGTTGCCGAGATGGGGCGCTATGTTATGTATCTTGCGCTGCCGGCGGTCATCGTCAAAACCCTGATTGATCTGCCTTTGGATGACCTGTTCAATCTGCGTTATCTGCTCGCGTATCTGCTGACCTCTGTCAGCGTAATGGTACTTGGCTATTGGCTGCTGAATAAAGCTGGTGCGCAGAGCAAACTCGACAGTGCGGTGATGATGACGGGCATGGTGGTCCCCAACAGTGCGTTCGTTGGTTATCCCATCATGCTGCAATTGATGGATACGCCACCAGTAAGCGGCTTTGCGATGGCGCTGATTATTGAGAACCTGTGCATCATGCCCGTCTGTTTTGTGCTGATGGATTATCACTCGATTACCACCCAAACCGGATTGCGTCAGCGCTTGCTTGGCGTCGCCAGGCGTACGGTGAAAAACCCGTTGCTGATCGCCATTGTGGTTGGTGTGTGTGGGAATGTGTTGTCCGTGCCGATCCCGGATGTAATTCGTCAGACGCTGACGCTGCTGGCACCGTCGGCCGTATCGGTTGCGCTGTTTGTTATCGGCGGCTCGTTAGCCGGAGTGATGATGAAACAAACCCGCTGGGTACCGTTGTCGCTGACCATGCTTGGCAAACTGATTATCCACCCTTTGGTGGCGCTGATGTTGATGAGTTGGTTGCTGCCCGGTGAACCGGAATTGACCATGACGCTAGTGGTGATCACTGCCGTACCGATGATGAGTATCTACGCGATTGTGGGTGAGCTGTATGGTCGGCGCGCCTTCTGCGCGACAGCGCAACTGACCACGACGGCTGCATCACTGGTGACCATTCCGTTGATGCTGAGTATTGCGCACTGGTGGCTGGCTGCGGCGTAACGCTACCTGGAAAGGGGGGCTGTGATTTTTTAGCCGCAAGCTGTTAACATTCGCTTATTCGAAATTGTACTGGCACGGCTATGATCCCTCTGGTCTACCATTCTATTTATTCTCAGTTGCCTCTGCCGCAAGGGCATCGCTATCCGATAAACAAGTACCGCCTGTTGTATGAAGCACTGCTCGGCATGCAGGCTGACTCGGACTGGTCGCACGCTTTTGAATTTTTCTCGCCCACTGCGCTGACGTGCGAGGAGATCAAACAGGTTCACGACAGCGAATACGTCGATGCGCTGACTTCCGGCTCGCTGCCTGCGGCGAAAATGCGCCGTATCGGCTTTCCGTGGAGTGAAACACTGATTGAACGTACGCTGACTTCAGCGGGCGGCACTTGTCTGACGGCTAAACTGGCCGTGGAACATGGCGTGGCGATTCACCTTAGCGGCGGTTATCACCATGCGCACCGCGATTTTGGTAGCGGCTTTTGCCTGTACAACGATTTGGTCTTGGCAGCGCATCAGGCCTTGATGCTGGACGGAATTGACAAAGTGTTGATCGTTGACAGTGATGTGCACCATGGCGACGGCACCGCGACGTTATGTGCGGCGCGCGACGACATCATTACGCTGTCGTTTCATTGCGACAAAAACTTTCCGGCGCGCAAGCCCGAATCCGACATCGATATTGCGCTAAGCCGTGAAGCGGACGATGACGAGTTCCTAAGCCATTTTCAAGCGGTAGTGGAGATGGCCGTCAATCTGCATCGCCCCGACCTCATTATTTATGACGCCGGCATCGACATTCATCAGGATGACGAACTGGGTTACTTTAATGTGTCCACCAATGCTATTTTTCAGCGCGACTGCTTTATGATGCGCCTTGGCAGACAGCATCAATTGCCGATGGCGTGTGTGGTTGGCGGTGGCTATCGCAGCGACCATCAGACACTGGTGCCGATTCACATGCAGCTTTTTAAAGCCGCATTTCACGTTCACAAGGAGTAACCCATGGAACATCGTATTCGCGGCGCGGGCCTGTTAATTGAAAACGACGCCATTTTGTTGGTGAAAATTCATGATTTTACCGGTGAATATTGGATTCCACCCGGCGGTGGGTTTGAAGTGGGTGACCGCAGCACCAAAGCGTGTGTTCAGCGTGAGTTTCGTGAGGAAGCGGGTATTGATGTTGAAGTGGGTGAGCTGATTTGCGTGCGCGAGTTTCTTGAACACAACCCGCAGCGTTATCATGCCGAGTTTTTCTATGTCATCGATAGTTACCGGGGCACGCCGCACATCGAAAATCTCAAAGGATTGAATGATGAAGAAGCGATTCAGTCGGTGGAGTGGGTGCCGCTGGATAAGCTGCCGACCATGCGTATGTACCCTAAAGAGCTGCAAGGCCCACTGATTGAACTGGTGCAACAGGGGCGGTTCAGCACGCACCTTGGCAGTTACATTCAGGGTAATGCTGAAGAGGTGAATCATCTCTGATCAGACGTGCCCGATCAGAGATGATGTTGTGCTTACAGCGCAGCAAACGCGGCGGCGACTTTGTCTACGTTCGCGGCATTTAAGCCTGCCAGACACATACGGCCGCTCGCAATCAGGTAGATGCCGTGGGTTTCGCGCAACGTATCGACTTGCGCCGAACTAAAGCCTGTGTAGCTGAACATGCCTTTTTGTTTAATCAGGAAGCTGAAATCTTGATCCGGGCGCAGTTGCTTCAGTTTGTCGTGCAATGCTTCACGCATGGTCAGAATGCGGCTGCGCATGCCTTCCACTTCATTCAGCCATTGCGCTTTGAGTGCTTCACTGCACAGCACGCCAGAGACCACCGTCGCGCCGTATTTAGCCGGGCTGGAGTAGTTGCGGCGCACAGTCGCTTTTAGCTGACCCAAAACGCGCGAGGCTTCTTCAGCATTGCCACACACCACAGACAAACCACCGACACGTTCGCCGTAGAGTGAGAAAATCTTCGAGAACGAGTTGGAGACAAAACTCACCACGCCTTCTTCATGGGCAATCCTACGAATCACATACGCATCGTCGGCCATGCTTTCGCCGTAACCCTGATAAGCCATATCAAAGAACGGGATCAACTGCTGCTGCTTGATGACGTCAATCACTTCGTCCCATTGCGCTGTGGTCAGATCTACGCCCGTTGGGTTATGGCAGCAGGGGTGAAGCAGCACGATGTCTTGTGCAGGCAGTTGGCGCAGCGCGGCAATCATGCCGTCGAAATCGAGCATTTTGGTTTGTGGGTTGAAGTAAGGGTAAGTGCCGACGTTGAAACCGGCCCCGGCGAAAATTGCGTTGTGGTTTTCCCACGTCGGGTTGCTGACCCATACTTTCGATTGTGGAAAGTAGTGATGGAGGAAATCTGCGCCAATCATCAGTGCCCCTGAGCCGCCTAAAGTCTGAATGGTGGCAACGCGCTGGGTTTCCAGGGCCGGATGGTGAGTGCCAAATACCAGCGATTGCACGGCAGCACGATAAGGTGCCAGACCTTCCATGGGCAGATACACGCACGGTTGCTTCTCTGCCTGAGTCAGTTTTTCCTGCGAGGCAGCCACCGAGTCCAGAGTGGGAATCTTGCCGTTTTCATCGTAATACAGGCCGATGCTCAGATTGACTTTATCTTCGCGGCTGTCCGCCATGAATTTTTCCATCAACGAGAGGATAGGGTCTCCGGCGTAGGCAGTAACGTGGTTGAGCACAGTATTTTCTCCTTATTGTATTTGACCTGATAACTGTCTGAGCTGCGTTTGAAGGTGTAAATCAGGTTCCGCATCAGTTCGACAAAAATAAACAGGCCGAGGTCATGCAGCCCGATGACCGACAATGACACCAACAGGATTGTGACGTCAACTCTCAACTGCGCGGTGAGTGTTTTTTGTTGTGAAGAGAAGTTCGCCAGCGATATGAGCTTTGTATCGCGGAGAATTGGTAACGGCAATGCTCAGTGCATTGATACGAAAAGAATGGCAAAGCAGAAATGAAAAAAGCCGCTGATGACTCAGCGGCTTTTTCGAATGTGGCGGAGAGATAGGGATTTGAACCCTAGGTACGCTATTAACGTACGCCGGTTTTCAAGACCGGTGCTTTCAACCACTCAGCCATCTCTCCGTTGTTGAAGCGCATATTATCGGCCTCTGGAAACCTTGTAAAGCCCCAATTGAACTGTTTGCTGCATTTGTGCGCGTTTAAGCGCAAAAAGTTGTTCTGAGTAGGATTTCTGGGAGTTTGTGACACGAAAAAGGGGAGTTTCCATGTGGAAACTCCCCTCTAGGTGTATGGTCGGACTGAGAGGATTTGAACCTCCGACCCCCGACACCCCATGACGGTGCGCTACCAAGCTGCGCTACAGTCCGATGGGATTAATCTAATCATTTTCATTCCGTGCGTCAACTGGAAAGCTGGATAACGCGCTGATTTAATTATCCTTTGAATAAAAACGCTGCAACTCGGTCAGGCCTTGCATCAGAATTGGCAGAGTTGGGTTGGCGTCTTTCAAACGTTGGTAATTGTCGTCGAACAGTTTGAAGTTACCAAACTTATCGATCACCGTGGTGTCTTTATCGGTAATTAATGCCAGCTCACGAGAATCGCCAGCCAGAATCCATTTTCTTTTATTTTCATTAAACAGGTTACGGCCGCTGCTGAAATCATTCGGATTCGATGAAACGCCCAATAGATCCTGCAACAGCGTCACACTCAGATCGAGATGGCTGGAGCGATGCGTAAAGGTCGCCGCAATTTTACCCGGCCAGTGAATCACCATTGGCACCTGTAACTGGTAACGGCTGTAGTTGCTGTTCGCGCCCCAGCTGTTGGTTTTGGTTTCGTTGAATTCAGTCCCGTGATTAGACGTAATTACCACCACGGTTTTATCCAGCAGTTCCATCTCTTGCAATTTGGCAAACAGCAACCCGAGTTCCTGGTCTGCGACATTCACTGAATGGTGATAGTTATTACGTAGCTTTTCGGTCGCTGAGGCTTTGGAATTGCTGTCTGCGTAGTTACTGAAATTATCGACGGTCGTGAGCTCCAGGAAGCCAAACCATGGCGAGCCACTTTTATCGCTGACCCAGTTGGCCCAGCGTTGAATGGTCTGTTCGTCAGATGTGGTGTCAGGGTCGAACGGTGCTTTAGACAGCGGCATACCGCGGAAAATGGTTTCCTGGTAAAGGCTGTCACTGAAGTTATCACCGCTGAACAGGCCAAACTGGTAGGACTGCGATTTGAGCACATCCACCAGTACAGGTGCGGTACCTTGCACTGTGATGCTGCTGGCATAGCTGCTCGGTAAGCCATAAAACAGGCCGAACATACCAAACGCATCGTTGCTTGAGCTGTAATGGTTGGTGAAGTTCAGGTTGTTTTCCGCAAACTGAGTCATGTTCGGCATCATGTCTTTAGTGAGCACGTCTGCACGCAGATTATCCACACTCACGATCAGAATGTTGAGATTGTTCGCGCGGCGGCCGAACTGAATTTTTTCCAGCGGGTAGCTGACCAGATCCACGTTGCTGCGGTTCTTCTCTTCCAGACGCTTGAGGTATTCCTCACGATCCAACAAGCCATGTTTTTCCATGAAGGACTTCGCAGTCATCGGGTAGGAGAGCGGGAAGTTCGACTTCTGGCTGGTTACCGGCGTGTAAAGGTACGCATCTGACCAGACATAAATCAGGTGACTACCAATGAAACTGATGAAGAACACGGCGGCCATCGGGCGGCCGATGCGCTTATGTGACAATTTACGCTGTTTGCGCCAGACCCATTCCGACAGTCCGAGCTGTAACAAGAAAATCAGGGGCAGCACCACGAACAGATGTTGCAAATCGGCGCTGACATTGCTGTCGTCGCTGAATAACAATTCCCACACCACCGGGGTGAGGTGAAGATTAATCGTTTGATAGGTCTGCGTATCAATCAGCAGAACGGTTAAGCCGAATGTGGCGAAACAGACGGCAATAAACCGAAACAACGTTCGTGACGGTATCAGGAACGTGAGAGGAAACAGAATTAACAGATAGATGGCAAAAACCAGGAAGCCGAAATGACCGACCCAGGACATTGTCAGGTAAAATTGGCCCAGAAACGTATCCGGCCACGGCGACTGAGCGATGTAGCGTGTGCCAATAAGCATTGCTGCGATAATGTTGAAGAAGGCAAACCAATGCCCCCACCCAACCAGACGAGACACACGTTCGCCGTATGTGTTTCCGCTATCTACCATGTATTTTTCTATTTATCCGGTGTTGTCTATGAAATTAGTCTTGTAACGAAGACATTAACGCTTGAGCAAACTTCTCCGCAATCGCTTTGCGCTGTGCTGAGGCAACGTTTTGGTTCAACACGTTGGTCGCCACGTTTCCTGCAATCATCAGGGTAAGCTCTGGAGAAGCATCATGTTTATCAAGAACGGCAGCGATTTCAGTCAGGATAGTTTCAACTTTTTCGTCACTGTATTTCGATGTAATTGGCATAAAGACTCTAATGATGATAGTAAAAGCGGCTTATGATAACCTACTATGCCTTACAACTGAAACCAGTACGATGATTATTTCACTATGAGTTTGCACCTTTCCAATGTCATTTTGCATCAACTGCGCAAAAACGATAATGACGAGTTGATGGTTAACTACCGCGCTCAGTCTCTCGATAATGATACTTCAACCGAAAACCTAGTGGCCGAACTGCATCGCGTGTTCAACGCGAAAGCGGGTAAGGGGTTCGGTTCGTTTAAGTCTGACAGTGATTTTCAAAGCTGGTTGCAGGAATTACGTAAAGGTGAGCGAAACTTTTACGAATTTTCGCAACTGAGCGCACAGCGTCTGAAAGATGAATTGGCGAAATACCCGTTTGCTGATGAAGGCATTCTGGTGATGGCGGAATATCAGTCGCTGGCTACTGATTATCTGTTTATCGGTATTTTGCCGATGAACCAAAGCCTGAAAGTGACTGAAGGTCTCGACATCAGCGCGACCGATTACCTCGACATTAACAAGATGGATATCGCCGCGCGTATCGATTTGTCGAGCTACGAGACGGATCGCGATTCCAACCGTTACCTGTCTTACATTAAAGGCCGCGTGGGGCGTAAAGTGGCGGATTTCTTCCTCGACTTCCTACAAGCGGATATCGGTTTGGATCCAAAACAGCAAAACCAGCTGCTGATGCAGGCGGTGGAAGATTTCTGTACCGATTCTAAGCTCGAAAAAGACGAAGCGATCAGCTACAAAAAGCAGGTTTACGATTACTGTAGCGACCAGATTAAAGCGGGCGAAGAGGTACAGATTCAGGAACTGTCGGGCGAGTTGCCAGCCAGTACTGATGGCACCAGCTTCTTCGATTTCACACGCGAACATGGCTATGAGCTGGAAGAAAGTTTCCCGGGTGATCGCAGCACCGTGCGCAAGCTGACCAAATACGTGGGGGCTGGTGGCGGCCTCAATATCAGCTTTGACAGCCTGTTGATGGGTGAGCGTGTATTCTACGATCCAGAAACGGACACGCTGACCATTAAAGGCACACCGCCAAACTTACGTGATCAACTGACTCGTAAGCAGTAAATCAAAGAGAGCGCAATCGCGCTCTTTTTTTCGGCTTTTTTGGTGGCGTCACGACAGGTTTTGTATTTCAGTATATGCTTGTATTTAATAATAAATCGTAATGCAGAGAGCAGGGATGAGAGCAAACAGCGTTAGTGGGCTATTCAAGGACAAGTCGTATCTCGCCGTTATTGCCGTATGGGGAGCGGTGATGCTGTTCGTTTTGCTGCAATACCGCGCTCTGGAAACCACCAGCCGTAATCTCAACGAACTGGAAAACAGCGTTGAAGGTCTGCGCAATACCATCTATTTCAGTGCGCCCTATCGAACCACGCGAGCCAACGATTTGGCGCTCAACATTCAGTTGATCTACTCCTTACGGCTGCAATTGGAAGCAGACTCGACCTCCGACTGGTTTCAACCCGATTTAACGCAAACTCTCTACGTAACAGACCGCTTTATCGAACAAACACAAAGTTTTCTGGCGGTGGAACTGTCGGTGAACGATTTGGTTGAGCGGTTGCAGACTTTGCGCGAGCGTTACGCATCACAGCCGGATATTCAGGCGGATTATCTCAAGATTGGCGCTTATGTGTTGCAGGCGCTCTACACAGAGGGCGCGCGCAGTCCTGAGCTCTATCGTACCTTTGATGCCTTATTGAAATTGTCCGAGACATTGCCACAAGACGCGAAAAATGATCTGCAACATACGCTTGCGAAGGTCTCGACGCTGCTCAGCCATTATGCCGAAGGTGACAATCTGGTAGATAAGCTGCTGCGTCATCGGGTGCACAATGAAATCATGTCGGTGAATGCTCAGTATGAGGATCGGTTTAAAACCCTGACGATTGTGAGCATGGGCGGCAGCGCCATCGCAATGTTACTGTTGGTTGGCTTGATGATGCGCAGCGGTCGCACCGCCGATTCTGCGGGCAAAAAAGAGGCGGCCAAAGAAACGAGCGCTGTAGTCACAATGGTGGAAAAGGAACACAACATTGTCACGCCGATAATGACTAAGCCTCAGCCGATTCCCCAGCCGGAAGAAGGGACGGCCATCGACATTGCGCGCATGCTGTCATCGCTCAATGATGATCATGATTCGGTGAATATGTTGCTTGAAGTGTTTGTTGAAGATCATCGCAACGATGACCAGAGTTTACGGCAATTGTTAACTACCGATCCGCAAGCTGCGCTGCGCAAAGCACACAGTCTGAAAGGTGTGGCTGGAAATTTAGGGGCTGATGGACTGCGTGAAATTGCCATGGCGATAGAAATGAAACTAAAGCAGGACACCATGCCTTCTGAGCCTGAACTACAGCAACTGACATCTCAGCTCAAACTGGCCATTGAAAGTGCCCGTTATTTTCTCAATAAGCGGGCCAGTTGAAATCAGACAACAACGGATAAAAAAAGAGCGCGAATATCGCGCTCTTTTTTGCGTTAAGCAGACTGCTTTTGCAGCACCGCTTCCGGTTCGGCTTCATCTGCCACTTCGGCGGTGGGCTCGCACTTGTCAACAAACCAACCCATGTAAGAGGTGAAAATTGTCACAAGGATACACACGAAGCTCAGCCACATGAACGGTGCATACGATAGCGTTGCCACACCAAGAATACTCGCCATGTAGATACCGTTGTCACTCCAAGGCACCATACCTGATGTCAGCGTGCCGCCAAACTCGGCATTGCGAGACAGGTTTTTACGCTTGTACCCCAGACGGTCGTAGTTTTTGGCGCAGATTTTCGGTGTCAGGATCAGAGAGACGTACATCGCAGAACCAAACACGTTGCCCATGAATGCTGTTCCGATGGTGCTGGTCGCTAGCGAGCCAGGACTGGTGACGCGACGCTCAAACAGTTTGGCGATGGTTTCCAGCACCCCCACTTTGTCCAGCAGTCCACCAAAGCCCAGGCCGAACACGATAACCGCGACAGAACCCAGCATGGAAGACATACCACCGCGGTTGAGAATTGCGTCAATGAAATCGACACCTGACTGGATGCTGAACGGTGCCCATGCAGTATTGAATGCTTGCAGGAAGTCGACATCCTGAATCATCACCGCCCAGATAATACCAAGCAGAGAACCAAAACTGATCACGGGGAATGAAGGCATACGCATCGCCAGCAGCCCCAGTACGATCAACACCGGAATGAACGAGTAAGGCGTAATGTAGAATTGTGTTTCCATCGCATTAATCACAGATTGAACCTGTGACATGTCCACGTTGCCCGCGTAGTGGAAGCCGAACAAGGTAAACATGATGCCGGTAATTACGTAGCTGATCAGTGCGATCGGCAGCATGCCTTTGATGTGTTCCACAACCTCAACGTTAGACATCGAAGATGCCAGAATCACGGAGTCAGACAGTGGGGACATTTTGTCACCAAAGTAACAGCCGGACAGCACCGCGCCTGCGGTGATTGGTGCCGGAACGCCGAGACCCTGGCCGATACCCATCATCGCAATACCTGCTGTGCCTGCTGCGCCCCAAGAGGTGCCGGTTGCCAGCGCCGTCAGAGAACAGATCACCATGGTCGCCAGCAAAAAGATGGAAGGATGGATAGCTTTCAGACCGTAGTAAATGATTGTTGGTACAATACCGCCGGAAATCCAGGTGCCGACCAGCGCGCCAACCGCTAAAAGTATTAAAACAGCACCTAAACCGTTAGAAATGCCGCTGAGTGCTGCTTTTTCCAAATCTTGGTACTTGTGACCAAGGCGGATGCCCAGCGTAATAATGATGAACCAGCCAATGTACAAAGCCAGTTGAATAGGCAGATCGAGCTTAGCAGTAAACGAAAAAGCCAGGAGTAAAAACAGACCCAGCGATACAATCACTTGTAACAGACTAGGTAAGCGTTTGGGGGCTTGAGTCATTATTGGAACCTCTTATCGGGTAGTTATACTAAGGAGAGGTAAACATCCTTACGAATTCGGCGGAACTGTACATGAGTTGGAATAATATATCGACATTAAACTCAATTGGTGTGATTTGTGTCGTTATGGCCGTTAACCGATGAGATTAAATGTTGTTATTGAGAAAACTATTTGAAACAAAATAATTTGTAATGTGAAAAATACGTGTAACAAAAGCTCGGTAATTAAGTGAAAATTTGATTACCAAACGCTGAACAATTGAGAAATATAATGGTTTTAACGGCTTGAAAGCTAAACGACCGTAAATACAGGGGCTACGAAAGAAAAAGTTACGACTTTTCTGAAGAAAGGCTTGAGATTTTATCCTGAACCACTTATAGATGGTGGATTGAATTTTTAACTGGAATACACGGAGAGTTAGTGCGATGAGAGTAGGTTTAGTGGGTTGGCGTGGCATGGTTGGTTCTGTACTCATGCAACGTATGGTTGAAGAACGTGATTTTGACCTGATTGAGCCCGTTTTCTACAGTACGTCACAAATCGGTATCCCTGCGCCAAACTTCGGCAAAGAAGCAGGTTTACTTCAAGATGCGTTTGATATTGATAGCCTGAAGCAGTTGGATGCGGTTATTACATGTCAGGGCGGCAGCTACACTGAGAAAGTGTACCCGGCACTTCGCCAGGCAGGCTGGAAAGGCTACTGGATTGATGCAGCGTCTACACTTCGCATGGACAAAGACTCCATTATTACTCTGGATCCAGTCAACCTGACTCAAATCCAACAAGGCATTCACGGTGGAACCAACACTTTCGTTGGCGGTAACTGTACCGTTAGCCTGATGCTGATGGGCCTGGGTGGTCTGTTTGAGCGTGGTCTGGTGGAATGGATGAGCGCGATGACCTACCAAGCCGCTTCTGGCGCGGGTGCACAAAACATGCGCGAACTCATTTCGCAAATGGGCGTGATCAATGATGCCGTAAGCTCTGAGCTGGCAAACCCATCAAGCTCTATTCTGGATATCGACCAGAAAGTGGCAGAAACCATGCGCTCTTCAAGCTTCCCGACAGACCAGTTTGGCGTACCGCTAGCAGGGTCTCTGATCCCTTGGATCGACGTGAAACGCGACAACGGTCAGAGCAAAGAAGAGTGGAAAGCTGGCGTAGAAGCGAACAAGATTCTGGGCCTGCAAAACTCTCCAGTACCAATCGACGGTACCTGTGTCCGTATCGGTGCGATGCGCTGCCACTCTCAGGCGCTGACCATCAAGCTGAAACAGAATGTACCGCTGGACGAAATTGAAGAGATGATCGCAACGCACAACGATTGGGTAAAAGTTATCCCGAACGAGCGCGACATCACCGCTCGTGAATTGAGCCCAGCGAAAGTCACAGGTACTCTGTCTGTGCCAGTAGGCCGTCTGCGTAAGATGTCTATGGGCGATGACTTCCTGAACGCCTTCACTGTGGGTGACCAGTTATTATGGGGCGCAGCAGAACCTCTGCGTCGTACACTGCGCATCATTCTGGCTGAAAAACAGTAAGCACTCTCTCCTAAAAAATAAAGCGCCTTTATGGCGCTTTATTTTTATCAAACTCCTCATATTCATCGTGCCCACTCAATACCGGCACCACCCGCTTATCCGGGTCGGCCAGCTCGCTGCCACAATGTTTGCAATACAACGCGTCAGATTCGTGTCCCGACAACGAACAGTTCGGACATTTGACCAAGGAGCGATGGGAGCTCATTTCCTGATTCAGTTCGGCGGTGATGATCCCGGTAGGCACCGCCAGAATCGAATAGCCCAGCAACATGGTGAGCGAAGCGACGGCTTTTCCCAGTGGCGTTTGCGGCGCCACGTCGCCATAACCGACCGTCGTAATGGTCACAATCGCCCAGTAAATACTTTGTGGAATGCTGGTAAAACCGTTTTCCGGCCCTTCAATGACATACACCAACGAGCCAAAGATCGTGACCAACACCGCTACTGTGCTAAAGAAAATTAGGACTTTGCGCCGGGCACCAAGTAACGAACGCATCAAAATGTTGGAGTCTTGCAGGTAGCGCACCAGCTTGAGGATTCGGAAGATCCGCATCACCCTTAGCAGGCGAATCGCGCCCATGAATGTGGCTGATGGGAACAGCAGGGCGAAATAGGTGGGGAGGATCGACAACAAATCAATCACACCATAAAAGCTTTTCGCGTAAGCCGTTGGCTTTGGCGAGCAGTAAAGGCGCAGCAAATATTCGATAGTAAACAGAGCGGTAAAGAAATATTCGATATAACGAATTTCAGTTTTCCATACTGCTGAAACTTCAGGAATCGACTCCAGAATCAGGGTAAAAATAGAAGTCAGAATGGCGACAATCAGAGCAATGTCGAACAGTCGACCGGCACGTGTATGAGTGCCGAAAATGATGACGTAAAGCTGATGTCTGAGTGTGTTGTTGGGCATGATATTGCAACCTGTTTCATCCGTTGCAATATCATAACGTCTCGCCAGCGTTTACGCTAACCCTGGGAACAGGCTGCGCAAACCATTGGTAATGAATTCGATACCCAGTGCACCAAGGATCAGGCCCATAATACGAGTAATAACGTTGATGCCCGTTTGACCCAGCAGGCGGACGATGTATGGCGCAGAGCGAAACAGCAGCCAGGACGCTACACTGAACACCAAAATAGTCAGAATGATGCCTGCGGTATCCATCATAGCCGGATAACGTGATCCGTAAACAATAGTCGAACTGATGGCACCAGGGCCAGCCATTAAAGGCATGGCAAGGGGCACGACGCCAATTTGCTCGCGGCTGATGTATTCCGATTTTTCCTGTTTGTTTTGCTTATCTTCACCCAGCTTACCGCTCATCATCGAAAAGGCGATACTCAGTAACAGCAGACCACCTGCTACGCGAAATGAGTCCAGAGAAATACTGAACATATCCAGCAGCATCTGACCACCCAGAAGTGCGGTAATCAGAATCACAGCGACGGCTACGTTAGCGGTGCGCGCGGTCTTTTTCTTTTCATCCGGCGTCATGTGACCGGTGAGAGAAACGAAAATCGGCATGATACCGACCGGGTTAACAGCAGCAACCAGACCTAAAAAGAACTGTAGAAAGATAGCAAACTCAAAATGCATTAAGGGGTCTCTTGGCGATCACGGGATTGAAATGAAGCAAGCGTAATGTAAGTCAAAGATAGCAAAAGGACGAATGAAAAAAAGTATCGCGTTTTTGGTCTGATGATTAAAAAAAACTAATTATGGTCAAATGTTGCAAAGGCTTTGTTTCACTATTGTGTTTATTGCGTATGTGTTCCGCGCAGTTTGTTAACATCAGCACATTTTTTGTAAAAAAAGTGGGTGGTGGTGGAGGGGGATACGGAGCAAGATATACTCTTAGTAGCACATTAAACGTCGGTTACACGTAGCGTTGTTGTTTAAAAATGAAACTTTTTTACAAAGTATTGTAGTTTTTTTAGTTTTTTTGGCCCAAGGGTGAAGTTTTTTATCACCGGGTGATGGTTTTTATTTGTTATAATTATCAGTCGCTTAGGTATTTTTTCTATAGGCTTATACCCCTTGAGGGGTAATTACTTTTTCATTACTGATCTGAGTCAATTTTTTTCACACACTGAAATATTATACTCAGCCATGAAAGCAATTTACTAAGTCTGTCGTTAGATAAATCGTTGACCAAATGAGAAAAAACTCAAGGACGCATACTTAATAAAGAGTTTTTAACGTTTTTCTATTTTAGGAGATTCATTATGCCTGTAACTAACCTGGCTGAACTTGATGCTCTTGTGGCTCGCGTAAAAGCAGCACAAGCTGAATTTGCTACTTACTCTCAAGAGCAAGTAGACAAAATCTTCCGTGCAGCATCTCTAGCAGCTAACCAAGCTCGTATTCCTCTAGCGCAACAAGCGGTAGCAGAATCAGGCATGGGTATCGTTGAGGATAAAGTAATCAAGAACCACTTTGCATCTGAGTACATCTACAACAAGTACAAAGATGAAAAAACTTGCGGCATTCTTGAAGAAGACGACAGCATGGGCACCATGACCATCGCTGAGCCTGTAGGTATCATCTGTGGTATTGTCCCAACCACCAACCCAACTTCAACTGCGATTTTCAAATCACTGATTTCTCTGAAAACTCGTAACGGTATCATCTTCTCACCACACCCACGTGCGAAGAACTCAACTAACGATGCGGCGAAACTGGTTCTGGATGCAGCGGTTGCTGCTGGTGCTCCAAAAGACATCATCGGTTGGATTGACCAACCATCTGTAGAACTGTCTAACGCACTGATGAAGCATGAAGGTATTGCACTGATCCTTGCAACTGGCGGTCCAGGCATGGTGAAAGCGGCATACTCTTCAGGTAAACCAGCGATCGGCGTAGGTGCGGGTAACGTGCCTGTAGTTATCGACGAAACTGCTGACATCAAGCGTGCGGTAGCATCAGTTCTGATGTCTAAAACTTTCGACAACGGCGTAGTGTGTGCTTCTGAGCAGGCTGTGATCGTTATGGACGAAGTGTACGACGAAGTGAAAGAGCGTTTCGCGACTCACAAAGCGCACGTACTGAGCAAAGCAGACGCAGACAAAGTGCGTAAAGTGCTTCTGATTGATGGTGCTCTGAACGCGAAAATCGTAGGTCAGCCTGCAACTAAGATTGCTGAAATGGCCGGCGTTAAAGTACCAGCGGATACTAAGATCCTAGTGGGTGAAGGTATCGGTGAAGTGTCTTACGACGATGAATTCGCTCATGAGAAACTGTCTCCAACACTGGGTATGTTCCGTGCTTCTTCTTTCGAAAATGCGGTTGACCAAGCAGTGAAAATGGTTGAAATCGGCGGTATCGGTCATACTTCAGGCCTATACACTGACCAAGACGTGAACGCAGACCGTATCCGTTACTTCGGCGACCGTCTGAAAACAGCTCGCATTCTGGTGAACATCCCTACTACTCACGGTGGTATCGGTGACCTGTACAACTTCAACGTTGCGCCATCTCTGACGCTAGGTTGTGGTTCTTGGGGTGGTAACTCTATCTCTGAGAACGTAGGTCCTAAACACCTAATCAACAAGAAAATTGTTGCGAAGCGAGCTGAAAACATGTTGTGGCACAAACTACCTAAATCAATCTACTTCCGTCGTGGTAGCCTTCCAGTCGCTCTGGGCGACCTAGAAGGTAAGAAACGCGCGTTCCTGGTAACTGACCGTTTCCTATTCAATAACGGTTACGCAGATGAAGTAGTGAGCCTGCTGAAAGCTCAAGGCATGGAAGTGACTACATTCTACGAAGTAGAAGCGGATCCAACTCTGTCTATCGTTAAGAAAGGTGCAGAGCAAATGCGTAGCTTCCAACCAGACGTTATTCTGGCTCTGGGCGGTGGTTCACCAATGGATGCAGCGAAGATCATGTGGGTAATGTACGAGCACCCAGAAACTCACTTCGAAGAACTGGCCATGCGCTTTATGGACATCCGTAAACGTATCTACAAGTTCCCTAAAATGGGTCAAAAAGCTGAGCTGGTTTGTATCACAACCACTTCAGGTACTGGTTCAGAAGTAACGCCATTCGCGGTAGTGACAGACGATCAGACTGGTGCGAAATACCCACTGGCTGACTACGAACTGACTCCAAACATGGCGATCGTAGACGCGAACCTGGTCATGAACATGCCTAAGTCTCTGACTGCCTTCGGTGGTTACGATGCAGTAGTTCACGCACTGGAAGCTTACGTATCTGTACTGGCGAACGAATACTCTGACGGTCAGGCTCTGCAAGCACTTAAACTGCTGAAAGAATACCTGCCTTCAAGCTACGCAAACGGCGCGAAAGATCCAATCGCTCGTGAGAAAGTACACAACGCAGCTACTATTGCTGGTGTGGCATTTGCCAACGCGTTCCTGGGTGTATGTCACTCAATGGCGCACAAAATCGGTGCTGAGTTCCACCTACCTCACGGTCTGGCAAACTCACTGCTGATGGCAAACGTAGTTCGTTACAACGCGAATGACAACCCAACTAAACAAACTGCATTCTCTCAGTACGACCGTCCACAAGCTCGTCGTCGTTATGCTGAAGTGGCTGACCACTTGGGGCTGTCTCAACCAGGCGACCGCACTGCTCAGAAAATTGAGCGTCTGCTAGGTTGGTTGGAAGAGCTGAAACTGGCTCTGGATATTCCAGCGTCTATTCAGGCTGCAGGTGTGAACGAAGCGGACTTCCTGGCGAAAGTTGATGAGCTAGCGGTAGAAGCGTTCGATGACCAATGTACTGGTGCGAACCCACGTTACCCTCTAATCAGCGAGCTGAAAGAAGTACTGTTGGCTTCTTACTACGGTAAACCATTCGTTGAAGGTGAAACTTTCGAAGGTACAACTGTAATCAAGAAAAAAGCAGACCAAGAAGCAGCAAAAGTTGCGCCTAAAGCGAAGAAAGACAAAGCTGAAGCGTAATGAGATAAGTTTTCGCTAGCACGAAACTTATAATCGGGAAAAAGACAAGCCCCACCGTTTGGTGGGGCTTTTTCGCTTTGAGGGGATGACTAAGTCCACATCACCATGACTGCGGCTAAGGCCACCAGAATCAGACCCAAACCATCTTTAATCCGTACCCGCTGTTTGAGCCAGAATACGGAAATTAACATAGTAAAAAATATTTCGACCTGCCCGAGAGTTTTAACGTAAGGCACCGCCTGCAATGACATGGCGCTGAACCAGCCAATGGAACCCACACAACTGCTGACGCTGGTAAGAGCCGTCAGTTTGGGCTTAGACCACAGGACTTTGAGAGTGTGGATATCACGCACCAGCAAGTAGCCGACCAAGAGGACGGTTTGTAGCGAAATCACCAGCAGCAACACCCAGGCCGCACTATGAGGAAAAGGCAGACCAAGGGCGAGGCTAGCTTCACGAACCCAAAGCGACGTAAGGGCGAACGCGCTGCCACTTCCTAAGCCAAGCACAATGGTGGGCAGAGACAGTTGGCGAAAGCCACCTTGAGCACTCAACATAAATACGCCTATGCCACCCAGCAGTACACCGATCCAACCAAGGAAGCTCAGGTGGGTCCCAAAGAAGAGCATCCCCAGAATAGCGGCCACGAGCGCTTCGCTCTTGGCCAGTCCGGCGCCGACCGCGTAATTATTGAATTTAAACAGTTTCACCATCAATGCCGTGGCGAGAATTTGCATCAATGATGCCCCCACGATGAAGATAACGAGCAAGGAGTTAAACGTGGGTAAGGCTATCGGTTCAACTTGATAGAGCACGGCAAGATAAAGCGCCGCTAAAGGACCAGCCCAGAGAAAGCGTGCCAAAGTAACGCCTGCGGTCTTCACATCGCCGGAGAGACGGCTTTGAAAGGCGTTTCGCCAGGATTGCATGAAGGCGGCAAGAAAGGTGAAGAAGATCCATGTCATGATGAAGTATCCGAGAAAAGAGCGAGGGCACTATGCTATGAAAGCTATGGAGTATCAGCAAGTTAATTCATGGGTAATAAAGCAGCAAAAACAAAAAGCCTCTCAGGAGAGAGGCTTTGGGACGCAGATAATTGTTGATGCTCAGCTTAACCAGCCAGCACATCGGTCGCCACTTTGTAGCTTGGGTCTTCTTTAACGTTAATTTCAACCAGGCTGCCTGCTTTTTGTAGCAGGGCGCGACAATCCTGACTCAGATGGCGAAGATGAAGAGTTTTGCCGACACTGGCGTAACGTTCAGCAATGGTTTCAATCGCCTCAATGGCGGAGTGATCGGCAACACGCGACTGGGCGAAATCAACAATCACATCTTGTGGATCGCTCTGTGCGTCGAACAGTTCGAGGAAGTTGGCTGCAGAGCCAAAGAAAATCGGACCGTTGATCTGGTAAACCTTTGAGCCTTCTTCATTGATGTAGCTGCTGGCGTAGATGTGTTTCGCGTGTTCCCAGGCAAACATCAACGCTGAAGCAATCACGCCAACCGCGACCGCAATCGCCAGATCGGTAAATACCGTCACGACGGTAACCAGCACTATCACAAAGAAGTCTTGCTTTGGTACGCGGCGTGCCAGTTTGAATGTTGCCCATTCAAAGGTCCCAATTACCACCATAAACATCACGCCAACCAGTGCGGCTAGAGGGATCATCTCAATCAGAGAAGATGCAAACAGAATAAAGACCAGCAGCATTACCGCGGCAACAATACCCGAAAGGCGACCACGACCACCTGAGTTCACGTTGATCATCGACTGACCAATCATCGCACAACCGCCCATGGCACCGAACATTGAACACGTGATGTTTGCCAGACCCTGGCCCATACACTCGCGGTTAGACTGACCACGCGTGTTGGTCATCTCATCGAGCACCGTCAGGGTCAGCAGTGATTCAATCAGGCCGATCGCAGCCAGAATTACAGAATAAGGCAGAATGATTTGCAGCGTTTCCAGTGTCATTGGCACACTCGGAATCGAGAAGCTTGGCAGGTTGCCCGCCAGCGTTGCCGCCTCATTGCCCGACATCGCACGCAGGAAATCCACTACTGTGCGAGTTTCCAGCCCCAATCCCTGAACGAGGAGCGTAATCGTTACGATCGCCGCCAGCGAAGATGGCACGGCCGTGGTGATTTTAGGCAGGAAGTAAATGATGGCCATCGTCAGAGCAACCAAACCCAGCATCAGCATCATTTGGTCTTGTGGTAACCAGGTCAGCATGCCGTTAATATCTGGCGCTTTGAACTGACCAAGTTGGGCGAGGAAAATCACAATCGCCAGACCGTTAACGAAACCGATCATCACCGGATGCGGCACCATACGAATGAATTTACCGAGCTTAAACAGACCTGCGGCAATCTGCAGCATGCCAGCAAACAAGATGGCAGCAAACAGGTACTGAACGCCATGTGAAGCGACCAGACTCACCATGACGACGGCCATTGCACCCGTGGCGCCAGAGATCATGCCCGGACGACCGCCAAAAATTGAGGTAACCAGACCGACAATAAAGGCGGCGTAAAGACCAACCATGGGATCCACACCCGCCACGAAGGCAAATGCGACGGCTTCGGGAACCAATGCCAGCGCTACGGTTAAGCCCGATAGCACGTCATTTTTTACCGAATGCTTAGAAAATTGTGGGAATTCAAACATGAGTATTCAGTTTTTCGCTGTCGTTAAATGAGTGGAGACACATGCTCTGTGCTGACGCTAAGCCCAATGCAAGTGCGATGACATGAGTCACCGACGACAGGCCAAAATTGTGACAAAAAAAGAATAGCAGCAGAAGGGTGTCAGTTTTTCAGTCGGCGATGGTACTGAATAGTGTGATTAAGTTCAACAATTAACCGGGTAAATATCCCGCTAGCTGTAATAACGTAAACCGATAACGGGCTGTGTTTCAGGCCTACCTCTGCCTTTTTTGACGGTCAGTTAACGTTGCAGTGTGTTAGGTGTCATATAGTGGCCGCTTTATGCTTTTTCAGTTGGAGATAGGTTATGTCAGCCAAAGGAAACACTGTTGCGGCGATGGTGCTATTTTGTGTAGGTTCAACAGGCGCTTTTTCTGCACCACAAGAGTCAGACAGTGGCAAATCAACAAGTAAATTGAGCGGCGATGCCAAGTTAGGCTTTATTTTCTCTAAAACCGACAGCACATCGATGTCCGTCAATTCGGGAGCGACATTGAAGTACGATGAAGCGCAGCGTAAGCAGCAGTTATCATTAGCCACTTACTATTCTCATCAGTCAGATGACGACGGGACCAACAAATATCGGATTATTTACGACATCAAACACAGCGTGACGGACGATATGTTTTGGTTTAGTAACGCTAAATACGAGCACGATCAGTTTGCGACTTACCGTCACCAAGCGCTGATTGTGGCCGGTTTAGGCAAGACGTTGATTGACGATGAGACATCAAAACTTGAGATGGGTGCCGGCCCTGGTTTTCGTTATTCCAAGCGCCAGTCTTACGATAAAACTCGCCCGAACGAGAGTCAGGACGATGTGATTGCGAACGCATTCGTCAACGGTAATACCCAACTAACAGCGGCAATGAATGTTGGCGGTGGGTTGCGGGTCGACTATGGCGATTCGAATACCACGACAACTGCGAATGCCTTTTTGAAAAACAAGCTAGCGGAGAAATTAGCGTTGGTGCTCGATACTGAGTACATCTACAACTCGCAGGTCGCGGCAGGTAAGAGCCACGATGAAATCTACAGCACGCTGAGTTTGAATTATGCATTCTGAGCAATAAAAAGCCCACCGTGAGGTGGGCTTTTATTATCTAACCGTGATGGTGTTAGAACTGAGGCTTAGTCATTGTAGCGCTCGCTTGGTTGCTGGCAGCTTGGCTACCTGCACCGCGAGATTGGTAACGTTCACTGCGGAACGGTGCTGCGAGTACAGTGATTTCCTTCAGTTCGTTGGTACCAGGCGCTTTCGCCATTGGCGCCGAGGCGCGACCAGACGTTACAGCAGGTTTAGCCACTGGTTTGCTGACGACAATCGGAGCTTCTTCGACGATCGGTGCAGCTACTGGTTCCGCTACCGCAACTTCAACAACCACTTCTGGTTCTGCAACGGGTTCTTCGCTTGGCGCTTCAACGACAACCGGAGCGACTACTGTTTCAACCACTTCAGGTTGAGCCACGATTTCCGCGACCGCTTCAACAACAGGTGTTTCCATCGGTGCTTCTGCGACTACAGCAGGTGTTTCACGGCGAATGATCACTTTACCCATTGCCATTTCCGGACAAGCAACACCACCCAGAGCAACGCTTACTTCTGCTACCGGAGTCTCTTCAACTTTCGGTGCTTTTGGCGCAGGTTTGGCCAAATCGTAACGTGGCATGACTTTACCCATTGCCATCTCAGGAGAGGCAACTCCGCCTTTACGCAGGCGGAATGGATTAGGGCGGCGATCACGTCCGCGACGGCGGCGCTGACCACTTGCACGCAGGTGGCGAGGTGAACGACGGTTACGACGCTGTTTCTGATCGTTATCGCCTTCTTGACCTTCGGTGTCAGCAACTTCGGTGTTGATCTCTTTCACAGACTCAACCGCAGCATCTACCACTGGAGTTGTATCATTGAGGATCTCTTCCTCGGCAGCCTGCTGATCTTTAACGCGAATCTGCTTAGTCAGTTTGCGACGTTGACGACGCTCTTTCACTACGGCTGCTTTTTCTTCCTTCGCTTCGTTGCGAGGAGCATCCGTCGGCTCTTGTTGAGCATCCGCGGCCAGCTGACGACCTTGCTCCATCAGCTTGGCTGATTTTGCATCGTCACGCTTGTTGCGACGTGGCTCGTTACGATCACTACGCTCGTTGCGCTCGCCTCGGTCATTACGCTCACCGCGTTCACCACGGTCATTGCGATCTTGCTTTGGCTTACGCTCTTGCTTGCGGGTCGTCTGCGTATCTTTATCTTCGAACGCTTTGTTCTCGCCAGCTTTATCTTTCGTTTCGTCGTTTGGCTTACGCTTGTTCTTATCTCGTGAGTTACGACGGCGATCATTACGGTCACGACGTGGCTGAGAAGACTTGTTACGGTCATCGTTGCCTTTCGCTTTAGGTTTGTCTTGCTCTTCTTTCTTCGGCTCTTGTGCTGGTGCTGCGAACAGTCCCGACAGGGCTTTCAAGAAGCGGCTGAACAGACCTGGTTTTTCTTCCTTAACTTCCTGTGGTTTTTCAACCTGAGGTTTCGGAGATGGTGCAGGTGCCGGAACCGCTTGAGCTGGAGCAGCAAAACCTTTCAGTACCGGTTCTTCGATACGTTTTGGTTTGATCTCAGATTCTGATGGCTCTTTACCTTCAGCTTCTTTCATTGCTTCCAGTTTGCGAGGAATCAGGTAAGACAGAATATTCTGTTCTTCGCCTTCACGGACACGAATCACTTCAAAATGAGGTGTTTCCATATCTGAGTTAGGCACAACCGTGATTTTCACTTCCTGAATGCGCTCAATGTGGTTCACTGAACGACGCTTCTCGTTCAACAGGTAAGATGCGATAGAAACCGGTACGACAGCCAGCACCTGAGAGGTGTTGTCTTTCAGGGCTTCTTCTTCGATCAAACGCAGAACAGACAGAGCCAGAGATTCGTTGTCACGAATGACACCTGTACCAGTACAACGAGGACAGATGTGGTGGCTTGCTTCAGCCAGTGATGGGCTCAGACGCTGACGCGACATTTCCAGCAGACCAAAGCGTGAAATACGGCCAATTTGAACGCGAGCTCGGTCAACACGTACCGCTTCACGCAGACGGTTTTCCACTTCACGTTGATGGCGAACTGGCGTCATATCGATAAAGTCGATGACGACCAAACCACCAAGGTCACGCAGACGAAGTTGGCGAGCGATTTCGTCAGCTGCTTCCAGGTTCGTGTTCAGAGCGGTTTCTTCGATATCGCCACCTTTGGTTGCACGGGCGGAGTTGATATCGATAGAGGTCAGTGCTTCGGTTGGGTCGATAACAATCGAACCACCAGATGGCAGACGAACTTCACGTTGGAATGCAGATTCGATTTGGCTTTCAATCTGGAAGTGGCTGAACAGTGGAACTTCACCGTCATACTTCTTCACGCGATTAACGAAATCAGGACGCACCAAACGGATGTGCTCAAGCGCACGTTCGTAGATGGTGTTGCTGTCGATCAGGATTTCACCGATGTCACGGCGCAGGTAGTCACGAATCGCACGCACGATAACGTTACTTTCCTGGTGGATCAGGAATGGCGCAGGATTTGAATCCGACGCTTGCTTGATCGCACTCCAATGGTTCAACAGAACATTCAGGTCCCACTCCAGCTCTTCACCGCTTTTACCTACACCAGCGGTACGCACGATAAGGCCCATGCCCTGAGGCAGTTCCAACGTGCTTAACGCCGACTTAAGTTCAGTGCGCTCGTCACCTTCGATGCGGCGAGAAATACCGCCAGCACGAGGGTTGTTAGGCATCAGAACCAGGTAGCTACCTGCAAGGGAGATAAAAGTGGTCAGGGCTGCGCCTTTGCTACCGCGTTCCTCTTTCTCAACTTGCACGATCACTTCCTGGCCTTCGGTCAGCACTTCTTTAATGCTTGGACGGCCTTGGTAACTGTAACCTTCAGGGAAGTATTCGCGGGCAATTTCTTTGAGAGGGAGGAAACCGTGTCTTTCTGCGCCGTAATCGACGAATGCTGCTTCCAGACTTGGTTCAATGCGGGTGATGCGACCTTTGTAGATATTTGCTTTTTTGGATTCATGTCCAGGACTTTCGATATCCAAATCGAAAAGTCGCTGGCCATCCACCAATGCGACACGCAACTCTTCTTTCTGAGTTGCGTTAATTAACATTCTTTTCATTTAAAAATCTCGTTTTCTTTCTTTCATTTTGATTATTGTTCTTGCTGCGTTTGTTTCGTTTTCACGGTGCCTGATCCCATGGCTTATTCGTTACAGCCTCCCGGCTGGAGGGGATGCTCTGAGGGCACGACAGTCATCACAAGCATGCAACACGCCTGTGATCCGCATAGAGGCGGAGAGTACTCAACATGAAATGACGATGAGTAGAGCAACAAGAAAGCCTCAACCAATGGTGTCTTACGCCACGTGCTGCACATTGATGTTCGGCCGACTACTCATAAAACTGCGCCAAAAGAACGGTTAAAAT
This sequence comes from Vibrio fluvialis, assembly GCF_900460245.1. Taxonomy (NCBI): domain Bacteria; kingdom Pseudomonadati; phylum Pseudomonadota; class Gammaproteobacteria; order Vibrionales; family Vibrionaceae; genus Vibrio; species Vibrio fluvialis. Next base: position 844,131 of record NZ_UHIP01000001.1, read on the forward strand.
AATTTATCACCTGTTCGATTATTGCAGCTGTGAACTATAGCAGCGACTGGTAAACTCAGCAATCGGCTTTATTAGAAAGCGCTTAAAATTTTAAGACTCTGTACAAAAAATGTCAGTGAACGCTGATTATTCGCAGAGAAAATTGCAAACAAGTTTTGAAATCTATCAGTAAAACAACGCCGATTTGTCGGTGCAAAGCGTGCTATTGGTGTGACTTTCAACAATTTAGAGCGAATTTTAAGCTGAAACGCCGTTTTTCTGTTACGAAGAAAAATGTGAATTTCATCCTATAACGGTTAGAATAGCCGCCATGAGCGAAATGAGAACAGAAGTCCAGTTCATCGATATCGATGAAGACATGGCTGGTCAGCGCATTGATAACTTTTTGCGCAACCAATTAAAAACTATCCCGAAAAGCGTGGTTTATCGAATTCTGCGCAAGGGCGAAGTACGCGTGAACAAAAAGCGCGTCAAAGCGGAATACAAACTCGAAGCGGGCGATGTCGTACGCGTTCCACCAGTGACGATGGAAATCAAAGAGGACGAAGCACCAGCACCGAGCACCAAGCTTAATAAAGTTGCGGAGCTCGAGCATTGCATCCTCTATGAAGATGACCATATGTTGGTACTGAACAAACCGTCAGGCACTGCGGTGCATGGCGGCAGCGGGTTGAAATTTGGCGCGATTGAAGCAATGCGAGCTCTGCGTCCGCAAGCGCGTTTTCTTGAACTGGTGCATCGCATTGACCGCGATACGTCCGGCATTCTGTTGATTGCCAAAAAGCGTTCAGCACTGCGTCAGTTACAGAGCCAGTTTCGAGAGAAAACCGTACAGAAGTATTACTTCGCACTCGTGATGGGCGAGTGGAAAAACAGCTGCAAAGTGGTCAACGCTCCGCTGCTGAAGAATGAAGTCAACAGTATTGTGCGCGTCAACCCGAATGGAAAACCGTCGGAAACCCGCTTCAAAATTCTGGAAAAGTTCCCTCAGGCAACGCTGATCCAGGCAAGCCCAATCACTGGCCGAACCCACCAGATTCGTGTTCACACTCAATATGTTGGCCATCCGATTGCGTGGGATGACCGTTATGGTGACCGCCGCTTTGATGCTTACACAGCGCAATTCGGCATAGACCGTTTATTTCTGCATGCGGCCAATATTCAGTTTGTTCACCCTGCCAGCGGTGAGAAGATGGAAATCAATGCACCGCTCGACGCCAAGTTGGAAAAAGCACTGGCGAAAATGCGTCAGGCGGGATGAACTAAAAGGCTTGTCTCACGACAAGCCTTTTAGTCTGAAGCGTGTTTACAATACGTAGACGGATTCGTTCTCCAGCAATTTGACTAATTGGATCAGCGGAAGCCCAACCAGTGTATTGGGGTCATCGCCCTCCAAACGCTCGAATAAAGCGATACCCAGTCCCTCGCTTTTAAAACTGCCCGCACAGTTGAGAGGTTGTTCTCTATCGACGTAGTGAGTCGCCATTTCGCGGCTTAGCTGACGAAAATGCACAGTAAAGGTATCGAGTACAACCTGTGCTTGATCGGTTTCAGTGTTGTACAGTGCTAATCCGGTGTAAAAAGTGATCGCCTGACCACTCTGGCTGAGCAGTTGTTCAATCGCTTTTTCTCGAGTGTGTGGCTTGCCGACGATTTGACCGTTGATCACGCAAACCTGGTCAGAGCCAATCACTAAACTCGGTGCAGTTACAGAGCATGAACGGGCTTTTTCTTCTGCCAGACGTTGCACCAGTCGCTGAGGGGATTCCCCGACGTGCGGAGTTTCATCGCAATCTGGTGTCGCTGTGGAAAAGGGCAGATGTAGTTTGCTCAGAAGTTGCTGACGAAATGGGGATGTGGACGCTAAAACTAGTTGGTAATTTTGCATTTTAATTTACAATTATCGCGAGTTTGGCAGCAGCATATCTCAAGTAAACTGGCTGTTCATAATGCTCTCAGCGGAAAGGGAAAAAAAACTAACTTTTTTGCCTTTTTCTTTGACTAAACCTATTTTGGAAGATAATATTCGCGCCCTATGCAAAAGGTAAAAATACCGCGATCAGTTGATCCGGCGAAAGCAGCTTCAAAACGACTTGACTACGATGGCATCATCCAAATGAGTCTTTTTAAGCGCCTAGAGGAATCAACTGCAGGCGTTAAACGCGACGCACAAGTTTCATTGTCATTTGGGCTTGATGAACAGCGACTCGTTGTTATCTCTGGTAAAGCTAACATCGAAGTCGATTTAGAGTGTCAACGCTGTAATGAGGTTTTCACACACGAGTGTGAGGTCGAATTCACTTACACCCCGTATTTCGGGCCGAAAAGTGAAGAAGACGCCCCGGACGAGTACGATTTGGTAGATCTGAACGAGTTTGGTGAGGTTGACCTGATTCAGCTAGTTGAAGACGAGTTCATCATTAATCTGCCTCAGGTAGCAATGCATGACGAAGCGGATTGTAGCGTTAATTCAGACAATATGGTGTTTGGTGAACTTCCAGACGAAGTGTTGGAAGACAAGCCGAATCCATTCGATGTTTTAAAAAGTTTAAAGAAGTAAATCTTTAAGCAATAACATAGGAGTAGGGTCAATGGCCGTACAACAAAACCGTAAAACACGTTCACGCCGTGGTATGCGTCGTTCACACGATGCGCTTACTACAGCTGCTCTATCTGTAGATGCGACTTCAGGTGAAACTCACCTACGTCACAACGTGACTGCTGACGGTTACTACCGTGGCAAAAAGGTTATCAACAAGTAAGGTTGACCTTTGCATAATTTAACCGTTGCACTTGATGCAATGGGCGGGGATTTCGGTCCTCGCGTCACAGTGCCTGCCGCCGTGCAGGCACTGTCGCATTTCCCAGAGCTAAAAGTGACCCTCGTTGGTGATCAGGCCATGATCGCCCGTCAACTTTCACTTCTAGGTTACGAAGCAAACACTCGTTTGAGTATTTTGCACAGTGACCGAGTTATTTCTAACTCAGAGAAACCCTCTCTCGCGCTTCGCAACAGTCATGGCAGCTCTATGGGCATGGCGATCGATTTGGTTGCAGAAGGGCAAGCTGATGCTTGTGTCAGCGCCGGCAATACCGGTGCCTTGATGGCGCTTTCTCGTTTCCGTCTTAAATTATTACCAGGTATCGACAGACCAGCGTTAGTTTCTGCGCTGCCTACTGCGTTCGGCGGCAGAACCTGGATGTTGGACCTCGGTGCGAATGTTTCCAGTGATGCAGATTCGCTGTTTCAGTTTGCTGTCATGGGCTCAGCTTTGGCAGAACAGCATTTGTCTCGTCCGCCACGAGTTGCGATTCTCAATATCGGTGCTGAGGAAATAAAAGGCAATGATCTTGTCAAACGTTGTGCAGAAATGCTCCATCAGACCCAAGCCGTGAATTTTATTGGTTATATTGAAGGTAACCAACTGCTGTTAGACACCGCCGATGTCGTGGTGTGTGACGGTTTTGTCGGCAACGTATGTCTGAAAACGTGTGAAGGAACTGCGCAACTCTTTATCGATAAGTTAAAAAGTAAGTTTTTAGCCTCATCCATAAAGGGTTGGATTGCCAGAAAACTGTTTTCTGAGCTATTTACTGAACTAAAAACATTGAACCCCGACCAGTATAACGGCGCAAGTTTGCTAGGATTGCGCGGCATTGTCATTAAAAGTCATGGAAGTGCTGATGTATCCGCTGTCGTGAATGCAATTTCAGAAGCGGTACATGAAGTGAAACGACAAGTACCCAGCCGTATAAGCGATCGTTTGGAAGCGGTTTTACTCGAGAGGCATTATTAGTCTTCATGTATAGCAAAATTTTAGGTACAGGCAGCTACCTGCCATCTCAGGTGCGTACTAACGCAGATTTGGAGAAAATGGTAGATACAAGTGATGAGTGGATTGTCACGCGCACCGGTATTCGTGAGCGTCGTATTGCCGCAGAAAATGAAACCGTAGCCGATATGGGCTTTTATGCTGCGCAAAACGCCATTGAAATGGCGGGCATTGATAAAAACGACATCGACTTAATCATTCTTGCCACAACCAGTAGCAGCCATACGTTTCCATCTTCAGCCTGTCAGGTTCAAGCGAAACTGGGCATCAAAGGCTGTCCGGCGTTTGATCTTGCAGCGGCATGTTCCGGCTTTATGTACGGTTTGTCGGTGGCTGATCAGCATATCAAATCCGGCATGTGCAAAAACGTGCTGGTAATTGGTTCTGATGCGTTGTCAAAAACCTGTGACCCGACGGATCGTTCCACTATCATTCTTTTTGGTGATGGTGCGGGTGCCGTGGTGGTTGGTGCCAGTGAAGAGCCAGGTATTTTGTCGACCCACATTTACGCCGATGGTGAATTCGGCGATCTACTGAGCCTGGAAGTGCCAGAGCGCGGTGGTGATGTCGACAAATGGTTGTACATGGCAGGCAACGAAGTATTCAAAGTAGCTGTGACTCAGCTTTCAAAACTGGTCAAAGACACTCTGGCTGCCAACAACATGCATAAGTCTGAACTAGACTGGTTGGTGCCACATCAGGCGAACTACCGAATTATTTCTGCGACAGCGAAAAAGCTATCAATGTCGCTGGATCAAGTGGTGATCACGCTTGACCGTCATGGTAATACTTCCGCTGCGACGGTGCCAACGGCACTGGATGAAGCGGTACGTGATGGTCGTATCAAACGTGGTCAGACTCTGCTTTTAGAAGCCTTTGGTGGTGGTTTCACCTGGGGTTCTGCGTTAGTCAAGTTCTAACGCCCGCTCAATAATAAATTAGACTTTAAGGAGTCGCGAGACTCCTTATTCATTCTTAGTTAAGGAAAAAAACAATGAGCAAGTTTGCTATCGTATTTCCAGGTCAGGGTTCTCAGGCAGTTGGTATGCTTGCCGAGCTTGGCGAACAGTATGATGTAGTTAAACAAACTTTTGCAGAAGCGTCTGATGCACTGGGTTACGACCTTTGGGCTCTGGTTCAGAACGGTCCTGCAGAAGATCTCAACCAGACTTTCCGTACTCAACCTGCACTGCTGGCGTCTTCTGTTGCTATCTGGCGTGTATGGCAGGAGCTGGGCCTGGAGCAGCCAGAAGTGCTGGCAGGCCACAGCCTGGGTGAATACTCAGCACTGGTTTGTGCTGGTGTGATTGATTTTAAAGCTGCGATCAAACTGGTTGAACTGCGTGGTCAACTGATGCAAGAAGCCGTGCCAGCAGGTACAGGCGCAATGTACGCGATCATTGGTCTGGATGATGCGGCTATTGCCAAAGCGTGTGAAGAAGCCGCGCAAGGTGATGTAGTGTCTCCTGTGAACTTTAACTCACCAGGTCAGGTGGTGATCGCAGGCCAGAAAGATGCGGTAGAACGCGCTGGCGCACTGTGTAAAGAAGCGGGCGCTAAACGTGCTCTGCCTCTGCCAGTTTCTGTACCTTCACATTGTGCTCTGATGAAACCAGCGGCTGAAAAATTGGCTGTTGCGCTAGAAGCGCTGACATTCAACACTCCACAAATTCCTGTTATCAACAACGTTGATGTAGTCGCTGAAACTGATCCAGCGAAAATCAAAGATGCGTTGGTTCGTCAATTGCACAGCCCAGTTCGCTGGACCGAAGGCGTTGAAAAGATGGCAGAACAAGGCATTGAAAAACTGATTGAAGTTGGCCCAGGCAAGGTGTTGACTGGTCTGACTAAACGTATTGTGAAAACGCTAGACGCAGCTGCAGTGAACGACATCGCTTCACTGGAAGCGGTTAAGTAAGAATAGGAAATAAACATGAGTAATTTCATGAATCTGGAAGGCAAAGTTGCCCTGGTAACTGGCGCAAGCCGTGGTATCGGTAAAGCGATCGCGGAACTATTGGTTGAACGTGGTGCCACAGTAATCGGTACGGCAACCAGTGAAAGCGGTGCAGATGCAATCAGCGCGTATCTGGGCGATAACGGTAAAGGTTTGGCGTTGAACGTGACAGACGTAGACTCTATCGAGTCTGTGTTGAAAAGCATCAACGACGAATTTGGCGGCATCGATATTCTGGTGAACAACGCAGGTATCACTCGTGATAACCTGTTAATGCGCATGAAAGATGACGAATGGACCGATATCCTGGATACTAACTTGACGTCTATCTTCCGTCTGTCTAAAGCTGTACTACGTGGCATGATGAAAAAACGTCAAGGTCGTATCATCAACGTTGGTTCTGTTGTCGGTACAATGGGCAACGCTGGCCAAACGAACTACGCAGCAGCAAAAGCGGGCGTAATTGGCTTTACCAAGTCAATGGCGCGTGAAGTTGCATCTCGTGGCGTGACTGTGAACACAGTTGCACCAGGTTTCATCGAAACGGATATGACAAAAGCGCTGAATGACGACCAACGTACTGCTACACTAGCACAAGTGCCAGCAGGTCGTTTGGGGGATCCACGTGAAATCGCATCCGCGGTTGCATTCCTGGCATCTCCGGAAGCAGCGTACATTACTGGTGAAACTCTGCACGTTAACGGCGGAATGTACATGGTTTAAGGCCAAGTTTGGGGCGAAATGAACGAAACTGGTTTAGTAAAATGTTGACTTCGTCCAAAACTTGTCAGTGAAATGCGCAAGATTTGTGCATGATATATGTCAAAAATGGTGTGAATTTCGGTTAAAATCGCCAAATTTGTGGTTTGACCAGCAAGGTCCCCCTTGCAACTTTCACTAGTTCGAATAAACTACGGAATCATCGCATTAGGCGAAATCTGTAAAGGAAAAGAAAAATGAGCAACATCGAAGAACGCGTAAAGAAAATCATCGTTGAACAGCTAGGCGTAGACGAAGCAGAAGTTAAAAACGAAGCTTCTTTCGTTGAAGACCTAGGTGCGGATTCTCTGGACACTGTTGAGCTTGTTATGGCTCTGGAAGAAGAATTCGACACTGAGATTCCTGATGAAGAAGCAGAGAAAATCACTACTGTTCAAGCTGCGATCGATTACGTAAACAGCGCTCAGTAATGTCTCTCCCCAGGCGGCCCTCTGGCCGCCTGAGTTTTTCTCACTCATCTATAATCTCTCATAGAATTTTCATTTCCGGAGAATATGATCGTGTCCAAGCGTCGTGTCGTTGTCACTGGCATGGGTATGTTGTCACCGGTAGGCAACACTGTAGAATCTTCTTGGAAAGCCCTGCTAGCTGGTCAAAGTGGTATCGTGAATATCGAACACTTTGATACAACAAATTTCTCAACTCGTTTCGCAGGTCTGGTAAAAGATTTTAACTGCGAAGAGTACATGTCTAAAAAAGATGCCCGTAAAATGGATTTGTTTATCCAGTACGGTATTGCGGCGGGTATCCAAGCGCTAGACGATTCTGGTCTGGTAATCACTGAAGAAAACGCTCCACGCGTCGGTGTTGCAATCGGCTCTGGTATCGGTGGTCTTGATTTGATCGAAACAGGTCATCAGGCGCTTATGGAGAAAGGTCCACGTAAAGTGAGCCCGTTCTTCGTACCTTCAACCATCGTGAACATGGTTGCGGGTAACCTATCTATCATGCGTGGTCTTCGTGGTCCTAACATCGCGATTTCAACTGCATGTACTACAGGTTTACACAACATCGGTCACGCAGCTCGTATGATTGCATACGGTGATGCGGAAGCGATGGTTGCAGGCGGTAGCGAAAAAGCGTCAACCCCTCTGGGTATGGCTGGCTTTGGTGCGGCGAAAGCACTGTCTACACGCAATGATGAACCAACAAAAGCTTCTCGTCCATGGGACAAGGACCGTGATGGTTTTGTTTTGGGTGACGGTGCAGGCGTGATGGTTCTGGAAGAATACGAACACGCGAAAGCGCGTGGCGCGAAAATCTACGCAGAAATCGTAGGCTTTGGTATGTCTGGCGACGCTTACCACATGACTTCACCAAGTGAAGATGGTTCGGGTGGCGCACTGGCAATGGAAGCAGCGATGCGTGATGCAGCAGTAGTAGGTACTCAAATCGGCTACGTGAACGCGCACGGTACGTCTACTCCAGCGGGTGACGTAGCGGAAGTGAAAGGTATCAAACGCGCTCTGGGCGAAGACGGTGCAAAACAAGTACTGATCTCTTCTACCAAATCAATGACGGGTCACCTATTGGGTGCCGCCGGTTCGGTTGAAGCTATCATTACGGTGTTGTCGCTGGTCGACCAAATCGTTCCGCCAACCATCAACCTGGATAATCCAGAAGAAGGTCTGGGCGTGGATCTGGTTCCGCACACAGCACGTAAAGTTGAAGGCATGGAATACGCGATGTGTAACTCGTTTGGCTTTGGTGGCACAAACGGTTCACTGATCTTCAAGCGCGTATAATCACCGCATTTTCATTGAACTTTACTTGAGTTGAAACGGCTTGATGCTTAGCATTAAGCCGTTTCTTTTTTCAGGGAGAAGAAAAATGTTCTGGCACAACGGTGAACCCCGTGACACGGTCGCAATCGCAGACCGCTCTTTCCAATATGGTGATGGTTGCTTTACCACCATCCTAACTAAGCAGGGCGACATTCAGCATTGGCCATATCATATTGAGCGCATGGAAGCCTGCCTGAATTTGTTAGACATTCCTCTGCCTGATTGGGCACAAATTCGTTCCTGGTTGGACGCTGCAACCCTGGGTGACGAAAGAGCCGGTCTTAAATTACACATCAGCCGAGGTGAAGGCGGACGTGGTTACAGTCCCGCGCATTTAACTCAGCCCAATGTTACTATTAGCAACTTTGCTTTCCCTGGTCACTATGCTGATTGGCAGCAACACGGACTTCACCTTGGCGTGTGTCACCATCGTATGGGTATCAATCCATTATTGGCCGGACACAAACACAACAACCGTCTGGAGCAGGTATTGTTGAAAGGGGAAATGGACAGAGCAGGGTTTGCTGATGGTGTTTGTCTGGATATTCACGGCCATCTGGTGGAAACCACCATGGCAAACTTGTTCTGGATAAAAGGGGAAACGTTGTATACGCCGAGTCTCGATAATGCCGGCGTGTCTGGTATTGCGCGGCGGCTTATTATTCAGGATGCTCCGAAGTTCGGTTTGAAAGTGGTGATTGGTGAGTTTGAGCTCGACCATCTCGACAATGCCGACGAAGTATTTATTTCTAATGCGATTATGGAAGTCGCACCGGTAACGGCGCTTGCCGGGCAGCACTATTCCATCGGTTTTTACACACGACGATTTCAGGAGAGCTTTAATTCGTGATTAAAAAACTCGTTTCACTGCTATTTACCTTATTGGCTCTGGCAGCCGTGGGGTACTTCTATGTGACTAAACAAGTGGATGTTTACTTGTCACAACCTCTCGATATTCAAAGCGAACAACTGGTGACGATCCCGTCAGGCACTAGCCTCAATGGCGCACTGTCCCTCATGACCAAACATGGCTGGATAGACTCTCAGTTTGCTGAAAAACTGGTTCGTCGTTTCCATCCGGAACTGACACAGATTAAAGCGGGTACTTATCAGCTGATGCCTGATATGAAGCTGGCACAAGCGCTGAAATTGTTGGTTTCGGGCAAAGAGCATCAGTTCGCGATTACGTTTGTAGAAGGCAGCCGCTTTAGCGAATGGATGGCGATCCTTGAACAAAATGAACAGCTCAAGCATACGTTAACCGAAAGTTCGGAAGCGGACATTGCCAAACAATTGGGCATCGAGCAGTCAAAACTCGAAGGGCTGTTTCTGGCGGAAACCTATCATTTCACTAAAGGGGTCAGCGATCTCGATATTCTCAAGCGTGCCCACCGCAAGTTGGAAGGCATTCTCAATAGTGCTTGGGAAACCCGTCAGGAAAACCTGCCGTTGACGTCCCCATACCAAGCACTGATTCTGGCTTCAATTATTGAGAAAGAGACCGCGGTGGAATCGGAGCGTGAACGCATTGCGTCGGTGTTTGTCAATCGCCTCAATAAAAGAATGCGCCTGCAGACAGACCCAACTGTGATTTACGGTATGGGCGATAATTACGACGGCAACATTCGTAAAAAGGATCTGCGTGCACCAACACCGTACAACACCTACGTGATCAATGGATTGCCGCCAACGCCGATTGCGATGCCTGGCGAAGCGTCGATTCGCGCCGCATTGAACCCAGAGCAGAGCGCGTATCTTTATTTCGTCGCCAGTGGAAACGGTGGTCATGTGTTTTCAAAGAATCTTACAGAACATAACCGCGCGGTACGCGCTTACTTAAAACAGCTCAGACAACAGTAATGAATTCAAAATATATCGTAGTAGAAGGCCTTGAGGGCGCAGGTAAGAGTACGGCTATTCAAGCGGTCGTTGAGACACTCCATGCCCATGGCATTGAGAACATCACACGCACGCGTGAGCCGGGCGGCACAGTGCTGGCAGAAAAAATGCGCGCGCTGGTGAAAGAAGAGCATGAAGGTGAAGTTCTGCAGGATATGACCGAACTGCTGCTGATGTATGCGGCGCGCGTTCAATTGGTCGAGAACGTGATAAAACCTGCGTTAAAACAAGGACAGTGGGTGGTGGGTGACCGCCATGACATGTCTTCTCAGGCTTATCAAGGCGGTGGTCGCCAGATCGCACGTGAAACCATGCAAAGCCTCAAACAAACCACACTCGGCGCATTTAAGCCCGATTTTACACTCTATCTGGATATCGATCCGAAAGTCGGCTTGGAACGTGCCCGTGGCCGTGGTGAACTCGATCGCATCGAAAAGATGGACATCAGTTTTTTTGAGCGTACTCGTGAGCGTTATTTGGAATTGGCCGCCGCTGATGACTCCGTGGTGACCATCAATGCAGAGCAGACCATTGAGCAGGTTACGCACGATATCAAGCATGCTCTGGAAAACTGGTTGCAGAGCGCTTAAGGAATCACCATGCAACACATCTATCCTTGGTTGGCGGACGCTTGGCAAAGCTGGAAGCAGCGTCTGGATGAGCAGAGCTTTGCTTCGGCCACTCTGATTTCAGCGCCAGCCGGACTTGGCACATTTCAAATGGCGGAGCAATTTGCCCGCGCACTGATGTGTCAGACCCACAGCAGTGAGCCCTGCGGCTTTTGTCACGGCTGCGATCTGATGCAGTCGGGGAGTCATCCTGACTATCATCTTGTTCGCCCGGAAAAAGAGGGGCGAACCATCAGTGTTGACCAGATTCGTCAATGTAATCGCTTGGCGCAGGAATCCTCACAGTTGTCAGGTTATCGCCTGATTGTGATTGAGCCCGCTGAAGCGATGAATGAATCGGCGGCGAACGCATTGCTGAAAACATTGGAAGAGCCGGCAGAAAAGTGTGTTTTTGTGCTGCTGACCTCACGTATCAATCATTTGTTGCCGACGATTGTCAGCCGCTGCCAGCAAATCACAGTGGCAGAACCGTCTGCATCGTTGGTAGCGGAGTGGTTGGCGGGAGAACTGCAACAGGATGTGCCCGCGTTTGCTTCACACATTCATGGCAATGCGCCGCTGCTGACCCGAGAATTCATTGCGTCCGGTGGTATGAAACAATATCAGGAACTGGAAGCGAGGTTTATTCAGGCAATTCAAGGCGACATACTCAGCCAACTAGAATGTGCCAAACTCGCGGCCAGTGAGCCGCAGAGCCGCTTAAACTGGTTGTGGTATCTGATGACGGATGCCCAGAAAGCGCACTTTAGTCTGGCACAAAACCATATGACGCCAGGTTGCCTGGCCGTCGCCAAGGCTTGCAGCTTCGCGCTTTTGCAGCAGCAGACCGAAGCATTGGCTAAACTGTCTGAACAACTGCGCGTTTTCAGCGGACTGAATGGCGAGCTGATGATCACCGATTGGTTACTGAAATTTAATGAGGAAGCATGTTTGTAGATTCACACTGTCACCTGGACAAACTCGATTATCAGGATTTACACAACGGCATTGAAGATGTGATTGAAAAAGCACGTCAGGCTAACGTGAAGCAGCTGCTGTCAGTGGGTGTGACGTTAGACTCATTCCCGGACATGCTGGAGATGATCACTCCGTTTGATAATGTTCACGCTTCTTGTGGCGTGCATCCGCTGGATGTGGAGAGCGATTTTGAACTGGATCGTTTTCACGAGTACGCCAAGCACCCGAAAGTAGTCGCGATTGGTGAAACCGGCTTGGACTACCACTACCAACCGGAAACGGCAGAACTTCAGAAGCTGCGTTTTTCTCAGCAGATAGACACCGCGGTTGCACTCAACAAACCATTGATTATCCATACCCGTAATGCGCGTCAGGATACCCTGGACATGTTGCGTAGAGGTGGTGCGGATCAATGTGGTGGCGTGATTCACTGTTTTACGGAAGATCTGCCTTTTGCACAAGCGGCGATGGATCTCGGCTTTTACATCTCGATCTCCGGGATCGTGACGTTTCGTCAAGCCACAGAGCTGAAAGACGTGGTGAAACAACTGCCGTTGGATCGCCTGTTGATCGAAACGGATTCTCCGTATCTTGCCCCGGTTCCGCACCGAGGAAAACAGAATCAGCCAGCCTATGTGGTCGAGGTTGCTGCATATATATCGCAACTGAAAGGGGTTTCATTAAGCGAAGTTGCTGAAAAAACCACCCAAAACTACCACAATCTTTTTTTGCGATAGAAAGAAAACTTTGACTAAAAAGAGAGCGTGAGCTCTCTTTTTTTCTATTATTTATTCTGAGTAAGTTAAAAATTGCGCTTGTTTACGAAAAATGTTGAAAATGTGGCTCAAATTCACCCTTATGTAATTTTGTTACGAAAAATAACAATGCGATCGAATTTATTCACTAAGCAAAATTAATGTTTAGTAATTTTTATATCAATAAAAACAGATAGATAGATGAAATGTAAAGGATTTCAAAGGAGCCGGGGGATTGTGATCTGTCTATTACTTTGAAACTAAATTTCATTCCAAACTAGAAAGCTTGAGGGGCATCAATATATATTTAGAGCCGAAAAATATAATGCATATTGTGTTACATTTTCATTGAGCACTGACACTATGGCTACGGGGGTGTGCCGTCAGAACTCAACAATTCTAATAACTTTATCAGGAGCATAAATGTATGAAAGGTTTCTTTAGTAAACTTTCACAATCCATTATGTTACCCATCGCACTGCTGCCTGCAGCGGGTATCATGCTGGGTATCGGGGGGAGCTTTACCAACCCTACAATGATCGAAGCGTACAACATCGGTGTGCTTCAAGACGGAACTGTTCTGAACAGCTTCCTACAAATTATGACAGCAGCGGGCGGTATCGTATTCGCTAACCTTCCTGTTATGTTCGCTCTGGCGATTGCTGTAGGTTTCGCTCGTGCAGAGAAAGGTGCTGCGGCACTGGCAGCGCTGATTTCTTACCTAGTAATGAACGTGGCGATTGCTAAGACTCTGGTTGTAGCAAGCATGATCAACCTGGATACCAACACTGTAGTACTGATGGGTAGCGAATACCCGGGCGTACTGGCAGATATGCTGGGTATCTCTAACACTCTGAGTATGGGTGTATTTGGTGGTCTGATTGCAGGTGCAGTTACTGTTGTTCTTCACAACAAATACCACGATGCAAAACTGCCTGATTACCTAGGCTTCTTTGGTGGCGCGCGTTTCGTTCCGATCATCAGTGCATTTGCTGCGCTGTTCTACGGTATCGTACTGACTTTCATCTGGCCTTTCTTCGGTGCTGCATTCGGTGCAATCGGTGCTGCTCTGGGTGAAATGACTGCATCTGGTCACGGTTACATTGCGTCTCTGATCTTCGGTATCATCGAACGTTCTCTGATTCCTGTTGGTCTGCACCACGTATTCTACCTGCCACTATGGCAGACAGAGATCGGTGGTACTGCTCAAATCGCTGGTGAAGTGGTTAAAGGTACTCAGAACATCTTCTTTGCTTCTCTGGCAACGGGTGACTTCTCGCAATTCACTTCAACTAACTTCATGACTGGTAAATTCCCATTCATGATGTTCGGTCTGCCAGCAGCTGCGTACGCGATGTACACACTGGCTGATGATGAGAACAAGAAAGCGGCAGGTGGCCTGTTGTTCTCTGTTGCTCTGACTGCATTCCTGACTGGTATTACTGAGCCAATCGAATTCACATTCCTGTTCCTGGCTCCAGCACTGTACTACGCGATTCACGTTCCTCTAGCTGGTCTGTCATTCATGCTGATGGATATGCTGAACGTTAAAGTTGGTATGACATTCAGTGGCGGTTTCATCGACTTTACCCTGTTCGGCATGCTTCCAGGCCTAACTGGTGTTGAAAACCACTGGTACTTCATCCCTCTAGTGGGTATCGCTTACGCATTCATTTACTTCTTCGTATTCCGTTGGTTCATCATCAAGTTCGACGTGAAAACTCCAGGTCGTAAAGGCAGCGCAGTAGCGGTAGTATCTAAGAAAGATTACCACGCAGCGAAAAGCGGTTCAGCAGGTGACAACCAGAAAGCAAAAGACATGATCGAAGCTCTGGGTGGCGCAGAAAACATCGTTGATGTAGATGCATGTATCACTCGTCTGCGTATCACTGTTAAAGATGGTGCACAAGTGAAAGGTAACGATTACTGGACTCAAGAGCTGGGTGCTCGCGGTCTGGTTAAAGTTGGCGACACTGGTATCCAGGCAATCTACGGCGCTGAAGCTGCAGGTTACAAAGCTCAAATCAACTCTCTGCTTGGTAAGTAATGAGTATTGGTGACAAATTCAGAAGAACCGGTGCCTTTATCATCGATGCCATGGTGGCGAAGATGTTCACTCAGGTGGTGGTGACGGTTCTGCTGGCAGTCGTAACAGGGTTCTTCAGTGAAAAAACTGGAGGTTTATCGCTAAACGATACGATGGCGTTGCCTGTCCTGTTACTGATTGTACTGCTGATGCTGTTGGTCTTTATCGGCATATATCTCGGTTTCGGTGCTATCTGTTTTAACCTGATAGGGAAGTCTCTGGGAAAATATCTGCTGCGAGTCGACAGTGGTCAGTGGATAAAGCCTAAGGATTTGTCGACTTACCTATCTCGCGAAAAAGAGAAGATTGTTTTTTTCTGTGCCACACTGGGTTTGTATGCGGCCTATTCGGCCATTCAACTCTACATGTATGACGTTGAGCCTCTGCATGAAACCCGAGCACGAACAAGGCTAGAGCACTAATGAATGAAAAGCCCGCATTTTATGCGGGCTTTTTTATGCCCCTGCTACTCTCGTTCCTAAATAGGAATGTCCCCTGTATTCCATTGTCCTTATTCCGCATCTTTTAAACCTAATATCGTCGCCTAAATAGACCTGGTAGAGATTTCTGTAACAAATGCTCGGCATAGTGAATAAAGTTTGAGTGTTATCAAACTATATTTAGAGACGAAAAATATAATCCCCGAGTGGTTACATTTCTATTGGGTGCTAACATTTAGGCTACGGGGGTATGCCGTTAGAACCCATTTATTCCAATAAGTTAATCAGGAGCATAAACATGTTTAAGAACGCTTTTGCTAACCTGCAAAAAGTGGGTAAGGCGCTGATGCTTCCAGTATCGGTGCTCCCAGTTGCGGGTATTTTGCTTGGGGTCGGTGCTGCCAATTTCAGCTGGCTGCCGGACATTGTTTCGAATTTGATGGAGCAAGCGGGCGGCTCGGTATTTGGGCAGATGGCATTGCTGTTTGCCGTCGGTGTAGCATTAGGTTTCACCAATAACGACGGTGTATCCGGACTTTCCGCCATCGTAGGTTACGGCATCATGGTCGCGACACTGAAAGTGATGGCGATGGCGATGGGTGTCGAGAAAATCGATACGGGTGTGCTGGGCGGTATCCTTGCTGGTGGCGTCGCTGCCTGGGCATTTAACCGTTTCTATAAAATTCAATTACCCGAGTATCTCGGTTTCTTCGCAGGTAAACGCGCCGTGCCGATTATTACGGGTTTCCTGTCGATTGTTCTGGGTGTCATTCTTTCTTTTATCTGGCCACCTATCGGCGCTGCTATCGCGACATTCTCAGATTGGGCTGCACATCAGAACCCGGTTCTGGCGTTTGGTATTTACGGTGTGGTTGAACGTTCTCTTATCCCATTTGGTCTCCACCACATCTGGAATGTTCCTTTCTTCTACGAAGCGGGCACGTGTGTCAACGGTGCAGGTGAAACCGTACACGGCATCATGACGTGTTTCCTGACGGCGGACGATGCATCTCGCGCTGCGGGGAATGGTTTTGGTCAGCTTGCGGGTGGTTATCTGTTCAAAATGTTTGGTTTGCCGGCTGCCGCGTTTGCTATTGCGCACTGTGCCAAACCTGAGAACCGCGCCAAAGTGATGGGGATCATGGCATCAGCGGCGCTGACTTCATTCCTAACTGGTATTACTGAACCTATCGAGTTTTCGTTCCTGTTCATCGCGCCGGTTCTGTACGGTATTCACGCGGTGTTGGCTGGTCTGGCTTATGTGCTGACCAATTCGCTGGGTGTGGTACATGGTCATACCTTCTCGAACGGTTTCATTGACTTTGTTGTTCAGTCGCCACGCGCCGAGAACATGCCAATGTTGGTGGGTTTGGGTGTTGCCTATGCTGTGCTGTACTACGTGGTGTTTACTTTTGTTATTCGAGCGTTGGATCTGAAAACGCCGGGTCGTGAAGATGAAGCGGCAGATGAATCTTCCGCGCAAGGCACGGAGCTGGCTGGTGAGTTGGTGGCGGCATTCGGTGGTAAAGCCAACATTACTAACCTGGATGCCTGTATCACTCGCCTGCGCGTATCCGTTGCCGATACCGAGCAAGTTGATCAGGACAAACTGAAAAAGCTCGGCGCCGCAGGTGTGGTTGTAGTTTCAGGAGGCGTACAGGCTATTTTTGGTACTAAGTCCGATAATCTGAAAACCGAAATGGATGAGTGGATCCGTAACCACGGTTAATCACGACTCTTTCATTATTCTCAAGTAAAAGGAGACTCTGTAGTCTCCTTTTATTTTTTCTGGTGTCGGGCCGTCAAGTCTGGCCATTTCAACAATAGCTTTGATTTCCCCTTACTCTGGATTGACATAGGAACCACGCCATTCGGCTAAAGTTTGTTCCGACATCAAAACCTATACAGGAAATGAATATATGAAGACATTAGGGATGACGGCACTGCTTTTGGGATTGCCGCTGACGGCTTTTGCGCAGCAGGGTAACAGCCTGAAAGTCGGCATGGCAGTGGACCAACAACTGAGCGCAGTTCTGGAAGTGAACAACCAATACCGTTTTACTCTGGGAAATGATGGCGCAGCGTTTGATTACATTATTCAACGCGGCAGCTTTAATAACCCGAATGTACCTTTTGATTGGTATGTTGGCGCGGGCGGCTGGGCTGAATGGGATGATGACTTTGGTGTGCGCGTTCCACTTGGTTTGGACTGGCAGATCAACCAAAACTTCAATCTGTATGGTCAGGTGCACCCTGAGCTCAACTTGCACTCAGGTCCAGAATTGCAACTGGGAGCGGCGCTGGGTATTACCTACCGTTTCTAATCGCAGAACACAAAAAAGCCGGCATACGTGCCGGCTTTTTTACTCCTTTTCAGGAATTACTGTTTATTCATTGCTTTCTTGATACAGATGGCTGCGCCACCCCAAGTAATGCCTAAACCGATAATCATCATTACGATAGCACTAGTCGTCATTAGTAGTTCTCCTTACGGCTGGTTAGGTTGATCGCCACACCAATGACGAACAGAGCTGCAATCATGACCCAACCCAGAGTCAGGTCGTAGCCACCGTAGCCTTCAGTCAATAGCGTTCTTAGTTTGGTTGCCACGATGATCGCCAGAATCACCGGAGAGATAAAGCGCAGACAGATATCGAACCACACACCCACACTGAAGTCAGAAATGGAGTTCACGTATTTACGTGCATCAGAGATCTTCATCAGCCAAGTCATCAGAACCAGTTCAACCAGACAACTTGCCATGATGCCCACGTTGTTGGCGAAGTGGTCAACCAAGTCAAGCAGCAGCAGGCCGCCGTTGGTTGCAAACGCCATTGAGACGATGAAACCTACGCCAATCACGATGTTCGCAGCTTTCTTACGGCTCCAACCCAGTTTGTCGATAACCGCAGAGGTTACCGCTTCCATGATAGAGATGTGCGAGCTCAGGCCGGCAACCACTAGTGCCAGGAAGAATAGTGGGCCAAGGATGTATGGCGCTGGCAACAAGTTGATTGCTGCTGGCAGAGTCACAAACGCCAGACCAACACCTGCAGATACAACTTCAGTCAATGGCTTGCCCTGTTCTTGTGCCATGTAGCCCAGAACCGAGAAGATCATGATACCGGCCAGAATTGAGAAGCCACAGTTGATCAGTACCGTCATGAACGCGTTATTGGTGATGTCTGATTTCTCTGGCAGGTAGCTAGAGTAAGCCAGCATGATCGCGAAACCGATACTCAGGGTAAAGAAGATCTGGCCGTATGCCGCTGCCCAAACTTTCACATCCCAGATTTTGCTGAAATCAGGTTCGAACATGTAGTTCACACCATCCAGAGCACCTGGTAGGAAAATCATACGAGCGATCAGAAGAAGAACCATCACGAACAGGATTGGCATCATGATTTTCGATGCACGCTCAATACCGGACTTCACGCCGCCGACGATAGCAGCATAAGTGATTGCCCAAGCAATGGTCATCGCAATCGCAATTTTCCACTGAATGCCACCCAGATTCGTTGGTGAGTTGTCACCCAGACCCAGATAATCACTAAAGAAGAAAGCATTAGTGTCTGTACCCCAGCTTTGATCGAAAGACATGCCGAAATAAGAGATTGCCCAACCGATAACCGCCACGTAGTAAACGGCGATCACCGCTGCAACACCAACTTGGAACCAACCCAGCCATTCGAACTTGGAATTGATGCGTGCCAGAGTGGCTGGTGCAGAACCGCGGTTTTTCTGACCCATAGAAAATTCTAGGATCATGAACGGGATACCTGCCGTGATCATGGCAAACAGGTAAGGGATGAAAAAGGCGCCGCCGCCGTTCTCGTAGGCCATGTATGGGAAACGCCAGATGTTACCCAAACCGATCGCAGATCCGACTGCTGCCAGAATAAATCCGGCACGGGATCCCCATTGTTCTCGCTTCATAGATTACTCCTTTACAACTCCCTGAGGTATGAAGCTTTTCTGTAGCTTATGCTGCTTATTTCATATTGATAGGTGATAACCAATCAGAATGTGGTCTGATTGTTATAAATTTGCTCTATCATCCATGAATCAGCAAAAAGTTAGTTTTAAATATTATTAGCTGACAGAAAACTCAGAATATTGTTCTTAGTTTTACGATGTGTGTTTGCGAAATCTGAAATAATCAGCTACGCATTGGTTTCGAGACTACAGAGATCTTTCGCACAAGGCAATAGATTGTAAACGTGATTTTGTTCTGCGTTGTTGGCCTCTTTGTTGTTTTTTTGCTCTTTAATTAGTTATATGTTTGTTAAATTATTAAATCAATAAATTAATCGACTGGTCAGAACTCTTAATGCAATTGATATAACTGTATTTAATGAAAGTGCGTATGACTGAAAAATATACACTCCTCAGTGAATCTCTCCAATTTTTGACCTTCCTCGCGCAATGTCATCAGAAGTGAATCGTCATCCCAAGATTGGCAGAAAACTGATTCATCCAGTCAGATTTAAAGTGAATTAGACATTTGCTGGTGGAGTCACCCGAAGTGCAGACAGCACTCGTATCGTTGTCGACAACCGTCCCCAACCAGCGCAGTTGAGTGTTGAGAGCAATGTTGGAGGTGAAGCGATATTCCAGTCCGGTAAAAATGCTGGCTGAAAATCCGTATTTATTCTCTGCCCAGTCGACATCGGCATACGATGCGCCAACCCCTAAGCCCAGATAGCTCGAGAATGCCTCGTCGATCGGGTAGTACAAACTGCTTTGAAATTGCAGGTAGTGCATCGCAGCGCTGTGGTTGATGTTGTCAATGTCGGTCTGCTGCGTGGCATAAAGCAGGCCGAAACGACCCGTTTGATAGGGGATCTCAGCTGCCAGCGCGAAGCTTGCCGAAGGTTTAACGTCATAGGCATTGCCCTGGCTGTCTTCCACTTCGCCGCCGACGGTATAACCAACAAACGGTGTAAGGTAGACGGCGGCTTTCACTGGAGCAACGAGCGACAGAGCAACAAGCACAAAATAGCGATTACGCATGACAAACCTCGAAATTTTTCTGGGCTAGTTGAGTAATTGTGATAGTAACTTCATAATCGTGCACGAAAAACCAGCAATTCTTGAACATGGGTCGCACCACTGTTATTACTTCGATATCACGAAGGAGGTGGTGTATGGAACGCGATTTCAAATTTGCACTTTGCGTCGTTGTGACCGTGTTTGCAGTATTGATTGGCTTTGGACTCATCGCCATTACAAGTTAAGCAATAAGGGTTCTGCTTATGATTAATAGTGGAACTGTTTCTGAATTGGACTCTCGGGTCGATTTAACTCGACTCTCCAAATTTATCGGCGGAAAAAACGCGTTGGTCGCTCAAGGTGGCGGGCAGCGAGGGATTTTTACCGCCGGTGTGTTTGATGCCTTTATGATGTCCAATTTCGATCCATTCGAAGAATTCTTTGGCACGTCAGCGGGCGCGCTGAACATCAGCTCGTTTTTGTGTCGTCAACCTGAGTTGGGTAAGTCTTTTATTGTCGACTTAACCACTGACCCGCAGTTTTTCCACCTGTTTAGTTACATTCGGCGTAAGCAGTATTTAAATCTCGACTGGGCACTGGATAAGATTTGTGATTATCCGTATCGATTGGATTTGGACATGGGCCGTCAGGTGCTTGGTCAGCGAAAAGCGTTTGCAGCGGTGACCTCGACCCGAACATTGAGCGATTTCTATTTTCCGATTCTTGGCCCGGACTGGCGCAACGTGCTGATTGCGACTTGTGCAATCCCACGTTTGTATCCTCATGAAGTGGAACTGGCTCATCAACATTATATTGATGGTGGCGTGTCGGCTTCGATTCCGGTTCAGGAGGCCTGGCGCCGCGAAGCACGCTTCATTGCCGTGATTCGTACTGAGAATCTGGAAGATGAATCGGAATTGCCAATTCGTATAGAACCCCAACATGAGCCCGTGAAGTGGTTTCGGGATTCGTTTAATACCATTCAGAATCAGTGGCAAAACAAACTCGTCCAATGGAAAGATGACTGGAACAGCTTCTTCTATCAGCAGATCGAGAAATCTAAGCTGGCGAAGATGGAGCACAAACATCTTGGTACTTTAAACGGTGGTCGTTGGCTGTTTGGCGCTGATGATATCTATCGTTTAAGCCACCTGATTGGCGATAAGTTTGATTCCGGTCTGGCAGACATGCTGATGGTGCACTACCAGACGTATTCGTTGACGTGTGATTTTCTGCGCACGCCACCGGATGATACGTTTATTGTGCAGATAGCACCCAGTGAACCGCTCAAATCCAGTTCGTTGTTGAGCAGTACAGACGACCTGATGCACGATTATGAACTTGGGCGGGAAGCCGGTTTTCGTTTTGTTAAAACCTATCTTGATGCCAGTGAGCTCAAGTCGGAACGGTTGAAACAACATGCGCTTTCGATGCCGGATCATGGTGAATAAGCCACAACAGCGATAAATAAAAAGGCCCGGTTTACGGGCCTTTTACGGTTTCGCAATCAGAGGACAGGTAAGATACGCATACAGTTCGTGGAACCTTCCACCTCCATAATGTCACCTTGGGTGATGATCACCAGATCGCCAAAGGCGAGGAGTTTCTTCTCTTTCAGCGCTTCCAGCGCCGCTTGTGCGACTTCAAAGCCAGTGCCATTTTTGCTGTCAAAATAGAACGGCATGACCCCGCGATAGAGTGCACAGCGGTTAAGGGTACTTTCATTCCGCGACATCGCGAAAATCGGCAGCACCGAGTTGAGACGTGAAGTCATCAGTGAGGTGCGCCCGGATTCGGTCAGGGTCACCATCGCTTTAACACCTTCCAGATGGTTGGCTGCGTAGATGGTTGACATGGCTACGGTCTCTTCAGCGGTGGTAAAGGAGCGATCAATGCGATAGTTTTGTTGGTTGGATTCAATCATCTTTTCTGCGCCGATGCACACTTCTGCCATTGCTTTGACGGTTTCAACCGGGTATTTACCCGCCGCAGTTTCACCGGACAGCATGACGGCATCGGTGCCATCCAATACTGCGTTGGCAACGTCCATCACTTCGGCTCGCGTCGGCATCGGGTTTGCGATCATTGATTCCATCATCTGTGTTGCGGTAATTACAATGCGGTTCAGCGCTTTGGCGCGGTGAATCAGTTTCTTCTGCACGGCGATCAGTTCCGGGTCACCGATTTCCACCCCCAAATCACCACGAGCGACCATGATTACGTCGGATGCTCGTACGATATCATCGATGTTTTCGTCACAGGAGACCGTTTCCGCACGCTCGACTTTGGCAACCAGTCGGGCTTCGAGGCCGGCATCGCGGGCCAGGCGGCGAGCATAATCCATATCCGCACCGTTGCGCGGGAACGATACGGCGAGATAATCCACTTTGATTTCAGCGGCGAGTTGAATATCACGTTTGTCTTTTTCTGTCAGCGCATCGGCAGACAGACCGCCGCCTTTTTTGTTGATGCCTTTGTTGTTTGATAACGGACCACCAACCAGTACGGTGGTGTGTACTTTACTGCCTTCGACTGCAACCACCAGTAGTTGTACGCGGCCGTCGTCCAGCAGCAGAATGTCTTCACGTTGCACATCTTTTGGCAGATTTTTGTAATCAATACCGACAGCATCCTGATCCCCTTCGCCTGGAGCCAGATTGGCATCCAGTACAAATCGTTCACCTTCGATAAGTTCAATTTTGCCCTCTTTAAAGGTCGAGACACGAATTTTCGGCCCTTGCAGGTCGCCCAGAATCGCGACGTGTTTTCCCAACTTGGCGGCAATCTCGCGCACTTTCTGCGCTCTGGCTTTGTGATCTTCGGCTGAGCCGTGCGAGAAGTTCATACGTACTACGTTGGCTCCCGCGCGGATGATCGCTTCCAGAGTTTCTCCTTTGTCTGTTGAAGGCCCTAAAGTCGTGACAATTTTTGTTCTTCTTAATGCTGAGGTCATTCTGATCTCCTGAAATGATCGGACAGAGGAATTGAGACTCCTTAAGTATATGCAAGATATTTGAAGAGTTTGGGAGCCCTGAAGGATATTTACGCTTTGCAACAAGATAATTAATGTCGAAAAATAACTGACCAGCGGGTATTGAATCCGGGAATAGATGGATCACTATTTGACTGAAAACACAAAGTTCCACGTATATGCGTGATGCCTGTCACGGCTATTCACCAAATTGCTTCACAATTACTTCGCAAAGTAAAAAAATTGGCAGGTTATTGAATTCTGGAGCGCCCCATGTACATGGCTCAACCAGGCCATATTGATCACATCAAACAGGTCAATGCTGGCCGTGTATATAAACTCATAGACCAAAAAGGTCCCATATCCCGCATCGATCTGTCGAAAGAAAGTGAACTTGCGCCAGCAAGTATTACCAAAATCACCCGAGAATTGATTGAAGCTCACCTGATACACGAAACCACCGTCCAAGAAGCCATCAGCCGAGGTCGTCCTGCGGTGGGGCTACAAACTAACAATGAAGGCTGGCAATTTCTCTCCATGCGTCTCGGACGTGGCTACCTGACCATAGCGCTCCATGAGTTAGGTGGCGATGTACTGATAGATACCAAAATCGATATACACGAAATCGATCAGGATGATGTATTAGAGCGGCTGCTGTTTGAAATTGACGAATTTTTCCAGACTTACGCTGCACAGCTTGATCGCGTCACCAGCATTGCCATTACGCTCCCTGGCTTGGTGAATTCCGATCAGGGCATTGTGCTGCAAATGCCACACTACAATGTGGCAAATCTGGCTTTAGGGCCGGAGATTTATAAGGCGACCGGCCTGCCGGTCTTTGTGGCCAACGACACTCGTGCCTGGGCATTGGCGGAAAAACTGTTTGGTCATTCACAAGACGTCGACAACTCAGTACTGATCTCAATTCACCACGGTTTGGGGGCGGGGATCATTCTTGATGGTCGCGTGCTGCAAGGTCGTCACGGTAATATCGGGGAGCTGGGCCACATTCAGATTGATCCGAATGGCAAACGCTGCCATTGCGGTAATATTGGCTGTTTGGAAACGGTTGCCAGTTCGCAGGCCATTCGTGAACAAGTGGCAGAACGCCTTGCTGCCGGTGAAGCCTCGTCGCTGAGCGAAAAAGCGCACGAAGACATTACGATCGAAGACATTTGTGCCGCGGCCGCGGAAGGCGATCCGCTTGCGGTCGACGTGGTAGAAACACTGGGCCGTTATCTCGGCTCGGCCATCGCGATTGTGATTAACCTGTTCAACCCGGAAAAAGTGCTGATTGGTGGCGTCATCAATCAGGCGAAAAATGTGCTGTATCCTGCGATTCAGCGTTGCATCGAAGAGCAGAGCCTGCCGGTTTACCATCAGGATTTACAACTGGTGGAATCGCGTTTCTATAAGCAAGCGACCATGCCCGGTGCCGCACTGATCAAACAGGCGCTGTACGATGGTTTGTTGCTGATGAAAGTGGTTGAAGGGTAAGTTTTTCTTCGTTTTTTCCTCTCTCCGGTTTACATTTGCCGTTCAGGTTACATTTACCATTCGCGAAGATAGCTATACTGTTTAGCTATAGAGCGTTATTCACTTTTGGGATTTTGTATGTCGGGTATTTTAAATACGGTCGATCAGCGTACCAATCTGGTGGGGGAAAACCGCCTCGAATTGTTGCTATTTAGCTTAAATAGTCGCCAAATTTTTGCTATCAACGTATTTAAGGTTCGGGAAGTCATTAAGATGCCGAAAACCACCAAAATGCCGGGTTCGCACCCGAACATTACTGGTGTGGCGTCGTTACGTGGTGATCCTGTGCCGATTATCGATTTGCGCCGCGCGATTGGTTTTCCGCCTTCGCGTTTAGAAAACCCCGAGCAAAATCTGATCATCACCGAATATAACCGTACAGTGCAGGGCTTTCTGGTCGGGCAGGTGCGTAATATCGTCAATACCGCTTGGACCGAGATTCAGCCGCCACCAAAATCGGCCGGACGTTCAAACTACCTGACGGCGATTACCCAAATCAAAGAGCAGGACCAAACTAAAATCGTTGAAATCATCGACGTTGAAAAAGTGCTGGCAGAGATCATCGATTACGATGTGTCGATCTCACAAGAGGTGCTGGATCCTGCGCTGGTGGATGAAATGGTCGGACGTAATATTCTGATCGTGGATGACTCATCAACCGCACGTAACCAGGTGAAAGGCACGCTGTCACAGCTTGGTCTGAATATCATCGAATGTCGCGATGGCTTGGAAGCGTTGAAGCTACTAAAAAGCTGGTGTGATAAAGGCAAAGACATCAACAAAGAGCTGCTGATGATGATCACCGATGCCGAAATGCCGGAAATGGATGGCTATAAACTGACGCATGAAGTGCGCAACGACCCGCGCATGGCGGACCTGTTTATTACCCTCAATACTTCTCTGAGTGGCAGCTTTAATGAAGCCATGGTGCAGAAAGTCGGTTGTAACCGTTTTATTTCCAAGTTCCAGCCGGACCGATTGGTGGAAGCGGTGCAAGATCGCATGCGTGAAATTCTCTAATCGCAGCCAAGTACACTTGCATTCAAAAGCGCTGAATGGTCAGCGCTTTTTTTGTCGGTGAAGCTAACGCACCGCGCAACGTTAATGAAAATCCCGCGACTGAGTTTGTAACTGGTGGAGTTTTGGCGTCAGATCGATAAGTCGGCCGGCGATGACGTGAATTACGCTGCCTTCGCGTTCCAAAATCCCTTTCACCATCAGCATCTTGGCGCTGATATAGGCGCTTTTTTGCGCCCGCGCAGTGGCTTGCCATACCACCACATTGATGTTGCCTGTATCATCTTCCAGAGTAAAAAAGGTCACGCCCGCCGCCGTGCCAGGGGACTGGCGTCCGGTGACGATTCCTGCCACGGTGACCAGCGACTTGTGCGGTAACTGAATCAAATCTCGCATGCGGGTAAAACGCCCCAGTTCGCCTGCGGTATCGAGCAAGGTCACCGGGTGCTGGGTGAGAGACAAACCGAGCGAGGCGTAGTCTTCGACCAAGGTATCCATGTCACTGGGCTGTTGATACAGCGCAGGCGCAGCTTCTTCTAGTTGCTCAAACAGAGGCAAATCGGAGAGCGAATCCATCATTGTCCAGCGGGTCGCATAGCGATTATGCGCAAAGCTGTGCAGCGCGTTGGCTGACGCGAGCGACTCCATGTCCTTTTGGGTGAGCCCGCAACGTTTCAACTGCGCCGGGTGGTGAAATCCTTGCGCCGGACGAGCGTTCAGCAGCAATTGCGCACCTTGTTCGCTGAAGCCTTTTACCTGTCGCAGGCCAAGGCGCATTGCCCATTGCTGATCATGCTCGACCACTTGATGATCCCACTGCGAGGCGTTCACGCACACCGGTAGCACCGCGATGCCGTGACGCTGAGCATCCTGAACCAGTTGCGAGGCGCTGTAAAACCCCATGGGTAGGCTATTGAGCAGCGCGGTATAAAACGCTTCCGGATAGTAGTATTTCAGCCATGCAGAGCAGTACGCCAGTACCGCAAACGAGGCTGAATGACTTTCCGGAAAACCGTATTCGCCAAAACCGCAGATTTGATCATAAATCCGCTCGGCAAACGCCAGCTCATAACCCCGCGCCAGCATGCCGTTGATCAGCTTGGTGCGAAATTTCGCCAGCTCGCCAGTTTTCTTCCATGACGCCATGGCGCGGCGTAATTGGTCGGCTTCACCGCCCGAAAATCCGGCAGCGACCATGGCAATTTTGATCACTTGCTCTTGGAAAATCGGTACGCCCATGGTGCGTTGGAGTACCGCTTCCACCTCTTTTGACGGGTAGGTGACGTCTTCAATGCCATCGCGCCGCTTGAGAAATGGGTGCACCATGTCGCCCTGAATCGGGCCGGGACGCACAATCGCAATCTGAATCACCAAATCGTAGTAGCAGCGCGGTTTCAGGCGTGGCAGCATGCTCATCTGAGCGCGCGATTCAATCTGAAACACGCCAATGGTGTCGGCGCGCTGAATCATGCCATACACGTTGGCATCATCCTGCAGGCGAGTGATATCGGCAATGCTGAGTTTGCGCTGATACTGCTGCTCAATGCAGGTAAAGCACTTGCGAATCGCGGTTAACATGCCAAGTGCCAATACATCGACTTTAAACAGCCCGAGACTCTCCAAATCGTCCTTATCCCACTGAATAATGGTGCGTTCCGGCATAGCGGCATTTTCAACCGGCACCAGTTCGTACAGCGGGCCGGAGGAAATAACGAAACCGCCGACGTGCTGTGATAAATGACGTGGAAAGCCGATCAGTTCGTTGACCAGCTCAATAAACTGCTGTCCTTTGAGCGACTGCGGTTCCAAGCCCAGTTCAGTGAGCTGCGCTTGCCAGCCCAAACCGCGATCGCGGCGGTTAACGTTCTTGATGAAAAAATCGAGTTGCGCCTCATGGATGCCGAGCGCCTTACCCACATCGCGCACGGCGCTTTTAAAGCGATAGCTGATCACCGTCGCCGCCAAGGCTGCTCGCTCACGGCCATACTTGCGATACAGATACTGAATCACCTCTTCGCGCCGTTCGTGTTCAAAATCGACATCAATATCCGGCGGCTCTTGGCGCTCTTTACTGATGAAGCGCTCAAACAGCACGCTGATCTGGCGTGGATCCACCGAAGTGATTTCCAGGCAGTAACACACCACGGAATTGGCCGCCGAACCGCGCCCCTGATAAAGAATGCCGCTGTGTTTGGCGAACATCACAATGTCGTGAATGGTGAGAAAGTAGTAGGGCAGATCGAGCTCTTCAATCAGCGTCAGCTCTTTTTCAATTGTGGCGTTGATGTCGGCGGGCACGCCGTGCGGAAAGCGCAGCGCTTTGCCTTGCTCGACGAGCTGACGCAGATAGGCCATCGGCGTGTGACCATCGGGCACCAACTCACTGGGGTAGCGGTAGTGAAGCGAGCCCAACTGGAATTCGCAGCGTTCAGCAATGCGCACACTTTCTTGCAGCCATTCGGGCGGAAACAGTTTACTCAGCTTGGCCTGGCTGCGCAGCGCACGCTCGGTATTGCTCACCAAATGGGCCTGAATGTGTTCTACCGGCTGGCCGCGTTGAATAGCGGTCAGAATGTGTTGCAGGGGCAGGCGGGTTGCGTTGTGCATCAACACGCCGCCGCAGGCGGTAATTGGCATCTCTAATTCTCGTGCCAGCGTGCGGCAGTGGCTGAGGTAAGCGTTGTCTTGCGGCCCGAGGTGGCGTTGCACGCCCAGCCATAATCGATGGGGGTGATGCTGACGCAGCCATTGCCCCCAGTACTTGTCGCGCTCGGTGTGGCTCGGCAGCCAAATCACCAGGCAGTGGCGCGCCGACATCACATCCCATTCCGACAGTTTGTATTGGCCTTTCTCACTACGCCGCCGAGCATTGGTGATGATGCGGCACAGTTCAGCATACGCGTCCTGATTCGGGCACAGCAATACAAAGCGGCACTCGTCATTGAGCTGAAACAGGCTGCCGACAATCTGTTTGATGCCCAGTTGTTGCTGCTTTATGGCAGTGTGGGCGCGGACCACGCCAGCGAGCGAGCACTCATCGGTAATCGCAATGGCGTGATAGCGCAGAAAATCAGCCTGAATGACCAATTCTTCGGGATGAGATGCGCCGGTCAGAAACGAGAAATTACTCTGACAGAACAGTTCTGCATAAACCATGATTGCCTCAGCTGAATTGGCCGTGAATAAACCATTGCTGCTCGGGAGTGCGAAACACCCACAGCCAGCGCCCTTGCTCGGTGCGAGCGATAAAATAATCACGAATCATGTTGTGGCCGTCCCACCAACCGGTCGCGATGCGCTCCGGGCCATGAATCAACGAGACCGCTTCGCACAGCGGCTGCGGCTGCGGTAACAGCAGGCTGGGGCGCAATTCGGCGCGGCGCAGTGGCTCGGTTGTTGTCGTGGCTGGATGCACATTTGGATGGACATAGCGACTGCGCTTTTCCGGCCTTGGGTCATCACCCAGTTGCAGCTTGTGCACATGCGATGGGCCGAGTTTGGCTTGCAGAAGCGTGATCAGTTCCAACGCGCTTTGTTGGCCTTTGATGCCCGAGAAAAAATCTTCGGCAGTCTGCTCGGCAAGCCCCGCCCGCACCACGCTTAGCGTCAGGCTGACGACTGGATGTTCCAGCAGCAGCGATTCCATGCTCAAGCGGCACAACTGCGCCCATTTTTCCGCCTGATAATCGCCACGCGCGGAAGTGAATGTCACACTGTGTTGAATTTTGTCACGCTGCGTCAGCGTGAGTTTCAGATCGAACGCAACCTGATTGCGCAGTGTCAGAAACAGCTCCAACCGCGTGAGCAGGCGGCGCAGCGGTTTTTCCAACCACTGCACGTTGTCGATTTCATACAGCAGTTCCAGATGGCTGTGAAACGCTTCCGGTGGATGATAAAAACTGACCGGATGTTTGAATTGTCCCAGCAGCCGGCCAACATAGTTGACCAAATCGATGTCAAAGCGGCGCGCGATCTCCTGCATGGGCAGCGCGAGCAGGCTATCGATGTCTCGAATGCCGACGCGCGCCAGTTTATCGGTATGTTTACCTTCCAGTTCGGTGGCGGTCAGCGGAAAGCGGCCGACCTTTTGGCGCAAGATAGCCGTATCCGCTTCAATCAGGTTGGCACCGCTTTTGGCGAGCAACATGGCGCTCAACGGTGAGAAACCACACCCGTAGTGGTAACGCACGCCACGTTGATCCAGATGATGGCTGAGCGTGCGCCAATAAGCGGTTAGGCCACCATAGAGCGACAGCATATTGGTTGCGCGTAGCAAAAGCCCTTGCGGCGGATACAGGGCAATGTCGGAGGTGACCAAATAGAGCCACTGCGCAATTTCTTCCACCGCTCGTTGCTCAATCTCGGCATCGTAAGGGTGTACTTGCAGCTCCGCGCACAACGCGGCCGCGCTGCCAAGCCCCATGTCCAGTGTGATGCCTTGGTTGAAAGCCAGTTCGTTGGCTTGCACCACTTGATGCACGCGCCCATCGACAATCACCACCGGAACCGCAGGCTCCGTTTCTGCCGTCGGCGCAAACACAGTATCGAGTTGCAGCGCAGGAAAATGCAGGTAGATCCACAGCGTCATCATCAGCCTTGCTTGCGCAGCGGAAACGGCACCACCACCGATGCGGGTCGGGGCAATGTGAGCGCTTGCCAGCGCTCTGCCATCGAGACAGAAAAAGCGCCCAATGGCCAGCCGCCACGACGTTTGGGAACACTCACTTCCACGCCTTGAGGATGGGCGCTCAGGACGAGTGTCATGGTCACGGGCAAAGAAAACAGGTTGTCTTGGCGCGAGCGGAACAGGAACTGCAAACAGTCACCGGTTTCACACGCCACTTGCAGACGGCGCGCGTGATGCACTTCCAGTTTGTCCTGCCACAACAGCACTTGGCTGCAAGCGCCGCTGCGAGCACATTGCTCGGCTGACCACAACGCTTCCTTGGCGGTTGGCGGGGTCAGAATCAACACGTTATCGAGATGGATTCCGGCGTGTTGCAGGCTTTCGGCGTGCACTTGTCCCGGCGGGTTGATCAGTACGGTCAGGCGTTCATGATGTTGTTGTAGATAAGGAAACAACAGACGTAGTTCACCGATGCCGCATGCCGACTGAATATCAATCACGCCGTGTGCCGGAAAGCCGCCAGCCAGCTGGTGGTCGAGTTCGGCAAAGCCTGTAGCATGGGAGGGCGGCTCGCACGGCGTATCGGAGCCTTGCCATAACCAGTGTTTATTTTTGAGGTGTTCGATCAGTTCATACATAACAATTTACCTGTATATTTGTACAGTATATTTCGTTATATTGAACATTCAAGAGAAAAGTCGCGGTGCAGAAAGTAAAAAGCCCTG
The DNA here is from genome assembly GCF_900460245.1 of Vibrio fluvialis. Classification (NCBI taxonomy): domain Bacteria; kingdom Pseudomonadati; phylum Pseudomonadota; class Gammaproteobacteria; order Vibrionales; family Vibrionaceae; genus Vibrio; species Vibrio fluvialis. The sequence goes on from NZ_UHIP01000001.1 coordinate 875,119, forward strand.
CTGATTGAGCAAGGCTTTGAATTCAGAACGAGTTTTTCGTTTATTTTTTGGGTTGTGCGTCGATGCACTGACCGTTGACCGCTTTCCCTTCCGGCGCCATCAGATAGACGTAGAGTGGTATGATATCCAGCGGCGTTTTCAGCAATTCAGCATCTTCTGCCGGGAACGCTTTGGCGCGCATGCCCGTGCGGGTGCCGCCAGGATTAATGGCGTTGACGCGAATGGTGCTGTCGCTCAGCTCGTCTGCCAGCACTTGCATCATGCCTTCGGTAGCAAACTTTGAGATCGAGTAAGTGCCCCAGAATGCACGACCGACATGCCCCACCGTTGAGCTGGTGAACACAATGCGCGCATCGTCAGATTTGTGCAGTAGTGGCAGCAGTGCTTGTGTCATCAAGAACTGAGATTTCACATTCACCTGCATCACATCATCAAACGTATCTTCGCCGATTTGATCGAATGGGCTCAATACACCAAGAATCCCTGCGTTGTGTAACACACCATCCAGACGACCAAACTGGCCCTCAATAGTATCAACCATATCAACGTAGTTCTGTTTGGTGGCGCCTTTCATGTCCAGCGGAACGATTGCCGGCTGCGGGTAACCCGCGGCTTCGATTTCGTCGTAGGTTTGCTCCAGTTTTTTCACTGTGCGGCCAAGCAGAATTACGGTAGCACCGTGCGCGGCGTAAGAGATGGCTGCCTGTTTACCAATGCCATCACCAGCACCGGTCACCAGAATAACTTTATCTTTCAGGGCATCTTTAGAAACTGAATAATCCACGTTACGTTTCCTTATTCTTATGATTTGCTTTAAGTCTTCGTGACAAGGTGGTTACAATACACCAATTCGCATTGAAGAGGATGAACACATTGGAATTTTTGTTGGACTATGGCCTGTTTTTGGCCAAGATTGCGACTGTCGTCGTCGCTCTCGTGGTGTTATTAGTCATTGTGAAGTCCGTGGGCGGAAGACACAGCGCCGCCAAAGGCGAGCTGGAAGTCACCAACCTGACTGAGCAACACAAGCAGACAGTGGAACAGCTTGAATCTCATCTCCATGATGACGCTTTTCTGAAAGCCCGCGACAAAGCGGAGAAGAAAAGCGAAAAGGAAAAGAACAAATCTCGCGAAAAAGAAGTCAAAAAAGCAGCGAAAAGCGGTGAACTAGATACGAAGCGCGATCCGCATCTGTTCGTGCTGGATTTCCACGGCAGCATCGATGCCAAAGAAGTCACCTCGCTGCGTGAAGAAGTCACGGCCATTTTGGCGGTTGCACAACAGGGCGATGAAGTGCTGCTGCGCCTGGAAACGGGCGGCGGCATGGTGCACGGCTATGGCCTGGCATCTTCTCAGTTGGATCGCCTGAAAGCAGCTGGTCTGCCGCTGACGATTGCGGTCGACAAAGTGGCGGCCAGTGGTGGTTACATGATGGCATGTATCGCCGATAAAATCGTGTCGGCGCCGTTTGCGATTGTCGGTTCGATTGGTGTGGTCGCGCAACTGCCTAACTTCAACAAATTGCTGAAGAAACACGACATTGAATTTGAACAGCTGACCGCGGGTGAATACAAACGCACGCTGACGATGTTCGGTGAAAATACCGATAAAGCACGCGAAAAGTTCAAAGAAGAGCTGGAAGAAACGCACGTACTATTCAAAGACTTTATTCGTGAACACCGTCCGGATCTGGATTTGGAAAAAGTGGCGACTGGCGAGCACTGGTTCGGTACCCAAGCCAAAGCACTGGGGCTGGTGGATGAGATCAAAACCTCAGACGACCTGATTGTCGACGCGTGTAAGAACAAAACCGTACTGGCGCTCCACTACGTGCAGAAGAAAAAACTGACCGCCAAGCTGGCGGGTGTGGCCGGTGAAGCTGCCGACAGCGTGTTGCTGAAGCTTATCAGCCGCGGCCAGCGTCCGATTGTATAATCCATATTGAACCACCCAAGCGCCCCAATACGGGCGCTTTCGTTTGATGACCTCGTTCATTTGATGACATAGTTAAAAAGGTACTGTGATGAACCCGATTCTCGCACTGTTGAAAGAGAACAATATTAGTGACCAACAAATTGGTGAGCTGTTTCAGGCGCTGACGCAAAACCCGCTGGCCGCGATGATGACCATCAGCCAACTGGGTTTGCCGCAGGAAAAACTGCAACTACTGATGGGCCAAGTGATGCAAAATCCGGCGCTGATTAAAGAAGCGGTGGAAGAGCTGGGCTTGGATTTCTCGAAAGTTGAAGAAGCGAAGGCGAAGTTGCAGCAGTAAGTTTATTGCTGGTTCGTAAGCAATGGAAAGGGTCGCCGGTGTCATACTGACGGCCCTTTTTGTTTTTCGTTGGCGCAGGTCGGAACGGCTTTAGTTATTCCAGGTACCGTAAATATTTATCCACGAATTTCTCACTAAATGAGGAATAAATGGAGCGCTGTGTTCCATTTGGTTTTAGGAGCTGGAGGCGTTTGAAAATGTTTAATGGGTCATAGCTATGTAATCATTTAAGCATAGCAAGCCAATAAGCCTCTCTCTGTTCGTTGCCCTGAAGATATCCAGATGCCTTAGCTCTGCCTAATTAAATTTAATAATTGGGAACTCAGTTCATGTGGTCAGATAATCAGCTTGTCAACGACGTTCTGTGATGAAAACGAATTGAACGAATGACCTTACGACTGACCGTGGGTTTGAGTACATACTCCGGTTACATCTTTTCCCAATCAAACAACTTTACAATAGAGAGTGGTACGAATGCTAAGTACAGTTAAAATGAACAAGAACCTGTTTACCCTTACGTTATCCATCCTAGTTCTTAGTATGACTGGATGTTCAGCCTTAAAAGAAAAAGCCGCTAACGCGAGCCAAGAGCGTGCTGCGAAGTTCTCGGATGAGGAGCTATGTAAAAACTACAAGGAAGACACCAATATTTACTACGTTGAAGCGAACAAAACAGAAGTGCAGAAACGAGGCCTGAGCTGCAATTAAACACAGAACTGTTGATGTGTGATATAGCAATGTCGATCACATTCATCATAATCCACCTGTAGGGAGTATATAGGCAGAGCTCACAACTCCCTCCGGGCCTAACGACAAAATAATACAGTCTAATCAAGCATCCTAAGATGCGTTGATCCCGATTAGATCTGACTCATCTATTTAAAAAGAAAAGAGTGGTTTACTCGGATTAAAGATTATTCATCCTTAATCAACGAGATTAATAGGCAATTCACTTTCTTCATCTCAGCAATCCAACCATCACACGGAGCAAGCACGCAGCATTCAGCCGTGGACTCTTGACTTGAAAACTTTGTTGATAGCAACAGGAAAATCGCCTGTGTGAGGCTATACATAAAGAAAAAATCGATCGATACATTCGCCATTCTGGTTACACTTGAATCGGAACGTGCCGTCCATATGAACTGGTCTTAACCTGCAATGATCGTAAGATAGACGGCAATGCTGATTGACAGTGATGAATGTTCTCACAAGCTCCGTGAGCATGTTGAGCTCAGTAGGTCCAAGTGAGGAGCGTTCAGTTTCTGTTGGTAGGGTAACATAGGTTATCCAGAATAAATGAAGGTAATAATAGCCTGGAAGGTGATGATAATGGATAGCCAGCATAGAACGGATAAAATAATTCCTAGTCTCATAGTCATATCTCTTTTGTGCATTTTTTCGAAAGATAGTGTTAGACAAAAGAGATAAGAAATAATTAATATTAATAATCGTTATTTCCGAAGCCTAGCTAATTACTCCATGCATCGAACAATGATTTTATCCACATCGTAGTAGCAGAAGTATTTATCAGCCAGCAAATATTGGTATCTTCTTTCTTTGTAGATATCGACACCTAAAAAAGATTTTTGTATCTGACTGACAATAGGTGAAGATGAAGCAATAAACACAACTGGCTTGTTAATTTGTTCAACTTCTTCAATTTTTTTGGTCTTGGAGAAAAGTATTCCATCTTTACTGTAAATGTCACCATTGATAGAAAATGAGCTATATTGTTTTTTATTGTAAATGTCGGAAATATTTACGATGGATGTGTATTTTTCTTCTTTAGACAAAAAGTCGACATTGGTTTTTAACTCAATTCTATCTTCATTATTCATGATGATGACTTCATTTCTTTTATAGTATCCATCAACAGGTAATTCACTTCTTCTGTTTATTGAAATGAATGCAATAACAAGAATAAAAAAAAGCAATGTGTTAATTATTTTTAAGTGTTTCATAGATTACACCCGCGGATTTTCAGCTCTTGAAAAATTTCATCTAGGTCGTTACCAGAGTAGGAGACCAAAGATTCTTGCCTTAAGCAGTCAATAACGACCCTGTTTCCTATAGAGTTGATAAATAAAACATGTTTATTTTGTTGAAGAGCCTGTTTGATCATTTTGTCCAAGCTGCTAAATGCGATTTCTTTGGTATCAGAGCCCTGCTGGGTGGAGACTAGTTTAGAAAACAACGTGGTGTCGTTATTTGGTAATACAGCAATATAACTATTAGTTTGAACAATGTTGACGGGTGATGTTTCAATATGATTGTTGCTTTGCAATACAAACAGCACGAGAAGAATCAGATTAACAACCAAAAGAGGATAACCGATGAATTGAGATGTTAACTGTTGGAGGCGCACCGATGGGAAAGGAGACTTTTTATTGATGACCTGTGCGGCCTCGGCCATACTTTCTGTTTCTGTTTCTGTTTCTGTTTCTGTTTCTGTTTCTGTTTCTGTTTCTGTTTCTGTTTCTGTTTCTGTTTCTGTTTCTGTTTCTGTTTCTGTTTCTGTTTCTGAAAGCAGAATTTTAGGGTCTACAACAACGTATCCCTTATTTTTTTCATTGATGATGATATCCAGCTGAGTGTGATTTTTTAGGATCTTTCTAAGGTTAGCAATAGAGACTGGGACTGAGTTTTTCGAGACCAGTTTTCCTGGCCATCCAATTGATGCGAGGTTCTCTTTACTATAGTACTCACCTTTGTGATTTAGCAAGTGAGCGAGTATCGCTGATTCAGCATAGGAACATTTATATCTCACTTGATCGACAGCAATAAAATAGCTCCCTCCTTCCTCACTAAAGTCAATATATATGTAGTTGCTAGTCATTCTATGCTTGTCTCTCACTTTCGCATGCCGATACGAAACCATAGTACTACAAACCGTCTTGATGACAAATTGAGTGACGCTAACTCAAAAATGAAGGTCTTCTTTATCCACTCTACTTGTTTTTGAAACTATAAATTAATTATCTATTTAACTGGTTGATTTTTAAGTGAATTATAATTATTAATTTTAATTAGAATACCTTTTCTAGTGATGGCGTTAAGGTTTCATCACTGATACGGAATGATGGTTAGAAGCTATTGATACGTCGCCAAATCAGCATTAACTAAGTTTTTTGTGTTCACAGTGAAAGCTATGGATAGAGGCGTGACGGTAAAGAACTTAAATGAAAACACAGTTTAAGAGCTTTGAGCTTTTACCAATAGATAAGGTATAAAAAATGATGAAATTTACTTTGATCACTGTAACTCTTGCGACTCTACTATCAGGAGTGGCACAAGCAGAACAAGTTGACTTCGATGGTTTGAGCGTTGGCGCTTCAGTGGTCGGGCAGGCATACAATGATACGAGCGATCACAATCGCGATGATGATACAACCCAGTTTACAGGCTACGGCATTCAGTTTGACTACAGTATGAACAAGATTCTTGGTATCACGGGTGGTTACACGAACACTAGCTCGGATGATTGGGGATTGGATCTACAAACAGAACGTTTCTACACAGGGGCTAATATTGGTTACCGTTTTGAAGGCGAACAATGGGCCGTTAAACCGTTTGGTACAATCGGATTTAATACTATCGAAGCCAAGGTTAAAGATTTCTCCGTGAACAAAACATTCAACAAACCTTATTTAGGGGTGGGTGTGTCACTGATGTACAAACAGCTTTTTGCAACACTGGCGACTGATGCAACGAAATTGGATAGTGATGTTGTTTTTGTCGAGTCTCGCCTGACTTTAGGTTATCGCTTCTAAGTATTAATCTGTTTAAATAAGAAAAGGGTTTGAAAGATGAAAATGCTGGATATTTTTCTATTGGTGTTTTCATCTTCCGCCAACAATGAAGGCAATTTTTATTTTACGGAAAATCAGATTGGCATTTACCTTATGTTAATAATACCGACCATAATAATGATCGCACTCTTATTTTATAAAGTGGGTTCATCTGTTAATTATCGAAAAAATACACGCATTAGAACCGAAAAAGCAGAAGCCTATCAAGTGGTAAAAATATATGTATCTCGAATGGAAAAACTGATGCAGGCTTATGAAATGGAAAGAACCAAACTTCAGGAAGCGAATGTCATGCTTAATGCTGCTCATTTTCGTATCGCGTGCTTAAAGTCTGTATTGGCAAATCATCAAGAGACGACCTCCTTTAATTTCTTTGAGGATGTGACTACCCCGGAAGTGCTTAAAAAGCGTTACAAGTTACTCAGTGCTGCTTATCATCCAGACAAGGGAGGCAACCTTGCCGTTATTAAGTTGATTAATCAGCAATATAAAGCGGCTGCTCTTTTGCACATGGCATCGTGTAATCACTTCTCTTCTTAAACATCACCCTTAGGTATTATCATCACTGACTTATAAGGCGATTGCAGCCGCATAGTTTGAGTGTCAGTGCGAGGAGTCCTCCGCCAATCACACCCGCCAAATGTGCTTCGGTCGCCACACGTGCATGAATCAGTTGCTCAGTCCCCATCGAGCTGCCAAACGCTTGTTCCCACACCACTTTCGCCACCACGCCAAGCACCAACAGCCAACTGCTGCGACGGCCTTGCAGCGCCTCTTGCAGGGCAAAGAAAGCAAACAGAGCGTGTAAGGTGCCGGAAAGACCCACGTAGATGCGCATGTCGGTAAGCAGCACGCATAGTCCAATCCACACGCTGAGTGAGAGCAATAGAATCAGCAACGTACGCGCCGCTGGTTTAAAGATAAAACTGATGATCCACAACCCGGCGAGGTTCATGCCTAAGTGGGCAAAGTTGGTATGGGTGAAATTTCCTGTTAGGATGCGCCACCATTGGCCGTGTTGAATGCCGCTGAGCTGCCACGCACTCCAACCGGCGAGCGGCTCGAATTGCAGCCCGAAACAAACGATACTGATTAAAAATAATAGCCACAGGTAAAGATTCACAGTATGTCCCGTTATTGTTCAGAGTGTGGAAAAGCACGCAAAGCCTGCATTTGTGATGCGATTGTGCCGTTAAGTTCGCGAGTGGAGCTTATCATCCTTCAACACCCAACTGAAGAACACCGCCCGATGGGAACGGCGCGCATTCTGAGCCTGTCGCTCCCCAACAGCCGCTTGCTGGTGGGGGAAGATTTTCGTCAGCACGAGGAACTGAGCCGCCTGTTGGCCGATGAAAACGCGCAACATTTCGTGTTGTACCCCAGTGAGCAGTCGCAATCCTCGGCCGAGTTTGAGCCCGAAGCAGGGAAAACGCTGCGCGTGATTCTGCTGGATGGAACGTGGAAAAAAGCGTTCAAAATGTGGCAGGTGAATACGCAGTTGCATGCGTTGCCCTCGCTGCACTTACCCAAAGATCTCACCGGCAATTACCGCATCCGAAAAGCGCCGAGTGACAATGCGCTCTCAACCGTCGAAGCGGGTTATCATCTGTTGCAAAGTTTGCAGCCAGAGAGCGATTTTTCGCCGCTGATAAACACTTTTGACGCCATGATCGAGTATCAGATTCAACACATGCCGCCGGGCGTGTTTGAGCGCAACTACCTCAATAAAGACCAATAGTCGCGCTCACTCCACTTAGTAATGCACATGCGCGGAGAACAGTTGCTGATGCAAACGCTGGGCGTAAGCATCGCTCATCGCTGCGATGTAATCACAAATGACTCGCATGCCATCGCCGGATGCATGTTCCGCCGCTTGCCATTTCTCGCGGGTCGCCTGTGGCAGTAAGCGCTCCGGATCGGCAGCCAGGGCTTCAAACAAATCCATAATGATCTGCTGGCCCTTGTATTCAAAACGCTGTACTTGCGGCACCTGAATGACATACTGATTGACGAAGTTCTTGAGAATCTCCAGAGCATCGGCCATGTTCGGCTCCAAATAGGCGTTAAATGCCAGCAGATCACTGTCGAACGGCGCATCCACCGGGCGTACGCTGATACTGGTCAGCAGCGCATTGACGATGCCCCCGATGGCGTCTTTGCGCACATGGTGCTGGCCGGAAAACAGCATTCCACTCAGCTCATCAATGTGTTCGGCAAACCAACATTCACCGCTGTTGGCGAGCAGGTTCGCGGCCGCTTGTTGCCATTGCGTCTGCGTGACCATACCCAGCACTATTGCATCTTCCAGATCGTGTACCCCGTAGGCAATGTCATCCGCCAGCTCCATGATCGAGCAGTCGAGCGATTTAAAGCGGGTTTTCTGGTGCTTATACGGCGTTTCCGCTTCGCCGCGCATCTGGCTCAGCAGCGCGCGATCGTTCGGGGTGAGCGGCGCTAAGACCCACTCAAACATTTGGCGGTCACAATCGTACACGCCTTTGGCTGGCGACCAGTCTTTGGCTTTGAGCTGACGCTGATGCGGCACCGACTCGGGAATTTTCTCGGCGCGGGTCTGACTCAACAGCGCCGGGTATTTCAACAGGCCCAGTAGCGTGCGGCGCGACAGGTTCATGCCGTGATGCTCGGTGTAAGGCTCTAAACAAGTGACGATACGAAACGTCTGGGCGTTGCCTTCAAAGCCGCCGTGTTCACGCATCATGTAGTTCAGTGCGATTTCGCCCCCGTGACCATAAGGTGGGTGACCGATGTCGTGCGCCAGACACAAAGAATCAATCAGGCTGTCGGAAGGCATCAGGTCGCGAAATTCCGGCTGTTTGAGTTTGATTTGCGCCACGATGCCGGTACCGATTTGGGCGGCTTCAAGGGAGTGGGTCAGGCGAGTGCGGTGGAAATCGTTAAGGCTGGTGCCGTGTACCTGAGTTTTGGCCTGCAGACGGCGGAATGCCGCAGAGTGTAGGATGCGTGCGCGGTCGCGTTGAAACGGACTGCGGTGATCGTTGCGGCGAATTTTGTGTTCGTCGTTGTTGCGTTCTTGCCAGTCTGGACTGATGGATACCTGCATACACTGCTCCCGTTCCATTTCCGTGCTGTCTGGAACGCCAGACAGCTTAAGGATACTCGACCATTTTTATAAAACTTACAGCGACTTAACTGATTTCGTCCAGTGTTAATTCAAAGCTTGGCGCGAAGGTTTCCAGAAAATAGGCCATTTCCGGAGTATGGCGCTCTTGCAGCGTTACATCGAGGCGTTTTTTTGCCAGCGCAAATTCGTGATTACCAGCGCTGAGTTCTTCCAGACATTTGAGGTAAGCACAGATGCTGTCGGCTTGTTTGACGATGGCCGCATCTTCTTCATACGCCGCTTCGTGAACCAGAAATGGCGCGAAATCTTGCTGAAATTCTTCCGGTAACATCGACAATAAACGGCGCTCGGCCGCGGCTTCGATTTTCTTATATTCTTTGGCGATGTCCGGATTGTAGTATTTCACCGGGGTCGGTAAGTCCCCGGTCAATACTTCACTGGAGTCGTGGTACATGGCAAGAATCGCAATGCGTTCCGGGTTCAGTGTCCCGCCAAACTTTTTGTTTTTGATCACCGCCAGTGCGTGGGCGACAAATGCCACCTGCAAGCTGTGTTCAGAGATGTTTTCTTTGGAGACGGAGCGCATCAGCGGCCAGCGCTGGATCAGCTTCATGCGGGCGAGATGGGCAAAAAAATGGCTTTCTTTCATAACTCTCGGCAATCCTCATCTAAAAATCAGGCTCTCTTCTAGTGTATAAAAGAGAGCCTGAATAGCCTAACTGATCACCGGAGGTCGATGAAAGTGTTATTGACTGTAGGTGCTGAGGAATCGTTCAAAGCGGCTGATGGCGATTTCCAGATCTTCTACGTGTGGCAGGGTCACAATGCGGAAGTGGTCTGGTTTCGGCCAGTTGAAGCCACTGCCTTGAACCAGCAGCACTTTTTCCTGAACCAGGAAGTCGAACACCATCTTCTGGTCATCTTTAATGCTGTATTTCTTGGTATCAATTTTCGGGAACAGATACATCGCGCCTTTTGGCTTCACGCATGATACACCCGGAATCTGGTTAATCATTTCCCATGCACGGTCACGTTGCTCGAGCAGACGACCGCCCGGCAGGATCAGTTCATTAATACTCTGGTAGCCGCCCAGCGCTGTCTGGATGGCATGTTGCATCGGCACGTTGGCACACAGACGCATAGAGGCCAGAATATCCAGACCAGCGATGTAACCTTGCGCCTGATGTTTAGGACCAGTCAGGAACATCCAGCCGCCACGGAAACCGCACACGCGGTAGGCTTTCGACAAGCCGTTAAACGTCATCACCAATACATCTTCGGTCAGGGTCGCGACTGAAATATGTGTTGCACCGTCGTACAACACTTTGTCGTAGATTTCATCGGCGAAAATGATCAGCTTGTGCTGACGCGCTACTTCAATCACTTCCAGCAGAAAATCACGGCTGTACACTGCACCTGTCGGGTTGTTCGGGTTAATCAGTACGATGCCGCGGGTTTTCGGGGTGATCTTTTTCTTGATGTCATCAATGTCCGGATACCAGTCCGCTTGCTCGTCACACAGGTAGTGCACGGCTTTACCGCCTGACAGTGCAACGGCTGCTGTCCACAGTGGGTAGTCCGGAGCCGGAACCAGCATTTCATCGCCATTGTTCAGCAGGGCTTGCATCGCCATCACGATCAGTTCAGACACGCCGTTACCCACGTACACGTCTTCCACATCCAGAGAGCGGATGCCTTTTTTCTGATAGTGCTGAACGACAGCTTTACGTGCCGAGTAGATACCTTTGGAATCACAATAACCTTGTGATGTTGGCAGGTTACGGATCACGTCGACCAGAATTTCGTCCGGGGCGTCGAAACCAAATGGGGCCGGGTTGCCGATATTGAGCTTTAGTATTTTATGCCCTTCTTCTTCCATGCGTTTAGCATGTTTAAGTACTGGTCCTCTAATGTCGTAGCAGACATTATCGAGTTTTGACGACATCCCGATATTTTGCATTGCGTTACCCCAGGAAATAATTGAATTTCTTTATTAAAGTACAACAGATTGCCTTTTTTTAGAATATAAATCTAGTGATGAAAGGGTTTATAGGGAGGAAAAAATGAGGTCCCCTGATGGTGGTCAGGAAAAGCACGCAAAAGATGGGGTATAACCTTGATTTACGTGGGTTCTCTCAATAGAGTAGCTACAGTTACATCGAATCTCAGTTTAGTCGAGGTCGCTTTGTCGAACTTTCATCAAGCCATTGCTCGGTTGATAGAGCAAATTAACGACGCGAGGGATAACGACGTTCGTTTCACCCAAGAGTTGGCAGAGAAGCCACCATTCGCGTTCATCGATTGGCTTGAAGCCCAACCGGTTTTCCCGAAATTCTATTGGCAGTCCCGTGATACCCGTGAAGAGGTGGTCGCATTGGGGCAGCTTTACACATTCTCCGATCCTGCGCCGGCGTACACCATTTTGGGTGACGATCAACGCGTGTGGGGCGGGCGTTCATTTGATGGTCAGACAGACAAAAACCGTCGCTGCATGTCGTCGTTTTTCTTTCTGCCACAGGTGGAGCTTATCCGTTTTGACACGACATGGAAGCTCGCAGCCAACGTCAGTCACGAACGCCACCGTACGCTCGCCACGCTGAATAAGCTGCTGACGGACGTAGCGCCACTGCGCGTAATGAACTGTGAGGTGACCAACGTGCAGCATGTCCCGACCGAATCAGGTTGGGCGACGCTGGTGGAACAGGTATTGGATGGCATTGAGCACAACGACTTTAAGAAAGTGGTGTTGGCGCGTCAGACAAAGTTGTCGCTCGATCGCCCGATCAGCGCCGCGCAACTGCTCAAAGCCAGCTACGAACAGAATCACCACAGTTTTCACTTTCTGTTGGCGCTGGATACCAAACACAGCTTTATGGGCTCCACGCCGGAGCGGCTTTATTTTCGTCAAGGGCAAGAGCTACAAACGGAAGCGCTGGCGGGCACCATCGGTCGTGGTCACAATGCGACGCAGGATATGGAACTGGCAAACTGGCTGACTCAGGACAGTAAAAACCTCAACGAAAACCAGTATGTGGTGGACGACATTGTTGAGCGTTTAACGCCTTACTCAGAGGCGGTAACGGTGGAGCAGGAGGCGCATTTGGTTCGCCTGCGCAAAGTGCAGCATCTGAAACGCCGTATTCATGCGCAGCTTGCAACAGGCATCAATGGCGTGCAGCTGTTGAGTGCACTTCAGCCGACCGCGGCGGTGGCGGGTTTGCCACGCAAAGCAGCATTCGATTTTATCACTCAGCACGAGCCGTTCGCTCGTGGCTGGTATGCAGGTTCTATGGGTTATTTCAGTCATCAACAAGCGGAATTCTGCGTTGCGATTCGCAGCGCCTTAGTGCTGGAAAAAGAAGTCCAGCTGTTTGCCGGTGCCGGCATTGTACCGGGCTCGGTGGCCGAGCATGAATGGCAGGAGCTGGACAAGAAAATGTCGACACTGCTGAGTCTCATCACTGACCGCCTGCCGTTGGGCGTGGCCTCATGAGTCAGGATCAAGCGGTATTGAACCGCATCTGGTGTCAGACACTGCTGGAAGAGATGACCCGATTTGGCGTGAGCGAGGTGTGTATTGCACCGGGCTCGCGTTCAACGCCTTTAACGCTGGAAGCGGCAGCCAATCACAACCTGACGCTGCACACGCACTACGACGAACGCGGTCTGGGTTTTATGGCGCTCGGTATGGCGAAGGCGAGCGGCAAACCGGTGGCGGTGATCGTGACCTCGGGCACCGCGGTTGCCAACTTACTGCCGGCGATTGCTGAATCGCGCCTGACGGGCGAGAAACTCATCGTTCTGACTGCTGACCGCCCGGTTGAACTGGTCGGTTGCGGCGCCAATCAGGCGATCAATCAAATTGGCATTTACTCTTCGCACGTGACGCAGGCGGTGAATCTGCCCAGCCCGAATGTGCGTTTGCCACTGAACTGGCTGCTGACTACGGTCGATGAGGCGCTCAGTCAACAAGCGCAGCATGGTGGCACGGTGCAGTTTAACTGTCCGTTCCCTGAACCGCTTTATTCGGCCAACGACGCCAGCCTGTATCAGGATTATCTGGTCAGTGTAAGCCACTGGCAGCAATCGAATCAGCCGTACAGTGAACGCCGATTCAGCGATGCGCACGCTTTTCCGGAAGACGCGCAAATGCTCAGCCGTAAAGGCTTGGTGATCGTCGGGTCCGTGCGTCTGGCTGAAGCCAAAGCCGCGCAGCAGTTTGCAGAGAAGCTCGGCTGGCCGCTACTGTGTGACCCGCAATCGGGCATCAGCAGTGAGTGGGCACATTTTGATTTGTGGCTGCAAAACAGCGCCGCGAAAGCCTTATTGGATGAGTGTGAACAGGTAGTGCAGTTTGGTTCGCGCATTGTTTCAAAGCGCCTCAATCACTGGCTGGAACAACATGTGCGCCGCAGCAATGCGCATTACTGTTATGTTTCGCCAGCGCCGGATCGCAACAATCAGTCGCATCTGCCCCAGCAGCATTGGGTGTGCGATATTCCCGACTGGATTGAAACCAAACTGAGTAAGTGGAGCGCGCTCAGCGCCACTCATGCAGGCTGGGCGGATGAACTCAAACGCTACGCTGATAGCACCGCGGAACTCGCCAAACTGCATTTAAGCAATGAACCGATGACGGAAATCGCTCTGGCGCTCGATCTGACTGAGCGTGCGCGTCACGCCGCACTGTTTGTCGGTAACAGTTTGATTGTGCGTCTGGTCGATATGTTCAGCGCGGTCGACGGGCGGGAAGTGTTTTCCAACCGCGGCGCGTCCGGTATTGATGGCCTGGTGGCCACCGCGGCCGGCGTGCAACGTGCCATTAACCAGCCAATGCTGATGCTGATGGGCGATACTTCACTTCTGTATGACATGAGCTCACTCGCATTGGTGCGCAGCACGCCGAAGCCGCTGGTGATTGTGGTCGCTAATAACGATGGCGGCGCCATTTTTGATCTGCTGCCTGTTCCGGCGCAGCAACGTGAAGCGCTGTATCAGATGCCGCATGGCATGCAGTTCGAACACGCCGCAGCCCAGTTTGGGTTGGGTTACGCACGTCCGGAAACTTTGGCCGCCTATCAGAGCCTGGTGGATGACCATCTCGCGCAGGGCAATGGAACTTTGTTGCTGGAGATCACCACGCCGCCTCAGCAAGCCGCGCAGCAAATCAAACAACTGATGCCGCAGATTCATGATTTGTAGCCGCGCGTCATTTTCTCACTTTTCATTACGTAAACAGCGTGCAGATGTGCCAGTGTTGGTGTTTCTGCACGGCTTACTCGGCAACGGCGACGACTGGCAGTCAGTGTTGAATGCATTGCCTGATTGGGATTGGATTACGCTTGATCTGCCCGGACACGGCGATAGCCAAGAACAAACCTGTCACGATTTTGCCGACTGCTGCCAGCAAATCACCGCTGCCGTTCTTTCTCATGTTCCACCGCAAACTCCAGTCTGGCTGGTGGGCTATTCGCTGGGTGGCCGTCTCGCCATGACTGGCGCAGCGAGCGGTGCATTTGCTGCGCTCAACGTGCAGGGATTCATCATCGAAGGTGGAAACTTTGGCCTACAATCGACAGTCGAACGAGAAGCACGCTGGCACAACGACAGCCACTGGGCAGCCCGTTTTCGCTCAGAGCCGATTGAACAGGTATTGAGCGATTGGTATCAGCAAGCGGTATTTAGTTCACTAAACCATGAGCAAAGACAAACCTTAATCACAAAGCGAAGTGCTAATCTTGGGCACGCCGTGGCAAATATGCTGTTATCCACTTCTCTGGCCACACAGCCGTATTTGTTGCCAACCCTGAAGCAATTGCAGACCCCTGTCTGGTATGTGTGCGGTGCGAAGGATGAAAAATTTCGTCAGCTTGCTGAGCACAGCGGGCTGAACTATCGTCAGGTCGAAGATGCCGGGCACAATGTTCACCATGAACAGCCCGCCGCCTTCGCCCGGATTATTCAAGATTTAATACACACGCTCAGTTTGGGGGCGGGTGACAACAACAATGGGAATCACCATGGCTAAAACAGTAGGCATTTCAGAAGAAGAACTTTACGCTCCGGTCAACTGGCAAGACTGCGGCGGCAGTTACGAAGATATTCACTATCACAAATCGGAAGATGGTATTGCGAAAATCACCATTGCGCGCCCGCAGGTTCGCAACGCTTTTCGTCCGCAGACCGTCAAAGAGATGATCCATGCACTGGCAGATGCGCGCTACGACGAAGGCGTCGGCGTGATCATTCTGACCGGCCTCGGTGAAGATGCTTTCTGTTCTGGTGGTGACCAGAAAATTCGTGGCGATTACGGCGGTTACAAAGACGAAACCGGTACTCACCACCTTAACGTGCTCGACTTCCAACGCCAAATCCGTACGTGTCCGAAACCGGTCATCGCCTCGGTTGCTGGCTGGGCGGTCGGCGGCGGCCACGTCCTGCATATGATGTGTGACCTGACGATTGCCGCAGAAAATGCGCAGTTTGGTCAGACGGGGCCTAAAGTTGGTTCGTTTGATGGCGGCTGGGGCGCTTCTTACATGGCGCGTATCGTTGGCCAGAAAAAAGCGCGTGAAATCTGGTTCCTGTGCCGTTTCTACGACGCGAAAGAAGCGTTGGATATGGGCCTAGTGAACACGGTGGTGCCACTAGAAGAGCTGGAAAAAGAGACTGTACGCTGGTGCCGTGAAGTGCTGCAACACAGCCCAATGGCGCTGCGCTGCCTGAAAGCGGCCTTGAACGCAGACTGTGATGGTCAGGCTGGCCTGCAAGAACTGGCGGGTAATGCCACTATGCTGTTCTACATGACTGACGAAGGTCAGGAAGGGCGTAACGCGTTCAACGAGAAACGCAGACCGGACTTCAACAAGTTCCCTCGTAACCCATAATCATGAAGAGCGGCCCGGTTGTCTGGTGCCGCTCTTTGTTTAAAAGTATTCCGAGCCCAATCAATCCAAATTGACCACTAATGTGGTGACTTTGACCGGAAGGGCATTTCAGTAACAAGCAGAGTTAAGTTAGATATGCGCAGTGCAAAACTGTATCGCTACCGCTTGCCAATGGATAGCGGCGTCATTCTTCGTGATGAGAAGATGACGGAACGTGAAGGCTTTATCGTTGAACTTCAGGAAAATGGCAATATTGGGCGTGGTGAAGTCGCGCCGCTAAAAGGTTTTAGTCTCGAATCGCTCGATGAAGCGGGGGCGCTGGCGAAAGAGCAGCTTGAGCTGTGGGTTCAAGGTCAGGCATTGGGCTACGATGCGCTGTTCCCATCGGTGGCTTTTGGCGTATCGATGGCGGAATTGGAGCTGGCGGGTGAATTGCCGGAGCAGGGCCAGTATCAGGCTGCTCCGCTGTGTACCGGCGACCCGGATGAACTGATCCCGCAACTTAACGCGATGCCGGGACAGAAAGTGGCGAAAGTCAAAGTCGGCCTGTATGAGCCGATTCGTGACGGCATGCTGGTCAATCTGTTCTTAGAATCGATGCCGGATCTTTACCTGCGTCTCGATGCCAATCGCGCCTGGAGCAAAGAGAAAGCCGCTAAGTTCGCGCAATATATCGCGCCGTCACTGCGCGGCCGAATCGCGTTTCTGGAAGAGCCGTGTCAGTCACCGAGTGACAGTCTGGCGTTTGCGATTGATACCGGCATTGCCATTGCGTGGGATGAAACCCTGCAACATGCGGTGCGCAGCCAAGAGTTCCGTTTGGAAGATTTGATTGGGGTGAAAACCATCGTCATCAAGCCGACCCTGATAGGCTCAGTGTCGCGCTGTCTGAAATTGATTGAGAAAGCCAAAGCGCTTGGCCTGCAAGCGATCATCAGCTCTAGTATTGAATCGAGCCTCGGTCTGACTCAACTGGCGCGTTTCTCACACTGGCAACTGCCGAATGAGATTCCGGGTCTGGATACCATCGGTTTGTTTAAAGCGCAGCTGGAAACGCCGTGGCCGCAGTGTGAATTGCCGCTGCAAACCTTGAGCGAACACAGCCTGCTGTGGCAATCGGAGTCAGCATGACCCCGTGGCAACACTGGCAGCAGCGCCACCCAGAGCGGGTGGCGCTTTGTCTTGAAGAGGGCACGCTCACTTGGCGTGAACTCAACCACCATGTGCAGCAATACGCCAATGCGATTGTCGAGAGTGGTCTTAAGCACTCCGATGTGCTGACGCTGGTGGGAAAAAATCATCCGCAAACCCTGTTTTGGCTGCTGGGTGCAATGCAGCTTGGCGTGGTGTGCGCGCTGACCATGCCACAACCGGCGGCGCAGCTGCGCAGTAAATTGTCGGCGCTGTATCGTGATGAGCAACGTGCCAATGTTTGGCTCGCGCCAAGCGCGGGGCTGACGTTGGATGAGTTGGGTGAGGTGAATGCGTTGTCACTGCCTTCCAGCCCGTCAACCCATGCCGAGAGTGCCTACCACAGGGATAATCTCGCGACGCTGATTTTTACCTCCGGTTCCACCGGCATACCCAAAGCGGTCGCGCATACTCATGCGCAGCATTTAGCTTCCGCACAGGGGCTACTGACCGAATTTAAATTTCAATCCGATGACACCTGGCTGCTCGCCTTGCCGCTCTATCATGTCTCGGGGCTGGCGATTATTTATCGCTGGCTGGCTGCGGGGGCGTGCCTCAAAATTGGTGGTGGCCAATTGGCGCAGGATATTGAAGGTGTCACGCACGCGTCGCTGGTGCCCACTCAACTGAAACGATTACTCGATAGCGGGCAGAGGCTGACGCTGACACACGTGTTGCTCGGTGGTAGCCATATCCCCCTGACGCTCGCGCAGCAAGCCGCCGCACTCGGCATTGAAACCTGGCTCGGCTATGGCATGACCGAGGCGGCATCAACGGTGACCGCCAAACAGGTCGATGGTCAAGCGGGCGCCGGGCACGTTCTCGCGCATCGCGCGGTACGTGTTGAAGACCAGCGCATTTACATTGGCGGCGATACCCTTGCCAGCGGTTACTATCGTCAGGGTCTCTTACATCCGTTTATTGACGCTCAAGGCTGGTTTGACAGTAAAGATCTCGGTTACTTTGACCAGGACCAATTGGTGATCATTGGCCGTGCCGATAACCTGTTTATCTCCGGTGGCGAGAACATTCACTGTGAAGAGATTGAGAGTGTGCTCAATCGTCATCCGCATGTTCAGCTGGCGATGGTCGTGCCGGTCGAAGATGATGAGTTTGGCGCTCGTCCGGTGGCAGTGGTGCAAAGCAGCGCGCCGTTTAGCGATGAGCTAGGCAATGAATGGTGCGAAGGGCAACTGGAGAAGTTTAAGTGGCCGGTGGCGTATTTTGATATGCCCGATGCGCTGACGGAAAGCGGTATTAAAGTGTCGCGCCAGGCTCTCAAACAGTGGCTGGCGAACCATCAAACACGCTTTCGGGTTATGAGTTAGTCCAAAACAGAATTTTGCTTCTTATAACTGCTTGGCATAATAGTCCTAAGATTTAAACCGCTTAGGACTATCGATGATGAAGAAAGGACTGCTTATTGCCACGATTGTGCTGCAACTTCTGCTTGCGCTGACGCTGACAGGTTGGCCGCGTAATGTTGCTGAGCTGAGTGCGTTTCTGCTGGTTATCGCGTTTGCCTGGAATGCTAAACAGCCTAGCGGGTCAGCAACCAACTCAGAGACGTCGTCGATATAAGTACCCACAATACCACCCCAAACAGCAGCGGCTTTGGACCGGACGCTTTCAGACGCGCCACCGAAATGCTGCAACCAATCAGAAACAGACACACCACCAATGCCTGCTTGGCGACGCTGAAGATCAACTGATACAGCGTATCAAACTGTGGCAGCGCATCGCTAAAACCAATTGCGGCACAATAAAACACAATGAAGTAGGGAATCGTGATTTTCTTGGAGTGGCTGCGAAACATCCATGCACTGACCAGCGCCACCGGCACTATCCATAATGCACGCGCCAGTTTGAGCGTGGTTGCGGTTTTCAGCGCTTCCTCACCGTAAGCCGAAGCCGCACCCACCACCGATGAGGTATCGTGGATCGCAATCGCTGCCCAGGTACCGAAGGTATGTTGATCCAGATTGAGCGCATGGCCGATCAGCGGAAACAGAAACAGCGCCACCGAATTGAGCACAAACACCGTACCAAGAGCCAACGCGGTCTGATCGTCATCGGCATTGATGGCCGGAGCAACCGCAGCGATGGCGCTACCGCCGCAAATTGCAGTGCCGGATGCAATCAGGTGCCCGGCGGTGCGGTTGAGACCCATCGCTTTAGCGATCAACGTGCCGAAAATCAAAGTGCCGGTGATGGTTGCCAGAATCAAGCCGATACCCTGGCCCGTTACTGCCAGCGCTTCCTGTAGCGGAATGCCAAAACCTAAACCGACAATGGAATACGCCAACAACTTCTTGGTGATTTTGCCAATCGGTAACTGCGTTGGCACCCAACCTAATGTGGCGAGGAAAAAGCCCAGTACCAGTGCGGTCGGTGAAGAAATAAAAGGCGTCAGGCAAGCACCGAGAGCCAGAGCAAACGGAATGTGTTTGGCTTGAAAATTCATGATGTTGTGGCGGTTTGATCGTTATTCGGAGTCGGGGACAGTCATTGTAGCCTAAGGTGTGAGGTCAGAAAGTCTTAATGTTTTGAACAAGCGTTCAGGAAAACTGAACGCTTGTTCAAGCTGTTTAAATGATGGCTACTTCCAGTCACCGCGCAGCGCTGCGACTTTCTCAAACATTAGTTCGGTGTTGGCTTCGCGAGCGGCGACCGCTTCACCGGCTTCTATCTCAATCTGAGACCAGAAGCGGCGTGGCAAGCCTTTACAGGCTCGGCCGTTGTAGCGGCTGAAGAAACTGCCCCACAAGCCTTTAATCGCCATCGGGATCACCGGCACCGGACTGCGGCGCAGAATGATATCGATCCCGCGCATAAATTCATTCATTTCACCGTCGGCGGTCAGGCGGCCTTCCGGGAAAATGCACACCAAATGACCTTCCTGCAGCGCTTGCTCAACCTCCGCAAACGCACGGCGAATCGAAGTACGGTTGCTGGCGGAAATGGGGATCACTCCGGCGCGTTTCAGGAAACGGCGCAAGACTGGCAGGTTGGCGTAATCTTCTTCCATCACAAAGCGAATCAAGCGCGGGCAAGCACCGCTCAGCAGCAGGGCGTCCATATAACTGACGTGGTTGCACACTATCAGCGCACCGCCATGTTCTGGCAGCTTGTTGAGGTTTTTATGTCGTACGCGATAGAGCGTATGAGTCAGGGCCCACACCACAAAACGCACCACAAAAATAGGTACCTGCAAGAACAGATATGCCGCCAACAACAGGTTCATGACCGAGAGCAACGCAAACAACTGAGGAATGGTGAGCTCGAGCAGCGTCAGGCAGATGATGCCCAAAATCGCGCTGCACACCATAAACAGCGAATTGTAGATGTTCAGCGCGGCAATCACCTGCGCGCGTTCGGTAACTTTTGCGCGTTGCTGCATCAACGCATACAACGGCACGATGAACACACCGCCTGAAGCGCCGAGTAGCAGCAGATAAGCAAACAACGGCCACAACGGCTGGTAAGCCACAAACTCTGAGAACTGACTGAAAATCGGCAAATTGTCAGGAATGCTGGTTGCCATCAGGTAACCAAACAGGCTGATACCAAAACTGCCGATTGGCACAATTCCGACATCGATGCGGTGATTGGAGAGCTTGTCACACGCAAGCGAACCGATCGCAATCCCGATGGAAAACAGCGCCAGCAGGAACGAGACCGAACTTTCGGTGCCGTTAAGAAAGACTTTGGTGAAGTTGGGAAACTGTGTCAGGTACGCCGCGCCAAGGAACCAGAACCAACTGATCGCCATCATCGATTGAAAAATGATGCGGTCGCTGCGCGCAATCGCCAGCGTGTGACGAGTTTGGCTGACCGGACGCCAGCGAAAGATCAGATTCGGTGCGCTGGCTGGTGCTTCAGGAATCGAACGGCTTGCCCAGTAACCGCACAGGGCAAAAATAATCACTGCGGCAGCAGCGATGTGGCGGGCGTTGTCAGCAGAGGCAATCACGCCCGCGCCTAACGTGCCAAGCAAAATTGCCAGAAACGTACCGGTTTCCACCAGCGCGTTGCCGGGAACCAATTCATTGGATTTGAGTTGCTGTGGCAGCAGGGCGTATTTCACCGGGCCGAAAAATGCCGATTGGGTACCCATCAAAAACAGGATCAGCAGTAACACGCTGTAACTTTCGGTAATAAAACCGATGGCGCCAATACACATAATGGCGATTTCGAGCAGCTTGACGCGGCGAATAAACCACGACTTTTCGTATTTGTCGGCCAGAACACCAGCGGAAGCGGAAAACAGGAAAAACGGAAGAATGAACAGGCCCGCCGCCAGGTTAATGAACAGATCGCTTGATACCGGCAGCGCGCCGCTGCCAGCAAAGGCGACCAGCAGCAGCAATACATTTTTGAAGATATTGTCGTTAAAGGCGCCGAAGAACTGCGTGATGAAATAGGGAAGAAAACGGCGCTGAGTTAACAACGACGTCTGAGACTGCGGCATCGCCTTTCCTTAATAATTACCAGTTGGCCAGATAGTTAGAGAGTAGGTCCTCAATCAGCGCTTTGCCATCAATCGGTTCGGCGGCAAAGAACTTGTCGTCCACACTCAGCAGAGTAATGCCGTGTACGCCTGACCACAACACGCGGCTGGTACGCAGGATTTCACTGTCGGAACGTTGCGGCGCAATCACTTTCAACAATCCTTCCAGCATGCTGGTCATCGTGTCGATACGCTCGGCCTGCCATTCCGGCAGCACTTCACCGTTCATGTTGTGTTCGAAAATCAGTTGCCAACGGTATGGGTTCTTCTGAGCGAAATCGTGGTAGCAGTAGGCAAGCTGATACAACGCTTGCTCCGGATCTTTACACTGGCTGACGACCGCTTTGGCTTCGCTGGAAAGCTCGTCGAGCGTTTGTGCGACCACATGAAGTAGTAACAAATTGTAATTGCCGAATACGTTGACCAGAGTGCTAGGAACATAACCAATCATGGTTGCGATCTTACGCAGACTCAGTTCGTGGTAGGAATGGCTACCCAGGAATTCCTTCACGGTTTTCAGCGTTAAAGAGACCAATTCTTCGCGGGTATGGTCGTTTCGTCTTGCCATGATGATCTATGCTTAATGAACGATGTTCGATATTCTAGTTATCCGGCTATTGAGCGTCAACTCAGAACCCTGCAATATTCTGATACATGTCGACAAATGCAAAGTGTTTGATTGTCAAATTGAAGCCGCTATGATGACCCCGTATTAAAGTAGGCCGTGTGGCCCAAATAAGTAAAGTAGCTAAGGATAAGTATGAAACGTCTGTTTTCTCTTGTTGCTCTGGTCATGGTTTCTGTTGCGTTTACCCCGATGGCGGACGCTGCCAAAAAATTTGGTGGTGGTAAGTCGTTTGGTAAAAGCTACAAAACAGCGCCAGCACCAACACAGCAAAACCAAAACACCAATACACTGAAACAACAAGACACTTCGAAAACAGCGCAAAGCTCGACCAAAAAAGGATTGATGGGCGGCCTGCTTGGCGGTCTGCTGGCGGGTGGCCTGTTGGCAGCCTTCTTCGGCGGTGCCTTTGAAGGCATCCAGTTCATGGATATTCTGATCATCGGTTTGATTGCGTTTGTGATCTTCAAACTGATGCGCGGCCTGCTTGGCGCCAAGCAGGGCAGCATGAATCAGCATCAACAGCAGCAGCCTGCGTTTGGCGGTATGAACCGCAACGCGTTTGAGCAGCCGAACGTGCATAACTTCGAACAGCCACAAAACAGCGGCGGTTTCGGCAGTCAGATGCAGAGCGACATTCCGCACAACTACCCAGCCGGTTTCGACCGCGTGGCGTTTGTCAACGGTGCGCGTGAGCACTACCGTATTCTGCAAGGTGCGTGGAACCACAACCAACTGGAGACCATTGAAGAGTATGTGTCACCAAGTTTGTTTGAAGATCTGCAAGCCGAGCGCGCGAAGATCGACACCGATCCGCAAACAGACGTGATGTACGTCGATGCAGAGATTGTGCGTGCCGACTACGACGCAAGCAAAGCTCAGCTGAGCCTGCAATTCAGCGGTCGTTACCGTGATGCAGGCGAAGGTATCGAAGAGAACATCGAAGATATCTGGCATCTGGAACGCGACCTGACCACACCAAATGCACCGTGGTTGATCGTCGGTATCCAAGGCTAAATGGCCACTCACTTGAACAAAAACGCCCAAGCCTGTCTTGGGCGTTTTGCTATCTGCGTGATATAACAGAGGCACTCAACGACATATTAATCCTCCGGCAGCGCTGATTCAGGGCTTCCGGGCAAGAACGAAAGGAAAGTCACGTGGCCGAATTCAAATACAAAAATCTGACTCAGGAAGAACAGGACAAAATCGATGCGGCGGTATTTCGTCGTCTGCTGGCGCATCTGGATGACAACAAAGATGTGCAGAACATCGACCTGATGATACTGGCGGGCTTCTGCCGTAACTGTTTCTGCAAATGGTATGAGTCGGAAGCGAAAGAGATGGGGCTGGAGCTGAACATCGACGATGCACGCGAGCGTGTGTACGGCATGACGTACGATGAGTGGAAAACCAACCATCAGCCGAAAGCGACACCCGAGCAACTGGCTGCGTTTGAAGCGCGTCAGAAGAAGTAATTCGAAAGCCGCCATTTCTGGCGGCTTTTTCTTTTCTATCCAGCAGCAACTGACAATTCGTTTCAATATCAGTTACTTCAATGTCAGCCGCTTCAACTAAGTTATTTCAACGGCAGATAGATGTCGGTTTGCAAGTCACACTCATCCACTTCGTGGATCAGATTCAGATAGTGGAAGAAGCATGGGTAATCACGTAGCTCTTCACCGCTTTGCGGTAACCAGTCGCGATACAGCGCGTACACACTCTGACTGATCGCATCATGGCTGCCGTGATGGCGCAGCACTGCGCAGCGTCCGGCCGGAATAGCGCCATTTTTCACGCCGTAGTCATTGTCTTTGACGGGCTGGCTGACGCTGCCTGCGATATCAAAGCGAAACAGCGCTGGCTCGGTTTCGTTGGGATCACTGTAGGGAATGCCGTATGTGGCGCTGGTGGTCACCGGCGATTCACCACTGGCGCGTCGCCAGGCAATAAACTGCGCGGCGGTATCGAGCACCTGCTCGGGGGCACCACAATGTTCGATGTAGGCGATGCGGGTTTCGGCAAAATGAATAATGTTCACGTCCACAAGGTTGACTCCTTTTGCGGGGATTTCAAATTGAAATTGCGAGTGCCATTGCTGCCACTCGGGCTGATTTCTAAAACCGGACGGAGACTGACCAAACGTGCGTGCAAAGGCTCGGGCGAACGCTTCAGGGCTGTCGAACTGAGCTTCTAGCGCGATATTCAGTACGCTGATGCCGGGTTCAAACGCCAGTCGGTAAGACGCCCGCTTGAGTCGCGCCAAGGTGAGATACTTGGCGGTGCCGACGCCGATCTGCGCTTTGAACATGCGGTGAAAGTGGTACTTGGAACAGTGCGCCAGCGCGCTCAGTTGCTCAAGCGACAACTCGTCATCCAGATGGCGATCGATGTAGTCACACACGCCTTGTATGCGCGAATGCAGCGAATGGGTCATCACATTTCTAATCCTGTTTGAGAAAACAAAGCCATGGTCGCATTCAGGGCTGTGAAGATCCTGACCGAAATTGCGCACTTTGCGCCAAGCTTGCTTGAAGCCTTACAACTTAACCAGTGGCGGCAGCGGTTGCAAATTGATCAGTGCCTGACGGGTGATGGCCGGTTGGCGGCTAAACAGCATCAGTGGTTGGAAGGAGGAGTGGTTGAGCGCCGTGACATCAATCAACTGGGTGAGCGCGTAAAAGCGATGCACATACTGGCGGGTTTCCTGGGGCAGCGACAGACGATGAAACTCACGACTGCCTGCGCGTTGAATGGCGCGCGCGACCCGCCCTTCGCCGGCATTGTAGGCTGCCAGGGTTAACGCTAGGTCGCCGCCGAATTTGCGATGCAAAAACGCCAGATAGTTCAGCGCCGCATCGGTGCTGGCGAACACATCCAAACGCTGATCGTTCGGGGCGGTTTGCAAACCGTAACGCTGGGCGGTGGCCGGCATCAATTGCCACAATCCGCGCGCGCCGGCGTGAGAAATCGCATTCGGGTCAAACGACGATTCCAGCATCGGCAGTAGCGCCAGTTGCTGTGGCAGTTTTTTATGGTCTAACTGATTGAAAATATGCGCCAGCAGCGGCTGATAGGTCTCCAGACGCGACTCAATCTGATGCTGATAGGGCGACAGCAGGGCGCGCTGCGAGGCAATCGCGTCATCCAACGAGAGCGCGGTAGTGTGGGTGCTAAACAGCAATATAAGGAAGCTCCCTGTCAGCCGGTACAACTTGGAGTGGGATTGATGGCGTAACAGGGAGCGTAATTTCATATCGCGTCGGCGATGCGTTCTTCGTAGGTCGGTGACGGTTGGGTCAGCTCGCTCAGCAGTTCATGGAACGTGGCGGAGCTCAGACCGTTATCCTGATTGAGGCGCTGACATTGCTGAATCAATACATTCAGCACCTGCCATTGTTTTTCAATTCGTGTTCGTAAGCTGGCGGGCAGTGCACTGAACAGGCGTAACACGCCTTTGTCGCTGTTGGGCAGCGCTAAGCGTTGTAAGCATTGCGTTCGGTGCGACGCATTGCGGTGCAGTTGGTTCAGCACCGGTACTTGCTGGCGAATGTTTTTGCCCAGCGCATCGCCGTTAAATTGCAGATACAGCGCTTTTTGCTCGGTCAGCAGCGTATGCAACTGGCGATAAAGCTTCAGGTCTTCACTAATGGTGAACATAAAACTTTGCATCAGCTGTCCGCGGTTTGAGGCCATGATCTGCTCCTTGCGTGCCGGTTTATTCGTGTCCGGTGTGGAATTGCATCAGCGCCTGAGACAGCGCTTTACTGTCGAGGCTTAACTCGCCGCGCGCCAGTGCAGAGCGCACTTGTTCCACTTTTGCCATATCGACATCCGGCAGTGCCGCCAGTTCGGCCTGTGCTTTTTCCAGTGCCACGGTATTGGCATTCAGCGCGGGCTCGCTCACAGACGTGGCTTGGCTTGGCGCAACGGTTTTTTTGCTCGCTTGCTGGAATGTGGTGTGTGGGACGTGGCCGCCCGAGACCTTATCAATTTTCATAAGCTTGATGTCCTCAATCTTCGTCGTCACTGATAACAGGCGACCAAGAGCAGGGCAGAGTTAAATGCACAAAGCGAATTTGTGCAAAAAAATGAATGACTGAAAGTTTGTACTCGAAATCCGGGGCGGATTTCGAGCGCCACAATGAAAAAGTGTTACCTTCAGTCAAAATTTGCAGCCTGAATCAGAACTGAGTGTGCACCTGATTCAGCCCGGTCACCACGGCGTGCACCACGCTTTGCGAGGCGCTGTTTTGCACTTCGATTTGATCCCCGCGCCCGCCATCTTCCAAAGCGACGCCTTTGGTGCTGGCATTCACCCCGTCTTTCGCGGCGATGATCACCACCTGATTGCCCTTGATGACCAACGGTGGCTTGCTGACCAACGTCGGATCGAGAATTTGTCCGGCGCGCAGGCGGCGGTTGACTTCCAATCCACTCGCTTCATCGATACGGGTGAAAAAATCATCCTGACGGGTGAGGGTGCGGTCTTCCAGTGCCAGCATGGAAGGTTCTAAGCGCCCGCCGCGTGCCAGCGCCGTTTGCGTGACGACCACTGGCAGGGTGAGCGACGCTTTGATGGTGACGTTAATGCGCCATGCGGTATCGCCTTCCTCGCAACGCACCATGCGTTTGAGATGACCGACGGGCAGCAGTTGGTTATCGCGTCCGGTGACGAGCAGCGGCGCCTGACATTCAGGCAGGTGACTGGCAGCGCCCGGAATCCAGAGTTGCCACTGCGCTTGGTACGGCGGCCATTCGCGCTGCGCCGCAAGCTGAGCGATTTCCTCGTCGAGCGAAGCTTGCACTGCGTGCCGAATCTGCATTTCTGAGCGATGTTCCTGCGCCGCGACTGGCAGTGCCAACAGCAGCGCCAGCATCAGCACCACGTTCCTCCGCGCAGAGGAAAAAATCGTTTCCCCTTGACGTAATCGCGCTTCCGATGGGCGGAAGTTGTGTTTCCTTTCTGATTTATAAGTCATTGTTTTTAATTAAATAATTTTATGGCATGCATCTTGTTTCGTCTAAACGCACCTTGAGCCGACTTGTAAGGAACAGACATGGCCATTTCATTTGAAACCGCGTTAGGCGTTCACCCGGAGGCACTGAATTTTCGCGTTCAGCGTACCAAAGTCCTCGCGAGCAACCTAGCAAATGTTGACACCCCGGGATATCTGGCCAAAGACCTGACATTTAAAACCGTCATGAGTACGGCCGGTAACCGCGGCGTCAATCCGGGCATACCGGAATGGCAGGTGGAATCTCAATATTCGATTCCTTACCAGAACAGCAAAAACGGCAACACCGTTGAGCTGGGTGTCGAGCAAGCCAAGTTCACGCAGAACAACATGGATTTTCAAACCAGCCTGACATTTCTCAATATGAAATTCAACGGCTTAGCGAAAGCGATTGAGGGACGTTAATCATGCCTTTTACTGATATTTATTCGATTGCCGGTTCGGCGATGACCGCGCAGACCGTTCGTCTGAACACGGTCGCGAGTAACCTGGCGAACGCCGATGCTGTGTCGGCTAATCCGGACGACGCCTACCGCGCGCTGAAACCGGTCTTCGCCACGGTGTACAACAAAAGCCAACTGGCAACCGGCGATAACGTGTATCCGAGTGCGGAAGTGCGCATCGTCGACGTGGTGCAGAGCGCGGGTCAGGCGGAAAAGCGTTTTGAGCCGCACAACCCGCTGGCCGATGGCGATGGCTACGTGTACTACCCGGATATCGACGTGGTGGCGGAAATGGCCGACATGATGTCCGCGACGCGCAGTTTTGAAACCAACGTTGAAGTGCTGAGCAACGTGAAAAGCATGCAGCAAGGGCTGCTCAAACTGGGGCAGGGTAGCTGATGAGCATTGCACAATACACCGCCTTGTCGGGTGATACGTCCGGCAGCGCAACCACCACCAACACGGGCATCAGCAGCAATGGTTTAGATGCCAACGATTCGACCTCGCTGCAAAACGAATTCATTTCGTTGATGGTGGCGCAGATTCAAAACCAGGATCCGCTGAACCCGCTGGATGGCACCGAATACGTGGGCCAGCTCGCGCAATTTTCTCAGGTGCAGAGCATGGAGAACATGTCGAGCCTGATGCAAAACAGCATGGTGCTGCTCGACAACATGCAAGTGCTGTCGACCGCGGGTCTGGTCGGTCAAACGGTTTACGTCTCCGGGAACGAATTTGAACTCACCGACGCGCCGCAAAGCGGAAAAGTGGAACTCGATTATGCGTCCAGTCAGGTCAATCTGGTCATTGCGGATGAGTTCGGCCAAACCACCAAGCTGCCACTGGGCGCGCATCCGGCGGGCGATGTCGATTTCACCATCGATCCAGAAGCGCTGGGCCTGAAACCCGGCAACTACACCGTCAGCGTCGAAGTGCAGGACGGTCAGTCGTCACCGAATGTATTGCTGGCCGGCACGGTTGAACAAGTGCGCATTCCAAGCACTGGCGGTTCGGCCATGGTGAACATTGCCGGTGTCGGCAGCGTGCCTTTCTATCAAATCACCCAATTTGGCGCCTAAACCCAAACAAGGAAACAGAGGTTAATTTATGAGTTTTAATATTGCTCTCAGCGGCTTGGATGCAACCAACACCGAACTGAACACCATCAGCCATAACATTGCCAACGCATCGACTTACGGTTTTAAAGGCGCGCGTACCGAATTCTCTGCGGTGTACAACGGCATGCAGCCGGGCGGCGTGGAAGTGGCGTCGATTTCGCAGAACTTTGATAAGAATGGCTCCGTAACCGGTACAGGCCGTGCCATGGATTTGGCGATCAACGGCAGCGGCTTTTTCGTCACCAAAGACAGCATGGGCCAAACGCTGTATACCCGTTCGGGCGTGTTTGGCACGGATAAAGACAACTACGTGGTCGGCAACACCGGCGCCAAGCTGCAAGGTTACAGCGTGGATGGCAACAACAATCTGTTGAGCGGTTCGGTGGGCGACATCAAGATCAGCACTTCATCGCTGTCCGCCAAAGCGACCGACTCGCTGGAGTTTGTTGCCAACTTTAACGCCAGCGCGGACGCGATTGACCAGACGGTGTACCCGTTTGATCCGGCCGATCCGAATTCATTCAACTCCTCTTACACCTCCAAAGCGTACGATTCGCTGGGTAACAGCCACACAGTAACGCAGTACTTCACCAAAACTGCGGACAACACCTGGGAAGTAAACGTGCAGGTGGACGGCGCGGCGACGGCAAGCGCAACGGTGCCAGTGACGTTCAATACCGACGGCACACTGAGCTCACCCACCGGCAGTTTTAACGTCGCGTTTCCGGCCGCAGGCGCCAATGCGATGAGCATTGATGTCAGCCTGACCGGCAGCACCCAGTTTGGTGCCGACTTTGGCGTCAGCACCAACAACCCGAACGGTTACACCTCCGGTGAGCTGGCAGGCGTACGAGTGGAAGGCAACGGCATGGTTTACGCCACCTACACCAACGGTGAATCACAGCTGCAAGGTCAGGTGGTGCTGGCGAACTTCGCCAACCCACAAGGTCTTGCCAAAGTGAGCGGCACCGCGTGGACACAAAGCTTCAGCTCTGGTTCGCCGACGGTCGGCGTACCGGGTACCGGCACACTGGGCGATTTGACGCCGGGCGCACTGGAAGGATCGAACGTTGACCTGACCAGCGAACTGGTGAGCCTGATGACCGCGCAGCGTAACTATCAGGCCAACGCCAAAACCATCTCGACCGAAGACAAGCTGACTCAAGCGCTGTTTAACGCGATCTAACGGAGCCGACGATGGATAGTTTGCTGTTTACCGCCACCTCCGGCGCGAGCCGGGTTCTCAAAGCGCAGCACGTGCGTTCGAACAACTTATCGAACGCCGATACTGCGGGTTTTCGTGCGGATATGGAACGTGTGCGCAGCGTGCCGCTGCAAGGTTCGGGGTTCGATGGCCGCACCATGGTGGTCACCAACTCGGCCGCAACCCGTTTCGACACCGGCGATGTGGTGAAAACCGGACGTCCGCTCGATGTGGCCGTGATGGGCGATGGTTACCTGACGGTGCAAACCCCGGAAGGCGGCGAAGCCTACACCCGCGCGGGCAACATCGCGGTGGATGTGAACGGCGCGCTGAGCATCAACGGTTTTGCGGTCATGGGCGAGAACGGCGCGTTGGTTCTGCCGGATTTTCAGAAAGTGGAAGTGAGTGAACGCGGCCGCATTTCGGTCATTCCGCCGGGCGGCGGCGCGGAAATTGAAGTCGGTACGCTCAAGCTGGTGAAAGCCAACGACAACCAGCTGCAAAAAGAGAGCGACAGCCTGCTGCATACGGTGGATGGCGTGCCGCTCGCGGCGGACAACAGCGTGCAACTGGCACCGGAACACATTGAAGGCAGTAACGTTTCCGCGATTGATGAACTGCTGAATGTGATGTCACTGACGCGCAACTTTGAAATGCAGATCCGCATGATGAAAACCGCAGAAACGTTGGCGCAAGCCGGAAACAAATTAATGAGCGCGCGTTAAGCGCTCGACCAATAAGGAGAGACTCCGATGCATTCAGCATTATGGGTAAGCAAAACCGGGATGGCGGCACAAGACACAAAAATGACCGCCATTTCCAACAACCTGGCGAACGTCAACACGGTCGGCTTTAAGCGTGACCGCGTGGTGTTTGAAGACCTGTTCTACAGCATTCAGCGTCAGCCGGGCGCGCAGGTCGATCAGGTCAACGAGCTGCCAACCGGTGTTCAGTTGGGGAGCGGTGTGCGCGTGGTCGGCACCCAGAAAGTGTTCACTCAGGGCAACACGCAAAATACCGGTCAGGACTTGGATCTGGCGGTGATGGGGCAAGGCTTTTTCCAGATTGAAAACTCAGACGGCCAAATCATGTACAGCCGCAACGGCCAGTTCCACGTCAACTCGGAAGGCTTGATGGTGAACAGCCAGGGCCTGCCGCTGCAACCGCAGATTCAGGTGCCGGACGATGCGATTTCGCTGTCAGTCGGCGTTGATGGCACAGTGACGATCACCACGGCCGCTGACTCCACACCGCAGGAACTCGGTCAGATCACGCTGGCGAAGTTCATCAACCCGGCCGGTCTGGAAGCGCTGGGCGGTAACTTGTTCCGTGAAACCGAAGCCAGTGGCGCAGCCGATGAGCTGATTGCCGGTGAAGATGGCGTCGGCAGCATTAAACAAGGTGTGCTGGAAGGCTCCAACGTGCAGGTGGTGGAAGAGATGGTCGACATGATCACCACGCAGCGCGCCTACGAAATGAACGCCAAAGTGGTCTCGGCCGCCGATGACATGCTCAAGTTTGTAGCGCAGTCGGTGTAAGGATGAATCAAGCGATGAAGGAAAGAGTGATGGCAAAGTTGAGCAAAGTCGGGCTTCTGAGCGTGCTGATTCTGGCTGGATGTGCCGGACGGGACGAATTCACGCCGCCGTCTCCGGACGAAGAAAAATACGGCCCGCCAACGCTGGACTACTCTCTGCCTGCCGCCCAGTCGGGCAGCCTTTATCGCCATCAATACGCGATGACCCTGTTTCAGGATCGCCGCGCTTACCGCGTGGGCGATGTTCTGACGGTGCTGTTAGCGGAAGAAACCCAGTCGAAGAAAAGCGCCGATACCCAATACGGCAAAACGTCCAGTGTCGGCCTGAGCGCGCCGGTGGTCGGCGGGAAAACCTTTGACAAACTGGCGGCCTCGATTGACGGCGACCGCAGCTTTGACGGCAGCGCGTCCAGCTCACAAGGCAACAAGCTGGAGGGGGCGATCACCGTGACGGTCAGCGAAGTGCTGCCCAACGGCGTGATTCGTATTCGCGGCGAAAAATGGATTCGCCTCAATCAGGGCGATGAGTTCATCCGCCTGACCGGCATTGTGCGGGTGGACGATATCAGCCGCAACAATCAGGTCTCTTCGCAGCGCATCGGCGATGCGCGCATTACCTATTCAGGCCGCGGTGCACTGGCAGACAGCAATGCGTCCGGCTGGCTCACTCAATTCTTCAACAGTCCATGGATGCCATTTTGATGAAACAACGCAACACCTTCTTCACCACGGTTTTGCTGGCGCTGACGCTGGGGCTTGCAACCACCGCCAAGGCGGAAGTGGAAATTCCGATCATGGATTTGGTCGATGTGCAGGGGATTCGTGAAAACCAACTGGTAGGTTACGGTTTGGTGGTGGGCCTCGACGGTCAGGGCGATCGCAATCAGGTCAAATTCACCGCGCAATCCATCACCAACATGCTGCGCCAGTTCGGGGTGCAGATTGATGAATCCACCGACCCGAAACTGCGTAACGTGGCCTCGGTCAGCGTGACCGCGACCGTCGATCCGATGGCCGGTCCGGGTCAGACGCTCAACATCGTGGTCTCCTCAATCGGTGACGCCAAAAGCCTGCGCGGCGGCACACTGCTGCTGACGCCACTGCGCGGCATCGACGGGGAAGTGTACGCCGTGGCGCAGGGTAATGTGGTGGTCGGCGGCGTGTCGGCCGAAGGTCGCAGCGGCTCAAAAATTGCGGTCAATACACCGACATCCGGCCGCATTCCGAATGGTGCGACGCTGGAGCGTGAAATCCCGACCGACTTTAACGATCGCGACACCGTGACGCTCAACCTGCGCGAGCCAAGCTTTACCACCGCGAAAAACATCGCGCGCGAAATCAACGACACCTTTGGCCCGGAAGTGGCGGTTGCCATCAACAAAGGCCGCGTCGAAATGCGCGCGCCGAAAGATACTCAGCAACGCGTAACCATGATGTCGATGCTGGAAGAGATGAGCGTGATGGAAAGCCGCAAGCCAGCCCGCATCGTGTTCAACTCGCGCACCGGTACGGTGGTGATTGGCAAGAACGTCAAAGTCGGCCAGGCGGCGGTCAGTCACGGCAACCTGACGGTGAGTATCACCGAATCGCAACAGGTCAGCCAGCCGAACGCGTTCGCCAGCGGTGATACCCAAGTGGTCGATCAATCCCAAATCGACATCAACGAAGACAACGCGCAGATGGTGATCTGGCCGGAAGGCACGGAACTCAACACCATCGTGAATGCGGTCAACAGCCTCGGGGCAACACCGACCGATTTGATGTCGATTTTACAAGCCTTGCATGAAGCAGGGGCGCTCAACGCAGAGTTAGTGGTCATCTAAGGAGCTGAGATGAAGATTGATACGGGAAGCGACAGCAGTTCAGTAAATTCAGTGCTGTATCACGACAACAACGCGCTGGCGAACATCAAGAACGCCGCCGACAAACACGCCGCGCTGGAAACCGTGGCGGGTCAGTTCGAGGCGATGTTTCTCCAACTGGTGCTGCGTCAGATGCGTAGTTCCAGCGATGTGATGGCCGATGAAGACAGCCCGTTTAACAGCAAGCAGCAGGGCGTGTTCCGCGACATGTACGACGGCCAGTTAGCGATTGAGATGGCGAAAAAGCAGCGCTCCGGCATTGCCGATATGCTGGTCAAACAGCTCAGTCCGGTGGTCGATGGTGCGGGCTCCAATGTGGTTGAACTGGCCGCGGCGGCGGAACGGGCATCACACAATCGCAGCGCCGCCTCCAATGCAGTTAACAATGCCGCCAATGCGGTCGCCTCTCTTTCTCAGGAAACCACCAAAGTGGCGGTGACGAATGCTTTTAGTCAGCCACTGATTAGACCTTTGGAGCGATAACGGACATGAACCTCGTCAACATTGCCTTAAGCGGACTCAACGCCAACCGTGTCGCACTCGATGTGACGGCGCAGAACGTCGCCAACATCAATACGCCGGGATACAGCCGCCAACAGGCGCTGATGGCCTCAGTCGGTGGTGCGAAATACGACAATCTGAGTGCAGGCATGGGGGTAGAAGTGACCAGTATTCGCCGAGTCACCGATCAGTTTCTGGTGAAGCAAACCTGGTCGACCGGCAGCGTGGCGTCTTACGCGTCGCGTTACACCAGCAGCATGAGTTATCTGGAAAACACGCTCGGCGCCGACGGCTTTAGCCTCTCTGCCGGGCTGGATAACCTGTTTGCGGCGCTGCACGATGCAACGTCCAAACCGGAATCGGTGCCGCTGCGCCAACAAATCATCAATGAAGCGGAAGCGCTGTCGCGCCGTTTCAACACGCTGACCGAGTCGATGTACAACCAACACAAAGACATGAACGATCAGCGCACGGCCGCCGTCGCGCAGGCCAACAGCGTGATGGCCAACATCGCCGAAGTGAACAAACAGATCGTCGAGCTGAAAGGCACCGGCGGTAACCCGGCGCAACTGATGGATACCCGTGACGCGCTGGTGGGCGAACTGGCGAAGATCGTCGAAGTGAAAACCACTGATCAAGCCGACGGCAGCATGCAAGTGACCCTGACATCCGGCCAGCCGCTGGTGATGGGCAGTGAACACGGCACGCTGAAAGCGATTCCCGATCCGAGCGATGCCTATCTCGCGACCATGCAAGTCGAATTTGGCAAGCAGAGCTTCGCCATTCCGGGCGATCTCGGTGGTGAGCTGGGCGCGATTAACGAATATCAAACCGACGTGCTCAAGCCGTACATGACGGCGCTCAACGACATGGCGCAATCCATGGCCGATTCGTTCAATACCGAACTGGCGCTGGGTCTGGATCTCAATGGCCTGCCGGGTAAGGCGCTGTTTAGCTACGATCCGGCCAACCCGTCATCGAGCCTGACCATCACTGACATCACGCCGAACGAACTGGCACTGTCGGGCGACGGCAATCCGGGTAACAGCGACAACCTGACGGCGCTGATCGCCATCAGTAATCAGGCGTTCTCAATCAGCGGTTTTGGGTCGCTGTCGCTCAACGATGCGTTTACCGGCATGGTCGGTGAAGTGGCCATCAAAGCGCGTCAGGCCGATTCTGATTATCAGGCCAAAAACAGCATGAACGAGCAAGCGGTCGCCGCACGCGACAACATCAGCGCGGTCAACAGCGATGAAGAAGCGGCCAACCTGATGACGTTTGCCAACGCACACAACGCCAACATGAAAGTGATCAGCACCGCGAATCAGCTGTTCGATTCCGTACTGCAATTATTCTAAGGAAAGGCCATGAGAATCAGCGATACCCAATTTAGCCAGATGATGCTGCAAAGCTTGCAGCTCAACAACGCCGGCCTTGGCAAAGTGATGCAGCAAATGTCGACGGGCGATCGCCTGACCAAGCTTTCGGACGATCCGATGGCGTCGATCAAACTGCTGAACCTTGACCGTGAAGGCAGCGCGATTGAGCAGTATCAAGCCAACATCGCCAACGTGA
Source organism: Vibrio fluvialis (assembly GCF_900460245.1). Classification (NCBI taxonomy): domain Bacteria; kingdom Pseudomonadati; phylum Pseudomonadota; class Gammaproteobacteria; order Vibrionales; family Vibrionaceae; genus Vibrio; species Vibrio fluvialis. The sequence continues at coordinate 910,780 of NZ_UHIP01000001.1, forward strand.
AAACCACATTGTCGAGTCAGGAAGTGTATTTAGATTCCGTCAACGAAAGCCTGAAAAGCATTCGTGAACGGGTGTTGTGGGGCGCCAACGGCACCATGACCACTGACGATCGCGAAGGCATCGTGACGGAGCTGAAAAGCCTGCGCGATTCGATTGCGTCATCATTCAATGCGCAGGACGAAGAAGGCCACTTTCTGTTTTCCGGCACCGCAACCAGCACCGCCGCACTGGATAACTCCGGCGGCAGCTATGTGCTGCAAGGTAACAGTGACAAGCGCGTGGTGACGGTGGCCAAAGGCGTGACCATGGAATCGAACATGACCGCGCAGGACATTCTTGATTTGGGCGGCGGCAGCAATGTGCTCAACACGCTGGATGCTTTGATCAGTGAGTTTGAGGCACCGACCGCGAATTTTCGTACCGAAGTTGACAATACGTTAGCCGCCGTCGACAGCACACTCAACAACGTGTTGGCGGCGATGACTGAAATCGGTGGCCGTCACAACAACCTCGACCTGCTCGACAGCGCACACGGCGACAACAAACTGTTTGTCGACAAAGTCACCAGCGATCTGTCGGCGCTGGATTACGGCGAAGCCTCGGTGCGTTTAAGCAATTACATGGCCGCGCTGCAAGCGACGCAGGCGAGCTATGTGAAAATCGACGACCTGTCGCTGTTTGACCGAATTTAGGAATTTTCAGTATGGCAATGAGCACAGTGGAAGTTCGTCCACACGGCATTCGATTGACCGGACAGGAGCAGGCCAGCATTACGCCGTCGCGCTCCTCCGATTCGGCCCGTTTACCGGCCAGACAAACCCGCGCGCTTCAGGCTGACACCACGTCAGCCTATTCTGTTTCTGGCGTCCTGCTGACTCAAGGGCAACAACAAGCCACTTCGGTGCAAATCGCCTCTAAATCGCTGCAATTTGTCGGCAAAGAACTTACCACCATCAAACGGGGTCTGACACAGGCGATGACGCAAGGCGCCGACAATGTGCCGAACCTGAAAGAGACATTAACCCGTTCCAAAATGACCATTGAAGCGGTGTTGGATCAGGCGCGTTTTGATGGTCAACGCGTGGTGGATAACGAGCTGAATCTGAAACTCGACCGCGCCGACATTCGCCGTTTCTCGATCCCGGGGCTGAACGTCAACCGCCTCAAAGAGAAAGCCGAGCAGATTCGTCTCGATTTCCCGCAAGGCAATTCGGTGATGATTCAGTTCGATGGTCAGTCGGATGACAGTAAAACGGTCAAAATGTTGGATCGCAGCCTGATCCCGCTCGGAATGCGCGCCAGCGTGACGCAAGATGGCAACATTGTGTTTGAAGCCAAAGAGTCGGCGTACAAACAGATGAAGCAAAAGGTGATGGTGACAGGGCAAGGCCACCGTTTCCCGGCCGGGCAAGCCAACACACTCAACCTCAAATCCGAACCGGACGGCATTGCCGAGCTGCGTTTTGATTTAAGCTCGCGTGATGGCATCAAGCAGGGCATTGCCAAGGTCAACCAGCATTTGGCACAGGCGCAAACCAGCCTGGAGCAGGCGCGCCAATACCACAGCGAACTCAATACCCAAATGCAGACGCTGCGCAGCCAGACGCGTCTGCTGTCGAGCGAGCAAACCACGGAGAAACTGACGCAGTTTCATGCGGCGGCGGATCAGTTTTCGTCGACTTATCAGGCGCTGAACGCGCAGGCGAATGTGCGTCGTCATACGGTGGTGGCGTTATTGCGGTGATTTGCTGATTTTTTGTGGATGTTTAAGGGAGAAGGCCATCGTTTGATGGTCTTTTTTGTTTTTGGGGAAAGGGGATTTGTTGGTGATGGTTGGTCGGGGTTTGGAATTTATTGAGTGGTTTGTCGCGTTTTGGTTTTAGGGAAATAGGAGGCTTGCGGTGTGACGCGCCAGTTACTCTTTGCTGGCACAAAGAGTAACCAGAAAGTGCCTTGGGTTTGTGGTCGTAGGCCGGGACGGTTTTAGGCGTTCCCGACGCCGAAAACCTAAAAATTCATCCATGAATTTTTCCCTATGGATGAGAGGGATGGGGCGTTTTGTTGGTGCTGCATGGGTGATAGTTTCGGTATGTGCAGGATGGTTGTTTTGATATTTGAGGTTTGTAGCGTTTGATGTTCATCGAACCATGCGGGTTGGTTTGTCACGCGCCAGTCACTCTTTGCTTGCACAAAGAGTAACCAGAAAGTGCCTTGGGTTTGTTGTCGTAGGCCGGGGCGGTTTTGGGCGTTCCCGACGCCGAAAACCTAAAAATTCATCCATGAATTTTTCCCTGTTGATAGGCGAGTCGGTAGTTTCTTTGGTGTTGCAACGTGTTTGATACCTTCGGCACGTTTTGGCGGTTGGAGTTTTGACTGGTTTGTATTAGTGATTGATGATGTACGCAGTTTGTTCGATGTTAAATAGACTGTTTCTGTGTTTTTGTTTGAGAGTTATATAGGTACGGTCTGTTTAATAACGGCGTTAGCTGCTCAAGTGTAAAAAGGAGCTTATGAGTAAATCAAAGTTGATTTCTATTGATACTTCAATTTTTGGAGACATAGCAAAAGATTATTTCTCTGACAATGAAGTGCTACGTAGTAAGGCAAAAAAGACCGTTGATCATTTAGTCATGAATGGGTACATACCATTCGTGACTTATCATCATATCTTAGAAATACTCCAGCATGAGGATACAGGCACTGTTCTAAATAGGTGGTCTTTGTTTCAACAATTTCCTTATGTCGCATGGCTTAGTAGCCATGACCCTAATGCTGGACTAGGTTCTATTCTCGATATTCATAAAATAGAGGTTTTATTGACGCTAGATGGGCTAGGTAAAAATACAGATTTACTCATTCAGACGGTTGAAGAATCGTTGGTTAACTATTCAAAAGGAAGTGAATTTGTAGAGTTTTTCCAAAGCCTGTATATGTCTATTCGTGACTCGGGTATTCCTTATAGTCAACGAGACAAGGAGATAGAGTCAATTTGTCATGTTCGTGATAAGGCAATTGATAAAATTAAGCTGTCTAGTTTGTTTGACTATCAGTTGCGAAATCCAACTGACTTGATGGAAAGCCTTATAGCTTTTGAAAATAACCTTTGTAAAAATCTACAGACTAGTGGTGATCAAAAGTTATCAAATCCTAGCGAAGTAGCTGCCAACTTTACTAGGGATGTACTGCAAAGCTCTGTAGGTATGTTTGGTCATGATATTTCGGCATATGAGGCATTTGTGCTTTCATCAGGAGTGAAGCTTGAACAAGTCTCTAAAAATACAACGATTGGTCAGTTGGGGAGTCTAGCGGTATATAATCAGCAGTTAAAAGTGGTTCTAAACTCACTTGGCTTACCAGAGCATCTAGAAAAACAGGTACCTTATAGGTCTCAAATTACATGGGAAATATGGGACCATTTTGAAACGGCAATGAAATTTGAAAAGTTTGCACACGGCAGTAATATGCAAGACAAACATATGTGTGTTTTTGCTTTGTTTACAAGTGTATTTACCGTTGACAAAAGAGTTTGTGAATATTTCAACCAACTAACAAGAAAAAATAAAGCGTTGAGTTCAGTTTTAGGTTCTGTTGTTAAAGTGTCCCATTACTCTAACTTAGAAGTACTCGATTGAGTCCGCAGCTAACAAACTGTTCAAGAGTGATTCGCAACGCGTGGCATTTTCACTATGTGTTAAGTTTGGTGGTTGAGGTGGTATGCGGCGGCCTCGGTATTGCGTTGCTCATTTCTTAACCGGACATTAATTATTATTCGATATAAAATGACGAGAAATTGCTACAAAAATAGGTTGTTTCTAAAATGAAAAAGTGGTTTTTATTTTTGGTTATTCTGCTAACAGGATGTGCTGCCAAGCAAATACCTTATTCTCCTACCGATATGGTAAACACAGATGTAGCGGTAAATGTGATTGAACAGGTCATCATGGAACAGCCTATAAAATTTAGACCTGAAGGTCTTATTGTGACCAGTTCTTATATTGGATTGTCAGAAGGTCAAAAGGCAAAAGTAGTGGCAGTTGGAAACTACAATGAGGTCTCAAATCTACTCATTTCATCTTCAAACATAAAATTATCAGATATCAATTCAAGGTATTACTTCAACTCGATATTAGCGCTTGAACTCTATAGCAAAAGAGATTGGTTTATCATTCAGCTAAAAAACGATGAACAACGTGTTGTTAAACGTTTTTATACGAGAAGTTTAGAAAAAGCACAGCAGTTCATTGATTCAATAAATTATATGAAAATTGCTACTAAGCCATTTGGGGTTGAGTAGTTGAGTTAACAATCCGTTTAAGGTGGTATGCGGTGGTTTTTGGTATTGCTTGCCTTGCACCTTAGCAAGACGCTAGCCGCCATGAAACTTGCTAGACTAAAAGTGATAGAATAGTATCACTTTTAGTTTTCCTTTGGAGCTGCTCTTATGAAAGTAGAACTCGTGACATCGCTCAAACGTCAAGCTACGAAGATCCTTGCTGATCTCCGCAGCACGAAAGAACCTGTACTCATTACTGAACATGGTAAACCGTCGGCGTATCTAGTTGATGTTGAGGATTATGAGTTTATGCAAAATCGTTTGGCGATTCTGGAGGGCATTGCGCGGGGTGAGCGTGCATTCGCTGACGGTAAAGTGGTGAGCCACGAGGAAGCCAAGGACAAAATGTCGAAATGGCTGAAATAATCTGGACGGATCCTGCGTTATCTGACCTTAATGATATTGCTGAATACATCGCACTTGAAAATGTCGCAGCTGCAAAGCAATTGGTTCAAACGATCTTCGCTAAAGTTGAACGCCTCGAAAATTTCCCCGAATCGGGTCGTATTCCGCCCGAACTTGTACATCTCAGTTATCGTGAGTTGGTCGTGAACCCATGCCGTATTTTCTATAAATTCGACGGCGCTAAAGTGTTTATTCTGTTTGTGATGCGTTCTGAGAGAGATTTGCGCAAGTTCCTGTTGGGCATGTCATCGCCTTTGGAATGAGCGGACTTCGAAGGGGTCTCACGTGTTGTGATTTTTTACTGGGAAGTCATTAGCTTTGTTTTTGAATCCTTGAGAAAGAGAGAATATTTGGTTTCATCCCCTTTCACTAGGGAAAAATTCATGGATGAATTTTTAGGTTTTCGGCGTCGGGAACGCCTAAAACCGTCCCGGGCAACGACAAAGAAACAACAGGCATTTTCTGGTTACTCTTTGTGCCAGCAAAGAGTAACTGGCGCGTGACAAACCAAGCTGCGTGATTCGATGACGCTAAAACGCGTCAAACAGTTCAATGCAAACCATTCAAGCCAATTGAAACCTAGCTCGTTGAACCCAATATACCTTTCTAACCAACACCAATACTTCAAATCACATCACTCTTGCTCTTCATCAACTGATACTCATCCACTGCTTTCACTACCTCTGCACGATTAATGTATTTGGCGATAAAGTAGGGCGGGATGAAAAACACCAGCAGGTAGAACGATTCATCGAACAGCAGGGTGGCGACTTGTGTCTCGTGATTGACGTAAGCCAACAGGGCCAGTAAATCCAGCAATACGCTCAGCAGCGCCAATACGGTTGAAACGATTAAAATCAGGCCAAGCAAATCTCTTAGAAACATTTTCGATGCGGTCATGGTCACTCCCCCAAAAACGTAAATCCAAGTTAAATTACTCCCACTTTTTATGTGGTTTATTAATCGAGATCACATTTTGATTTTAGGAGGTGAAAAGTAAGTTTGACCAACTGACAGCAAAATAAACTTTACTCTAAGCCTTTACACAGAAAGCGTTAACGTCGGTTTGGTGTGAGTTTGCCTTCAGCGGAAATCCTACTCGCCATCAAGTTTGGCATCGTAGCTCTTTTGTGCCTTCAGTACCGCGTCCATATTGTTTTCCGCCCAGTGCGCGAGGGCAGCCACGGCGTCGGTTAACGTCGTGCCGAGTGGCGTCAACGCGTATTCCACGGTCACCGGTACGGTGGGAAAAACGGTGCGGCTGACCAACCCATCGCGTTCGAGCTTTTTCAGGGTTTGAGACAAGACCTTTTGCGAAATGCCCTTGATGTCGCGTTTGAGGTGGTTAAAGCGCACCGGTTCGCCGCGCAGTTTGTCTAAAATCAGCAGTGCCCATTTGTCGGCAATGCGATCCAACACCGCGCGGGTTGGGCAGCGGTTCTCATAAACGTCATACGCAAAATCCATCATTCTTCCTCTATGCTCAAACCACAGGGTGGTTACCTCAAGGACACCTTGTTACCCAAAAGTGCCTTCTTCACAACGTCAGCTCGGGAGTATAGATTGTTTACAAAGTTTCTATCAACTACATAGTTTCCAAAATATACCTAGGAGAACAGAATGAACAAAGTATTGGTATTGGGTGCCTCTGGTCACGTTGGTCAACCGCTGGTGGCAGAGTTGCTGGCAAAAGGGGAACAGGTCAAAGCTGCGTCGCGCAGTGGTCAAGCGTTTGGTGCGGCTGAAGGTGTGGTGTTTGATTTTGCTGACCCAACAACCTTTGACGCCGCGTTCGACGGCGTTGACCGCGCTTATGTGATGCTGCCAGGCGGTTATGTGGAATCAAAAGCTCTGCTCGAGCCCGTAATTCAGGCTGCGGTTGAGCGCAATGTGAAGGTGGTATTCCAAAGCGTACTCGGTGTGGATGCCGATGATTCCATTCCTTACCGCCAAGTGGAAATCGCGCTGGAAAACTCCGGTGTGCCGTATGTGATCCTGCGTCCGAACTGGTTTGCCGATAACTTCCATACCTATTGGAAAGCGGGCATCGACCAAGGTGTGATTGGCGTTCCGGCAGGGGAAGGCAAATCGAGTTTTATTGATGTGCGTGATATTGCCAGTAGCGCAGCGGCGGCATTAACCACAAATCGTTTTGACAATCAGGCGTTCAACCTGACCGGTCCAGAGGCGCTGAGCTATGCGCAAGCCGCGCAAAAAATCAGTGAAGCGCTCGGTAAGCCAGTGGTTTATCAGGCGATGGAAGAGGGCGCGTTCTGTGACCTGCTGAAATCGGTGGGTGTCCCTGCCGACTACGCGGAATTTCTGACCTCGATTTTCTATCCGGTGCGCGAAGGCTGGACGGCTGGCGTGAGCGATGCGGTTGTCACTCTCACCGGCAAAGCGCCGCGTTCGCTGGATGAGTACATTGCCGATCATCTGGCCGAGCTGCGCTGAGCGCGCTGCATCAGAAAAAAAGCAACGCCAGCATCATGCTGGCGTTGTTGTTTCAGGGGGAGGTGAGTCAGTCACGACTTACTGCTTTTGCAGGTTATACAGCGCGGCCATATCGCCAGTGATTTTCTCGCCGTTGATGTCGAGTTTCATCAGCATGTTTTCACCCACGAAGTACTGGTTAGGCGTTTCTGAGCCATCTTCCAGTGTGATTACGCTGCCTTTGGTATCCCAGTGGAATTTACCGTTAGAGCTGAACTGACCGCCGTCTTCTTTACCCTGATACACCTGAGTCAGGGTGTAGGTTTCATCTTCGTTCAGCGTCAGAGTGTAATCGATGCCTGCGCAATCGGCGCAAGGTAGCGTGCCTTTGTAGGTGCCTTGCCAATCAAGGCTGTTGAAGGCGTTGTGACCGGCTTCGACGGTTTCTGCAACGGCGCCTGCGGCGGCTGAAACGGTGTCGGTGACGGTTGAAACTGCGTTGCTGACTGCGGTTGGCAGTGTATCCACGGCGGGTTGAGATTCTGCTTGCGTTGCCGCTTTCTCAGCCGTGTCACAGCCCGCTAAAATGAAAGTCAGTGCACTTAGGGCGAACATCGCTTTTTTCATCATCTATCCTTATCTATCGAGTTTTCGTGTGGACGTTGTTGTTGATGAGTATTATTCAACAGAGAAATGTCAGACACGTCAGTCCGCCGTCATACTTTCGGGGGATGCTGTCAGAAAGCGGTTATAACTCCGTAGGTTAAATCAGAAAAAAGAAATACAGGAAGCAGATGAACGCCAGCAGCGTCGCCGAAAGCGTCGGATAGATGATGTAGGATTCCTGCTTGCTGGTGCGCTGAAAGCAGAGAAAGCTGAGCAGAATGTTGTACACCATCAGCAGCAGACTGATGCTGGTGCCCGCGTGCAGCGTCAGGCTGGTGAGTTGCAGCAAAAACAGCCCCAGCAGGCAGTAATCAATGACGATCAGCCAGAGAAAGGCTTTTTTCAGTCCGTCTTTGTGGGCATGTTCGCCGGGATGCTGATACATAACGTGCTCGGTAATAAAGAAGTCCATGAAACCGGGAAAGCTGCCCGAGGCTCAGGCTTCGGGCAGAGTACGCGTTATAACTGTTGGTCGGGCTGCTTTTTTGTCTCGACCGGGGTTGAATACTGAATGGTTTCCTGACGCAGCACTGGCTGATTGAACTGCGCTTTATCGCGCGCTTTGTCCAGCTCACCGTCCTGCTGATTGCCAAAGAAGGTCTCCAGCACCTGCGCAGCTGGCGTGGTCAGGACAAACAGTTCAATGCGGCGGTTTTCACTGCCATCCGGCTCTTCCGGGTTGAGCAAGGCTCGGTCCGACATGCCGGTAACCTGCAACACGCGCTGTTCCGGCATGCCGCCGGCCACCAACGTCTGGCGCGCAATGTTGGCACGGTTGGCCGACAGCTCCCAGTTCGTCCGATTGCTGAAACGCTGCTTAAACGCGGTGGAGTCGGTGTGGCCGCTGATGATGAGCGGATTTTCAACCCGCTGAAATACCGGAGCCAGAGCCAGCAGAAGATCTTCAAAAAAAGGTGTCAGCTCGGTTCCGCCACGACTGAACATGTGCTGTTTGTAGTCGTCCTGCAGCACAATGCGCAGCCCTTGCGGTGTCACGGAAACGTGCACGTTCCCTTGCGCGCTGATCTGGCGCATCATCTCTTCAATCACTTTGGCCAGAATAGTCAGCTGTTCCTGGGTATCGAAGTTACCGGGAATGATCGCATCCGATTCCGGGCCATTGCCGTTGCCGTTATAGAACGAAGTCACGGTATGGTTGGAATCGTGCTTGCTCGGTACCGACGATTCCGAAGCTAAATCGATAGGAGAGATGCTCTGCGAAGTATCAAACGGGTTGCCGTAGCTGCGATCGAACACGCTGGCGCTGTGCAGATGCGCGACAATCGCTTTACGCTCTTCTTTATTCACTACCTGCATCACCCACAGCACCAGAAACAGCGCCATCAGGGCAATCATAAAATCGGCCATGGCGACTTTCCAGGCACCGCCATGGTGAGGCTCGTCGTGACTGCGGGTAGAGCGCTTGAATACGACATGCTCCTGTTTTTGCATTATCCCTCCTGCTCCGCTAGCCATTTCTCCATGTCGTTGAAGGTTGGTTTAATGTCTAGCTGAATATGCTTACGCCCAGCGTCAATTGCCAGCAGTGTCGGTTTCTTCGCCACGTAGGCCACCAGAGTGGCACGCACGCATTCAAAAGCCGACATGTCGCGTTTGACGCGCTGAGCCATGGCGTTACTCGCCGGATCAAGACAGCAGTAACAGCCAAAGATGCCGATAAAGGTGCCCACCAGTGCCGCGGCAACGTGGTAGCCGATGAGGGCGATGGAACCATCGATGGCTTGCATGGTGATGATGATGCCGCCTACCGCCGCCAGAATACCAAAGCCCGGCAGTGCTTCTGCGGTGCGTTGCATCGAACGCGATGGCAGTAGCAGGTCGGTCTGAATGGCGTCGATTTCTTGTTCCAGCAACCCCTCAAGTTCATGAGGCGACATCTGGCCCATCGCCATTAAGCGCAGGTTGTCGGTAATGAACGAAACCAGACGATAATCACGCGCAACGAGCGGGTAGCGGGCAAAAATCGGGCTCTGTTCCGGATTTTCAATGTGCTTATCGAGCGACTTAAATCCGCCGCTGCGTACGGTTTCCAGCAGCACTTGCAGCACCGCCATCAGCTCCATGTAATACGCCTGTTCATTTTTCGGTTGTGACAGAATCATGCGCAGTTGGCGGCGCATCTCTTTGAGCACCTGCGGCGGGTTACCGATGATCAGTGAGCCGAGCGCCGCCCCGGCGATAATGAGAAACTCCGCTGGCTGCCAAATTGCGGTCAGGCTGCCGCCCGCCCAGACGTAACCGCCGAATACACACATCAGAACAATGATGGCACCAAGAAACTTTTGCATAAGTGGCTCCTAAGAGGACAAATATTGGTTGAGTTGTTTGAGCGCCTGTTTGTGTAGCTGACAGATGCGAGGCGGCGTCAGATCGAGCACGAGCGCGATTTCGTGTAAGTTGAGTTCGTGTTGATAGAACAGGGTCAGGAGCAGTTGGTCGCGTTTTGACAGCTGGCCGAGCGCCTGTTCTAAACTGCGGCGTATGTGTTCCTGCGTCATGCCGTCGTAATGGCCGTCGGCAAATTGCTCGACGCCATTTTCAATCAGCTGATCCAGGCTCTGCATTTCCCCGGCGAGTGACGCGTTCAGGCGCGCGTAGTAGTCCTGCTCATCGGTGCCAAGGGCAGCGATGATTTCGTTGTCATTCGGCTGACGGCCCAGTTTACGGGTCAGGTCGCGGGTCACGTCGTTGAGCTCGTGCGCTTGCTGACGGGTTTTGCGTGACCGCCAGTCCAGACGGCGCAGTTCATCGAGAATCGCACCGCGAATACGGCACACCGCAAACGCGGGAAAGTTCGGGTCGTCAATGTTGCCGTAACGGCGCCCGGCTTCCAGCAGGCCAATCAGGCCAATTTGCTGCATATCTTCGATGCTGCAATGCGTGGTCGCGTGCACCCGCAATTGGTTAGAAACCCGCTTCACCAGATGTTGATACTGGCTGAGCAGGCGGTTTTCGTCGATCGGCAGTGTCGGCGAGGCAACCTCGTCCGACACGTCATACCCTTCCTGGTATTGCATATCCAACATAAGCGCGTCCCTACTGCACGACGTATTTGGTCAGCAGCACATCATCGATGTCGCGCAGAATGTCGGTCTTCTCAAAGGCGTTGAGAATGGTCAGCTTGACCTCGTTTTGCAGGTGCTCAATCGCGCCGTCCTGCTGCAAATCTTCATAGGTTTTGTCGCTGAACAGTTTGATCAGCGAATTGCGCACCACCGGCATGTAATCACCGATGTTGGCGATGCGTTCCGGATGACGGGTTTCGACCGCGATTTCCAGCATCAGAAAGTGGTTCTGATTCTTGCCCTTCACGCTCAGCACGACTTTATCCAGCGAATGAAAGCTCGGCGCTTTCGGTGACTGGTTGGTTTCGCTTAAAAACGCCAGCGGCGAGTTCGCCAGCCAGTCTCCGGACGGTTGCTCTTGCTGCGCGCTCTGCTGCTTGAGATACCAGATGCCGCCAAACACGGTTCCCGCAGAGACGAGGGCGCTGGTGATGATCATCATGATAAACACGGTAATAAGTTGCTGTTTGGTCATAACCTTTATTCCTCGTTGAAACCTTAGGCGTGAGTGCTGAGCCAGTGCTCAGACAGAGAAGAGGTAAACGGCTCGTCGGCAGAGTCGCGCGCCGCGAAAATGGTGCTGGCAGCGGCGTCATCCTGAGACGATGATTGGCGCTGGCCGCCCTGATCGGAGCCGACATTGACATCGACGTGCACAAAGTTCTGGCTTTGCAGTTCGGCGCGCAGACGATCAGACACCTGCATCAGGGCTTCACGGGTCGCCGCGGCATTGGCGTTGATCTGCACGCTGAGGCGATCGCCTTCCACGCGTACCACCAAATCCAGCTTGCCGAGATCGGGTGGATCGAGGCGGATCTTGGCTTCCTGCAGATTCTGCTGCGCTTGCAGCGTGACGCGATCGTGCAGTACTTGCAGCATCTGTTCGCCCCATTTGCCCGCTTGGCTATCAATGCGCACGCTGGCCCATTCCGGCGCATTGACCACCGTGGTCGCGGCGCTCGGCGCGTTAACCTGAGTTTGCGCTTGACCGTTGCTTGCCGCACCAGATGCCGGGTTGATGACCTGATTGAGCGCCGCGTTTAACGCGCTGTCGAGAGTGACCGCCGCTTTGGTCGCAACGGGCTGGCTCTCGGTGATGGACGGCGCAGATTGCGCGTTAAGTAGCCCCGCTGCCGATTGTCCTGTTGCCGATAGCGCCGCAGAGTTTGCGCTTGGGTTCTGCGCCGCGACGGTATTTGCAGTTTTTACGCCGCTTACGCTGTGGCTCTCGGCGAACCCTTTGACCAACTGAGCCTGCGTTGGGATAGGTTGATTGGCGTTCAGCAGCGCGACCAGCGCGGTCAGTTCGTCTTGTTCATCTTGGTGTTGAGTCGTCAGCTCCGGCTCTGGCTGCTCGTCGCTGAATGACGGCAATGACCGGGCAGGCTGGCCAAGCGTAAAGCTGGCCGCTCTGCTGGCATCCGCGTCGCCAAACGAACGCGCCTGATGAATATCCGGCGCCGCATCCGATTTGCCGCTGGCGGACGATGAACCAGCCTGTGAGGCTTTGCCGGGTGAAGCATAGCTCGCTGCCGAGTAATTAGAGGAAGACGTCATCGCTTGCATGTTAACCCTCCATGGTCATGGCGAGCTGATAGGCAAGGGCGCGCTCTTGCTGCGCGCTGACCTGTGCCATTTCCGATTCCAGCTCAGAGGTCGCGGCTTGCAGCGCTTCCAAAGCAGCCTGATGCGCCGCTTTTGCTTTGGCGATTTGTGGCGCCAGTTGAGTGTCGCGTAGAAACGGCTTGTGGTATTGCAGCAGTTCACGCAGCTCGCTGTCGTAGCGGGCGAGCGCGCTCCAGTCCTGTAATTTTGTCGCGATGGTGATCCGCTGAGAAAGATGGCGGAATCGCTCAGGAGAAACCTTATGCGTATTGACCAAAATTCATCCATCCTTCTTTTATGTTGCCCATGACTGTTTCAACGGTGCTCAGGCGCTCCACATCGTTCTGCACGCTGGCCTGATACAGCTCAACCTGGCAGAAGTCGTACAACTGGTGCAGGTTGGCTGCCAGCTCGCCACCGCTCTCCATATCGAGCGCGCTGTCGAGGCCGATCAGAATGTTCATGCACTTGTTAATGCCCGCGCCTTTTTCTGCTAATCGCCCCACGCTGATGTGGCCGCGAATGCGTTCAATCTCGTTCAGCAGGCCGTCAATGAGCATGACCACCAACTGATGAGGGGTCGCGGCGGCGGCTTGTGCATCTAAATCGACTTGTTGATAAGAGTCGTAGCCCGAGTCCATTAACATAAAACTTCTCCTCGCCAGACTTAGCCGAACATCGACATTGTCTGGTTCATCTTGGTAATTAATTGGTTCATTTGAGTGAACTGTTTCAGGTAGCGGTCATACGCCATGTCGTATTTGCGCTCGAGTGCCGTCTGTTTGTCTTCAATGCGACTGATGTTCTGTTGCAGCGCATCTTTACGTGACTTAAACAGGCCGTTAGAAAATTGCAGGTACGGGTCAAGCAGCGAATCCAGGCTGTCGAGCAGATTGCCATCGCCGTTGAAGAAAGATTCCAGCGCCGCGGTATTGGTGGTCTGCGCTTCTTCAAACTTGTCGGCGTCGATTTTCATCGTGCCGTCGCGGCTGATTTCGATGCCGAGATCGCTCAGGCGCATGCCTTCAAACTCGCCACGGACTAACGTTTTCAGTTGGCTCTCAATTGAGCGAATTGTCGGGTCGCTCGCCAGCACACCGCGTTGAGAATCTTCGCCGCCAATCGAGGTGTAAGAATCGATGGTTTTCATCAGGCTGTTGTAGGCCTCGATGATCTTATTCATCTGCTCTTTGGTGCCTTCCTGATCCGCACCGACGGAAAGGCTCAGTGGCGCTTCGCCACTGGTTTGCGCTTTGGTCACGGTCAGGTCGACGCCGTTGATCACGCCTTCAAAGGTGTTGCTGCTGTTGGTCAGTTGCAGGCCGGTGCCTTGGGCGCCAAGCCAAATCACGGCATCTTGCGGCGCGCTGATCTCGTTGAGGTTGGTAAAGGCATCTTCAAACCAGGTCTGACCGGTGCCGGAGACGGAAACGTTGACCGAGTTGGCCACACCGGTTTCGGTACTCGACAGCATGAAATAGGTTTGGCCGTTCGAGCGCACCAGCGTCGCGTTCACGCCCGGGTTGTTGCTGTCGTTGTTGATGGCCGACACCAGATCCGCCACCGTCGCAATCCCATCACCGTCGCTGTCGAGGGTCGAGAGATCCAACGTCATGGTGGTGCCATTGATGGTGAAATCCATGGTGCCAGTGGTTGGTACTTGCGTGGTGGAATCCAGGTTAGCGGGCATGCTGGCCGACACCTGATGCGCGGTCGCAACTTGTTCAACAAACACCTGATAGCTGCCCGCCAGCGCGTTGGCGTCGGCCGTCGCGGAGAAGTAACCTTCTTGCGATACGGTGGCGCTGTTTTTCACGATGCTGCTGGTGGAACTGTTCATTTCAGTGATCGCCGTGCGGAAAGCGCGCAGTGCGGTTTCCACTTTGCCCAGTGCGGTCAATTGTGACTGGTACTGGGACGATTGCGTGTTCAAACGCTGCTGAAATGGCTGCACATCGTATGTAGCCAGCTGTGTTGCCATGGTGATTGGATCTAATGAACTCATTCGGGCGCTCCCTGTTGCTCAGTCTGCTTACCTTTGCGCTCACACCTGACGTAGCGGTAGCGTGATCGGGTTTGATAAACCTGTCGCTAAGTTCGCAAGATGTGTGCCACTGATTAAATGTATGTAAAACAATATGTTAGTTAATTGATGGGCGAAAAACGGAAGCGGTGTTTCCTCATCGGCAGTTCCGCTTTTCCTCAGAAATCAATTCCTTGGAAATAAGGGTTTCTCAAAGGGGTAATGCGACCATTTGGGCGAGGAAATTAAGTCAGGGAAGGCAAGAAAAAAGGCGCCGGCTATGTTGTCGGAAGGAAGAGGACAGGCGCCACGAAAAAGTAAACGGAAAAAAGCCTCCCGACCAGCGGGAGGCAAATACAAACGTACAGATTGTATGGCGTAAGTGCTTAGCGCAGCAGTGAAATTGCCATGCCAGGAATCTGGTTAGTCTGAGACAGTACTGTTGTACCTGCTTGCATCAGCATCTGGTTCTTCGTCATGTTTGACGATTCAACCGCGAAGTCAGCATCAGTGATACGGCCTTTCGCTGCTGCGGTGTTTTCAGACACGTTAGCCAGGTTGTTGATTGTGTGGTCCAGACGGTTGATGTTCGCACCCAGTGTTGAACGTACGGTGTTGATGGTGTCAAACAGACCGTCAATCACAGTGATTTCAGCGTTTGATGCCGCGTTCGTTGTCAGTGCACCTGTTGTGGTGAAGTCAACTGCCGCTAGGTTAGTTGAGATATCCACAGTCAGAGTTTCTGCTGCTGACGCACCGATTTGGAAGTCCACTGCTGCAGCCAGTTTGCCGCCTTGTAGCAGTTGCTGACCTGCACCGTAAGTGGTTTGCGTCAGGATACGTGTTGCTTCTGCTTCCAGCTCTTGGTATTCAGAATCCAGCGCTGCCAGTTCAGTGGTACCGTTGGTGCCGTTCGCGCCTTGAGTGGCAAGGTCTTTCATGCGGTAAGCGATGTTAGTCAGCTCTTCCAGTGCGCCGTCTGCTGTTTGCAGCATAGAGATAGCGTCCTGAGAGTTACGCATCGCTACTGACATACCGCGAGTTTGTGCTTCCAGTTTGTTCGCGATAGTCAGACCCGCTGCGTCATCCGCTGCAGAGTTGATGCGAAGGCCAGTGCTCAAACGTTCCATCGCAGTAGTCATCAGGTTGTTTGTGCTGTTCAGAGTGTTTTGCGTAACTAGCGATGCGTAGTTAGTGTGCATAGATAAAGCCATCTTAGTCTCCTTGGTTGTCGCTATCTTCAGGCTCTTCGGGATATTCCCTGCTCACTAACTAGAGGCGGATGGTTGCTGGCGAGAATTAATCAGAAATTTAAAAAAATTGAGAAAAGGGCGAAAAAGGGAGGAATAAGGTGAAGTCTATTCCAGAAATCACCCTATTTTGAGGGGCAAGCAAGGCGTTACCAGCTGTCGTTATCCGCTTCATCGAAGGTTTTAAAGGACAACGACGTCGGAATATCGCTGAAGTAACCGAAGTAATAACTCGCGCCGAGCAGTTTGTACTGGTTCAGTTCGGTCTGGCTGGCGACGCGGCCGGCGACCCATTTAAAGCGGTGCTGACGCAAAAAACGCACGATAGGCAGAAAGGCACTGCGATCTTCTTTGTTCTCCAGCGACACCGCGAGCTTGAGCATGTCCGGCTTATAGCGCGCAATCTGCTCAAAGTTTTCTGCCGCGGTGTAGAGTTCAAACCACAGCGCATACGCGTTCTCGCGAACCTGTTCAACCAGTTCATCCAACCCTGGGTGCAGCGGGTTGGCAAAGTTGATCTGCACCGACGGCACCACGTGGGCAAACGCGGCGCGATGAAACTGCAATATCTGGTCGAGAAACAGCGCGCCCGCTGGCCACAGCAACGCATCGGCACGAATCGGCACGACCACGTTGCTGATGAGATCCGGATGAAATGTTTCCATCTGAAAACGCGACTGACGCAGCGCCAGATACAGGCTGTAGAGATCGAGACAGAACGCCATCGGCTCTGACAGCTCAAACTGATACACGCTCTGTTCGCCCTGACTGCCAAAACGCAACGTGAGGTGCTGATATTCCACCTCGCCACTTTGCGCCTCGCGAATCGCCTGACAGGCGTGGCGAATGTCGTTGCGCTGAAATGCGTCAAACACCAGCGCGTCGTCCTCCGTGACGATGTGCTGCTCAATAAGGTCGCGCAGATAATGGTACAGCGCTTGATGAGATGAGAGATTAGCCAAGGTTTCCTACCACGTTGATCTGTTTGTTTTCAGGAATTTCGTTGTACGACAGCACCGCCAGTCCGTGCGAGAAAGTACGCGCGTAGCGGGCAATCAGCGGTCGCAGTTGCGGCATCACCAACAGAATCGGTGCCATGCCTTGCTGTTTCAACTGCTGCTTAATCAGCGGCAGGTTTTGCTGGAACTGGCCGAGAATATTCGGTTCGACCGGGAAGCTGTCCAGCATCACGCTGCCGCTCGCCTGCGCCTGATGCAGCGAGGTCATCAGCATCTGTTCCAGTTCGTCGGACAAGGCATACACCGGAATCTCGTTCTTCTGCCCTGCCAGCAGGTTAATCAGCGTGCGGCGCAAGGCGCAGCGTACATCGGCGGCAAGCAGAATCGGGTCTTTGGTGTTTTCCGACGATTCAAGCATGGTGTTGGCGATGGTGCGGATGTCTTTCAGCGGCACCTGATCGAGCAGCAGCTGACGGTACACTTTGAGCTGCTGCGCCGGGCGCAGCGCTGCGGCCAGCGCTTCCGCCAGTTTCGGCGCTTGCGCAGTCAGGCGCTGATTCATCGCATCGACATCGTCGTGGTTAAACAGCTCCGCCAGATGCGTTTTCATTACTTTGCTGATGTGGGTCGCCACTACGGTGGCATCATCCACCACCTGATAACCCATGTTCAGTGCGCGTGCTTTCTGCGGGTGTTCAATCCACACCGCCGGAAGGTTGTAGGCCGGATCGCTGCCGAGAATGCCGTCGATGTCGCCATAGGTTTCACCCACGGCGATCGCCATCAGGCGGTCGGGTTCGATAAAGCCCTGTTCGACCAGCTCGCCATTGAGCGAAATGGTGTATTGGTTGGGCTTGAGGCTCAGGTTGTCACGAATCGCCACTTCCGGCAGCAAAAAGCCAACCTGCTCGGAGAGGTTACGCCGCACACCGCGAATGCGCTGCGTCAGCGGCGCGCCGTGATCTTTATTGACCAGATGCACCAGACGATAGCCAAGCGCCAGCGACAAGGTCTGCACGTGGGGAATGTCTTCCCAGCTGAGTGGCGCGTCGCCTTCGTTTTGCATCGCCTGCGAAATCGCTTCGACTTCATCGAGCGAGGTGTCGACCACCGGGCTTTTGGCCTGCCGCCAACCGGCAAAGGCCAGCGCCGCCGCAAAGGTGAAAAACGCCAGATGTGGCATGCCCGGCACAATACCCATCACCACCATGATGCCCGCGACGGTAAACAGCGTGGCCGGCGTGGCCAGCAGTTGCTTGTGCATGGTCTGCGACATGTCGTTGTCGCTGTCGTTAATGCGCGTCACGAT
This sequence comes from Vibrio fluvialis, assembly GCF_900460245.1. Classification (NCBI taxonomy): domain Bacteria; kingdom Pseudomonadati; phylum Pseudomonadota; class Gammaproteobacteria; order Vibrionales; family Vibrionaceae; genus Vibrio; species Vibrio fluvialis. Next base: position 928,849 of record NZ_UHIP01000001.1, read on the forward strand.
AATCGCCGCAGCCGTTGCCAGCAGCAAGGATGGGATCTGCGCGACCAGACCATCACCGATGGTCAGCAGTGCGTAGGTTTTAAACGCTTCTGAGGCAGGCAGGCCATGTTCGAATACGCCAATGCTGATCCCGCCGATGATGTTGATGAACAGAATCATCAAACCGGCGACCGCGTCACCGCGCACAAATTTCGACGCACCGTCCATCGAACCGTGGAAGTCCGCTTCATTGGCGACTTCGCGGCGACGATCGCGCGCGGTATCTTGGTCAATCAGGCCGGCGTTGAGGTCGGCGTCAATCGCCATCTGCTTGCCCGGCAGGGCATCGAGCGTAAAGCGCGCCGAGACTTCGGAGATCCGTTCGCCACCTTTGGTGATCACCACGAAGTTGATGATCATCAGGATGATGAACACCACCATACCGACCACGTAGTTGCCGCCGATCACCACTTCACCGAACGCCTGAATCACTTTACCGGCGGCATCACCGCCGTTGTGACCTTCCAAGAGCACGATACGGGTAGATGCAACGTTGAGCGTCAGACGCAGCAACGTTGCGACCAGCAGGATGGTCGGGAAGATGGAGAAATCGAGTGGGCGCTTGGCGGTCGTGCTGACCAGCAGCACCAGAATCGCCAGGACGATGTTAAAGGTAAACAGCGCGTCCAACAGGAGCGGTGGCAGTGGCAGAATGACCATCGCCAGTACCATCAGCAGCACAATCGGAATACCGAGGTATCCCTTGCCGGAGTTTTGCCATTGTTTTAACCGGTTGAGCATGGTTATCAGTCCTTCATTCAATGCAAATCAGTGCTGCAGATGTTTCGGAATCGAAAAGTGTGGCAGTGGCAACGGTTGTTCACCGCTGCCACTGCGAAACGCTTTCAGCTGCAGGACGTAGGTCAGAATATGGGCCACCGCCACATACAGCTGGCTGGGCACAGCCTGCTCGATGGCAGTGGTGTAGTAAATCGAACGCGTGAGCGGCGGCGAGTGGATAATCTCCACCTGGTTGTCACGCGCGAGGCGCTGAATGTGCAGCGCGGTTTCATCCACCCCTTTGGCGACCACAAACGGCGCGTCTGACAGTGCCGGATCGTATTTCAACGCCACGGCGTAGTGGGTCGGGTTGACGATCACCACGTCGGCTTTGGGCACCATTTTGTCGATGCGGCGACGGGCGAACTGCTGCTGAATCTGGCGAATACGCTGTTTGATTTCCGGGCGGCCTTCGTTGTTTTTGTATTCCTCTTTCAGCTCTTGCTTGGTCATTTTGAGCTCTTTGAGGTGTTCCCAGCGCTGGTAAGGAATGTCAATCACACCAAACACCAACAGGGCAAAGCCCATCAGCAGTAAGCCTTCAAACAGGATTTTCATGATCAGGATAAAGCCCTGATTGAGTGGCAGCCCCTGCATGCCCAGCATGGGTTGCAGATGGTTATCGAGATAGCCGTACAGCACGGCGAAAATGACGCTGACTTTGAGCGTTGATTTCACCAGTTCAACCAGCGAGCGGGTGGAGAAAATGCGGCTGATACCGCTGATCGGATTGAGTTTGCTCAGCTTTGGCAGCAGGTTGGCTGGGCGGAACAGCCAGCCACCGAGAATCATGCTGCTGGCGAGAGTCACCACGATGATGACCAGAAACATCGGCATCAACAGCTCAATCACCATACCGAGGCTGTGACCCAACTGTTCAATCATCTGCATCGGATTGTCGAGATCGGCGCGGGTCAGCGACAGGTTATAGCGAAACACGCCCGCGATGGATTGCCAGATGGCGGGCAGCTGGGCGTAGAAGTAGATGGCCACGGCGAGAAAAATCACCGCGGTGGTGAACTCTTTGGCGCGGGGAATCTGGCCTTGCTCGCGCGCCTTTTTGACTTTCTGCGGCGAGGCCTTCTCGGTTTTGTCCTGAGACGAAGCTTGATCGCTCATGCGCCCCCCGCCATAAACTGATGGAGAAAGCGCAGCGTGTCATGCACTAGCGAGCCGTAGCGTCCCGGCACACCGGAGACGGAAATCAGCACGCTGAACAGGCCGAGCAACATGGTCATCGGAAAGCCGAGTGCGTAAACGTTCAGGCTGGGGGCGGCGCGGTTCATGACACCAAAACTGATGTTGGCCAGCAGCATCGAGACGATGGCAGGCAGCGCCAACGCGAGCGCCGCCGAGAACATCCAACTGAAAATGTTGACGATGCCTTGCAGCGACAACATGGTGATCCCGGAGCCGACCGGCCACACGGTAAAGCTCTGGATCAGTACATCAATCACCACTAAGTGACCTTCCAATGCCAGAAACAGCAGGGTGGTGAACACCAGAAAAATGCGGCCGAGAATGGCGACGGACAGGCCGTTCACCGGGTCGTTCATCATCGCCATGCCAAGACCCATTTGCAGCGAAACAATCTGGCCGAGCATGGTAAACACGGTGAACAGCATGTGCAGAATCAGGCCGAACATCAGCCCCCACACCGCCTGCTCAAACGCGAGAAACAGCGACGTCATCGACATCAAATCGACCGCGGGCATCGCGGGCATCAAAGGCGCGGTGATCACGGTGATGGAGAGGGCAAGCAGACTGCGCACCCAAACCGGGATCAGTAGGTCACCGAAAAACGGCATCGAAACAAACACGGCGCCGATACGGAAAAAGGGCCACCACAGTTGCCCTAACCAGCTGGAAATCTCGGCAAAGCTCAGCTCCATCAGCCAATCATCCCCGGAATGTTATGGAACAGAAAATCAAACAGTTCCATGAACTTGCGTAGCATCCAGTGACCGGCAAAGATGACCATCAGCAACGTCACCATCAGGCGTGGCAGAAAGCTCAGCGTCTGTTCGTTGATCTGGGTGGCGGCCTGAAAAATCGCAATGCCGAGGCCGACAATCAGACCCGGCACCACCAACACACCGACAATCAGGATCACCATCCATACGGCGTTGGAAATCAGGGTCACGACAGTTTCTGGAGTCATACAGCGTTCCTTAAATGTGCCGAGTCACGCTACTGCGCGAAGCTGGCCGAGAGGGTGCCGACCGTCATCGCCCAGCCATCGACCAGCACAAACACCACCAGTTTGAACGGCAGCGAGATGATCAGTGGCGAGAGCATCATCATCCCCATCGCCATCAACACACTGGCGACCACCAGATCGATGATGAGAAACGGAATGAACAGCATGAAGCCGATTTGAAACGCGGTTTTCAGCTCACTGATGACAAACGCCGGCAGTACCACGGCAAACGAAATGTCGTCGACGTTCTGATCCAGCGGTTCGTTAGCGATACGCAGCATCTGCTCCAGCGAGCTTTGCTGTGTCTGCGCAAGCATGAAATTGCGCACCGGTTTTTCCGCGACGGAAAACGCCTGCATCAGCGTAATCTGGCCTTGGTCATACGGTTTGAACGCATGCTCATACACATCGCTCCACACCGGACGCATGATGAGCAGCGACAGCGCCAGCGCAATGCCGACCAGGACGCGGTTGGGCGGGCTCTGTTGCAGGCCGAGCGCCTGACGCAAAATCGCCAGCACCACGATGATGCGGGTAAAGCTGGTGGCCATCAGAATGAACGCCGGCAGAAAACTCAGCGCCGTCATCAGCAACAGAATTTGCAGTTTGACGCTGTACTCTTCCTGAGTGCTGCCGTCGGACACCGTGAAAAGGGTCAGGCCGTTATCGGCCGCCAGTGTCGGCCATGCAAACAGCATCAGCACGAGCGCCAGCGCACCAATCCAGCGCAGGGAACGCGGTTGAGTCATGACAAAAACCTGTTATTGGCCCACAGCGGTGAGGGCGCTGTCGAGCACGTCAATCAGGCGCAGGCCGTACTTGTCGTTCACCACCACCACTTCGGCGTGACCCAGCAGCGAGCCGTTCACTTTCACATCCAGTGGCTCGCCGTTGAGCTTGTCCAGTTCAATCACGCTGCCTTCGCCCGCTTTCATCAGATCGCCGAGCGCGATCTCTTTGCTGGCGACTTCCAGCGTGACGGTGACCGGAATATTGCGAAAGAAGCTCAGGTCACGTTCCACTTTTGGCGCTGCCTCAACCACGGTTTCTGTTTCCAAATCTTCCAGATGAAAATCATCGAAATTGAGCTCTTCGCCATCAAAGCTTGCATTGTCTAGAGCGTCACTCATCTTAGGGATTCCTTATCTTGGTTTAAAATCAACACCAGTTGTCCTTCCTGCTCGGCAACCCGGCCTGAAAACAGGCGCTCATTACCGATACTGACCGGAACAGTGGAGAGTAAGTCGATGGGGAGAATGTCATTGGGTGCCAGATTCAGCACATCGCTGAGTGGCATGGTTTTCTTGCTCAGCAGTACATTGAGACGTACTGGGGCGTGTTGCAGCGAACGGTGAAATTGCTCACTCAGTTCGGCATTGGGTTGCAGATCCAGTTGGTCAATCAGGGTTTGCACCAACTGGCTTTCAAAAATCAGCGTCAACACTCCGCGCTGGTCAGCATAACGGAGTGATAGTTCGGCTTTCAGGCCGACGCCGCTGCCGATGTCGCCGTCGTGCAGTTGCCACATCTCTTGCGGCGCGACCCACTGAGTGGTCACTTTGCCGATGCGTTCTTGCAGGCGACGGTCGCTGCTGGTCAGCACACTTTGGCTGCGTTCAATGTTGGCGCCGTAAAAGCGATCGGCCAGTTTGATCAGCATGCTGCTTTCAAGGCGCACAAACAGCGCGCCGCCGTCCTGATGACGAAACTGGGTCATACAGCTCTTGTCGATGTCTGAAGGCTTGAGGCTGTGCAGTTCCACCGATTCCAGCTCCACATCGATATGGTGCGTGGTCAGCCAGTTCTGCAGCTCGCTGGTCAGGCCGTTACAGGAGTCGGTGATAATGGTGTCCAGTTTTTCCCGAATAACATGAATCGGCTTTCCTAGTAGTTCCACGTTTAAGGTCTTCACCTCGGGAATAGGCGTCTGGATTTGATTTTCCATTTATATTTTACCGTGCGTTGACAGAGAGTGTTTTCTTTGTGGAGCACAGTCTACACAGAATTTTTTATTTATTTTTAGTGCCTAATTATAACTTTGTGACGTTAGTTCATATGTTGATTTGAACCGCCAATTTAGTTCTTCAATAAAAATACGAAAGCGGTTAGGTTGGTCGCTAAATAATTATAGATATAAATGAATAAAAAATGATCAGCCTAATTTATAGGCTGTTTTTTCGTGTTTAAGACGGCGAATGAATCGCTGCAGAAGACGTCACGGAAGATAACTTTTTGTATTAGTTGGTTGTTTATTCATCAGTCTCAGCACGTTTACTTCTTGATTTACAAAGGCTTGTAACGTGGTGGACATTGAATCAGATTGGGACATCAATATGAAAATGTATGCCAGTTATGATAATTCGGTGGCATATTTAAATGACAGGAAAGTGTCAATAGAAGGTAAAAAATATTTCTATCACCAAGTGTTAAAAATATGTTCAATCACTTCTTGCGCTTTAGGTTTATTTCTAACTATGCCATCTTTTGCTGAGCAAGAGATAAAAGTTCCTATGGATTTGTCATCTTGGATATATAAAGGTGATGTATTTAATTGCAATTTGATGCATACGGAAGTTCCGCATGGGAAGTTTTATTTCCGCTCAGTCACAAATAATAAAATATCCTTTGAATTTCGCTTTAATAATAGCCCGGTAACTTGGCAGCAGGCAGACCTGTCTTTGCTTACTCCGCCGTGGATTGTGCCGCAGCAGGCGACCCCAATTAGTGAGGGGATTCGCCACCAAGGCAACCGCTTCTCTTTTTCGACCAATATTGATGCGTTACTGCACGCGATAGACCAAGGGCAGTGGCTACAACTGTCGCTGAGCGGAAGCACCCCTTCCGAGTCGCAGCGGGTCACGCTGCCTTCCATTCGCGTGCACAACGTCATCACTCAGTTCAAAGCTTGTCAGCAACGGCTGCCGGCGATCACCTTTACCGAGGCGCGCGATACTTCTCTCCATTTTGCTTCGGGTCAGCAGTCGCTGAGCGCTGCTCAGCAACGCACACTGCGTGACCTGATTTCTTATGTTGAGCGTGACAAACGGGTGACGTATCTGCTGATTGACGGCCACACCGACAATGTCGGTTCGCGTTTAGCCAACCTGAGTGTATCGCGCAGCCGTGCCGATCAGGTTGCCGCGGTGCTGGAAACACTCGGGGTCGCGGCTGACAAAATTCAAATTCGCGCTCACGGCTCGCGGTATCCCGTGGCCAGCAACGCGACCGAATCCGGCCGTGCCCAAAACCGCCGCGTGGTGATCCGCTTAGTCCGTGACGACGAAAGCGTGGTGGCCGCCACTCCTCCAACCAACGACTCAATGAAGGTTCAGTAATGACGAAGTCAGATATTTTGTTGGTTGAGCCAAACGAACTTCTAGCTCAACCCGTCATCGATGTTTTGATCGAAGCCGGCTACCGCGTGCGCCATGCACGTACCGGCCGCAGTGCGTTATTACAGGAGGCCGCCGCCATCACGGTGGTGAGTGCCAACTTACCGGACATGGGCGTGCGTGAGTGGGTCGCGTGTCATCAGAAGCAAGCAGGCGCGGGGGTGGCAATTGCGATTGTCGATCAGGATCAGGGCATTCTGGCGGCAGAAACCATGAAAGCGGGCGCGACCGATTATCTGCTGCGTCCGTTTGAATCCAATCAGTTATTGAATCTGCTGCGCCGCGTGGAAGCGCTTGGTAAACCGATGGCCAACATCGTCGCTGAATCCTGGCGCAGTAAGCAGGTGCTGCAACTGGCGCATCGCGCCGCCTGCACCAGCGCCAGCGTACTCATCACCGGCGAGTCCGGCACAGGTAAAGAAGTGCTGGCGCGTTACGTGCACCAACAATCTAACCGTGCAGACGGTCCGTTTGTGGCGGTCAACTGCGCCGCCATTCCGGAGTCGATGCTGGAAGCGGTGCTGTTTGGTCACGTCAAAGGCGCGTTTACCGGCGCACTGGCGTCGCAAAGCGGTAAGTTTGAAGAGGCCAACGGCGGCACCATTCTGCTCGATGAAATCGGCGAAATGTCACCAGCAGTACAGGCCAAGTTGCTGCGTGTTTTGCAAGAGCGGGAAGTGGAACGGGTGGGCAGTCACAAAGCGATTCAACTGGATATTCGTGTGATTGCCGCCACCAACAAAGACTTGCGCGAAGAGGTGCAGAAAGGCCAGTTCCGTGAAGATCTCTATTACCGTCTGGATGTGTTGCCTTTGCACTGGCCACCGCTGCGTGAGCGCAAAGAGGATATCCTGCCGATCAGTCAGTTTTTTATTACCAAATATCAGGATGGCAGCAGATGCCATCTGTCTCAGGACGCGCGCGTGGCGCTCAGCCAGTACCATTGGCCGGGCAACATTCGTGAGCTGGAGAACGTGATTCAGCGTGCTCTGGTGATGCGTCACGGCGACTACATCACTGCGCAGGATCTGATGCTGCCGGTGGAGTTCCAGTCACCTTCACAGCCTGTGGTATCTGATGCGGCCTTTGGTCACGTCGAAGCAAAGAAACAGGCGGAATACCAATACATTCTGGACAAACTTCGTCAGTTCGGTGGTAACCGGACGAAAACGGCGAATGCTCTGGGCGTATCGACCCGCGCACTGCGCTACAAATTGGCGGCGATGCGTGAACAGGGCATCGACCTTCAGTCAGTACTAGGCTCAGCCGCCTAAAGGAGAGGTAAACATGGCAAATCAACCTATCGGTAATGCAATGTCCGCCGAGCAGTTAATGCTCACCAAAATGGACGCAATGCGCGTACAGGCGACGCCGGATTTCGTCGTCAGTGCTAACCCGCTGGACGTCAAAGCGGTCAATCCGCCTCTGTCGTTTTCATCGGCCATGACGCAGGTTCTGGATGTGGTGAACCAGCATCAGGCGGTCGCAAGCAGCAAAATGACCGCGGTGGAAACCGGCAAGAGCGACGATCTGGTGGGGGCGATGATCGCCAGCCAGAAGGCCAGCCTGTCGTTTAACGCGTTGATGCAGGTGCGCAACAAAGTGGTTGCGTCGTTTGAAGACATTATGAAGATGCCGGTGTAAATCATGTCTGAACTTACTACTCAAGTGGCGGGTGCCAGTGGCATCAGCCCGAATGGCTCTTCAGTCAGGGGCATGGACGATATCAGCCGTAAATTGAAACAGCTGTGGTCAAGCAGTCAGCGCAATCTGGTGCTCTCGGCGGTGCTGGCGGCGATTGTGGCGGCGCTGATTGTGGTCGCGCTGTGGAGTTCTTCGCAGAGTTTCCGTCCGCTGTATGGTCAGCAAGAGCAGTTTGATGTGGGCGACATCGTCTCGGTGCTGGAAGCGGAAAGCATCAGCTATCGCCTGCAGGAGCAGAATGGCCAGGTTCTGGTGCCGGAAGGGGAAGTGGCGCGCGTACGCATGCTGCTGGCCGCCAAAGGCATCAAAGCCAAGCTGCCGACCGGGCTTGATTCACTGCAAGAAGACAGCTCTCTCGGCACCAGCCAGTTTATGGAAACCGCCCGTTACCGCCACGGTTTGGAAGGTGAGTTAGTGCGCACTATCATCGCGCTTAATGCGGTATCGAATGCGCGTGTGCATTTGGCCATTCCTCGTCAAACGTTGTTTGTGCGTCAGAACGGCGAAGCGCCGTCGGCGTCCGTCATGCTGGAACTCAAAGCGGGTGAAGACCTCAAACCGGAGCAGGTGGAAGCGATCATCAATCTGGTGGTGGGCAGTGTGACGGGCATGAAGCCGGAATTCGTCTCGGTGATTGACCAGTATGGCCGCTTGCTGAGCGCCGACGTGGCGTCGGGCGATTCGGGCAAAGTGAACGCCAAATACCTTGATTACCAGAAGAACCTGGAGAAGCAGGTGATTCAGCGCGCGGCAGACATGCTGACGCCGATTGTCGGTCCAAGCAACTTCCGCGTGCAGGTGGCAGCCGACATGGATTTCAGCCGTGTGGAAGAGACTCAGGAAATCCTCGACAACACCCCCGTGGTGCAAAACGAGCACACCGTTCAGAACAACTCGATTGACCAGATTGCGCTCGGCATTCCGGGGTCGCTGAGCAACCAGCCGCCAGTGACTGGTGAGAAGCCGACTCAGGACAGCCAGAACTCGAACGCGCGTTCTGAAATCAACCGCCAGTACGCCGTGGGCAGCAGCGTGCGCCGCACGCAGTACCAGCAAGGTCAGGTGAAAAAACTCAACGTTTCTGTGCTGTTGAACTCGGCGGCTGCGCCGAATGGCACCGGGTGGAGCGACCAAGAGAAGACAGAAATCTCCGCCATGCTGATGGATGCCGTTGGCATCAGCGCCGCGCGCGGTGACAGCCTGAGCCTGATGAGCTTTAACTTTACGCCGATTGAGATTGAAGCGCCGCCAAGCATTCCATGGTGGCAGGATCCGACCGTGCAGCAGCCTCTGCGTTATGTGATTGGCGGCATGCTGGGCATGGCGATGATCTTCTTCGTGTTGCGTCCGCTGATCATGCATCTCACCGGTGCGGATCGCCGCAGCCAAGAGCTGGAGTTTGCGCCGCCGCCAGAAGAGCCTTACTACGAGAATCTTCAAACCCGCGAAGAGCGTGAACGTGAAGAGGCGCTTAACCGCCGCTTGGAAGAGAAAGGCATCAAAGCATCCAGCGGTCTGGACGTGAGCAGCGACATGTTGCCACCGCCGGGATCGCCGTTAGAAATTCAACTGAAACATCTGCAGCTGATTGCCAATGAAGAGCCAGAACGCGTCGCAGAAGTCTTGAAACAGTGGGTAAATGTGAATGAACACAGCACAGTCAACGCAGAACCAAGAGCTTAATCATGTCGAGCAGACCGCACTGGTTCTGCTCGGAATGGGCGAAGATGCCGCGGCGAAAGTGCTGCGCCATTTCAGCCGCGATGAAACGCAGCGCGTGACCAAAGCGATGGCGCGCCTCAGCGGTATTAAAAGCGACAACGCGAAAAACATCATTCAGCAGTTCTTTGATGATTTTCGTCAGCACAGTGGCATTCGTGGCGCGTCAAAAGAATACTTGTCCAACACGCTGCGCAAAGCGCTGGGCAATGACCTGGCCAAAGGCCTGCTCAACAATCTGTATGGCGATGAGATTCGCAACAACATGCAGCGTCTGCAATGGGTGGACGCGGAAATGCTGGCGCGTTTTATCAGCAACGAACACCCGCAGATGCAGGCGATTTTCCTCGCCTATCTGCCGCCGGACAGCTCTTCAGCGGTGCTGAAATGCCTGCCGCAGGATTATCACGATGAGCTGCTGTACCGCATCGCGCGTCTGCAGGACATCGACCATCAGGTCGCGAATGATCTCAATGAGCTGATTGAACGTTGCATCGAACAGGTCTCGGTGACGCAAAGCGCGCCGCTGTCCGGCGTGAAGCAGGTCGCGGATATCATTAACCGCTTTGAAGGCGATCGCGCCACACTGATGGAAATGCTCAAACTGCATGATGAAGATGTGGTGAGTGAAATCGAACAGAACATGTTTGACTTTATGGTGCTCGGCCGTCAGCGCGAAGAGACCATGGACCGTCTGGTACAACAGGTACCGATGGAGCTGTGGGGCATTGCGCTCAAGGGAGCGGAGATCACGTTGCAACAGGCGATCAAACGCTCGATGCCGCAACGTATGGTCAAGGCGCTGGAAGACGATATGCAGGTGCGTGGTGCGGTGGCCCTCAGCCGGGTTGAGCGCGCGCGTCAGGACATCATGCAGATTGTGCGTGAACTGAGTGAAGCAGGCGAAATCGAACTGCTGCTTTATCAGGAACCGACGGTGGAGTAAGCCATGTCAGCAGAAAAAATTATGCGTCTGCCTACGGGCAGTTATCGTCTGCACCGTTTCCCGCCACTGGCTCAGCCAGTGAAGGCGCCGGACGATCGGTTGCTCGATGACGAGTGGCAGGACACGCAGGTGGATATTCAGCAGCAGCTCGAAGCAGGTTTTCAGCAAGGGTTGCAGCAGGGCTATGACGAAGGTTTGCGTCAGGGGCTGGAACAGGGCAAGCAACAAGGCATTATTGACGGCCAGAAAGAGGGTTTTCAGAAAGGCTTTGTCTCCGGTGAACAGTCCGGTAAGCAGCACTTTTTGGAAGCCGCCAAGCCGGTCAACGAACTGTATCAAACCCTGTCGCGCTGGCAGGCGGAACGCGAGCAGCAGCAGCGTCACATCATTTGTGAGCTGGTGCAGAAAGTCGCACAGCAGGTCATTCGCGCCGAACTGACGCTGATGCCACAGCAGATTTTGTCGCTGGTGGGTGAAACTCTCGATGCGATGCCGGGCAAAGCGGAAAGTGTGACTGTGCATCTGAATCCGCAGGATCTGGACCGCATTCGCGACATCAATGCCGATCTGCCGAAGAACTGGAAACTGGTGGCGAACAAAGAGCTGCCCGTGGGTGGTTGCCATCTGGTCACGGACGATGCCGAAGCCGATGCCAGCTGTGACTCACGCCTGCAAGCGTGCATGGACAATGTGAAACAGCATCTGCTGGATGAAGTCACCGCAGGGCAAGAGGTGGCGGATGAGTAATCCGCACAGCGGCGGAATGCTGACGGACCGCCTCAACGATGCCATCGCGTCGCTCGATTCTGTGCCGGTGGCGCGGGTGACCGGGCGACTGGTGAAGGTGAACGGCCTGATGCTGCAAGCAGTGGGCTGCCGCTTCAAACTCGAACAGCGCTGTCTGGTCGAAACAGCTGAAGGTGACATGATCGAAGCACAAGTGGTCGGTTTTGACCACAATGTCGCTTATTTAATGCCCATTCGCCGCTTGGGCGGTCTGTTTGCGGGGGCGAAAGTGGTGCCGCTGGAAGGCGACAGCACGGTGCAGCTCAGCAGCCAATGGCTCGGCCGGGTAGTGAACGGGTTAGGCGAAGCACTTGATGACGGCGCGCCGCTGCGTGGTGGCGACCGCGTGTCGCTCGAACCCAAGCCGATTAACCCGCTCAAACGCCGCCCGGTGGACACGCCGCTCGACGTCGGAGTCCGCACGATTAATGGCCTGCTGACGGTCGGCAAAGGCCAACGCATCGGCCTGATGGCCGGCAGCGGTGTGGGTAAAAGTGTGCTGATGGGGATGATCACCCAGAACACCGAAGCGGACGTGATTGTGGTCGGGCTGATTGGGGAACGTGGCCGCGAGGTGCGTGAATTTATCGAGCGCAACCTGACTGAACAAGCACGCCGCAAAGCGATTATCATTGCCGCTCCGGCGGATGAGTCGCCACTGATGCGACTGCGCGCGACGCTGCTTTGCCACCGCGTGGCGGAATATTTTCGCGATCAGGGTAAAGACGTTTTGCTGTTGATGGACTCGCTGACCCGCTATGCGATGGCGCAGCGTGAAATTGCCTTGTCCCTTGGCGAACCGCCTGCATCGCGCGGGTATCCGCCGTCGGTATTCAGCGTGTTGCCGCAACTGCTTGAACGCGCGGGCAACAGCGATAACCCGGATGGCAGCCTGAGCGCGATTTATACGGTACTGGCCGAAGGCGACGATCAGCAAGATCCGGTCGCCGATTCAGCGCGCGCGATTCTCGATGGTCACGTGGTGCTGTCACGTCAGTTGGCCGAACAGGGGCACTATCCGGCGATTGATGTCAACGCCTCGATCAGCCGCTGTATGTCGGCGGTGACACCGGAGGCGCACGTCACGGTCGCCAATCAGTTTCGTCAGCTTTACGCCAACTATTTGCAGGTCAAAGAGCTGCTGCCGCTCGGCGGTTACCAGCCGGGGCAGGATGCGGAGCTGGATCGCGCCGTCGCTATGTATCCTCATCTCAAAGCATTTCTGCAACAGTCGGCCAAAGAACGTGTCGATTACACCGCAAGCCTGACCCAACTGGCTCAGCTGTTTCAAATGCCGTGAGATAAGCCATGAAAGAGAAGATTCGCGCCGTCGGCAAACTGCAACAGGTCGAAGAGAAAACCCGCGACCGCATCGGGCAGCAGCTCGATTCGATGCGCCAGCGGCATCAATATCTGCAAGCGCAGCTCGATCAATTGGCGAGTCTTAAATCCAGCGCTGGCGATTCAACGCTGCACGCGCCAACGCTCAACAGTGCGCTGCTGATGAACCTCAATCGTGTCGACCACATGCTGCAAAAACTGCTGCGTCACCATGAGCAGGAACAAGCGGTGATGGAGGCGCAGTGTCATTCGGTGCAGCAGGTGCTGGAGAGTAAACACGCGCGGGTCAAAGGGTTGGAACAGGTGCTGGAGCGCTGGCGCAAAAAGCAGGCTTTTGAGCGCGCGCGCAAAGAGCAGAAGCAGATCGAAGATATCCTCAATGCGCGCCATCGTAAGCGCGCATTGTGACTCGAACGGGGCGGCGAACGGGAGCTTACGCCAGTTCGCCGGTGGCCTGAAACGTTTCCAGCTTGGCCAGATACGGTGACAGATCGGCGATATTCTCCGCCAGCCAGGCTGGGTTGTAGTAGGTATCCAGATAACGCTCACCACTGTCGCACAGCAGCGTCACAATAGAGCCGGTTTCTCCGCGGCGTTTCATCTCACTCGCCAGTTGCAGCGCGCCATACAGGTTGGTGCCCGTGGAGGCGCCTGCTTTACGGCCGAGAATTTTTTCCAGCCATTGAATGGTCGCAATGCTTGCTGCATCCGGCACCACACGCATCTCATCCACCACATTCGGAATAAAGCTTGGCTCAACACGAGGGCGGCCAATGCCTTCAATTTTGCTTCCGCACTTGAGTGTCAGGTTCGGATTGCGGGTTTGGTAAAAATCGTAAAACACCGAATTCTCCGGATCGACCACACACAGCTTGGTGTTGTGCTGCTGATAGCGAATAAAGCGGCCAATGGTTGCTGACGTGCCGCCCGTTCCCGGGCTCATTACGATCCAGCTCGGGATCGGGTGATCTTCCATCTTCATCTGATGAAAAATGCTGTCGGCGATATTGCTGTTACCACGCCAGTCGGTGGCGCGCTCGGCGTAGGTGAATTGGTCCATGTAATGACCATTCAGCTCTTTGGCCAGACGGCGCGACTCGTCATAAATCTGATCGGAGCGGTCGACCAAATGGGCTTTGCCGCCGTAAAACTCAATCTGCTCAATCTTCTTACGCGCGGTGCATTTAGGCATCACGGCAATAAATGGCAGACCGAGCAGGCGCGCAAAGTACGCTTCAGACACTGCGGTGCTGCCGGAAGACGATTCGATGATCGGTGTGTCCGGACCAACCCAGCCGTTACAAATGGCGTAGAGAAACAGTGAACGCGCCAAACGGTGTTTGAGCGAACCGGTCGGGTGGGTACTTTCATCTTTCAGATAGATGTCGAGGCCAGCCACGCACGGCAGGTCGAGTTTAATCAGGTGCGTGTCGGCAGAGCGTTGAAAGTCGGCTTCAATTTTGCGAATCGCGCTGTTAATCCATTGATGGTCGGTGCACATAGGTCTCTCCATGAGCGTGAATCCCAAACCCAGCGAAAGGTCGCACAACGTTTGGGAAAAGTGAATTCGGTATGGGAATAATTTAGCTGTAAGAGGAGAGAAAAACTTTGCTAATTTGCCTGTTGTTTTGTAGGTTTGGAGAATAATTTTCTCCCGAATGGGGTTAAAAAATGCAACTCGACAAAATTGATCGTCAGATCTTGGCAATTTTGCAAAAGGACAGCACGGTGTCGCTCAACGATTTGGCGGAAGCGGTCAATCTCACCACCACGCCTTGCTGGAAGCGACTGAAAAAGCTGGAAGAATCCGGCATTCTCAGCAAACGGGTCGCGCTGCTTGATCCGGAAAAACTCGACTTGTCCTTTATCGCCTTTGTGATGGTCAAAACCAGCGACCATTCGCACGAGTGGTATCGCCGTTTTGTGGCGACGGTGGATGAATACCCGGAAGTGATGGAGTTCTACCGTATGGCGGGGGAGTACGATTACATGATGAAAGTGCTGGTCAAAGACATGAAGCACTTTGACCAGTTTTACAAAAAGCTGGTGAACAGCGTTGGCGGGCTGAATAACGTCACATCGACCTTTGCGATGGAATCGCTCAAGTACACCACCGAGCTACCGCTTTGACGCTCAACGACCTGATACCAGCGGTGAAGCGATATCAGGTCGTTGAAGCTATGGCTGGTGTTTAGCCGAACAGCCAAGCGAGCAGCAAAACTAAGGCCAGCAGTACCGCGAATGCTTTGAGTAGCGGTTTGATGTCCGTGCTGCCGCCATTGGGTGGTTGATTACAGCATCCCATAATGTCCCCTCCTGAGTGAATGTCGGTAGCACTGTAAAGCCTGACCTTGGGTGAAGGTAAAGCGTCGCTGCGAAAAAACTCAGGCGTTTTTAAACCGCATCACGCCTTCTTGCACCGCTGTGGCGACCAGGTGGCCTTCACGGTTGTAGATTTCCCCGCGCACTAAGCCGCGTGTGTTGCTGGCGGTCGGGCTTTCAATCACATACAGCAACCATTCGTCCATTTTGAACGGACGATGGAACCAAATCGAATGGTCGATGGTGGCGACCTGAAAATTGGGCGTCATCAGCGTCACTTCATGCGGGTGCAGCGCCGTTACCAGAAATCCCCAGTCTGAGGCGTAACCCAGCAGGTATTGGTGAATGAGCTGATTGTCTGGCATCTCGCCGTTGGCGCGGATCCACAGGTACTGTTTCGGTTCGGCCTTTTGTGGTTTGAGCGGATTGATAACGGTCACCGGACGCATCTCAATCGGCTTTTCACCGCAGAACACTTTCTTCACTTTTTCTGGCAGCAGATGAGCAATTTGCGCCGCCAGTTCGGATTCTGACGCAAAGTTTTCCGGCCCAGGAACGTCCGGCATGGTTTTTTGATGCTCAAAGCCCGGCGCTTCACCGTGGTAAGACGCGGTGAGGTAGAAAATAGGGCGGCCGTTTTGAATCGCTTTCACGCGGCGCGTGCTGAAACTGCGGCCATCGCGCAGGTTTTCAACATCGTAGATGATCGGTTTTTCAGGATCGCCAGGGTAGAGGAAGTAACTGTGAAAAGAGTGCACGGTACGGTCAGATTCAACCGTGTAGCGCGCTGCGGACAGTGCCTGACCGATCACTTGGCCGCCATACACCTGCGGTAAGCCGAGGTTTTCGCTTTCGCCGCGGTAGAGACCCTCTTCCAGTTTTTCTAGCTGCAGCAAGCTCAGCAGCTCTTTTAATGGTTTGCTCATGGCTCCTCACCTGATTGGTTATGTTCGTTGTTATTTTGTGAGTTACGTCAAATAACTGTCAAGACCAACTGAGGGTCATAGCAGTTTATGAAACGGATCTTATAATAGCTGCGATTACCTTAATTCAAGTGAGGCACTATGAAAAAGGCACTACTTCTGGCGTCATCGGTTCTGTTAGGTTCGGTACTGGTGGGTTGCCAGACTTCTGAGGACTCAACGACCATGACACAAACCACACCCGCAGCCATGAAGACGGTAACGGGTACTCTCGCGTATCGTGAGCGCATTGCGCTGCCAGAAAATGCGGTGGTGACAGTGACGCTGCAAGACGTTTCTCTGATGGATGCGCCAGCGAAAGTGATCGCGACTCAAACTTTTGAGACGAAAGGCAAGCAAGTTCCGTTTGCGTTTGAACTGGCATACGACAGCGCCCAAATCGACGCGCGTCATACCTACAGTGTCAGCGCTCGTATCGAGTTGAACGGAAAACTGCGCTTTATCACCGATACCCATTACGGTGTGATTACTGATGATAATAACACTAACCAGGTTGATTTGAAGCTGGTTGGCGTTAGCGCAAACTAATGCTTTGAGAGTGACGATAAAAAGCAATGGCAGCCTAAGGCTGCCATTTGTATATTCTGAGTGAGATCTTTCCCTGACTGCTCACGGCTATCCCTTCCGCGACCAATCGTTCCCGCTGCCTGTCCCAATCAGGGCCGGTTAACGAAATCTCCCCTTTACTGTTGATGACCCGAAACCAAGGCAGTTTGCTGTCTTTGGGCAAGTTTCCCAGCGCTTTGCCAACGTGGCGCGCATAACCGGGATAACCCGCCATACGTGCTATTTCGCCGTAGGTCGAAACTTTCCCGTGTGGGATTTGGTGAATGACAGCAAAGATCTGTGCCAGAAATTGGTCCATAATGACAGTGTCCTAGTTCAATTGTTACCACGGATAGGTATAAGGAGCTGGAATTGGTATTCTCCGCTTTTCAATTTGTAATCACAACGTTATTGGTGATGGTGTGTGCCCGGGCGCTCGGTCTGAGCGAGGGCGATGTTCCATTCATCACTTTCGTCATCCCTGCTCTGTGGATACTGCCGCGCGGTGGGATCACGGGTTTCGTGTTGCTGGCGGGGATGGCCGCGTACGGCATTACGCTTCCTTATCAGCCAGCCTCGCTCTCGGTCAGTATGTGGGTACTGTTCCCGATGATGATGGTAGCGTTTTCACGCGGCAGCAATAAAGGCATCATGGCGATCAGCGCGCTTATCGTGATCACGTTGCAAGTCGGCATTATGGTGACGCAAGCGGCGGGTAAATTAGACGGTGAACCTTGGATGACGGTTGTGCAGCTTGCGGCGGTGGTCGCTATCTGGTGGGCGGCATCGAGTTGGAAACCGAGTCATAGCCATAGCTGGTGGGCATTGGGGCTGATTATCCCGTTATGGGTAGCGGGGCTGACGTTTGCTGCAGTGATTGCGCTGTGCCTGACCGGGCTGGTGGCTGTGATGGAGAGCCTGTCACAAGTTAAATCGTTTAGCTGGAGTAAGCTTTTGTGCTGGACTCTGCCTTCCGTCAGCTTCATGGCGGTGGTGCTATCGCCAGACATCGACGTGCCCAAACCTGTGTTCGTGGTGTGGATCTGCTTGCTGACGACGGCCTGGATGACCGACTACATTCTCAAAAATACCGAAGAGCAGCCATTGTAAACGTATGCACAGAAAATCGAATCCAGTGCAAACTTATGAAGGTCATTGAAATAAGTCCTTATGCATACGCGCTGAGATTCGCTATTATCAGCAATTACTAAAATTACAATTCTATAAAAAACAACGTCAATGTTCAAAATGCTAGCAGTTCGGGGCTGGATGTTGCTGTTACTGTATTGTTTCGCAGTACCCGCACATGCCGAGCCACCACATAACGAACAACCTTATTTAGTCGCGACTGAAGCGGACGACGTCGTCACACGTGTGTTGTTCGACGCCATTGCCTACCAATTCAATATCGACATTCAGTACGTCAACTACCCAAGTTTTGATGCGATTTTAAAATCGGTGGAGTCGGGTGAAAGCGATTTTGCCGCCAACGTCACCTATACGGAAGCGCGCGCGAAGCGGTTTGATTACTCGGCACCCACCAATATCGAATATACCTATCTCTACAGCTATACCAATGCCACATTGGACGAAATCAAGCGTATCGGCGTGCCGAAAGGGACGATTTATGGTGAGCTGATTCGGGAGAACTACCCACACCTCATACAAGTGGAATACGATGGTTTCAGCGAAGCGAAAGTGCTGCTGGAAAGTGCGCAAGTTGATGGTGTGGTCGATGCGATCAACCAACTCAAACCGATGTTAACGCGCGGCCTCGACGCTCAGCTGCTGAATGATCGCATTTCGATTCAACCTGTCTCGCTGATTGTTCCGAAAGGCAAACATGGTGAACTGCTGCATGAGTTCGAGACATTCATTCACTCAGCCAAAGTGCAAAAATTGCTGCGTGAATCGATTCAGAAATATCAGTTCGACATCCGTAAACAGGCGCTGCGTCAGGCGGTCATCGACAGCGGCGTCAACCAGCAACGTCCGTTGCAGGTGAAGCTTGAAAACCTGACTCAGTTTGCCAGATACGGCAATGATGGGTCAGTGAAAGGCATCAGTGCAGACGTAGTATTCCAAGCGTGTGACATCTTGCTGCTTAAGTGCGATTTGGTCAGCGCCGCGGATGAAACCTGGGAGAGTATGTTCACTGACATTCAGGACAAGCACATCGATATCATTGCGCCGATTTCCATATCTGAGCAGCGTAAAAAAATGGTCTATTTCAGCGAGAGCTATTACCACCCGCAAGCGGTGATGGTGAAATGCGAAGGCTATAAAGACAACGTGTACAGCAATGTCTCGGAACTGGTCGTGGAGCGCATCGGCGTGATCAAAGATGACTTCTTTGAAGAGCTGATGCAGCGCATGCTGCCTAACAAAGCGCTGATCACCTTCTCTAATCAGGAAGAGCAGATTCAGGCATTGCTCGATAAGCAAGTCGACTACATCGTGCTGAGTAAGGCGAACTTTAACCAGATTTTGCGTGATGCGGATTCACTGTTGCCAATCGTGGAAGATTCGATGATCGGCAGTTTCTATGCCTACGATATTGCGATTGGTTTCCCTAAGAACCAAGTCGGCGCGGCGCTGGCACCGCTGTTTACGCGCGCAATCAAAATTATCGATACCCAGAAAATCATCAAAAAATACGATTATCAACCGGACTGGCGTGCAACACTATTGACGGAAAAGCGCTTCGCTCGTCATAGCCAGTGGCTGTTTATCTTACTGGTGCTGTTTTTGTTGAGCGTGGCGCTGTATCTGAATTTTCAGTCCAACACCGATAATCTCACCAAACTGCGTAACCGCCGTTCGTTGTACCGCCGTTTCCGCCGCGGTTTACCGGGTAAAACCACGTTGGTGTATCTGGATATGAATCAGTTCAAGCCGATTAACGATAACTACGGCCATGAAATTGGCGACAAAGTTCTCAAGCAGTTAGCCGCACGGATCAATCAGGTGTGGAAAGGAAAATCGTACCGCATCGGGGGCGACGAATTCATTCTGGTTGGTGAAGCGCGCGGGGACGAGTTACAAGCCATTATTGATCAGCTACAAAGCTTCCTGTTTATCTGTACCGAGCGTGATGTCAGCTTTGATGTGACGGTGGCTGTGGGGATCTCTACTGAGCGTGAACGCTATATGTCGCTGCAGGAAGTCCTGCATCAAACGGATATCGCTATGTATCAGGAGAAACGCAAACGCCCGCTGGCAAAAGCGGAACGTCCGGCTAAAGAGCCGATGGAAGTGAAATAAACAAATTGCTCAAATGGTGGGCAGTTGAAGGTAAATCAATGCTTTTCGCCCGATTTGGGGTTGCAATAGCGGGGGCGATACCGGATAATCCTCACCACTCTTCGGCAGCAAGCTGAAGTGACCTATGGGGGCCCTGGTCCTCCCGCAACACTAGTTCGTGAATCTGGTCAGGTCCGGAAGGAAGCAGCCACAGCGAATGACGTGTGTGCCGGGATGTGGCTGGGGCTTCCACCCATCTTGTCGCTGAAACCATTAAGCGTCCCAAAAAAACCATAAAATGTCCCAATAAAACCCATAAAGTGTCCTAAACTTATTTTGGTTGTTTTTTTACAACGAAAAAAGGACAGGTTATGTACGTTCGCAATCTTCGAAAACCTTCAGCAAACAAAAACGTTTATAAGTTTGTTAGTTTAAAAAATGGCTGCACCATCATGTGCGAAAGCTCATTGGAATATGATTGTTGCTACTATTTAGAATATTCGGATGATGTTGTTCGTTACCAGTCTCAGCCGAAAGGTTACCGTTTTCCTTATCGAGGTAAACAACATCCATACACCCCTGATTTTTTAGTCCATAAGAAAGATGGAACGTCTTATCTCCTCGAAGTAAAACCACTATCAAAGACATTTAGCTCCGAATTCCAAGATATGTTTCACCAAAAACAAATCATGGCAAGTGAATTGGGGGTACCACTATTACTCGTGACAGACCGCCAAATTCGGAACGATGTGCACCTTAATAATTTAAAACTCGTACATCGTTATAGCGGTTTTATTGAAAATTCTAGCCATTTGGAAAGTGTTTGGTCAGCCGTTAGTCAATCGTCATCGATCTGTATTAAGGCGTTACCAGAAATACTGAACTTAACTATTGGTGAAGTCTTTGCGTCAGTGCTACGTCTTATTGGTTTAGGAAAAGCCAAGACAAAACTGGACGTTTTACTGGATGAAAACTCTTTAATTTCGGTGGCTTAATATGTCTTTTGGGCCATTTGAAGATGAGTTCGGTTCAATAACAAATGACGTACAGCAACAATATGATGCAAGCCCTGAAGCTAAGCTATCTCGCCTGAAGTATTCACCTCTTGAAAGCTCCAAGGTTATTGAGCGAGATCTATCTTCTTTTCCTGAAGAGCAGAAACTAAAAGCGCTGGAGCGTTACAAATTAATCTCTTTGATCGCTAAGGAAATAAATGGTGGTTGGACACCTAAAAATCTTATCCCCTTGATAGATAAGCATATAGAAAAACTTTCTATACCGAAGCCAAGTGATCGTACAGTAAAGCGCTGGTATAAAGCTTTTTGTGAAAGCGATGGTGATATTAAGAGTTTGGTTGATAGTCATCACTTAAAGGGTAACCGGCAGCCCAGAATTGAAGACGATGAACCGCTTTTTATAGAGGCTGTTGAACGTTTTTTAGATGCTGTTCGTCCTTCTTACTCTAAGGCTTATCAGGTTTACTGTGACCGAATTGAAATTGAAAATAGCAGTATCGTTTCAGGTGAGATAGCGAAAGTCAGCTATGAAGCTTTCAAGAAACGGATCAAAAAACTCCCTCCATATACCATCGCTCTCAAGCGTCATGGTAAATATTACGCCGACAAACTGTTTAACTACTATGAAGCAGTCAAGATGCCTACGCGTATACTGGAAAGGGTAGAGATTGACCATACTCCTCTAGATTTAATCTTACTTGATGATGAGTTGCTTGTGCCGTTGGGGAGAGCCTATTTAACTTTATTAGTTGATGTGTTTAGTGGTTGTATAATTGGATTTCATCTCGGCTTCAAAGCACCAAGTTATACTGCGGTTTCAAAGGCAATTATCCATTCAGTTAAATCAAAGGAATACGTTAATGAATTGCCAATTGGATTGTCGAACCAATGGATTTGTCATGGAAAAATAGAAAATCTTGTTGTTGATAACGGTGCTGAGTTTTGGTCGAAAAGTTTAGACCAAGCATGTATTGAGGCTGGTATCAACATCATCTATAACAAAGTTCGTAAGCCTTGGTTAAAGCCCTTTGTAGAGAGAAAATTTGGTGAACTAATTCAAGGTATAGTGGGATGGATTCCTGGCAGAACATTTTCCAATGTTCTTGAGAAAGAAGATTATGACCCTCAAAAAGATGCTGTGATGCGTTTTAGTGTTTTCGTTGAAGAGTTACATCGCTGGATTATTGATGTGCATAACGCTTCAGCGGATAGTCGACATACGCGGATACCTAATTATCATTGGAAAAAGAGTGAAGAAGTTATGCCACCTCCTGCTTTGACTGAGCGTGACGAGATACAATTCCGTGTAATTATGGGTGTGGTTCATAAAGGGGCATTAACCAGTAAAGGGATAAAATTTAAGCACTTAATGTACGACAATGTGGCGTTAGAACACTATCGTAAACAGTATCCGCAATCCAAAGATAGCAGGATAAAAACGATCAAGATTGACCCTGATGACTTATCTCGTATCTTTGTGTTTCTTGAAGAAAGAGAAGGTTATATAGAAGTCCCTTGTAAGTGTGATCCGCTTGGTTACACCAAAAAACTTAGCCTTTGTGAGCATTTAAGAACGGTAAAAGTACATCGTGATTTTATAAAAGGGCAAGTTGATTCATTATCACTAGCCAAAGCACGTCAGGCCTTGCATGAGAGAATCAAGCAGGAACATGAAAACTTACGTCAGATGTCGTTACCTCAGCGTGCTAAAAAGGCTAAAAACGGTAAGAAAATGGCTGAACTAGCTGGCGTTAGCAGCGATAGCCCTAAATCCATAACAACCGATTATCCGATAGAAGACATCATACAACCACACGAATCTACACCTGTCGATGATCTCCAATCACTTTGGAATAAGCGCAGGGCATTAAGGAAGTCGAGCAAATGACATTGCTTCAACCAACGAATAATGACGTCGATACATTACTAGCTGATTTCCATCAGTCATTTGTCGTTTATCCTGATGTTGAAAAGGTTTTTGAAGGTTTAGATTGGATTGTTCGTCGCAGCCAGTTCGGTAAATTTGCGCCTTCTATGCTCATTACAGGCGGGACAGGAGCGGGTAAGACTTCAGTGGTTGAAACCTATTTGAACAACCATTTTTCCGCTTCAGAGGTGTTAGTCACAAGAGTCAGGCCAAGTTTTGTTGAAACATTAGTTTGGGCAATTGAAAAGCTGAATGTTCCTTACAACAGTCGGTCGAAACGCTCTGAGATTGGTCTACAAGATTATTTCATTAGTAGCGTTAAAAAATCTAAACTTAAGCTGTTGGTTATAGAAGAAGCTCAAGAACTGTTTGAGTGTGCATCTCCCAAAGAGAGGCAAAAAATACGCGACCGACTAAAGATGATCAGTGATGAATGCCGGTTACCTATCGTCTTTATTGGTATTCCTACCGCCAAACTTATCTTGGAGGACTCACAATGGGACAGACGAATTATGGTGAAGCGAGACTTGCCATATATCCGAATAACGAACGAAGAGTCTTTAGATATCTATATTGCCTTGCTTGAGGGGCTTGAAAAGACCTTATCTATTTCAGTCGTTCCGGAACTGTCTGATATGGACATGGCTATGCGTTTATTAGCTGCCAGTAAAGGGATGATCGGTTTAATCAAAGAACTTGTTGGTTATGCGCTTGAACTGGCTTTACTCGAAGGTAAACGTCAGATTACTCAAAACGAGTTTATTCAGGCATTTAAATCGATCTTTGGCCCCGATATTAGCAACCCATTTGAGATTGAGCTCGATAAACTACTAATCTCGCAGATTATTGAGTATGAAGGCTATATTTTGGATTCAGATAGTGGGGATATCAAATTTACTCATCAGATATTTGAAGATATACCACTAACAGAATTACTACGTTAACTATTTGCTTTAGCTGATAATTTATCTAGTAAACTTTTTTTATCTTCATCACTCAGCTTATCAATAAGACAAGCCAATTCAGCCGTCACTTCGTCTTTACAAAAAAAGTAGCTTAGCGGTACATCCAGTTCTTCAGCCATACGGGTTAACGTTCCGATATCGGGGACATGACGACCTTTTTCGTAATGGTTCATTCGACCACTTGCAGAGCTTTCTTCCATTCCAATTTTTACCCCAAGATCTTTTTGGGTGATTTTGGCTTTTTTACGCGCTGCTTTGAGCCTCTCTGGGATTGGGTTTTCCACTTAGACATTCTTTTTAGTACCTATAGATAACTTAGATTGTCTAAGTTTTACTTATTTTTGTATACTTAGCAATCCTAAGTTTTTGCGTTGTTTAGAGGTTGCAGTGAAAAGAACCAAAAAGCTCAGTCATCCAATTTATAACCTTTTGATAAATAGAGGCTTGGATCGCTTTACAGTGATACAGGCCCGGGATGAACTGCAGCAATCATCAGATCGGTTTGAAGATGACAATGAAGCGAGAAAGTATATATATCGGCAGATCAATCATCTGGTCTCTAACGGCTACTTGAAGACGTTGGGCGAAGGCAGAGCAAAGCTCTATATAAAAACGGAAGCCTTTAATTTAGGTTCTTTTTCCAAGAAAACGGTTAAAAGATATAAGCGCAGGTCATCGGAAGATGGAAAATGTGTGCAGGGCGTTCAAACGGCCCAATACATAGAAGCGCTAGAAAAAGAACGATTTCAGTACAAGACTGAATTGTCTGTCACATATGCTGAAGAGCAGGAATACAGCCGTTTGATGAATCGCTTCCCTGATAAAAAGGAGCTACTGATGCCGATCTATGTTCAGGCGAGGGAACGTTCAGAAACAACACTTGGAAGAATAAATGCTTTAACTAGTGCACTTAACGTAATCCAAAACTCAGTTATCTAAGCATGAGTATTTGAGTGTTCCAAAACGATTCAGCAAGGAGGCATGCTGAATCGTTTTTGGACAAAAATGAGTTACGTAGAATCTAACATTATCACTTCATGAATTATCTCAAGTATGAAAAACTCCGATAGGCAAAAGGCACGGCCTAGCCCCACTGCGTTGCACGCCTAACTCACTCCGATATTTGTCGTAAAGTTGGGAGTCGAGTGTCAATGACAGTTTATGCAACTAAAGAGAAAAAGTTTAAGCTACTCGATACTTTTAAATTTCGTAGAATCCAATTTTGAACCGACTAGTCATCAATGTAATCAAGTGTAGACATAAAAACTGTCACTACTTTAAGCTAGGTAATAGCTAAATAGATTCATACGCCACAAGTCTATGGCGTATGATTGCATTATATTATTAGAAAAGTAATTTCTCTCACAAGTCATACTTTTGTTACTTGCCGAACCCTTATAACAACATATTGATGCTGATTAATATCTATATCATCAGGCAAAAACCTTGCCATCAAATCGGCTATACGTTCACTGTACATCTGCTCACTCTTATAATCATCATATATTCTCCAATATAAAGAGCTTTGCCTGTACAGGTTGAGCATCGGAACAAAGTCACGATTCTGGTAAAAAGAATGCCAAAGAATTCGATGAGCACTATTAAATAGACCTTGAACTCTCTGTGAAAAACCGTAGATATAGCATGCCATGACTATACGAAGCTCTTCTTTAGTCAATAGCTCCCCTTCATCTTGATCAATTAAAAGCCGTCCTTTCCTTACAACTGCTCTATACTGGTTGTATTCGTCTCCAACACTTCTAATGACTCTGTTCAGCCAGCCAAGCTTTGCTTGATTTGAAACTTCTAAGTCAGCTAGTTTTAAGGCCGTATTATTTGCAGAAGTAATAGAATTATTATTTCTTGCGTTTAGTTCCAGCTCTTTGAGACCAGATATGTCGTCCACGCCGCTTAGTTCAATCTTAATTAGCCTTGCATTCCTATGCTTGGGTTCTAAATCTAGAACTTTATCCACCATAAGATTCGCGTTATCAGAATCGCCCTCATTCTGATAGTACCATGCTAAATTCAAGTACAGCGAAACCCTTTGCGCACGATTGAGTTCATCATCTTCTTCCAACGCCAGTTGTAGTTTTTCTCCAGCTCGCTCATCGAGATCAACTAATCGTAACGATTTGCCTTCCCAGTAGTTGAAATGTGCAAAAGACCCTACTTTGTCAGATTCTTTAGCAATCGCATGGAGCTCTTCACAAAAACTGATTACTTCTTGATGCTTCTTATATTTGGATAGTAGATGACAATAAGATTTACAAATTCTAACCGCTGCATTAATGTCCCTTTCTACATCGAGCTCGACAGCACAACGAAGCAAGTGCATTAGAATCACTCTTGTACTACCTACGGTTTTCGAGCTTTTCTTCAAAAGCTGTTTAGCAAAAGTACAAAGCTTTAGTCGTCCAACTCTCCATTGATTCCCTAAATGAATATCCGCTAACCGTTTTACTACTTCATAAACTTCAATTGTTGTTAGCTGGGCATACACATACTGTCTAACGAGAATTGGCAAGGTAATAATCTTGTCTTCGCCGTTGATCCCACCTTTGCTAAAATAACCACTATCAATAGGCAGTGTTTCAATTAGCTCTAAGCCATTGAGTTCTTTTACGTGAGAAGACTTAAATACAGAGCGTTCACTAGCTTTTTTTAAATTTGTGAAACAATCGCCATACTCTAATATGGATAACACCGTAAGAAGCTCTAAACTTAACTTTCCATGAGGATCATCGCTGTTTTTGAGGTTTTCGATTCTAGTTACTAATTCGGGTGGAAACCTATTGTCTGTATCCTGCTTGTATGACTCTGGGGTGTAGTGAGACTCATAAACTGAATCAATAGAAAAAAGTTTTAGTTCATCAATATATTTATCTAAAAGGCTTGGTACTCCGTGAGAAAGCTTCACTAAGGGCTCCATTACCCTTTCATTCGATGTATCCACTCTTTTTTCATGATGCTTAACATAACTTCGAATGTCATATTCTTCTAATCTAGGCACAGTTAAACAACATAACGTAACTATCGGTTGTTTCGAGCAAACAAGTAATTTAGTTGAAGGGCTATAATCTCTAAACAATGATGCAATAGGCTCAAGGACATCAGCATAACCTTTAGCTCCATTTACGAGCGAATCAACATTATCAATACACAAGATTGAACGTGAGTTAGGTAAAGAGCTAACAAGTGTCTGAAGTCCGAAACCGTAAATACTCTCAACTCTTGTAAGTAGCTCCTTCTTGTCCTTTACCCCTTCCAGATCAAGATAGAACGTAGGCACGCCATGATATGGAGAATTGATATCGTATACAAATGATTGGATAAACTCTTCTTTACCCAAGCCCCAGTCCGCACACACATTTACAACATGGTTAGATTCTAATAATTCAGCTAATCGCTCTTTCTCCACCCCCCGAATATGGAGATGTGCTTGCTGAAACGGCATTCGCCATATAGGTAGTTCTACACTAACCTGCTCTAAAATTTGCTCTTCTTTCTGTGAGTCCTGTTTTCCTTCTACATTATCACCCTCTTTAATCTCAATATCATTCTGAGGGACTGTCTCCGATAGCTCCTTTAAAAAAGCGTGACAGTCAATTCCACCATAAGCTCTAAATCTATTTCTTTGTATCGCTGGATGCATTGCATCAATAAGAGCTGAGTATTTACTTGTAATAAGCTCACTATCACTTTCAAAAAACGCCCATACAATATCGATATTTGCGCTAGTGTCGTTCATTAGCTCACAAAGAACTTGAGTAAAAACGTCATTCCAACCACTATACCCTATGACTAGTAGTGTTTTATTCCTTAGAAGATGAGCTAAGGAATTTTTTAGCTTAGGGCGGTCGATTGTTAACTGAGCTGGGGTATGAAGAGTATCTGTAACAACCCAGTGTCCATGAAGGTGTACAATATGATGACCTGTAGGCCTATACTGTTCCAAACTGCTATCGCCGTGCAGTACAGTTTGGCTCGGTTTAAAATCCAACTTTGACAAAGCAACTGCCAACAACGGATCAAAGTTAGGCGTTAGAACTGTGTTATAAAAACGAGGATTACTAACCAAAAGCCTAGCTAAAGCCGATGTAGCCTCTGGAATACACCAGCTATCTAGCTCTTCCTGAAGCCCCAATAATTGGTTGGTATCATTCAAATCGATTGAAGATGTATCTCTATTAAAAGCCTTAAGCACAGCCCTTCGAATAATACCATTGACAGTATTTGGGCTCGTATAATCAGCTAAGAACGTAAAAGCTTGCTGATAGCGCTCCCCATCACGAGAGTGGCCATGTAAATCATTAAACTTATCAAGTAGTTTTTTCTCCTTTAGAACACTTTCTACAAGTTCCATTACACCATTGACATTTGGCACTCCGTCACCAGTAGATGAGTCATACGACAATGGAGAACCAAACAAAACAACTATGTCATTGTCACTATTTTCGATGACGCTCGCTAATGCATCTTTTTCAACAACTCTTAACATGCCACACTCTGCAAAAACTAGGGGGGAGAGTTTTATGTTATATAGATGAATAGTTAAAGTTCAACTAAAAACAAACAAAATCACTGTAAAACAAGATTACTATCAAACACATAACAAACACACCATCCAGAGAAGCAGGTATTGATTCTCGTGTTTATAGCTTTTGCTCCAGCACATAATGGGGCAGAAGTGCTTCATAGTGATTTTTGCAACAGCCTGTTGGACATTCGATGAAGCAGGCAATTTCCTAATTGTGCAGCAGCTTGTTGCACAAATAAATCTCATGTTGGTTTCATGCGCTCTAAACACGTCTTGGGGCATAAATGATTTGGGAGCACTTTCAATTTTCAAATATGCACATTTGAAATCTGCTAAGTCAGAGTTCATACTAAAACTTAGACTATCTAAGTTTTTGGTTGCCCATGGATACGGAAATTGAAGTTTACCCTGATGAATCTCTCGAAAGCTTCTTACTACGCTTAAGTAAGTATCAAGGCTATGAGCGATTCTCTCATTTTGCTGAAGATATCTGGCAGAGTACGATACAACAACATCAAGCTATTTCTGGCGCTTTCCCTTTCGAACTCAGTCGAATCAACATTTATAAGGCTCAAACAACGAGCCAAATGCGGGTTCGAGTACTTATAGATTTAGAAAGGCGATTGAAACTTAGTGATTTTGGTATTTTGCGATTAGCGCTTGCTCATTCCAATGCGAATTTCTCTTCTGATTACAAAGCTGTGCATCGCTATGGGGTCGATTATCCCCAAGCCTTTCTAAGAAAACGTTTCATACCTGTTTGCCCCAAATGCTTAGATGAAGCACCTTATATTCGTCAACTGTGGCATTTTGTTCCCTACCAAGCTTGTCATAAACACCATGGTCAACTCGTTCAGCGATGCCCTGAATGCGGTAAGCTGTTTGATTACCAATCATCAGAATTGATAGAACATTGTGAATGCGGACTATCTTTGACGAATATTGAACCAGAGCAGGAAAGTGACTCTACGTTTATTGTTGCGCGATGGTTAGCGGGCGAAAAGTACATAGAACCTGGTTTAATGAGTCAGCAACTGACTCTATCGAGTCGGTATGGTTTTCTGCTTTGGTATATAAACCGATATAGTGAACTTGATGAGATTAGTTTCGACAACTTTGTTGAGTGTTGTAAAACTTGGCCGCAAAAACTTGATGCTGATTTAGACTCAATTGTGCTAAAGGCTGACATAGTGCGAACCCGGACTTGGAGTAAAACCTACTTTGGTGAAGTATTTGGTCCTTTACTTAAAGAGTGCAGAAATCTTCCGAGTCGTGAGCTAAGCAAGAATCCGGTTTTGCAGAGCATAGTTCAGTATTTCAGTAGGTTGGTCGCTAATTATCCCAGAGACAGGACAGCTAACATCGGTGATGTGTTAGTAAGTCCGTTAGAAGCGTCTACACTAGTTTCATGCAGCACGGATGAAATATATCGCCTTTACCAGTTTGGAGAGCTTAAAGCGCAGCTCACGCCCAAATTACACACTAAAATTGAAAACCATCATTCAGTTTTCACTCTTCGTAGCATTATCGAGCTTAAGTTTTCCAGAATGTGCAGTGAAACCGATGGCCTAAACCATTATTTGCCAGAGTGGTAAGCTATGTCGACTTTGCAAGATTTAATCGATATTGAAGACTCAAAGCTCCGATTTATAGCAATCAAAAAGGCATTCATGCCTTATACACAACCAGTCGAAATTGATGGGAATGAAAAACAGGCATTAATTGTGCTACTCAATTTGTCATTGAGTAAACCAGAAGCTCAAGACTGGCTCGATCTATCTCGGGCTATGGGCTATTTCGTCAATTCAGATAATCTAACAACGGCTAAGCACGAAATTAAGTGGTTTCATACTCACAACCTTAAGTTTCCTGATTGCAGAGTTTCTGAGCAACGAATTATAGCGATGCCACTGTATAGCGAGATACCAACACTCACTAGTCAGTCATTAAACAGAGTTTATGGCTGGGCGCACAATTCCGCCGTTTATAAACATACTATTTGGTTATTAAATGAGTTCCGGTGGCGTGGAAGAGTGGAGAATCTGCTTAACCTCATTCGTGTTGGTGAGCATTTTTGGCTGGAGCTTTTAGCTGATATAGGATTAAAACCCGAAGTACAACTGCAGATTAAAGAACTAATTGAACGTCAGCTACCGTCTGCGTATTTCCCTGACGAAGTGAATCGCTATAGTAAGCAGCTCCGTTTCCCTTGGAAGGGTGAGTACTTATCAGTAACCCCTGTGGTTAGCCATGCCATACAGCAGCAATGACCTGCTCCCCTTAATCTAGTCCAGTCTACACTTAGTAATGTTCATCCAACCAAGGAGATGATGAACATGAAAAAGCGATTCAATGAACAACAAATCATTGCCATTTTAAAGGAAGCGGAAGCAGGTATCCCCGCCAGAGAGCTTTGCCGCAAGCATGGGATATCGGATGCGACGTTTTACACATGGCGCAAAAAATACTCAGGACTGGATGTCTCTGAAGCCCGTCGCCTTAAGGCACTGGAAGACGAGAACGCTCGGCTCAAAAAGCTGCTGGCTGAGACACTGCTGGATGCAGAAGCACTTAAAATCGCTCTTAGCCAAAAGTACTGACCGTCGAGGACAAGCGCAAGGCTGTTAAAGTCATTCAGAAAAGCACCCAGCTTTCAGAACGCAGAGCCTGTCTACTCGTCGGTATTCAACGCGCGTCACTGCGATATCAACCTCAAGCTAATCGCGAGGATGATAAGCTTCAGGCTCGTATAAAAGAGCTGGCATTGGAACGACGTCGATTCGGTTATCGTCGGATCCATCGCCTTCTGAGGCGAGAAGGTTTTGATGTTAACCATAAGCGAGTTTATCGCTTGTACTGCGAATTAGGCTTAACGGTCAGCAAACGGAGACGTAGAAAATCACAGTGTGTTGAGCGAGAGCCTCTCTTGCTTCCTTCAGTACCAAATCACACTTGGTCGATGGACTTTGTGATGGATGCGCTCAGTAACGGCAGACGGATTAAATGCCTGACGATTGTGGATGATTACACAAAGGAGTGCCTAGATATTCCTGTTGCTACGGGGATCTCGGGAGATGAAGTCGTGATCACGCTGGAGTCTATCGCTGCGTTTCGCGGTTATCCAGCATCGATACGAACGGATCAAGGCCCAGAATTTACAGGGAAAGCGCTCGACCAATGGGCTTATCAGCATGGTGTGATTTTAAAAGTAATCCAGGCAGGAAAACCGACACAAAATGCTTATATTGAAAGTTTTAATGGTAAGTTCAGAGATGAATGTTTAAACGAGCACTGGTTTAGGGATTTGAGTCATGCTCGTGACCTAATCAGCCTCTGGCGAATGGATTACAATGAAAATCGCCCCCACTCAGCTCTAGGTTACTTAACTCCTTCTGAGTTTGCAGCGACAACAAGAACGGCACGAAACAGTGGTAATTTAACAAGCATTACTAATGAAGTTTTGGATTAGTTCTCGGGGGCAGGTCAGCAACTCTCTGTCTTGTCTCGTCAACATTCATGTTCACTTCACTTTAAGACTATGAATTTCCCGCATTCAGCTAGTATCGGGAACTTATGCGGTGCGCTGGGTGGGGACATGGACGTGCTCAACTATCCGATTGATGTAACAGCGAATCGACATCAAACACTCAGTGCAAGCCGCAGTAGAACCAACCGCTACTTTGATGATTTTCAATTAACCTCAAAAAGAACCTGTAATGTATTGGCTCATCTGACAGGTTTTGAACAACCGCAAACCCGCAAAGCGCAAATACATGTTCGCCAATATCAACTGAAAATCATACGTAAACAAATCGCCCGGTGGTTACTACCGCTCATCGAACTACGTGACAGTTCAGTCACAGAACAAATAAGCATTGTTGATGGGCCAGATGATGAACTGGTGAAGCGGTTCTTATCAATCAATGAGTTCGATTTTTTAGATCTTACAACGAGCTTAAATCAGCGTTTGCACTTTGCTTTACAGAATAATCGCTTTGCTTCTCGTTTTGCCTACCATCCAAAACTGATGCGAGTGTTAAAGACGGAGCTCATATGGGTGCTAACTCAGCTAAGTCGTCCTGAACCTGCGTGTTCTGCCACTTCCGATAGTACCGTGCAGTACCTTTACCTTCCATCGATGAGGGTATTTGATGCCGCAGCGTTGAGTTGTCCATATTTATCAGGTGCACCGTCATTAACAGCGGTGTTTGGATTTGTTCATCGCTACCAACGAGAATTAAGAGATCTACTACCTGATAAGGAAGGAAAGTTAAAGTTTAAAGATTTTGCTATTTTTATTCGTGATGAATCAGTTCAAACCAGCGCAAAACTGACCGAACCCAGTGTAATAGCTAAAGCGCGGAGTATTTCACCAGTTAAGAGAACCACGATCATTCGTGAAGACCGTTCTGATTTGGTATTTGATATTGTGATTACAATAGAAAGTGACCAACGTCTCTCTGATTATTTAAACCAGTTAAGAGCCGCATTACCAACTAACTTTGCCGGTGGTACTTTGTTTCAACCGGAGACTTCTTTAGGGATTGATTGGTTAAGAGTTTTCGTAAGTAAGTCAGATCTGTTCCAAGCGGTGAAAGGTTTACCGGGCTATGGTACTTGGCTATCACCATATTCTTTTCAGCCTCAAAATCTGATGGAGCTACAAGAACGTTTGTCTAATGACGGTTCGTTGATTCCTGTAGCAAATGGCTTTCATTTTCTTGAGCTACCCCAGGAACGAGAGGGAGCATTGACGAACTTGCATTGTTATGCGGAAAACAACATTGCGTTAGCGAAACGGGTTAGTCCAATCGAAGTAAGAATTGCCGGAAGAGATCACTTTTTTGAACAGGTGTTTTGGTCGTTGGAAGTGACAGAGCAGACTATCCTTATAAAAAAAGGATCTAACCGCTTATGGAACTCTGCAGTCAGTTAAATTATCTTCGCTCGTTATCACCAGGCAAAGCATATTTTTATTATCTTGATGAGGATAATAAGATGCGGCCACTCCAGATAGACCGGACTCACTTACGAGCACCCAAAAGTGGCTATTCAGAAGCTTTCTCGGGTAATTTCAAATCCAAAAATATTGCCCCTCAAGATCTTTCCTATTCAAACCCACAATTCATTGAAGAGTGTTACGTGCCACCCGGAGTAGATGATATCTATTGTGCTTTCTCGTTAAGAGTTCGAGCTAATTCGTTATCACCAGAAGTATGTGTTGATAATGAGGTCAGAGATACTCTCAGTGACCTTGCTATGGTTTATAAGGAATTGGGTGGATATCAGGAACTGGCAAGGCGTTACGCTAAAAATATTTTGATGGCGACGTGGGTTTGGGAGCGTAATAGAGATTGCCGGAACATTGAGGTACAAGTCATTACAGAAGCTCAAAAATGGAAAATTGCTGATGTTAGATTTCTAGACTGGTATGGAGATTGGGATATTGCTTCTCAAACAGCCTTAGATGAGCTTACCGATTATCTAACTAAAGCTTTATCAGATCGTTCGGGCTACTTTAACATGGATATTAAAGCCAAATTGTCTGTTGGTTGGGGTGATGAGGTATACCCAAGCCAAGAATTCTTAGATGTGAAGGAAGCAGGTAAACCAACTAAACAGTTGGCCAAGGTAACTGTCAATGGCGAAGAGTCAGCAGCCTTTCATTCGCAGAAAGTTGGAGCCGCGATTCAACGAATCGATGATTGGTGGGATGAAAATGCCGATAAACCGCTACGAGTTAACGAATATGGTGCAGACAAAGAATATGTAATCGCAAGGCGGCATAGTTCACTGAAACGTGACTTTTACTCATTGGTTGTAAAAACTGAAAGCTACGTTGAATCGATGCGAGAAACGAATCTGATTCCAGATGACGTGCACTTTATCATGGCAGTATTAGCTAAAGGCGGTGTGTTCAGTGGTGCAAGCAAGAAAGGCAAGAAGGATGAGTAATGGGATCACGATATTATTTCTCTATTAGATATGTTCCTGATTATGCTGATAATGAGCTCTTGGCAGGTCGGTGTATTTCAAATATGCATGGCTTTCTTTCTCATGAACGCAATAAGCCATTCAAAAATAGTGTCGGTATTTGCTTTCCTGTGTGGAATGAACAAACCGTTGGCAATGTGATTACTTTTGTATCGACCAATGAAAGTATCCTCACTGGCTTATCGTACCAGCCTTACTTTTCTAGAATGGTGAATGAAAATCTCTTTGAAATTTCGGATATTAAGGCTGTCCCTGATGACGCAGAGGAAGTTCGATTTGTATTCAATAAAACAATTCAAAAAATCTTCAATGGTTCGAAAAAACGAAGAATTAAACGAGCAATGAAACGTGCTGAAGAGTTTGGACATGCTTTCACACCTATCTCAGTTGAAGAACGGGAGTTTGAGTTGTTCCACGAAATACCTATCAGCAGTAAATCATCAGGACATGACTTCGTTTTACATATACAACGGCAATATCCAGTGGTAGCAGAAATAGAGCAGCATTTTAATGGCTATGGCTTTGCGTCAAATCAGCAATGGAGAGGAACTGTCCCGCTTGCCACTATTTGACCTTATTTTTATTGAAAGACAACTAGTTTAATTAAATCAGATGGTTATGAAAGGTATGAGAAAGAAAGGATATTTTGTATGAAAGTAGTAGATAGTGAGTAACTTCAGTCAGTTATAGCCTATTATTTATAGTGTTCCGCCGAGTAGGCGGCTAAGAATTTGGAGCTTTTTTGCCGCAAAACTGGCAGCTTGTGTTCCGCCGAGTAGGCGGCTAAGAATAAAAGAGATAGTCAGAACCAGAATCACTATCAGTGTTCCGCCGAGTAGGCGGCCAAGAATAGATCAGGAAGTAAGCAACCCATATCCGCTGGGCTAGCGGTAAATAAGCCAACTTCAATCGTCTTACTTATATTGTTGTAGCATAGTGAACATGCTCACTAGGTTAGAGTTATTTTCAATACGCCCTGTAATACATTAAATACTAAATTAGATATGCATGTAATTCAGAGATCTCCAAAAGCGACCTGCTCGATACGTGGCAGCTTGCGTGTCTCCGGGTTAACTTCACTTCTATTTACACATCTCATAGAATGCCCAACTTATTGCTCAACAAATCTGTAAACTTTCTTAAATCACAATTATATGATGTGCTAAGTTTGCTAATGTAATCATTATCTTATGTTCATAAAAAACGAAATTAGACAAATTCTATCATTGATTCTGCCAGTTTTATTAACGGCATCTATCGTTTCATACCTTGCGACCCTAATGCACCACCTGCCCACAACGCCATTGATGATCGCTTCGATAGGCGCTTCCATTACAATCGTATTCGTTGTGCCAAGTAGTCCAATGGGGAGAACTTGGCCTGTTTTGGCAGGCCATCTGCTGCCGGCATTAGTTGGTGTATGTCTTACATCTTTGATAGACGATGCGACAATACTTTGCTTAACGACGATAACGCTGAGCATTATTACGATGGTTATTTTCAAGTGCGTTCATCCGCCAGGTGTGGCCACAGCACTGGTGCCAGCAATAAGCCAAAGTACGCAGCCAGCAATGGGACTCTCATTTCTTCTAGACCCGGTATTATTCAATATTATCCCGCTTATCATCTGTGGCTATTTTTACCGTTGGTACCTCAACCACAGGGCATCTAAAAAAGAGTCATCAGGCTCAACATCAACACTCGCTCACAACAAAAGCTCTATCTTTTTTAGTGAGTTACATGAAACCATTGCAACGAGGAATGAGTGGCTCGATATCGACGAGAGAACGCTAGACGATATTTTCAAACAGACTCATTTACTTGCGCTGGAACATCGGCATCAAAAATTGACTTGTGAACATGTAATGACGAGCCGGTTGATAACATTGCAGCCGAATGACACTATCCATAAAGCATTGGAACTACTTCAGCAGAATCAATATACGGCTTTACCTGTGGTTGATGATGAGCATGAGCTTGTGGGGATATTTTCCTTGGTTGACTTTCTAAGAAGTGTTGAGAATAGAAAGTTTGACTCATTTATCGCGCTTTACCTGCACGCAAAGAAAAAAGCCAAGAAAGAGGTAAGCCAATTTATGAATGCAGCGCCAGTGTTTATGCGTACGGATACCCATATCGCGCGAACGATTCCTCTTCTAACATCAGGGTATCACCATATACCTATTGTCGATAATAGAAACCGACTTAAAGGTATGGTGACTCAATCAGACCTCATTGAATTCCTTTACAATATCAAGGCATGACGATGCGTTTTTATAGTGTAAAAGCCACTTAAAACCTATTCTTGACGCCGTGAAAGGGCGTTCGATGTTTCAAGTTATCCTGTCATCGAAGGGGACATCCAGCCCTAAACTATCTTTTGCCCAAATGACGGCCTGAACCCGGTTCTTCGCGTTGATTTTTTTGAAGAGGTTGTGCAGATGGGATTTTACGGTATTCAGACTTACGCCAAAATGCTCAGCGATTTCAGGGTTCGTTTGTCCTTTCACTAATAGTTTAACGACCTCATGCTCACGTTTGGTCAGCACGGCGCCTAGCATTCGGCTGGAGAGCACAGGGATATTGCTGCGAAAATGTAGGATGTAGTCCTGAGAGAGTTGCCTGGACAGCCACATCTCACCTTGCATGATTTTATGGGTACCTTGCAAAATCTTGTCAATATAGTCATCGGCATAAAACACCCCATACAAATTGGGCCACTTGAATAAGTACGCCACGCTGATGTCTCTCGGGCAGTTAATCAGTATTTCTTTGGCGTGTAATCCTATCTGATATTTGATGTTGTAGTAGTTGTTCTCGAACTCATCCGTAATGTGGGCAAAATCAATAAAAATGTATTTTGCGCAGGTACTTTTCTCGATGCTCAACTGGCTGAAACGTTGTAACTCAACCGACAAAGGAAGGTTTCGCTCCAGAGTTTCTTTGAGCATGGTCGACGTAAGGCTTTCTTCTGAAAAAAGCAGGGCGTTCTGGATGCCTGGATAGTTCATGGGTACCTTTCGATATAGGCAATACGTTGTCTATTACTCTAACGCGATGATTTTGTGTCTCAAGAGGGATGTGGCGAATTGTGATAACCGTCAACGTAGCAATAAAACACTCACCCATGGAAAGAGGGGGCGTCCGTGTTGTCATCGCCTGGTTATGGCATTCACGGCCTTAATCGCACGTTAAACTCGCCCGACACTCCCTTTGAAAGGCGCGGTCCAAATCAGGACAATACTGCGTTAACGATATCTCCATGGCTTTAAGAAGAGCAATGTAGATGTCTTCCGCTTGCTCGTAACTGATAGCGTTGCTGTCGATGGAGAGTATGGTTTCACCCCTCAGAGAGAAATGGTACTGAAGACCATCGAGGCTGAAGGTCGGGGCCAACTGATTCTTTGTGTTCATCGCGAATCTTCACATAGTCGCTGTATACCTTAACTTTAGTATTAGAAATAACAATACGCCACATTATGCTTATCAGCTTCAGGACAAAGAGTGAGAGCAGCCGTCACGTCACGCGGTCTGAAAGCCAGCGGCATGGTGCATTGTTATTGCGAGTAAAAGGGGGTTAAATGAGGGCTTCTTTGGCTCTTACGAACGCGTATGAAACACGATAGCGATTACTACTCACAACTGGCAGCGTTAGTGTGCCATGCATTGCTTCATCTTTTTATGGAAGTCTCCGCGACACCTCGGTTTGTGCCTGTCTCAAAGCGAAACGACATATTGGTTCGTTATCTCAAGCACAAGTTGAACGCGCGGCACGGTCATCAGTTCAAAAAGGACATCAAAGCCATGATTCAGTTAGGGCGCAGTTCTAACGGCAATTTAGAAGCCAAGCTTTTAGGTCTACATGACAGCATGACTATGACGAATACGACCGATATGGCTAAGTTGCATGCTTTATTGTTGTATCTGAATGAGAGGTTGGGAGTAGAGTCCGAAGTCTTTCTTGAAGGACAAGAACCGAGTCCGGACATCCTCTATATGCTGGAAGAGCAAATCCAACACGGCTTCAACGACCACAAGCAGCAAGTGGCACCGCTGTCGATGTTGCTTCAATCGGACCAAGCGCACCGACTTGAGTCTGTGGTGAATGAACATGGTGGCTTTATTGCGGAAACCAAGGAATGGAACGCTGACACTCAGCAGCTTCATCTGTTGCTGCATCCTTTGAGAGGTTGACGCTAAAGGCGCAAAAACGTCTTCAGGCTAAATCGCATAGTCTGGTGAAATATCTTCAATTTTCACCAAATGAACATCGACTTCCGAGAGTCGAGCAAAAGTGGGCTCATCTGAGGGTTGTTCGACAATATGGACGATATTGGCCACCCGATAACACCCAGCGCTGGGTGCCTTGAAGAAAACCGTTTCATCCAGTTTCGGCAATAGCGGAGTGGTATTGTCGACAGACGTAATTCGATTTCGGATAGATAGCGAGCCATCGGGCGCCACTTCATAAAAGTTAACAATCATGCGCTTCTCTGGGGTTGTTCAGTGAATGTCCTGTACTAAAACAAAGTTGCAGAATAATCAACGCCATGATTGTAAAACTGACAAGTAGGTCCTCTCGAACTACCCTTAAGTGGGTATCCTGCCTCTATTGTCCACCTCAGTATTACGGCCAACGTTGCGGTGGGTTTTTAAAAAGTGCTCATGCAATGTGAGAGATTTGAGATGAAAGAAAGAGTCTACCATGAAGCGCTGCTGGTTATTCAGGCGCTGGTTGCGCCTGACACTCGGTATCCCGCGGCTTTTTGCACGAGAGACTTTATCCAGCAATGCCAGCTTTGTGGGATGTCCGGGAGCGTTAGCCTGTCCGGCGCGAATCGGTTGTTGCGCGAACTGACTCAAAGGTGCGATGCGGTGTGGCAAGGCTGCCAATTTAATCCTGACTGCAACTTAAGTTGGTACTATCGCCGTTGAACCAATTAACGAACCCATGTTCCGCGCGGTTTGTATCACCAGAGTCATTAGGACATGAGTCACATTTCCGCATCTCCGTTCATCGTGTCATGCACGTTTGCCTATACTGAGGGAATAGAGGCCCTACCCAACCTCTATTCACTACCACGATTGATAAAACCTCAAAGCAGCCGCCGTTTGGCGGCTCTTTTTTTCAATGACCAAGCGCACAGTTCTCTCGCCATTCTTCCAAAATTGATTTACGAACAGAATGCCGTTCGTTTACAGTCATGCATAACCACTCACGACCGACATGGATGTAAGAGGTGAACCATGATGCACAGCCATGCTGACAGTTGGGACCGATACCATGCTGCCTGCGAACGCCTGGCACTGCTCGAAGCCAGCTATAACCATACGCAGCACCGTTATCTTCAAGGTCAGGTTTCTCAGGAAGTGTACGAACTGGCGTGGAGTTTGAAACTCTCGGCAGAGCGACAAGTCCGAATTTTACGTCACCAGCTCGCGATGGAAGTTTGCGGCTGAGAGCAGAACGAAGGAGTCACTGATGGCCCCCGTATCAACGTCAACTCAATCCGAATCGTCACGCACCATGGGCCAGGCTGCCTTTATCTCGGCGGCGGAGTCCAAAATGCACACCGCACGATATCAGAACATCTCGCTGGTGCTTGCCATCAAGCCCGCCAGTCTGGATCCCAGAGCGTTTGACGTTTTCCACAAAGTCATGCAAACCGTGAAAAGTGCTCAGGTGGTCGGGAATCTGAATCAGAGTTTCCTGTTGGTCTACGTGTGCGAACCGATATGCATTAGCCAGAACCAGGCCCGCGCGATTCATTTCAGCATTCGTCATTTCTTTTCTGAAGTGAAGCAGGCCGATGAGCGCATGTATCGGTTTTTAATTTCCGGGAAAGTTGGTGTATCGGTGTTGGGGAAGGACACCCACTCCATGAAAAGGGCCGTCGTGCATGCTTCTCAGGCGACATTGGCTCAGCAAGCCGGGCACAAAAGCCGTATACAGTTCTACGATACCGATTTGCAACTGACGATTAAGCGCTACGTGCTGTTAGAGGACCTTGTACGAGATGCCATCGAGAAAGGCGCGATAGGCGTTCAGTACCAACCTATTATACATTGTCAGGACTGGGCGGTGGCAGGCTATGAGGCGCTGTGCCGTTTTAACCTGGACGCAGCGCTTAACGCAACAACCACGGAGCTGATTGGGCTGGCTGAGGATTTAAATCTCATCTCAGAGTTGGATTTACTGACGTACCAGAATGCGTTTTCCCAGTGTGCACCGTGGCTGAAAAAGTCCGGCCGTTTCCTGAATCTCAATCTTTCGCCGAATACCCAACAGAGTTTGTCCGAAGTCCTGGAATGCATGGTGCTGCTTGCGAAGCAGGAGCAGGTCGAGCCACGGCACATTGTCATCGACATGAATGAAGTCAAAAGCCCTGCGGCAACGCTCGATGTCTCAACGCTACTCCCGGAGTTTCGTCAGCGGGGCGTACAGTTTGCGCTGGACGACTTGTCCGAGGGATTCCGACTGGCTGACTTATTGAGCCAAGGGCAATTTCAGTACCTCAGAGTCAGCCGCGAGCTGATTGAACGCAGCCATGAGCGCGGGGAATACTACCAGGTCATTAAGCTGTTGGTCAGACTATGCCACCGCCTGGACGTTGAGGTGATTGCTGAAGGTATCGAAACGCCGGACGAAGCCCGTTTGCTGTCTTACCTGGGGGTGGATTATATGCAAGGGTACCTGTTTGCTAAGCCGGTTGATTATGGCGACCTGCAGGAGGCAGAGAAACAGCTTGAGACGATACTTCGACAGCTGCATGCCGATGGCCTGACGGATAGCTCGGATGCGGATGAAGAAGCCATCACCTTACTCAATATTGCCAGCAAAAGCCTGCCTCGTTTAGACCCCGGTGAGCCGCTCATCCTGGCTAACGAATACTTAAAACCCGACGCCATTAATGTGATCCCCGTTATCAACAAAGGGGAATGTGTCGGATTGGTGGACAAAGCTCAGCTCAATCTTCATCTGACTCCGGCCATGGGAACTGAACATGAAACCATGAAAGAAGCGGGCATCTGGAATAAGCCTGTTGCCAGTATGATGAACACGCAGTTGACCATCATGGACGCACAGGCGCTGCTCACGGATGTGCTCCCGTTACTCAAAGAGAGCGCGCTTTCTCTGCCCATCGTCTTGGTCACCGATAATCGCTATAAAGGCTTGGTGACGGAAACGGACATTACACACTATCTCTTAAAGCGGCTAAAATTGTAGCGTTGTCTTTCGTTTGCGTTGTGCTGGAAGTCAGGGATGAATCGATATTACGTAAATAAATGTGTGAATTCACAAGGGCACCATGAGGTTCACCGATTGGGCTGTGCTCTGCAGGCTGAAATAGAAAGCCGAATCTATTTGGGCGTATTCCCATCAGGGACGATGGCCTTGGTGTTTGCGCGTCGATTGTATGGTGATTCGCAGTACTGCGTACTTTGCAGAAACGCCGATAGCAGTGAACCTGCCACATAGCCGCTCTCCTAAATGAGAACTCCACCTGAGGAGGGTTGAAAATAACGTTGAGCAAATAGACCCTGACAGGCCATAAGCAATTCTTCGGTTCGTTGACTACTCTTTTTCTAGCACTCACGGTTTAGAATGGAGAAAGAGTGTGATGCTCATTTGTGACGATACCAGACAGTTTATCATCGCGACGATTGACGATATGCAGACTCGTCTCAGTGACGATAAGCCGGTCTGCGCTCGCTTACAGTTGACGAATGACTGGCTCAAGCTTTGGATTGACTATCAATACTGGGATATGGTTTTTCATCTCGAGCGACCGGTTGAAGGGATGCTAGCAACATCAGAGCTGAATATCTTCGCGTTTACGGCTGAGCATATTGCTGATGCATTAATCAGAGACCTGGAAGAGAAAGTCGATGTGACTGAAGATGAATGATGTCACCATCACCGTGGTACTGCTATGGTTAGCGTGTTTCCGTTAACGTACTTCTCTGGCCCGAGTTAACATAAATGCCGAGTGCCACAGAGGTCATATTACTGCTCTGTAGGGGGAGGAGTCGCGTAATGAGTCGTCCCCGTTGCTGCGAACGCGTATCGTCAACCGGGAAAGCCCGTATTCTTTGCTGTGTGCAACCAGCGCAGAAACTAAAATATACAGCACAGCACAGCACAGCACAGCACAGCACAGCACGTGAGTGTCACCATCTTGAACGCAGACTCTGGGCTTTACTGCGATGGACGATGACACTCACGCTGTTGTCATTGTAGCGCATCATTCTATGAAATTTTCAAGGAAGAGTTAGGTATGGACAGGAAACAGCGACAAGAGTGGTTGTTACAAAGACGCAACGGTTTTCTTCACTATGTTTACACTAAGGGGCTGGCTTGCGCATTTGCATTCGTGTTTGGGTTGGAGTTTCTAAACAATGACTTTTATCTGGATGTCATCTCACCAGGCTCAGTGCATTTATACATGACCACGCTCTTGGTTGCCTTTATTTGCTCTGCGATAAATTGGACGTGCAATGAATGCAGTTTAAAGCGCTCAAAAGTAAATCCTCCAACCTAAAATCGATAAAATAATGGAGGACAATGGTTATTCTCAACAATACGCCTACATGCATTTCCTGCCGCAACTCATGAAGCATAGTAAAACTACCTCAGAAATCGAAATTAGTAACAAGGCGCCCAATCGAGCGCCCTTGAGTTCAGTGAGTTGTTCTGCATCTGCCTTGGTAAGGTAGATTGCATCGATACTGATGCAAATTCTTAGTGATGACCGAAGGTACCTGGTAGAGATTAGCGACGTCTTCATCGTAGTTTTCCAAACCAAGGTCACAGGCGTGAACCACACCATCTTTAAAATCCCACTTTCTCAGTGCATTTGGGTAATCACAACCGACTAACTCCATAGCTTTCGGGAGAGTGGTCGCAACTAATGTTTTTTGGATGGGGCCGTGGCAGAACCAAATGTCCTTTTGGCCACTCTTCGGCTCTTTGAGCGTCCAGCAGTAGGCAATCGCCTCTTTGAAGTCTTTAGTTCGTGCTGTACTTATAGGTTTAGCATTCGCACCGGTTTGTTGAGTTGGGTTAGCCTGAACGGTTGTCCCGTTGGTTAACGATTGACTTGAAGCAGCAGACGCGACAGATGGTGCCGTCGTTGTTTTATTTCCGGCTTGGGTAGCATTTTTCATCGTAGCCAGAGCCTGCTCTCTCTTTTCCATGCGATCCATGTAAGTCGGTTGGATTTGCGCGTACTGCTTACTCAGGTTCGGTCGGGGAACATAGTTGTTAGTATTCGATTGGCTGTATGTAGGCAGCGTTTTAACGCTAGTATCGAAGTTTGCCAACCCTTGGCGGATACCTGCGCTGACCGCTTCACTATCTCGTTTCTTCTGTTCTGCAACCATCTGGTTGTAGGTTTTAGATGCTTCGGAACTCTTATCTCCTTTGGCTGCCAGATAAGCGAGTGAGGTATTAACGCGCTTAATAGACGCGGCTGTTCGGGATAAATCCGCTTCCTGAAACTGTTCTGGTGTTTTGTGCAGTGAGTCCATAAAGCCCTCACACTTTCTCATCGAAAGGTAGGATGATGACTTAAGGCATGGGTGACTCGATTCAAACCCGATGACAAAGGTAATCTGCTCTTCAACGATTGCGGTTTCAACTTCGTTGGGAAGGTTTTTCCACGTTCTGTCGATCGTCAATATCGTTGAGCCATCACCAAGGACATATCGCCAAGAGCGAGTTTGAGTGCTGTCCCAACCTCTTCTAAAGTAGTAACTCACCACGTGTCCACCCGCGACGATAGGGTAGTGCTCCTTAAGAACTTGATCGAACGTACCGATACCGCGTG
The DNA here is from genome assembly GCF_900460245.1 of Vibrio fluvialis. NCBI lineage: Bacteria > Pseudomonadati > Pseudomonadota > Gammaproteobacteria > Vibrionales > Vibrionaceae > Vibrio > Vibrio fluvialis. The sequence goes on from NZ_UHIP01000001.1 coordinate 973,122, forward strand.
TCATTGCTTCAAACCAATCTCCTGAACGCCCCCAGAAATCCCATTGTGTGTTGAACGTAAAGCGGCATGAATTACCTTTCCACGCTTTGGTGGAATCTAGGCAGTACTGTTCCATACGGTTGATAACGTATTGAGAGGATTTGGTCATCTCTTCAGGCGTTTCAGTGGGTTCATCACTGTGCCCCCAAATTGCCTGGTGCATCCCATAGGTGCAGCCCGTTAACATTGCGGTGAGCAATAGTAACGCTGGAAATAGAACCTTATTGGTCATCTTGTGAGCTCATCATGTCATTGTTGTTATTGATAGAAATTATAAATCAGGCAAATCAATAAACAATTATGCATTGGTTTGAGTCGGAGATGATTTCTGTAGGCCGCAGCCAAACCAGAGACTCCTGAAGGTGGTGAATTTGAAAAGTTAGCTGTATTAGTTGAAGAGTATGAGGAAAAACATTTCCCATTTAATAACTGTAATCCACTTTTGCCCCATTCCTTACCAGTAACCTTCTACCTCACAAATCACAGTGAGGTGGTTTGACCTACTTCTTCTAATCAGCATAGTGTCTATGAAAGTGGGGTCTTACCAACTTAGCCAACTAGTTCGAATAGGCCGTCTTATTTCTATTTTTAACCTACCGAAGAAACGTGTTCTCTGTTAGAGTCACCGTCAACTACGCTATTGAATAAAGACACTCACAGATCGCATGTCATTGATGGATTTTTATTCACCCTTAGAACTCATTTTAGGAATCCCTAGTGACTAACAACGAAATTTTACGTCGTATCCAACACGCGTTAAACCTTAAAAACGCGCAGATAATGAAAGCTTTCGGGCAGGCCGAAGTCACTGTGGCTCACGATAAAGTGGCAAATTGGTTAAAAGATGAAAGTGACAAATCTTGCGTTAAGATGAAGGATCAAGAGTTAGCGGTATTCTTAAATGGCTTTATTAACCTCAAGCGAGGAAAAAAAGACGGCGAGCAACCTAAGCCAGAAGTCACGTTGACCAACAACATGATTCTCATGAAGCTGCGCATTGCGCTAGACATGAAAGCAGAAGATGTGTTGGACGTATTAGAAGTGGTTGGTACTAGTTTAAGTAAATACGAAATTGGTGCGTATTTCCGCAAGCCAAACAACAAAAACTACAAACAGTGTGAAGACCAACTGCTGTGCGACTTCTTAAATGGTGTGCAGTTTACCAATCGTCCCGATTCTGAAGAGTTTACTGGGTAATTTTTATCTCGAATCGAACGTCGTAATTGATTAAAAAAGCGAGATCCATTTTATTTGGCTACTCGCTTTTATCATGCTAAAGACCGATATTAGAGCTTCACAATCACGTCTACTCTTTGTCTTTTTTCAGTAGATAGCTATCAAACCACGCTGAAATCTGGTCGGCTTTTAGAATCAAAACACACACCGCCCCCTATGACCCTACCAAGATAAACCCAAGCTAAAACCTTAAGCCAGTTAGGGGCCACAATTCTGGTCAAGATGTTCCAGACATCTTGTAGTGATTAATTAAAACTGGCCACGTATATAGAGTTTTTCCATGCTTTTGGTCATGCGTACAGAGTTACGGCTGACGCCATTGGTAACACGAATTTGCCCCAAAGTGAGTTTGTACCAATGTAAGATCAAGCCGATAGATAAGTATTTTTTGATACCAAATTTAATGAATGAGCACTTTGTGGAAAGTTGGTTTTCTTAGGGCGTGAATGGAATTCGTTTAAATATTTACTCAAAGCCTTAAAGTTTGCGACTGAACCAGTTTTGACTGATAAACAACACTAGAAAATATTATTTTTATTCTTAGATTACCTGTGGAACAACAGCAATCTTGATGTTTTTGTATAATAAAATTCGAATTTTTTTAGATAAAACTTAATCTTTCAATAATCTTGTTGCTTTTTTGTATGAATAATGTTGACAAAAAATCCTGAGAAACTTAATTTTAATTCACCTTATTAGGAAGGTAAATTAAACAATAAAGGATTAATATCATGAAAAACGAAAAGAAAGTAGTAGTTAAAGTTAAAGATAAAGAAATGACTTGCGGTAGCTACAACAAGTAATTTTATATGGCCCTTTAGAAATAAAGGGCCTTAAAGGTATCTTTATGAATTTTGCTTGTAGCTATAATCATCACTTTTCCACAGGAAAACTCTATCCTTCAGACGAAGTTAAACTTATCGAACTTGGTTTCAAGGCTTATCGTAGTTTATTTGTTGAAAATACTCCACCAGAGAAAGTTAAACACACTCCAATATCACTACATATATCAAGATCACCAATAACCGAAAATGAGATATACCAAGATCGTTTCATCAATGAAAAACTAATTGATACACAATATGATAATAGAATTATCAGCCTTGGTTTTCATTTATGTGGTGATAGAAATGATAATATAGGAAAGCTTGGGTTTTCCTCGCACTATAATCATGATCATGGCAGTGAAGACAATGCGATTCGTTTTTTGACTAAAGTGCGTCAAGTGACAAAAAAACCGGTATGGTTGGAAAATGCGAATTTTTACTCCTCTTCAGTAAATGAAATCATAACGAATTGGAAGAGCTTTAATCGTGTAGTTAAAGAGTCCGGATCTGGTGCTATCATCGACCTATCTCATTTAATTATTGACTGTAAGAACAATGATATAAATCCAACTTCCATGATTGGCTTCATTGATTGGGACTCCGTTATAGAAATCCACTTATCTGGGATTATCGAGGGTAAAGATGGAGCTTTGCATGATGGTCACGGCACTCAAGTCCATCCTTCTGTATGGGAATTACTCCGACAGATCTTAAAGTTAAAGTTAGTGGATAAAAATGTCTTTATCAATATAGAGCACAGCGATGATGTTTGGGCGGAAAAAACAGATCTTTACAAAAGTGATTTCGATATACTTAAAAAACTACTAAGTGAACCACTGAGTGAAATCAGCAAAGCAGAATATGCTCGAGTGTATGCCGAATCTTATCTAAAAAAGTTATTAAACCAAGAGGTAGAGAATATCAAAGATATATCCGATTTCTTTAATATTACACCCTCAGAGCTTTTGAATGAGTGGATGGATTACGTCGTTAGTGTAGATAAGAGAGTTGCACTCTCAATTGACGACATGGATTCACTAATTGAGAAAAATTCAATACACTTTATTCAATCATTTACAGATTTCGTAGATTATAAACAACAATGAAAGTAGGCATTAACTGGTCAGGACAAAGAGAACTGACTTGTATAAAAGAATTATTCGAGAATAGAGATATAGAGTTTGTTGAGTTATTAATAGATAACTTTTTAACGACAGATGTTAACTCAATCAAAGAGATCCTTAAAGGGCGTCCCTGTGCGTTTCATATCATGAACTCTCAGTTTCTTCACAGAGATGAACTTGAGTTAAAAAACATGGCACAAATAATAAATACCTTAATAGCAGACCTAAAACCTATATATATATCTGATCATATCGGTAAGTTCTATCATAACGAGCAAGCACTGCCCCAAATGCTAGAGGTTAACTACGTAAAAGATACTGAGTGGGTCCTAGAAAAACTAACATACTGGTCTAGTCTTTTACATGGTCAATTATTATTAGAAAACTATCCATCGATAATACCGCAATCCACAACGCAGGTGAGCTTTTTCAAAGAAATCCTGTCTAAAACTCAATGTGGTCTTCTTTTTGATCTTTCTAACGCATTTATAGCTGAAAAAAATACAGGTCAAAAAAAAGAGGCTTGGCATGAGTTAACCAAAGAATGCCAACACTTTCATATCGCAGGTTTTGAAGATGGGCCGGAGGGTGAGTTTTTAGTAGATACACATAATCAATGTATTAACGAGTTAGTACTCGACTACCTTGTGCAATTCGCGCGAGAGCATGACATCCAGACTATCTCAGTTGAAAGAGATGACAACTTCAACGCTCGTGAATGGATGAGAGACGTCGATAATGTTAGAGGTTGTCAAATTCATGGATAACATCTTAAATTCTGTCGTTGCCCCCTTCTTTAGCGAGCATCTTAACCACAAAGAAGCTTTGTATAGCTCTCTCATCATCGATGCATCATCCAACCAAATCTTAAGCGGGTGTCCGAGTTTAAAGGAAAATAAAGTATTATGCTCAGATCACTTGTATGCTGGATTCGTTAATTGGTGCTACGTAAATCACAAAAAGATGGACTGGAGACTCTCGCTCTCGTTCTACGATTATCTAATTGATTCAAATGAACTTGTCACTGAGGAAGCGCATAAGGAGCTGATTTTCTTAGCTTGCTCTCAGTGGACATACAATGACAAGAGCGCCAATCAAACCTTCGTGTTGTGTCACACCTCATTACCTTCATGTGTATTTGGCAGTAATAAGTCTCTACGAGCCGAAAACTTTCGTGAAGTCTTTTACTTCGAAACCAATCAACTTGACGCGTTTCTAAGAACCAGTCAACGTCAACAGGCTTTTATGTACTGGATACTTGAAAATGATAACGACTTCCCTACGTCACTAGGAACTTTAATATGATCGCAACTTTCTTAAAGCGGGCTCTCGTCATCTCAACAACAAGGTTTGTTGCACTGTCTCTCGCTATGGTCGACATGGTCATGCTAGGGCACACAAACATGATGGCAGTCGAAGATTACACCTTGGCGTCGCAAGTTATACAGGTTTTCGTCATATTGGCTGTTGTACTAAGCATTGGTATTAATATCGTCATTGGACAGAACAAAGACACAGCTCGTCAAACTGCTCAAGAAATACTTGGTTATTCAGTCTGCCTGGGTGGTGTTTTACTATTTATCAGCCTTATCGTCGGCCAGTTTTTTGACGCTTCAAACCACGCGACTCAGAGTTATTTTTTACTTTCTGCCAGTATTTTCCCTTTAGCTATCTATATCGGGGTATGCAATATACTAGAAACACAAGGTTTAGAAAAAAAAGTACTCGGTGTTACGATTGCTAGCGCAATAGCAAATGTTGTTTTTAACTATATCGCGATATCCAACATAGAAAATGCTTCTGTAGCTGTATCGATGTCAACTCTGGCTATACGTATTTTAATCTTGGTACCAGTTATATATTTAGGCCTAAAACATGCCCTCATTGCTCAACCAAAAATCAACAAGGAAAAGATTGGAATGCTGGTTAATTTTGGCCGCACAGAAGCATTAACTAGTGTCTTCTTCACCGGTGGCATTTCAATTCTAGTGCTCACATTTTCCAATCTTTACAGCCAAGAGCAAACGGCTTACCTCGGCTTCGCTCTTAACTTTATGAACAGCTTTTCTGTACTCTACGTTGGGTTGGTAATATCTCTATCCATTTCGTTGTCTCAAATGGATAAAACTGATGATGAACCATACTCGATGCTCACACTTACGCTAAGTTATATTCTCGTGAGTGCATTAGGGCTGGTCGTGCTTGCAGACACTATCTCTCAGATATACACGCCCAATGCGACAAATGAGTTGGTAGAAGCATTAAAGCTCTCAGTTGCTGTGATCGCGATTGATGGCATTGCCCTAGTGTTTATTTCTTGGTTAAGAGTCAGGGGCTTTTCTCAACTCCCACCGCTATTTAGACTCGCGATGATCTTTATTGGTTTACCTGGGGCTTTATTTATCACCACTTTCGATCATCCCGTTCTTAATGTGGTCTTTTTTATGGGGCTCGGCAACCTAATCGCGGCTTTGGCCTCAATGCTCTACTTTATGTTTCGTATCAAACATAAATCTGGAACTCTCTTAAGAGCCCAATAGCCAGAAATCATCAGAAAGTTTATCGGTATATTATTTAACAAGTGATTATATCTAACATCGTAAATTAACTCGGATGAAAAATTGCTGCTGCACATATTTTTCGTCCGGTTATTTGGGGCGTTAATCCATAAAATCTAAATCCTATCAATTAGGCTTGAAAGTCTAACTTGGAATCGTCCAGAACCTTCACAGTTGGCACTTCATAACACAGAAGTGCCCCAAAAAGAGTTAACTCGTTGTTTGTGGCGCAGTCAAACGCATACTTTCTTGCCTACAAATTGTCATCCATTTAACACAAATATTGCCATTCTCTTTGCAATGCCTAAAAGCTGGGCACGTATACAGTCATATTGAAATCAAGACGATTTCTATCCCAACTTCGTGCGCGTTTTCACATTCCGATATGAATAAATGTTCTTAAAGTCATACAATTATAAAACCTATGGGTTAGATAATAGGTTTGGGAAACGCGCATGCGCGTTTTTCCAGATGGTGAATTTAGCAAAATTCTGATAAGTTCATTATATACAAGTAGTTAACTGTGCACGTTTTTACTGGTCTAATGAGATAAGCGCATGCGCAATAATAAAACGTTAAGTTTCTCTATGAAATGTACAAATTGCCACAAGCTGAAGCCTTTTGAATGTGGTGGCTTTCCCACACATGATGATTTCTTGAGGGCTCAAGCAAAAATTGAAGAAATGAAGGCATCTGGTGAACTTAAGTCGTTGAATTTATATGACTTCCAGTGCGCGGCATGTCCTGCTCGTTGGGAGTTGGCGTATCCTGATAATGCATATAGGGGTTTTTTAAGGGTGGTTTCGGAGAGAGCGCAAAAAATTGAATCGCTCCGAAAGAAATATAAAACTTAACAAGCGGCTGTAGTCGATATGCAAAAAGGCGTATTTCTGGGGCGGCCTTTCCGTTGTTTGCTTTTGTGCTTATAGCTACGCTAGCACAACACAAACAACTCCAAGTCCGCCGCTAAGCCGGGCGTTACCCCATAGAAATCTCTATCCGAAATTCTTCTGATAATGCCGACGCCCTAACTTGGATATGTCCAAAACGCGTTTAGAGAGCAGAAAATCACCATGAGATTAATTTATGCAACAAGCTGCTACACAATTGCAAAACACGTTGTTTGGTAGATCATCTCTGCCCCTTTTTCTCAATGCTAATACCCATTATTAGGCTGTTAATTGAGCTTTCAATACAGAGCTAATACGAAGACGCGCAGGGTACTATGCTCACTTTATCCCAATACTGTACATCCACTAATTTGGATAATGTTAAGCAGGTTGTATGACTATGCAGCTACAAACTGAACAAGAAGCACCTGTTTGGGGCAGATGCTTTCTGTATGACAGTCGCTACATTCCATAGCGAAACGTTTTACCTATATTGACCATATCACGATGTACAGGAGCTAATGCGCTGGCGTAAGCAGCAAGCAGCTTCATGGTATATTCGCTGCGAGCATGCAGATGCTGGTCGGTACATTTATGTTCTGCTGTCAGAATCTCTTCGCAGTCACGAAAAATAAGATGATCCGGCAGAAAACACGCATGATTGTTTTTGTTACCCGTCATGCGTAATTCACTGATCGGATAGACACCATTCACGCTGGCTGAAACGCTCACCAGCAGAGCGGCTTTGTGCGCTAATTCTTCGTCGGTAGTCAGCATCAAAAAGTTCTTCAATGCAGGCGTCGCCATGCCGTGCCATTCAGGGGTAATAAAAATAAATGCATCCGATCGCTGAAGAATTTCAGCAACTGGTTTCCATTGTTGCCATTCTTCACTGTCCTGCCATACCCCCTCATTCCACAGCGGTAGATCCAATTGGTGTAAGTCGAGAACAGTTGCCTCGTCAAAATGGGGCTCAGCCAGTGTTTGTAGGTAATAGGCGACATTTAGGCTTTGAGAATGCGCTCTTTGACTTCCTGATACGATAGTAATGTTCATATTAATTCCTTTTTACGGTCTGAAGTTGTAGTCGATGATCGGTTTGTGCGGATGAGCGAGGCGTAGCCAGCACAATTGAAAACAAAATGGCTAACGCTCCAAGTAATTGGGGCCAAGTCAGGGTTTGATTTAGGACTAGATATCCAAGAAAACAGGCAGAAACACTGCTTAGAAAACCGAGAAAAGAGACGGTCACAGGAGGCAGTTTTTCGATTCCGCGAAACCAGAGAAAGTAACCCAAAATGGCACCAATCAAGCTCAAATATCCATAGCCTAGGTAATTGATAGACGTAAGTTGGGTTGGAATGCCTTCCAGCCAAAGCGAGACAGGCAACAAAATGATGCCGCCAAATAACAGCTGCCAACCTGTAAATCCGATCATTGTCATGCCCGTTGGACGTCCCCATTTTTTTGTCAGTACCACACCTAAAGCCATGCTCAGCGTTCCGAGTATGGCGGTCAACATACCTTCGATATTGAGTTCGGCTGAACTGTTAAGCACCAGCAGACCTACGCCGAGAATTCCTAATCCACTGGCGATCAGTTGTTGTGAAGAGAAGTTGGCACTCAAAAGGTACCAACTCATGATCATGACAATCAGCGGCTGGATAGACATCACCATCGATGCCATGCCTCCCGGTAGGTAGGTTGCCGCGAAAAATAAGCAGTAGAAAAATAGCCCGATGTTCAGAAAACCTAGCACTGCCATACGAAGCCACCACAATCCAGTTGGCCACGCTCGGCTAATAAGTACCAGCAATACACCAGCTGGCAGCGAACGAATTGTTGAAGCAATAAGCGGACTTTCTGGTGGCAGCGCTTCCGTTGTCACTATATAGGTACTGCCCCAGACAATAGGTGCAATTGCGGTTAACGCTATTGTTTTAATTTGCTGAATCCTGTTCATAACTCACCTTGACTGAATCGTTAATCATCCCCAAAAGTATCTCTTAAAAAAGATACTTTTTAGAAAGTAATGGAGTTATGATTTTTTATCAAGTATCTTTTTTGAAAGATATTTATTGGAGAGATAAACATGTCATCAGACACAGTCGATAAAATTCTTGCTCAATGGCTCGCTGTCAGGCCGGATCTGGATTGCTCAGCTATGGGGGTTGTCGGGCGATTGCGTCGAACCAGTGCTGTATGGAAGAAGAAGTTGGATTCGGTTTTTCAAGAGTACGGGCTGAGCAGCATTGAGTTTGATATTTTGGCCACCATGCGCCGCAGTGATACTGCAGTCACTCCTACTGAGTTGTATCAGACTCTGATGCTTTCCTCTGGAGCGGTCAGTACGCGTATTGAACACTTGGTGAAAAGTGGCTTTGTCCAACGTATTGCCAGTGAAGAGGACAGACGCAGCTGTAAAGTTATTCTGACTCAAAAGGGGATTGAGTTGGTGGACACTACACTGAATGCACACGTTGCCAATATGGATAATATGCTGAGCGTACTTAGTAGCCAAGAACAAGAACAGTTGGCAAATTTGTTAAGAAAGATACTGTTAGCAGAGCAATGACGAACAGTTGCTTCAATATTCCTTTATTCATTCACTGGCTGTTAATGCCGGTTTGCGATACTAAAAAACTATTCGAAACGATGTGAGTTAAGCTGAAGGTCTGGTAAGGTTCTGTCCAAACTCTAACTAAAATGTGGCGATCAGGTCAGTGGCTGGTCATATCCACTTGGTCGAAATTCGTCCTGATTCTGGAAACTTACCATGTTTAACGGGCTCAAAATTCGCAATTAAACGGTCATTTATCCCAATTTACGCAATTGGCCGACTTTTATTGAACGTCGCCCTTGCTCATTTGCGAAATCTAACCAATGATTAGTCGTGATGCTTTCTACTATACTTCGTAGAGCGTTGATAACTCGGGCTATTCTTGCCGATATGGCGGCTCGAATTGCTGTTTATTTAGTCCCCAGATGAAGATTGGAAAAATGAGTACAGGTAAAGTTAAGTGGTTTAATAGTGACAAAGGTTTTGGTTTCATTACACCGGATGACGGTAGCAAAGACCTATTTGTTCATCATTCGGAAATCAAGATGGAAGGCTATAAATCACTGAGTGATGGCCAAAAAGTAGAATTTGAAGTTGGCAAAGGCCAGAAAGGACCGTGTGCCACTAACGTTAAGCCTTTATAATCTTGTAAAGGATGAACATTTTCAGCAGCAGACCCAGCAGCTTGGCTCTTGGGTCTGCTGTTTTTCAACTTACGCTATGACATCTTACGATGTGTTTGCGGCGTAAACCGATTCATCGTTTTCGATGATATAAAAATTTAAAGACCCCTAGCGCGCCGGTCGAGCGTCCTTCAACAAACACCATTCCCTTCGAATAACACTCAGTATTGAGACAACAATCATTCCACCGATCACGGTGAGGTGTTCCTCTGATTCTAGCTTGGCGTTGAGTGCTTCAATACCGCTCATATTCCAAAAATCGTGAACCAGGATAATTGTCAGGAACGTGAACACACTCAGCATTCCTGCGCCTAGCCATACATACCGGTCAAATAGGATGAAGAGGCAGCCAATCAGTTCTACCACGATTGTCAGTAGGGCGTAGAGCGTTTCGGGATGAAATCCAAATCCAGCCATCATCGCCTTGGTACCGTTAAAGTTGACGATAAAGCCAGCTGCGTCATACCAAAAGACAAAAGTGACGAGCAATCGAGAGAAAAGCCAAAGTGGGTCAGATATCAGTAAGTTTCGAATGACGTTATTCATACATACCTTCTTAGTCTGAGTTGTGTAACGGATTTCTTCGTAATAAATAGAGTGTGATAACCGATAAAACAGGCGGTACGACAAAACACCAAATACTAACGAATGAATAGGAAACCGCAGCAGAAGCACATCCCAGAGCGAAGAAAAATACGCTACTAAGTAGGCCTTTTAACTGCTGTTTTGTTGCTTGTATATTGGATTGCTTACCCATGAGTAGGTCGGTGAAATCCAGCATTATCTGCGTTGTTGAACCAGTCACTACAGTTGTCGGTGGGCAACCTTTCATATGGATACGATGAATTCCATTTTGGATGGCCATCGCCATGACCCATAGCATCCCAACGATAAGTAACGGTGACTCATCAGCCTCGATAAATGGGCCGTGATAGAGCGCTAGAAAGGCGCCAAAAGTAAGCAGCAAAGCTTCAAAGGCAAAGAGAGGCATAAAAGCGCTTCTACCTTCACGTTCATAGACATTTCCCAAAAATCGAGTCGCCAGTAACGTAATGCAGAAAATGGGTAAAGCTAATAACTTTCCGATCATCCCTGACGTACCTTGGCTAACAGCGGCTCCTAAAGTGACAAAGTTGCCTGTGACGTGCGCGAGAAAAAGCCCGTGCAATGCTACAAAGCCCGTAGTATCGGCAAAACCCGCGATAAAGCTCATGAGCTTGGCAATGTCTTTATTCATAATCGCGACCTTTGAATAATTTACTTAAATGACTATTTGAACAGTTGAAGAAGTACCGGCCCCAAAAATATGCCAATAGCACCAAGAATGCCTTGAAGCCCTTGGGGGGCGGGTATGGGCAATTTAAGAAGTGCAAATACAAGCCCTACGGCTATTCCGGTACCGAGAGAAATCAAATAGTTCATACATGCATCACTTGCTGAGTGATGAGTAAAAATTCATTGAGTTGATGTGAAATGAAACTTAGCGAGGCGCTATCCACCAGCCGACTATTTGAGATTTTGGTTTCCACGTGGGTTACCGCAATTTCTGCGAGCGGAGGAAGAATACAAAGCATAGACGCTAAGTTTTCTCTGAGATGGTGTTGCGCTCTTACGCCGCCAAGCGCACCAGAAGACTGAGTAATAAAGAAAACAGGTTTGTCCTTCATACAACTTTGGTGAACGGGGCGAGAATACCAATCAAGTGCGTTTTTAAGGGCGCCAGGTATCCCGTGGTTATACTCGGCCGTTACAATGATCACCGCATCCGAAGCACTAATTCTATCTCTATCATTTTGAACGGAATGAGGAACCAATGCTTGCTCTTCGTCAACATTATAGAGGGGATAGTCACCTATGGAGAGCTGCCACGCTGATGTATTTGCTGGTAGCAGTTCAATGACGCTATTGAGTATGGCTTGAGAATTTGAGTGGCTTCGTAAGCTACCAGAGATACAAACAACATTTGCTTTTTTCATGATCCAAATACCTTTTATATTTTTATCTGTGAACTTGGTTTGTAATATGAGATAAATTTCAACTAATAACTTTACGTAAACTGACAAGGTATTTCGTGAAAACGCCAGCCCAAATCCAAAGAGAACAAGATTACTCAATTACCAGGCTTCACCCGGCAGGTAGAAAGGTAACGCGGCATGTCCACGGAGAGGGTCAATTAGCCTATGTTGTCAAAGGGACAATGTGGCTCAGGGTAGAGAGTGGTTGGTGGTTAGCGACGCCACATTGTGCATTGTGGGTCGCTCCCGATATTGAACATGAAGCGCGTTATAGTGAAGATTCCGAAGTGTTGACGCTATACCTAAAAGAAAGTGCTGACCTTATCGAGCGTGACATCTCGCTTATACATTGCACTTCACTGATGAGCGAACTAATACGTGAGTATGCGCAAACAAATACTCAATTGAAATCAATGAATCAGCCCGAAAATGATCTCATTAGAGCCCTGATACTTCGTTACTTGAACAAAGATACTATTTACAAGGACCTTCATCTTCCTAGCGGTTCTGACGCGAGATTAAAAGCGGTCACTGAGAAAATGCAATCTGCGCCGGGCGAGGACCACACTCTTAAAGAGCTCGCATCGCGAGCGGGGTTAAGTGAACGCACTCTGGCTAGGCTGTTCGAAAAAGAAACAGGCATGAAATTCACTCGCTGGAAAGAGCTACTGAGAATCAACGTGGCCATTGAAATGTTGATATCTGGTCGAAGTATCACCGCTGTCGCCTTTGACGTTGGCTACCAAAGTACGAGCAGTTTTACGACAGCATTTACCCGAATAAAAGGAACATCACCTAAGCAATATATAAAGAAACTATTGCAGAAATAAAATGGTCAACTCAACGACTAGCTTTGCAGATTGGTTAAAATGAATGATGACTTCCTCTTTGATGCCAACTCAGTCAATGTCTCACGCGATGCTAGTGGAAATAAACCACTTTATTCCAATGCAATAATTAAGTTTAGTTTCCTGTAACCAAGATAACGCGTTATGCTTCCAGCGACACATTCGGCGGTGATTAAATTATTACCCAAGTACATGCTATGCTTTTAAACATCAATAAATGTCCATCCTATTTATTTTACGATGGTTCTAATTCGTGAAAATGCCTTCTCTATTTTTTCCGTCGATATTCTGCCAAATCCAAACAGCAATGCATTGCTTTGGCTTTGGTTGGAAAAGTGTGAAGAGGGATAGACACCGATATCCGACAAAGCCAGTTTATTCGCTAATGTAAGCGCACTTCCTGAAACATTCGCAGCCACATGTAACCCGCCCTGACTTGGAATACGATTTAAACCATCGATGCTATCAATAAGTGCCGTTAGCTTGTGATATCTTTCGGAATAAACCTTATTCATATTGAGTAAGTGATGGCTAAAATGACCATCTCGCATAAATTCATCCAATAGAATTTGAGAGACAACAGAGGTATTTCTTCCTAAATGCCACAATATATTGGTCATGGGTTTAAGGAGTGATTCAGGTGGAATAATGTATCCAATGCGTATTCCAGGAAAAAGTATTTTCGAAAAACTACCTATCATTACGACGCAGTCCTTTTTGTCTTGGGACTTTAAAGCCTGTCTGTTGGTTTTTAGGTAGTGATATTCCGCGTCGTAATCATCTTCAATAATGATGGCTTGGTTGCTCTCAGCCCAACGAAGTAGCGCTGATTTTCTTTTTTTGGTGTAGGCAAACCCGAGCGGAAATTGGTGACTGGGTGTGGTGTACAGTATTTTCGCATTGGCAGCGATGGATTCAAGAATTACGCCTTGCTCATCCATGGGGACGTCTGCGACATGTGCGCCAAGCATATTGGCTTGATGCCGGAATACCGGATATCCAGGATCTTCCATCGCGACCACTTCACCCGGCGAGAGTAGTGTCATCAACGTTATCATTAATGCCTGCTGGCACCCTTGAGTAATAATGATATTGTCAGGTGTGCAATGGACTCCGCGAGAGTGCCTGACGTATTCGCATATCGATTCTCTGAGACAAGCCAAGCCTCGTACGTCGCTATTCAGCGCGAACTCCGGAGTTAATCGGTTTAATCTGCTCAGACGTGAATGGCGCCAAATATGATTCGCGATATGTTGATGTTCAGGTACTCCCAACGCAAAGTCGTAAGCCAAACCTTTGGCGTCTAGAATGTTAGGGTTGTCAGTGAGGCGCTTGGCGAACGCGCCGACCGGGTGTTTCTTGGTGACTTCTTTCGCTGCATGCAATCGATTTTGCTCAGTTTCGGCTACATAAGTGCCAGAACCCATTTTTTGAATCACCCAACCTTCATGGTGCATCCTTTCATATACCGATATGACGGTATTTCTTGCGATACCCAGTTGTTTAGAGAGTTGACGGGTCGAAGGCAGCTTCTCATTGGGTTGCAGCCTACCGTCGGCTATCCCTTGGCGTATGGCCGCGTAGAGGCTTTTGCTGGTGATCTTTCCAGGCTTAAGGTTGAGCGATAGTGACATTCTCTATCCAAATCAAAGTGAAAAGTGGTTCTAAATTTATGACAAAGATTGGATCTGTCATGTGAGTAGAACAGACATTAACATACAAATCACCTTCTGCGGTGAAATATTAGATAGGATGATCATCGATTAAAAGTTTCCCATTTTTTATGGTTATTTATTCTCAGTGCTATGCGATTTTATTCAGGGTAAATAACGGGGTGCGAACTCTATGAACTGAAATTGTCATGACGATGCTGGGTTTTAATTATTTGTATTGCTTTATCTAAATTAATTCAATGGGAAATAAATAAAGTAACCTAGTGCCTATGTAAATATCAGCGATTAGTTCGCAATTGATATTATCTAAATGAAAAATAAAACAACAGATTACCTCTGGTGTGAATATAACGCATCGCACCCATTTAAATACTCTATTACGAATGATGACACAATGACATGCAGGATTGATCTCCGCATAATCAGAGGTTCTTATGACTGTAATTCAACTTGAACATGAAGTAATTTGTTTTGCTGGCGATTCTGGAGATGGTATTCAATTGTTGGGAGAGCGATTTTCCGATAATTCTTCGAAACAGGGTAACGATGTGATGACTTTACCCGATTATCCAGCCGAGATTCGAGCACCTTCTGGGACTACCTCGGGTGTGTCTGCCTTCCAACTGCAATTTTCGTCTTCCGAAATATTCACCCCAGGAGATGAGTTTTCTGTACTCATTGCTTTAAATGCAGCAGCACTAAAGAGCAAGCTGGCTCAACTCGCACAAGGAGGCTTAGTGTTGATTGATCTCGATGGTTTTAGCCAGAAGAATCTGGAGCTTGCGGGTTATCAATCGGATCCCTTGACGGATAATAGTCTGTCTCCTTATCGGGTCATTGCCGATAATTTCACTCGCTTGACGGTTCAAGCACTCGCGGAACTCACGATTTCCTCTAAGTTAGTCAAACGAAGCAAAAACTTCTTTATGCTGGGTATTGTGTTTTGGATATACAGCCGTTCGCTAGAGTCGACTCTGCTTTGGATTCGAGAGAAATTTGCCAGCAATTCGGTGGTGATGGAAGCGAATATTCTCGCACTTAAATCAGGTTTTAATTACGCCGAAACAACAGAAATATTCAGCGATTGTTTTCAAGTGGCGGCGGTTGCTGAAAAAAGTGGTTTGTATCGCACGGTATCAGGGAATGAAGCGTTGTCTTTGGGTTTAGTCTGCGCGGCAGACAAGCTAAAACGTCCGCTTTTTTTAGGTTCCTATCCCATTACACCGGCATCGGATATTTTGCATACGTTGGCTCAGTACCAACGTTTTGGGGTAACAACATTTCAGGCGGAAGATGAGATAGCGGCGGCATGCTCCGCGCTGGGCGCATCGTACGCTGGCGCTTTGGGAGCAACCTCAACCTCTGGGCCTGGACTGTGCCTAAAGACTGAGACCATCAACCTTGCAGTCATGGCTGAACTTCCTTTAGTCGTGATCAATGTGCAACGTGGCGGCCCATCAACAGGGTTACCGACCAAAACAGAACAGTCCGATCTACTGCTTTCCATGTACGGCAGGAACGGCGACTCTCCACTACCTGTCTTAGCGGCGGCCTCTCCGGCCGATTGTTTCGATATGGCTTTGGAAGCCTGTCGCCTTGCAACAACGTTTATGACGCCTGTGATTTTACTCAGTGATGGGTACCTTGCGAATGGTTCTGAATCTTGGCAAGTCCCTAACCCTGACGAGATGGATTTCGCTTTGAAATCCGTAGAAGTGAAGGCCGGGCCTTTCCACCCGTATCAACGTGACGAAAGTTATAAGAGCCGCTCTTGGGTCATACCGGGCACAAAAGACAAAATGCACCGCATTGGCGGACTCGAAAAGCAGTCTGTAACGGGGGAACCTTCTCATGATCCTGAGAATCATCAGCGTATGACGGAGGAAAGAGCAGAAAAAATTAACAATATTCGCCACTTCATTCCGAAGCAGACCTTAACAGGCAATTGTGACGACTCGGTATTGGTGATGAGCTGGGGAGGGACGCTTGGTTCCGTGGCGACAGCGATAGCACACCTGCGCGAAAGAGGGGCGGCAGTGGCTCACGTCCACTTACGGTATCTGAATCCTTTCCCCGCAAACTTAGAGACGATCATTAAGCACTTTGATCACGTTTTGGTATTTGAACTCAACAACCAACAGCTTGTTAAAGTCATCCGCTCACAATTTGGCATATCAGCGCGCAGTGTTACCCAAGTGAATGGACTGCCATTCAAAGTTCGCGATGTCGCAGATGCCATCGAACACTACTTAGAGGAGATTAACCGTGGTGAAGAATGAATTGAACCGGAAAGATTTCGCATCGGATGTCGAGGTTAAGTGGTGCCGGGGCTGTGGGGATTTCAACGTATTGAAAACAATGCAATCTGTGCTCGCTAAATTGGGGCGAACACGAGAAAACACGGTGTTTATCTCGGGGATAGGGTGTTCCTCACGATTTCCGTATTACTTGAACACTTATGGTTTCCATACCATTCACGGCCGTGCACCCGCTATTGCAACAGGCGTAAAAGCCGCTAATCCTGAGCTTGATGTCTGGGTTGTAACAGGTGATGGTGATGCCTTAAGCATTGGCGGTAATCACTTTATGCACGCGATTAGACGCAATCAAGACATCAAGATTTTGCTGTTTAATAATGCTGTCTATGGGCTTACGAAAGGCCAGTTTTCACCAACGAGTCAGCAGGGGTTTATCTCAAAATCAAGCCCTGAAGGCTCGCCAGATCATGCCCTACAACCTCTGGCAATAGCGGCCGCATCGGGTGCTACTTTCATTGCGCGAACCTCAGACAATGATCCCGGCCATATGACAATGGTATTGGAAGCGGCGGCTGAGCATTCAGGAACGGCAGTGGTCGAGATTCTGCAAAACTGTGTCATTTTTAACGACAAAGTTCATGAGCCTTATAACGGGCCGACCAATAGAAATGAACATCTTATTTACCTCAAGCAGAATGAACCTCTTTTGTTTGGTAAAAATCATGCCAAGGCACTGACGAACAAGGGATTTGGTTTTCAAGTCGTGACAGCAGAAACACCAAGTTTGATCACACATGCACCTCATGAAGACAACCCTCAGTACGCATACGCGCTGGCCAATTTATGTTATCCAGAGTTTCCGGTGCCAGTCGGTATATTTCGCCAAATCATTCGGCCGACATTTGATCAGATCATGAATGAGCAGAAGGCGCGTAGCATTGAGAACTATGGCCGTGGTGATATTTACGCCTTGCTCAAACAAGGCAGCTACCAGCGCGTGTGCTGACAATGATGTTATGGAGATAAAGGTCATCATTGCTTTTTGACTAATAAGTATCAAATTAAGACATAATTCCTGTTAATTTGATACTTTATGGTCGGTCTTATTCGAGAAGCTTGCTTACACTTAGTCAGACCAACTAAGGAGAACAGCAATGAGATTTTTCATCAACAGCATCATGACGGTCAGTTTACTGGCAGCAGGTTCCGCTCAAGCCTTTCAATTAACCAGCAACGACATTCAGGAAGGCCACCCGATGGCAAAAACCTTTGAGTATGCCGGGTGGGGATGCGATGGCGGCAACCTGTCACCACAACTGATGTGGAAAGATGCTCCAGCAGGCACTCAAAGCTTTGCCATTACAGCGTATGATCCTGATGCACCGACAGAAAGTGGCTTCTGGCACTGGATTGCGTTTGATATTCCTGCATCGGTCAATGCCGTGCCGCGCGGTGCCAATATCGAAAAACTGGGCGGTAAAGAAGCGCGTATCGATTACGGAGTAGCAAGCTTTGGTGGCGCTTGTCCGCCAGTCAACGACGGCATGCACCGTTATCAATTTACGGTTTGGGCGCTACCGCAAGCATCACTGCAATTGGATGCCAACACGCCGCCTGCCGTATTTGGTTTTACCCTCAACAGCATGGCGCTGGGCAAAGCCAGACTGACCGCCACGTATACGCGTCAATAAATTCAGCGAGGGAATGGATGAATCATCAGTATCAAGTCACCGTGTTTCGGGCCGGACAGCAGCAGCCGCTGCGTAATGTTCGAATCCATTCCCCGAGTCTGATTCAGATCACGGCAGGCAGTAAACGACTCTTTTGGCAGGATGAAACGAGTGAACTGGGCGCGACTCAGATCTTGCTGTGCAGCTCAGGCATGTCGCTGAGTTTTGAAAACATGCCACACAAAGGGCGGTTTTCATCGCGCATGTTCAGTTTTTTCTGCACGCCGCCGCCCGCCATGCTTGAACTGAGTCTGCACAATGCCGAGCAAGGCACCTCGTTCATGCTTTTTCACGATACTGCATTGCGCGACACGCTTAATGCGCTCTATGCGTTTGACCGCCAAGCGTTGAGCGCTGAAACCCAGCACTATTGGGTGCTGGGCTTGTATCAGCAACTGGCGGAGCGGGGTGTATTGCATCACCTCTTTGCCACGTCGCAGGATTCACTGACTCAAAAACTCAGTCGCTATCTGTCGCATTCGCCCAGCCACGACCATCTGCTGGATGATGTGGCCCGCCGCTTTGCCATGAGTCGCGCTACCATGATTCGAAAACTGCGCCAGGAGGGCGTTCAGTATCGTGAAGTGCTGGCTGAAGTGCGTTTGAATCACGCCCTTCGTTTAATGCAAGAAGGGCACAGCAACGTGGCGATGATCGCAAGCCTGTGTGGGTATCAGTCGGAAGGCCGCTTTAGCCAGCGCTTTAAAGATAAGTTTGGTATTTCGCCCAAAGGGTATGTCAAAACCTTGGATGGCAATGAAACGAGTGCCGTCACCAGCCGATTGCAGTAAAGTGTGAGATTCACGCCGCTGCATATGCTCGCGGTCGGGTACTTTTCCTGTCGACCATTGACTTGAGGCCACATGCATTACTTACGTGTTGAACCTGATGACATTCCGATGTCACTGCTGTTGGAAGCTGATCCGTCGCCGCAAAACATCGCAACGTATTTGCAGGACGCGTGGTGTTTTGCCGTCACGCTTCACGGCGCCGTGATTGGCGCTTGCGTGGTGAAAGCGTTGGATGAGATTACCGCTGAGATTTTTAATGTGTCGGTCGCTGCACCATTTCAGCAGCGGGGGATTGGTTCTGAGCTGCTGCGGTTTGCGTTGCATGAGCTGAAAGATAGCAACGTGCAGCGTGTTGAGCTGGGCACGGGCACTTTTGGTTATCAACTGACCTATTATCAACGGCTCGGTTTTCGGGTGGACGGCGTGCTGAAAGATCACTTTCTCAAGCACTATCCGGAGCCGATTTTCGAGCAGGGCATTCAGCATCAGGATATGCTGCGTTTGTCCTTGAATTTAAACTGACTTTGAACCGTCCTTCTATTTACTGAATCTGCGCGATTTTAACTGGAGAACAAGACGTGATTTTTACTCCCTCATCTCAACCGATGGAAAATGGCCCTGCGCTGTGCGACGCGCTGAAAGACTTCCTCATCGCCCATAAAAGTACCTTTCAGGACAAGTTGATCCCCGATCTCTCCTACATCGATGACATGGCGCACAACGTCAATGGCATCGAGATTCAGTCGGTGCATCATTTGGCGGATAACCGCTATCAAATTGAATACAGCTACGATTGGGAGCTGTTTCTGGGGTGTTCGGACATCAATCAGTCTGGCATCGGGCACGACCACATTCGCTTTACCCTCAGCCCCGAAGGCCAAATCAACATGGAATACCTGTTCCCTGATGAACTCGACACTAGCGATGAGCTGTGATGGAAGACAACACTAAGATTTGGCGGGAATATTACGAACAGGCCATTTCACGTCCGCATCTCCAGCGAACAGAGTTGGCGGTCAAACTTAATCAGTCCCGCACACGTGTTGCGGTGGATTGCGGATGCGGCACCGGGAGCGATATCCAGTATCTGGCGCAGCAGGGATATCAGGTGCACGGTTTCGATGTGAATTCCGATGCAACAGCGCTATGCAAAGCAAGGTTTGCAGAAAATGCGTTGGTTGAAATTGAGCAGGCCGCTTTTGAGTCTTTCGACTACCCCAAAGCGGGCATCGTGATTGCCAACTCCAGTTTGTTCTTTGCCAACCCTGACCAGTTTCAGGAGGCTTGGTATAAGATCGAAGCGTGTTTGGAGGCTGGCGGCGTATTTGCTGGTGATTTCATGGGTGAAAAAGACAGTTGGGCGAACAACTATCGCGGCCCGACGACACCCCTCACCGAATCGCAAGTGACGTCTCTATTTACCCATTTCGATGTCGTCCGATTCTTTGAACGTGACGAAAGCGCCAAAACCGCATTGGGCAGAATGAAACACTGGCATACCTATTCCGTGGTGGCGGTGAAGCGTTCTCTCGCATGATTCGAATGCTAAACAACCCGATTTTCTAGCCACCATGTTACTTTAGAACGAGGAGAAGGGATGACACCTGCACCGATTAAACCTGAGATCAGCTTTGATGATTTTGCCAAAGTGGACATTCGCGTCGGGCGTATTGTGGAAGTGTTGGACGTTCCAAAGTCCGACAAGTTAATGAAACTGATCGTCGATTTTGGCGATCACACCCGTTCAATATTGGCAGGCATCAAACAGGAAAGGGCCAACCCGAAAGAAATTGAAGGCAAGCAGGCGTTGTTTGTGGTCAATCTGCCTGAGCGTACAATGGCGGGCGAAGTTTCTCAAGGCATGCTGTTTGATATTGGCTACGAAGATCGGCTGACACCGTGCCTCGCCTGCCCGGAATCGGAATTACCCAATGGCGCCAGAGCGGGCTGATATTGAGAGAAAAAACGCACCCATCGGTGCGTTTTTTTAATGTGATTTAATCGCAGGTTGCGATGTTTACAGCGTCACTTTTTTCACCATGCCAGCTTCGGCGTGGCCGGGAATGTTGCAGGCGAACTCGACGTGGTTATCGCCTTGGAAATGCCACATCAATTGCTTGGCTTTGCCCGGTTGCACGGTCACCGTGCTGCCGGAATCATGCATGTGTTGGCCATTCATTGAGCGCATCATTTCGCGGTGCGTCAACTGTTCTTTGGCGGAACCAATCGAGAATTCGTGGTCGATTTTGCCGGTATTCATGATCACAAATTGCACTACGTCGTTGGGTTGAATGTCGACCTCTTTTTTAAACGTGATCTTCATGTCGTCAGAAAGTAGCACATGTACCACTTTTGTTGGCTTGGATCCTGTGGCGGACATGCCAACGTCCGACATTTCGCCCATGTTCATCATACCGGAGTGGTCCATCCCTTGTTGCGGCATCTTGTCTGAAGACATCATGCTGTGATCCATTCCGGATTGCTGGCTGTCGCCGTGTGTCATGTCTGCCAGCGCCAGTGGGGAAGTGAGGCTTAGTGCCAAAGCTAATACAGTGATTTTCATGATCTATTCCTTTTCAGTAGTGGTCGTCGGTTGAGTTTCACGCTGTTTCCACAGCTTAAAAATGGCGGGCAGCACCAGCAGAGTCAGCAGCAGCGCGGATGCCATGCCCCCAATCATGGGCGCGGCGATGCGTTGCATCACTTCAGAACCGGTGCCTTCACCGTACATAATGGGAATGAGGCCGATGATGACGGTAATCACGGTCATCATGACCGGGCGCACGCGCAGCCCGGCGCCTTCGCGAATGGCGTCATTGAGGTCTTGAAGCGTCAAAGTGGCTTTGCGTTCTTGAGCCTTGAGCTTGGTGTAATGCCAGGCTTGATTGAGGTAAACCAGCATGATGACGCCAATCTCGACCGCGACACCAGCCAGAGCAATAAAGCCCACACCGACGGCGATCGACAGGTTGTAGTTAAGCGAATACATCAGCCATAAGCCGCCGACCATCGCCAGCGGCAGGGTGGCCATGATGATCAGCACTTCACCCACACGGCGGAAGCTGAAGTAGAGCAGCAACATGATGATGGTGAGCGTAATGGGCACCACCACACTGAGGCGGTCTTTGGCGCGCTCCATGTATTCATATTGCCCTGACCACGCCAGCGAATAGCCCGCAGGCAGCTTGAGTTGATCGGCCACCACGCGTTGCGCTTCGGCCACGTAGGAACCGAGATCGCGCCCTTCGATGTCGACAAACACCCAGCCATTGGGGCGAGCATTCTCGGTTTTGATCATCGGCGGGCCATCTTCGTAACGTACGTCAGCCACATCGGCAAGCGCAATGCGTGCGCCGTTGGGTGTCACCAATGGCAGGTTTTGCAGTTTGACTACCGAGTCGCGGTAATCCTGCGGGTAGCGCACATTGATCGGGTAACGTTCCAGCCCTTCAATCGTCTCTCCGACATTCATGCCGCCGACCGCAGTAGCAATCACTTGCTGCACGTCTTTGATGTTCAGCCCGTAACGCGCGGCGGCACGGCGCTTGATGTCGACCGTGACATAACGGCCGCCAGCCACACGTTCGGCATACACCGATGCCGTACCTTCCACACCGTTAAGAATGGGTTCCAGTTCTGCGCCAATGCGTTCGATGGTCGCCAGTTCCGGCCCGACGATTTTGATGCCAATCGGAGTTTTGATCCCGGTCGCCAGCATGTCGATGCGGGTTTTGATCGGCATTACCCAAGCGTTGGTGAGGCCCGGAAACTGCACCAGATTGTCGAACTCTTTGCGCAGCGATTCCGTCGTGACGCCCTCACGCCATTCGCTGCGTGGTTTAAGCTGTATCACCGTTTCGATCATGGTCAGCGGCGCGGGATCCGTTGCGGTTTCGGCGCGGCCGATTTTGCCCCACACGGTGTTCACTTCCGGTACGGTTTTGATCAGCTTGTTGGTTTGCTGCAACAGCTCGCGTGCTTTACCAATTGAAATGCCCGGATAGGTGGTCGGCATGTACATCAAATCGCCCTCATCCAATGGCGGGATGAATTCACTGCCGAGCTTGCTGGTCGGGTAGTAGGCCGATGCCATCAACGTCATCGCTATCACAATCATGGTTTTCGGATAACTCAAGCTGAGGTTGAGCAGCGGGCGGTACAAGCCCACCAGTGATTTGTTCACCGGGTTCTTGTGCTCAGGCAGGATCTTTCCGCGAATGAAATAGCCCATCAGCACCGGAACCAATGTGATGGCAAGACCAGCCGATGCCGCCATGGCGTAGGTTTTGGTAAAGGCGAGCGGCGAGAACATCTTGCCTTCTTGACCTTCCAGTGCAAACACAGGCACAAAGCTGAGGGTGATGATCAGCAGTGAGAAAAACAGTGGTGGGCCGACTTCCTGCGCCGCATCACCAATCACTTGCCAGCGGTTTTTGTCGGTCAGCGGCTTACGCTCGATGTGCTTGTGCACGTTTTCGATCATGACAATCGCACCGTCGACCATGGCCCCAATGGCAATCGCGATGCCGCCGAGCGACATGATGTTGGCGTTGATGCCTTGCCAGTGCATCACGATAAACGCCGACAGAATGCCGACGGGCAGGCTGAGCGCAATCACCAGTGACGAACGAATGTGGAACAGGAACAGCGCGCACACAACCGCGACCACGATGAACTCTTCCGCCAGCTTTTTCCATAGGTTCTCGACCGCAGAATTGATCAGTGTGGAGCGATCGTAAGTCGGCACAATTTCTACCCCGCTCGGCAGACTGCCTTGCAGACTGTCCAGCTTGGCTTTGACGTTGGCGATCACCTGACTGGCGTTCTCGCCAAAGCGCATGACGATGACGCCGCCGACGGCTTCCCCTTCACCATTCAGTTCTGAGATGCCACGGCGCATTTGTGGGCCAAGGGTAATGTCGGCGATATCGCCCAACAGCAGCGGCGTACCTTTGCTGGTCACTTTGAGCGGTAGCGATTGAATGTCTTCAATCCCGGTCAGGTAGCCAGTGGTGCGCACCATGTGCTCGGCTTCGGCCACTTCGATCACTGAGGCGCCCGTTTCCTGATTGCCGTTTTGAATGGCGGCATTGACCTGTTGCAGGGTCAGGTTGTAGGCACGCAGTTTGGCGGGATCGATCTGGATCTGATATTGCTTGACCATGCCGCCCACCGTCGCAACTTCCGACACCCCAGCCACGGTTTGCAGCTCGTATTTGAGGAACCAGTCTTGCAGGCTGCGCAACTGCGCCAAATCGTGTTGCCCGGTTTTGTCTTGCAGCACGTAGCTGTAGACCCAGCCGACGCCTGTGGCGTCGGGACCGAGTGTGGGTTTGGCGTTGGCTGGTAGCTTAGGTGCTACTTGGCTGAGGTATTCGAGTACACGTGAGCGCGCCCAGTACATATCGGTTTTGTCGTTAAAGATGATGTAAACGTAGGAATCACCAAAGAACGAATAACCGCGCACCGTGACCGCCCCGGGCACGGCCAGCATAGCAGTGGTGAGCGGATAAGTGACCTGATCTTCCACTACCTGCGGCGCTTGGCCGGGATAACTGGTTTTGATGATCACCTGCACATCGGACAGATCAGGAATCGCGTCCACCGGCGTTTGCTTAACGCTGAACAGGCCACCTGCGATGAGCGCAATCGTCGCGACCAACACCAGAAAGCGGTTGTGCAGCGACCAGCGAATAATGGCGTTGATCATGACTGACCTCCGCTGCGTTCAATCGCTTTCAGCACATAATCGGTGCCATTTTTCTGCACTAGAAACCGAACCGGCTGACCTTCCTTCAGCCCGCTGAGGTCAACGTCATCACCGACGCTGAAATTCATTTCGCCCGCATCCCAACTCCACTCGGCAACCGGCATATGTTTGAGGGTGATCATGCCAAAATCGGCCATCAGCATACTGATTTCACCCGTCAGCCACAGTTCGCCGGGAATAACCGTGTCACCGATACGGTAATCGACCACTTTGTATTGGCCGTCATCGCCTTTTTCTAGCGCGAATTCGATCGCCTGTCCGCGACTGAAAGGTTCTATTGTCAGGCTATCGGCCAGAGTGAAATTCATGGTCATACCCGGCCAGTTCAGCTCCGCGACAGGCTGGTGGCTGATGGTTAACATGCGCGTTTTTTCCATCACATCGGTCACTTCACCTTTGGCCCAAATCGCTTCGCTGGCGGCTTGCAGGCCATCGATGCGCGACAAATCAGCCGTTTGACTCGATTCTGAATCGAGCAGGAAGTGCGCTGAAGTGACCACGCGGCTTTGTTCATTGAGCCCGTGGTGCACCTCAATGCGATCGCCCGCTTCACGGCCGACTTCAATGCGCGCTGAGCGGTACTGACCCTTACCTTCGGCCAGCACCACTCGGCTCATGCCGCCAGAATGGATCACCGCCGATTTTGGAATGGTTAATACCGCGTCTTCTGTGACCGGTTGCAGCGAGATGTTGGCGAACATGTTGGGTTTGAGATCGCCCTGTGGATTGGCAAACTTGAGGCGCATACGCAGCGTGCGGGTTTGTGGGTCGAGAATCGGGTAGACGTAATCGACTTCGCCCTGCCATTCGCGTCCCGGCATCGCATCCAGCGTCATCATCGCTTTACTGCCTGCGGTCACCCAGTGTGACTGGCGCTCAAACACTTCGGCATCGACCCAAACATTATCCAGCGGACCAGCACTGATCACCGCTTGTGCCGGAGAGAGATAGCCGCCTTCACGAATATTCAGGCTGGCGATGATGCCATCGGCTTTGGCTTTGATGTCGACGGACGACGAGGCTTTGCCGCGTTTAAGGATGGTCTGAATCTGCGCGCGGTCGACGCCGAGTGTCACCAGACGCTCGGTCGCCCCTTTCACGAGCGCGCTGCGTCCGGTGCGATAGGCATTGAGCAACTCTTCTTGTGCTTTTACTAATTCGGGAGAGTAGAGGGTGAACAGTACGTCATCTTTACGCACGCGATCGCCGACCGCGTTGACGTAGAGCTTTTCGACCCAGCCTGCCACGCGCACGTTGGTTTGCCATAAACGGCTCTCATCAAAGGCGATGTAGCCCACGGTTTCAATGCTGGGTGACAGTGGCTCGCGCAAAGCTTGTGCGGTTTTCACGCCAAGGTTGTTTTCGACCGACGGGTCGATGGTCACCGTGCCCGGTTTCTGGTTCGCGGTTTCTTCGGCATACACCGGAATCAAATCCATCCCCATCGGTGACTTGCCCGGTTTGTCGCGTTTGTAGTTCGGGTCCATGGGCGCAACCCAATACAGCGGTTCTTTGCTGCCTTCACTGGCGGCGCTGTTCATTGCGTTATGTTCGGCGTTCATGCCCGCGAGATAAGTTTGGACACCTACGCCCAGAGCTGCGCCGATGGCCAGCGCGAGAATCGCTATGTGACTGTTTTTCATCGTTTGTCCTTATTCCTGCTCGGCAGATGGCAGGGATAGCTGTGGCTGACTGACTTGGTATTCGTAACTGCTGAGCAGCGCCGCGAGGTTGTTGTTGACCAGATTGCGATCGGTGAGCAGGCGCTGATACTCGAGTTGCAACGCCAATTCATCCGTACTGGCCGAAATCACGTCGTTAAACTGCGCGGTATTGTTCTGATAGCCGCGCTCGGTGGCCTGAACACGCGCTTTGGCTTGCGGTAGCAAGGTCGAGTTGAAACGCGCCAAACGCTGAGCGAGGTTGTCGCGATCGACGCGTAGCGCGTTCACTTTGGCGTTCATCTGACGGAGTAAGGTGTCTCTTTGCGATTGGGCTGCGCCGACCTGATACTGAGCGGCCGCGAGGTTTCGGTCTTGGCGGTTGCCGGTGAACAGCGGAATATCCAGGGTCAGATAGGCACTGACCAAGTCCGATGCAGGCTCACCGCGCATGTTATTGGCTTGGCGATAGGCATACATCACTTCCACCCCAAACTGCGGCGAGTAGGCTTCGCGCGCAATATCCACCTGAGTGCGACCAGCTTCAATCGATGAATCTGCCATGCGCACCGCAGGGTGACGGCTCAGATCGCTGTAATAAGCGTTGTCGGTCGACGGGTGAGTGAGGGTTTGCTCCAGCTTAGGCCACGGCAACTGGTTCGATGCCTGAAGGCGATGGGCTGAAAGCAGCCAGTCTGAACCGAGCCATTCGGAGAGCTGAGCGGTCAGGCGCTGCTGCATCTGCGCGTTAGCCTGTAACTTCTCGTCCAGGCGCGAGACCTGCAGCTGCGCATTGAGCAGATCCTGCGCTTCGCTTTTGCCAATCGCGTAATTGGTTTGAATGAAATTGACCATCTCATTCATCAGGCTGCGATTTTCCAGCAGAATGGTTTGCGCCACCTGCTGATAGCCCAGTTCAAGCCACAATTGGGTCAACGCGTTGGCGACTTCAAGCTCGCGACCGACGACCTGAACTTCGACGCCTTGTGCCTGTTGCGTGGCTTTTTTGTTTTGCAGATCGAGCGTGTCACCCCGCTCAAACTGCTGCATCAGGCCGACGGAAATGTTGGTCATCGCATCTTCATCGAACTTGAAGCTGTCGACGGGCAGACCGGTGACGCCCATTTTGAGTTTGGGATCCATTAAGGTCGCACTGGCACGACCCGTTTCGCGCATCGCTTGCGCTTGTGCGTAATACTGACGACGAATTCCGTCGTTCGACAGCGCCGTCTCAATAAGTTGAGACAACGCCTGTGCTGGCTGAGGTGATGGGCTGGCAGGCGAGGTTTCGCTCGCCATCGCCAGAGAACTCACCCAAGCCGCCGCGCTGACAGACAGCGCCAAAAGGCATGGTTTTAATTTCACATTGTTCATCCACAACTGAGCGCGTAACGCGCACGAAAACTTCTCCGCCTGTTACCTGTTCACAGGTAGTAGGGGCGGAAGCCGAGATTCGAGAGTTGGGATTTAAGCGCTGGGGGGCCGATAAAGGGTTTGCGTGCGGTGAATAACATCACCGACAACAGAACGTTGGTATTGCGTTTGAGTGGTGACAAGAGAAGCGACAGCCGAGGGGTAACCCATAAGAGCTAACGCATTAGTGCAGGTCGTATCACAGCAGCTGTGCACCATGTCATGGCTGACATCGCACTGACTGGTATTGGCTTGCATGAGCGTCTGCATTGCGTTATCGGCATGATGCTCGGTGTGTGTGATGACCGAAGCCTCTGTGCAGCGGGCTGGCATGCTCGTTTGTATTTGCGTCGCCATCGCGACATTCATGGCTGGCGAACCTGCAACAAAGCCTGACATCAGCAGTGAAGCTAATGTCAGCAGCGTTATCCAGGTTGTCGTCATGAAGTTCAGGCGCATACAAACCAAATTTAAACAGACGGAATTACATCAAAAGTGGTGAGACTATAATCCTTACCCCTAGGGTAAGGTCAAGCTAAATGACCTAATTCATAGGCTTATCGCGCGGTTGAAATGCTGATGTGTGGGCAGAAACACCGAGACTTCCAGCCCGGTGACCTGTTGCTGGTGATCTTTGTTCCGCAACACGATTTTACCTTTCAACCGTTTCAGAATGGTGCTGACGATCGAGAGCCCCAGCCCGGATCCCGGTTCCGAATGGTTGTCACCGCGATAAAACGGTTCAAATACCTGGCTCAACGCCTGTTGTGGAATGCCCGGTCCGCTGTCACTGACTCTGATTTCGACGTAGTAGTCGCGCTGATGGACGGAGATATCGACCGTACCTTGCGCTGGTGTGTAGCGAATGGCGTTATCGACCAGATTTTTCAGCAATGTGTACAGATCGATCGGCGCGAGGCGGAGCGTGGCATCAGTACTGGAGGTCAGCCCGACATCGACCCCTTTGCGCTGCGCGTAAACAATCGTATCCGCCAGCACCGAACGCAGCGTGTCTTGTACGGAACAAGGTTGCTCCGGCTCGCGGCCGTTTTCCTGCATTCGGGCGTGAGTCAGTAACTGTTCCAACAAATTGCGCGCGCGATTCAACCCATCTTGCAGGCGGCTGATTTTTCTCTGCTGCGCGGGCGTGGATTGCTGAGAACCTAAACTTTCCGCCTGCAAACTCAGCGCCGTGAGTGGCGTGCGCAGTTCATGCGCGGCGTTAGCAATGAAACGTTTCTGCTGCTCCATGGAATGGTATAACCGTGCCAGAAGGGAGTTGATGGACATGACAAACGGTTTTATTTCCAGCGGCACGGAATCCAGGTCAATCACGCATGGCTGCTCGGTGGAGAGGCGATTGATTTTGTTGGCCGAGGCGCTGACGGGCAAAAAGATGCGGTTGATGAGCAGATTGGTCAGGATCAGCAGAATTGGCATCAGAAACAGGGTCGGCAGCAATGAGTAAAGCGCACCTTCACGGGCAAATTCGTTGCGTAAATCGATATCCTGAGCGAGGGAAATTTTCTGGCCAGCATCGGTCGTCAACACATACACCCGCCAGGTGCGGCCTTTGTCGCGCAGAGTCGTAAACCCTTCTGCCATACGTGGGGTAAAGGCGGAGTTTGAGTTGGCATTATCCTCATTAAGCACGCGCAGAAAAATGCGCGCGTCTTTGTCGATTTCAGACAGCTTGAGATCAAACGGCTGGCTGGCAGAAATCAAACCCTGATGATTGATCAGCGCGCCAAACTGACGCAACTGATCATCTTGCAACTGATGCGCTTCATAAAAGGAGAAGGTGAACGACAACCCGGCACTGAACACGGACATCACGATGATGATCAGCGACATCCAAAAGGACAGACGAGCTTT
Organism: Vibrio fluvialis; assembly: GCF_900460245.1. Lineage (NCBI taxonomy): Bacteria > Pseudomonadati > Pseudomonadota > Gammaproteobacteria > Vibrionales > Vibrionaceae > Vibrio > Vibrio fluvialis. The sequence continues at coordinate 1,003,073 of NZ_UHIP01000001.1, forward strand.
AACCGAGCGATTCAGCCATTTTTGGAGACCATCCATCCGACACCTCTGACGTTAATAATGTATGTTTTGCAACCCAGCTTTTTGCGCAGAGAACTGATGATGAATTCAATCACGTTGCTCTCGACTTCCTGATGCCAGCCATAGATACGCTCTTCTAAATCCGAGCGCGACAAGATGGTCCCCGGCCGTTGTAACAGAGCCTGCAACACCGAGAATTCCCTTGCGGTCAGGCGAATGCTCTCGCCGTTGACGTCCGTTTCGTGGGTCGCCGGATTGAGGCTGATGACGCCATTGGAGTAAATGGGGCCTGAATGTCCGGCTTTACGTCGGGCGACCGCTTTGATGCGCGCGATGAGTTCACCCATCTCAAATGGCTTGATGAGGTAATCATCGGCGCCGAGATCGAGTCCTTTGATTTTGTCTTCGGTGGCATCCTGCGCAGTCATGATGATCACGCCTGCATGATTTCCGTTGCCACGCAGATGTCGCAGCACGTCAAAACCGTGTTTTTGTGGCAGGCCGAGATCAAGCAGCACCACCTCGTAATGGTGGGTGTCAGCGGCCAAAGTGGCGCTGTTGCCGTCTTTGACCCAATCCACGGCAAAGTGTTGTTCCTGCAATTCTTGCTCAACCACTTCGCCAATCATGTGGTCATCTTCGACCAGCAATATTCTCATTGTTTCTCCGCGCTGTAGTGCGATTTTGGCTAAGGCTAGCGCTGTAAACTTAGCGTTGACTTAGTCAGCGGGTGCTAAGCCATTGCTAAGTATTGGCTATTACCCTTGGAGGATTGAATTTCTTATCAAGACTCGATGTTATGGACAGTTTAAATCAACAATTATTCCTGCTTATCAACGCGGCTCATCAGCCCGGCTCTTTTTTAATGAGTATAACCAAGGGCATTGCGGAAATGCCTTTGGTTATCGTGCCACTGTGCCTGCTGGCGCTGTGGTTTACCAGCTCGCGTGGCAAAGCGGTGGCATTTCACGCCGCATTGGCGACGGTGTTGGCGCTGACGACGAACCTGCTTATTTCGCTGCTGTGGTATCACAATCGTCCGTTCGCGGATCATCTTGGGCTACAACTGATTGCCCATGTAACTGACTCTTCATTTCCCAGCGATCATGTGACACTCATGGCGGGCATTGGTTTCGCTATCGGTCGGGATAAAACTTATCGGCTGCTCGCCGGAGTGATTTTAGCCCTCTCGGTGCTGACGGGTTGGGCGCGAGTCTATGTCGGCGTGCATTATCCGTTCGATATCCTCGGTGCGTACTTAGTCAGTGGGGCAGTGGTTTGGGGCTATTTTCAATGGCTTTCCGCGCGGTTTACACCTCTGTTGAATGGTTTGATCAGCTTAGAACGCGTAGTGTTGCGTCGGGCGCGATAAGCCGCCGACCAGTTTTACGAACTGAACCGGACGCCAAGCAAAATAAAAGCAGCCATCAGGCTGCTTTTTTAACGTGAGGAGTCTGTCCAAGATTAGGCGGCTTGCGGCAGAACCTTAGCCGATTCCAGTGCGCGCAGAATGGTGGCTGCGTCAATGTTGTCTAGGTCTGTCACATGGAAGCAGCGTTCGCCCAGCAGGCCATAAACCGCAGGATCCGTGTGCGTGTACAAACCAATACAGCTTGCGCCCGCGGCGTCGGCCAGGTGCAGTGGTCCGGTATCGCAACTGATGAAACCATCGGTGTGACGCAGGAAGCACGCCAGTTCACGCAGGCTTTTACTGCGGTAGGTTTGAATATTGTGGCACAGTGGCGCTTCGATTTCCGGCCCCATGATTTCAATCCAGGTGATAGGTTGATGATGAGCGCGTTCGAACTGACGCAGAATATTGAGCCACTCGACATCCGTGAGTTTTTTATCGCCGCGCGCACCACGGAAGAAAGTCAGGCACAGTGAATCATCACCAGCCAGCGCGCCCTTGGCTTCAAACCCTTGGCGACACTCTTCCTCGCTGATGCTGATTTGATGGCTGTTCCACGGGTTAACCAGTAACTCTGAACTGTGCAGTTGCGGCAGCAGGCTTAAGTTACACAGCGCGGCATGCGAATACACCTTGTGCACCGGGAAAGTGTGAGTGAAGGCGTTGTCGTAGCGGCTGGTGTAGGAAATCTTATTGCGCGCACTCATGAGCGAGCAAAGTACGGAAGATTGCGCCGACACACTTGGTGACAGGCAGAGATCAAATACGCGCTTTCTCAGGTTGCGCACGGATTTCACACACTGCGACAAACTGGAAAACGACAGATTAGCAAACTCAAAGGTTTCAATCCCCATATTGGCAAACACATCTTGCTGCCAGCGTTTATTGAGCAGCAGTGTAATGTTGGCATTCGGGTAGTGGTGTTGAACCTGACGAATAAACGGGATCAGGAATACGGTGTTGCCAACACGGTCATTACTTCTGACGATCAGAATTTCCTTAACCTCATCGGCGGCAATCAATGACGACTGAGAATAACGGTGGTTACCGACAGCAGACAGCATCAGATTCGCGATGTTGGACATCTTGTTCTTACGGTAGCGATCAAATTTACGTAAGTGATTTTTGATTCGCAGTTTTGGATTCTCACTGACCATTTGCATCATAACCTTACCTCCAATTACCCAAATGAGACTGAATTAAGTCTCTCCATCATATTGGGCGTTACTTAGCGTTGGCTTAGGATGAGCACGGTGAATGAAAAAATGATGAAATTATCAGAAATATTTTTTCTTGACTGTCTTTGGTTGTTTTATGAACAAATTCAACAAGCTGGCGTGTGGTTATTCACCACAGACTGCGGCTTTGTAATTACTGGTTGAACCCGAAGCTTAAAAGATTCAGAATGCCGGACTTTCGTGGTCACATTTGGCTGCGAATCTCCTTTCTATTTAACTATTGAGAATCAACTATGGGTTTTACCTCGTTAGGTCTGTCTGCACCAATCCTCCAAGCTATCAAGGAAAAAGGCTACGAAACGCCTTCTCCAATTCAGGCACAAGCCATTCCTGCTGTGCTACAAGGCAAGGATGTGATGGCCGCGGCTCAGACAGGTACAGGTAAAACCGCCGGATTTACCCTGCCGATTCTGGAACGCCTGAGCGGAGGCCCGCGTGTACGTGGCAACCAGGTACGTGCCCTGATCCTGACTCCGACCCGTGAACTGGCGGCTCAGGTACAAGAGTGCGTGTTTACCTACAGCCGTCATCTGCCGCTGAGCAGTGCGGTGGTGTTTGGTGGCGTGAAGATAAACCCACAAATGCTGCGCCTGCGTAAAGGGGCGGATGTACTGGTAGCAACACCGGGCCGTCTGATGGATCTGTATAACCAGAACGCGGTCAAATTTGACCAACTGGAAGTGCTGGTGCTGGACGAAGCCGACCGCATGCTGGACATGGGCTTTATCCGCGATATCCGTAAGATTCTTGAACTGCTGCCAAAGAAACGTCAGAACCTGCTGTTCTCGGCTACCTTCTCTGATGAAATTCGCGCACTGGCGAAAGGTCTGGTGAACGATCCGGTGGAGATTTCGGTCAACCCGGCGAACTCGACGGCAAAAACCGTTGAGCAGTGTGTGTATCCGGCGGACGTGAAAAAGAAAGCACCGATGCTGGTGAAACTGATCAAAGACGGCAACTGGCAACAAGTGCTGGTGTTTACCCGCACCAAGCGTGGCGCGAACAAGCTGGCGGCGTTTTTGAATGAAGAGGGCATCAAAGCTGCTGCGATTCACGGTAACAAGAGTCAGGGCGCACGCACGACGGCACTGGCTGAATTTAAATCCGGTGAACTGCGTGTACTGGTGGCAACTGATATCGCCGCGCGTGGCATCGATATTCCACAGCTTCCACAAGTGGTGAACTTTGAACTGCCAAATGTGGCGGAAGACTACGTACACCGCATTGGTCGTACGGGCCGTGCGGGCGAAGCGGGTCGTGCCATCTCGTTGGTGTGTGCCGTTGAAGCGCCGGATCTGTTCGGCATTGAACGTCTGATTCAGCAAGTATTGCCACGTGTGGAACTGGAAGGCTTTAAACCAACCAACGCAGTGCCGGAATCTAAACTGGATACTCGTCCAATCAAACCGAAAAAGCCAAAGAAACCGAAGAAGCCTGCCGTGCAGGGTGAAGGCAAAGCGCAAGGCGATAAGCCGGCGGGCAATGGTAAAAAATCAGGTCAGGCAAACGCCGGGTCTAAATCAGGTAAGCCACGCCATGGCAATCCTCAGGCGAAGAAAGAACAGCCTGAAGGCGCGAAACCAAAACAGCGCAACGGTGCGCGTTCGGGCAAAGCGGGTGAGCAGAACTCAGGGGCTGCGAAAGCGAACAAGCCAAGACGCTACAACAATGGCAATGGTGCGCCACGCGCTCGCCAAACTGCAGACGCCAATCGTTAATTCGATTCAAGGCCAGAAACAAAAACGCCAGATAGTGACTATCTGGCGTTTTGCTATTCAGGGCTTTGGTTAAGGTGCGTACCAACCTTTTTGATACGCCATGCTGCCGAAGTTGGCGTAGGCATGCGCTTCCTGAGCCAGTGCTTCATCCGGCTGAGTCGGTGTGAGGTTTTCACCGTCCAGCAGGAAGGTCTGCGGCGCTTTATCCGGCTGGAAGACAACGGCTTTGCCCTGTTTGAGGTAAGCGAAGTTCTTGTCGTATTGCAGCAGGGCACGCGGCTGAGATTCTGTCAGCGGCTTGGTAAAGTCATTGCCCAGCATCGGGTGTTCACCAGAGGCACCAATCAGGGACAGCAGCGTCGGGCCCAGGTCAATCTGGCTTGCCAGACGATCATCCACTTTGTGCGGAACATCGTTACCGAAAATCACTGCGGGAATGTGGAAGTGGCGCACAGGTACCAAACTGGCACCGTACACACGTGAGTCGTGGTCTGCCACCACCACAAAAATGGTGTCTTTCCAGTATTCCGACTGCTTGGCTTTCTTCACAAATTCGCCCAGTGCGTAGTCAGAGTATTTTGCTGCATTGTTACGGGTCTGTTTGTCGCTATCGTACGGAGTAATTTTGCCGTCCGGGTAATCGAAAGGTGAATGGTTCGATGAAGTGAACACCAGACTGAAGAACGGCTTACCTTGCTGATGCAGTTCGGTAAATTCTTTGTTGGCCTGATCATACAGATCTTCATCCGACGCACCCCAAGAGCCGGTGAAGTCGACTTTGTCGAAATCGCTGCCCTGAACGATGTCCTGAAAACCGTTACCAAGGAAGAAGGTTTTCATGTTGTCGAAGTGCGCTTCACCGCCGTAGATAAACTGGGTGTGGTAACCCTGATTGCCCAGGAAACTCGCCAGAGTAAAGAAGTTCTGCTGTGATTTACCCAGCTTCACCACTGCACGCGCAGGTGTTGGCGTAAAACCGGTGACCACCGCTTCGATACCACGCACTGAACGTGTACCCGTGGCGTAGAGGCGAGTGAAGTTCCAACCTTCATCCATGATTTTGTCGAGGTTTGGTGTCAGCGGCAGGCCGCCGAGTTTACCCACATAACGGGCACCCAAGCTCTCTTGCAACAGGATCACCAGATTCTTTTTACGACCCGGGAAGCTGGTGGTATGCATGGTTTTGGTCGGCGCATTCGGGTCGGCAAAATCCGCGTTCGGGTTTTGCAGCGTGCGGTGAATTTCACTCAGCAGCGCTTTCTGATCCATTGGACCGTAAAAATCGGAGCTCGACATTTCGCTCTTCGCTTGTTTCCAGGCAAAGGCCACAGAGTAAGCCGAGTTGAGACTCAGGTCATTCAGTAAGTGGTCGGTAGAGAACGCCACCAACGCCGGGTTGATTGGGCGGTGTTCCAACGTGCCGCGAGCGCCAAGCACCAGCAGACAGGTGAGTACCAACTGCATCGCGATTTGCGATACCAGCGCACCTTTCACATCTGAGCTCCACACCGCGTCAAACGCTTTACCCAACAGTCGGGCGGCAACGAAAAGAACAACGAATGTCACCAGAATCTCGGTTTTGTAGCCGGAAACCAGCATCGAAAACACTTCTTTCGGATAGATCAGGTAGTCGATGAACAGACGGTTCGGACGCAGATCGTACTCAAGAATAAAGGTGGGGGTGATCAGTTCAAAGAACAGGAACAGCAGGCTGCCGCCGACCAAATAAACTTTAAGTGGAACACGAATATGACGGGTTGCACGTAGCAGGGTTGCGGCAATTACCAGCAGCAAAGCGGGCGCAAACAGATAGCCAATTGAGGAAATATCGATGCGCAGGCCACCGATAAAAATCTGGCCGAAGTCGGTAGTGGAGAACACACGCTCGCTCTGCCATACCGAAAGCATCAGACGTGACAAACTCAGCAGGACCAGATCAATCAGCGCAAAGCACAGCAGCGGCAGCAGAGCGCCGAATTTAAACTTCGAACGCTCGCCCGTCAGGACAGAAATCAGCGTAGCCATAACACAGTACCCCAAACGGCCAGTGAACAGGCCATACTCAGCAGCACCAGCGCAGAACCGATGTTCTTCGCTACGCCAGATAAGGTGTGATATTCCAGACCCACGCGATCCACGACGGCTTCAATCGCTGTATTCACCATTTCAGCAAACAGCACGAACACCATGCTCAGCATCACCAGCAAGGTGTGCATGGCTGGCAAATCCAGCCAGAAGGCAAAAATCGTCAGTGGAACAAAGAGCATCAACTCCTGTTGAAAAGCGGCTTCGTGCTTACAAAGCCATTTAAATCCGTTGAAACTGTGAACAAAGGTATAAGCAATACGGTGAACACCAGTACGCTTAATGATTACTTCTTGTTGCATTTAATGAGTACTCTATAAATCTGGACTATGAATTTAATAGGCAGCTTTGCGTAATATCCAGCTCTGGATTCTGAACTTGTGAACGCACTCCATATAAGCCGAGCAAGCTATGGAACAAGTTGTCGTGCGACAAGGTGCTGTTCTGCGCTTTGTCTTTGATGCACTGAGTACTCAATCCTTTCTGCTGTGCATATTGCTCTGGCATCCAAAGTAGCCAAGGCACATGAGTCTGTTCTTTTGGTGCAATCGCGTACGGTGTGCCATGCAGATACAGGCCGCTTTCACCCAGAGATTCCCCGTGATCTGAAATGTAGGTCAGCATTACGTTGTAATCGTTCGACACGCTTTTCAGCTCGTTGATCACTTGGGCCAGCACGTAGTCGGTGTACACCAGCGTGTTGTCGTAGACGTTGACGATCTGTTTGTCGTTACAGTTTTCGATGTCGCTGCGGTTGCAGGCAGGTTGGAACGGCGCTTGAGCATCCGGGTAACGCTGCCAGTAAGTCGGGCCGTGGCTGCCAATCGTGTGCAGAACCAGCAGTTTGTTATGAGAGCCGTCGTCGATGAATTTCTTCGCATCGGTCATCATCGCCACGTCAAAACAGGTCGAACCGTTACAGTCGTTGTTTTTCAGGGACGCATCGATAGAGATGTACGGCAGTTTGTCGGCCACGCCTTTGTCACCGCCATCGTTATCGATCCACAGCACATCAACCCCTGCGTGTTGCAGCACATTCAGCGCATTGTCCTGCGCGGCTGCGCGAGGTTTGTTGTACGTGTCGCGAGTCATGTTCGAGAACATGCATGGCACTGATAACGCCGTGTAAGTACCACAGGAAGAGACGTCCTGAAACGCAATCAAGCCCATGTCTTTGGTGTACGGGTTGGTGTCGCGGTTGTAACCGTTGTACGCAAAGTTCATTGCACGGGCTGTTTCACCCAGTACAACCACCATCAGAGTGGGTTTGCCGTTTGGTGCTGCGGTCACTTTGGCATCTGAGCCAAGCGTCTGATAAGCCAGTTTGGTTTCGAAGTAGGTTTTATTCAGGTATTTCGCGCCGTTGTACAGGTGCGCCGGAATGATCATCTTATTCAGGTAATGGTTGTTACGACCCACCGAGGCGTAATCTTTGTAGCTGGTTCCGGCGACCAGACCGATGCCCGCGACCGCAATCAGCACCACGCCCACGCGAGAGACGATTGCGCGCGTCCAGGTACGGTATGGCTTGATGCGTACCATTGCGAGGAACAGACAAGGCAGTCCGCCAAAACCCAACAGGTAAAGCACCGTTGCTGAGTTGAGATAGAACGAAATTTCAGACGAGTTAGTTTCAAACACGCTTTCCATCATGGTGGTGTCGAACAGAGTCTGAAAGTTCACTTCCGCATACAACGCAGCGGCAGACGTCAGTACCACAAACGCCATAAACGGTTTGAAGAAATACGGCCAGGCGAACGCTGAGAAAATAATGATAAAAGCGCAGGTCAGCAGCAGAGGCGCCGTATACGCAAACAGCGGATTAGAGACATCCGCACTTAAATGAAAAATAGTTTTCAGCACGGGATAGTTCATCACCGTACCAAAGTACACTGCGAATACGACAATGAGCGTGGTCATGCTCATCGGAATACGAGGAAAAGTAAAACGGCTGAAGTTCGACATCAAAAAGAACCCGAAAGTGAAACTGTGGACGCATGATGCAAATCTAAACTTAAGATTAGCTTAAGACTCTTTAAGTTTTTTCAGGGTTTACAGCTTTGCAGTGTCAATCACGTTGCGCGTGTTGCATATTAAGAAATCGAACATCATTCTGTGAAACAAAACATTAATATTTGTAACATAAGTGTTGTTATTGGTGCGTTTTATCAATGTATTCAGGGTTCGGTTCCATGGCTGAGTGAATACTGCTTCTTCAGCCATGGGGATGGAGTGCTATGGTTTTCCCGGCTCGTTTAACCAACCGCGAATCATATTTTCGTTGGGTACACTGCCTGCGTGGATGACCTGTTCATTCTCAACCACTGCCGGGGTCGACATCACCTGATAGTGCAGAATGGCGGTGAGATCCGTGACTTTTTCCACACGGACCTCAATAGCCAGTTGATTGGCTACCTGTTCAATCAGTGCCGCGGTTTTCTGACAGTTGGTGCAGCCAGAACCTAATACTTTGAAATGTCGCATGATAAAACTCCTTAGAGCAAAATGATGAGGTTGAATAGCCAGCCGATCAGAGTAAAGGCCGCCAGCAATAAGCCGAATAACAACGCCAGCAATCGCCACTGCATCACCTGTTTGAGCATGACAAATTCCGGCACGCTGGCGGCGACGGTACTCATGCAAAACGCGAGCGTAGTGCCAAGCGGCAGGCCATTGGTCAGTAAACTTTCCATTACCGGGATGATGCCAGTGGCATTGGAATAGAGTGGAATGCCCACCAATACCGCGGCTGGCACCGACCACCATTGACCGCTTCCGAGGTTGTCAGTGAGCCAGCCTGCGGGAACAAATCCGTGTAAACCAGCCCCGACACCAACGCCGATGATGACCCATTTCCACACCCGGCTGACAATCGCGCGTACTTCGCCCTTGGCAAACTGGTGACGCTGGTTCAGTGTCATTTGGATTGCGTCGCTCGACGCTCTGGTTGTGTGCGCGGAATGACCTTGGTTCAGTGCATCCGAAACAAAGGGTTGCAACCAACGATCCGCGCGGATTTTATCCAGCAGCCAGCCACACAGAATGCCAATAGTGATGCCGATGACGACATACCACAGGGTCAGCTTCCAGCCGAGCAGACCCCATAGCAGCACCACGGCCACTTCGTTAACCAGTGGCGATGTGATCAGAAACGCCATCGTTATCCCCAAAGGGATTCCCGCTGTGGTGAAACCCAGAAAGACCGGAATGCTGGAGCAGGAGCAGAACGGCGTTACGGCACCAAAAACGCTGGCAGAGCCATAAGCAAGAAACTGATGTTGCCCCGCAAGGTAATCGCGTACCCGTTCAACATTCATCGATGCGCGCAGCAGGGCAATGAAATAAATCATCACCAGCAGCAGTGCAAAAATCTTGCTGACATCCTCAATGAAAAAGTGCACCGCCTCGGCCAGTTGCGTGCGCGGTGACAGTGCCAAGATAGAATAGGTCAGCCAGTCGGCGAGAGCGGTAAAAAGCGCAAACATGTTGTTTCCTTGTCATGATTGTTGGAGAAAAACTCATCTCACAGACAAGACGGCGCAGGCCGGAAAAAGACGCAAAAATAAGTGATTATTTTAGGGATGAAGGAGTAAAGCAGCAGATTTTGTGGTTGTCATCAAAGCGGATGTGACAGTGTGTCTTCAACTGATCACGCAGCTTAGCGCGGGCGCGCTGAATACGGGATTTGACGGTGGAGAGCGGTAACTGCTTTTGCTCGGCAAAGGCTTGTTGACTGAGGCCATTGAGATCGCAGGCCTGAATAATTTCACGATCGTCCTCGCTGAGCCTCTCCAGCGCGGTGGGTAGACACTGTGTCAGCCCGTCAACCGCTTCAGGTTCATCAGTGTTTGCTGTTAACGTCGGTATGGCGGCATCGCACAGTTCATCATCACGCTGATGGCGGCGCCACTCATCGGTGAGCGCATTGGCGGCCACGCGGAACAGCCAGGCTTTCTGATGTTCGATTTCACAAAAGGACTGATTCATTTGCAGTGCTTTGAGAAACGTTTCCTGTAAAACATCCACCGCCAGATCGCGATCGCCACAGCGTTTCACCAGCCAGCGAAACAGCATCTGCTCGCTGCGCGACCAGGTGGTGAGCAGACAAGGAACCGCGCCGTTGGTGTTCATCGCATCACCTTGGCCAGTTGGCCATAGACGTAGGCAAGTTCGGCCACGGTACTGGCAGCAAACTTTTTCATCAGATTTGCGCGATGCACTTCGACAGTGCGCTGCGCAATGCACAGCTCGTCGGCGATGCGAATATTGCGTTTACCGGCAATCAACAGTTTGAGGATCTCTTTCTCGCGTGTCGTCAGCGATTCAAACGCGGTTTTTGCCGCCAGCAGATCCAGCTTTGACGCCGACTGTTGCAGCCCTTGCGTGATGGCGGCGGCGAGTTCGTCGCCTTTGACGGGTTTTTGAAAGAAGTGAATCGCGCCCGCTTGTAGCGCATCCACCGCCATCGGCACATCGCCGTGACCGGTCAGATAGATGATCGCCAGCGGGCTGTTGGCCTCGTTGAGCCGTTGGTGCACTTGCTGGCCGCGCAGTTCGGGCATGCGGCTGTCTAAAATCACGCAGCCAGGTTTGAGCGGATTGATGTGGTCGAGAAACGCCTTGCCGCTGGCAAAGGTGGTGACGTGGAAACCGTGCTCTTGCAGCATAAATTGCAGAGAATCACGCACCGATTCATCGTCATCAACCACATAGACGGGCAGGTGTGGATTCGATTCACTCATTCATGCGCTCCTGAATTTACGCCCAATAGGGCAGAGAAAGGCTGACGATGCAGCCGTGTTGCTGGACGGACATCAGGCTGATTTGCCCGCCATGGCTTTCCATCACATCGCGACAAATGGCCAGCCCCAATCCGAGGCCATGCGCTTTGTGGCTGACAAACGCTTCACTCGGGGTGCCGTGTTCCAGTCCGGTGCCGTTATCGACCACGCGAATGTACAGCGTCTCGGGCTGATAATCAGTATGTAGCGCGATTTTGGGCTGATAACTGCCGGATGCTTCACGCTCTTGATACAGCAGGCAGGCGTCGATGGCATTGCTGAGCACATTCACCAGCACTTGCTGCATACCGACGCGGTCTGCTTCCACGGCAATGACGTCGCCTTCGCTGCTGCGGCTGATCGCCACCTCGTATTTTTGCAAGCGGTAGTGCATCAGCTCCAGTGTCTCGTCGAGCAGGGTTTCGATGTTGCACGGCTGCTTTTCAAGGCTGCGTTTTTTGATCAGGTTACGCAGGCGATTGATGATCGCATCGGCGCGATCGACCTGCGCCTGAATCTTCTCAAACACCGGCGTGATCTCTTCTGTCGGGCGCTGCTTTGCCACGCGCAGCAAACCGCCTTCACTGTAGTTGCGAATTGCCGCGAGTGGCTGATTGATTTCATGCGCCAAGCTGCTGCCGAGTTCGCCCACAATCGCTACACGCTGCGCGTGTTCCAACTGTTCGCTTTTCTCTTTGAGGCGCAGCTGCGTTTTCTCCAGTGCTTGTTGGCTTTTGCTAAACCGGTATTCGAGCCAGAAGTGGTAGGCGTTCAATACCACCACGACGATAAATAGCGCCCAAGCCCACTCCTGATGAAAACGTAACCAGCGGATCGCCTCTTTCCACCACGGCTCCTGCAATGGATGCAGATCGAGCGCCTGATAGAGTTTATCGATGGACAGCAAGCTGACGGGCGAGGTCCAACCGGACGCACCTGCGGCGATGGCGGCCGGGCTTTCGGCAGGCATGGCAAGCAGCGCGCGGGTGACTTGTTTGGCGAGAGGCGCCGATGCGCGGTCGGTTTTGGCAAACGACCAATTCGGATAAAGGTGAGTCGATACCTGACAATGGAAATCTGCGTTGGTGTCGACGTTGAGCACGCGATAGCGATTGGCCTCCAGCAGCCCTTCACGGGTCATGGTTTCCAGCAAACACGCGGGTACGACCGCCGCGTCGACAAACCCATCACGCAACTGATAGAGGTTGGCGTCAATCGGGAACCCTAAAAAGCGCACGTTGGCGAAAAAATCATTCGGATGAAAGCCAAGTTCTAACACCTGATAGCGCAGCGTGAGGTAGCCACCAAAAGCGCGCTCGGAGACCGCGGCCATCGGATGTCCGGCGATATCCGCCAGTTGCTGATAAGGGGAATCGGCCCGAACCACTAGTGCCGAACCGATGGCGTAGTTAGAATGGCTCGGCGCGCGATTAGTGAGCGTTGCCATCCACGACAGCTCGTACTGCCTGCCGAGGCGCACCGCCTGACCGGGGTTGGTGACGATAAAGTCCATGCTCTGCGATTTCACCGCATTCAGCATGCCGTCTAAATCGAGCGGATGCAGCACAAACTCGGCATCCGGAATGTGTTGATTGAGCCATTCGATGGTTGGTTGCCAGCGCTGCTCCGCGGCCAGATTACCGCGAATTGCCAACACTCCAACATCAACGACAGGCTTGATTTTGGAAGACTTAACTTGATTGGCCGCCTCTTGCGCCGCGATGCTTTGCGCGCTCAACAAGCACAACCCCAGCAGTATGGGGAACATCAAACGGCGAACTAACGAAGTGAACATGCGGCCTTCATCCCTGAATACATCAATTGGCGACTAGGATAACAGCAACCCGTACCACGCCCCATTTGTTTTAGATCAATGAACCGCCGGGTATGTGGAAAACCACAATACCGACCGCGCGGCGCATTGCTGACAATCAACTCACCCAACCAACTTCAGTAGGTGAGTGATGGATTCCACCAAACGACGTTTTCTCAGCGCGGTGACCGCTGGTGCTGCGTTAATCCCGGTGACCGGGATTGGCACGGCAACGGCCAGCACCGTGATACGCAATAACCAGGCGCCGGACCGTAAAGGTCAAACAGGCAAACGCTATGCGATGTTGATTGACCTGCGCAAATGCGTGGGCTGTCAGGCCTGCACGGTCGGGTGCAGTGTTGAAAATCAGATGCCTATCGGCCAGTTTCGCACCACCGTCAAACAGTACGAAGTGACCTTAACCGATGGCTCGCAGGCGACTCAGCAGGTGAAAGCGTTCACGCTGCCGCGCTTGTGCAACCACTGCGATAACCCGCCGTGCGTGGCGGTGTGTCCGGTGCAGGCCACCTTTCAGCGCGAGGATGGCATTGTGATGGTGGACAACAGTCGTTGTGTGGCGTGCGCCTATTGTGTGCAGGCGTGTCCTTACGATGCGCGAGTGATCAACGAACAGACCCTGACGGCGGATAAATGCACCTTCTGTGCGCATCGTCTGGAACAGGGCTTGCTGCCGGCGTGCGTGGAAACCTGTGTCGGCGGCGCACGCATTATCGGCGATTTGAACGATGCAACCAGCCAGATTCGCCAGTTGATGGCTCAGCATCAAGGCGAACTGAAAGTGCTGAAACCGGAAGCCAATACCCAGCCGCATGTGTTTTATCTCGGCATGGATGAACGCTTTACCTCGCACATTCAAGGCAAAGCCGCCATTTACGAGCCGCAAGGAGGCCACGCATGAACATCACCGAAGTGTTGGTTCCGTCGCAAGCGATCGCCTGGTTACCGTGGGCGGTGCAGTATTTCTTCTACATTGGCTCGGCGTACGCCGCGGCCATGCTCTTTTTGATTGCGTTGCTGTTTGAAAGGCGCAGCAGTCACCGTTTGCGTGCCGCGCTGGTGCTCACGCTGGCGATTGGCGCCATGGTTGGCCCGTTGGCACTGACCGGCGATTTGCATCAACCCGGCAGAGCGTGGCACTTCTACGCTTACATCACGCCGTGGTCGTGGATGTCGCTGGGCTCGCTGTTTCTGCCGCTATTTTCAGCGTTGGCGGTGGCGACGGCTTGGCTTTATCTGCGCGCCGATTTGATTGCGCTGCAGCAAAGCCGTGGTTTGGTGTTGCGCTGGGTTGGTCAACTGTCGCTCGGCCAGTGGCGCACCTCACGCCGTTTGATGCTGCTGGTGGCGACACTGACCATGCTTTCGGGGCTGTCGATTGCGCTCTATACCGGCGCGGAAATTGCCGCCGTGAGCGCTCGTCCGCTGTGGCATCAACCCGCCGCGCCGCTGCTGTGGTTTGTCACCGCGTTTCTGGCGGCCGTCGGTTTTAGCCTGTTTGTTTATCTGCTGGTGCCGAAAGCCATTTCGGCGCAACTGAGCAGCTTTGATCTCAGCTTACTGAAGAAAACCGTGTCGCTCAGTGCGGTGCTGGCGCTGATTTTAGTGCCGATTTGGGCGGCCAATAACCCAACGTTTTCGCTGTATGAAAATGCGCAATGGACGCAGCATCTGGCGCTGCTCACCGCGGCGCTGCTGGGCTGTATCGCATGGGCGTTTTTCAGCCTGCACGACCGAACCCGCGGGTTGGGTTTGATTGGCATGATGGCACTCAGCCTTGTCGCCGCTTGGTTGGTGCGCTGGGTCACCATGATGCAGGTACAGACCATTCCTAAGTTCGATGTCGGGCCTTATCCGTATGAATTGCCCTGGGGCGCCAATGGCGCGCTCGGCATCGCGGGCATGTTCGGTTTGTGGCTGGCGCTGGCACTGCTGGGCAGTGAGCTGGTGCAACACCGCGCGCAAACCCATCCCTCATCCGTACTGACACACCACGAGTAGGAGAAACAGAACATGGACAACAAACGCCGTCAGTTTTTGAAGTCGGGCCTTGCCGTCGGTGGTGTGGGCGCATTTGCCGCCGGTTACGCAACCACCACCAAACACATGGTGGAAGGGATTGTGGAAGGCAAAGCCGGGCAGGCCACCCGCGATCCGCATCATGGTAATTCGCTGGAGCCGGAATACCGCGTTAATCGCAACGGCAATCTGATCCCCAATCCGAATCAGCGCGTTGCCCCCTCAATGTGTTTTGGTTGCTGGACGCTGTGTGGCCTGCGCGTGCGCATCGACAATCGCAACGATGACATACTGCGCATCAGCGGTAACCCGTATCATCCGCTGTCACAGCAAAATGCGATTCCGTTTGCGACGCCAGTCAAAGATGCCTACCTGAGTATGGCGGGCGAAGCGGGGTTGCAAGGCCGTTCAACGGCATGTGCGCGCGGCAATGCGATGCTGGACATGCAAAACAGCCCTTACCGAATCACGCAGCCGCTGAAACGGGTTGGCAAACGTGGTGAAGGGCGCTGGGAGCCGATCAGCTACGAGCAGCTGATTGAGGAGATTGTCGAAGGGGGCGACTTGTTTGGCGAAGGGCATGTTGAGGGCTTGCGTGCCATTCGCGACCTCACCACACCGCTGGATGCCGACAACCCGGAATATGGTCCGAAAGCCAACCAGTTGCTGGTGACCAATGCCAGTAATGAAGGGCGGGATGACATTATCAAACGCTTTGCGTTTAACAGTTTCGGTACACGCAACTTTGGCCATCACGGCTCGTATTGCGGTTACGCGTTTCGTGCCGGCAGCGGCGCATTCCTCAACGATTTGGATAAATACGCTCACCTCAAACCGGATTTCGACCACGCCGAGTACATTCTGTTTATCGGCATGTCGCCAGCGCAGGCGGGTAACCCGTTCAAGCGTCAGGCGCGCCAGCTTGCCAATGCGCGCAGCGAAGGCAAACTCGAATACACCGTGGTCACGCCCAGCCTGCCAGCGGGGTCGTCGAGCCTAGCGGCGGGCGATCGTAACGATTGGCTGGCAATCAAACCGGGCACCGATTCTGCGTTGGTGCTTGGTATGATTCAGTGGATCATCGCCAATCAGCGCTACAACCAAACATTTCTGGCTCAGCCGGGTGTGGCTGCGATGCAGCGTGCCGGCACGGCGCACTGGTGTAACGCAACCCATTTGGTGATCAGTGACGAGCAGCATCCGCGTTGCGGCAGCT
Source organism: Vibrio fluvialis (assembly GCF_900460245.1). Taxonomy (NCBI): domain Bacteria; kingdom Pseudomonadati; phylum Pseudomonadota; class Gammaproteobacteria; order Vibrionales; family Vibrionaceae; genus Vibrio; species Vibrio fluvialis. Next base: position 1,019,390 of record NZ_UHIP01000001.1, read on the forward strand.
TCCTGCGCGCATCGGATGTCGGGTTGCCGTTTGACGGTGAAGCGCGTTCAGACAGCGATCCGTACGTGGTGGTCAATGCAAGCAGTGACGAGTTCGCGCTTAATACCGAACCACACGAAGCGGCGCTGTTTGTCACGCGCGAGGTGATGCTGGCGGGCAAGCCCGTCACGGTCAAATCGTCGTTGCAGCACCTCAAAGAGCAGGCGTTTAAATACGATCTGGCCTATTACAGCCAGCAGTGCGGAATCAACGAGGAGCAAATCATCGCGCTGGCACAGCGCTTTACCAGCTATGGCACCAAAGCGGTGGTGGACACCCACGGCGGCAACATGCACACCAACGGGTTTTACAACGCGTTCACCATCATGATGCTCAATGCGATGGTGGGAAACATCAATCGCAAAGGCGGCGCAATGGCCAAAGCGGGCGGTTATCCGACGTCGGGAGACGGCCCGCGTTACAACTTCAACCAGTTTGCCGGCAAGGTTGCACCCAAAGGCGTTTTCCTGTCACGGAGTAAATTCCCGTATCACAAAAGCAGTGAATACCGGCGTCGCGTAGCGGCCGGCGAGTCGCCTTACCCGACGCGCGCGCCGTGGTATCCGATTTCCGCGCCGCTGCTGACCGAACACTTATCGGCGGCGATGGACGGTTATCCGTATCGCATCAAAGCGTGGATCAACCACATTGCCAATCCGATCTACGGGGTGCCGGGGCTCAAAGCGCTGCTGGAAGAAAAACTCAAAGACCCGAAACAGTTGGGGCTGATCGTATCGGTCGATGCGTTCATCAACGAAACCACCACGCTGTCGGACTACATCGTGCCGGATACCGTCACGTACGAAAGCTGGGGCATGGCCGGGCCGTGGCATGACGTGCCCGTTAAAACCGTCACGGCGCGCTGGCCGGTTGTTGCGCCGCGCACGGCCAAAACGGCGGATGGGCGCTCGATCTGTCTGGAAAACTTTTTGATCGACGTGGCAAAGAAAATGCAGCTCGGCGGTTTTGGTGATAATGCCATTGCCGATGCTGATGGCAACTGGCACGGCATTCACAGTGCGGAAGATTTCTATCTACGTTCGGCGGCCAACCTGGCGTATGTCAAAGGCGGCGTACCGGAAGTGACGGCGGAAGACATTGCGTGGTCAGGGCTGGAGCGCCTGATGCCCGCCATGCAGCAGGCATTGACGGTGGACGAAATGAAGCGGGTGGCGTACATCTTTGCGCGTGGCGGGCGGTTTGAGGATGCAACCGAAGCCTACAAAGGCGACATCATGAAATACAAATGGGTCAATCCGGTTGCGATATGGAACGAAAAACTGGCGACGTCGCGCAATACCATGACCGGCGAGCGCTACAGCGGTTGCCCGACCTGGTATCCGCAAAAACTGGCAGACGGCACGCCGCTGGAAGCGCGTTATCCGCCGCACGAGTGGCCATTCAGTCTGACCAACTTTAAATCCAACATTCACAGCGCAGTGTCGAATTTGTCGCCCCGTCTCAACGCGATCAAAGGTGACAACCCGGTCTACATGCATCCACACGATGCCAAGGCGGCGGGGATTGAAACGGGTGATCGGTTTGTGATTGAAACCCCGAGCGCGCAGATGACGGCGGTGGCGATGGTGCTGGAGGGTATTCGCCCCGGCACGCTCGGTTTCGAGCACGGCTTTGGCCATACTGAACTCGGCGAGCGATCGCACTGGATTGGCGACAAGCAGCAACCGGTCAGAATGAAGCGCAGCGATGGCGTCAACATCAACGATATCGGCTTGATTGACCCAACCCGGCAAAGCCCGGGCGTGCTGCTCGACTGGGTGGTCGGCGCGGCGGCTCGCCAATCCCTGCCAGCGCGGATTCGCAAAGCGTAGGAAACCCTGCACACCACACCGGCGCAGTGGACTTAAGCCACTGCGCCTTTTTTCCACGGTAAATACGTATCTGTGGTCACTCGGCTTGCTTGGTAAATATGTGGAAATCCACAATAGCTGACGTTAGTGTCAAAGTTGACAATAGGGAGGAGAGCAATAAAGTCATAGTGAGTCAGCATGTCCAAATTATTTTCCGCCGCGGCGCTGTTACTGTTTGCCGCGACCAGCGGTGTCCACGCGGCTGCCATGCCTGTCCAAGGCGAAGTCTGCGCCAGTTGTCACGGCGCCGACGGCAAAGGCCAGCCCAATGTGGCACCGATGTTAGCCGGGCTGGATAGCCAATACCTGCAAACCCAAATAGCACTCTTTATTTCTGGCGAGCGTCAGAACCCGATGATGACGGCGATGGCGCAAGGGTTGAGCGATCCTGCGGTGCGCAAAAGTGTGCTGGATTACTACTCAGCACTGCCGACGTACCAATTTACTCATCTTGAACAGCGCGGCGATCAGGCCGACATCAGCAACCCCTATCGCAAGCTGATTTATCAGGGAGATTGGGACCGCAACATTCCGGCGTGTTCAACGTGTCATGGTGCCAGCGGAATGGGCGTAGCGACATTCCCGCGTTTGGCCAGCCAGCATGCCGATTACCTGAAAAATCAGCTCCACAGCTGGAAAAACGGTACGCGTCAAGGCGACCCGCTCAACATGATGGCGACCATTGCTGGCAAGTTGACGGATGATGAAATTGAGAATCTGGCGTTTTACTTCGCGTCGTTCCGTTACTGATTGCTGCAGGAGAGCTCGTGAAATTTGCATTTTCCCTTTTAACGCTCAGTCTGTTGCCAGCGCTGGCTATAGCCACGACAGAGCTGCCTGATCGTCAGACAGAACTCCCCGCGGTAAAGAAATCGTCGCAGGCCGAGTATCTGGTGCCGCGCGATTTGAGCACGATTCCCGACGATGAATTTGGCCGTCAGGTCAAACACGGTTATTCGCTGTTTGTGAATTCACAGCAGATGCGTGGCCAGTATGTCGGCAACGATCAGAACTGCGTCAACTGCCACATGCAGGCGGGACGTAAACCGAACGCGGCGCCGCTGTGGGCGGCGTACATGGCGTATCCGGCCTATCGCAAAAAGAACGACCGGGTAAACAGCTACGCCGACCGCATTCAGGGCTGTTTTCAGTATTCGATGAATGGTAAGCCGCCTGAGTACGATTCACCGGAGTTGGTGGCGCTGAGCGCTTATGCGTACTGGTTGGCGATGGGCGGTTTGATGGATCAGTATGGTCTTGGCGATCAGCCGGTTCCGGCGCTGGATGCCAAGCAGCTACAAACGGGTGGCAAAATTGAGTCGTTCCCGCTGCCGGACGTGATTGCCAAAGCGCTGCCGGTCGAGAAACGTGGCAATCTGGCCGGGCGTGGCTATCCGAAGCTCGCCAATCCAGAGCAAGCACCGTCGCGCGAACGTGGCGCAGACGTGTATGCCAAAAACTGCTCAACCTGCCATGCGGCAGACGGACAGGGCATGGCCGATGCAACAGGACGTTCTTACATTCCGCCGCTGTGGGGCGAGTATGCCTACAACTGGGGCGCAGGCATGCACCGTATCAACACGGCGGCGTTTTTTATCTATGAAAACATGCCGCTGGGTAAGAGCGTTCAGCTAACCGTGCAAGAAGCGTGGGATGTGGCGGCGTACGTCAACAGTCACGAGCGTCCGCAAGATCCACGATATAAAGGCGATCTGGATGCCAACCTCAAGCAGTACCACGCCCATGATGGCTTCTACGGCAAAACGGTTGAGGGGTATCGCTTGGGCAGCAAAGCGTTTCCCAGCGGTACGGTCAACTAAATTGAAAAGCGCTCATTCGAGCGCTTTTTTCTCTATTTTCAACCACCAGATCTGCTGGTGGATTTTTACCGCTCAGTGAACGCGATTCGACCATTGCGCACCAGAGCGCGGCGCACGTTTTTGCACAATTTGCCAAATCGGTTGAGTTCGTCGAACGAGGGCGGTAAGCCGCGCTTCACCTGGTGTTGCCAGTAGCTGAGTTCGCTGTCGACCAGTTCCATCAGTTTTTTCGGGCAGCCGACACAGGTATTGTTTGGGCCGCAAACAAAGGTGTCTTGTTGATACAGCGGGAATTCCTGTTGCACCGCGTCGATGATCTGCTGCATAGCGGTGAGGCGGTCGGGTTTGTTGGACATGTTAACCCCTTGGAATAAAGAGGCTATTTTAATGGTCAAGCGGTAGACATCACCACACCACTTAAGGGGAAAACTGGCGGGATTGAGACATTAAACTCGTCAATAATAAACAGCCGCGCAACGTGCTTCTCTCCTAACCCTTTAGTTGAATAGTCTTGCTGAACATGAGATTAATCCCGCGTCAAATATTTGATATTTCAATGATGTAACTGAGGCTGTGGTTACATTACATCGGCGATAGCCACAACATTTCTGCTGTCAATGAATTGACCCGCTTTTATGAACGACGTTACTATTCGAATTATTACTAAGTCGTCTATCCTGAAATTAATTTGCTCGCCCAACTCACGTGAGCCGATTATCGGTGGCTGTTTGGCGGCAATGAATACTTAGATTCTCAACATCGGTCTGTCGAAAAACCAATTGCGTAGGATAGGAAGCGTTGGAAAGTATGCCATTCACTGACAAAAGCTCGTTTGTCAGGACGACACAATCTCTGATACTGGCTTTGGTTTTAGGCCTGTTATGGATGTTGTCGCGCCGAGACTTTGTCACTTTTCATGCAGTTATTGAACTCTCTACGGTATTTGTCTCCGGACTGATTGCTCTTGCTGGCTATAAAGCGTCGGCAAAAAGTGACGCGCGCCCGTTGGCGCTGCTCAGTTCACTCTATCTGTGCGTGGCGTTTGTCGACCTCGCGCATATGATGAGCTACAAAGGATCACTGTTTGCTGAAGGTCTGGGCGCGAACCCGCCGACGCAATTCTGGGTGCTGGCACGCTTGGTGGAAGCGGTCGGACTTGCTGTGGTGTTTATCTGTCCATTTCAGTGCCGTTACGTGCAGCACTACATCAAAGCCCTGGTGCTGGTCACGCTGGCTGGGGTGTGCGCGATTTATCCGCTGGAAATTTTCCCTCAGGCTTTTATTGAAGGTCAGGGACTGACGCCGTTTAAGATCTACAGCGAATATGCGGTGATCAGTTTTGTGTTACTGGCCGCCATAGGGGTGTGGTGGCGACGCGAAAGCTACCCGGCAAGTCAGATGAAGTATCTGCTGATTTCTTTTGCGCTGACAATGTTGGCCGAATTCTGCTTTACCCAATACGCGTCAGTGTACGGCGACGCCAATGCTGCCGGCCATTTGATTCGACTGGCGTCCAACTACTTTCTTTACCGCGGCATCATTGCCGACAAGAATGTTGCCCGCAACACGCTTTATCACGCTAACCCACTGCATCTTACTATCGTTGTGCTGGCTTGCATTATCTGGCTGACGATTGCGATCAGTCTTCGTTATATCGAACACGAAGGGAAGCAGCGTGACGATCTCTACCTCTACAAACAGCGTTTGCAAGGTCTGGCTATCACACTCGACGCGACACTGGAAAGCAAGTTGCGGCTGACAGACAGCCTCGAAGCGTTTGTGATGTCGCGCCCCAATTTTACTGACGAAGAGTTCACCACGTTCGCCAACCGTGTGTTAGAGAAAACGCCTTACATCACCAGCTTGCAACTCGCGCCGAAAGGGATTGTGACTTATGTAACCGATGTGGATCGCAACCAAAAAGCGCTTGGCCACAATCTGCTGCAAGATCCAAAACGCAAAGCGAGTGTCTTAAAAGCGATTTCTGGCAGACGCACCATCGTCGATGGCCCGTTAACTTTGCTGCAAGGCGGTCAGGCTCTGATTGCTCGCGCACCGATCTATCTGCCATCGGAAAAGGGGGGGCCGCGCAATACATTCTGGGGCTTTTCAACGGTGTTGATCGATATGGAAGCCTTGTTGAAATCGGCAATCATCACCGAATTCTCCAAAGAGTTTTCCTTATCGGTCCGCGCCATCAACCCGGTTGGCGATGTGAATACGCTGGTACTGGGGGATATCGATACCGATGCTAACCCGGTATTGCAAACCGAGATTCAGCTAAGCAACAGCCGCTGGGTGCTATCGATGGCTGGCCGCAAAGACGCGTACAGCAACCACACCAGCTTTATTTTGTCTTCTTGGTATTGGATTTATCTGTTGTTGTCGACAGGTGTGATAGCGATTGGTCTGTACCGCATACTGAGCCACAAGCTGTATGTCAGAAAAGCGGTCAAGGCGGCGACACAGCATTTGCAGCAAGAAGTGGAACGCCGCCAGGAAGTCGCGGAATTGGAACGTCGCCTCGCAACGCAGGATGATTTGACGGGTATGACCAACCGCCGACACTTCTATGAGTTGGCGCACAATCACTTCGATACAGCAGTCGCGCATCAGCAGCCGTTTACGCTCTATTTCATGGATCTTGATGGCTTTAAAGCGATCAACGATACCCATGGGCACGCCGTTGGCGATCAGGTGTTGAAGGTTGTTGCCCAGCGCCTGAAATCGACGGTTCGTTCCAGCGACATTATGGCCCGTTTTGGCGGCGATGAGTTTGTGGCGATTTTGCCCGATACCGACGACGAACATTTCCATAAATCGCAGCAGATCATCGATGCCATCGGCCAGCCTATTGTCATTCACGGTCAAAGCCTGCGGATCGGCATCAGTATCGGCGCCGCGGTGTATCCGAAACACGGTTCCAGTGTTGAGTCGCTGTTGGTGGAGGCAGACAATGCGCTCTATCAGGCCAAACGCCGGGGCAAAAACTGCCTCGTCGTCGCTTAAAGCCGTGGCTTAAACTTTGCCCATCTGCTGACGAATCAATTCCCCTAAGCGAGAAATCGCCCGCTGGCGTTGCTCGGTCAGTTCAAACGAGCTGTTGAGGCGAAAACAGTGGGCAAACTGCTCGCCTGGGCTGAACATTTTCCCCGGCGCGATGGTGATCTTTTCTTGCAGCGCGCGCTGATACAGCGCCATCGCATCCATGCCTATCGGCAGTGCAACCCAGATAAAATACCCCCCATCGGAGTCGGTAATACTCACTCCGGGCGGAAACGCCTGATGAAGCTGGTCCAGCATCGCCTTTTTTCGTTCGTGAAGTTTGCGTCGCAGTTGGCGCAAATGCTGTTCGTAATTGCGCGTGGTGAGGTAGTTCGCCAGCGCAAGTTGGATCGGCACACTGGTGGTCAGGGTGCTCATCAGTTGCAGTTTTTGAATTCTCAGGGCGTGCTGACCAGCGGCAACCCAGCCGATGCGAAAACCGGCGACCAAGGATTTGGAAAACGACGAGCAGTGCATCACGTTGGCGCTGCGATCCCACGCTTTAGCGGGCAGCGGCGCTTCCTTACCTGCGTAAAGTTCGCTGTAGACATCATCCTCAATCAAGGCCACCTGATAGCGGCTGAGTAGCTGCACCAGTTGCTGCTTTTTCTCGGCGCTGAGCGTAAATCCGAGCGGATTTTGCAGCGTGCTCATCAACCAACACGCTTTAACCGAATGCGATTGCAGCGCACGTTCAAGGGAGTCGAGGTCGATGCCGTGCTGCGGATCGGTGCGAATGAAGAGCGCTTTCAGCCCCAAGCGTTCAAGGGTTTGCAACGCGCCGTAAAAGGTGGGCGATTCCACCACCACCCAATCGCCGGGACGCGTCACCGCTTGCAGACTGAGGTTGAGCGCCTCCAATGCGCCTGCGGTGATCACGATTTCATCCGGTGAGATGTTGATGCCGCGGGCGGCGTAACGTTTGGCGATGATTGAGCGCAGCGTATCGTTACCCGGCGGCAGGTTATCGAGCGCGCTGGACACCGGCATGCTGCGCGCGGCTGCCATCAGCGATTTATTCACCTGATGACGTGGATAAAGGCTGGGATCGGGATAGGCGTGACCGAAGGTGACCATGTGCGGATTGCGTCCCGCTTGCAGTACATCAAAGATAAAATCGTTGATGTCGATCTGCTCCATCGATTCGATGGCGCGCGGCACGTTGCTGCTTGTCGGAGCCGATTGTGGCGACACGCAGTAACCACTGCGCTGGCGCGATTGAATCCAGCCTTGCGATTCGAGCACTTGGTAGGCATGCAGTACCGTCATCAGGCTCAAACCCGAGTGCTCAGATTGCTTGCGCAGCGACGGCAACTTATCGCCCGCCTGCCAGATGCCTGCGTCAATTTGGTGCTTGATCTGCTCCACCAACTGTTCGTATTTCGCCATTACTTATTCCTTTTATTGACACTCGGAATATAACACTTGGTTTTATTAACTGTTATAGAAAAGCGGCGAGTTTCTGTATCTGTTCGCAATTTTCGTGGCGACTTACCATGCCGCCACAATTAAAAAGATACTGGAAGGAAGTTATGTTCAGTCTCGACGCTTTCATGCTTGCTCGCATTCAATTCGCGTTTACTGTCTCGTTTCACATTATTTTTCCCGCTATTACGATTGGTCTGGCGACCTATCTGGCGGTGCTCGAAGGACTGTGGCTGAAACGCCGCAATCCCGATTACAAAACCCTTTACCATTTTTGGTCGAAAATCTTTGCGGTCAACTTTGGCATGGGTGTGGTGTCTGGTTTGGTGATGGCTTACCAATTCGGCACCAACTGGAGTGGTTTTTCAGACTTCGCTGGATCGATCACCGGCCCGTTACTGACGTACGAAGTGCTGACGGCATTTTTCCTCGAAGCCGGATTTCTCGGCGTGATGCTGTTTGGCTGGAAGCGGGTGGGGGAACAGTTGCATTTCTTTGCCACCTGCATGGTGGCGCTTGGCACCATCATTTCCACTTTCTGGATTCTGGCGTCCAACAGCTGGATGCACACGCCGCAAGGTTATGAGATTGTCGATGGCCGCGTGGTGCCAGTCGATTGGCTGGCAGTGATCTTCAACCCCTCTTTCCCATACCGCTTGCTGCACATGGGCGTGGCGGCGTTTCTCAGTACCGCCTTGTTTGTCGCAGCTTCGGCGGCGTGGCATTTAAAACGCGGCAATGCCAGCAGCGCGGTGCGCAAAATGTTTTCCATGGCGCTGTGGATGCTGGTGGTGGTGACGCCGATTCAGATCCTGATTGGCGACCTGCATGGCTTAAACACATTGGCACATCAGCCCGCGAAAATCGCTGCGATGGAAGGCCATTGGGATAACAGCGATGGCGAACCGACGCCGCTGATTTTATTCGGCATGCCGAATATGGAGACCGAGACCACCGATTACGCGCTGGAAATTCCTTATCTGGGCAGCCTGATCCTCAATCACAGCCTGAGTAAACCGATTCCGGCGCTGAAAGAATTTGCCAAAGCAGATCGACCGAATGCCACCGTGGTGTTCTGGGCGTTTCGCATCATGGTTGGGCTCGGCATGTTGATGTTACTGCAAGGGCTCTGGAGCGTGTGGCTGCGCCGGCGAGGCACACTCAATCAACATCGTGGCTTTCTGCGATTGTGTATTTGGATGGGGCCGAGCGGGTTAATTGCGATTCTGGCGGGGTGGTTTACCACCGAAGTGGGCCGTCAGCCATGGGTGGTGTATGGGCTGCAACGCACGCGAGATGCGGTGTCCGCCCATGGTGATTTGCACATGAGCATCAGTCTGATTGGGTTTGTGCTGGTGTATGGCGCGGTGTTTGGTTTTGGCTATCTGTACATGATTCACCAAATCAAACAGGGGCCGGATGCTGCGCATTTGCCTGAACACGAACAGCCGTTTTTGTCCGGTCGCATTTAATTCAAGGAGCCTGAGATGGGATTTGATTTATCAATCGTGTGGTTTGGCATCATCGTGTTTGCCACGCTGATGTACATCGTCATGGATGGATTTGACTTGGGTATCGGCATTTTGATGCCCATGGTGACGCGCGGCGAAGCGCGCGACACCATGGTGAATTCGGTCGCGCCGGTGTGGGATGGCAACGAAACCTGGTTGGTGTTGGGCGGCGCGGCGCTGTTTGGTGCGTTTCCGCTCGCCTACAGCGTGATCATTGATGCGCTGACCATACCGCTCACGCTGATGCTGGTGGCGCTGATATTTCGCGGCGTGGCATTTGAGTTTCGCTTTAAAGCGTGGGCGCATCATCGCGTGTTTTGGGATCGCGCCTTTATGGTCGGCTCGATTGCCGCGACCTTCTGCCAAGGCATGGTGGTGGGCGCCGTGATTCAGGGCATTGCGGTTGAACATCGCCACTACGCGGGCGGCGCGTTTGATTGGCTGACGCCGTTCTCGCTGTTTTGTGGCTTAGGCTTGGTGGTGACGTATGCGCTGCTTGGCGCGACCTGGCTCATCATGAAAACCGAGGGCCATTTACAGCAGCGATTCTTTGGCATGGCGCCGCGTATTCTGACGATGCAATTGGCAGTGATGATCGCGGTGAGTGCGTGGACGGCGTTGGCGCAACCGAGTATTGCCACGCGCTGGTTGAGTGTGCCGAACGTGTTGTGGCTCTCTGCGGTGCCGCTGGCTACTGGTTTACTGGCTTGGGCGGCCTATCGCGCATTGGCGCGCCATGCGGATCGCCTGCCGTTTGTCGCTACGCTGGGCATGGTGCTGCTGGGCTTTGTTGGTTTGGGTATCAGCCTGTGGCCGAACATCATTCCGCCGTCGGTCACTTTGTGGCAGGCTGCGTCACCGCCGCAAAGCCAAGGCTTTATGCTGGTGGGCGCGCTGTTCATCATTCCCTTCATTTTGATGTACACCTTTTGGAGCTATGCCGTGTTCGGCGGCAAAGTGAAAGACGGGGAGGCGTACCATTGAACAGACCACAACAGGCGTCTGAGACGCCCGCGACATGGAAACAGTGGTTGTGGCTGGCGGGCATTTGGTGTGTCAGCGTGGCGGCGCTGGGCATTGTCGCGACGCTGTTTCGAGCCTTGATGACCGCAGCCGGTCTCAGGGCTTAACCGAAGTGTAGAGCTTACTTTTAGCTCTTTGTCCCCGGCAAGAGGCTTCGCCGGGGACTTTTTTATGGGAAAAATCTTCCTGTCAGCGCTAGCTGAGCAGAATGCCGAGGAAGATCAGCGCCATGCCGCTGATTTGATACAGATGCAAGCTCTCGCCGAGCAGCGCGATGGAGAGCAACACGCCAAACACCGGAATGAGGTGAATGGATAACCCGACTTTAGCCGGCCCCAAACGTTCCACGCCCGCAGTGTAGAGCAGATATGCCAGCACTGACGGCACAATCCCCACGTAAGCCAGCGCGAGCAGCGTGTGATTGTTCCAGTTCGGCAACGCGCCGGAGTGCACTTCCCACAGGTAAAACGGCAACACCACCAACAAGCCAAGGAACATCTGCACCGACATCAAACCAATCCGGTTGATTTCTTTCGGCATGCGCTGAATCACCAGCGTGTAGATAGCCCAACTGACCATTGCCAGAAACACAATCATATCGCCCTGATTAAAGCTCAGTGAGGTGAGCACTGACCACTCACCGCGCGAAATAATGCTCAGCACGCCGACAAACGAAATGCTCATCCCCAGCCACTGTTTGGCGCTGAGGGTGAGTTTAAAAAACAGCGAGCCAAACAGCATGATCAGCAGCGGAATGAACGAGTTCAGGATCAGCGCATTACTGGCGGTGGTGGTTTGCAAACCAAGATAGATCAGCGAGTTAAACGCCGCGACGCCGGTAATGGAAGCGATGACAATCCGCGTGCGGTATTGCCAGTAAAGCCGCCATTCACGGCGCAAGATTTTGTAGGTAAACGGCAGCAGCACCAGACTGGCAATCAACCAACGATCAAACGACAGAGTGAGCGGGGGAATATCGCCGCGCACCGAGCGGCCGACAATGAAGTTACCTGCCCAGAAGAGCGGTGGCAGCGCAAGCAAACAGAGCGTTACCCACAACGTGCTTTTCGGGCTGGATTTAAGGCGGTTCACAAGACTGGTCATGACTTCCTTTTCATTTTTCTTATGAGGGAATCATGACGTTACTGGCAAAGCTCAAGAAATGCCATCGCAAAAGTGGGGTTTGTCACCAGAGAGTGATGCCGATTGGATCTGAGTGTGGTTTGAGAGCAAAAAAATAACCCGCACTTGGCGGGTTATCGGAAAGAGTGGTTGTGGTGCTTATACGCCTGCACGTTTTAGCAGACCCGCCATCAGCGGAGAGCTGGATTTGACTTGCTTCGATTTGTTCTGGAAGCTGCGAGCCAGCTGGGCATCGTCGATGTTTTTCGCGATGTACGCCATGGCATGGTAAAAATCAGTGCCCGATTTCACTTTCGCTTTGTCGTTCATTGGCGCCAGCAGTTGAACCATAGCGGTGCCCGTCATTTTTTTCTCAGTCGCGTACTTTTGAACAGAATCCAGTAGCAGATCCAGATCCGCCATCGATTCTGCGCTTTCAACGCCTTGTTTTTGCATCTCTTTACGGTTGCGTTTGCGCAGCTGCTTAATCACGAAAGCAGGTTGGTTCATTTTTTTGAAACCAAAGTAGCCAGCAGCCAGAACCAGGACGATACCGCCGATCACATAGCCCCAGATAGAGGAGCCGGAAGATTCGACAACAGGTTGGATAGAGTCAATGCTCGTCGTTAGGTCAGACATAATAAAGATCCTTAGAATGGGGCTTCGAAACAGAAGCCTAATACTTAAACTGGCAGGGAAGAAGGTGTATTGCGGTGAATCAAGAATTCATGAAAAGCACGTTTTCTGCCTTATTTCCCCATTTATTGGGCTTTTTATCCCTTAAAGCAAGGGGCGTTTATCCACGAGTCCTGTTTTTCTGTTTAATAAGTGGAATAGATCACGCAAAGGTCACTATTTGAACATAAAAAACGCGCGATTTCGAACCGAATTTTTCCGTCCGTGAATCGCCGCAGCTCAATGAAATCAAGGTTTGCCACTGTACCGCTGGCGATAAAGTGTGCCATGATGCATACCTTGCCAAATGCGCATAATTGAAAAATCAGGAGCTTATGTGGTCACTATTCGAGAAATGGATATCTCAGATTACGATGCAGTCATCGCGATTTGGAGTGAAACTGAACATTTATCCCTGCGTGATGCCGATTCACGCGACAGCATTGCGGCTTACCTGACCCGAAATCCGGGTTGTAGCTTTGTTGCCATCAAGGAAGATGTGATTGTCGGTACTGTGCTGGCTGGCACCGATGGTCGCCGTGGTTATCTGCAACACCTGGCGGTCAGCAGTCGCTTGCGTGGCCAAGGGATTGGTGAACAACTGGTCAACGCAACAGTTGATGCTCTGGCGGCTCAGGGTATTAATAAAACTCACCTGTTTGTGTTTAACACCAATGAAAGCGCGCAAGGTTTTTATCAGAAATTAGGCTGGTTTGCGCGTGACGAAGTGCGCATGTTTTCGTTCAACAGCTCAACGAATCTCAATGTGTAACTGACTGGTTGGCAAACGAAACAAAGGTCACACTAGGTGACCTTTGTGGTTTTAATTCGTCGTGATTGGCTCCGCGGATCTTTTGACCGTCAAGGTTGGAATGAGGGATTAGTGACGGTGTTTGCGCTCGTAAACCCATTCTTCTTCGTAAGTGACCTTTTCACGTTTTTTCCAATGGCCGGGGTTATCCTTCCATTTCGCCTTCTTTTTCCAGTTACCCGGATGTTTCCATGGGCGTTCGTCTTCATGGTAGTAGTGATGCACATCATAGTGCTTCACGCTCTCCCGGTAATAGCGTGTCGGGCGGCAATCGCCAGTGCCAATACTTAAACCATCCACTTTGATCTGCAGACAGTCTGCTTCCACAGTGACTCCACTTTGACGCACAGAAACATCAGCCTGCGCCATACCGAAAGGCAAACATGCGGCGCCCATTAATAACCATTTATTCAACATACGATAGTCCTGCTTGGTTCCATCAGTTGCTATTAAAGAAGCGAATCAGGAAGCCCGCAAGCTATCGGTGGCGCTTATGACGGAATTCTGACTGGGCAGACACCTGAGGTTTGAAATCGCGGGTTTGCCATGGCTAAAGTCAGGGTAGAGAAAAGTTTATTTTTCCTGAAAACAACGGGTTGCATAGTGAATGACGTGCATTCGAGTTGACAACAAAAAAGCTTCGCGGATGCGAAGCTTTTGAATCGGCAGAAAGTAAACCGCGTTACTTATTGCGTGTTTCCAGCGCGTATTTGCCAGGCCCCATCAGCATGATGGCGATGGCAACAAACAGATACACGCCAATACCTTCAGCGGCCCATGCTCCCACTTTATTCAGGGTAAACAGGTTGTCGGAATGCATCAGCCAAATCACGACCAAACTGGTGCCGATCCACACAATGCAGGACAAGCGGGTCAACACGCCGAGAATAATCAGAATAGGCACGACAACTTCGCCCAGATAGACACCGTAAGCAAAGAATGCAGGTAAACCATGCTTCACAAACAAGCCCTGAATGAACTCTGTACCGCCGTAGATTTTATGGATGCCGTGCAGCAGGAACATTACGCTGAAACTGACTCGCAGAATCAGCTTGCCCAGGTCATCTTTGTCCAACAATGAATCTAATCCGTTTAGTAGCGCTTTCATAATGATTTTCCCGAGTGGTTTTTTATTAACTTAGCATCGAATTACGAAATAGTTGCACGCTCGCTGTTGGCGATGATGAACAATTATTTCGAATAACTTTGTTGATGCGCATCAATTTATTGTTCCGGTAATTATGGTTGCAAAATTGATGGTGGATAGAAAAAGAGAGGTGAGTAAGGGTAAGTGATATTAATATTTGATTTTGCTTCAGAATGTGGCGAGTTTTAGTGTGGGTTATATAGGCTGAAATTGGTAATGAAATATCTCGAAAGGGAAAGTCGGGTTGGTGGAAAATAACGTTTAAACGCGAAAGGAGAAATTCGTTTAAACGTTATTTTTAGTCATCCAAGGCTATTTTTGCATATTGTCACTAGCCGTTTCTTTGGGCGGTGGCGTCCAGTGACGTTCGGTATCAAAACGACGATCAGTGCGGTCGAACGCCATTTCAGCTTTCAGGCGCTCTTCCAGTTCAATAAATAGCTTGATGTAGTTGTTGTCCAGCCGCTCCTTACCGAAAGTCTCCGCATTCCAGGCGGCGTATAAGCCATCGGAGTGCGTGCTTTCCACTTTCTTGTAGATATTTTTCTGGTGTTCGACGAAGAAGGGGTGAAAGCCCAGAGTCTTCATTGCCGCTGCCCCCACTTCCAGTGCAGAGTGATAGGTTTCCGAGACCGCCATATCGACCCCAGCCTGACGCAGACGATAGCCATGACCACGGTCAAACGCCCGAGCCAGCACTTTGACATGGGGGTAGGTGTGTTTGACGTATTTCACCAGCTCAACACTGCTCTCCTGATTGTCGATCGCCACCACCAGCAAGCTTGCTTCCTCAATGCCGGCGGTATGCAGCAGGTCTGGGCGGGTCGCGTCACCGAAGTACGCTTTGGTTCGGATACGACGAAGGTTATCAACCTGCACCGCCTGATGGTCGAGCACCACAGTTTGAACGCCATTGGCAACCAGCAGACGATTAACAATTTGGCCGAAACGGCCGATACCTGCGATGATCACGGTGCCTTTTTCGTCGATAGTGTCGCTTTCACGTTCGTTGGTCACCTGCTCAAACCGCGGCAGAATCACTTTGTCGAACAGTATGAACAGCCCCGGAGTGAGGAACATCGACAGCGCGACCACCAGAGACAGTATCTGCGCTAAATCGGCAGGCAGAACATGACGTTGCTGAGTGAAGGTTAACAGTACGAAACCAAATTCGCCCGCCTGCGCCAGACTGAGGGTAAACAGCCAGCGGTTGCTGCCTTTGATACGAAAGATCAGCGCCAACAGATAGAGCACCAACGCTTTGAGTAACATGACACCGAGGGTGGCGCCGATGATGATAAAGAAGTGGCTGAACAGAATGTCGAATTTGATGCCAGCGCCCACGGTGATGAAAAACAGCCCGAGTAACAAGCCTTTCAGCGGTTCGATGTTGGCTTCCAGTTCGTGGCGAAATTCACTGTTGGCGAGGACAACGCCGGCAAGGAAAGTGCCCAGTGCCGGAGACAAGCCCACCACATTCATCAACGTTGCGATACCGACCACCAGCATCAGTGCCGTAGCAGTAAAGATTTCGCGTACGCCCGCGCTGGCTACAAAGCGAAACAGCGGGCGACTGAGGTAGTGACCGCCCACCACCACGGTGGCAATTGCTGCGGTGATCACCAGACCGTATGCCCAGCCCGGCAGGTCGGCGATCAGCGTCAGTTCATCGTGATGCGCGGCGGCGGCATTGGCCGCTGTTTGCGCTTGCTCAATCAGCTCAGGCAACGCCAACAGCGGAATAAAAGCCAGCATCGGAATGACGGCGATGTCCTGAAACAGCAGGACCGAAAACGCATTTTGACCACCTTCAGTCCGGTTGAGGCGCTTTTCGTTAAAGGTTTGCAGCACAATCGCGGTCGAAGATAGGCAGAAAATCAAACCGATGGTGAGCGCCACAGACCAGGTGAGGCCAAACAGTAAACACATGCCCATGGTCGCCAGCGTGGTGACACCGACCTGCAAGCCACCCAGACCGAGCAGGCGTGTACGCATCGCCCACAGCATTTTCGGTTCCAGTTCCAGACCGACCAGAAACAGCATCATCACCACGCCAAATTCGGCGAAATGCTGAATGGTGGATGTTTCATCGCCAACCAGTCCGACGACCGGACCGATGACCACGCCTGCCATCAGGTAGCCCAATACTGAGCCGAGGCCAAAACGCTTGGCAAGCGGCACCGCGATCACCGCAGCGACAAGATAGATGAAGGCCTGAATAAAATAACTGGTCATGCAGAGTGTCTCAGCTCCATAGGGCGGAAGTATTGATTGAGTGTCGACAGTTCGCCGGCGCGTTCGATATCGATGCGATCATCGCCTAAGGCCTGCAGAACCTGCATGTACCGTTTGATGTGCGCGTTGAGACGTTCGTCGTCGCATGCGGCGCGGGCATCAAACAGCACCAACGGCGCAAGATAATGCATGCCGGTCATGCCGGCCATCTGCTCAATAGGGCGCAGCAGTTCACGCACATTATAGTGATTATAGCCACTGGCCTGATAACTCTCGGATTTTCCGCCCGTTGACGTGATACACAGCAGCGTTTTACCGTGCAAAGCCGTGCCGTCCTGACCATAGGCAAAACCATACTCCAACACCAGATCCTGCCACTCTTTGAGAATCGACGGAGTGGAGTACCAGTACATCGGGAACTGAAAAATGATCACATCGTGTTCCAGCAGACGTTGCTGTTCTTTGTCGACATCAATATTGAACGTCGGGTATTCGCCATAGAGATCGACAAGGGTCACGTTGCGTGCGTAACGGGCGGCTTTAAACAGGCGTGCGTTGACTTCACTCTTGTGCTGACAAGGGTGGGCGTAGAGGATCAGAATACGTTGGCTGGTCATAGAATCTTGGCGTGTGGTTGAGCGTGTTAAAATAGTTATCCAATTCGTCACTGCATTCAAATGAATATTGGCGTATGCATAAGAATTTACACCTATTTGATCTCAGATGTGGCAGGGGAAAGCCCGGTCAGGTAGCCCAAATGTAAAAGAAATAACGAGATATAAAATAAGTTGTATAAATTCTTTTCTTTATGTAAGAAAAGCGAGACAATGATCACTCTTTGTCCTCCTCCTAGAACATCCTGTTTGCATATGACTCAAACCGCTTCGGCGGCGAATGACAATTCGCGCCACAACCAATATTTACGCGTTTTTGCGCTGGGCTTCAGTGCCTTTATTTTTAACACCACAGAATTCGTTCCGGTCGGCTTGCTGACCGATATTGCGAAAGACTTCGATGTGCCGCTTGCCTCGGCGGGTTGGATGCTGACCATTTATGCCTGGATTGTGGCTTCGATGTCTCTGCCGATGATGATGCTGACCAGTAAAATGGAACGCAAAACGTTGCTGTTGAGTGTGTTCACGCTGTTTATTGTCAGCCACGGTTTCTCCGTCATTGCGTGGAACTTTGAAATGCTGGTGGCGAGCCGGATTGGTATCGCGTTTGCGCATGCGGTGTTCTGGTCGATCACGGCGTCGATTGCGATACGCGTTGCGCCTCCGGGTAAGAAAACGCTGGCACTGAGCGTACTGGCAACAGGCACCTCTTTGGCGATGGTATTGGGTGTGCCGCTGGGGCGGATTATCGGGCAGTGGCTGGGCTGGCGCGTGACGTTTGGTGTCATCGGTGTGACGGCATTGCTGATCATGTTTGCGCTGTTCCGTTTGTTGCCAACCTTGCCAAGTTTGTTCTCAGGCTCGATGAAAAAACTGCCGGAGCTGCTGCGTAAACCAACGCTGCTCGGTTTGTACCTGTTTATCTTCCTGCTGTTCACCGCGCACTACACCGCGTATAGCTACATTGAACCGTTTGTGAAAGTGGTAGGCCAAGTGAGTGAAAACTTCACCACCTTCCTGCTACTCCTATTTGGCGGTGCAGGTATTCTGGGCAGTGTAATTTTTGGCTACTGGGGTGAGCGCGCCAACACCAAATTGCTGGTGAGCAATACTGCCGTGGTCATGTTGTGCATGGTATTACTGCTGCTTTCGGCCAGCAGCCCATGGGGTGTGAGCACATTGTTGTTGCTGTGGGGGACAGCATTGATGATCGTGTGTCTTGCGATGCAAGTTAAGGTGCTCAATATCGACACCAATGCATCCGATATGATCATGTCGATGTTCTCCGGGATCATCAACTTGGGTATTGGCGCTGGCGCGTTGATTGGCGCTAAAGTCATTCATTTCAGCTCACTGGAAGCGATTGGTTATGTTGGCTCCGGCTTTGCGCTGCTGGCGCTGTTGCTGATTGTGACCTTGCTGAAAAAATTCCCATCGATTCGTTGATGGTTAAATGCGAAAAAGGCAGTCCATGTGGCTGCCTTTTTTATTGTCCGCGAAAGACGAGAGCTGGTTGCAAAACCATCACAACGGCATGAAAAACTCGAATCCGATTCCAAAATGCATTCATTTTTATCATGATGAATAATAATGAGAATGAATATCGTTTACATGATGTTGGTGAGTTGCTAGTATGCAGTCAGCTTAACGCGCCGCCTTGTTGTGGCTGAAGTTTTGAAGTGTTCTGGGAATATTTCAAAACAACAAGGCGGGCGCGCTAACAACGTCAGCATCTAAAAAAAGAGATCTGTCCAACCCGAGTGGCCGCGAAGAGCGCGGTCAGTTGGAATGGTCGAGGTTCACAAGAATTAAGGATTCGGATTAATGGCAATCCCAAGAATTGCAGGTTACTCACTGCCTGCCAGCGAACACTACCCGCTCAACAAAACTCAGTGGCAGATTGACCCCGCCAAGGCTGTGCTGCTGATCCACGATATGCAGGAATACTTCGTTAACTTCTTTGATACCACTCAGTCGCCGATGAGCGACATCATCAACAATATTCAACGTTTGAAAGCGGCGGCTAAACAAGCCGGCATTCCGGTGGTGTATACGGCGCAGCCAGCCAATCAAGATCCTGTAGAGCGTGCGCTGCTGGCCGATTTCTGGGGGCCTGGACTACAAGAAGAAACGGCGATTCTTGCAGCATTAGCGCCAGAAGCAGATGACCTGGAATACGTGAAATGGCGTTACAGCGCATTTAAGAAGACCTCGCTGCTGGAAGATATGCAGGCGCAGGGTCGAGATCAACTGATCATCTGCGGCGTATACGGCCACATCGGTATTTTGTCGACTGCGCTCGAAGCGTTCATGCTGGATATCAAACCGTTTGTGATTGGCGATGCGATTGCCGATTTTAGTCAGCAGGATCACATTCATACCCTTAACTATCTGGCAGGTCGCGCTGCAAGTGTGCAGACACTGCACGCGGTGGAGCAGACGCTTGCCCGCAAGCCATCACTGACGCTGGATCAAATGTGTATCGATGTGGCTGAAGCGCTGTCGCTGGATCTCGATGAAGTCGATGTGAACGAGAACCTGCTGTTCCTCGGCTTGGATTCGATTCGCGCCATGGTGCTGCTGGAGAAGTGGCGTCCGTACGGTGTGAATGTGACGTTCGCGCAACTGATTGAGAAAGTGACGTTGCAGGAGTGGTGGATGCTTATCGGTGAACCGACCACGCGAACGGAGGCGGAACCTGCCATGGCATAACGTCATGGTGGCCAAACCGGTTGATGGGCTTTGCGAGTTTACCACTGGCAAAGCCCTTTTTTATGGGGCAACGAAATCCGCACGGCACCGGCGAAGCCAATGCTGCTGATATGGCGGTATAGAGCGAAAAAAGAGGCATGAAAAAGCCCGGGTCAACCGGGCTTTTTTGCGTGCGTTGATTGCTTAGCTGTACAGCGCACGCAGTCCTTTTTTGTCGACTTTGCCGACTGACGTTTTCGGCAACACATCGATGAACTGGATTTGATCCGGCAGTTTGAAATCCGCTAAGCCTAAATCACGCAGAAAGCGTTTCAGCTCCAATCCTTTGACCTGATGACCTTCGCGCTTGACGATCACTGCGCAGCTGCGCTCGCCCAAATAATCATCCGGCACCGCCACCAGCGCCGCGTCGTGCACCGCCTCGTGGCGCAGCAGATAGTTTTCAATCTCTTCCGCCGCGATTTTTTCGCCGCCACGGTTAATCTGATCTTTGTCGCGGCCAGTCACAATGATGTTGCCTTCCGCAGTACGTTTGACCAGATCGCCAGTGCGATAAAAGCCATCTGGGGTAAACGAACGCTCGTTGTGCGCTGGCGCGCGATAATAACCGCGAATAGTGTACGGCCCTTGCGTGAGCAGAAATCCCTCTTCACCGATGGCGACATCGTTCCCGTCCTCATCGACCACGCGCACTTGATCGTGCGGTGAAATCGGGCGGCCTTGGGTGCTTGCAATCACCTCATCACTGTCGTCAAACCGAGTGTAGTTCACCAACCCTTCGGCCATACCAAACACCTGTTGCAGGCGGCAGTGAAGCCGGCTTGGCAGTTCCCGCGCCGCGGTTTCGCTAAACTTAGCGCCGCCAACCAACAGCAGTTCCAAGCTGGAAATGTCGTGTGTGGCCTTCTCGGCGTAATCCATCCACAGCAGTGCCAGTGGCGGCACCAGCGCAGACACGGTGACACGGTGACGCTCAATCATTTCAAACGCATGTTGTGGCGTTGGATCTTGGGTAGGAATCACGCAGCCTCCCGCCCAGAATACGCCCAAAGCGCCCGGAGAGCTGAGCGGAAAGTTATGCGCGACCGGCAGCGCACACAAAAAGCGCGTCGTATGGTCGAAACGACAAATCTCCACACTGCCGGTAACACTGTAGGCGTAATCGTTGTGCGTGCGCGGAATCAGTTTCGGCGTGCCTGTGGTGCCACCCGACAGCTGGAAAAACGCAACATCACTGGCGTCGGCATCCTGCTCTTGCAGCGCAGGTTGACGGCATTCATCAAGCGCCACGAACCGGTGGTCGTCCACCGTGACTTGGCCGCGAACAATCACATGCTCAATGGTCGGGCACTGTGCCACGATGTCGTTTGCCAATGCCTGATAATTGAAGCTGCTCGCCTCGCCATCAATCAGATACGCTTTGGCATCGGCGTGCTGACAGAAGTAGCTGATTTCCATTTGGCGATGCGCGGGCAGCGCAAGCACCGGGCGCACGCCAATTTGCAGCAGGGCGAAGAAGCACTGATAAAACTCGGCAATATTGGTCATTTGCAACACGACGTTGTCGCCGCGCTGCAAACCGAGCTGACGAAATGCCGCTGCCAGTTGTGCCGCGCTGTTGACCAGTTCGCGATAGCTGATCGCGCGTTGGCCACACACAATGGCCTCGCGCTGTGCAAACTTGGCTTCGGTTTCCAGCAGGTAATCCAACAGCGTTTTATCTTGCCAATAACCCAGCGTGCGGTAATGGTCGGCCAGCTCCTGCGGCCAAGGGGTGTAATCTAATTCTCGTTGTGCGTTCATGGGGCGTCCTAGGCGGTGAGGAGTTCGTTCAGCTGAATGCCAGCGGCGGATAAAATGGTGCCCATCTTGGCGCCGGTTTCATCCAGTTCACTTTGCGGTACAGATTCGTGGACGATGCCCGCACCGGCGTACACCTTCATTTGGCGTTTTTGCACTTCGGCGCAGCGGATGGTCACTACCCATTCGCCGTTTCCACGCGAATCGCACCAGCCCACCATGCCGGTGAAATAACCGCGATCAAACTGTTCAATGTTGCGAATCGCTTCATAGGCATTGGCGCGCGGATAGCCGCATACCGCCGGCGTCGGGTGTAAATCGGCCGCAATCTTCAGCACATTGAGGTTGGCGTCGTTCGCCTGGCCCTCAAGCAGCGTTGACAGATGCAGCATGGTTTGGGTTTCGATCACCGACGGAATCATCGGCGCATACAGGTTGTGGCAGTACTGACTCAGCACGCGTTCCACTTCTTCCACCACCAAGCCGTGCTCGTGCAAATCTTTTTGCGTGTTGAGCAGCGACAGGCGTGAATCGTCGTTTTGTACCTCATTGGCTGAGCGCGGACGTGAGCCAGCCAACGGGTTCGACACCACGTAACTGCCTTTTTTCGCCACCAGCAGTTCAGGGCTTGCACCCATCAGCTTCACGCCCGGCAAGGTGTCGGCGGCAAAGGTGTAGCCTTTGGCATTGATCGCAAGCAAGTTGCGCAGCAGGCCCGGCAGGTGAATGTCGGTGTCGGTTTCCACTTCCACCGCACGTGATAGCACCGCTTTGGCGAGGTTAGTGGTGGCGAACAGATTGAGCAAATCGCTCACGCCTTGGCGGTAATGTTGTCCAGATGGGGAGGAAATCACCTTGGCCTGCGCCGCTTGGTTGGCCGCCGTGTTGGCGGAGCCGCGTGTGCTGCTGGAGACAAACAGCTGCTGCGGAATCACAAATCGGGTCGGATTTTCTTCGCGAAATGGCACGATGCCAAACAGCACCGGGTTATCCGATTCGTGCTGTTTTGCGGCTTGCAGCATGGTTTGCGCTTGCTCTGCCAACTGAGCAAAGGGTATAGGCTGGTGGATTTCTTGCTCGATGCCGATACCCAGCATCGTATTATTAGGAGAAGCGAAGAAAAACGGCGCGCGTTCAAGCTGATCGCTCAGCAGTTCGCTCTCCATTTTTGTATAGCCAATCACTTCACGTTGCATTTTGAATCCCTCTTTTACTTTCTGACGTGACTACTTATTTTCTGATGTGACTCAGCGGTCGGCCGCGTCATGCACAGTGGCCCACCACCGAGGTAGAGATCATTTGCCATTTCATTGGGCAATCGATACAGTTATAACACTTTTAATGATAACGTTTATCATTGTCATTTGATAATAAATATCATTATTGATTAAAGGTCACAGTTTTTACCGTGCTTAATTCACAGTTCAGTCAGTAAGTGCTGGCTATATTCATGCTAAATAAAAGGTTATAACGATGGATTTGTCATTAAATGAGCAAATGGTATTGGTTACCGGAGCCGCGAGAGGGATTGGTTTAAGTGTTGTAGAACATTTGCTGGCGCAAAACGCGCGCGTGGTGGCCACCGATGTGCGTATCGAAACCCTGTTGAGTCACACCGAACTGTTGCGTGCCCGGTATGGGGAAAAACTGCAATGTGCCGAGCTGGATGTGACCCAGACGGATAAAACGGCGGCCGTCATTGGGGCGCTGCAGCAGCAACACGGTCCGATCGATCATTTGGTCAGTTGTGCGGGTATTTTGCATTTGGGCGCCATCAACGACATGCCGTATGCTCAGGTGCATGAGACGTTTATGGTCAACACCTTTGGTATTCTGAGTGTGATGCAGGCGCTCAGCCCGTCGATGAAAGCGGCCAAACGCGGTGCGATGGTGGTCATCGGTTCTAACGCGGCCAACACGCCGCGCCCGAATATGGGGGCGTATGGGGCGTCGAAATCGGCGCTGCACATGCTGGTGAAGTGCATGGGCATCGAGCTGGCGCCGTTTGGTGTGCGGTGCAACATTGTCAGCCCGGGCTCCACACGGACCGATATGCAAATGCAGTTGTGGAACGAACATTATGGCGAAGCCAATGCCATCGCCGGAGATGCGGGTAGTTATCGCCTCGGAATCCCGCTGCAGAAAATCGCAGAGCCGGCGGACATTGCCAAAACCATTCTGTTTCTGCTGTCGGATGCGGCCAATCACATCACCATGCACGATTTGCGCGTTGACGGAGGCGCGACGCTCGACAACTGAGGCCTTTCACACACATAAGAAAATCTCGTACATATAAGAAAACCCCGTATTCGCGGGGTTTTTGTTGTGCGTGATATTGCCGAATCAGGCGACGGTGGAATAGCGTTGCGAGAGCACGCCATTCATTGCTTCCGCCAGCGTATCCAACAGTTTAACTGTGTTGTCCCAACTCAGGCATTCGTCGGTAATCGATAGCCCCGGCTCCAAGTCCCCGTTCCCCAGGCTCTGATTGCCCTGTTTGAGAAAACTTTCGCACATCACGCCAGCAATGCAGGTTTCGCCCGCCAGCAACTGCTGCGCGATATCTTGCGCTACGCCGAGTTGATTGTGTGCTTTCTTCAGGCTGTTGCCGTGGCTGCAATCAATGATCAAGCGCGGATTGAGGCCGCTTTCCTCCAACTGTTTCGACACCGACACCACATCATCGCTGTGATAATTGGGTACTTTGCCGCCGCGCAAAATCACGTGTCCGTGCGGGTTACCGTGTGTCATCACCAAGGCGGGGGCGCCTTGAGTGCCCGGTACGCTCATCACGTGCTCGGCCTGCGCAGCGTGAATCGCATCAATCGCGATGGACACGTTGCCATCGGTGCCGTTTTTAAACCCGATCGGGCAGGGCAGTGCGGACGCCATTTGGCGGTGAATTTGTGACTCGGTGGTTCGCGCGCCGATTGCGCCCCAGCAAATCAGATCACTGATGTACGGATAAACGGTGGTGTCGAGAAATTCGGTGGCCGTCGCCAGCCCTAAATCGGTCACGTCACGCAAAAACATGCGGGCAACACTCAGACCTTTCGCCATGTTGTGCGCGCCATCGAGGTCGGGGTCGACAATCAAGCCTTTCCAGCCGGTGCGTGTACGCGGCTTTTCAAAATAGGTGCGCATCACAATCAGCAGTTGGTCGGCGTAATCGGCTTGTACCGCGGCGAGTTTACGTGCGTATTCAAGCCCTTGCTTCGGATCGTGAATCGAACATGGTCCGACAATCACCAGCAGGCGCGGGTCCTGGCCCTCCAGAATGGCGGCGATCGCTTGGCGGCGCTGGGTAATCAGGGCTTGCTGGGTGGCACTGGTGGGAATTGATCCAAGCAGTGTTTCGACAAACGGCAGTTGGCCGACAGTGGTTGAGCGTATGACGTTGTTAAGGATTTGCATTCGTCCCCCTCAAGACGGGCAGTAAAACGGGCGGAATCATCGTTGTTATATTTTGCAAATGATAATTATTATCAGTTTTGATATTGACGATTATCGGCAACGCTCGGTTTTGTTGTCAAGCGGCGATTCACGCTGGAATGTGATGTTGAGGCGAGAAAATAGGAGGAGGTGGGCCAAACAACGAATTTTTAACACAATGATTTTAATAACCTTTGTAGGCGTGCAGTGATGCCAATGCTGGTTGTTGTAAATGATAATTATTGTCATTATGTGTATTTAATTGTAACAATAATGGTGACTAACAAATAATCACAACACAACAAGAGGCGTGTTGAAAACATCATGCACGAGATGACAACGTTACAGGCGGCCTATTGGGTAGGCAGGCAATCCACCACACCAAGGGCTGGCGATGCGGCCCATTTGTATATCGAATTTGAAGGGCAGGGAATCGGTGAAACGCGACTGGCCGCGGCGGTTCACACGCTCTTTGCTCGCCATGAGCTTCTGCGCGTTACGGTCAGCGAGGACGGCCAATGGTCCGTCGGTGAACTCAACGAATTTCACGCATTGCAGGTGTTGGATTGGCGTGCGCTCGACGCTGCGGATTGCGACGAAAAACTTCGGATCATGCGTGAGCGGAAAACCCATCAAAAGCTGGCATTGAATCAAGGGCAAGGCGCAGAGTTTGTTTTAACTCAGTTACCTGACGATCGCTTTCGTTTGCATGTGGATGTCGACATGATTGCCGCCGATGCGCAAAGTTTTCGTCTGATGATAGAAGCGCTGGTTGCGGCTTATCATGGTGAACTGAGTGATGCCCGCAGCGCGCCATTTGCTGAGTTTCAACGTCAAATGACGACGGCTGCGCAGCAGGCATTAGCAGCGCGCGATCGCCGTTACTGGCAGGCGCTGCAAAGCACGATTGCGCCTGCGCCCAAGTTGCCCGAGCGTGATCCCGTTAATCCAGATACGGCTGCTGTGCATACTGAGCGCTTGGCGTTTGAACTGTCGGCTCAGCAGCGCGCGCAACTCGAAGCGTTGGCCGCCCAACATCACCTCAGCCTGAGCGCTGTGTCGCTCGGTGCGTTCAATGCGCTGTTGGCGGATGCCCTTAAACAGCCAGCGTTTCGTATCAACGTGCCGCTGTTTTATCGCCCGCAAGGCTTTGACGATACGGTGGGGGATTTTGCTAATTTAACGCTATTTAGCGCTAATTGTGCGCCGAACGTACCACTTTTAACGCTGTTTGAACAAACCCAACATCAGTTGATGGCGTGCTTGGAGCATCGTCATTACAGCGGCGTTAATGTCATGCGCGATCTGTCGCGCCAGCAGGGTTCCCTGCAAACCTCGCCAGTGGTGTTCACCTCGGGCTGGGACATCGGCGGCGATCTCTATTCTCAGCGGGTGCACGACACGCTGGGCGACATGGTATGGGCCTGTTCTCAGGGCGCGCATGTGCTGCTGGACGCGCAGATTGTGCCTTACAAGCGCGGCGTTCTGATCAACTGGGATGTGCGCACGGACAGTGTGCCGCGCGAATTCTATCAGTCGCTGTTCACCCGTTATGTAGCGCTGTTGAGTGAGTTGGCTGAGCGCGCCGAACGTGTGTTGCAGCCATGCACTATTAAGGCGACAAGTATTGAGACGACAAATGCGGCCAGCAGCGCGCAACGCCCTCACCAAATACCACTGAACGGATTGCAACAGGCGTATCTGGTTGGGCGCAGTGAGCACTTACCTTTGGGTGGCGTGGCGATGCAGGATTTTCGTGTTTATCGCGGTACCGTCGACGCTGATCAGCTGCACGCACGGTTGGTGGAACTGGTGGACACACTGCCCGTGCTGCGCACTCGCATCGACGACACTACGCTCACGCAATGGGTGAGTGATGAGCGAATCCTCAACTGGCAGCATTGCGACCTGCGTGATCGGAGTCGGGCGCAGGCATTAAGCCAAGCGGAGGCACTGATCGAGCAGGTCTCGCACAGTCGGCATGATTTATCGCGCTCACCGTGGAAAATCTGGTTAGTGTCGCTACCCGAAGCTGAACCGGACACGCTGGCAACTGACGCTTTTCGCCACATTGTACTCACCAGTTTTGATGCGCTGATTTCCGATGGCCATTCCATTGCCTATCTGTTGGCTCGCTTGCTGGAAAATCACCCCAAGCACGTCGCCGCGCCCCCTGCGTGGGGTGCCATGAGCGAGGTGTCAGCGAAGCCTCTTTCTCAGCAACACACCACTCAACAAAACGTCACTCAGCAGCAAGAAGCCAACGCGCGCGAAACGGCGCAAGCTTACTGGCGCGAAAAGCTGGGCAGTGTGACCGAACCGATGGCGCTGCCGTGGCAAGCGCCGCTTCATACCCTCTACCAACCGCGTTACGCGCGAGAAAGCGTCACGCTGAGCCGCGACGAAACGCGCGCGCTGCTGAAATTGGCGGCAAGTGAACGACTGTTTCCGAACAGCGTGTTGACAACGCTGGCCATGCACACCCTCGCGAACTGGTGTCCGGGTACGCCTTTGTGCATCGGTTTGCCGGTTGCGCCGCCCCCGCAGGCCGGAGAGTTGACCAATCGCTCCAGCTTTATAGCGCTGACCTACGCGTTGGATGAAGCGGACTTCGCTACGCAAGCGCGGCGTGTGCAACGCGATGTAGCCGAAGGCATGGCGCATCTGGCGTTTTCGGGCATTGAACTTAACCGCCAATTGATGAGCCAGTTACCAGCGCGCACCTTGCCGCTGCCCGTGGTGATCACCAATGGATTGGGGTGGGAAACGCTGCGAGCCGACAATACGTTGCAGCAGCATGATGGGCTGACCCAAACGCCGCAGATCGCGCTCGATATTCGCCTTGCTTACGACGCACATAAAAATCTGGTCATCAGCGCCGATTATGTCACGCAAGCGTTGAGTCAGGCGCAGGTGGCCGCGTGGTTGACCAGTTGCAAGCGAGCGGCGCTGAGCATGATTGAACGCCAGAGTTTGCAGTGGGTGAGCCGCGAAGCGCTGGATTTAAGCCACTATCACCGCAACACCGAAGACTCGGATGACGGGACGGCGCCGTTTTTGACCACGCTGGCGGAGCGCCTGTGGGACATGCCGAGTCAGCGCACTGCGCTTTTCTGCGGTGAGCAGCGCTGGACCTATCAGCAACTGGGAGAGCAGGTCGCTAACATGATGGCCCATCTGCAGGCGCGCGGTGTTGAAGCTGGCGACGTGGTGGCGATTTGCCTGCCTCGCAGCGCAGCACATGTCATCGCAACACTGAGCTGCGCGCTGTCGGGCGTTATTTGGGTGCCGATTGATGCCGCCAGTCCGCCGGAGCGCAAAACGTATCTGCTGTCGCACTGCCAGCCAGCGCTGGTGATTGTGGCCAGCGACGATGTGGAAAATGTTGAACACCCGCATTGTGTCGCGATGCGTGAGCTGCTGCAGCCAGCGCTCAAAGCGGCGCGCTTACCAAGCCAAGAGGTGCTGCGCGCGCGCAGTCACAGTGAGGCACCCGCTTATTACCTCTATACCTCTGGCACGACGGGGCAGCCCAAGTGTGTGGTGCTTAACAACCACGCGACCGCCAATGTGCTCCATCACACGTTAGCGACGTGGCAGGTGAATGAGCGTGACGTCATGCTCTCGGTGACGCCGCAGCATCACGACATGTCGGTGTTTGATCTGCTGGGGTCGTTGTGCGCGGGCGCTGCCTTGGTCATTCCGGAACCTGAGGCCGAAAAGGATGCGCTGCACTGGAACACCTTGGTCGAGCGGCACTGCGTTACGTTGTGGTGTTCGGTGCCCGCCATTTTGGAGATGCTGCTGGCCTGCCAGTCGACTTCGCAAGGGCAATCGCTGCGCTTGATTGCGCAGGGCGGCGATTACATCAAACCGCAGACTATTCAGACGCTGCGCGAGCGTCTGCCTAACGCACGCTTGTTCTCGCTTGGCGGGCCGACGGAAACCACCATCTGGAGCATCTGGCATGAGCTTGAACCTGAGGATGGCGTTGTTATTCCTTACGGCGCGCCGCTACCGGGCACGCAATACTACGTGGTGAATGAGCAGCACCAACACTGCCCCCAAGGTGTGGTGGGGCGCATCGTCACGGCGGGCGTGAACCTGTCGCTGGGGTATCTGGTTGATGGCGAGGTGGTTCAAACCGATTTCATGACCATCGAGACGCCACACGGTGAGCGTGTACGCGCCTTTAAAACTGGTGATCTGGGCTACTATCGCGACGATGGGCGCCTCATCTTCGCTGGGCGGATTAACGGTTACGTCAAAGTGCGCGGCGTACGCATCTCGCTGCCTGATGTGGAGAAAGTGCTGATGAATGTCGCGAACGTGCAAGATTTAGCAGTGATTGATTTTAACGACCCGATCACCGGCGATGTTGGCTTGGCGCTGTTTTATGTCCCGGTTGACGGCGCTGTGAAAAATGCGGCGCAGTGGCGTGACATCGTAGGGCAGCGGCTGCCCGCATCGCACCTGCCGCAGCGTTTTGTGCCGTTGGAGCGTTTCCCGCTCTCTGCCAATGGGAAGAAAGACAAACGCGCGCTTTTGGCCATGCTCACGGCAGCGAGTGAATCGCCGCGCAATGCGGCGGCTAGCGTAGAGGCGCCATTCGGTGAGTCTCAAACCACTTCGCTGACGCCAGAAAAAACGCCGCCTTGGCAATCCATCGTTGATGTCTATCAGCAGGTGTTGGGGGAGCGCGCCGCTTCATTGACGGAACATGCCGAGTTTATTCAGGCTGGCTTGATGCCATCCCACGTGAAAGCTGTGGCGGAGAAACTCAGTCAAACCTTTGGCAAATCGGTGCAGCCGCGCCAGCTCTTGGGTTGCAAGAACGCCGGGCAGGTGTCGAAACTGCTCGAACTAAGTTGACGTGCTGTCCGGTGAGTTAACGAAATGACTTCGCCCTGTCGAAATAACAAAGCCGCTCGTTGAAGCGGCTTTTTTTTTTTTGACGATGTTTTGGCGAACGTGTTCGCGACCTTTTCACTCGGGTGCTTAGGGCTTAGGCGTGATCAATCGCGTCATACAACGCTGAAATGGGTTGGTCGAGGTAGCGCTCGTCCAATACCCGCTGCATGAAGGTCATCACGCGTTGCGCGTGCTGATCAAACTCGTCATGCGGGTGCGCGGCAGAATCGGCATCCAAGCTCAGCACTAAGCCATCGGCATTGGTCTGCCCACGGAAGGTAAGGTTAAACCCGTCGGCCGGTCCGCTGGTGATGACATGATGTTTGACCTGGCAGCCAGCAAATTGCGGCGGATCGAACGGCAGCACGTTGACAAAAGGCGAAAAGAAGTAACGGCTGTTTTCTGTCACGCCTTGATCGCGGGCGATCTGCTCCACACGATAGCGGCCGCGCGCGTAGAGTTGGCGCAGGGTTTTACCCGTCTGCGTCAGGTAATCACGCAGCGATGTGTTCTCATCCACTTGCACATACAACGGCAGAATGTTGACCAGCAGGGCAGGCATGTAAGCGCCCACGCTGCCCCAGCGGCTCATAAACGGGATCCACAACGGCATGGTGTTGCCTTGGCCCAAGTACGCGTCGGCCAAATAACGATGCATGTAGAGACCTGACAGCGTTACCAATAAATCCGGCCAGCCCATGGTGACTTGGTGCGCCAACTGGCGAATGTCGTGGCTCATTGCGGGCGTTAGTTCATGGGCAACATGCAGCGTTTCTTCGCCGTAATCATCCTCCTTGTTGAGGACGGTCAGTTGCGCTGGGTTCGACAGGTAATCGCGCCAGAACGCTTTGTCTTGCTGATAGCGCACGCTGGCTTGATAGCTCTGCTCTTCATCAAAGAAACTGACGAACGCGTTAAACGGTTTGCCCGCATCGGTGCGCTCCAAATAGTGCTGATACAGCGTGGCGCAGCGCTGTTCAAACAGCGTCATGCCAAAGCCATCCATCACGATGTGATGGGCGCGAATGTACCACAGGTAATGGTTGTCACTCAGTTTGATCAGCCATTGCGCTGACAGCGGATCGCGCAGCAAATTGAGGCGCGCATTCACATCGCCATCCATGAGCGCTTTGGCATCCGCCAGTGGCTGCGAACTGCCGCGCAGATCTTTGATCTCCACCTGCGGTCTGCGCGCTGGATCGTGGGCTTGCAACGGTGTTTTGCCGTCGTCATCGAGTCGAAAACGCAGCGCCAGTACATCGGTTTCTTGCGCGGTTTGCGCAATGGCGCGGCACAGCGCCGCTTCATTCACCGTGCCTTTGAGTTCAATGTAGTGAGCGACGGTCGAGAGAGGCTCATCCGGGTGAAGGGAAAATTCTTCCCAGAAATCGAGCTGGGGCAGAGTAAGGGGCATCCAATGAAGAGCCGAACCAGTAACTGACATGTAAAAAGCCTTGAATTATTGTTGTGATAAGAAAAAGGCGCAAGCCGTGAAGCTTGTGCCTTTTCAAGAGGAGTTTGCGTGAGCGCCTGTTCTTTCAGGATTCTAGGGAGGCGAAAGAACAGCCACTCACGCAAATAAGTTTAGCGTTAAATTTGATAATGGCAATTATTATCATTTGCATCAATGTCAAAATTTGACCCAATCACAGCCCTAAGTGATCGCGAAGTGTGCGCCCTTGGTAGTCGGAACGAAACAGTCCGGCTTGCGATAATCTTGGTATCAGTTCATCAAAGAACAGATCGACCGATTGCCATGAGCCGCCCGGAACGGCAATAAAACCATCCGCCGCGCCCGCGTTCACGCGTTCTACGATGGCGTTAAACGCATCATCAACCGTGCCAATCACAATCCAGTGGGCAGACCCAATCACTTCCGGGCGCTCGATCAGCGTGGCCACGGTGGGCGATTCGCGCTCAATCAAACGACGCAATAAGTTTGAATGGGTTTGGCTGCGTACTTGATACTCTGGGTGGGGCAGCATATCGGCCGTGATGCGCTGCTCAGGGGCGAGCTGGCTTAGGTCAAGGCCGAGCGCTTCTTTGACGTAGGCAAACTTGCGCTCGCTACCGATATTGGCGTGCGTCTCGCGGTGCAGCGCCTGCGCTTCTTCCCGCGTGTCGGCCAGATAGAGAGACAACCCCGGCAGCACTTTCACCGCATTGGCGGGGCGACCATGTGCCAACGCGCGGCGACGCAGATCGTTGCGCAGCTCAACGCCAGCATCGATATCGGGCGTGGCGGCAAAAATCGCATCGGCGATACTGGCGGCAAATTGGCGTCCGGATTCAGACGCGCCGGCTTGAAATAGCGGTATGTCGCCGCCGGGGCGCTTGGGCACATTAAGCGGCCCTTGTACGTCGAAGTAGTCACCGTGATGGGCAATGGGCTGAATCTGGTCAATGTCCGCGTACTGGCCACTTTGTTTATCGGCTTTGATGGCGCTGCTGGGGTAGCTGTCCCACAGCTTAAGCACCACGTCGGTAAACTCGCGCGCTTTCTGGTAGCGTGCTTCGGACGGCAACATGGTCTGCTGGCCAAAGTTCTGCTGGCCGTCAATCGCAGTGACGATGTTCCACCCGGCACGTCCTTGGGTCACCCAGTTGAGCGATTGCAACTGACGCGCCACCACATAAGGTGGATTGAAGGTGGTGGAGGCGGTTGAAACCAAACCGATGTGGGTGGTTTCACGTGCCAATGTGGCCAGTAGCACCATGGGGTCTAAGCTGCTA
This sequence comes from Vibrio fluvialis, assembly GCF_900460245.1. Lineage (NCBI taxonomy): Bacteria > Pseudomonadati > Pseudomonadota > Gammaproteobacteria > Vibrionales > Vibrionaceae > Vibrio > Vibrio fluvialis. The sequence goes on from NZ_UHIP01000001.1 coordinate 1,052,316, forward strand.
AAGCCGGGTTCGGTGGCGACAGCGTGTGTCGCGAGAAACAGGGTGTCGGGGCGAAACAGGAAATCCAGTTTGGCGCGTTCGGCGCGCTGGGCCAGCTCGACATATACATCGGTGTCATACATGCGCTCGACACCGCTGTCGTCGCGGCGCCAGCCGTTCTTGGTGAGCCAACTGATGGCCAAGGCCATGCCAATGAACAAAGGTTGGGGGGAACTCATCACGGGTCCTTCTAAATTGGGCTGTTATTGCGAATGGATCGTGCTGGGGTATGACTTTGCAATCCAGCACCACTCAGCGTGATGCTGAGGAGCAAACTTGGCGTTTTTCACGCCCACTTCTTGAACTTATGGGGAACTTGTGTGTAGCATGAGGGCTCACTCATGTGTGTCGGAACCGGATTGCGCACTCGCATGTCGGTCTCGTGTGAAAGATTCCCTTAGTCAGAGCCATCACCTCGCTCTGTGAAAATTCCCATAAATTTCAGGTATAAACGTCTTTTTACGCGATATTGAAGTCTATTAATGTAATGAGAATCACAATGATAATAAATATCATTAGAAAATTATTTTTGTTCACGCTCCTCGTCAGTGGCGCCGTACAGGCGCAAGGTTGGCCGCGCACGTTCCTCAATGCTGACGGTTCCTCCACCACGTTGAACGCGCCCGCGAAACGTATTCTTTCCACCTCCGTGTCCATCACCGGCACTCTATTGGCGGTCGATGCGCCGGTGATTGCCAGTGCCACCACGACCAGTGGCGACTACTTTGCGCAGTGGCGCGCGGTTGCTGAGCAGCGCGGGGTTGAGCGCCTTTGGCCTGCGGGCAGTGTGGATCTGGAAATGGCGTATGCGTTTGAACCGGATTTGATCATCGTGTCGCTGGGCGGTGCGGATTCTGCGCTCGGTCAGTTGAATGAGCTGCGCCAAATCGCCCCGACGGTGGTGCTTGATTACGGCGGCCAAAACTGGCAACAACTCGCAGAGAAAATCGGCGAAGTGGTGGGAATTGAGCAGCAAGTGGCCGCTAAAATTTCTCAGTTTGATGATTACATCGCGCAAACTCGCGCGGCACTGACGCTGCCGAAAGGGCAGGCGAACATCATCAGTTACAACGGCCCTGGGGTCACCAACCCCATCGCGACGCCACACGGCTCACACGGCATGCTGCTGAAATCACTCGGTTTCGATATCGAAGGCCCCAATCCCGCTTGGCAAACTGGGCCGAGCCGACTCAACGATTTTGTCCGCGCTCACTACGAACACCTGACCGAATTGACCGCGCCGACCACATTCTTATTTAACGCCACTGATGCCAAAGTGCCGCAGTTTTTAAACGATCCGGTGCTTGCCAATTTGCCATCAGTAAAAACCGGTCAGGTGTATGGTTTGGGGGCGAATTCGTTTCGCATTGATTATTTCAGCGCGCATGAAATCGTGGATGGCATTCGCGCGCGCTTTGGAGTGCGCGTTGCACCATGACCACCTGTGCCGCTGATCGGATGAACCTTCGCCGTCACGACCGAGCCAAAATATGGGGCATTGTGGGTTTGCTGTTGGCGTTGCTTGGCTGCGCCTGCTTGAGTGTGTTTATCGGCACGCGTTTTGTGGCGCCTGCGGTGACTTGGCAAGCGCTCACCGCCTTTGACCCGACCCAGAGCGAGCATCTGCTCGTGCACTATTTGCGCGTGCCCCGCACGTTGTTGGCGGTGGTCGTGGGCGGCGCGCTGGGTGTGGCGGGAGCGATGATGCAGGCACTGACGCGTAACCCATTGGCGGACCCGGGCATTCTTGGGGTGAACGCGGGTGCGACGGTGGCGATCGTCAGTGCGATTGCGCTATTTGGCATCACCGATGTGTTTGGTTACATGTGGTTTGGTTTGATTGGTGCCACCATCGCTGGTGGCGCGGTGTATCTGCTGGCGGGGCTGCGCCGTGGCATCAATCCGGTGCGCGTGGTGCTCGCTGGCTCGGCGCTGTCGGTGGTGTTACTCGCGCTCACGCACATCATCACCGTCAACAGCGATCAAGATGTGTTTAACCAGTTTCGTCACTGGGCGGTCGGGTCATTGCAAGGTCGTGGATACGATGTGTTGTGGCCGGTCACTCTGCTGGTGGCGTTCGGGCTGGCGCTGTCCATGGCGCTGCGCCAAGCGCTGAATACTGTTTCGTTGGGACAAGATTTGGGGGAAGCGCTGGGTGTCAATCCGCAGCGAGTGTGGCTGTTGGCTTCCAGTGTGATTGTGGTGCTCTCGGGCGCGGCGACTTCGGCCGCTGGGCCGCTCAGTTTTGTCGGGTTGACGGCGCCGCATCTGGCCCGCTTTCTGGTCGGCCCGGATCACCGTTGGTTGCTGCCTTATTCAATGCTGATCGCGGCGTTACTCACCGTGGTGGCGGATATGCTTGGCCGTGTGATCGGTTATCCGGATGAAATCAGTGTGGGCATTATGGTAGCGCTGATTGGTGGTCCATTCTTTGTGGTGTTGGTTCGAAAATGGAAGATCGCGCAGTTATGAATCGTTGTTCTCAACCGGTGTATCAAGTCTGGCGTCGTGGCGGCTGGTCGCTGCGTTATTCGGCGGTGTCGATGGGGTGGTTATTGCTGCTGACGGTCTTGGTGGTGGGCCTTGCCGCCTATGCAATCACGATTGGTCGCTACATCATCTCGATGCCGGACTTATGGCAAGTTCTCTTCGGGCAGGGCAGTGCGGTGCAGGAGCGGATTGTTTGGAATATTCGTCTGCCGCGCATTGTCACCGCGGTGTTTGTGGGGGCGGCGCTCGGCGTTTCGGGCGGCATTTTCCAATCGGTGTCGCGCAATGCGCTGGGTTCGCCAGATGTGATTGGTTTTACGACTGGCGCGGCGACTGGCGCGATTGCGCAGATTGTGTTGTTTGAGCAAGGGCCGGTGCAGGTGGCATTGGCGGCGATCCTCGGTGGGATTGTCACCGCGGTGATGGTGTATTTGCTGTCGCGCAAAGCTGGCGTGGTCGGCGGTTATCGCTTGATCCTGACCGGGATCGGCATTGGTGCGGTGCTCAGTGCGCTCAATGGGTTGATGTTGGTCAAAGGCAACATCGACAACGCAGTTACCGCCAATCTCTGGCTGGCGGGATCGCTGCATGCGCGTACGTGGTCGCACGCCATTCCGGTCATGGTCGGCGTCATCGTGTTGGTGCCGTTGATCATGTTGTTGGCAAGGCAGCTTTCCCTGATGGAAATGGGCGACGATCTGGCGACGCAGTTGGGTATTCGTGTTGAGCGCGTGCGCTTGGTGATGTTGTTGGCAGCGGTGATTTTGGCGGCGATTGCGACGGGGTCGGCAGGGCCGATTGCATTTATCGCCTTGGCCGCGCCGCAGTTGATCAGCCGTTTATTGCGTACCTCACAACTGCCGGTGTATGGCTCGGCGGTGATGGGCGCGCTGCTGATGGTGGTGGCGGATCTCATCACGCAACTGCAACCGCTCAATCTGACACTACCGATTGGTCGCATGACCGGTATTGTCGGTGGTTTGTACCTGATCTGGCTGCTCACGCGTTCACCAAAACTGTGATGATTTCTTGCGTGACGTTCATTCACAGAGGTTCATGCAATTAAACTATATTATTGATAATTAAATTATTTATAGAGCTATTCTTCTTGATTAGGTGATAAGTAACAAAATAATGAAAATTATTATCAAATGTAAATGAGAATCCTTTACATTTGATTTTCTCAGTTCTAAAGTAGGCTCCCTGTTTGGTTTGGAATGTAGTCAAACAGAACAATCCACGTCGCTGACTTGCAGGCTTTTTCTCCTCGCAGTGGGCTTAAACCTGATCTGCAAACACGACGTGAGTGTGTGACGTTTATGCTGACGAAAGGAGAAAAAAATGACAGCATCACACCTTGTCCGACAAAACAAACCGTCTACAACTCTCAATACAAAGGTTTGCATTTTGTCGGGCATGATCATGAGCCTGTGCCACGCCCCTTTGGCGCTGGCTGAAGACACCAACGCGACCCAGCCTTCGGCGGTTTCCACCATCACTGTGTATGGTGAGAAAGTGGCGCGTTCGATGCAGGAAACTAGTGCCAGCGTCGAAGTGTATGATGAAAGCAAAATCGACTCGATGCCCAATGCCACCGACGTGATCGACCTGCTGCAAAACACACCGAACATTGTCGATGTGGGTGTCGGCAACGATGTGCCTGCGATTCGCGGTATTGACGGTTCTGGCGCGGCGCGCGGCGCGAACGCTTTCCTCAACGGTACGCGTCCACGTTTGAACGTGTCTCTTGATGGCCGCTCGCTGACTTACAATGAACTGGCGTTTGGCCCGCAATCGCTGTGGGACTTGCAACAGGTTGAAGTGTATCGCGGTCCGCAAAGTTATATTCAGGGCCGTAACGCCATGGCAGGCGCTGTGGTGCTGCAATCGAAAGATCCAACCTATCAATGGGAAAGTTCCATTCGCGGTTCGTATGGTGAGCAGGGTTATTCACAAACGGCGGCTGTAGTGTCTGGCCCGATCATCGACAATGAACTCGCGTTCCGTCTGTCGATTGACCGCCAAACTCGTGAAAGCTTCGTGGACATGCCATCGTACGATCCGGTTGGCGACCCGCGTGACGTCGAAACCATCACTGCACGCGGTAAGTTGCTGTACGAGCCTTCTGCGCTGCCCGGTCTCTCCACCAAGCTGACGATCAACCACTTCGACAGCAAAGCGCCGCAAAACGAAGCGTTGATCCCGTCTGCTGAACATCAAAGTGCGCGTTATGATGAACGTCGCCCGGTATTCGAAACTAAAAATACCAGCGGTATCTGGGATTTGGAGTATCAAACCGCAGGCAATTTGCGCTTTGAAAACCAAATTGCCTACACCGATTTCACCATCAACCGCCGCACGGCCACCACGTTGCCTTACGCCAATATTGATGGTGCGGAATTCCATGTTGAACCAGTGGTGCACTTTGCCACCAACGATGAGCAGTGGCGCGGTTTAGCGGGCTTGCGTTACTACCACTCCTCGCAAGACGAATATGTTTACCTGTTTGGCGGCAGCACGTTTGACGACAAAACCGAGACCGGTTCAGCATTTGCGGAAGTCACTTACGCGGTCTTGCCAGCGGTTGATTTGACGCTCGCAGGACGCCTGGAAAGCGAACACCGCACCCGTAAGGGCGGCAGTTCAACGGTGGAAGTCGATTTTGACGAAACCTACAACGTGTTCCTGCCAAAAGCGGATGTGGCGTGGAAGCTGAATCGTGACCACACGGTCGGTGTTATGGTCGCCAAAGGCTACAACGCGGGCGGCGCGGGTATGACCTTTGATACCCCTTACACAGCATATACCTACGATGAAGAGTATGTGTGGAGTTACGAGATGTACACGCGCCACCGCCTGCTGGATGGCAAAGTCGAGCTGACATCGAACTTCTTCTACAACGATTACGATGATCTGCAACTGCCGTTCTACATCAGTGCGCGTACCACCAAAATCATCAACGCCGAGAAAGCCCAGACTTACGGTGCCGAATTCAGCTCACGCTGGTTGCCAATCTCGGATCTGGAACTGTCGGCAGCGGTGGGCTTGCTGAAAACCAAGATCAACAAGTTCAGCGATAGTGAATACGAAGGCAATGAACTGCCACGTGCGCCGTCTTACAGCATGAACTTTGGTGCGGATTACACCTTCTTCAACGATTTCGTGTTCAGTACGACGGTTAACTACACCGATACCTACTACTCGTACTACGACAACGATGAGATGGGTAAGATCGATGCAGATTGGATCACCAACGTGCAGCTGGCTTACAACTTCAGCATGGGCCGTGCAACGCTGTTTGCGACCAACCTGTTCAACTCTACGCAACCAACCATGATCACCGACAACGATGTGTATACCGCTGTGACCCAGCAACCACGTCTGGTGGGTGTTTCTCTACAACTGGACTTCTGATGTCCCCCGGTGCCCGGTAGCGGGCACCGCTATTTTCACCCTCTGGCGAGTGAAACCGTAGTTGGCAACCGCGCACCAGAGAACCTTTGCGAACACCCACGGAGCTCAACAATGGTCGATGCAAAACAACTGGTGATCAACGAAGTGACCCAAGCGCTCGCGCTGCCTTCTCATGCCTTCAATTTTGACACCAACCTCTACGAAATGGGCCTGCATTCACTGCTGATCCTGCGCCTGAGCGAACGTTTCAGCGCCGAGTACGGCAGCTATATCGGCTATCTTCCTCTGGCATCTCGACCGACATTAAATGAGTGGATTGCGCTGGTTCAGCGCGCCCTTAAATCCCCAACCGATGACCACTCTCAGTCACAAGGAACGAATCATGAGTGAATACCATTCTTTTGCGCCTCAGCGCTCGGCAGACAGCGCCGCACAGCCGCACCAGCTCAGTGAATTTGAGCAGCAGGTGTGGCTGCACCATGAGCAGTGTGGCGACAGTTCGCATCAATGGCTGAGTGCGTTTCGTTTGAGTGGCGACGTGCATCTTTCTCTGTTGCTTGAAGCGCTGGAGTCGATGTTGCAATCACTGCCAGACCTGAATGTGCGCTACCAGCTCAATGATGAGTTTGACCTGATCAAGTTGTTCTCTACGTCGCCCGGTCAGCGAGTGGAGTTGGTGCAGGTCGCTGACCGAACCGAAGCGGTGCAGCATTTGCTTAACTGGCAAAACGAACGCATCGATTTAGCCTTCGAACCGCCGATGCAATTTCGCTTACTGCTTGGCGATGAACTGATTCTGGCAGCTCGCCACCACCGTATTCTCGCGCACAACATCAACTGGCAGACGCTGCTTAACTCACTGAGCAGTTTTTATCAGGGCGAACTCAATGCCGAGGCTTGGACGCAGTCACATCAAACTGAGTTGCCGTTGGCGCATCCGCTCTATTCGCGCGAGCAACCTTTAAATTCGGCCTACTTATGGCTCGCAGCCAGAGAGAGTTCAGCGCGCAGCAGCATCGAATGGTTGGGTAGCGAACGAATCAAAACCACCCAGCGTCGCGCAGAAAAAGTGCGTGTATCGCTGCCGGTGCATGCGTTAACGCAACTGACCGAACATAAAGGGGCGCAGGCAAGTCTTGATCACGGCGTGATGCTGTGCGCGGCCGTCACCGAGTTCGCCCGCTTCATCGCTCGCCTGAGTGGTAAAACGCAGCAAACGGTGTTTGCGCCCAAACAGGTGGTTCAGCGCCATCATGAACTCAACGGCAGCGTAGTGCAAAGTGGCTTATTGCGTCTCACGCTCGATACCGCCAATCAACCTCGGAAGACATTGTTCGATAACGTCGAAAACCAATGGCGAGTCGGTGAATCGAACGCTTGCGGTCTCGCTAACCCCGATGACTTGGCGATCTTGGTTACCTGGAGCGTCGATCCGGCCGTGCATCTGCGCTTGGGAAAAGTACAGACGGAAACCGTACGTCTGGCGCCGCTGCATTGTGATTTTGACCTGGTACTGGCACTGGGAATCAGCTGCGACAACAAGCTGCTGCTGGAATTGACCACCGGCGAGCGTCTCTCGCCTTATATCGCCGGTTGGCTGCTGGAGCAGTTTACCGCTTCGCTCGGCCATGACATCAATATTGCCGTAACGACGACACCAACGGAATCGGTGGTGAATGAGCTCACTCCGCAGCGCGGCGAACGTGAACGCATTGCGGCGTTGATCGCCGAAGCATTTGGCGCTGCACTCAACAGAGCCAACTTCTCGATTCATGATGATTTCTTTGATTTCGGTGGCCACTCGCTGATCGCCACGCGCGTGATTGGTCAACTTAAAACCGAGCATCAGGTCGAAGTGCACATTAACGATCTGTTCAGCCAGCCGACGGCGTGGGGATTGGCAGAACACGCGATTTCGCACAGCCACTCGCTTCCTGTTCAAGCGCAAAATGAGGTGCAACCGATGCGCCATCACGTGCCGCTGTCGTTTGCGCAGGCATCGTTGTGGAAAGCGTACGCGGCCTTTGGTTACAACGAACTGTTTAACATTCCGTTTGCGCTGCGCTTTTTAGACCCGGTGGATGAAACGCTGTTTGGTCTGGCGTTTGAAGATGTGATGCGCCGTCATTCGGTGCTGCGGACTCGCTTTGTGACCGAGGGCGATACCGTTGAGCAACATGTGGTGCCGGAAGCTGATCTCAGCCAGTATCGCTGGTTCTGGCGCTCAGAAGACACCGGCAACGTCGAGCGACAAACCGCGCTGAATCAGGAAGCATCCCATGTCTTTGATTTGAGCCGTGAGCTGCCCGTCAGGCTGCGCTTTGTGCGCGATCCAAACTCGGGGCTGCAATATCTGTCGTTCCTGTTCCATCATGTGGTGCTGGATGAGTGGTCGGTGAACGTGCTGATGGATGATTTGCGTGAGGCGTATCAGGCTCGCGCATCAGGATCCACGCCGCAGTGGCGCGCGCAGCCGCTGCCGTTTAGTGAATACGCCGCCCGCCAACATGAGCAGGGTTTTGATGAGTCGCATTTAGCCTACTGGCTGAAGCAGTTTGACGGTGTGCCGCTGAATGCGCCGCTGCTGCCAGAGTTGCAAAATCAGCCGGATGCCGAGCCGTCCGATGCCGGCGGCTGGGTGGAATTTAAACTCGATACCAACGTGGCATTGGGACTCAATCAGCTCGCACGCCAGCAGGGCGCGTCGCTGTTTAACGTGGTGTATGCGGCGATTTCGCTGGCGCTGAAAAAACTGGGCGCGCCAAGTCAACTGATTGTCGGCACGCCGGCCTCCGGGCGTCTGGATGCGGAATTCTTCGATACCGTGGGTTATTTCACCACGCTGGCGATGCATGTGGTGCATTTTGATCGCGCCGAGTCGGTGGCAGAGCTCATCGCACAGGTGAAAAACACCATCAACGAATCGTTGGATTATTCCGATGTACCGATTGATTGGGTTGAAGATGCGTTGCTTGGCGAGCGAACCGACAAACATCATCTGTTTGAGGTGATGATTCAACTGCATGCCAAAAACAAACTGCACGGCGAGCTGGTGAGCGCGCAGCAGGCGGTGCGTTTTGAGCAGGTCGACCCGGAAAAAAGTGAGTCGGCGCTTGGGCTGCAATTTGAAGTGATGGAAGAGCGCGTGGGCGGTGAAGACCGAGTGCGCGTATTGATGAGTTATCGCAGCGATCAATATGGCGACGCGCAGGTGAACACCCTGACCGAGGCCACGCAACGTATGTTGGCACGTTTTGCTGAGCCAAATGCCGAACACACCGCTTTGAGCGAACTCATCAAGGAACACAACTGAATGGAGTACAAAGAAACCGACATGAATAGCGACATTGAAGCGCGCCTGACGGGCCGCAACTTGCGTTTAGGTTATGAAGGGTACACTGTGTTTGATGGCATTGATGTGCGCATTCCCGATGGCAAATTTACCGTCATTGTCGGTCCTAATGGTTGCGGAAAATCGACCTTACTGCGCACGCTGTGCCGCTTGCTCAAGCCCAAAGCAGGGCAGGTCTGCCTCGATGGGCAGGACATTCATGGGCTGCCGACCAAAGCGCTGGCGCGCCAGTTAGGACTGTTGCCGCAAAGCGCCACGGCGCCCGATGGCATTCGAGTGGTCGATTTGGTGGCGCGCGGGCGTTATCCGCATCAGGAACTGTTTCGCCAATGGAGTCTGGGCGATGAACGCGCGGTGCGCGCGGCCATGCAGGTGACGGGCATTGACGCGCTGGCCGAACGCCAAGTGGATGAACTTTCGGGCGGTCAACGTCAGCGGGTGTGGATTGCGATGGTGCTCGCGCAGCAAACACCGCTGCTGCTACTCGATGAGCCGACGACGTATCTCGACATCGCTCATCAGATTGAGCTGCTGGAACTGTTTCGCGATCTCAACCGCAACAGCGGCCACACGCTGATCGCGGTGCTGCACGATCTCAATCAGGCGTGTCGTTATGCCGACCACATGATTGCGATGGCACATGGCAAAATCATCGCGGAAGGCAATCCGAGCGAACTGATCAGCGCTGACTTGGTGCGTGACGTGTTTGGCCTGGAAAGCGTGATCATTGAAGATCCGGTCAGCCACACGCCGTTGGTGATTCCACGCGGTCGCAAACGGCATGAATGAGTCTTTTCTCAGCGCGCCGATGCAATGTGAGTTGGGCGGGTATACGTTGCATTTGCGTCAGTTTGAGGTGGCGCGTTATGTCGCGCCCCCGTCGGCATCGCATGAGCGCATGCCGTATGGGTTAACGCTGCCGGAGGATTTACAGCGCGCGGTGGCAAAACGCCAAGCGGAATTTCTCGCGGGCCGCGTGGCTGCGTGTGATGCGCTGCAAGCGGCGGGCGTGACGCCGCAGATGCTGGCGGTGGGCGAGCATCGCGCGCCGCGGTGGCCGCAAGGTGTGGTGGGCTCGATTTCACACAACGAAAACCTCGCGCTGGCGGTAGCGCAGCGGGTCGACAGTGACGTTGACGCGTTGCTGCTTGGCGTGGATGTGGAAAGCCGGATTGATGACTGTTCACTGCCCGCCATTCAAAGCACGATTGCGACTGCGCAGGAAGCGGCCATTTTGGAACGGGTATCTCTCAATGCCGCGCAGTGCGTCACCACGTTGTTTTCGGCCAAAGAGAGCTTATTCAAAGCGCTGTATTCTCGCGTGGGGCAATACCTTGATTTTCACGATTCGTGTTTGCTGACATGGGATGAAGCGAATGGGCGATTGACGTTGCAATTGGTGCAGCGCGCTGCGGAACTGGCTGGCGGCGCATGGGTGTTTGAGGTGCATTATCTCTGGGATGAACAGCGCGTCATCACGCTGGCGCAATGCCGCGCGTCATCCTGAGTGAAAACAAAGAAGCGAGCAGGGCGCTCGCTTCGATTTATTCTTAACTCACTCACTTTACCGCGCGGGTTGACTCGCGTCTCACCAATTCACCGCAGTAGGTTTGATGCTGCGGGGCCTGTTGCTGTTTGTTGGCGAGAGCAATCGTCAGTGCAACCGAGTCCTGAGTCAGTTTGGTGATAGGCAGAGAGACAGTTGACAGGCTCGGAATGGCATAAGCGGCGGCTGGTTCATTATCAATCCCAATCACCGACACATCGTGTGGCACCGACAGGCCCGCATCGTGCAGCGCCCGAATCGCACCAATCGCCATGTCATCGTTACAAGCAAAAATGGCGCTAAACGAGCAGCCATGCGCCAGCAATTCTTGCGCTGCCTGATAACCGCGCTCCAGCGTATTGTTGCCTTCTGCTACCCATTCGTTTTGACATTCAATGTGATGTCGAGTGAGCATATCCTGATAGATGCCAAAACGTAATCGGCCCGTTTCACTTTGCAGTGGCGAGGTGATACATGCGATGCGTTGATGGCCCAAATCCAACAGATGCTGCATGGCAATGGTCGCCAACTGGCACTGATCAAGGCCAAAACTGGGAACAGAATCGATAGAGAGTTGGCGGTTGATCACCACTAAAGGGACGGCAATGGAGTGTTGCAGCTGGTCGAGGTCATCCTGTGACAGATGACGGCTGTAGAGCATGATGGCGTCGCAGCGTTGGTTGGTCAGCGTCGCGACGGCTTCTCGTTCACCGTCTGCGGTATCTTTGCTGTTGACCACCAACAGCTTTTTGCCCGCCTGCTGCGCGCCTTGTTCGGCGTGATGCAGCACGCTACCGAAATAGCTGCTTTGAAATTGTGGCAGGATGAGACCAATGGAGTGAGAAGTATTGGTGGCCAGCGCTTGTGCCAGCGCATTGGGCTGATAGCCCAGATCGCTCATCGCCTTCATCACGACCTGACGGGTGGCTTCTTTCACCTGTCCGCTGCCGTTCAAAACACGTGACACTGTCGCTTTCGATACACCTGCGGCTTTACATACATCATTGATTGTGGCCATCGCTGCTCCTTAATTAAACCATCCGGCGAGAGCAAAATTCCCTGGCCGGATGGCGAGTTTAGCGAACTTCACCAGCAGATTGAAACAGTTATCTGCTGGCCAGCCGGGTTACAGGCTTTCGCCGTTAGTCGCGATCACGTTCTGATACCAGAAAAAACTCTTCTTCTTCGAACGCGCCATGTCACCGCTGCCATCATCATGGCGGTTCACATAAATGAACCCGTAACGTTTTTTGTATTCGCCAGTGGTGAACGAAACGCAGTCGATACAGCCCCAAGGGGTGTAACCCATCACCTCGACACCATCGTAACTGATCGCTTGTTTCACCGCCTGAATGTGCGCGCTCAGGTAGTTGATGCGGTAGTCATCGTTGATGGTGCCATCGGACTCCACCTGATCGACGGCGCCAAGGCCATTTTCGACGATGAAGATCGGTTTTTGGTAACGCTCGTACAGCTCAGACAACGCAAATCGCAGGCCATCCGGGTCAATCTGCCAACCCCAGTCTGACGCCGGTAGGTACGGGTTCAAACGGCTGCCTTCAAACAGTGAGGTGGTTTCTCCTTCCTCATCTTTTTGCGCGGAAACGATGTTAGTCATGTAGTAACTGATGGCCAGATAATCAGCGCAGCCGTCACGCAGAATCTGATCATCGCCGTCTTGCATCTCCACCTGAATGCCTTTGCGTTGCCACTCTTTCAGCAGGTAGCTTGGGTAGTAACCGCGCACTTGAACGTCGCTGAACAGGTATTTCTCGCGCATCAACTCTTGCGCCAACAGCATGTCTTCCGGGCGGCAGGTCGCCGGGTAGAGCGGCATCATGTGGATCATGCTGCCGATCTTAAAGTCCGGGTTGATCTCATGGCCCAGTTTGACCACTTTGGCGCTGGCCAGAAATTGGTGATGTAGCACTTGGTACATCACTTGTTCCGGATGTTCATGGTCGGTGTAGATCATGCCCGAGTTACAATATCCCCAAATCGGCAGTTTCCAGTTACGCTGATTGTTGATCTCATTGAAGGTGATCCAGTATTTCACTTTGTGCTGGTAACGCTGCATTACGGTTTGGCTGAATTTGACGAAGAAATCCATCACCTGACGGTTTTGCCAACTGCCGTATTGCTTGACCAAATGGTTCGGCATTTCAAAGTGCGACAAGGTGATCACCGGCTCGATGCCGTATTTCAGCAGTTCATCGAACAGGTCATCGTAGAATTGCAGGCCCGCTTCATTAGGGGTGTCTTCATCGCCGTTCGGGAAGATACGTGTCCAGGCAATCGAGGTACGAAAGCACTTAAAGCCCATTTCTGCAAACAGCGCCACATCGCCTTTGTAGTGACCGTAGAAATCCACCGCTTCATGGTTAGGATAAAACTGGTCTGCTTCCACGGTGTCGGTGATCACGCGTGGTACTTCGTGTGCGCCTTTGGTCAGCACGTCAACGACGCTGACGCCTTTCCCGCCTTTGTTCCAGCCGCCTTCAACCTGATGCGCTGCGACAGCGCCGCCCCACAGAAAATCGTTTGGAAAACCTTGTTGTGACATTTCGTTACCCCTTTGTGCCGTGTTCTATTGGTGTTGATGAGGTTGTCGCGCCAGCGAATCCACCGACCCCAACCATGAACAAATCTGAATCAATCATAGTCAATTTAAGCGCATTCTAGATCAGTAAATTTCAAAATGGAACCGGTTTCTGTAACCGGTTTCAAAATGAAACAGACATTGGAGGTTTGTGAGAGATGAAGGTGGTTTGAACGTGATGGCAATGGAGCGGAAGCAATAAAAAACGCCGCGTCATACACGCGGCGTTTCGGTATCAGATGGCTTGCGGTTTATAGGGTTTGAACTTACTTATGGTAAATCGAACACTAGGGCTTTCACTGGCAAGTCACTGTCGTTGCGCAGTACAAGCTGGGTTTCGTCAGCGATTTTTGCGCCATCGCCCGGATTCAGCTCGACTTGGTTGATGCTCAATGCGCTGTCAATTTGGTGCACATAGACGCGGCGACCTTGAGGCACGTCGTACGTCAGCGCGCTATGGGGCTCCAAAATCAGTTGTAATAAGCGCGCATCCTGTTTGATGTGCAGTGTGCCATCTTCACCGGTTGGAGTGGCGATGGTGGTCAGGCCCGGCTGTTGACCAAAGTCTTTTTGCTGATAACCCGGTTCACCGCCAAAGCGGTTCGGCTGAATCCAGATTTGCAGAAAGCTCAGTGATTCGGTGTCGGAAGCGTTGAACTCGCTGTGGTAAATACCGCGACCAGCGGACATTAACTGGAACTCGCCCGCGGGCAAAGTTTTGACGTTACCAGCGCTGTCTTTGTGCGCGATAGTGCCGCTGAGCACATAGCTGATGATTTCCATGTCGCGGTGACCGTGGGTTTCAAAGCCAGCACTGGGTGTGACTTTGTCGTCGTTGATCACGCGCAGTTCTGAAAATCCCATGTGCTTCGCATCGTAGTAGCTACCAAATGAAAAGGTATGTTTGCTATCCAACCAGCCAAAGTTTGCGCGGCCGCGTTGCTCTGCTTTTCTTACTTCAATCATGCTCTGCTCCTTCGACTTGGCGGACCAAATCGTTCTTGGTATTGGGGGAGGGAATCGCTCACTCCCTCATGCTTGATACGAAGTCTAGCCCTTTCGGACAGGCGTCAACAGCCGCGCAGCTTGTTGTGGTCATTCAATAATTTCGAACAAGCGAAGCCGGGCGATTTTGTTCGATCAGCAAACGCAGATCGCGAGCGGCCTGTTGTGGGTCAGGCGCATGACTGATGGCCGACACCAACGCGATGCCGTGCACGCCAGTTTGAGCGACAGCCCCGATATTGCTGGTATTCAAGCCGCCAATCGCCACCATGGGCAAACGGCTGCGTGCCATCGCCCAGTTCAGACCATCCAGCCCCCAATGCTTGACGGTATTGGTTTTGGTTGGCGTGGCGAAAATCGCACTGAGCCCGAGATAATCGACCGGAAGCGACTGCGCTTGTTCAAATTGTTGCTCGTTTTCGACTGACAGGCCAATCAGCTTATCTGGGCCGAGCAGCTGGCGCGCCAGCGTGGCGGGCATGTCGCTCTGACCCAGATGTACGCCGTCGGCATCCACGGCCAAGGCCACGTCAACGCGGTCATTGATGATCAGGGGGACGCCGCTGCCGCTCAGCACCGCTTTCACCGCCGCCGCGCGTTCGATAAAAGTCCGCACGTCGCCCTGTTTTTCGCGTACTTGAACCAGCGAAACGCCGCCTGCGATCGCTTGTTTGACCACATGGCACAGGGTGCTCAGATCTTGCTGGTCATCGGTGACCAAATAGAGTGTGTAGGGAGTCATGCCATCGCCTCGCTGACGTCTTCAAAACGCAGTAGTTGCAGCAGCGTTGCTTCATCGAGTTGATGCAACGCATCGAGCAGTTCCATTTGCAGACTACCCGGGCCTTTGGCGCGGCGTGCAGCCAGTTCACCAGCCACCCCCATGATTGCGGCGGCCGTTAAGCCCGTCAGATCGCCTGCAGCGGCACAGGCACCCGTAAGCGCGCTCAGGCTGCACCCCATGCCAGTCACCAGCGGCATCAACTTGTCGCCATTGCTGAGCTGGCACACGTGCGAATCGGTGACGATGAAATCCTGCGGACCGGAAATCACCACATTGGCTTGATAGCGATTCACCAAGGCTTTGGCGGCAGCAATGGCGCTGTGGCTGGAATCGCGCGCGTCGACGCCTTGGCCTTGTGCCGCTTCGCCGGCCATGGCCATCACTTCCGATGCGTTGGCGCGAATGATGAGCGTATCGGCTTTGGCCGCCAGATTGCGCGATGCATCGGTGCGCAGGCGACTTGCGCCGCAGCCCACCGGATCCAGCACCACGGGTTTGTGGTTGCGGTTGGCCGCTTCAATCGCGTATTCCATGCGTGCCAGCCAGATTTCATCCAACGTGCCAATGTTGATCACCAGCGCGCCGGCAAACTGCATCAGTTCGTCCATTTCCTGACGGGAATGCGCCATGATGGGTGAGGCGCCCGCAGCCAGCAACGCGTTGGCGCTGTTATTCATCACGACATAGTTGGTGATATTCACCACCAGCGGTTTGGTGGCACGCAGAGTGCGGAAGGTATCGGCGATCAATAGTGTATTCATGCGATCTCCTGGGCGGAAGTAGGTTGAGCATTCAAAGCAAAGAAATGGTGAACCGGGCCATGGCCGCGGCCAATATCCAGTTCATCGGCATGGGCGATGGCTTGCGAAATGTAGGTTTTCGCCAATTGAATCGCGTCAGTCAGTGCAACGCCTTGGGCCAGATATGAAGCAATCGCCGAAGAGAGCGTGCAGCCGGTGCCGTGCGTATTGCGTGTGGCAACTCGCTCGGCGCGAAAAGTGTGGTGATCGCCAGCGCGGATGAGCCAGTCATCGCTGTGGGTGGCCGACGCCAAATGACCGCCTTTGAGCAGCACCGCTTGGCAAGGCAGCGCACGCAGCGCAGCGAACTGTGCGGCCAGATCCGATTCAGTTTCGGCCAGCGGCAGGCCGGTCAGCGCGGCGGCTTCCGGCAAGTTGGGGGTGATCACGGTCGCCAGCGGCAGCAGCTCGGTTTTGAGGCTGCTGATCGCCTCGGTTTCCAGCAGCAAATCACCGCTGGTGGAAACCATGACCGGATCGAGCACCACAAACTGAGGCTGATACTGGCGCAGTTTACCCGCGACCGCTTGGATGATGGCGCTGTCAGCCAACATGCCGATTTTGACGGCGACGACGTTGAGGTCGCTGAACACGGCGTCCAGTTGACTTTCAACGTGAGCAATCGGAATGGGCAGAATGGCAGACACGCCAAGCGTATTTTGCGACGTAATGGCGGTGATCGCGCTGCACGCAAAGCTGCCGGTGGCAGAAATGGCTTTGATATCAGCTTGAATGCCCGCACCGCCGCCGCTGTCTGAGCCGGCAATAGTGAGAACGATAGGGGTGTTACATTGAATGTCTGATTGAGGCATTTGGGCTCCTAATCTCCGACAATCAGGAACCGGTTTAGCACAGTGGAAGTCAACCGCTGGTGGCTAAACGGCTGCCGGGCTGGCAGCCATACGCTTGGTGATAGTGCCACTTTTCAAAGCGGGAGCATCGCGAAACGTAAATAGTTCCCTACGTCAGTGCTAACTGAATCAGGTTCTACGGGTCTCGCGCCGCTGCCGCAGGGCAGTGGGGGGCGATCTCAGCCTTGTGGCTCCCCGACTATAGGCGTCGATGATAGCAGATGTGTGGCGCTCGGAGCTAGGTTCGTGTGACATTGCCGCTGAACGTGCAGGAATCAGCGGCAACGGGCAGGTTAGAGGCGAATGATGTGGTGACAGGTTTTCTCCAGTGCCACTTTGTCGTGGCTGATCAGCACCAGCGCGCAGCCCATTTCCTGCGTCAATGTGGTCATCAATTGCAATGTGCTGGCGGCCGTCACGGGATCGAGGCGTGAGGTGGGCTCATCGGCAATCAAGAGTTTGGGTTTCATCAGCAACGCGCGCAAAATTGCAAAGCGTTGCAGTTCGCCGCCGGACACTTGAGTCACTTTTCGTCCCAGCAGCTGCATCGACAATTTGAGCTTGGCCATCAGCGGCTCAATGCGGGTTGGGTCGATGGTGTGGCGTTGACACAAATCGCTCAGCAGCGTGTGCAGCGTTGCACTTTTCGGCAGCGCACTTGGCGGATCCTGATACAGCTTGAGCACATCGCCTGTCGCAAACGGTGTGGTGTGCCGCAACGTGCCGCCGGTGGCGCGTTTTAGGCCGACCAGAATGTCCGCCAGCGTGGATTTTCCACATCCGCTGTCTCCGCTGATGCCCAGAATTTCGCCCTGCGCAATGGAAAAATTGAGCTGCTCAAACAGCGTGCGATCGCCGTAATGCATACTCAGGTTTTCTACGTGCAGCACCGGCTCACCAACTGTCGGTAGCGATACGCTTGGCCAGAAACGTGGGTCCGCGGCGATCAGCGCTTTGGCGTAGTCCGATTGTGGCGCGCTCATCACTTGTTGCGCAGGCCCTCGCTCTTGCACCACGCCTTTTTTCATCACGATGATTTCGCCGCCCAATTGCTGCGCGACTTCAATGTCGTGCGTGATGGTCAGCACCGCGCCGCGCTGTTTATGGCTCAGCAACTGCGCGATGATTTGGTCGCGGCGGCTGACGTCCAGGCCTTTGGTTGGCTCATCGGCAATCAGCAGTTCACCACCGGCTTGGGTCGCGCACAAATAGGCCACGCGCTGCGCCATCCCGCCGGATAATTGATGCGGGAATTTCGCCATGTCGTCACCCAGTTCAACGCCCTGAAATGCCGCGTGGGTATGGGTGTGCGCTTGCGCGGGATCGCCATTGACCATCTCGTGCACTTCGCGCACCTGTTCGCCCACCGCCATCAATGGGCTTAGCGCGTACCACGGTTCTTGTGGCAAAACGGCCAGCTTTTTTCCCCACAGCTGTTGGCGAGCGTCGTGGCTGAGGTCGCGCTGCGTGTCGCCAAATAGCGTCACGTCGCCTTGCATGGTCAGCGTTTCCGGCAAGGTGCCGATAATGGCGTTGGCCATCAGGCTTTTACCCGAGCCGGTTTCGCCCAAAATCGTGACCGCTTCACCGCGACGAAGCTCAAATGACAGCGGCTCAACCAAGGTTTGCTCACCGGCTTGAATCGATAACTGCTCGACGTTCAATAACACACTCATGCCTGCTTCCCTCGCGCCAACAGGTGAAAACTCATCACTAAGAAAAACACCACCACAATCGGTTGAACCAGCACCCACGGCGCCTGTTGGTAATAGCGGAACAGCTCTACCATCATCAAACCGAGTTCGGCCGCAGGCGGCTTAAGGCCGACGTACAAAAAGCCAATGGAGGCCAGCGCCAGAATCGCGTTGCCAGCGCCAAAGCAGCCGAGGGTAAACAGGTCGGTGCGCAGCTCCGGCCACAGGTGGCGTTTGAACTGATACCAAACGCCAAAACCGTACAAACGCGAGGCTTCGATTTCGGGTGAGTGCAACAAGCTCAAAGTACGGCTGCGCACGACGCGGAAATATTCCACCCACAATATCAACGAGATGGCGAGATAGAGGATCAAAAACGACCCCGGCACCATGGCGCCAAACAGCAGCACCAGAATCAGCCCCGGCATGGCGAGTAACATATTGACCAACCACGAGAGCGATTTATCCCACCAGCCGCCTTTCCAAGCGGCGGTCACGCCGGCCAGCAAACCCAAAGCGGCCGAGGTGACCACGCTCACTACCGCCATCAGCAGGGAGGTGCTCACGGCGCTCGCTAAGCGGGCGTAGTTGCTGCGGCCATAATGATCGCGTCCCAGCGGCTCTTGCCATGAGGGCGAGGCAAAGGCTTGCGCCAAGGATTGCTGCGCGGGATCGCCGCGGTAAATCAGGGCTTCAAAGGCAGCAAAAACCACCAACGCGGCGAGAATGCTCATGCCTGCCCATTGACTGCGCGAGAACTGTTTCATGCCATCACCGCCTTGGTCGCCAAACGCTGACGTGGGTCGAGCCAGTATTGCGCGACATCGACCAGCGTGTTGATGGCCACAAACAGCAGCCCCATCAACAGCGCCGCCCCTTGAATCATGGGAATATCACGGCGAAAAATCGCGTGCGACAATGCGTGGCCGATGCCCGGCCAAGAGAACAGCGATTCAATCATCACAATGCCTTCGACTAAACTGACGGCCTGAATGCCGACAAACGCCATTACCGGCAGCGCAATATTGAGCTGCGCGTGACGGGTAAACGCTTGTTGATGGCTCAGCCCTTTTAAGCGCGCGAATTGAAAATAAGGCGAGTTCAGTACCTGATGCGTCGCGTTGCGAATCATTCGACTCGACATCGCAGCCATGCTCAGCGCCAGTGCCAATGCAGGCAGCACCAGATATTCGACGCTGCCAAACCCGGCAACGGGGAACAGGTTGAAATGGAGTGCAAACACCAACACCAACAGCAAACCAATCAGAAACACCGGCTGCGCCTTGATGATGATGGAACCAAACAGCGCCGCGTGATCGCTCCACTGATTGGCGCGGCGACCGCAATACAGCCCCACCGGAATGGCGATCAGCAGCGACAGTGCGGTCGCGGCCGCAGCCAGTAGCAAGGAATGCCCCAACTGGTGCGATAGTGCGGCGATCACCGGCTCACCGCTGACCAGAGAATTCCCGAGATTAAAATGCAGCAGGTCCCACAACCAGTTGAAATACAGCTCAAATCCAGAGCGATCCAGCCCCAATTCTGCCTGCACCGCTTGCGCAGCTTCGGCGTTCACGTAGTCATAACCGTAACGTCCTGCGGCAATGCGGTAGGCGATGTCGCCCGGAATCAGCCGCATCAACACGAAGGTCAACGTGCCGACCGACCACGCCACAAACAGCGCCTGGTACAAACGGGATAGCAAAATCTTAGTCATGGAAACGCATCTCCGACACGCGGTAATTGATTTCAAACGGGTCGAATGAGAAGCCGTCGAGGTGGCGATTGACCGCGACAATCTGGCGGTAATAGGTCACCGGGATCAGCGGCATTTCGTCGGCCAGTACCGTGGCGGCTTGCTGTGCTAACTGGCGATACTGCGCCGGGTCGGCTTCGCCAGACAGTTGTTCGAGCAACGTGCTAAAGGTGTTGGATGACCAGTGCATCGGCCCCCAGTCGGAGCCTTTTTCGGTCGCAAAATCGTTCATCAGTAGCGGCAGGGGATCGGCCAAGGTGCCGAAATTGCGGGCGATGAGTGCCATCTCCAAGCTGTCGTCGTGGTGCTTGGCTGGAATGGCACTGGAGTTATCAATCGAGATCTGAACATCAATGCCCAGTTCGCGCCATTGGGCTTGCAGCGCGGTGGCGATGAGCGGCAGCTCCGGGCGGTCCGCGTAAGTCACCAACTGCACGCGAAACATCTGGCCGTCGCGTTGCATCAGCCCTTGCGCATTGGCATGCCACCCTTGTGCGCTCAGCAACGCTTTCGCTTGTTGCAGCTTGTCCGCGTGCTGATTGTTGACGTGAGCGGTACCGGGTTGATGATCGCGCTGCGCGATGTGCCATGCACCCAGCGCAGGCGAAAACAGTTGGTAGGCTTCAGAGCCTGGCAGGCGGAGCACCGATTGCGCGATGCCTTCGCGATCCAGAGCCAAACTCAGTGCTTGTCGCACGGTTTTGTCATTCAGAAACGGGTGCGCGTTGTTGAGTTTGACCAACACCGTGCGCGGCATCGATTCCACATGCAGGTCAATATTTTTTGCCGCTTGCAGTGTGCTGATGCTGATGGGGTCGAGGGTGTAGACCAAATCGGCTTGACCACTTTGTGCCAACAAGGCGCGGCTTTCTGAGCGATGGCCGGCAAGGTATTCCACCGTGTCGATATGGGCAGGCGTACCCCAATAGGCGTCAAAGCGTGTCACTTTAGCTTTGTGCGGCGCTTGCAGGGTTGCAATCTGATAAGGCCCGGTGCCTTGTAATTGAATCACTTTGCCGCTGGCGTCCATCGAGCTTGGCGCGATAATCGCGGTGGAGTAGTGCGCCAGCACTGAGGGCAGCGCGCGGTAAGGGCGATCCAGCGTGATGACCACGCGATCGTTCAGCGCGCTGATCGACTGAATCGGTACTTGGCGAATCACGCCCGGTTTGGCGAGCGCGATATTAAGCGACTGCGCTGCCGCCTGCGCACTCAGCAGTGTGCCGTCGTGGAAATGCACGTTCGGACGAAGGGTGAATGTCCAGCTCAGGCCGTCATCACTTTGCTGCCAGCTTTGTGCCAACAGCGGGTAAGGTTCGGCGTCATCGTTGATGCCAACCAACGATTCCACCACTTGTAGACGGGAAAACACAAACCCGTCTTTCGACAGATCCTGACTGTTGAATTCAAACGGGCCAGAAATAGAGAGTGTGTCGTGCGTCGTGGCAGAAGGTTTCCAAAATAGAGTCGCGCCCACGCCCAACACCAGAGCGAGTATCAATAGCTTTTTCATAATTCCATGCTGAAATGTTATAACATAACAATATTGCAGCATGAGAATGGTTCTCATGTCTAGTACAAATTGAACGTTAGCAGGAAATAATATCCCGACCTGAGCATGGCATCAGGCCGGTTTGA
Source organism: Vibrio fluvialis (assembly GCF_900460245.1). Lineage (NCBI taxonomy): Bacteria > Pseudomonadati > Pseudomonadota > Gammaproteobacteria > Vibrionales > Vibrionaceae > Vibrio > Vibrio fluvialis. The sequence goes on from NZ_UHIP01000001.1 coordinate 1,074,284, forward strand.
GCTGAGAAAATCAGGCGGAATAGAGTGTCAGGAAGGTGTCGACTGCGCGCAGGGTGGTGGCTTTGAGTTCTGCTGGCTTAGGTTTTTCAATCGCACCTAAGGCGAACGGTTCAATGTGCTCCGCCGACAGTAATGCTTTGAACTGCATTGCAGCAATCCAGGTATCGCAGGCCTTCAAAGTGCCTTTTTTCACCTGACTGTCGATGTAATCGCTCAGGTGTGTCCAACCACATTTCGGACCATTTTCATAAAAGTGACGGCCAATCGATGATCGGTCAGCTTCGTGAATCGCCATGCGGTAAATGGCCATGGCATCCGGCGTCAGAACAGAGCTTAAAAAATTGTAACCAAATTCTAAAAGTGAAGTGCGAATTTCACGATTCGGGTCAAGAGAGAGGAAAGATTGAGCAATTTGTTCGGTCGCTGAAGACTTCATGACCGCACAAAAGATCTCTTCCTTAGAGCTGAAGTAGTTGTAGAGCGTCGCTTTGGATCCACCCAGTTCCTTGGCAATATGGGACATGGAGGTTTGTTCAAATCCTTGCTGTGTAAAGGAATTTTTCGCAATTTCCAAAATGGCCTGTCTTTTTTCTTCGCTTTTTACTCGCATGAACTCGTCTATTCCCGTGGAAAATTGTGGATAAGTTTCTCTTGACGATCCAAATCTGTCAAGAGTATAACTGTACGGTACGGTTTAGTTATAAGGTTTCCAAATGTGAAAAGCAGTGCCAAACGCCAAGGGATAGTGCGCAAAACAGTCCCTTATTTCTCCATGACATTACTCAGCACGCTGATTCTGGCGGGCTGTTCTACGCCTAATCACAGCAGTGAACTGGGCACGGTCGCCGATGCGGCCGACCTTCAATCGCAACAAACCTTTGCCAATCATGCCGAGATGGACTGGCCATCGGATCATTGGTGGGAGCGTTATCAGGATGCGCAGTTGAATCAATTGATCAACGAAGCCTTTGCTCAATCGCCGACGTTGCAAATTGCCATGGCGCGTATGAAAAATGCGCAAGGTATTGCGCAGCAAGCAGGCGCGGCGCGTTCGGTGAATGTCGGGCTTTCCGCGTCGGCGACAGAGAGCAAAGTGAGTTACCAATATCAGGCGGCAATGCCACCGCACGGTTGGAATGACTACGGTTCGCTAACTCTTAACTTCCAGTATGACTTTGACTTTTGGGGTAAGAACCGAGCGGGAGTTGCCGCAGCGACATCTGAGCTGGCAGCGGCGGAAGCCGAAGGGGTATCGGCACGTCTGATGCTCGCCACCTCTATCGCCAATGCCTATGCCGAACTGGCGCGTCTGTATGCTAACCAACATACGGTGGAAGCGGCGCTGGATGTGCGCAACAAAACCGTCGAACTGCTGCAAAAGCGTTATGAAAACGGGCTGGAAACCTTAGGTTCTGTCAGTCAGGCCAGAGCAATTGCAGCCAGCGTTGAAGCGGAATTGCTGGGCCTGAATGAGTCGATTCAATTGCAGAAAAACGCACTGGCGGCCTTAGCGGGTCAAGGGCCGGATCGCGCATTGACGATTCAGGAACCCCGGGTGGCACTGAATGCTCGTTACGGATTGCCAACGGATGCTGGTATCGGTTTGCTCGGGCATCGCGCCGACATTACCGCCGCGCGCTGGCGCGCCGAAGCGGCTGCTCAGCGCGTGGGCATTGCCGAAGCGCAGTTTTATCCGGATGTGACGTTGTCTGCGTTTATCGGCTATCAGGCGTTTGGCCTCGATAACCTGTTTAACAGCGGCAACGACGCGGGCGGTATTGGTCCGGCTATCTATTTGCCGCTGTTTACCGGCGGCCGATTGGACGGTCAATTGACGTCGGCGCAGGCGAGTTATCAGGAAGCGGTCGGCGGATACAACGCCACGCTCACCCAAGCGTTGCATGACGTGGCCGACGTGGTGACCAGCACCAAGGCATTGGATATGCGCATCGCCAAAACAGAGGAAGCGGTCGAGCAGGCGCAGCGCGCGTTGCAGATTGCCAGCAACCGTTATCAGGGTGGTCTCGCTACTTACCTTGACGTGCTGGTGGCAGAAGAGTCGCTATTGAATAATCAACGAGCGCTGGTGAACTTGCAGTCACGTGCGTTCAGCTTAGACCTCGCTCTGATCCATGCCTTGGGCGGCGGTTTTCAATCAACACAGTCTTGATTCGGTTTTAAAAAGGTTTCTATCCCATGAGTTCATCAGACAATACCAATACAGAAACAACAGAATTTGATGCTGCGCGAGCCAAGCAGTCGCGCAAAAAAGGGTTTCTGGCACTGGCAGCCGCAGTCATTCTGGCGGGTGGCGGTTACGGCGCCTACTGGCATTTTATCGGTTCACGCTATGTGTCGACCGACAACGCCTATGCGGCGGCAGAAATTGCCGAAGTGACCCCGGCGGTGGGTGGCATCATTGCCAGCGTGAGCGTGGTCGATACCCAATACGTCAATAAAGGCGACGTGTTAGTGCAAATCGACGATACCGATGCGCGTTTGGCGCTCAGCCAGGCGGAAGCGGATTTGGCGCTGGCTACGCGCCGCGTACGCAGCTATCTCGCCAATGACGAAGGTTTGACTGCGATGGTTGAAGCGCAGGAAGCGAGCGAGCAACGTGCCGAGGCACAACTGAAAGCCGCGCAGGCCGATTTTGCGCGCGCTAAGATAGACCTTGCGCGCCGTGAAGACTTGGTGCGCAGTGGTTCGGTGTCCGGCGAAGAGCTGACCAACGCCAAAACCGGTTTCCAACAAGCGCAGGCCAACCTGAATGCGGCGAAAGCGGCGATGGCACAGGCACAGGCCACCAAGCTATCGACCATTGGTTCACAAAAAGCCAATGCCGCGCTGACCGATAACACCACGGTCGAAAACAACCCGGAAGTGCTGCTGGCGAAAGCGCGTTATGAACAGGCGCAGATCGATCTGGAACGCACCGTGATTCGCGCGCCGATTAGCGGCATCATCGCCAAGCGTCAGGTTCAGGTGGGCCGCCGTGTTCAAGTCGGTATGCCGCTGATGACCGTGGTGCCAGTGAACAACATTTATGTCGATGCCAACTTCAAAGAAGTGGAACTGCGCAACGTGAAAGTGGGGCAGCCAGTAACATTGACCGCCGATCTATATGGTGACGATGTCACTTATCACGGTGTGGTCGCAGGATTTTCTGGTGGCACGGGCTCAGCGTTCTCGATGATTCCGGCGCAAAACGCAACGGGTAACTGGATCAAAGTCGTGCAGCGTCTGCCGGTGCGCATTGAACTCGACCCGAAAGATTTGCAGTCTCATCCGCTGCAAGTGGGCTTGTCGATGATCGTCACGGTGGATACTTCCGCTGACACCAATGAGCAGGCGATTGCTCAGTTCCGCGCAGCGAAAGCGTCAGAGCAAGGCTAAGGTGAAGCCATGAGTCATTCCTCTGACAATGAGATCAAACCTTTGTCAGGTGGGGCGCTGTTTCTCGGCGCCCTATGTCTGGCGATGGCGAACTTTCTCGCCATTTTGGATACCACGATTGCCAACGTGTCGGTCTCGAACATTGCTGGCAGCTTAGGCACTTCAACCAGTCAGGGCACGTACGTGATCACCTCGTATGCGGTGGCTGAAGCGATTTCGGTTCCCTTAACCGGATGGCTTGCGCGGCGTTTTGGGTCGATTCGCGTCTTCGTTACCTGTTTTCTGCTGTTTGGTGTGTTTTCGTTGCTGTGTGGCATGGCGACCAGCATGAATATGCTGGTGATGTTCCGTGTGTTCCTCGGCTTTGCTGGTGGTCCGCTGATGCCGCTGTCACAAACGCTGATGATTCGTATCTTCCCCAAAAACAAGAGCCACGCGGCGATTGGTATCTGGTCGATGACCACCTTGGTGGCGCCGATCATGGGGCCGATTTTGGGCGGCGTACTGTGTGACCAGTTCAGTTGGCCGTACATCTTCTTCGTCAAAACGCCCTTTGCGATTGTGGCGGCGATTTTGTGCTGGAAGCTGCTGAAGAAATTTGAAACTCAAACTGCCCATTCGAAAATCGACAAAGTCGGTTTGGCGCTACTGGTGGTGTGGGTTGCCGCACTGCAATTGATGCTGGATGAAGGTAAAGATCACGACTGGTTTGAATCGTCACGTATTGTCACGCTGGCGGTGATTGCCGCGGTGGGCTTTGTCGCTTTCCTGATTTGGGAGCTGACCGAGCGTAATCCGGTGGTGGATTTGAAAGTGTTCCGGCATCGCGGCTACTCCATGAGCATGGTGACCTTGTCACTGGCGTTTGGCGCCTTCTTCAGTATCTCGGTATTGACGCCGTTGTGGCTGCAAATTTACATGGGTTACACCGCGACCATCTCGGGGCACGCGACGGCGACCATGGGCATACTGGCGGTGTTTCTTGCACCGATCATCGCCAACTTGTCGTCGAAATATGATCCGCGGCCGTTTGTGTTTGTCGGCGTGATGTGGCTCGGTTTCTGGACCTTTATGCGCAGTTTCAACACGGTTGATATGACCTTTGAGCAAATCAGTTGGCCGATGTTCGTGCAGGGGATTGGTATGCCGCTGTTCTTTGTGCCGCTGACGGCGATTGCGCTCGGCAGTGTCAAAGTCCATGAGATGGAATCGGCGGCGGGGTTGATGAACTTCATACGAACCTTATCCGGCGCGTTTGCCACCTCGATGATCAACACCTCCTGGGAGCACGAATCGCGCTACGTGCATGCTGAATTGGCGGGCTTGACCGACAAAGCAGGTGTGGCGACGCAAGCGATGCAAAACGCGGGCATGAGCGCCGATCAAACCCGCTCGGCGATGGACTGGATGCTGCAAGGGCAGAGTGTGATGGTCGCGACCAACCAACTGTTCTTTGTGATCGCGGTAATTTTTGCCGTTGCTGCGTGCATGATCTGGTTTGCGCCGAAACCGAAACACGCGGTGGACCCGTCCGCGGCGCACTAAATAACATGCATTAAACGAATTAATCCACGGGGCTGTTTGTCAGGAATTGGACTCTCGCTGGCTTTCAGCCCCCTTTTTTAATTTGCCTACCTAAATCGAACTCACGGTTGTTGAGTTATTAGTTGATAATACTTCTCATTAACTGCGAGTTTGTGCGACACTAAGCCCTCTGTTTTTGAGGTGTTTTGCTGTCATGACTCGTCCTTCTTTATCGTTTAATCGCCTTTGCAAACTGCTGGACTACATCCATGCGCATCTGGATCAGCCGTTGTCGCTGGATGATTTGGCGCAGCAAAGCTGTTGGTCACGCTGGCAATTACAGCGAGTATTTCAGAGTGAAACCGGACTGACCGTGGCTAACTACGTGCGTGAGCTGAAACTGAGCGAAGCCGCCGAAAACCTGATTGGCGGCTCAGAGCGGGTGATTGATATTGCGCTCGCCAACGGTTTCAGCTCTGAAATCAGTTTTAGCCGCGCGTTTCGGCAGCATTTTGGGCTAAGCCCGCGTGACTATCGCAAGCTCGGTCGTCGCACCGGGCTGCGCAAACCGTTGCAAACCACGCAGCGCCCACCTCAGGTAAGCCAAGCGCCGCAACTGATGCAGTTGCGGGTCGAATCGGCTGAATCGGAAACCTTTTATGGCCTTGCGACGCCGATTCGTGGCTTGCTGGCTGCAGAGCCTGATTTTGCTGAGCAGGTGCCAAGTCTGTGGGCGCAGTTTTCGCCGCTGATTGAGCATCAAGCCACGCAGCCACTGACCGGCGTTATCGACGTGACTGCTGCCGCTCACAATGAGCAGCCCCTAATCTATTGGGCAACCTGTGGCCAATCGCTAGCAGGCTGCGAGCCAGTCACTGTGCCAGCGCAAACTTACGCAGTCGTGAAACATCGCGGGCCGATTGCCTTGCTGCCACAAACGCTGGCGTGGTTTATCTTCGACTGGCTGCCGCAATCGAACTATCGCGGTGTGGATGGGTTTGAACTGGAGCGTTACCCCGATGGCTACGACGGCACGGCTTTGAATGCTGAGATGGAATACTGGCTACCGGTTGAAATTGCCTGAGCAAACTTAACATGCTCCAAATTGTTAACTTTTCGACCTGCACTTTTCATAAAATACAAATGATAGTTATTCTCACAAAAGAAAAGCAGGGTAGTTAAACATCATGGATTTGAATCCACACGCCACATTTTCGCCGATCGCGTTGGCGATCCTGTCACTTTTGATGCCCACCACCAGTGTTGCCGCCGATGAGCCAAGTGGCTCAGAAACGGAAACGGTGACCATTTTAGGTCAGACTTATCGCAACACCGCGACCAAAACCGCGCTGGCGCCGGAAGAGACGCCGCAAGGCATCACCGTGATTGACGGTGAACTGCTTGAGCAGCGCGGTGTGCCATCGGTTGGTCAGGCGCTGCGCTACGCACCTGGCGTGGTGACGGAAACCAAAGGCGGTTCGGTCACCATGTACGACAACTTCTACATTCGTGGTTTTCAGGTCGACCAAAGCTATTACGGCGGCTTGGTACTGCAATACCTCAAAGGCTGGAACTTGCAGCCACAGATTGACCCGATTGCGATGCAGCAACTGGAGATCTTCAAAGGGCCAACATCGGTGTTGTATGGCGCGATGCCTCCGGGCGGCATGGTGAACGTGATTGCCAAAGCGCCGCAAAAGCAGCGCAGTACCGAAGTGTCGGCCTCCACGGGTTCGCGCAATTTGCAGCAGGTGACGCTCGATACCACCGGGCCACTGAGCGATGCACTCTCTTACCGTTTGATTGCCAAAGCGCGCAAACAGGACGGTCAGGTCGATGGCACTGAGGAAGAGCGCTATTTGATTGCGCCGTCACTCGACTGGCAAGTCACCGACAAAACGCTGATCAATCTTAACCTCTATTATCAGAACGATCCGTCGATGGGCATGAACTCGGCCTTGCCCGCGTCGGGCACCGTGACGTCCAACGCCAACGGTTCAACGTCCTCCTCGACCTATGCTGGCGACACCAACTGGAGCACATTCGAGCGTGAAATTCTGATGCTGGGTTATAAAGTGCAGCATCAGTTCACCGACAACTGGGCGTTCTTACAGAACCTGCGTTACACCGATGCGTCGCTGAGCCAGAAAAACCTCTATCACAGCAGTGGCGGTTTTGATGAAACCACGGGCGTACTGACGCGCAACATTTACAGCACCGATGAAAGTTACAACGGTTTGGTGGTCGATAACCAACTGTCTGGCGTGATCAACTGGGGCAGCGTGGAACACAATCTGCTGTTCGGTGTTGATTACCAACGCCTGAAAGGCGACTCGCTGTATAAAACCTACACCACCACCGACAGCGATTTTTACAGCTTTAACCTGTTCAATCCCAACAACAATTTGCTCGATAGCAGCACAGTGTCGGCGCAGTATGCATACGACTACGATATCGCAATCAAACAGCTTGGCGGTTATTTCCAGGATCAACTGCGCTGGAATCGCTGGGTGCTGATTGCCGGCGGGCGTTTCGATCACTACACCAGCGAAAGCGTGGTGTCCGGTTACAGCACCAAAGCCGACGACAACGAGTTTTCTTATCGCGTTGGCGCGCTGTATCAGTTTGATTCCGGGTTCGCACCGTTTGCCAGCTACGCCACCAGTTTTTCACCAGTGGCTGGCACCGACAGTCAGTTCGGTCAGCCGTTCAAGCCGGAAACAGGCGAGCAGATGGAAGTGGGCGTGAAATATCAGTCGGCGGACATGAGCAAGCAGGCCAGCGTGTCGCTCTACCACATTGTGAAAAACAATGTAGTGGTGACGGACCCAAGCTCGGCTAACTATCAGGATGATATTCAGGTGGGAGAAGTGCGCTCACAAGGCGTAGAAGTTCAAGGCCGCTGGTGGCTGATACCAAACTGGGACATCGCGGCAAGCTACACTTACGCTGACGTCGAAGTGACCAAAGACAGCACCAATGGTTTGCAAGGGACTACGCCGATTTATGTACCCAAACACAGCGCCACCTTATGGAGCACTTACCAAGTTGATGAAGGGATGTTGGGCGGCAGCAGAGTGAGCGGCGGCGCGCGCTATGTCGGTGAAATGTACATGGACGCGACCAATACTCAAGGCAAAGTGCCGGATTACACCGTGGTTGACCTGTCACTGGGTTACGATCTCGGCCGCGTGAGTGAGCGTCTGCAAGGGGCGCGTGCGGATCTTATCGCCAGTAATCTGTTCGATCGGGAGTACTACACCTGCTACAACAACATGAACTGCTGGTATGGCGCGGAACGCACCATCGAGCTGAAACTCGGTTATCAGTTCTAATCTGCCAGTATCTCAAGCGCCCGGTTTTGACCGGGCGTCTTGCATTCGGTTAACCCGGTCTTAACCCACGTTCCATTACGCTTGAGTACGACAAAAAAATTCGTCGGCTTTGACCTGCCTTTTTCTTTGGCATCATTCAGTTACGCTATGATGTAAAGCAAAGCGCAAGAATGAAGCGTCACGCGCGCCATTCGGCCTTGCACAGTGACCTTCAGGTCGAAAGATTCAGCAAAGCCCTTATCCGTAACAGCAGTAGGTAAAAAGGAATGTTAAAGGCGTTATTGGTGGAAGACGATATCGATCTGGCCACCGCTTTGATTGACTATATGTCTCTGGAAGAGATCGAATGCGATTTCGCCGCCGACGGACAAGTTGGCTACAACCTGATCATGGCAAATCGCTACGACGTGATTGTGCTCGATCTCAATCTGCCCAAAATAGAAGGTTTGGTGGTATGCGAGCGCATTCGTGAGCGCGGAATTGAAACACCGGTATTGATGCTGACCGCGCGCGATACGTTGGACGATAAACTGCAAGGTTTTAGCCATGGTGCGGACGACTATCTGGTCAAGCCGTTTGCGATGGAAGAGCTGATGGTGCGCATTCAGGTGTTGGCGAAGCGCCGCAGCGGACAGGTGTCGAAATTGCGTGTCGCCGATCTGGAGCTGGATATGGCGCAGCGCAAAGTGACGCGCGCCGGTCAGGAGATCAAACTCTCACCGATTGCGATTAAAATTCTCGAATTGCTGATGCGTGAATACCCATCGGGCGTATCACGGGAAAAAATTGCCTTGAATGTGTGGGGTGATGAACAACCGGACAGCAACAGCCTCAAAGTACACATGTTCAACCTGCGTAAACAGATAGACAAAGAGGGATTAGAACCATTGATTCACACTCTTCCCGGTTACGGATTCGCCATACAACGGCAGGGCAATGATGAAACTGCGTCGTAGCCTGAAAATATTCTTTGCCTGCGCGGTAATGGCGATGGGCACCATCACGGTGCTGAGCTATTCCACTCTGGCTGCCAACTACTTCGAGCAAGGACTTGATGGCGGCATGCGCATGACCATGGTTGAAATCGGCCGCCACGCGCAGTTGGAGAACGGTAAGCCAAAGATGATTCTCGGCTTTCAGGTCGCTCGCCGCTGGCAGGATGTACAACCCGCGATTCGCGAAGTGTTTGCCGTGCCCGGTGAACATCTCGACTTTAGCAAACGTGTCGACAGTTCGAGCTGGTTCTCGGTGCCGGAGCGCGCGCTGTTTCTGATGCGTTACGATCAGGGCACGACCGAAACACTCTACATTTCGCGCGTGATGGATGACTTTACGCACGCCAAAATTGACCATGGTATGCCCAAAGGCAAGTGGCCCCATTTTGTCAAACTGATGAGCTACGGCGCGCTGGGTATCGCGCTGTTTGCGTTATGTATGTATTTTCTGATGCAACTGGTCGCCAAACCAGTGGAGAGACTGGGCCACTGGGCGAAAAACCTGACCCCTGCGCAGCTCAATGAGCCGCTGCCGGATTTTCAGTACAACGAGTTGAACCGTCTGGCAGATGTCCTGCGCAATAGCGTGTCATCGGTGGAAGATTCATTGCGCCGTGAACAGAAGTTCCTAGCTCATGCCAGTCATGAGCTGCGCACACCGATCGCCGTGGTGCGCAGCAACGCTGAGTTGCTGGCTAAGCTGCTTGATAAACCGGACAGCCTGGACAAGCAGAAACAAGTGGTGGAACGGATAATACGTGCAGGGGTTACAATGACCGACCTGACTGAAACGCTGTTATGGCTCAATCGCGGCAACGAGAGTGAACCACCGCTGAGTGAAGTGGAGCTGTGTACATTGGTTGAACACATCAGTCAGGAACTGAGTTATCTGGTGCAAAACAAAGAGGTAGAGGTGGAAGTGCATCTCTCTCCCGGTCAGTTTTTACTGCCCAAAACGCTGTGTCACATTGTGTTGAGTAACCTCATTCGCAATGCCTATCAACACACGCTGTTTGGCAAAGTTCTCATCACTCAGCAAGGGGCTCAGGTGACCATTTCCAATCAGGATCACAGTGGCAGTAATACTCAGGATACACTCGGTTTCGGTCTGGGCCTTGAGTTGACCAATCGCATTATTCGTCACTATAAATGGCAGTATCACACCATTGAACGCGACAATGGTCGCGAGGTAACGATCAACTTCCTCTGGCAATAAAAAATGCCCACTCAATCGAGTGGGCAAAGCGTAATCGTTATAGGGGGCACATATTACGCTGTAGCGCGAACGCCTTGTTTTGCTTTTTCACGCATGCCCAACATCAGAGTCAGACCAAACGCAACCGCAAACGAAATCACCATGCCCACCACGTAGTAACCGATTTTCTCCGGGTTGATGGAGATGATGCCTGGCAAACCTGCCGCACCCAGTGCTTGCGCTTTGACGTTAAACAGAGTAATGAACGCACTGGCAATCGCAGAACCTGTGATGGCGGCGATGAACGGGTAACGCAGTTTCAGGTTCACACCAAACATCGCCGGTTCCGTAATGCCCAGCAGTGCGGTAATGCCCGATGGCACGGCAATGCCTTTGAGCTTGATGTCTTTGGTGGTAAAGCCGACCGCCAGCGCTGCGGCGCCTTGTGCCACGTTAGACATGGCCGCAATCGGGAAAATGAAGGTGCCACCAGTGGTTGCGATATCCGCCAGCAGCTGAGTTTCAATCGCAATGAAGCTGTGGTGCATACCGGTAATTACGAACGGAGCATAGATAAAACCAAACAGCGCGCCGCCGATAAAGCCTGCCGAATCGTACAGCCAGTTGAGGCCGTCACCCAGCATAAAGCCGACATCACGCGTGATTGGGCCAACTAAGGTGAACGTCAGGAAACCGGTGATGAAAATCGCCAGCATCGGTGTCAGCAGATTATCGAGCACGGACGGAATCACTTTGCGCAGACCGAGCTCAACTTTGGCTAAAATGAAGGCCGAAACCAGCACTGGCAGAACCGAGCCTTGATAGCCCACTTTCTGAATTTCCAGCCCGAGAATATTCCACGTCGGCACAGTGCCAGCCACGGTCGCGCTACCAAAGCCCCAACCGTTAAGCAGATCCGGGTGAACCATCAGCATACCCAGCGCCGCGCCAAGGAACGGGTTTCCGCCAAATTTGCGTGACGCAGAGAACGCCAGCAGAACGGGTAAGTAAACAAACGGGGCGTTGGCGAAGGTGTTGATCATACTGGCCAAATCCGCCAGGCCAGGGTTGGCATCAATTAGCGATTGACCATCAATAAACAAGCCTTTGGCGGTCAGTACGTTGAACAGCCCCATGAGCAGACCGCCCGCAACGATGGCCGGAATGATAGGCACGAAAATATCGGATAGGCCTTTTACCGCGCGCTGCACGATGTTCTGTTTTTGCGCGCCAGCGCTGGCGACATCGTTGGTCGACATATCGGCCATGCCGGTCAGTTTCGCCATTTCGGCATACACCTGATTGACGATACCTGAGCCAAAAATGATCTGGTATTGGCCCGCGACCTTGAACTGGCCTTTGACGCCATCCAGCGTTTCGATTGCGCTTTCATCAATCTGTGATTCATCTTTCACTGCCAGACGTAGTCGTGTTGCGCAGTGTGCCAGCGCCTGGATGTTGGCTTTGCCACCCAAGTGCTCGAGAAGTTGTTTTGCTATGACTGGATAGTCCATAACTCACCCCGGTTCTTGTTACTTGTCAGTATACCCGTCCTGTCTGAAGTTGCGCGGTGTCGGCCGCTTCAATGTGTCTGGGTTTAGTTGTGTACTGCTTTATGATTATACTTTTGGGAACGTTTGCAAAAGCGATTCTTGTCAATTAATTCCGCTCGGTCAAAAGATCGTGATGAATTCTGTGAGAATGATCGCCAAAAGCAGGATCGAGAAACAACAAAACAAGGGTAAAATCACGCTAATGCCGGGGTTGGAATCGGGTATTTCTGCAATCAATCCCAATTGGAAGGTGAAATAGGATGCTTTATGGCAAGTTTGCATGACGTCGCCAGGTTGGCTGGCGTGTCAAAGTCGACCGTCTCTCGCGTAATTAATGATGAGTACGGCGTAAAAGAGTCGACCAAAATCAAAGTGTTAAAGGCAGTTTCTGAGTGTGGTTACGTCGTTAACCAGGTGGCGAAAGATCTTAAATCACAGAAAACTAACCTGATTGGTGTGATTGTGCCGCGGGTATCGTCCCATGCGACTGCACAAGGCGTGGATGGCCTGACGGCGATCTTCGAACAAGCGGGCAAACATGTATTGCTTGCCAATACTCATCAGGTTCATGCAAAAGAACTTGAATATATTCAAATATTTAACCAAAAGCGTGTCGAAGGGATTGTGTTCTATGCCACCCATCTGGACGCGCCGCTCGTTAAAGCGATTCAGCAATCGGCGGTGCCGGTGGTGCTGGTGGGACAGGACGGCTCGCTGCACAATATTCCGAGTGTGGTGCACGATGATACGCGCGTTGGCTTTGAAGCGGGCAACCGCTTAGTGCAAGCGGGCTGCGAACAGATCGGTTTTATCGGCGTGCAGAGTGATGACATTGCGGTGGATGTCCAACGTTCACAAGGTCTGGAGCAGGCTCTGGCGTTTCACAATAAGCCGCTGCTGTTTCATGTGCGGGGCGATTTTTCGATTGAATCCGGCTATCGTCTGGCGAAAGAGCAGATCAAATCATATCCGCAAATGGATGGCCTGTTCTGTGCAACCGACCGTTTGGCCGTCGGCGCGATCAAAGCGCTGCAAGAAGCTGGCGTAAAGGTTGGTGAACAGGTGAAACTACTCGGAGTCGGCAATGACGAACTGGCCTATGTGAGCACACCTTCGTTATCGACTTTTAATTATGCCTTTGATAAAGCTGGAGAAAATGCAGCAAAGATGCTTCTGGAACGCATTGCCGGACGCGGCCAGGAGATGAGTAAAGTTGTGCTCACTTTCCAGAATGTAGCCCGCGAAACCTGCTAAAACTCACGTTCACATTCCTCTCTGCTGTTGCCGGGTTTCTGTGCCCGGCTTCACACTCAACCGGATTATCCCTCGCTTTATTACGGAAAAACTTGCCTAAACGATGTTTGTTTTATATTTTTGAGAACGTTCCCGAATTTGATATTAGGTAAGTTCATGTCACTACAGCGACTTATTGATCTCGCGGGCGGGGTCGATAATATTCAACGAATTTTAGCCCCGGTAGGGCGGGTGACGGTGGCGGTGCGTGATGCTGAGCGTGTTCATCCGCTGCCGCAAGAGGTGAGTGCTGAGTCAGTACTGGGCGAGTGGCAGCTGTGTATGGCGCGCGGTAGCGACATCACCGATGCTGATCTCGCCGAGCTTGGTCTGGCCATCGCCAGTGCGCAGCGTCAGGCCGCTTCAGCGTATTTGCAGCCGACGCCTTGTCCGTATCGCCCACAGTGGCACATTTCACCGCCGCAGGGATTACTCAATGATCCGAACGGCTTTATCTATCACCAAGGCGACTACCATCTGTTCTATCAGTGGTATCCGTTTGCCTGTGAGCACAAAGACAAATACTGGGTGCACCTGAAAAGCCAGGATCTGGTGAACTGGACGTGGCAGTCCATTGCCTTAACGCCGTCGGATTGGTTCGACAGCCACGGGGTATTTTCTGGTCATGCTGTCAGTGATGGTGACGATTTATGGCTGTTCTACACCGGTAACACGCGTCTTGGACACGACCGTCAACGCCAGACAATGCAGTGTGCAGCGCGCCTCAATCAACAGAATCAGTTTGAAAAATTAGGCCCGCAGATTCGCACGTTACCGCCGGGCGTCACGGAACACATTCGCGACCCGAAAGTGGTGCAACGCCAGGGGCGCTGGCATATGTTGCTCGGTGCACAGACTCAGGATTTGCAAGGTCGTCTGGCCGTCTACCATTCAACGGATTTGCAGCACTGGCAGTTTGATAAGCTGTATGGCGAAGAATTGGCGCCCTACGGTTATATGTGGGAGTGTCCGGATTGGTTTGAGATGGCAGGTGAGCAGTTTGTGGTGTTTGGTCCGCAAGGGATTCATGCGGATAATCCGCATCACACCATCGTTCATCACAATCGCATCTTTCGCATTCATCAGGATGACAACGGCGGCTTTCATTTTCTGCAAGGCTGGCAACTCGATGCGGGATTCGATTTCTATGCTCCGCAATCGATGCAAACCGCCGATGGCCGCCGCGTGATGTGCGGCTGGATGGGATTGCCGGACGAGGTTCAACACCCGAGTTGCGACAATGGCTGGATTCATCAGTTTACTGCGCTGCGCGAGCTGAGTTGGCACAACGGCAAAATCATTCAACAACCTATTGCAGAACTGGCGCAATTGCGTGGTGAGACTCGCGCACTGACGCTCAATCAGCAGCCGCTGGATCTGGGTTGCAAAAGCTTCGATCTGGAAGTGACACTGCCTTGGGGCAGTGAACTGCGTTTACTGCACAATGATGAGCACGCTGTGGTGCTGACTCTTGACGGGGAGCAAGGCGTGCTGCGGTTTGACCGAAGCCACACCCAGATTCGTCAGGGCGATACCATTCGTGAACTGCCACTGACATCAAGCGAGCTGAAGCTGCGGATTCTGGCGGACAACTCATCGCTGGAAATCTTCATCAATGATGGTGAGCACGTGATGACCGGGCGCGTATTTACGCCGTCAAACGCGACGCATATTTCGCTGAATCATGCGGTAGCCAGCGCCACGTTTGCCCCGTTCAACGCCATGCAATGGTCATTTGCACCGCGTTAATCATTACGTTGGTGATTTCACCGCATGCTAAAAAGCCACCGCCAAGGTGGCTTTTGTCTTTGCAGACCAAGGTAACGATCAACGGATAAAATTTACCGCAGGCAGGCACTCAAAACCGGGTTTGGCAAAAAGATAGCCTTGCATCAGAGAAATACCCGCTTCCTTGAGCCATTGATATTCAGCCAGCGTTTCAATCCCTTCAGCGAGCGGCGTAATATTGAGTTCGGCAAACATCGCCAGACAATGGCGCACAATGGCTTGGCGCGCGAAATCGCTATCGATGCTGCGTATCAGCGCCATATCAAGTTTGACGATGTTGGTTTGAAAGTCAGCTAACAAATTTAACCCCGAATAGCCGGCACCGAAATCGTCAATCGCCGTTCTAAACCCCAGCGACTGATAGTATTCAATAATGCGTTTGATATGACGACTGTCGGAAATTTGCTCGCCTTCGGTGAATTCAAACATAATGTTCTGGGTGGGAAACTGATAAGTTTTCGCCGCCTCCAGGGTGGTGCGAATACAGCGTTCCGGCTGGTAGACCGCATTGGGCAAAAAGTTGATACTCAGTATGCCGTCAATACCCAGCTTCGCGGCAAGAGAAATGGCCTTAATGCGGCATTGCTGGTCAAAGAGGTAGCGATTTTCTTCGGTTACATGTGCTATCACCACAGGAGCAGGCTCATTGTGGAGACCTCGCACCAGTGCTTCGTAGCCAAATACACGTTGCGCCTGACAGTCAATAATAGGCTGAAATGCCATGGTAAAATCGAAGTCCAACGCACGCTCTGCCGCACATTGCTGGCAGACTATTCTTTCGCAATGTTCTGATTTTTCGCCCATTACATCCACCTAATTGTAAACCCAGACTAAAGGTTAGCTGGCTCCTTTAGGCTCTGCAACTGACGGCTTGCTATCTTTAACGCAACAAAAAACCCGGCCGAAGCCGGGTTGATGGGAGGTGTGGTTTAGAACCAGGTTTCCATTTGCAGGGCAAAGACGGTTTCGCCGCCACTGCCCATGGTGCTGGCATCGCTGTCGAGGCTGACGGCGTAATCATCCAGCGCGCTGCTCCAGTCGACATAGCTCACGGCAAAGCGAATTTCCGGGCGGTCAAAGAAGCCCGCTGACGTCGCCAGTTTGAAAGTCGGGGCTATCGTCGCTTTGTAGAAGCTGCCTTTGGCTTTATCGACGCTGTTGTCCAGATCCATGTACTGGTATGAACCTTCGTACACCATTTCAAAGTTTTGGGTCAGTTCCTGCGCGAGGCGAACGTTGACCGAAGCCCATTTGAATTCGTCATTGGTTTTGATGCGGTCCTGACTGTATTCCGCCATGACGGCCGGGGCGATGCGCCAGTTGTCCGCAAAGCGGGTCACGCCGTAGCTGAACAAACGCATGGCTTTAGCGTCATCGTTCAGGTCGCCGTTTGAGCCGATGCCTTTCAGTTCAGCACCCAAGCCCTGACCGATCAACACGCCGGATTTGGAGAAACCGTCGCTCAGGCCATAGAAACTCTCACCATGGTAGGCAAACAGCGCGTGTACACCGTTTTCTGCACGTTTGCTTGGTGAGGCGCTGTCGGTGTCGCGGCCTTGGTTATCCGACGAAGTCATGCCGCTGACCATCAGTTGGAAGTTGCCAAAACGGTTATTCATGGTCGCAATGTAGTTTTCCACGTCGGTGCTTGAGCTGTCGATTTCACCAAAGTCTCGGCCGTAGACAGAGAAGTTGGCTTTCCAGCTGTCGGTAAACTGAACATCGTAGATGCCAGCGCCGGTACCAGAGAGAAACACAATGTCAGAGTCAAAAAAGTGGATGTCAAAGTTATCTCGGTCGAAGCGTTTACCGGCCCACAGGGTCGAGTGCTCAAACGCACCGGAGAACGAGCTTAAGTTCGCCAGTTCGGCATACACCTGACGCACGTTGAGTTGGCTGTCGTCTGCGGTCCATTCGTTGTTGGTTTCAACGCTGTCAGCCAACATGATACGAAAGCGGGCGGTCGAACCGTCATCAAGCGTTCGGTTGTGAATCAGGTTAGCTTCAAGATAGTTGTCGTCTTCCAGACCAAGGCGGCCAACTGGTGCACCCAGTGCACCGGCGGCGGTCATGTAAGGGCCAGTGCCTGTTGCGCCATTGAGATTGTCATTGATCAAAAGGCCTGCGCGCGCATAGCCGTGGAACTCAAACGAAGACGCGGATTCTTGCGCCTGCTGCGCGGTTTGCTCAGTTTGTGCCAGGCGCGATTCCAGATCATTGATACGCGCTTCCAGCGTCGCAATATCAGAATCTGCCCAAACGGCTGTGGCAGGGAAGAGGGCTACGGCAACGGCCAGCGTCAATGCTTTAGTTTTCATTATTCTGTTTCTCCACATTGGATGATAATTTGATAGTTTTGCAAACGTTCCCAATTAATCACGAGGCAGCGTGGATGTATGAGTAAAAATTATCTGGCAGTGTTCAAATATAAATGACCTAACACCTGATGAATCATCACTCATTGTGTGGGTTGGACTATATCTAATTGATAGGGAACGATCCCGAAAAAATATTGAAAACTTTTAGCTGATTCACGATCTGAATAAGATTTGTGATCTGGGTATATGTGCTAAGTCACGTTCTATTGGCGATAAAAAAGGCGAGCACGAGGCTCGCCTGACGGACACATTCAGAGTTATTCGCTAAGGAAGTGTTGCAATGCCGCTAAATCGGGCAGGGCTGTCATCGCGCCTTTTTGCGTCGTGGCGAGGGCTCCGCAACCATGGGCTAAGTGGATGGCTTGAGCAATTGCATCGTTTGATTGCCAGTGTTCACTGACCGACAGTTGATACAACAAACCACCCACGAACGCGTCTCCCGCCCCCGTCGTATCCACCGGTTTGACGACTTTGCCGCTCACCAGCGTTTGGCTGCCTGAAGTTACCACCAGAGCACCTTTGGCACCTTGAGTAATCACAACCAGAGGCAGTGACAACGGCGCTAACGACAGCAGGCCTTGCTCAATCGAATGAGTACCTGTCAGTAGCATCAGCTCATCTTCGGAGAATTTCACCACATCCGCCAACGCCACCGCGCGCATCACCACTTCGGTAAGCTCTTCCGGCTTGGCCCACACTTCTTCACGCAGATTCGGGTCAAAACTGAAGAAGCCGCCCGCGTGTTTGACGCGCTGAATCGCTGCAAAGGTGCTGCTGCGGCTTGGCTCATTGGCCAGAGCAATCGAGCAGACATGTAACCAGTCTCCGGCATGAAACGTAGGAATATCTGTGGGTTGCAGGAATTGGTCGGCGCTTGGCTTGACCATAAATGTAAAGCTGCGTTCGCCGCTCTCGTCCAGATCCACGACGACGGTCGACGTGCGTTGCTCGTCGTCCAGAACCAGATGCTGGCAGTCAACCTGCTCGTGGTTCAACGTTTGCTGCATAAAACGGCCAAGGGGATCGTTCCCGACCCGACCGAAAAATGCGCTGTTGCCGCCAAGGCGCGCAATCGCCACAGCCACGTTAGCAGGTGCACCACCCGGACATTTCAGGTAGTGCGCTTCACCGTCAGGAATTAAGTCGACGACTGCGTCGCCAGTGACCCATACTTTGCTCATCGTATCTCTCCATAAAATTTGCCTCAGTGTAATCCAAGTGCTGCTGATGAACAGTGCCAAAGCCGCTGCGCCTGATGTTGTCATTCAGATTTGTGATCAATTAGGGAGAAATAAACAGATCAGGAGGCATTTTGATTTTAAATTCGGTATCGTTCCCAGTTTTGCGTCAAAGCGATGAATCCGATTGACGGCCAACGCAACTCGGCGCACACTGCGCGCGTTTTCGATCTTGTTTTTCGGAGTCCCGCATGTTTGCTCTTCCTCCTATGCTGATCACGATTGGTTTGTTGCTGATCAGTAACGTCTTCATGACATTTGCCTGGTATGCCCATCTGCGTGAGCTGGGCCACAAGCCGTGGGTGATTGCTGCGCTGCTCAGTTGGGGTATCGCGCTGTTTGAATATCTGTTCCAGGTGCCGGCAAACCGCATTGGTTACACGGTCATGAACCTAGGCCAATTGAAAATCCTGCAAGAAGTCATCACGCTGTCGGTGTTTGTACCCTTTGCGCTGATTTACATGAAAGAGCCGTTTCGAATGGATTTCGTCTGGGCGGGATTGTGCCTGCTCGGCGCCGTGTTCTTTATCTTCCGCCCGCAGATTGTGGAAATACTCAGTCGGGCGGTGGCGTAAATCTTTTTTCCTGACGAAAAATAGAGACAAAAAAGCCGTCCAGAGGGACGGCTTTTGACCATTTGCGAGTGCGCTATCGGCGTTACTCGGCGTGGCGTTTAAAGATGATCGAGGTGTTGATGCCACCAAATGCGAAGTTATTACTCATGAGGTAATCGACTGTCATCTCACGGCCAGTGCCTGTGATGTAGTCGAGATCGCCGCATTGGGGATCGAGACTTTCCAGATTAAGCGTCGGGTGGAACCAGCCAGTGTGCATCATTTCGAGGCTTAACCACGCTTCAATTGCGCCGCAGGCCCCCAGCGTATGACCAAAATAACTCTTCAGCGAGCTGATTGGCACTTTGCCCAGCGCATTCGCGGTGGCGTTACTCTCGGCAATATCACCGCGGTCGGTAGCGGTGCCGTGCGCCGACACATAACCGATTTTCGCCGGATCCAATTGGGCGTCACGCAGCGCCATTTCCATGCAAATCTGCATGGTTTCCATCTGTGGTTGCGTCACGTGTGCCGCATCACAGTTGCTGGCAAAGCCAATGATTTCCGCATAAATTTTTGCCCCGCGTGCTTTGGCGTGTTCGTACTCTTCCAGCACCAACGTGCCGGCGCCTTCGCCAATCACCAGACCATCACGTTCGCTGTCGTATGGGCGTGGCGTGGTCTTCGGCGCGTCATTTTTCAGGCTGGTGGCAAATAGGGTGTCAAACACCGCCGATTCAGTCGGGCACAGCTCTTCGCCGCCGCCAGCCACCATCACGGTCTGGTAACCATGTTTGATGGCTTCGTAGGCATAACCAATTGCCTGACTGCCAGAAGTACAAGCGCTGCTGGTGGGAATGACGCGGCCGCGCAGACCAAAAAACAGTCCAACGTTTACCGCAGTGGTATGCGGCATCATCTGTACGTAGGTGGTAGCAGTAATTGCTTTGGTGGTTTTCTCATTCAGCATGACACCAAACGCGCCGATGGCGTCGGTACTGCCAGTCGATGAACCGTAAGCAATGCCCGTCTGGCCGTTGGTCAGAACGTCGTTGCCAATCAGCCCGGCCTGAATCAGCGCGTTTTCGGTCGCAACGGTAGCCAGTTGTGAGACGCGGCCCATACCGCGTACCTGCTTACGTTTGTAATGTTTCGGCAGTTCGAATCCAATAACCGGCGCCGCCAGTTTGGTGTTCAAACCTTCATACTGTTCGTAGCTCGGCATGTACTGGGTAGCGTTCTGACAGTCGCGCAGCTTAGGCTCAATGGCCTGCCAGTCGTTACCAAAAGCAGTAATACCGGACATCCCGGTGACAACAACACGACGGCTCATAGCAGACCTCCGTTGACTGAAATAACCTGACGGGTCACGTAGCCCGCAATATCCGACATTAAGTAGCTGACCAAACCGGCCACTTCTTCGGGTTCACCCATACGACGCAGAGGAACCTGAGGCAGGGCATGCTCTTTGACGTGTTCGTCGATCATACCCGTATCAATCAGGCCCGGAGCCACGCAGTTGACGGTGATTTTGCGTTTAGCCAGTTCGAGCGCCAGTGCTTTGGTTGCGCCTATCACACCCGCTTTCGCTGCGCTGTAGTTCGTCTGGCCACGGTTGCCCATGATGCCGGACACTGAAGCAAGCGTGACGATGCGGCCACCTTTGCGCAGTTGCACCATCGGCATCACGCACGGGTGCAGCACGTTGTAAAAACTGTCGAGGTTGGTGTGAATTACGCCATCCCACTCTTCTTCGGTCATGGCCGGGAACGCGGTATCACGGGTGATACCAGCATTGTTCACCACGCCGTAATAGGCGCCGTGTTGTTCAATGTCGTGTTCAATTTTGCTGCGACACGCAGCTCGGTCACTGATATCAAATTGAATCAAACGGCCCTGACCGCCGTTTTGTAAAATGGTGTCGAGTGTGTTTTGCGCGCCTTTTTCATCGCCCATGTAATGCACAACAATGGTAAACCCATCTTTTGCCAACTGAATTGCAATGGCCTTGCCGATGCCTTTGCTGGCGCCGGTGACGAGAACTTGTCGGGTCATGCGTGACTCCTGATTTTCATTTCTTGTAATTTTTCTTCTGATGGCACGTACACATTAAGCTGGCACTGTGCCACTAACTGGCCCTGATGCTCAAGACGGGCGGAGAAGACGGCCATGCCGTTATCTTCCATCACCTGCTCGGCATGAATATCCAACGTTTGTCCCTGAGTGAAATGATCGCACTCTGCCTGATAGCGGCGACTGCCGAGCAGAAATCCGATCGGTGGCTCGGTTCCTTTTTCAAGGGCATGGAAACCGGACCACGCGGCGATAGACTGAGCCATAAACTCAATGCCGACATACGCCGGAATGGTTTGCGTCTCTTTATCAAAGAACATCAGGTGATCGCCGATATCCACCTGACAGTGAATCGACTCAGCACCAATGTCGAGAGCACGATCGACCAAAATCATCGGTCTGGCGTGCGGAAGCAGTTGCTCTATGGCTGGGTATTCACGCATTGACGTATCCAAAAATCAAACTGATGTTGTTGCCTCCAAAGGCAAACGAGTTACTTAAAATGGCTTTTCCATGCAGCGTTTGGTCTGATTCGACCAAGGAGACTTCAATGTCTTGCGCTTTGTTGTGGCAACGCTGTTGTGGCAGCGGCAGATCGTAACGCAGCAAATGCCAGGCGATGGCGGCTTCGGTAGCGCTGGCGGCACCGAGCGTATGTCCGGTTAACGGTTTGGTGGAACTTACCGGAACGCCGTCGCCAAACAAACGGAATATCGCTTTGCTTTCCATACTGTCATTGAGCGGTGTGGCGGTGCCATGGGCATTGATATAGCCGATGTCCTGTGGGGTTAAACCGGCATCGTCGAGCGCCTTTTGCATCGCATCAAACGCACCGACGCCTTCAGGATGAGGCGCGGAGATATGGTGTGCGTCGGAACTGTCGCCTACGCCGAGCAGGGCGATGTCGCTCGGTTCGCGGCAAAGAAGCATAAACGCGGCCGCTTCGCCGATGTTGATACCACTGCGCTCAGCGCTGAATGGCTGGCAAAGCGAGTTTGACAGCGCTTCCAGGCCATTAAAACCGTTGAGAGTGAGCTTACAGATGGTATCGGCGCCGCCCACAATCACTGCGTCGACCAAGCCCGCTTTGAGCATCCGTTTGGCGCTGATAAACACGCGGCCACTGGAGGAGCAGGCGGTGGAGATAGCGTAGCACGGGCCGGAGATCCCAAAGTAATCCGCAACGAACTCGCTGGTGTTGCCAAGTTCTTGTTTGCGATAGTGATAATCAGCAGGGAAAGCACCTTGGTCCAGCTTCTGGGCGTAGGCGTGTTCGCCATCCGAAATGCCTGAGGTGCTGGTGCCAACAATCACGGCGACCCGATCAGATCCAAAGCGCTCGATTGCGCTTCGCACGCTGAGTTCAATTTGCTGTAAGGCTGACAACGCTAGTTGGTTGTTGCGCGAGTCATGACGTGCCAGTGTCGCCGGAACGTCAGGTAATGTCTCCGTGACCCGGCCGATGATGGTCGATGTCCCTGTGTTAAGAATTTCATCGTCGCGCAACATATGCGCGCATTGACCACTGGCCAACGTGTGATGAATTTGCGCTGCTTCGCGCCCCATAGCGGAGTGAAAGCCACAGTCATGAATGAAAATTGGAAATGAAGAATGGGAATTCATCATGGCTTATCTACTGTTGTGATGCTGTTTGTGTCGGTTGAAGAGTCAGCGTCTGAATCGTGATGTCGTAGTTCAGAGGCAGATTCTTAAAATGAATATCGCCGCTAAGCGGAGTGTCGCCGGAGTAGGTGATAGCCAGAATAGTTTCACCCTTTTCATTGATCACAGTGCGCTGATTAGCGTCATCAATAATTCGCCACCTTACCTTATTTAGCGGGGCTTCCCAAGCATTTCGCGGCCAGAGCGTGATCATCAGGTTAAATAGTACCTGTTCTGGCTTTGGAACGGTGTTCTCTAAACCGGACAGCACCTGAGTCTGAATCTGCTCGCCATCGTAATCGAGAGAAAGAATGCGTGTGCCCCACGAGGAAAAGCCCGCCAGCAGCACTTGTTGATCACTGACCTGAAGCTGCACCGGTAACTGCTGGCTTTGACTGTGGCCAGTTTCGTTGTGCCAGGTCGCTGAAATCAGCTGACTGGCGGTAAACGACTGACTAAGCTGAGCCGGCTTAGGCAGTTCTACCCAAACATCCGGACTGATTTCGACTTGTGTCGCGCTGATCTGGGGTTGCAAACTGCAAGCGCACAACCAAAGACTCATCAGACTGGTCAGTAACCACTTCATGATTTTGACTCCGAAGGTGGTGGTGGCTGAATCGCCAGCGGCGAGAGCAGCCAGGCAATAAAAATGCCGCTTAAGGTGGTGACACCGAAGCTGTGAATCGCGTGAGTCTGGCTCAGAGCCAATAGACCAAACGACAGCAGAGTGGTTATCGCCGACAATGTAATCGCGAGCAACGTACTATGGCTGCGAGCCTGCTCGGCAAAAAACAGTGTGTAGTCGATACCGATACCAATCACCAGCACTAAGGCCAGCAGGTTAAACAGGTTGAGAGCCGAACCCGTCAGCACAGTAACCGCCAGTCCGACCATGCACGCAATCACACAGGGGAACAGAATGCGCAGCGTGTGTCGCCAGCCGTAACGCCACATCAGCAGCAGGGCGATTCCGGCCAAGGCAGCCGCCAGCAGCTCCATCACTTTGACGCGGTACTCGCCAAACAGCTGCGAGATTTCGGCTGCTTTATCCAGATAAGCCAGATGTGCGTCATTGGCAGCAAACGCCTGAATCACATCGGCATGCTGCACGCCTTTTAACATGATGACCGCGGCGACCGCTTCGCCAATCCGGCCAAGATAGAGAAACTTCACCGGCTCAGAGACACTTGCGCTCAGATAATCACTCGGCGATACGGGGATAAATGAGGCGCTCAACGTCGGCTCGCTAGCCAGTCGCAAGCTTTGACTCAGTTGCGGGGCAAAGCCTTGGTAGAGTTGCTCAACCAGCGCAAAGTCGCTTTGCTGGCGCTGCTGTGACGCCAGATATTGATGCAGGCTCTGGTAACCCTGTAATACCTGATCCTGCTGCCAGTTTTGCAGTGTGTCATCGAGCTGTTCGAGTTTCTGCATCAGAGCCTCGTCATCATGGGCTGAAACGACCAACATCTGCTGTGACGAATTCATGCCAGTGACCTGACTGACCCGCGTTTCCTGCTGCTTTAATGCCTGAGGCATGGCTTGCAGTTGACGAATGTCGTCATCGTAGTGCACCTGCGTCAGAGCGATGGCACTGAGCACCAGAAGCATTGAAGGCAGAGCGATGCGTATAGTGCGACCTTGCCACCAATCGAGCCATCGACTGAGTAAGCCCATGGCGGGCAAATGACGAGAGGGCGTTGGCGTGCGCGCCAGTAACGGATACCAACTCACCACGGTAGCGTAGGCGGCCAGCAAACCAATCGCGGAGAAGAGCGCCAGTTGCTGCAAGCCCGGGAATGGCGCAACGAGCAAGCCCAAGTAGCCAATTAAACTGGTGATTAATCCCAGCGTGATGGCAGCGAGAATGTGTTTGAGCCCGGCAACGCTGTCCCAACGTCTACCGGCAGCCAGACGATCAGTCAGATAATGGAACGCGTAGTCGATGGAAACGCCAATCAAGCTGGCGCCGAACACCAAACTGAACAGATGCACCTTGCCGAAAATGGCAGTGGTCGTCGCTAAGGCAACCAATAATCCGACCGATACCGATAGCAAAGCCAGCAGCAGTGGCGCCGCGCTGCGAAACACCAGCATAACCAACAGCACAATGCCGAGCAGCGACACGCTGCCGATGGTGCTGATTTCAGATTTGGCGCTGCGGGTCCCGAAATCTGCGTAGAACACCACGCCGGTGTAAGCCATCTCGACCTGATACTGCAGCTTGATTGCTTGTTGCCACTCATTCACATGAGCCACGATCTGCTGAGCTTGCAGGCTATAAGGCGAATCAGTCAGTGAGGCGGTGAGCAGTACGTACGTCTGACCATCTTTTTGTGTGGTCAGGAAACCTTGGTGCAATTGAAATTGGGTCGACAACTGATTGAGGTGACTGAGGTAATCACGAAACAGCAGAAACGGATCGCTGGCGAGCTCCTGTCCGGTCACGCCGGAAAAGGGATTGTAGAGCGCCTGGATGACGCTTTGTACCTGCTGTTCTGGTGCCGTGTTGAGACGGTTACGTTGCGCGTCAGTCAGAAATTGAAAACGGTGCTGAAAGTAATAACTCGCCCAGGCTTGCTGCTTGGCTACGTCAATCTGTCCGGTGACTTCAGTCAGTTCACTCTGGTGACGGAGTTTGGTTTCGAGGTCGCGCGCGGCAGCGAACAGGGACGTGGAATCCTTACCAGTCAGAACAAAAGCGACTTTATCGCTCATACTGTCAGTCACTTTATCAAACGCGGCCTGAGCGAGCGGGTTCTGCCGTGACTGCGGCAGCAGCTTCATGATGTCGGTTTCAATCGGCGAGCTAGCCGAAAAGGCCCATTGTTTCACGAGCAATGCTGAAGCTAGCACAACGAGCGCCAGCCAGAAGAAGGCGAGGCGCGAAGAGGCAATGGATCGGGAGCTTGGCAAGTCTGGCATATTAAAACTCAAACTGCGCTTGTTCCGCTTGGCTTAACGTTTGCGGCTCGTGCGTTTGCGCGCTGAAGCGGATCTCGGTGTTATCACCACGCACTTCCTGCAGTGACAGAGCGTTGATATCGTCTTGACCCTGCAACGTAATGTGTTTAAACACCGCGTTGAGCGGAGCGCCTTTCGGAGTCAGAACCAGCGTCCACTGCTCATCCTGAACAGAAAAATCGAGGTCAAATTCAGATTGCAGTTGCTCGGTGTCACCGTGGAACACCGACAGGAAAATATGGCTGAAATAGAATGCCATCGGGTTCTCTTTGGCGGTGATGGTTTGCGGCGCTTGGCCGGCAAACGTCTGGCGCAATTTGTCTTGCGTCAGCACCAGATTGACCGGAAAAGGTGTACTTTGTTGCCACAACAGACCATGCGCTTTATCAAGCAGAAATGTGCCCTGCGAAGAGAGTGGCTCGGCAAACATCTCAATTTTGCGGCTTTGCGTGAAGTCACCACGCACAATCTCAAAGCGTTGCAACTGAGTCTGCAGGGACGCTAGATCAGTGACCTGAGCTATGGCTGTTGAGAACAGACTGGCGGCACTGAGCGCCAGCAGGGTAAGTAAGCGATACGTCTTTTTTGCCATCATGCCAGACACTCTCCGGTTTGGTGCCAGTGGGACACTTTGTCGGTGAAAACCGTTGGGGAGACGAAACACATTTCTTGCGTTTGTCGTTCGACCGCGACTTGAGTGGTGTGCGCTTTGCACATACGTTGACCGCTTTCGGCATCAAAGATGACGTAGTCAATACGCAGGCGATTTTCCCATTCAGTCAGGCGAGCATGGACGCGAATTTTATGGTTAAACGGAATCGCTTTCACATATTTCACGCGAGTATCGATAACCGGCCACATGTAGCCGGAATCGTTCATCGCCAGATAGCCATAGGCAATTTTATCCAACAGCTCACGGCGTGCTTCTTCAAAATAGCGGAAGTAGTTGCCGTGATACACCACGCCCATCGGGTCGGCGTCCTGAAAAGAGGTGACCAGTGTCACCTCAGTTTCCAGCGGGAAAGTCACATCACTCATACTTTCTCCTCAATGATTAATACAAGGCCCAGTGTTGGGTCTGAATGCGTTCGATGAACAAGCGCAGATCGGCTTCTAACGGGCGATCTTCTACCACAAATTCAAACTCACTCTGCACCGCGTCAACCATCTGCTTCAGGCTGTGGCTCATGTGTTGCTCATCCAGTTCCTGATGACGTTTACGCAGCTCAATCGCCTGTGTGGCCGCCAGCAGTGAAGCCGCCGCCACCTGTTCGGTCAATTGCAGAACACGTAAACAGTCGCGCGCGGCGATGGTGCCCATGCTCACTTTGTCCTGGTTGTGACACTCCGTGGATCGGGAGAAAACGCTCGCTGGCATGGTGTGTTTCAGCGCTTCTGCTGTCCAGGCTGAGATGCCAATTTGTACTGCTTTAAAACCGTGGTTAATCGGTTTACGTGCGCCTTCTGCTCCGGTGAGGTTAAACGGCAGGCCGTTGTTGAACTTGTAGTCCATCAGCTGTGCCATTTGGCGATCCAGCAGGTCGGCCAGGTTCGCCACGCCAGTTTTTAACGTGTCCATCGCCATGGCGATGTGGCCGCCGTAGAAATGACCACCGTGCAGCACGCGTTCGTTGTCGCCATCGATAATTGGGTTGTCGTTAGCGCTGTTGAGTTCATTTTCAATCAGCTGACGCAACCACGGCAGAGCATCTTGCACTGTACCAATGACGTGCGGTGCGCAGCGCAGCGAGTAACGATCCTGCAGACGGTCGCTATTGCGTGGTGGACGTTCAGCCTGAAGGTCGTCACGCAGCCAAGCGGCAATTTGTTGTTGACCAGGATGAGGTTTCACCGCAAACAGCGCTTCATCAAAATGGAAGTCGTTGCCGTGCATGCCCACCGAGACCAGCGCCGTGATTTTGGTCGAGAGCTGTGCCAGATATTCGGCGCGTTTGTACGCCAGACAGGCCAGCGCGGTCATCACTGACGTGCCGTTCATTAGCGCCAGACCTTCTTTGGGTTTAAGCTTGATCGGCGCAATCCCCAGTTCGGCAAACACGTCGCGGGTTTCGCGCAGTTCGCCTTTGTACAGTACATCGCGCTCACCGATCAGTGTCGCGGCGACGTAGGACAGAGGCGTCAAATCGCCACTGGCTCCAACCGAGCCTTCCTGAGGAATGCGCGGCGCGATATCAAAGTTAATCAGATTGATCAGTTGATTGAGCACATCGTGCGACACACCAGAAACACCTTGTGCCAACGAACACAAACGCGTGGCCAGAACTGCGCGCGACTGCTCATGAGTCAGAATTTCACCCAAGCCACAACCGTGGAAACGGGTCAGGTGCAGCGGCAGTTCTTCAACCAGACTGGGTGGAATGGCCACGGTGCATGAGTCGCCGTAACCGGTCGTCACGCCGTAAATCACGCCTTCTTCTTTCAACAGACGCTCAAGAAACGCCACTCCGCGATCGATGCGCGCTTTGTAGGCGTCAGAATCGTTAATTGCCGCCTGTGCGCCATTGGCAATAGCGACCACATCTTCGATGGTCAGGCGCTCCGCGCCAAAGAGAATCTTATTGTTGTTGTTCATCGTCATGGTGTTGTTTGCTTAATGTCCAAAAGTTGAAAAAATTGTACCACTGTAGCGGTGCATTCAGCGTGTGGTGTTGCAGGCGCTCAGCATAGCGCTGAACCACTTCTTGCAGCGCGGCTTGTCGGCGTGCCCTTGGTAGCTCAATACCATCGCTGAAATGTTCGAAATAAACGTCAAAATGCGGTGTTTTTTTTGTGTCGTCACGCAGACCAAACAAGAGGTAAACCGGCGCTTTTAATACGGATGCCAGCATGAATGGCCCTTGCGGGAACGGTGCAGGTTGACCAAGGAAATCGGCCCAGACCACGCGGCTCTCTTTGCTGGTGGAAGTGCGATCGCCGACAATCACTACCCATTCGCCCTGCTCAATTTTCTGTTGCAGCAGAATGGCGGTGTCTGGGCCGAGTGTCGAGACCTGAATCAGGTTGAGTTCGGAGCTCGGATTGATGGCTTTCATCACCGCGTTGAAGCGTTCAGCATGTTCGGTAAACACCAGAGCATTAATCTTGATGTTGGCGTGACGACGGCCGAGCGCGCGACACAGTTCGATGTTGCCAAGATGCGAACCTAAAATCAGCACACCTTGCTGCTTTTCCACCATCGACTGAAACTGCTCCTGGCCATGAATGGTCAGGTTGTCGGCACTAAAATCTCCGCGCCAGGCCGCCAGCTTATCGAGCATGGTTTCGCCAAACGAAAGCAAATGCCGATAGCTGTTCAGCTTGGCAGGCAGCGTGATGTGGTTGCTGTGAGCGTAATGGGTCAACTGTTGCAAATAGTGCTCAGACGCGCGGCGTGCCTGTTTGCCCGTCAGGTAGTAATAAGCCATTACCCCTCTGAGGATCAGTTGAAACGCGCCGCGACCCAGCAGGCGGTAAACCCACATCAGTGTTTTGATGCCAAGTACCGTGCCGCGCTCCTGACGTTTTGACCAGTGAGCGTCGCTGCTTGCTTGGCGACGTTTTTTTCTGGCCAGCAGTGCCGGAATTCTTGGCAGCATGCCAAAGAACAAACGGGTATGCATCCAACTGATTTTGACGTTGTCCCACAGCGCATCGAAATGAGAAATGCCGCCTTCCGGGTAAATCACCCGTGTCTCGACGAAATCAATGTCGACACCTTGCCAGTACATACGCACCAGAATTTCGATGTCGAAATCCATGCGGCTGCCAATATCAAAACGGCTTAGTACCTCGACGGTTTTGGCCACAGGATAGGCGCGAAAACCGCACATACTGTCTTTGATAGCAAACGACAGCGTTTCAATCCATACCCAGATATGCGTAGCGTAACGGCCATAAAGGCGCGCCTTTGGTACGCTCTCGTCATACACCGGTTGGCCGGAAATGAGATGCTGCGGATTGGCCTGAGACGCTTCAATCAGTGTTGGCAGCGCTTCAATATCGTGCTGGCCATCAGCATCAATCTGGATCACGTGGCTAAAACCAAGCCAGTGCGCCTGACGGATGCCCGCCATCACCGCGCCGCCCTTGCCCTGATTGACTGGCAGCGTCAGCAGATGCACGTTATCGCGTTGCGCGGCTTCACTCAGCGCGGCTTTGGTTTCCTGATTACTGCCGTCATCGACCAGCAGCACCGGAAACTCAAAACGAGCCAGCGAATCAAGCACCGCGGCTACGGTTGAGCCGTGGTTGTAGCAGGGGATCAAAAAGCAGGGATGATACGCGGGAGCGAAGGAATTCTCAGTCACTGCGTTCTCCCAGTTTCATTTTGCCCGAGGAATGCACCACTGGGTGACCATCGCGTTCGGAGCGATATTGAAACGCCAGTTTTTGTTTGTCGGCATCCCAGTTCAGGGTCAGGGTGACTTCCATATCTGGCAAAATCGGCTCCTGAAACTTGATCACTTCCATCCCTTTGAACTGGTCGGGCGTCGACAGCAGTTCGCAAGCGTAGAAAATTGCCCAGTCGATCTGCGATACGCCCGGCAGCAGAGCAAACTGTGGGAAATGGCCGGAAAAATCCAGAATGTCGGCATCCACCCGCAAGGACAATGTTGCCTGCGATGGTTGAATGTCGGTAGCCAGTAACGTCGGTTTTCTTTTGATCATAGTGCTCGTTATCTAATCGCGAGTCTGCGCATCGGCAAACAGTCGCTCGATTTCGGTATTTTGTCTTTTGCCCTGACTGTTGAGCGGAATTTCCGTGACGATGCGAAAGCGGCGCGGCACGGCAATCGGTTCAAGCCATTGGCGCAGTTCGTTGCGCAGCAGCAGCCAGAATTTACCTTTGCCCAATGTTGCGACGCTTTGGTGACCGTCTTGGGTCAGCACAATCGCCGCCAGCAATACGGTGCGTTCACCTTCGCTGGCCGGGATCACGGCGCACTCATCAATATAGCTAAGTTGCTCTGCACGTTTTTCCACTTCGACCAGAGAAACCCGCTTTTCTTCCACTTTAATGATGCGGTCAGTCCGTCCTTTGAGCACAAAGTGGCGTTCATCAACAAATTCGCACTCATCGGCAGTTTGATACCACCCTTGTGGATCGACATGCGCAGAACGCAGGCGCAGACAGTTTTCTTGATTGAGTGTCGCTTCAACACGCGGAAACAGCTGCCAAGGTGTCACTGCATGGGCTTGTTGACGATGCGCGATACCGCCCGTTTCCGTACTGCCAAACACTTCGACGGGCAGCGAGCCAAATAGTTCGTGGGCGTGGACAGCCGCAGAGTGGGGCAGTGGGCCGCCGGATGAAAACGTCATGCGCAGAGTGTTTGCCTGATGTTCTTCCGATAGGCGTTTTAATAACGCAGGGCTGCTGATTAACGCCACGTCAGGGCTTGCGTGAGCGCTCACTTGCTCTGGGAACTCCAGATTGTGACGTGCAAACGGTCGGCCTGCGCACAAAGGCCATAACAGGCGAAACAGTAAGCCATAAATGTGCTGATGCGATACGGTCGCTTCAATTCGGCACCCTGCGAGGGCTTCGCCCCACAAAGACTGCAGAATGCTGACTTCGACATCCAGTTGACGCAACGTTTTATGAATCGCTTTTGGTACGCCGCTCGAACCGGACGTAAACAGGGTCAGTTTGGTCGCATCAAGATCAAGCGGATCAAAGTCGAAATGCGGCGATGGCTCCGTCACTTTGCCCAATTCGATATTCGGGCAGTTGGCGATATCGTTCAGTTCACTGTCGTGCAGCAAAAGATCAAAATGGGCGCTCAATTCAGCCAGCGCCTGAGGCTGATAATTACCAGGCAGCACTATGGATTTTCCACTGTGACACAGAGCAAAAAAGCCGACGGCGAACCAGTAACTGTCACGGGCGCACAGGGCGACGGTTGGTTGCGGGTAGCGATTCAGAAGATGTGTGTAATCACTCACATTCTGAACAAACTGCGACCAGCCAATGTGTTCATCGCCCTGAAAGGCCACCACGTTCTTGTCACGTGATGTTAGTAAGAGTTGTGACAGGGAACAGAAAGGAGTGTTGCTGTGATTCATGCTTTATCAGTCCTTGCGAACAGTTATTCTGGCAAACAGTTTGGTGTTCAATCGTGTTGACGAACAGAGCGGCGAACCAGCCATTCAATGGTAAACAGTGCGCCAGCCAGGCAGTAACTGATAAGACCGTTGTACAGCGTCCAGATTTCCAGCGGCAAAAAACAGGTGTACAGCGCTGTGATTCCATTGAACAGGAAAAACAGACACCACACCTGCGTGACTTTGCGCGTATATCGCACGCCACTGGCAGGTAAATCGGGTTCTTGTAAACGGGCCAGACGTTCAATCAGGGTCTGTGGTTGCTTAAGGCTACTGGCAAAAAACAGCAGCATGCAGGCGTTAACCGCCACCGGGTAGAACATCAGCCACCCTTCTTTGCGAAACACCACGCCCAAAATAATCAAAGTGATCCCAATGAGACCACTAATTGCAGCTAACTGTTTGAATTCTTTTAGTTTGGTTCGACTTGCTGTGATGATGCGTAAAGCGAACATCACAGCAAGTAACAGCCCAATGACACTTAATCCAAGTTTATCGATGCCATAATAGACAGCGAAAGGGTAAGCGAGCAGAACAATTGCAGACAGGGCTGTCAGCAGTTGGCGCATCAGGCGTCCTTGAGCAGTTCGGTTACCGCTTCAACCACGTCTTCAACAGTGCGTACGGCCTTAAACTCTTCCGGCTTAATTTTCTTGCCGGTAACTTTTTGCAGATGAACCACCAAATCCACGGCGTCAATGCTGTCCAGATCCAGGTCCTGATAAAGATGCGCGTCTGGCTGAATGTCGTCGGCGTCGATCTCAAACAGCTCTACCAGAGCGTCTTTAACCTGATCAAATACTTGCTGCTTATTTGTGTCTGTCATAGCGATGTCTATCAATTAGTTACTGGTTTGAGATGAGATGTAACGAGCCAGATTGGCGACGGATGAAAAATGTTGGCGAGTGTTGGTGTCGTCCGCGTCAATCACAATGTTGTATTTCTTTTTGATCGCTAAGCCAAGCTCAAGCGCATCAATCGAATCTAGACCTAAACCATCTCCGAAAAGAGGAGCTTCAGTATCAATATCATCAATGCTGATGTCTTCTAGATTCAGGGCATCGATGATCAATTGTTTAATGTCGTTGTGTAGTGTTTCCACTGGGACCTACTTTTTTTGTTATTTATCAACTGGAAAAATCACTTCAGCTAAATGTCGATTTAATCGCCTAGCCGCCGAAGTTGGATTGTTAGTTTGCTCTATAAAGGGCGCGACCTCAACTTTATCCTTAACTTCTATCAGGAAAAATGGACGTGTATCGGGAACCTGATACCACTTTTTCTGTTTCGTCAGAAAGCTGGGTGTCACTGTAATGTGAATGACGCGTAAATCGCGTTCAGTACGAATCGCAATCTGCGCTGCGCCGCGTTGCAATTTGGATTCTACTCCCGGCGTGGTGCGGGTGCCTTCCGGAAAGACCAGCAGCACGTTACCGCGCTCAAAACGCTCATCACACAGGCTCAGCAGATCATCCGGTGTTTCGTTAGGAATATAGCCAGCCGCTTTGACGATGTGCTTCATAAACGGATTGGACCAAATGGCCGATTTCACCAAGCAGTCGCATTGCGGTAACTGCGAAGCTATCAGCACATAGTCAATCAGGCTTGGGTGGTTGGCGACAATCAAACAGTTGCGGTCCTGCTTGAGGATCTCCGCTCCGTCAATTCGATAATCAATTGCGCCAGTGGCCTTCATTAACTTGCAAAAGAAGTTGAAGGTGGCACGAATCACTTTTTGTACCCGATATTCTCGTTTAATTTGCTCGCGCGTTGTCAGCCGAATCAACGGAATGATGATAAAGCTCAGGGTCAGGCCGCCAAGGCCAAACACGCTGAAACAGAAACCGGTGGCGAATATTCGCCAATACTGGCTGATGATTTTCATTTCTGCTGCCATTGCCAAGTGTTGCGCTCGCCCTGAACCAACCACTGTGTTTCACTAGCCAGATAATGTTTCAGCACGACCAGTGCCTGAGGCAGGATATCGACCTCTGAAGTTGCTGCCAATCCGGTCACGTTCCACTGGCCGCCCGCAGAAAGAACCAGCCCCAATGCGTATCCGCTGAACTGCTTGTCTTCAAATTCCTGATAGGCTTGTGGCAGGGGTAGATCAAAATCGACCAGCAGCACACGTTGCTCAGGATGCTCACACAGATACAACCAAGCTTCAGTCAGTGCGCTGTGAAAAGTGTTGTCTCCCGCCACAATCGAGGTGACTGGAATGGCTTGTTTGCTGGCGATGGTTGATAGTCCGGCTGCGGTGTTGTGCACCGACTGCGAAAAGTTCATCGGAGAGGCTTCTTCGCCGTGTAGAATCTCTTTCACCAACTCGGCACTGCGATGCAGTTCACCATGACGGCTGGAAAATACCAGATAATCAACCGCATGCTCATTCATTAAAGAGAGTGCCGTTTGAACCGCTAATTTACTGAGCGGACTCATGCGGCGGCGCATCATTGGTGGAATGAGTCCGGCTTCAATCGGCCCTTCTGGCCAGATTCCATCCTGACTCCATGATTTCCATTCATCGCATTGATGAATTCCCTGCGCGCTGGCTGACCAGGCGTCGATATTGAACGACATGAATTGCAATTGATTTGACATAAACGATTGATTTGTTGCCGAGGGGATTAAATACTATGGCCGACTTTTCATTTTCCTGAAAATAAGGATAAGCCATGAAGGTAATTAAATTAACCCTATCAGTTTTATTAATATTTTTGTTAGCTGCTTGTGGTCGCGTCCAGCCTGTTCTGAATGTGGAGAATACTCCAGTTGCTTATAATCTTCAAAGTGATCAAATTAAATTAGCAATTACTCAAGCAGCACTTCAACGCGGCTGGGTTATTCAAGAGATAGAGCCCGGCCTTTTGGATGCCAAAATTAGTGTGCGTAACCATTTCGCTGAAATTCATATTCCTTATAACGAAAAATACTACTCAATTCTTTACGTTAGGTCAGAAAACTTAAAAGCGGACGATGGTAGCATTCACCGCAATTATAACCGTTGGGTCAACAACTTAAACGTCGATATTAAGAAACAGCTTGCGCAAGCTGCGGCGGCTCAATAGGTGAATTTCCGAACACACTAATAACAGCTAGGTTCTCTTGATGGAACAACTTGACCCCTTTAACGCTCTCGAAGCGAAGACTGAAGCCCAAAAACTTTCATTTGCCCCGATCGTATTCCATACCGCAAGAACATTGCGTGATTTGGGGATTTTAAAAGCACTGGATGAGGCGGGTGACACTGGTTTGTCCGCGCAGGCAATTCATCAGCAGACAGGCGTATCCGAGTACGGCGTAAAAGTGCTGCTCGACATGGCGATTAGCGCCAACATCGTCTTGTGGACTAAACCGCACTATCGTCTTGCTAATTTGGGCTTTTTCCTGCTGCATGACGGCATGACCCGCGCCAATATGGATTTCACCGCTGACGTCTGTTACGCCGCGATGATGCACTTAACGGAGGCGATAGAAGAGGGAAAGCCTGCGGGGCTGAAAGAGCTGGGGGATTGGGAAACTATTTACCAAGGGTTGTCACGCCTGCCGGAACAAGCCAAACAGAGCTGGTTCCAGTTCGACCATTTTTACTCCGATCGCTCGTTCCCGGTTCTGTTGGAACGGGTGTTTGCCGACAAGCCGAAACATCTGGTCGACATTGGCGGCAACACCGGAAAATGGGCACTGCAATGCTGCCGTTATGATTCAGAGGTGCAGGTAACGATTGTCGACTTACCACAGCAACTGGAAATGGCGATGCGTAATGCGTCCGAGCAAGGATTTGCCGAGCGTATTCATCCGTATCCGGCCAATATGCTCGACAAAGCGCAAGCGCTGCCGGAGAAAGCCGACGTATGGTGGATGAGCCAGTTTCTTGACTGCTTTTCACCAATGGAAATTCTCAGTATCCTGCAACGGGTACGAGCTCAGTTAACCGAAGATGCCGTGGTGTATATTCTCGAACTGTTTTGGGATGCACAGAAATATGATGCGGCGTCATACAGTCTGAATGCGACTTCACTCTATTTCACCTGCCTTGCCAACGGCAACAGCCGTTTCTACCGCAGTGATGACTTCCTTGAACTTATCGAAGCGGCGGGGTTGGTCATTGAAGAACGTACCGACAATATTGGTTTAGGCCATACCTTACTTAAACTCAAAGCAAAGTCAGAATGACAGTAAAAACAATGAATATTCAGCAGCGTCAAGTGGTTATTATCGGTGCAGGCCCGTCAGGTTCGACGGCTGCAGCACTGTTGCTCAAGCAAGGAATTGATGTGCTGGTGGTCGAAAAAGCGCAGTTTCCGCGTTTTTCCATCGGCGAAAGTTTGCTTCCAGCGTGTATGGAAGTGGTTGAAGAAGCGGGTATGACCGACGCGGTGCAAGCTGAGGGATTCCAATTTAAAAATGGGGCGGCGTTTCGCAAGCAAGGCGTGTATACCGAGTTTGATTTCACCGATAAATTTACGCCAGGACCGGGCACGACGTTTCAGGTCCAACGCGCCAGCTTTGATAAAGTACTGGCTGACAGCGCGGCAGAACAGGGTGTTGAGATTCGTTACGGTCATGAAGTGCTGGCGGTAGCTTTTGAAGGTTCAAAATCTTGGTTGACGATTGCAGACGAGTTGGGCCAACCCTATCAGGTAGAAGCGGACTATGTATTGGACGCCAGTGGATTTGGCCGAGTATTGCCAAAATTGCTCGAGTTGGAAGAACCATCTTGCTTGCCGCCACGTAAAGCGATTTTTACTCACGTGGTTGATCATATTCAGTCCGAAAGCCTGCCTTATGACCGCAATAAAATTCTGATTTCCGTTCATCCGGAGAACAGCGACGTATGGTACTGGTTGATCCCATTCTCTAACGGTACATGCTCTTTAGGTGTGGTTGGTGAGCCCGCGTTCTTTGAACGTTATCCGCAGGACAAACTCACCGCACTGCAACAACTGGTGAGTGAAGAGCCTGGCCTGGCAGAGCTGCTCAAGCAGGCGGAATACCCAAATGCGGCTGGTGAATTGCGTGGTTACTCTGCGAACGTGAAGCACCTTGCTACCCGCCATTATGCTTTGCTTGGCAACGCCGGCGAATTTTTGGATCCGGTCTTTTCATCCGGTGTAACAATTGCCATGAAATCTGCGCAATTTGCGGTGCGCTGCGTGCAGCGTCAACTGAGCGGTGAAACCGTTGATTGGCAGCAAGAATATGCCGAGCCGTTGATGGTGGGCGTGAATACGTTCCGCACTTATGTAGAAGGGTGGTATGACGGTTCGCTTCAGGATGTTATCTACTATGACAAGCCCAATCAGCGTATCAAACAGATGATCTGTTCTATTTTGGCTGGCTATGCCTGGGATACTCAAAATCCGTATGTGAAAGATTCCCGCCGCCGTTTAACCAGCCTCGCTGAACTGATTCGCGACGCTCAATAATGCTTAATTGCAGCGCCCACTGATACAAAAGTGGGTCGCTGCATATTCCCGTTTCCTGCCGAAGTATCCTTTCAATATTTATGCACTGGCTGCGCCGAAGAAGTGCAGTCCTGATCATCCTAGTGCAAGAGGTGATTATCTTCACAAATCCTGTCATCTGACGAGTGGATCATCACTTTCAATTAGACGCCTTGTACACTAAATGTTAAATTTTTGAGTAATTTCTAGCATAAGATTCTATAAATGCAATCTTAGTTAGATGAAATGGCACTATGGTCTACGCGTAAGTTGTTCTTTGTTCTAATAATCTAGCCTATAGAACAAGCTTGAAGTATTACGCTAATTATTGAAGTTGGCTCAGAATATATTCAGTTTTTGCTACAAATTTATGGCAAATTACTTCGATGATTGCTAATGTGTGCCGCATTCTCTGTGAGGGTTTAGGTTTTTTTAGTTTAGTTTTTGCACTAAGCAACCTGAGTGCTAGCCGTTTCGTTCTAGATGCTCTCCAGAGAAGTCATGGATGCAAAATGAAAACTTGGAGTTTATGCATGTATAAAAATAAAATCACACAAGCCCTTCTTCTAGGCGCTAGCCTTGCAGTGGCAACCACTTCTTTCTCAACCATCGCTGCTAACGTTCCAGCAGGCACCAAATTGGCGGATGTACAAGAACTCGTACGCGGTAACGGTACTGAAGTTGCGTCTATCGATCCGCACAAAACGGAAGGTGTGCCTGAGTCAAACGTTATCCGCGATTTGCTAGAAGGCTTGGTGAACCAGGATGCAGCTGGCAACACTATTCCAGGTGTGGCTGAAAGCTGGGAAACGACAGACAACAAAACCTTTATTTTCCACCTGCGCAAAAATGCGAAATGGTCTAACGGCGATCCTGTGACTGCTGAAGACTTCGTATACAGCTTTAAACGTGCAGTTGATCCAGCAACCGCGTCGCCATACTCTTGGTACCTAGAGATGACGACGATGGAAAACGCTGCTGACATCATCGCAGGGAAAAAAGACAAAGAAACTCTGGGTGTGAAAGCATTGGATGCAAACACGCTGGAGATCAAACTTGAATCAGCGGTTCCATACTTTGTGAAAATGATGGGCCACACTACTGTGAAGCCAGTTCACCGTGCAACGGTTGAAAAATGGGGCGATCAGTGGACTAAACCTGATCACTTCGTCGGTAACGGTGCATACGTTCTAGACAAATGGGTTGTGAACGAACGCATGGAGCTGAAACGTAACCCGAACTACTGGGACAACGAGCACACAGTCATCAACAAAGTGACTTACCTGCCGATTGAAAACCAAGTTGCGGAAATGAACCGTTTCCTATCTGGCGAAATCCAGATCACCAACGAACTGCCACTTGAGCACTTCAAACGTCTGCAGAAAGAGCACCCAGAGTCAGTTCAAGTACAAGGTAACCTGTGTACTTACTACTACGGTTTCAATAACCAGAAAGCGCCTTTCAACGATGTTCGTATCCGTAAAGCACTGTCTTACGCGATTGACCGTAACATCATCACCGACGCGATTCTTGGCCAAGGCCAGAAACCTGCTTACTTCCTGACGCCAGAAATCACGGCAGGATTCCACCCAGAAATGCCAGCTTACGGCAAGATGACTCAGAAAGAGCGCATTGCTGAAGCGAAGAAACTTCTGGCTGAAGCGGGTTACGACAAATCAAACCCTCTGAAATTCACACTGCTGTACAACACTTCAGAAAACCACAAGAAGATTGCAACTGCGATCC
The DNA here is from genome assembly GCF_900460245.1 of Vibrio fluvialis. NCBI lineage: Bacteria > Pseudomonadati > Pseudomonadota > Gammaproteobacteria > Vibrionales > Vibrionaceae > Vibrio > Vibrio fluvialis. Next base: position 1,113,530 of record NZ_UHIP01000001.1, read on the forward strand.
AATCAATGTGGAAAACCACACTGGGTGTTGACGTAGCGCTAGAAAACCAAGAGTGGAAAACCTTCCTGGATACTCGTCGTCAAGGTAACTACGACGTGACTCGTGCAGGTTGGTGTGGTGACTACAACGAAGCATCAAGCTTCCTGTCACTGATGCAGTCTAACAACAGCTCAAACGACCAGAAATACCACAGTGCAGAATACGATGCAGTGATGGAAAAAGCGATGAATACTACTTCAGACGCTGAACGTGAAGGGTTGTACGTTGATGCTGAGAAACTGCTGGCTCGTGATATGCCACTCGCGCCTATCTACCAGTACGTTAAATCACGTCTAGTATCTCCGACTGTTGGCGGCTACCCAGCTGGTAACGCGGAAGATAAGATCTACGCAAAAGATCTTTACATCAAAGCTCAGTAATTCCTGAGCATTTAAAACTATAAATATATAGACGCTGTATGTGCAGCGCACATACAGCGTCTTTTCATTTTCTATTGTCACAGACTGAAAGAGTGAGTTTATGATTAAATTCATTGCAAAAAGGATATTTGAAGCGATTCCAACCTTGTTGGTGCTGATCACAATATCTTTCTTTCTGATGCGTTTTGCACCAGGTAACCCATTTTCTTCTGAGCGTCCTTTGCCGCCAGAGGTAATGGCCAACATCAACGCGAAATACGGTTTGGATAAACCAGTATCTGAACAGTATTTAACGTATCTGACCAACATCCTGCAGGGTGACTTTGGTCCGTCATTCAAATACAAAGACTATTCGGTGAACGAGCTTATCGCGAGTGCGCTGCCCGTGTCTGCCAAAGTGGGTTTTGCGGCGTTCATCTTTACCGTCATTATGGGGGTAGCGGTTGGCACCATTGCGGCACTAAGGCACAACACCTGGATAGACTACACGATCATGTCGACGGCCATGCTCGGGGTGGTCATGCCATCCTTCGTATTAGCGCCGGTGCTGATTTACATCTTCTCCATCAACCTTGGCTGGTTCCCGGCGGGTGGTTGGCAAGATGGCTCCTTCCACTATATGGCGCTGCCTGTGATTGGTATGTCGCTATTGTACGTTGCAACTTTTGCGCGTATTACCCGTGGTTCAATGATTGAAACACTGAACAGTAACTTTATTCGTACCGCACGTGCGAAAGGCCTGAGCTACAGCTACATCGTGATTAAACACGCGCTGAAACCAGCAATGTTGCCTGTTGTATCATACATGGGCCCGGCATTCGTCGGCATCATTACAGGTTCAGTGGTTATCGAGACGATTTTTGGTCTGCCAGGGATTGGTAAACTGTTCGTTAACGCTGCCTTTAACCGTGATTACTCTCTGGTTATGGGTGTAACGATCCTTATCGGTTTCCTATTCATTCTCTTCAATGCGGTTGTGGATATTCTGCTCGCGTATATCGACCCTAAAATTCGCTACTAATTGGACACGGATATTATGTTAACCAAAAAAGAAAACTTAGAAGCGATCGAAAAGTTCACTGAGAACCTGGAAATTGAAGGTCGCAGCCTATGGCAGGATGCTCGCATTCGTTTCATGCGCAACAAAGCGGCGATGGTCAGCTTGTTCATTCTGTCTTTAATTACACTGGCCGTTATTTTTGTGCCGATGTTCTCTGCTTACACCTACGAAGATACGGACTGGTACGCAATGCACGCAGCGCCAACGGCTGAGCACTGGTTTGGTACCGATGCTTTGGGTCGTGACCTGTTGGTGCGAACTCTGGTGGGTGGCCGTATCTCTCTGATGGTCGGTATCATGGGCGCGCTGGTGGCGGTTCTGATTGGTACGCTGTATGGCGCTGCTTCTGGTTTCATCGGCGGCCGTACTGACCGTGTCATGATGCGTATTCTGGAAATTTTGTACGCAATTCCGTTCATGTTCCTGGTTATCGTACTGGTGACATTCTTCGGTCGTAATATCATTCTGATTTTCGTTGCTATCGGCGCTATTGCCTGGCTGGATATGGCGCGTATCGTGCGTGGCCAGACGCTGAGCCTGCGCAGCAAAGAATTTATCGAAGCGGCCCACGTATGTGGTGTTAGCAAATGGAGAATCATTACCCGTCATATCGTGCCTAACGTACTGGGTATCGTAGCCGTTTACTCAACGCTGCTGATCCCAAGCATGATTCTGACAGAATCTTTCCTCTCATTCCTTGGTCTGGGTGTACAGGAACCAATGACCAGCTGGGGTGCACTGCTACAAGAAGGTGCGAACACAATGGAAGTCGCGATTTGGCAGCTTCTCTTCCCAGCCGCATTCATGGTGATTACCCTGTTCTGTTTTAACTACGTCGGTGACGGCCTGCGCGACGCGCTGGATCCAAAAGACAGATAATCAGAAAAGAGCAAGATTAAGGAAGCAATGATGAGCTTATTAGATGTCAAAGATCTGCGCGTCGAATTTACCACGCAAGATGGTATCGTAACCGCAGTCAACGATTTGAACTTCTCACTTAAACAAGGTGAGACACTGGGTATTGTCGGTGAGTCCGGTTCGGGTAAATCTCAGACGGTATTCGCGATCATGGGCCTGCTGGCGAAAAACGGTAAGATTTCGGGCAGTGCAAAATTCGAAGGTAAAGAGATTCTTAACCTGCCTGAGAAAGAACTGAACAAAGTTCGTTCCGAGCAGATCGCGATGATCTTCCAAGACCCGATGACGTCTCTGAACCCATATATGAAAGTCAGCGATCAGCTGATGGAAGTATTGATGCTGCACAAAGGCATGGGCAAGGCGGAAGCGTTTGAAGAATCAGTACGCATGCTGGAAGCGGTGAAAATCCCTGAAGCACGTAAACGTATCACCATGTATCCACACGAATTCTCGGGCGGTATGCGTCAGCGTGTGATGATCGCGATGGCACTGCTGTGTCGTCCGAAACTGCTGATCGCCGACGAACCAACCACTGCACTGGATGTGACCGTGCAGGCGCAGATCATGGATCTGCTGAACGAGCTGAAGCGCGAATTCAACACGGCAATCATCATGATCACTCACGACCTCGGTGTGGTTGCAGGATCGTGTGACAAAGTGCTGGTGATGTACGCGGGTCGTACCATGGAGTACGGCAGCGTTAACGAGATTTTCTATAACCCAAGTCACCCATACGCGGAAGGTCTGCTCAAAGCGATTCCTCGTCTGGATACAGAAGGCGAAATTCTGCCAACCATTCCTGGCAACCCGCCAAACTTACTGCGTCTGCCTGTTGGCTGCCCTTATCAAGAGCGCTGCCATCGTGTGATGGACCGTTGTAAGCGTGAAGCACCGATTCTGACTCCATTTGGTGATGGTCGTCAGCGTGCTTGTTTTTCTGATTGGGAGACTTGGACAAAATGAGCGCAGATAAACCATTACTGTTAGATGTAAAAAACCTGAAAGTTCACTTCAGCATCGCGGCTAAATCGGGCTGGCCATGGACTAAACCATCTACCCTGAAAGCGGTAGACGGCGTTAACGTGCGTCTTTACGAAGGCGAAACATTGGGCGTTGTGGGTGAGTCCGGCTGTGGTAAATCCACCTTTGCCCGCGCGATCATCGGTCTGGTTCAGTCAACCGAAGGTGAAGTGGTGTGGCTGGGTCAGGATCTGACTCGCATGCAGGAAGTGAAACGCCGCAATACGCGTAAAGAAATTCAGATGATTTTCCAGGATCCGCTGGCTTCTCTGAACCCGCGTATGACGGTGGGCGACATCATTGCTGAACCATTGCAGACGTTCTATCCAGAGCTGTCTAAGCAGGAAGTCAAAGATCGCGTTAAGGAAATGATGGCTAAAGTAGGCCTGTTGCCTAACGTGATTAACCGCTACCCGCACGAGTTCTCAGGTGGCCAGTGTCAGCGTATCGGTATCGCTCGCGCGTTGATTCTGAAACCTAAGATGATCATCTGTGACGAACCTGTATCAGCGTTGGACGTCTCAATTCAGGCTCAGGTGGTCAACCTGCTGAAAGAGCTACAGAAAGAACTGGGCCTCAGCCTGGTGTTCATCGCGCACGATTTATCAGTGGTAAAACACATTTCTGACCGCGTATTGGTGATGTACTTGGGCAATGCGGTGGAACTGGGCGAAGCCGATGAACTGTTTGCTAACCCTCTGCATCCATACACCAAAGCGTTGATGTCAGCGGTACCCATTCCGGATCCAAACCTGGAGCGCGCCAAAGTAATTCAGATGTTGGAAGGTGATTTGCCGTCGCCAATCAATCCACCATCAGGTTGTGTATTCCGTACTCGTTGCCCGCAAGCAACCGCGGAATGTGCGAAGACCAAACCACAAATCGAAGGCACCGATACGCATTCCGTATCCTGCTTGCACGTTAGTGCGTAAATTCAGCCTGTGACGGGCTTAAGCGCGGCTCCTTAATTGGGTCGCGCTTTTTTTGTCTTTATTTCTCGCTCCAAGTTCTTCGTTGCTCTCAATTTTCAAAACGCCAAGCCAAGTTTGCCATTTGTAAAATATCAACAATACTCAGGTTATTGAAAATAATAATGAAAGGCGCAAACGGTGAATCGTAATTCGTTATGGGAAACCTTAATCGTCAAACTGACTTTGTGGTCGCTGATTGTCTTTAGTTTTAATGTCTTTATTCCGCGCAACCAACTGTTGTTTATCTATGACTCTAAACGTCTAGTTGTCAGTCTGTTGCTCATTTTATTTGCGGCAGGATTGGTTGTGTCGGCACGTATTCGTCAGCCTGTGATCAAAGTTTATCAATCGCTTGAACAGCCAGTTAAAGGATTGGCAGTGGTGTTTATCGTATCCAGTATGATTGCCACTGCATTGAGCCACTATAGTATCAGTGCGCCAACCCAATGGTTTTATCTGATGGGCTTGTTTTTACTGCTAGGACTGTTCAATTCCTATTTTCAGTCTTCTCGCTCAGTGTTATTCAATTTAGCGATGTTGCTTAATGTCTTGCTATTTTTGAGTGTCGCAGTGGCGTTCTGGACGCTTCTCTATCATCGAGTTCCAGTTGGTACGACAACCTTCTACGGATTTTCTAATCCCCGATTTATTAATCAGGTGCAAGTCTGGTTAATTTTGCCCATGGCATATTTGGCCGTGCGCGCTCTGAGAAGAAAAAAATCTGCCTTCTTGCCATTGCTTTCGGTTTCAATGGCGTTTTCAGTCTGCTTTACCCTCAACGGCAGGGGAGTCGTTCTGGCCGTATTGTCCGGTTTTATTCTGATGTCTCTGGTGGACAGGGCGCTGTGGCGCCAATGGATCAAGACGCTGTTAATCGCCGCCTTTTTTGGAGCGTGTATTTCATTTGCATTTTTGAATCCACTGCCGTCGTACCTACTGGATATTGAAACCGAAGCTTTCTTATTTAGAACAACTTCATCCGGTAGGATTGCGTTATGGCAAGATGCCTGGAGTATGACAACGTTTTGGGGAAACGGAGGAGGAGCGTTTGTCTGTCAGAATTTTGCGTTTGGTCGCCCCCATAATTCAGTGTTAAACGTGTTAGTCCATTGGGGTTGGATATCGGCTGTTTGCTATGTTGCGTTGTGCTTTTTACTGTTGTTTAAGGTTGCTACGGCTGCTTCCCGCGTCACTAAAGTGCTGGGCGCGAGTGTATTGACAGGCTTACTGTACAGTCTGGTTTCCGGTGTATTGGATTCGCCGATGAGCCAACTGCTGGCCATTATCTCATTGGCGGCATTTTGGGCATCGTTAAAGCCTAAGTTGTCCGCAGTAGCACCATCGCTACTCAGTCACGTGATAGCGGTGATGTTGGCGTTAGGCGTCATCACAACCTGTAGCTATCGTCTTTATGACCGATGGGTGCATTACCCTCAACAGCCCGGTGAGATTGTTGATGTAAAATCGATCGGGATGAAGACCCAGTTTTGGGTCGGTTTTAACTGCTTAGAGAACCCTGATATGCCTTAAAGGCTGGTGTTGCACCTAGTTCAAATTTTTCGAATAACTAAGCCAGAACTCTCCGGTTATATCCTATTTTTCAATATCTATAATGGACTTAATTAAAGCATTACTTGAATTAGAACGAGGTGAGTCATGGGTAAACTGATCGAAGGCGTGTGGCAAGACGTTTGGTACGACACGAAAAGCAGCAGCGGACGCTTTGTGCGTGAGGATGCGGGCTTTCGTGGGTGGATCGAAAACAAAGCAGATGCACAGTTTGCTCCGGAATCAGGTCGTTATCATCTGTACGTGTCTTTGGCTTGCCCATGGGCGCATCGTACCCTGATCTTCCGCTCATTGAAGCAGCTTCAGGAACATATTGATGTGACCATCGTCTGTCCGGATATGATGAGCGAAGGCTGGAAATTTGGCATCCCAGAGCCGTTGTTTGGTCATACAAAAATGCACCAGATTTATACTCAGGCTAAATCAGATTATACAGGCCGTGTAACTGTCCCGGTGTTGTGGGATAAGAAAACTCAGACCATCGTGAGTAACGAATCCTCAGAAATCATTCGCATGTTCAACTCTGCATTCAACGAGCTGACTGGCAACGATGACGATTACTATCCGCAGCATCTGCGCCCGTTGATCGATGAATGGAATACGTTCATTTATCCAAACATCAACAATGGGGTTTATCGCTGCGGCTTTGCTACCACACAAGAAGCGTATGAAGAAGCATATGATTCCCTGTTTGATGCGTTGGATAAAGTGGAAGCGCATTTGGCTACTCATCGTTATCTGGCGGGAAGTGTAATTACTGAAGCCGACTGGCGTTTGTTTACCACGCTTATTCGTTTTGATGCGGTTTACGTTGGCCATTTCAAATGTAACAAGAAGCGTATCGCCGACTACCCGAATCTGAATGGCTACATGAAAGAGCTCTATCAGGTAGCGGGTGTGAAAGAGACCACGGATTTCTACCACATTAAGCGACATTACTACTTCAGTCACACAACCATCAACCCAACACAAGTGGTGCCGGTTGGTCCTGAACTGGATCTGGAATCGCCACATGGCCGGGAAAAAATGTAACCCGCATTACGTGAAGAAAAGCGCAGCATCTGGCTGCGCTTTTTTATACCCCTTTTTCAGTGCACTGAAAGATAACCACAATTTTGCCTCGCTCACGGATTAACCGGGTAAATCGCATACACTGAAGGTAAGTGATGAGATAAGGAGAGGGCGATGGACTTAAACGAAATTGTCAGCGGCCAGAGTGTTGTCTGGAATCTTCTCGTCGCACTGCTACTTGGAGCGATCGTCGGCACGCAACGTGGTTGGGTGGCTCGCAACAATGTTGAAGGCAGTCGGGTCGCGGGTATTCGCACCTTCTCGTTGGTCGGTCTTTACGGTGGCTTGTCTGCGATACTGGCTGCTCATTATTCTCCGCTGTTGCTTGGCTTTGCGTTACTGGCGCTGGTGGTATTAGCCAGCATCGCGTTTGTACTCAAGCAACGCAAAAGTCAGGACATCAGTATCACCGGGGTGGTCAGTTTGCTGGTGACGTTTGTGCTTGGTAGTCTGGCTGTGTCTGGGGAACCTGTGCTTGCGGCCGCAGCGGCGGTGATCACGGCCGTGGTATTGGATAACAAGAAAGAGCTGCACGAAGCGTTGCAAAAACTGCAAGAGTACGAGTTAGACGCGGCGCTGCGTCTGATGTTGATTTCTATTGTCATGTTGCCGCTTCTACCCAATCAAAGCTACGGGCCTTGGCAGGCACTCAATCCGTATGAGATTTGGTGGATGGTGGTGCTAATCGCCAGCATTTCCTTTCTCGGCTACTTTGCGATTAAAATTGGTGGTGCGAAACGCGGGGTGTTATTTACATCCGTGTTTGCTGGTTTCAGCTCTTCAACCGCTCTGACTTTACAATTTTCCAATCTGTCGCGCGATCAGCCCACTATCAGCCCACTCCTTGCTTCGGGTATTCTGCTTTGTTGCGGTACCATGTTTCCGCGTTTATTGATTGTGGCTTCTCTGATCAATACCGAATTAACCCCGATTCTCTGGCCTGTCATCGTCGTGATGATGATTGGGCTCTATATTCCGGCCTGGTTTATCTGGCGCTCGACGGATGTGGATTTTAATGAAGACCAGTCGGCCAATCATAAAAACCCGTTAGCGCTGCAATCTGCACTCTGGTTTGGTGTCATTCTGGCCATTATCATGTTGCTCGCACATGCGCTGTCAGATTGGTTTGGGCAGGCGGGGACACTAGCACTGTCTGCGGTCTCCGGTATTACGGATGTTGATGCGATCACGCTGGCTTTAGGCCGGCAAAGTACTCACTCGCTGGATGCTTATACCGCTGCGATGGGGATCATTATCGCTGCTTCGGTCAATACGTTGGTAAAAATGGGGATGGTGATCAGTATCGGGGATCGAGGCTTGTGGGTTAGGGTTGCACCAGCGATGGTGCTGTCGGTTGTCGCGGGCGCGGTGACGCTATTGATACTGCATTGAGTGTGAGATGGCGATTGACAGGGTAAGAGATACAAAAAAGCCTTCGGAGTCCGAAGGCTTTTTGCTTAGCACTAAGAGCGATTATTTCTGCTCTTGGTCTGCCTGAATCGCAGTCAGAGCGATGGTGTAGACGATGTCGTCAACCAGCGCGCCACGAGACAGGTCGTTAACCGGCTTGCGCATGCCTTGCAGCATTGGACCGATTGATACCAAGTCAGCTGAACGTTGTACCGCTTTGTAAGTGGTGTTACCTGTGTTCAGGTCTGGGAACACGAATACGGTCGCTTTACCCGCAACTGGAGAGTTAGGTGCTTTAGAAGCCGCTACGTTTTCCATGATTGCTGCGTCGTACTGCAGAGGACCGTCGATGATCAGATCAGGACGTTTTTCCTGAGCAAGACGTGTTGCTTCGCGTACTTTATCAACGTCTGCACCCTTACCAGATGTACCGGTAGAGTAAGAGATCATCGCTACGCGTGGGTCGATACCGAATGCCGCTGCAGAGTCTGCAGACTGGATTGCGATTTCAGCCAGTTGTTCAGCGGTTGGATCCGGGTTGATTGCACAGTCACCGTAAACCAGTACTTGATCAGGCAGCAGCATGAAGAATACAGACGATACAATCGATGCATTCGGTGCTGTTTTGATGATCTGGAACGGAGGTACGATGGTGTTTGCTGTGGTATGAACCGCACCAGAAACCAGACCGTCAACTTCGTTCGCTTCCAGCATCATGGTGCCAAGGAATACGGAGTCTTCCAGTTTTTCACGTGCCACAACTTCAGTCATGCCTTTCGCGCCGCGCAGTTCAACCAGGCGAGCAACGTAGTTTTCACGAACTGAATCTGCATCGATGATTTCAACGCCAGCGCCCAGCTCAACACCTTGCTGTGCTGCAACACGACGGATTTCATCTGGGTTACCCAGTAGTACACAGGTCGCGATACCGCGTTCAGCACAGATGGCTGCCGCTTTCACTGTACGTGGTTCGTCACCTTCCGGCAGAACGATACGTTTGTTGGCACGACGTGCAAACTCAGTCAGTTGGTAACGGAACGCTGGTGGGCTCAGACGACGAGTACCTTGAGTACCTTCAGTCAGAGTATCAATCCAAGGACCGTCGATGTGGCTTGCAACGTGGTCGCAAACAAATTCGATACGCTCTCGGTCGTCTGCCGGTACTTCCAGGCTGAAGCTTTGCAGGTTCAGAGACGTTTGCCAGGTGTTACCTTGAGCTTTGAAGATTGGCAGACCAGTGTCGAACGCTGGTTTACACAGGCTCACGATTTCTTTAGGGATATCGTAACCGCCAGTCAGCAGTACAGCACCGATTTCAACGCCGTTCATTGCTGCCAGAGAGGCTGCAACGATAACGTCAGGACGGTCTGCAGATGTCACAAGCAGAGAACCTGGGCGGAAGTGTTCAATCATGTGCGGGATTGAACGCGCACAGAAAGTGATGCTCTTGATACGACGAGTGTTGATGTCGCCTTGGTTGATCACTTCAGCGTTCAAGTGTTTCGCCATGTCGATGGCACGAGTTGCAATCAGATCAACGTTCCAAGGCACGCAACCCAGAACACGGATTGGGCTGGTGTTGAAGATCTGCATCACTTCAACATTGGCTTGTTTTGCGCCATCTGCATCATCGAAGATTTCAGACAGGTCTGGACGAGTACGGCCAGCTTCATCAACCGGTGCATTCAGCTTGTTGATGATGACGCCTGAAATGTTCTTATTCTTAGTGCCGCCGAAGTTAGAACACGCAACTTCAATGCGCTCTTTCAACTGCGTTGGGTTGTCCGTACCAGGTGTCGCAACGAACACAATTTCTGCGCCCAGAGTTTTCGCGATTTCCGCGTTCACTTGGTTAGCAAATGGGTGTTTGCGAGTTGGAACCAGACCTTCAACCAGAGTGACCTCTGCAGTGTTGATTTGGTTGTAACGCTCAACCACTGTTTCCAGCAGAACGTCCATTTTTTCGCTACCGATCAGAGTTTCTGCAGACGACATAGACATTGGCTCACCAATTTTCATGTCGCTGTTACGACCCACGATAGTGGACGTCAGATCTGGTTGGTCACCGCCGCTGCGAGGTTGTGCGATTGGTTTATAGAAAGAAACGCTTACACCTTTGCGCTCCATAGCGCGCAGAAGACCCATGCTCACGCTGGTCAAACCAACGCCAGCACTGATTGGGATAAGCATAATAGTACGGGACATTCGTAAAGTACCTCAACACTATTGATTGCAATCTAAGGGACTTAGATTGAAAGGAACAAAGCCCAACTGCGTATTCAGAATGAATAGGAGTTGAGCCCCTATAAAACACTGGCTAACTTCGCAGTTAGCCAGATGAATATGATTAGATGTTAGTCAGACGTGCAGTGTCTTCAGCAATAACCAGCTCTTCGTTGGTAGAAATTACCATCGCTGGAATACGGCTGTTTGCTGTGGTGATTACACCTTCACCACCGAAGCGTGCTTTCAGGTTTGCGTCGCCGTCTACTTCGATACCGAAGATAGCCAGACGGTTCAGAACCATTTCACGGATTGGTGCAGAGTTTTCACCGATACCACCAGTGAACACGATAGCGTCCAGACGGCCGTCCATGCTCGCAGTGTAACCAGCAACGTATTTTGCCAGACGGTGACAGAATACATCCATCGCACGAGTTGCTTCTTCTTTAGCGCCGTAGTTGTCTTCAACAAAGCGGCAGTCAGAAGTCACTTCAGTCAGACCCAGCAGACCAGACTCTTTAGTCAGCATCTTATTGATGTCGTCAACTGAGTAACCCAGAGTGTCGTGCAGGTGGAAAATGATCGCAGGATCGATGTCACCACAACGAGTGCCCATAACCAGACCTTCAAGCGGAGTCAGACCCATAGAAGTGTCTACAGATTGGCCGTTCTTGATGGCACAAACAGAAGCACCGTTGCCCAGGTGGCAGTTGATGATGTTCAGTTCGTTTGCTGGTTTACCCAGACGCTCAGCCGCTTCACGAGCGATGAACAGGTGAGAAGTACCGTGTGCACCGTAGCGACGGATACCGTGCTCTTTGTACAGTTTGTATGGCAGAGCGTACAGGTACGCTTCTTCTGGCATAGTTTGGTGGAAAGCCGTGTCGAATACCGCAACGTTCTGCAGAGCAGGGAATGCTTTTTGTGCTGCTTTGATACCCACGATGTGTGCTGGGTTGTGCAGAGGTGCAAAGCTTGCTGCGTCTTCGATACCTTTCAGAACGGTTTCGTCGATCAGTGCTGATTGAGTGAACTGCTCACCGCCGTGTACAACACGGTGACCGATGGCTTTCAGTTGCTCTGCCAGTTCTGGCTTAGAAGCAAGAATAGTTTCAACGATGAAAGTCAGAGCTTCATCGTGTGCAGCGCCTTCACCCAATTGTGCTTCGTGCTTACCATCAAGTTTCCACTTGATTCGTGCTTCTGGAAGGTGTAGACATTCAGCAAGGCCTGAAAGGAACTCGTCGCCATTTTGTGCATCGACAATAGCGAACTTCAGTGAAGAACTACCGCAGTTTAAAACTAAAACTAGCTTAGACATGAGTAACTACCTGTAATAATCGGTTAGGATAAAAATTAATCACAAGAATAGACGACCCACCAAAGAGTGCGTACTAATCTTGGTCAATAAAACTTCAATTTCCGTATAGTAAGACGTGACAGTGTCAGTGAAATCGTCGGTGCGTTCCGTGCAGCATTCGCCTCGGAGTTGCCTAAATTGTAAATAACGGCAACAATGAGATTGAGAGTCCGCAAAGGATAGCGATAATGGGCCAATATAACAAAAAAAATTTGAAACAATATTAGCTTTTGTCAAATTTTTACGCCATTTGTTGAATCATTCAACTATTTTTTAGTGAAATGATCGCCAGACAGTGAGGGGAAATGGTATGAGTAATAGAGCCGGAATCGTTCACAGCCTAAAAGATGGTCAGAAGTACATGGATACCTGGCCGATGCGAAAAGAGTTGAACCTTCTGTTCCCGGAGCAGCGCATCATTAAAGCAACCCGCTTTGGTATTAAAGTGATGCCTGCGGTTGCCGCAATCAGTGTGCTGACCCAGATGACATTCCACAATGTGCAGGCGATGCCACAATCCATCATCATCGCCCTGTTTGCAATCAGTTTGCCGCTGCAAGGTATCTGGTGGTTGGGCAACCGCGCCAACACACAATTGCCGCCAGCGCTCGCGAGTTGGTATCGCGAACTGTATCAGAAAATCGTTGAAACCGGATTTGCACTCGAACCCATTAAGTCTCAACCACGTTATAAAGAGCTGGCGATGGTGCTCAACCGAGCGTTCCGTCAGTTGGATAAGGCCGCGCTCGAACGCTGGTTCTAGTTCCTCTGAGAGGTCGTTTTGACTAGTTCAAGACGGCCTTTTCTTCAAGTGAAAAAGTGCAAATAGTGAACTCCTCTTGATTTTGCGCTGTATACCATATTCCCATCTCTCTTTTTGTTACTTTCCTGTTAACTCTTGCTTCCCTTTCCCCAAACTTACTGGTAATAATGTCGTTAGCTGCACACTCTGTGCGCGATAAAAACAAACACAACACAACACAACATCCAAAATAATAATGCTTAAATCAAGGAGTTAAGATGAAAGCAGGCAAAGCTATAGCTACCGCCGTTCTAGCCGGAGCTGCATTACTCTCTTCACACACTGTTCTGGCCAATGTCGCTAAAGTGGCTGTATCGCAAATCGTTGAACATCCTGCTTTGGATGCGGCTCGTCAAGGGCTTCTGGACGGTTTGAAAGCGAAAGGCTATGAAGAAGGCAAAAACCTAGAATTTGACTTCAAAACCGCTCAAGGTAACCCAGCGATTGCCGTACAGATTGCACGTCAATTTGTGGGTGAAAACCCAGATGTATTGGTGGGCATTGCCACACCAACTGCTCAGGCATTAGTCGCTGCGACCAAATCTATTCCCGTCGTTTTCACAGCAGTCACTGATCCTGTCGGCGCAAAACTGGTGAAGAAGATGGAACAGCCGGGCAAAAACGTTACGGGTCTGTCTGACCTTTCTCCGGTTGAACAACACGTTGAGTTGATCAAAGAACTGATGCCAAATGTGAAATCGATTGGTGTCGTTTACAACCCGGGTGAAGCGAACGCGGTTAGCCTGATGGAGCTTCTGAAAGTGGCCGCGAAGAAAAATGGCGTGCAGCTGGTTGAAGCAACAGCGCTGAAAAGTGCGGATGTACAATCAGCGACTCAAGCGATTGCTGCAAAATCTGACATCATCTATGCACTGATTGACAACACAGTTGCGAGTGCCATCGAAGGCATGATTGTGGCCGCAAATCAGGCGAAAACGCCGGTATTTGGTGCCGCAACGTCATACGTTGAACGTGGCGCGGTTGCGAGCTTGGGCTTCGACTACTACCAGATTGGTGTACAGACTGCGGATTACGTAGCGGCGATCCTTGAAGGTGCTGATCCAGGTACTCTGGATGTGAAAGTAGCGAAAGGTTCTGATCTCGTCATCAATAAGACGGCGGCTGACAAGTTAGGCATGACCATTCCTCAGTCCGTTCTGGACCGTGCGACCAGCGTAAAATAATAGATTAATCATGCCGGTATGACGCCATGCCGGCATTGTTAAGCAGAAAGGGAGTTTGTATGTCTGCTTTTGCATTTTTTGGGGCTTTGGAAGTAGGCCTTATTTACGGGTTGGTTGCTCTGGGTGTTTATCTGACATTCCGAGTTCTTGATTTTCCCGATTTGAGTGTGGACGGTAGTTTCCCGATGGGAGCTGCGGTCGCCGCAACCGCTATTGTTTCAGGCATTAACCCTTGGGTGGCAACGGGCATGGCGATTTTAGCCGGCGCTGCGACAGGCTGGGTAACCGCTTTCCTCACCGTTCGATGTGGCATCCTGCATCTTCTCGCATCGATTCTTACTATGATTGCTGCGTTTTCCATCAATATCCGCATTATGGGCCGACCAAACCTGGCGCTTCTCGGGGATGACACGATTCTCACGCCGTTCGAAGCCATGGGCGATTCCATGTATATTCGCCCGTTAGTGGTCGCGGTACTGGTATTGATTTCGGCGCTGTTTGTCGTTCGTCTGTTGAACAGTGATTTCGGTCTGGGTCTTCGTGCCACGGGCGTCAACGCGCGTATGGTTGCGGCGCAAGGTGCCAGCACCGCGTTTTACACTTATTTCTGTCTTGCTTTGTCGAACGGTTTCGTTGGCTTTGCCGGTGCTCTGTTTGCACAAACCAACAGTTTCGCTGACGTAACCTCTGGTGTCGGTACGATCGTGGTCGGTCTGGCTGCGGTAATTCTGGGTCAGACACTGATCCCGGGGCGAAAAATTTGGGTTGCAGTCACGGCGGTGATTGTAGGCTCGGTGTTGTACCGTCTTGCGGTGGCTTTTGCGCTGAGTACTGGCATGTTTGGTTTGCAGGCATCGGATCTCAACCTGGTAACCGCGGTGCTGGTAGCACTGGCGCTGATCATGCCGAAAATGAAAAGGAATCTGAAATTAAAAAAGGGTAGTGCACCTGCTCAGAAGATAGAGGTATCTAAGCAGGGTAAGTCGTCAGGAGAAGCAGTATGATCCGTTTAGAAGATATTCAAGTTACGTTTAACCCTGGCACTATTCTGGAAAACCGAGCGTTGAGAGGCGTATGCCTGGAGGTGCCTGAGCATCAGTTCCTGACCGTTATCGGTTCGAACGGAGCGGGTAAATCGACACTGTTGGGCGCCGTTACCGGGGAAACGCCAATGGTAGGTGGCAAAGTCCTGATTGATGAAACGGACGTAACTCGCCAGAGTGTGGACCAACGCGCCAGTTTATGTGCGCGCGTTTTCCAGGACCCGTTGGCGGGGACTTGTGGCGCTCTGACCATCGAAGAAAATATGGCGTTGGCCTATATGCGAGGCAAACGCCGCAGCTGGACGCATGCACTCTCTTCCAATCGCCGTAAGCTGTTTCAGGAACGTATCAGTATCCTCGGGCTTGGGTTGGAAGACCGTTTAGGTGACAGCATTGGCCTGCTTTCCGGTGGCCAGCGTCAGGCCGTGAGTCTGGTGATGGCAACGCTATCAGACAGCAAACTGTTATTACTTGATGAACATACAGCGGCACTGGATCCGCGTATGGCGGCTTTCATCATCGACCTGACTAAAAAGATCGTGAAAGAGTTTAACCTGACCGTCATGATGGTCACGCACTCGATGAAAGATGCGTTAGCCTGTGGCGATCGCACCGTTATGCTGCACCAAGGACAAATCGTTCTTGATGTGGCAGGTGAGCAGCGTGCCAATATGCAGGTGCCTGACTTGCTTGAAATGTTCTCTAAAGTGCGTGGCGAAGAGCTGAGCGATGATAGTCTGTTGCTGAGTTAATCAACGCGTACAACATAAAGCGAGCCTCCCGTTTGGTGTTCAATCAACGGGAGGTTTTTTATTTTGTTTTGGTCCATAGCCACTGTGGGTAGCTGCATGTCTGCATCTATCCGCTAGCCAGCATTTGATAACTGTCACTGATGGAAGCGCTGAAGAAGCAATGATTGGTTTATAGTATTGCTGTGATTCTGCTGTATCATATCCACCCATGTGTATATAGT
Organism: Vibrio fluvialis; assembly: GCF_900460245.1. NCBI lineage: Bacteria > Pseudomonadati > Pseudomonadota > Gammaproteobacteria > Vibrionales > Vibrionaceae > Vibrio > Vibrio fluvialis. The sequence continues at coordinate 1,129,553 of NZ_UHIP01000001.1, forward strand.
GAGCAGGTCGCTCTCCGCTCAATCTCAGATTACTCAAATGAAGCCAAAGAAGAACTACAGTAAAAAAAACGCAATCTTGGGACCGTTTCTCGTCGTATTGGTGATGCTTGCTGCCATGATTTACTCCTACATGCAAGTCTTGAACAACGATATTGACGATGAGTATCACAGTGTGGGAGCCATGCTGCAGCGCGCGAGCAAAATAGTGGTGGCTCTTGATTACGGCTTCACCAATTACTTTGAATCGCCGCCAATTCTGTCCTCCGGTTTCAACCAAGGGGTGAGCGATGGCCTGTGTCGTATCACCCCGAAAGAGTCGCTGATCATTTCCAATAAGAAAGCGAACTCTTCACCGCCTATCAGTATCAGCTACATGTTGGTCGGGGATGAGTCCTTATGTGATGAACACCATCCCCTGTATCGTTCGATGCTGCGCAAAGTGTCGCTTGCGCCAATCATCTCGTTTTTGCATGACCTCGATGATTACATTATTGGCGTGCACTACATTGATAACCACGGTTATGTCATCTCAGCTCCGGATAGCGTGATCAAAGACATCTCTAAAGAGCAGCTGGTCACCGTCAAGTTACGGGAATTCTGGCAGGAAGCGTCAAGCCACCCCGATGTCATCAGTGTGGTTGGGCCAAGTGCGTTCAGTGAGGTGCTGCACCAGCGCAACAATATGACCCTAACCATGCCCGTCTTTCAGGGTAATGAATTTCAGGGAGTGGTTGTGCTGGACGTCAGTGTCGACAAGCTCATCGGTAGCGACTCACGTTTGCAGGGTAAAATTCAGTTGGTGAGAACGGCAGACCTTCCCGCCGATGGCACGGCGTATCAGCCTTATCGTCTGGAAGCCAACTACGTCAATCTCGATCACTATCTTTACTACGAGTGGAATTGGGCTGCGGAAGCGAAGCAGTTTTTAGCGGAGAAACAGTCAGCGTTGATTGCGCTGCTGCTGGCTTACATGGTGTCAGTGGTGGCTCTGTTCTACTTCAACACCCGCATCGAGAAATCCTACTACGAGAATCTGGCGTCTCGAGATCCGATGACAGGGTTGCTGAATAGACGGGGAATGAAAGAGTTCCTGACATCGCAAAAACATCGTCGTTATCTGTCTATTGCGGTGCTGGACATCGATAATTTCAAGTCTATTAACGATACTCACGGCCATGACGTAGGAGATGACGTGATCTGTTACATGGGCGAACGGATTGAACACAGCATGCGTGATACCGATGCCGTTGCACGTTTTGGCGGCGAGGAATTTGTTGTGTATCTGACCGGCGAAGATGCAGCCCAATTGAAAACCGTCATGCAGCGAATCAAAGATGCCATTACCAAAGATTCCAAGCAGGTTGTGTCGAACGGCTTCACCATTTCAGGCGGAGTAGAAGTCATTGAAAGCGACCCGGACTGGAGTTTCGATGAGCTGTTCAAACTGGCAGACGAGAAGTTGTATGAGGCGAAAACCACAGGGAAAGATAAGCTGGTGTTTTGACACCAGCTGTTAGATTTAAGCAAGCGTGTCGCGGTAACGCTGAAAATGGCTCACGATAGGGTCGACTTCTGTCATAGTGCGGATTTCACGGAACAGATCGGCTGCTTGTGGGTAAGATTGGCGTAGGTAAGAGAACCATTGTTTTACACGATTCGGGTAGTATTTACCTTTGTCACCACGCACTTCATACGCTGAGTATTCCAGCAGCAGATCCACCACCTCATGCCATGGCATTGCGCTGTGGTTGTGTTTGACCATGTTGCCCAAGTTGGGCACGTTCAATGCGCCGCGACACACCATCAAAGAATCCACGCCAGTCGTTTCAATGCACGCCTGACCGTCGGCATAATTCCAGATTTCACCGTTTGCAATAAGAGGAACGGTGGTTTTCTGGCGAATCTGATCAATGTAATCCCATTTGATCTCACTGGCTTTGTAGCCGCCCGCTTTGGTTCGGGCGTGTACGGTCAGTTCATCCGCACCGGCTTGTTGTACGGCGTCGACAATCTCAAAACAGTCATCCGGGTTTTCCCAGCCAAGGCGAATTTTAGCGGTGACCGGAATATCAGAAGGAACTGCATCGCGGCACGCTTTGATCACCTGATAAATCAGTTCAGGGTGTTGCAGCAGTGCCGCGCCACCTTTGCTTTGGTTAACCATTTTAGCTGGGCAGCCGAAGTTCAGATCAACCCCACATGCGCCAAGTTCAGCGGCGCGTACCGCATTTTCCGCCATCCAGTGTGGCTCTTGACCCAGCAACTGAACTTTCACGGGAACACCCGCTTTGGTGCGCGAGTCTTGTTTCAGCTCTGGGCAAAGACGGTAAAACACATGATCCGGAAGCGGCAGATTGATCACACGAACAAACTCGGTGACACAGAAATCGTAATCGTTAATCTGTGTCAGCATTTCACGCATCAGGTGATCCAGCACGCCCTCCATCGGGCCTAAAATGACTCGCATATTCTGTTTTTGTCTTCGCCAAATAAAATTGAGGCGAGATTGTAGTTGGAAGCGGGCGCAATGTCACGAAGGCTTATGGCGTGACGGTAGGACTCTCGGTTGTGACACTGATCTCGCCAGTCAGAGGGGAGTAATAGAGTATCGGCAGATTATCTTCTGCGCCGTAACCGGAGGTGTAGTAGTAATAACATTCGTTACTGCCAGTGTACCAACTCACGATGTCGCTATCGGAAGGCAACACATAGCCCGTATCCATTTGCGAACGAATCGTCAGGTCGGTATTGAGGAGCGCTGGCCAGAGTGCCACGCAATCCTCGCCGCGAATCGAGTTGCCTTCGTTGTACGGGATTTGATTAACGGAAATCGGATAGCCCGTTGTTGAAGGATAGATGTCGCCTTGACCATAACCAACGGCTTGAGAAATAGCGGGTTCACCGTCAACCAGCCATTGGGCATTGTACATAGTCACCGAGGTGCGGAAACTGGCAAAAGCCGCGGCGGCGCGTTTTTCGTGCGCATCTCTCTGAAGGTTAAAGAAGCGAGGCGCCGCCGTAACGGCCAGAATGCCGAGAATAACAATGACGACAATCAACTCGATTAAAGTAAAGCCAAAGTGACGTTTCATAGTGAGTTATGGGTTGTTATTTGAATTATTCTGAAATAATGCTCTTATGAATAAATTTTTAAAAGAAAAATATGTTGCCCCGATGATTTTCCCCGTCAAACTCGCCAAATCGGCAGGCTGGGGTATAATGCTCGGCTAACCAGTCATTATGATAAAAGAGATTTCATGAGTTACCAGCTAGTGAATTTGGCTCAGATTGAGTGCAATGAATCCCCGTTGTTTATTGAAGGTGCCGTGTACGCGGCCAATCTGGCGACTCAGCCGCTGGATCCAGAGATGTGGATCCCGGTGGTATTCGGTGAACAGGCACCCGCGTTGGAAGCGGTCATCGTGGCTCAGATTCATGCCCAATATCACCAGCTCAAACGCAATGAGTATGCTTTGTTGGCTTTGCTTGCCCATCAGGAGATGTCGCGTGAAGCGGCGTTGGCCGATTTCGCTGAAGGCTTTATGAGTGTGTGGCCGCAAGTCGAATCACAATGGCAGTCGGTCAGTCTTTCCGATGGTTCTATGCGTATGCTTCAAGCTCTGCTGACCACGCTGATGTTGGCGATCGACGAAGAGCAGACGCACGCTCAGATGAGAGAAGCCGGTTATGAATCACTGCCAATGCTGGCTAATATGATCGAACAGCTCGATTTGATGGTGCATGAGGTCGCGTTGGCGGCAGACGAAGCGATGTTGGGTAACAAAGCGCAAAGCGTCAACCCGTTCAAGGAGATTGGCCGTAACGACATTTGCCCGTGCGGTAGCGGTAAAAAGTTCAAACAGTGCTGCGGGCAGTAACTTTTCCGGCAAATAATCGAACTTTTCCCACACAGGATTGACACAATAAGGAAGCGAAAAGCCTATAACTTCCTTATCCCCAATTGCTAGGAGCAGTAACAGAATGAAGAAATGGTTCGCACTGTTTTTTTGTAGTTTTTCCGTATTCGCGACGCCAAAAGAGACGCTCAGCGAGCGTTTGGCGCTGGCCGATGGCTTCAGTGCCAAGTTTGAGCAGCAGGTTGTCAGCCCCGACGGTGACGTCGTCATGGAAGGCAATGGTCTGGTCGATATTGCTCGCCCGAGTCTGTTCCGCTGGGAGACACTGGCGCCGGACGAGAATCTGCTGGTGTCGGATGGTAAATCGCTGTGGTATTACAGCCCTTTTATTGAACAGGTGACCATTTACAATCAGGAACAAGCGACCGAGCAAACGCCGTTTGTCCTGCTGACCCGTAATCGCGCCAGTGACTGGGATGCCTACCAGGTTGAAGAGAAAGGCGATGTTTTTACTCTGACGCCAACAGCGGTCGATTCGAATCAGGGTCAGTTCCAAATCACCATCGACAGCAAAGGTGTGGTAAAAGGTTTTAATGTTATTGAGCAGGATGGACAGAAGAGTCTGTTCACGTTTAATGATGTGAAACAACAAAAGCCGCAGGCAAGCCGCTTTAAGTTCGATGTTCCTGACGGTGTGGAAGTCGACGACCAACGTAATTAAATCGGGTTACACATACCCGGTAAGTGAGTACCGTGAGCAACTACAGTTTTGATTTTGCCGGGGACGAAGATTTTCGTCCCCTTGCTGCGCGAATGCGCCCACAAACCGTTGAACAATATATTGGTCAGCAACACGTTCTTGGCCCCGGTAAACCGCTGCGCCGGGCGCTGGAAGCTGGCCACATTCATTCGATGATTCTGTGGGGCCCGCCCGGCACAGGCAAAACCACTCTGGCAGAAGTTGCCGCGAACTACGCCAATGCTGAAGTGGAGCGTGTCTCGGCAGTCACTTCAGGCGTGAAAGAGATACGCGCCGCGATAGAGAAAGCACGTGAAAACAAGCTTGCAGGCCGGCGCACCATACTGTTTGTCGATGAGGTCCACCGCTTCAACAAATCGCAGCAGGATGCTTTTCTGCCACACATCGAAGACGGCACGGTGACTTTCATTGGCGCCACTACTGAAAACCCCTCTTTTGAACTCAATAACGCACTGCTGTCCCGTGCGCGCGTGTACAAACTGACGTCACTCAGCCAGACGGAAATTCGTCAGGCGTTGGATCAGGCCATTGAAGACACCGAGCGGGGTTTGGGTAAACAAGCCGCGCAGTTTCATGACAATGTTCTGGATCGCCTGTCCGAGTTGGTCAATGGTGATGCGCGCATGTCGCTCAACTATCTTGAACTGCTGTATGACATGGCAGAAGAGAACGAGCAGGGCGAAAAGCAGATCACGCTCAGCCTGCTGGCGGAAGTCGCGGGCGAAAAAGTGGCGCGTTTTGATAACAAAGGCGACATTTGGTACGACTTAATCTCAGCGGTACACAAGTCGATTCGTGGTTCGAATCCGGATGGTGCACTGTATTGGGCCGCGCGCATGATCTCAGCGGGCTGCGATCCGCTCTATATCGCACGTCGCCTGCTGGCGATTGCTTCTGAAGATGTCGGTAATGCCGACCCGCGCGCCATGCAAGTGGCGATGTCGGCGTGGGACTGTTTCACTCGGGTTGGTCCGGCAGAAGGCAATCGCGCGATTGCCCAGGCCATTGTCTATCTCGCTTGCGCGCCAAAAAGCAATGCGGTCTATACCGCCTGGAAGCAGGCACTGAGTGATGCACAGAATTTGCCCGAGTATGAAGTGCCCGTGCACCTGCGTAATGCACCAACCAGTTTGATGAAAGATCTTGGCTATGGCGCAGAGTATCGTTATGCCCATGATGAACCCGGCGCGTATGCGGCGGGTGAACGCTATCTCCCTCCTGAAATGACAGGAACTCGCTATTATCAGCCGACGAATCGGGGTTTAGAAACCAAGATTGGTGAAAAGTTAGATTATCTGGCGGATTTAGACGCAAAAAGCCCACAAAAGCGCTATGAAAATTAGCGGCTTTTCGTTATCGTTGACGGGTTAAATTTCTATACGCGTGGCTTTGATTAAAAAGGAAGCACACGCGTTTTTTCGCAACTCTTAAAGCATAGGATTAGCAATGCTGGATTCTAAATTACTTCGTACTGAGCTGGATGAAACAGCTGCAAAACTGGCGCGTCGCGGTTTTAAACTCGACGTGGACACAATTCGTACACTTGAAGAACAACGTAAGTCCATTCAAGTAGAAGTTGAAAATTTACAATCCACGCGTAACTCCATCTCCAAGCAAATTGGCCAACTGATGTCGAAAGGCGACAAAGAAGGCGCGGAAGAAGTGAAGAAACAGATCGGTACTCTGGGTGACGATCTGGACGCGAAGAAAGTGGAACTGGATGCGATTCAAAGCCAGCTTGACGCGATCACTCAAAGCGTGCCAAACCTGCCTGACGATTCTGTGCCAGACGGTAAAGACGAAAACGACAACGTTGAAGTGTCTCGTTGGGGTACACCCAAAGAGTACGATTTCGATGTGAAAGATCACGTTGACCTGGGTGAAATGGGCGACGGTCTGGACTTTGCGAGCGCAACCAAAATTACTGGTGCACGTTTTGTGATCATGAAAGGTCAGTTTGCTCGTCTGCACCGTGCAATCGCGCAATTCATGTTGGATCTGCACACAGAGCAACACGGTTACACTGAACTGTACGTGCCTTATCTGGTCAACTCAGACACGCTGTTTGGTACTGGCCAGCTACCAAAATTTGGTAAAGATCTGTTCCATACTGAACCTTTGGCAGAAAAAGCCAGCGATGAAGAACCTCGTCGCCTGTCTCTGATCCCAACTGCTGAAGTGCCGGTAACGAACCTGGTTCGTGACACCATCACTGAAGAAGCGGATTTGCCACTGAAAATGACAGCGCACACACCATGTTTCCGTTCTGAAGCGGGTTCATACGGTCGTGACACGCGTGGTTTGATTCGTATGCACCAGTTTGACAAAGTTGAGCTGGTTCAGATCACTAAGCCTGAAGACTCAATGGCAGCACTGGAAGAACTGACGGGCCACGCTGAGAAAGTTCTGCAACTGCTTGAGCTGCCATACCGCAAAGTGGTTCTGTGTACTGGCGACATGGGCTTTGGCGCATGCAAGACTTACGACTTGGAAGTTTGGGTTCCGGCTCAGAAGACTTACCGTGAAATCTCTTCTTGTTCAAACATGTGGGATTTCCAGGCTCGTCGCATGCAAGCACGCTTCCGTCGTAAAGGCGAGAAAAAACCTGAACTGGTTCACACGCTGAACGGCTCTGGTCTGGCGGTTGGTCGTACCATGGTTGCGATTCTGGAAAACTACCAGCAAGCTGACGGTCGCATCGCAATCCCAGCGGTACTGCAAAAGTACATGGGCGGCGTGACTCACATCGGCTAAGCCAGTCTGAGTGAACAGGTACAAAAAAACGGAGTGTGTAAACACTCCGTTTTTTTATGTGCTGAACACAGCAAGGCAACGTTACTTTCAGCCGCGTTGCCCAATCAATGGTCGGGCAGGCGGGGCTGAGAGCGCTTGTTAGCTCTCTGCTTTCACTGTGGCTTGTCGCGGCTGGTGTTTGAGGAACACGGCAACGATGGCAGCAATCGCCAGTGCAAAACAGTAGTAGGAGTTTGCGACGATTTCCAGCGGTGACAGCTTAAACACAGAGCCAAGCAGCAGTACCTGAGCGCCATAAGGCAGAATGCCTTGTACCACGCACGAGAAGATATCCAACAAACTTGCTGAGCGGCGGGGTGAGACATCGTTCTCCTCAGCTAACTGACGAGCCACGCTGCCTGAGACAATAATCGCGACGGTGTTGTTCGCGGTGCAGCCGTTCACCAGCGAAACCAGTCCGGCAATACCCAGTTCACTCGCACGGCTGTTCGCGTGTTTTGAGTGGCGTGAGCCAAAGGTATTGATCAAACGGCTGACCAGATTAGTCAGAAAAGCCAGTCCGCCTTGACGACGCATCAGTTCGCTCAATCCACCAATCAGCATAGACAGCAGGAAGATCTCCTGCATGTTGCCAAATCCGGCGTAGATATCCTGAGCCAGATTGGTGAGCGCGTAGCCATCGACCGACGCCAGACCCACACCGCCTGCAAGCAAAATACCGATAGTCAGGACCACAAAGACGTTCATCCCAGAGACAGCCAACACCAGAATCGTGATGTACGGCAGCACTTTCAGCCACTCAATCGGGCCGGCTTGCGGCACTTGTGTCGCGGTGCTGTGGTAAGCGAACACGACCAACGCAATCAGCGCGGCTGGTAATGCGATGCGAACGTTCTCTTTGAACTTGTCTTTCATTTCGCAGCCTTGCGAGCGCGTTGCCGCAATCGTGGTGTCCGAGATGATCGACAGGTTGTCACCAAACATCGCGCCGCTCAGGACGACGCCGGCAGTTATTGGTAAGCTCATTCCGGCCGATTGCGCAATGCCAAGTGCAACCGGTGCTACCGCAGCGATGGTCCCCATCGAGGTACCCATTGAGGTGGCGATGAAGGCGGAGATCAGAAACAAACCAGGCAGAATCATGTTGGTTGGAATGGCTGACAAACCGAGGTTGACGGTCGCATCCACACCTCCAGAAGCCTTAGCAACGGCGGCAAAGGCACCCGCCAGTAAATAGATCATGCACATCGCGATGATGTCTTGATGGCCGACGCCATGCATAAAGTGCTCAATAGAGCGGCTGAGCTTATCTTTGCTCAACAGAAAAGCGATGATGATAGCAGGCAGAATCGCAATCGGTGCAGGTAATTGATAAAAGGCAAACTCAACGCCTTGCAAAGACAAGTAAGTACCTACACCAATAAACAGTGCAAGAAAGATAATCAGTGGGATCAGCGCGACCGCGGACGGTGCAACTGTTTTCGTAGTGTGCTGGGAACCGGACATGTAAACGACAAACTTAAATATAGAAAGGCGTGAAGACTAATCGCCTCGCTGATGAATGTCAACGTCTAGACGTCTAAATGGCTGGTTAAGCGTTGTCCGTTATTGTCAAACCCGTAGTTAGTTGGTTGCTCGAATTGGTGTTGAATTTCAGGGCAGTCTGCACTTCACTGGTGCAACGAAAACAGACGTATGTTGCTAACTTATTGAAAGATAAAAGCGCAAAAGTTGGTATAAGGTTTGCTCTGTCTATATCGATTAAAGATATTTGTTAATACCTAGGCAAAGGCGCCTTACTTCTCGGAAGTAAGGCGCTTTTTATTTGCCTTGAGCACAAGGAAGTGATGATGACTCAAGCCAATATTCTCACAACGTGTCCATACTGTGGTGTCGGGTGTGGCGTGTCAGCCAACCGCGAGACGACCGTTGGGGACAAAACACACCCGGCGAACCAGGGCGCGCTGTGCGTCAAAGGTTCTGCATTAGCTGAAAGCCTCAATATGCCCAGCCGTTTGCTGTATCCCAAACTCAGAGGCCAAGAAATCCAGTGGGATGCGGCAATTGACGATATTGCCACTCGTATTCATCAGGCAATTGAGCAGCACGGACCGGATTCGGTGGCGATGTATGTCTCAGGTCAGATCCTGACTGAGGATTACTACGTCGCCAACAAGCTGATGAAAGGCTACGTGGGCAGCGCCAACATCGATACCAACTCCCGTCTGTGCATGTCGTCGGCGGTGGCCGCGCATGTTCGCGCTTTTGGCGAAGATGTGGTTCCCGTTAATTACGATGACATCGATCAAACGGACCTACTGGTGCTGGTGGGGGCCAACAGTGCCTGGACGCATCCGGTGCTGTTTCGTCGTATTCAGCAGGCGCGCGAACAAAATCCCAGACTCAAGCTGGTGGTGATTGACCCGCGGCGCACCGTCACCGCTGAGCAGGCCGATTTGCATCTGGCGATCGCAAATGATGGTGATGTCTTGCTGTATAACGGCCTGCTGCGCTTTATGAAAGACAGTGGCACGCTCCATCAGACGTATATCGACGAGCACACGCAGGGTTTTGAGGCCTTATTAACGGAAATTTCCGATGAGCGTTACCAGCTCAGTCACGTCAGCCGAGCGCTGGATGTTGACGATGAGGCGCTGCGCACTTTTTACCGCTGGTTTGCTTCCAGCCCGACGGCGTTGACGCTGTTTTGCCAGGGTGTGAACCAGTCCGTATCGGGGGTGGATAAAGGCAACGCTATCATCAATGCACATCTGGCGAGCGGTAAAATCGGTCGCGAAGGCTGCGGGCCATTCTCGCTCACTGGTCAGCCCAATGCGATGGGCGGACGCGAAGTCGGCGGGCTGGCGAATCAACTCGCTGTGCACCGCGGTTTTGATGACATCGCCTGCCAGCAAGTACAGACGTTCTGGCAATCGCCAACCATCGCGGATAAACCGGGCTTGAAAGCGCTGGATCTGTTTGATGCCGTCGAAGCTGGGCACATTAAGGTGCTGTGGATCATGGCCACCAACCCGGTTGTCTCGTTGCCAGACAGCGATCGTATCCGTAGAGCTTTGAAACACTGCGACTTTGTGATTGTGTCGGATATTACCGCCAGCAGCGATGTTGCCGAGTATGCGGATCTGTTGCTGCCTGCCGCAGGTTGGGGTGAAAAACAGGGCATGGTCACCAACTCCGAGCGCCGTTTGTCGCGTCAGCGCGCCTTTCTTGCCGCGCCCGGAGAAGCCAAACCGGATTGGTGGGCGGTGAGCCAAGTCGGGAGTGCGTTATGTTCACGCCTGAACATCGCTGACGGGTTTGCGTTTCAAAGCGTAGCGGATGTGTTTCGCGAATACGCGGGGCTGACGGGCATCAACCGGGGTACGCCCTATCTGCTCGATCTGTCGATGTTTGCAACGATGAGTGACGATGAGTATGAGCGCTGGACGCCGGTGCAATGGCCGCTGACACGCAGTGCGCCATATCGCGACGGCCAGTTTTCAACGCCATCCGGACGTGCCAATTTTATCGCCGTTGAGCCTCATGAGGTGCCAAGCGGTGAGTGGTGGCTCAATACCGGGCGTCAGCGCGATCAATGGCACACCATGACCCGCACCGGACACATTGCCAAACTGGCAGCGGCAGAAGTCGAACCGACGCTCTACGTCAACAAACTTGCGGGCCAGTCGATTGGCCTCAAGGAAGGGGAAATCGCCGCGCTGCGCAGTGACAGCCAAACTCAGTGCGTGTTCGCGCGCGTGGCGTTTGATGAGGGGCTGAAAGGAAAGCAGCTATTTATGTCCATGCACTGGGCCGGGCGTTACAGCGCGCACTCTCAGGTCAATCGTGCCGTGCTGCGCGCGGCCGACCCCATCTCCGGTCAGCCTGCGTTTAAGTCGGCTCACGTGCATCTTGCGCCCGTCACCATGCAAAGTTACGGCCTGTATGTCGGCGCGTCCCGCACGCTACCAGAATGTGATTATGTCAGCTATCAGCAGGAAGAACGCCTTGGTGTGACGCGTTTCGCCTCACTAACGGAGCTGGGCAAAGGTCAGTTTGAATTGCTCAGCGGCGAGCAGGTGCTGCGTTGGGATCTGCCGCAAGGCTGGATGATGGTCATCGGGCGCGCAAAAGCTGATACACCTGCGATGGAAGTGACTGGCATCCTGATGGTCTCCACCCAACCCGTCGAGCAGGAGTACACCGCGATGGTGGCGCTGATTGGCAAGCCATTGCAGCTGGGTTCTGTGCTCGCACTTGCCGGGGAAACCGTAACCAGCCAGTTGGTGTGCAGCTGCTTTCGCGTCACGGACAAACAGATTCAACACGCGATGGCGCAGGATGGCTGCGTGACGCTCAACCAGTTACAGAGCAAATTGAAGTGCGGCACGAACTGCGGTTCCTGCCTGCCGGAAGTCAACAAATTGCTGGCCAGCCGTTCTGTGCTGGTGATGGCGAAACCTTAATCTCAGGAGTCGAGCCATGAAAACCGATTCAACCCCACGATTTGCGCGCAGTCCCCGCTCTGACGCGACCTCCTTTACGGTGCATGATCGCTTCTATCAGAACAGCCCAAGCGCGCCGAAGACAAGCCAACCTGCTGGTCAAAAAGGCTTTGTGTTTCTGGTCGGCGCGGGGCCGAGCGATCCGGACTTACTCACCGTCAAAGCCGTGAAAGTCCTGCAACACGCTGATGTGGTGGTCTATGACCGCTTAGTCGGCCGCGATATTCTCGAACTCGCCAATCCCGATACGCAGATGGTGTATGTGGGTAAACGTTGCGGACAGCCGAGTATGAAACAGGAAGCCATCAGCGCGCTGCTGGTCGATTTCGCTCAGCAAGGTAAACAGGTAGTGCGGCTGAAAGGCGGCGATCCGTTCATCTTTGGCCGCGGTGGTGAAGAGGCGCTGGCGCTGGTCAAACATAACATTGCTTATCAAGTGGTACCGGGCATTACAGCCGCTATCGGTTGTGCGTCAAGCGCGTTGATTCCGCTGACACATCGAGAGGTCTCGCGCAGCGTGACGTTAATCACCGGCCAAGTCGTCACGGGTGCATTGCCTGCCTGGGCGGGTTTGGTGAGCAGCGGTCAGACGCTGGTGTTCTACATGGGGCTGGAAAAAGCAGACGCGATTGAACAGGGTTTAATGTCCGCGGGTCTCAGTGGTTCAACGCCGGTTGCTGTGGTCGGCCAAGGCTGTTCTGAGCAGCAAACGGTCGTGACCTTTGAGCTCAATCAGCTCACACAAACAGCAAATGCACTCAAAGGTCTCAGTCCGGCATTGATCATTATGGGAGACGTGGTAAAACTTCGGGAGCAACTGATGCAAACGGCGCACGCGGTGACCCAGTCACATTCGCAACCTGCACGCGCCCCGGCTTATTAAGAGGACTCAATGAGCACAATTCTGGACTGTATTCGTACTGTCGGCCGCGGTGAACGCGGCCGCAAACCGCTCAGTTTTGAGCAGGCATTTCAGGTGATGGATGACTACCTGAACGGAGACGTGGGCGATGATCAGATGGCGATGCTGCTGATGCTGATCCGAGTGCAAAACGAAACCAATGCTGAGATCGCCGGATTTGTGAAAGCGTTTCAGTCCCGAGTGCCGAGTATTGGCGCGGAGATTGACTGGCCGTGTTACGCCGGAAAACGTGCCGCGGCGGGTAAACCCTGGCATCTGCTGGCCGCCAAAATCATGGCTGACAACGGACACAAAGTACTGATGCACGGCTACAACGACAAACCGGCGTCACGTGAGCATGCAGAAGCTTATTTGGCCGCGTGTGAGGTTCCGCTTGCCAAGGATGCAGAGCAGGCCAAAGCGCTGCTGCAACAAGGCAACATTGCGTATCTGCCGCTGCGTCATTTTGCGCCGCAAGCCGAGGTGATGATTGGCTGGAAAAACCGCTACGGCCTGCGCACGCCGATCAACACGGTAGTGCGGGCGCTGAATCCTGGCGGCGGTGAAATTGGTCTGCGAGGCAGTTTCCATCCGGGTTTTCAACAACTGCACGCAGAAGTTGAGCACGTGATTGGCAAAACTGCCCATGCGGTTGTCTCATTTAAAGGCCAGTCCGGTGAGTCGGAGTACAATCCGAAGGTGAGCCAGACGGTGTGGCTCAGCCAGACCGATGGCGTGCACTCTTACTATTGGCCTGAGCAGTTTGTCTCAGACATCGCGCTGCCTAACACTTGCCCACTGGGTACACCGCAAGAAGAGTGGGTCCAGATGGCGAACAGTGTCGTTGCGACCATGACCGCTGTGCTGTTTGCGAAAACGCTCGACCGCGATACCGCGATGGCGACGGCCTTTCGCTATTGGCAAACCTATGTCGATACGCACTGATTCACCCCTGCGTTTTTCTCCTCTGCCACATCAAATGGCGGATTGACGCAACAAAGCGACTAAGTCATTAAACTATCACATCGTGAAGTCAACATGTGTCACCGTTCCTGAGCGCTTCTCTGTAACAAGAGGGCGCCGGGAAGGTCGTGAGCACTTTTGGGTGCACCGACCAATCTAGCCCTAAAGAGTTATAAATTGTCAGATATTAACTTTATCTTATTGTTTTTATTGAGCTAAATTTCGCGCCTTCAACATGGCGCACTCCTTGCAGTTTCATTCCATAGAGTTTGAACACAACAAGGAATGGCTATGTCTCTTTCTCACTCTTCTCAATCCATTGTGGTGTGCTGTGACAGCGTCAGCGATCAGGCCGGGATCAGTGCCAAACTTGCGTTGCACTACGACCAGATCCTGCTCTGCCAACTGGCTCAGTTGGAGCGCATGATCGACAAAGAATCTTCACCCACCGTGGTGGTGTCGTGGCGTCAACCGAGTGCAGAGCTGCGGCTCATTGTTGAGTTTTGTTCCCAGCGCAAGGTGCCGCTTCTGGTGATTCTTAAACAGCTTCAGGTGAACGATATCAATCGCTTACCGCAACATCACGATTTCGTTTTGTTGCCTTTTGACTCGGCGTTTGAGCTCAAGCCCTGGATTGATTATGCCAAGCAGGTGCGTGAGACCAGTATGGCGATGGCGCAGGAAATCGAGTCGTTGACGCAAAAACTGGAAGAGCGTAAATGGGTCGAAAAGGCCAAAGGGATACTGATGCGTCTGCATGGTTTGGATGAAGATAAAGCGTATCGCGCACTGCGCAGTAGCGCGATGCAATCGAGCCTGTCACTGGCGCAGGTGGCGAAGAACGTGATTCACACTATGGAAGGTCTGGGTGTTTGATAATACTTTGGGGTTAGGCGGAATTCTTATCACTGGTGCACTTTGCACATAAACAAAGCACGAAAACAGTAAATATCTCAGAAGTTCAACTTAACCTATTGATAAATAATAACTATAAAAACTGGCATGTAACTTGGATTGTCATCTTCAGTAACGGAAATGAAGTACATCCGACAATTTGGAATAAGCCGCAAGGCTGCTGACCCACATCATCAACGGCGGTGATGACGGAAATAGCAAAGGCGCTACTGCTCTGAGAAGCAGTAGCGCCTTTTTTGTGGCTTTTTGAATCAAGCAAGTTTTGGAATCAGACAGGATTTGTAATCAAGGAAAGGGAGTATTGCGATGCAATCGAAAACACCATGGATGCGCAGCTTACTGTTGAGCGCTTCACTGCTGAGCGCCGGAGCCTATGCTCAGGTGGGTGAGCCAGAGTTGGAAGATTTGAAGTTCGGCTTTATCAAACTGACGGATATGGCACCACTTGCCGTCGCTTATGAAAAAGGCTTTTTTGAAGACGAAGGACTGTACGTCACGCTCGAAGCACAGGCGAACTGGAAAGTGCTGCTTGATCGCGTGATTGACGGCGAACTGGATGGCGCGCATATGCTGGCGGGCCAGCCGCTGGGTGCGACGATTGGTATCGGCACCAAAGCAGAAGTCATCACGGCGTTCAGTATGGATCTTAACGGCAACGCCATCACCGTTTCCAATGATACCTGGGAGCAGATGAAGCCGTTTTTGAGCAAAGAGAGCGACGGCAAAATCGTTCACCCCATTAAAGCGGATGCTCTGAAACCTGTGGTGCAGCAATATCGCGACCAAGGCAAACCTTTCAACATGGGTATGGTGTTTCCGGTCTCGACGCACAACTACGAGCTGCGTTACTGGCTGGCGGCAGGCGGTATCAATCCGGGCTACTACGCACCGCAATCGGGGGACAACAGCGGTCAGTTGAAAGCCGACGTCCTGCTCAGCGTCACCCCACCACCACAAATGCCAGCGACCATGGAAGCGGGCACCATCAAAGGCTACTGCGTGGGTGAACCGTGGAACCAGCAGGCGGTGTTCAAAGGCATCGGCGTTCCGGTGGTCACGGATTACGAGATCTGGAAAAACAACCCGGAAAAAGTGTTTGGCGTATCAAAAGCGTGGGCGGAGAAATATCCGAATACGCACATTCGCGTGGTGAAAGCCTTGATTCGTGCTGCGCACTGGCTGGATGAAAACAACAACGCCAACCGCAGCGAAGCCGTGGCGATGCTGTCGAAAAGTCAGTATGTCGGTGCCGATAAAGAAGTGATTGCCAACTCCATGACAGGCACCTTTGAGTACGAAAAAGGTGACAAACGTGAGGTGCCGGATTTCAACGTGTTCTTCCGTCATAACGCAACCTATCCGTACTACAGCGATGCGATTTGGTATCTGACTCAGATGCGCCGCTGGGGCCAGATTGCGGATGCCAAATCGGACGACTGGTACATGAATATCGCCAAAGAGGTCTACCGTCCGGATATCTATCAGCAGGCGGCGGAATCTCTGATTGAAGATGGTGTGATGAGCGCGAAAGACTTTCCGGATTTCAACCATGAAGACGGTTTCCGTGCGCCACAGAAACACTTCATCGATGACATCGTCTACGACGGCCATCAACCGAACGCTTACCTCAACAAGTTCGCTATCGGTCTGAAGGGTAACGACAAAGTATAAAACACGGGGTCTGGTGCTTTGGGTCAATGCCACACGGCTGCACCAGACCAGCCTTCACAGGGACGAGACGCAATAGCGCAAGGAGTTTGCTATGTCGAGCAATGTAATTTCACTGATCCCCAGTCGCGAAAAAGTGGTCAGCCGCAGTAAAGTGATGCTGATGCCACTGATTGGAATCCTTATCTTTCTGATGTTCTGGCACCTCGCCGCCAGACAAGTCGAAACGTCACTCGGTACGCTGCCAGGACCGGTGCAGACGTTCGCCCAGTTCAGCAACTTGGTTAATGAACACTTCAAAGAGCGAGAAAAAGAGCACGCTTTTATTGAACGCCAGGAGAAGCGTAACGCTGCCAAATTGGCCAAAGACCCCAATGCGGATGTCCGCATTCGTCCGTACACCGGTAAACCGACATTCTTTGATCAGATCGGGACCAGCCTGGTCACGGTGGCGGCGGGGTTTGCGCTGGCGTCTTTGATTGCGATACCGCTTGGTATTGTACTGGGGCTCAACCACGGACTGTATCAGGCATTCAACCCCATCATTCAACTGCTGAAACCGGTATCGCCACTGGCTTGGCTACCGATTGTCACCATGGTGGTGAGTGCGACTTACGTCAGCGATGACCCGATGTTTGCCAAATCGTTCGTCAACTCGCTGTTTACCGTGGCGCTGTGCAGCTTGTGGCCCACGCTGATCAATACCGCGGTTGGCGTCACCAGTGTGGATAAAGACCTGATTAACGTGAGCAAGGTGCTGCGCCTGTCGTGGTGGCAACATATTCGCACCATCGTGTTGCCCTCAGCGATTCCGATGATCTTCACCGGGCTGCGGTTGTCGCTCGGGATTGCCTGGATGGTGCTGATTGCCGCAGAGATGCTGGCGCAGAACCCGGGCCTCGGCAAGTTCGTGTGGGATGAATTTCAAAATGGCAGCTCTGCGTCGCTGGGGCGAATTATGGTGGCGGTGATTGCGATTGGCTTTATCGGGCTGCTGTTGGATCGCGGCATGCTGCAACTGCAAAAACATCTGTCTTGGAACAAACAGCAAGCGCTGCGTTAAGGAGAACGGCATATGTCCAAAGCATTTTTAGATTTAACCCAACTCGGCATGCGCTTTCCCACGCCACAAGGTGAGTTTGTCGCGCTGAAAAACGTCGACCTGCAGATCCAAAAAGGCGAGTTCATTTCACTGATTGGCCACTCAGGTTGCGGCAAGTCAACCGTGCTTAACCTGGTCGCGGGCCTTCACATGCCCACCGACGGCGGAGTGATTGTGGATGGACGCGAAGTCGATGGCCCTGGGCCAGAGCGCGCGGTGGTATTTCAGAACCATTCGCTGCTGCCGTGGCTGACGGTGTACCAAAACGTTGAGCTGGCGGTGAAACAGGTCGCCAAAGGACAAAGTAAAGCCCAAATTAAACAGCAGGTTGAACATTATCTCGACCTGATCCAAATGGCGCACGCCTCGGATAAGAAGCCGGATGAGATCTCGGGTGGGATGAAGCAGCGCGTCGGTATTGCCCGCGCGCTGGCACTGCAACCGAAAGTGTTGTTGATGGATGAACCGTTCGGCGCACTCGACGCCTTAACCCGTGCTCGTTTGCAGGATGCGCTGATGGAGATTCAAGCCGATCTGAATAACACCGTCATCATGATCACCCATGACGTGGACGAAGCGGTGCTGCTGTCGGACAAAATCGTCATGATGACCAACGGCCCGGCTGCGACGGTCGGCGAAGTGCTCAACATTGAACTGCCGCGCCCACGCAATCGCGTTCAATTGGCGGATGACCCGACGTATCAGAAATATCGTCAGTCGGTACTGCGCTTTTTGTATGAGAAACAATCGAAATCTGAAGGTCGTCAACCTGCTACTGCAACGGTCGCCAAAACTGCATAAGGAAACGCAAAATGATGGAACATATTGTCATTATCGGCAACGGAATGGTCGGTCACCATCTGGTTGCTAAGCTGGTGGAAAAACAAGCCCACCTTGAAAAACGGATTACCGTGATTGGCGAGGAGCGTTTTATCGCTTACGACCGCGTACAACTCTCGTCGCTGTTCTCCGGTAAATCGCATGATGATCTGATGCTGAGCAGCGAAGAGTGGTATCAAAAACACGGGATCAATCTGATTCTGGGTAGCCAGGTCACGGCCATTAACCGAGTGCAGAAAAGCATTATTCTGGATGACGAAGATGTGCTGGGTTACGACTCCCTCGTGCTGGCAACCGGTTCTTATCCGTTTGTGCCCCCCGTACCGGGTTCAGAGCGTGACAACGTCTTTGTCTACCGGACTTTGGACGACCTGTCTGCGATTCGCAATGCGTGTGAACATGCTCGCACGGGGGCGGTGATCGGTGGTGGTCTGCTGGGATTAGAAGCGGCCAACGCGCTGCGTCTGCTGGGATTAGAAACGCACGTAATCGAATTCGCGCCGCGACTCATGCCGGTTCAGCTCGATGATGGTGCGGGTGGTGTGCTGAAACAGAAAATTGAGCAGCTTGGTCTGACGGTGCATACCTCAACGGGTACTGAGCGCATCATTGACGGCGAAAGCGCCAAGCATCGCATGGTATTCAAAGATGCAGAGCCGCTGGAAGTGGACGTGATTGTGTTTTCTGCCGGCATTCGCCCGCAGGATGCGTTGGCGCGTCAGTCCGGTTTAGCGGTGGGCGAACGTGGCGGCATTGTCATTTCCGACAGTTGCCAAACCAGCGACGAGAACATCTACGCCATTGGCGAATGTGCGCTGTGGCAACAACGGATTTTTGGCCTGGTGGCACCGGGGTACGCCATGGCGCGCGCCGTGGCTGACCAGTTGATGGGACATAGCGGCAGTTTCACGGGGGCGGACATGAGTACCAAACTCAAACTGTTGGGGGTGGATGTGGCCTCAATTGGTGACGCGCAGATGCAAACCGCGGGCGCGCAGGAACTGGTGTTGCAGGACACGGTACAGGGAACCTACAAAAAACTGATAGTCGATGCGAGTGGTACCCAATTACTCGGCGCGATTCTGGTGGGTGACAACAGCGACTACGATGCGTTACTGCAGGCGTATCTCAACCAAACCGTGCTGCCTGATCATCCGGCGCACCTGTTGTTTGATACGTCGATGCTGAGCGGCGAAGTATCGGACGACACCATGATCTGTTCGTGCCACAACGTCACCAAAGGCGCGCTGGTGGCTGCGATTCATGCTGGCGCGACCGAGCTCAATGAACTCAAATCCGTCACCAAAGCGGGCACGGGCTGTGGCGGCTGTTCCAGCATGGTGAAATCGGTGCTGGACGCTGAACTGGTGGCCATGGGCGTGGAAGTGAACAATCATATTTGTGAACACTTTGAATACTCCCGTCAGGAGCTGTTCCACATTTGCCAGGTTGAAGAAATCAAAGATTTCGACACCTTGCTGGAGAAACACGGCCACGGCTTGGGTTGTGATTTGTGTAAACCGACCGCGGCTTCGGTATTTGCCTCTTTGTGGAACGAGCACATTATGGAGCCGAAGCTGAGTGCGCTGCAGGACTCCAACGATGCCTTTATGGCGAATCTGCAAAAAGACGGCTCTTATTCTGTGGTGCCACGCGTGCCGGGCGGCGAAATAACGCCGGAAAAACTGATCGTGCTGGGGGAAGTGGCGAAGCAGTACGATCTGTACACCAAGATCACCGGTGGTCAGCGGGTTGACTTGTTCGGCGCGCAAATGGAGCAACTTCCTGAGATCTGGCGCACCTTGATTAACGCCGGCTTTGAGACCGGCCATGCGTACGGTAAGTCGGTGCGAACGGTGAAATCGTGTGTCGGTTCAACCTGGTGCCGCTATGGCGTGGATGACTCGGTTGGGCTGGCGATTGAGCTGGAGAATCGCTACAAAGGCTTGCGCGCACCGCACAAACTCAAGTTTGCCGTCTCGGGTTGTACACGCGAATGTGCTGAAGCGCAGAGCAAAGATATCGGTGTCATTGCGACCGAAAAGGGTTGGAACCTGTATGTGTGCGGTAATGGCGGTATGCGCCCCCGTCATGCCGACCTGCTGGCTTCTGACTTAACCAAATCGCAGCTTGTGACCTTGATTGATCGGGTGTTGATGTTCTATGTCCGCACTGCTGACAAGCTACAACGCACATCGGTGTGGCTCGACAATCTGGAGGGCGGTCTGGATTATCTCAAACAGGTGGTGCTGGAGGATTCGCTCGGACTGGGTGAACAACTGGAAAACCAGATGCAGCGTGTGGTCGATACCTATCAATGCGAGTGGAAAAGTACGCTTGAAAATGAGGACAAACTGCGTAAGTTCCGTCCGTTCATTAATCACGAACAGGGCAGCGTGAGCCTGCCATATCAGCGCCTGCGTGGGCAGCGTATTCCGGTTAGCGAGGAGATATCATCATGAAACAACAAGTGTGTCATTTGAGCGAGCTGACGCCATTTCAAGGATGTGGCGCGTGGATTGGCGATCAACAAGCAGCGCTATTTTATCTGCCCGGTGATGAGCCGCACGTGTATGCGCTGCAAAACTGGGACCCCATTGGCAAGGCTTATGTGATGGCTCGCGGCATTGTCGGTGATGTGAAAGGAGAGCCGTGCGTTGCCTCGCCGCTCTACAAACAACATTTCAGCTTACTGACAGGGCAGTGTGTGGAAAAACCGGATGTGGCGCTGAAGACCTGGCGTGTGTTGGTGGAAGAGGGGCAGGTGTACGTGCTGCTGAGTGAAACGGCGCTCGCTTGACAAATCAAACAGTTAACTCAAAAACCTGGCCTCAGTCGCCAGGTTTTTGTTGTTTCTACGAATGACGGGATCTTTTCTCAAAAAACACCGCTCAAACGCGCCATTGAATCTGACTCAATCAGTCGGTATCACTCAAAAAACATTCTGGGGATTGGAGCGCCGCTTCCACCGCTTGAATCAGTTGATCCAGATGCTGTGGCTCACTGATAAATGGCGGCATCATGTAAATCAAGCGACCAAATGGACGAATCCACACGCCATGCTGCACAAACAGCGCCTGAATCGCTTCCATGTTGACCGGTTGATGCGTCTCAACCACACCAATCGCCCCGAGCCAGCGCGTGGCTTTGACTTGCGGGTAGCGATTGAGCAGCGGCAAGCGCTCGGCAAAGCCCAACTCAATCTGCTTCACCTGTTGCTGCCAATGTCCTTCTTCAATCAGGCTCAGACTGGCCGAGGCGACCGCACACGCTAGCGGGTTGCCCATAAAGGTTGGACCATGCATAAAGCAGCCCGCTTCGCCGCCGCAGACCGTATCAGCGACTTCCTTGGTGGTCAGTGCGGCCGATAAGGTCATGTAGCCGCTGGTGAGCGCTTTCCCGACACATAAAATGTCCGGCTGAATGTTCGCATGTTCACACGCAAACAATTTGCCGGTGCGACCAAAGCCCGTGGCGATCTCATCGAGGATCAGCAGCACGCCAAACTCATCACACAGCGCGCGTACCTGACGCAAAAACTCTGGGTGATAAATGCGCATGCCACCCGCACCCTGCACAATCGGCTCTAGAATGACGGCTGCGATCTGGCGATGATTCTCGGTTAGTTGATGGCGAAAATCTTCGATATCGCGTTCATTCCACTCTTCCCAAAAGCCGGTGTTGGGTGATTCGGCAAACAGATGCTCAGGGAGAAATCCTTTGTACAGCGTGTGCATTGAGTTATCCGGATCAGTGACCGACATCGCAGCAAAGGTATCCCCATGATAGCCGTGACGCAGGGTGAGGAATTTTGGGCGCTGTTCTCCTTTGGCGTGCCAGTATTGCAGCGCCATTTTCAAACTCACTTCCACTGCCACGGAACCGGAATCGGCGAGAAATACATGTTTAAGATTATTCGGCACCAGAGAGAGCAAGCGCTGGCATACCTCAATGGCCGGCTGGTGGGTGATGCCGCCAAACATGACGTGAGACATCTTATCGATCTGCTGATGAGCCGCGGCATTCAGACGGGGATGATTGTATCCGTGAATGGCTGACCACCAGGAGGACATGCCGTCGACCAGCGCTTTTCCATCTTCGAGATAGATGAAAACACCGTCAGCATGCGTGACCGGATAGCAGGTCAGAGGTGTTAGGGTTGAGGTGTAGGGATGCCAGATGTGCTGGCGATCGAAGGCTAAATCCATGACAATTCCGCAATAAAAATAAGATTAAAAAATAATCAAATGTAAACTGTTGATCTTTCTTGTTGTTGACAGTCTAACGTGTGTCAGTAGACTAGCCAAGCATAATCCCCATGCCACAGGGCGTTGCGGAGCATTGACGACTTTGGTTCGCCAGCCTGAAACACCCGGTCACTTGGGCATAAAACTAATAACACCAACAAGGATTACACGTGGAAATTCGTCATAACTGGACAGTGGCTGAAGTCAAAGCACTGCTTGAAAAACCGTTTATGGATCTGCTGTTCGACGCTCAACTCGTCCACCGCCAGCATCATCTGCACAACCATGTTCAGGTGAGCACATTACTCTCCATCAAAACCGGCGCGTGTCCGGAAGATTGCAAATACTGCCCGCAGAGCGCGCACTACCGCACCGATGTCGATAAAGAGCGTCTGATGGAAGTAGAACGCGTGCTGGATGCTGCGCAAAAAGCCAAAAGCTCAGGCTCAACCCGTTTCTGTATGGGCGCGGCGTGGAAAAACCCGAAAGCGCGCGACATGCCGCTGCTCAAAGAGATGATTTCCGGCGTGAAAGACATGGGACTGGAAACCTGTATGACGCTGGGCATGTTGACCTCTGATCAGGCTCAAGAGCTGGCGGATGCGGGCCTCGATTACTACAACCATAACCTGGATACCTCGCCGGAGTTCTACGGCAACATCATCACCACGCGTACTTACCAGGATCGTCTCGATACGCTGTCCCATGTGCGTGATGCGGGCATGAAGATCTGTTCGGGCGGTATCATCGGCATGGGCGAGAGCACCAATGACCGCGCTGGCTTATTGGTGGAACTGGCGAACCTGTCTGTGCATCCGGAAAGCGTGCCGATCAACATGCTGGTGAAAGTCAAAGGCACGCCGCTGGAACAAGTGGACGATGTCGAACCGTTTGATTTTGTGCGCCTGATTGCCGTTGCGCGCATCATGATGCCGCAGTCGGCGGTGCGCCTGTCTGCGGGCCGTGAAAAGATGAATGAACAGATGCAAGCGCTGTGCTTTATGGCGGGTGCAAACTCAATTTTCTATGGCTGCAAACTGCTGACGACTCCCAACCCGGCGGAAGACAGCGACATGCTGCTGTTCAAAAAGCTGGGCATCAACAGCCAACAAGTGGCGCAAAAGCCCGATGAGATTACTGAAAACGAACTGCTGGATCGCGTGGTAGAACGAGTGGCCGCGCGTCCAACAGCGGATGACATGTTCTACGATGCCAGCCTTTAATTCGCGCATTCATCAAGCCCTTGCTGACCGCGAGCAGCAGGGGCTGCGTCGCTCGCTACAAGTGCTGGATCGCAGCAATCAAACGCTGCTGGCGCAACGAGGGCAGCGTTATGTCAATTTTTCCAGCAACGACTATCTGGGGCTGGCGAGCGATGCGGCCTTGGTTCATGCCTGGCAGCAGGGGCTCAGCCTGTATGGTTGCGGCAGTGGCGCGTCACCTTTGGTGACCGGCTTTAGCGAGGCGCACCAAACCTTAGAGCGCACCTTGTGTGAGTGGCTCGGGTTTGAACGCGCGGTGCTGTTTGGCTCTGGATTCAGTGCCAATCAAGCGCTGCTGTTTACCCTGCTGCGAAAAGGCGATTTGCTGCTGCAAGATAAGCTCAATCACGCGTCGCTGATGGAAGCGGGCCTGTTGTCTTCGGCGCAGATGAAGCGTTTTCAGCACAACGATGTCGCTCATTTAACCCGTTTGCTGGATGAGCAGGTTGCCACGCTGGTGGTCACCGAAGGCGTGTTCAGCATGGATGGCGACCAAGCACCGCTGGCCGAGATTCAAGCCGCATTGGGTAGCAATGCCTGGCTCGCGGTGGATGATGCGCACGGCGTGGGCGTGTTAGGTGAGCGCGGCGCGGGCAGTTGTCAGGCAGCCGGAATCAAGCCGCAAGTGCTAGTGGTGACGTTTGGCAAAGCGTTTGGTTTGTCAGGCGCAGCGATTTTGTGCGACGCCGCGCTGGGGGATTACCTCACTCAGTTTGCTCGTCATCATGTCTATTCCACGGCGATGCCACCGGCGCAGGCGCATGCGTTAACGCACGCTGCCGGCATGATTCAAGGCGAGGCATGGCGGCGGGACAAACTGACCGAACTGTCTGCGCTTTATCACGAATTGCTGCGCGATGTGCCGGGATTTGTCGCGACGCAAACGCCAATCAAACCGTTCGTGCTCGGTTCTGCGCAGCGTGCATTGCATGTCGCCAGCGCGATGCGTGAAACGGGGTTATGGATGACGGCGATTCGCCCGCCCACGGTGCCAAGTGGCAGCGCGCGGCTGCGAATTACGCTCACGGCTCATCACACACCGCAACAAGTTCAGCAGATGGCCGACACCTTAAAGCAATGTGTGGAGGCGTCTCATGAGTGAAATGGCGCAAGCGTTGGGCGCAGTCGTCAGTGACAAAGCCGCGATCGCCCAAGCCTTTGGCAAAGCGGCGCAGAGTTATGATCGTCACGCGGCATTTCAACGCGATGTTGCCCAGCGTCTGCTGGCGAAATTGCCGGACAATTTAAGCGGCTGGCACATTCTCGATTTGGGTTGCGGCACTGGATATTGCTCGCAAGCATTGCAGCAGCGAGGCGCGCGGGTGACGTGCGCTGACTTGTCTCCGGCGATGTTAGCGCAGGCTAAACAGCGCTGCGGAATCGACAACATGCGCTATGTCGAAGCGGATGCCGAAGCACTGCCGTTTTCTGATGCAACATTTGACTGCGTATTTTCCAGCTTGGCACTGCAGTGGTGTGATGACTTATCACGACCACTTAAAGAGATTCGTCGCGTTTTAAAAGTCGGCGCAAGCGCTTATTTTTCAACACTTCTTGATGGTTCTTTGCTTGAATTGCAGCGTTCATGGATGAAAATTGATGCACATCAACACGTCAATCATTTCATCACGCTCAATCAGGTAAAAATTGCGTTAGCGCAAGCTCAGTGCGAGAAACATCACATAGACTTACCCACGATAACGGTCTGGTATGACACGGCGTTCGCTTTAATGCGCGATCTCAAAGGGATTGGCGCGAATCATGTGAATGGTCGCTCGCAAGGGCTTACCAGCCGCCGAATGCTCGCACAGGTTGAGCAGGAATATCAGCTATATCGCAACCATCAAGGTCTTCTACCTGCAACGTATCAGGTTTGTTTAGGGGTTATACATCGATGATAGATGCTTTTTTTATTGCGGGTACGGACACCGATGTGGGCAAAACGGTCGCTTCTAAAGCGATCCTACAAGCATTAGCTGCCAAGGATTTGTCGACAATTGGTTACAAACCAGTTGCCGCGGGATGTGACAAAACCGAGCACGGTTTTCGTAACTCGGATGCACTGCACTTGTTGCAAGCGGCATCGAAGAAAATGGATTATGACGACATCAATCCATATGCATTGGAACTGCCAGCGTCACCGCACATTGCAGCCAAGCATGAAAATGTCACCATTGAATACAGCGTGCTGAGTGAAAAACTCGCTAAGCTGAAAGCCAATGCCGACATCGTTCTGGTTGAAGGTGCTGGTGGCTGGCGTGTGCCAGTTTCCGACACGGATTGCCTGTCGACTTGGGTTAAACAAGAAAAGTTGCCTGTTATTCTGGTAGTCGGCATTAAACTGGGATGCTTGAGCCACGCACAGTTGACCGTCGAAAGCATTCGCGCCGATGGCTTGAATGTGGTGGGGTGGGTCGCAAACCGCGTAAATCCGGGGACCGAGCATTACGCGGACATCATTGAGATTCTGGAAGCTCGCATCGGTGCGCCGAAGCTGGGTGAAATACCATACGTTCCGAGCGCTAAGCGCCGCGAACTCGGTAAGTATATTGATGTGACACCACTCGTTGGTGAAGTCGTTACGGCTTAACAGAAGTTAAAAAGCAAAAGGGCTGCACGTGTGCAGCCCTTTTTTCATTCTCGCGATTATTTCTCTTGGCCAATACCCATCAGAGATTGCTGAGTGTCCGCGATCTGTTTTTGAATCATTTGCTCTGAACTGATACCCAGTTGCTTCTTAGCTTCTTCTTCAGTTAAGCCTAAGTGACAGCAAAGTAAATCAATCGCCATTTGGTAGCTATGCGCTTCAGCCATGATGGTTTCCTTTGTTTTCAAGTTGAAATCCTTCGACCCATGGAATGTAGATGCTTTAAGTATTAGCCTCAATAAGACCAAAGTCTAAAACGCGACTCATCGGATCTCTTGTCCTATTCTCCATTTTTCCAGACATTAAATGTTTCAATTTACCGCTTAACCTTGAATATTAAATCTTAGACACTATGTATTAGAAAACCCTCGAAGCCTCTCAGCTACTGTGCTTAAAGGTTTTGAGATAACAAAAAAGATTCCGTTCGGAGAAAGGTAATGAAGCGAGTATTGTTATTCCTAGCAACCAACCTGGCCGTTGTGCTGGTGTTGAGCGTTGTTTTGAATATTGTGTATGCCGTCACAGGTATGCAGCCAGGCAGTTTGTCTGGTTTGCTGGTGATGGCTGCGGTGTTTGGTTTCGGCGGTGCATTCATTTCGCTTCTGATGTCGAAAGGAATGGCGCTGCGTTCAGTGGGCGGCGTTGTGATTGAAAACCCGCGCAATGAAATGGAACATTGGTTGATGCAAACCGTGAGCCGTCAGGCGCAACAGGCGGGCATTGGCATGCCAACGGTGGCAATTTATGAGTCACCGGATATGAACGCGTTTGCGACGGGTGCGAAGCGTGATGATTCTCTGGTCGCGGTATCGACGGGTCTGCTTCACAACATGACGCGTGATGAAGCGGAAGCGGTGCTGGCGCACGAAGTCAGCCACATCGCAAACGGTGATATGGTCACGATGACGCTGATGCAAGGCGTGGTGAACACCTTCGTTATTTTCCTATCGCGTTTTATCGCGAATCTGGTTGCTTCGCGTGATTCTGAAGACGGCGAAGGCAGCAACATGATGGTGTACTTTGGTGTGTCGATGGTGCTGGAACTGGTATTCGGCTTCCTGGCAAGCTTCATCACCATGTGGTATAGCCGCAAGCGTGAGTTTCATGCCGATGCTGGCGCGGCGCAACTGGTCGGTAAACACAAGATGATTGCGGCGCTGGAACGTTTGAAAATGAGCTACGAACCACAACTGGAAGGTTCGATGATGGCGTTCGGTATCAATGGTAAACGCACCATGACTGAGCTGCTGATGAGCCACCCACCGCTCGATAAGCGAATTGCTGCACTGCGTAATTCGTAATGTGATTTTGATTAAAGCCAGCTTTCGAGCTGGCTTTTTTGTCTCTGCGATTTCTCTATCTCTTTCAAAGCGCGCGCTTTTTGTTGCTGCCGTTTCTGATCCATTTTGTACTTTCATGCGTAAACCTTTTTTACAAAAGTTATACAAAAAAAATTTTGTACAACTTTTCAATTTGCACTATCTTACAGTTAAGTTGTACGGAAATAATTTTTGTATAACCAATGCGAGGTCAGCTCATGGATGTACAAACCGTTGCGCGGTTCTATTCTCAGCTCAACAAACATAATCTGCACACGCTGCAGGATATTTACCATCAAGACATTGTGTTTGAAGATGCCGCTCATCGAATAGAGGGTTTTATCTCCCTGTCTGACTATTTCGCTAACCTCTATCAAAACGTGGATCGGTGCGACTTCACTATTCATGAACAGCATCAAAGCCAAAGCAACGCCTTCCTGACCTGGACTATGCATTTGCAACATCCAAAGCTCGGCAACGGGAAACTGGTGAATGTGCAGGGCGTCAGCCACCTTCGTTTTCAGGACGGCAAAGTGATTTATCACCGTGACTATTTTGATTTGGGCGAAATGTTGTACGAGCAATTGCCGCTCCTTGGCAGCGTGATTCGTTCAATCAAGCGGAGGCTTGGCCAATGAGTGGCGTACTTATCACCGGAGCAACGTCCGGCATTGGCCGACAGTTGGCACAAGACTATGCGCGACTGGGCTGGCAGGTCATTGCCTGTGGGCGTAACGAACAGATATTGAGTGAATTGAGCGCGTTGTACGCTTCTATTACACCACTGCAATTTGATTTAACCGACCTCGATGCAACGCTCACCGCACTCAACTCATTACCCTTTATTCCGACGCTGTGGATTTTGAATGCCGGCGATTGCGAATATATCGATGACGGTGAAATGGATGCCAGACTCATGGCGCGAGTGATGCAGATTAATGTGCTGGGTATGGCCAACGCCATTGAGGCCATTCAGCCTCACTTGTCTAAAAGCCATCGCGTCGCTTTGGTCGGGTCGATCGCCAGTGAACTGGCATTGCCGCGCGCAGAAGCTTACGGCGCCTCGAAAGCCGCGGTGGCATATTTGGCGCGCACCCTGCGACTCGATTGGGCCAGCAAAGGCATTAATGTCACGTGCGTGTTCCCTGGTTTTGTCGCTACGCCGCTGACACAGAAAAATACCTTTGAGATGCCGATGATCATCTCGGTGGAACGTGCATCTCACGCGATTCGTCACGGCTTAGAGAAAGGCGTGGCGAATCTCTATTTTCCGGCTCGTTTTACCTGGGTCGTTCGTATGTTGGGCATGTTGCCCTATACCTGGCAGTACCAAATTGTTAGCCGGCTTTTTCGCACACAGAAGGATAACTCATGAAAATTGCGATTATCGGAACGGGAATTTCAGGGCTGACTTGCGGCTACTATCTGCATCAGCAGCACGACATTACTCTGTTTGAGGCCAACGGCTACATCGGCGGCCACACCGCAACGGTCGATGTGGATGTCAAAGGGCAGCGCTATTCTGTTGATACCGGATTCATTGTGTACAACGATCGAACCTATCCGAATTTCATCCGCATGATGAACGAAATCGGTGTGAAAGGCTTACCGACGCAGATGAGTTTTAGCGTACGCAACGATTCGAATGGATTGGAATACAACGGCCATACACTCGCAACGCTGTTTGCGCAGAAACGCAACCTGCTGAAACCGAGCTTCTATCGCTTTATCGGCGAGATTCTTCGCTTCAATAATCTGGCCAAAGCCGAAGCGGATAATGCGCAGCAGAACCTACAAACCTTAGGGCAATTCCTCGCCCATCACCAGTTTACGGACTATTTTTGCCACAATTATATTCTGCCGATGGGCGCAGCGATTTGGTCTTCATCACTCGCCGATATGCGCGCTTTCCCGCTTATGTTCTTCCTGCGCTTCTTCGTCAACCACGGTCTTCTGGAAGTCACCGACCGGCCACAGTGGTACGTGATTGAAGGAGGTTCACGCGCTTATATCGAACCACTGACGAAGGGATTTGCGGAACGCATTCGCCTCAACACTCCGGTTAAGCGGGTTACACGCTCACTGTTTGGTGTGGATGTTGAAACTTCACATGGTATTGAAACGTTCGATGAAGTGATTTTCGCCTGTCACAGTGATCAGGCGCTGGCCATGCTTGATGACCCAAGTCAGAGCGAAACAGCGGTTCTGTCGTCGATGGCTTATCAGGCTAACGAGGTGGTGCTACACACAGACAGCCGCTTGCTGCCAAAACGTAAAGCGGCGTGGGCATCGTGGAACTATTGGCTGAGCGGGCAGAGTGGTGAAGAAATCAAATTGCCGTCGCTAACCTACAATATGAATATTTTGCAGCACATTGAAAGCGAAGAGACGTTCTGTGTCACGCTCAACAGTAGCGAAATCATCGATCCTGACAAAATTCTGCGCCGCTTTATCTATCACCATCCCGTGTTTACTGAGCAGTCGATTCGTGCCCAGCAACGCAAAGCAGAAGTCAGTGGTGTTAATCACACCTGGTTTTGTGGTGCTTACTGGCATAACGGTTTTCATGAAGACGGTGTGAAAAGTGCGTTGGATGTGGTTACGCAATTGCAGTCCAAGGCTGCGCGGGTCGATAAGGGCGCAGCATGAGCACCAGAAATGCCGACTTGGCAAACAGCGCGTTAATGGTTGGCCATGTTCGTCATCGCCGCTTTACGCCAGTTGAACATGCGCTGAACTACCCGCTCTTTATGCCGAATATTGATTTGGACGAATGGCCAGTGTTGCAAAAACGCGTGTGGGGTTTGGGCGAACGCTGGTGGCATTGGGCACGCTTTCGCCGCGAGGATTATCTTGGTACTGGTGATTTGAAAACTGCGGTTCAGGACAAAGTGTTTGAGCTGACCGGTGAGCAGATAGGGGGCAGAGTGCAAGCTGTGGTGCACCTGCGCTATCTCGGCCTCTATTTCAGTCCGGTAAATTTCTACTATCTTTATGATCAGCAAGGCGTTTGGCGTTATCTGCTTGCAGAGGTCAGCAATACGCCCTGGAATGAGCGACATTATTACGCCGTTCCGGCAGAACGCGGTGATCAGGGGGAAAACTGGACGCACGACAAAGCCTTTCATGTGTCGCCGTTTAACCCGGTTGAGCAGATTTATCAATGGAAGCTTAAACCGCTGTCTGATGCGTTGATGGTGCACCTTGAGTGCCATCGGGATCAAAAGGAATTTGATGCCACGCTGGCTTTAAAAGCGCAGCCTTTTACCACAAAAGCTCTGATCACATTGCTGATCCGAACGCCGATGATGACGGTAAAAGTGTTGACCGGGATTTATTGGCACGCTCTGAAATTGTGGATAAAAGGCGCGCCATTCTATTCGCATCCCAAGTATCGCCAGCATGAGGCAGATAAGAATAACAAGGAGAATTCTCAATGCTAAATTCGTCTTCACTAGAAATGCCCAAATCAATGACGGCGTTGCAGAAAGGTGCGCGCTCCGTGGCACTGAAGTCGCTACAGTTGATTAAGATTGGCAGTTTGACGTTAGAAGAGGCGTATGAAGGCCATGATGTGACGGTAGAACATTTTGGTTTCGCTCATGAAGGTCAGCCTCAGGCTCATATTCGGGTTACTCATCCGGGATTCTACGGCCGTGTACTGAAAGGCGGCAGTATCGCCGCTGCCGAGGCGTACATGGATGGTTGGTGGGACAGCCCGAATTTAACCGCAGTGACAGAGCTTATGGCCCGCAACCTGAGCGCGTTGGATCAGTTGGAAGCGCAAAGCAGTTTTGTAACTCGTGCGATGAACAAAGTGGGTCATTGGCTAAAACGCAACTCCATTGTGCGTGCCAAGCAAAACATCGAAGCCCACTATGACTTAGGAAACGACCTGTATCAGACGTTTCTCGACGAACGCATGCTCTATTCCAGCGCTTTGTATCTCAGTACCAGTGATTCTCTGGAGCAGGCGCAGATTCAGAAGATGGATCGTTTGTGTCAGCAATTGCAGCTCACTGCGAATGATCACGTGATTGAAATTGGCACTGGCTGGGGTGCGATGGCGATTTACATGGCGCAACACTATGGGTGCAAAGTGACCACAACGACCATCTCTGAAGAGCAGTTCGCCTATGCAGAAGCGGAAATCACCCGCCTGGGTCTGGACGCGCAAATTACGCTACTGAAACAGGATTATCGTTTGCTTGAGGGGCAGTTCGATAAACTGGTTTCCATTGAGATGATTGAAGCGGTCGGCAAAGCGTATCTCCCGTCTTACATCGAGAAATGTCAGTCGCTATTGAAACCGGGTGGCTTAATGGCCATTCAGGCGATCACCATTGCTGACCAACGTTACGATTACTACAGCAACAACGTCGACTTCATTCAGAAATACATTTTCCCCGGCGGCTTTTTGCCGTCGATTACTGTGCTGACGCAAATGGCGACGCGACACACAGATTTCATCGTTCGCGATGTGTTTGACATTGGTATGGATTACGCCAAAACATTGGCCGACTGGCGTTTGCGTTTCGAAGCCGCGTTAAACACCGTGCAAGCGCTGGGCTACGATGAGCGTTTTGTCCGAATGTGGCGTTTCTACTTGTGTTATTGCGAAGGCGGCTTTAATGCACGCACCATCAGCACCATCCATATGACGTTGCAACGAGGTCAATAATGCGTCGCTTCCTGCTGATTTCGCTGTGGTTTGAATTTATCTGGCTATTGGCAGTATTGGGGCAGGAGCGGTTGCAATGGATAACGATCGGCGTTGTCACGGCCACGATGGCCTTTACTGCATTGCGGCTGACTGTTGCCCTTGAAAGGGTGATATTGATTGCCACCTTGGGCATAGCATTGGACTACGCAAATCTGTATGTCGGGCTGTTTTCTTTTACTTTTCTGCACCTTCCGATTTGGTTGATGGGATTGTGGTTTGCCTTTGCCTGGTTTGCCAGTTTTGCCGTTCCGGCAGTGAGCCATTTGCCCAAATTTTTCGTATCAATCGGTACTGCATCCGGCGGAGCGTTAAGTTATTGGGCCGGTTATCGTTTTGGTGCAGTGCAATTTGAGCTGTCTGTTTTTTGGTCAGTGTTGGCACTGTTCTTGGAATGGTTTGTGTTGTCTTTATTACTGATGAAGGTATTTAGGAATGAAAACGCCACTCGTAACCGCTCAACTCTACCTGATGGCCGTCCTATGGACCGCCACCGCTAACAGTGCTGAAATCAATGGGAAGCCTTCGGCGCAATGGACGGATTGGC
Source organism: Vibrio fluvialis (assembly GCF_900460245.1). Lineage (NCBI taxonomy): Bacteria > Pseudomonadati > Pseudomonadota > Gammaproteobacteria > Vibrionales > Vibrionaceae > Vibrio > Vibrio fluvialis. The sequence goes on from NZ_UHIP01000001.1 coordinate 1,162,560, forward strand.
CTGTTGTCGGTCAGGCTACCTTGTCTTGGTTCTGGCTCGATATCTACTCGTCACAATTGCGTACACCTGATGGGCACTATCAACAAGACAGCGATGTGACCCCGCATCCCGTGGCTCTGGAGATCAGATATTTGCGCGATATCAGTCGTGATCAACTGCTGGAAGCGACGCAAGATCAATGGCACAAGCTGGGGTATAACGAATCCAGCAGTGACCAATGGTTAGACGCACTGACCAGCATGATTCCTGATGTGAAAGCGGGAGAACGCTTAGTCTACGTATCGGACGGACTCAGCGGACAAATGTATTACTTCACTCAGCAGGGACAGCAACGTCTGCTCGGCTCGGTGGCGAATGAGCAGATGAACGATGCATTCTTGTCCATCTGGTTGTCACCCAAAACCGAATACCCGAAATTACGTAATCAGTTAATAGGAATGAATCGATGAGATACTCTCTGAAAGCGTGGTCGATGGCTCTTCTGATGTTCCTTGTCGGCTGTTCGGCAGAGCTAAAAGATTACCAGGCCAGTCAGCCTGCGTTTGATCTGTTTGGCTATTTTCGCGGTGAAACCCGCGCCTGGGGCATGGTGCAGGATTACAGTGATAAACAGACTCGACGCTTTCAGGTGGTGATTCAGGGCAACGTCTCCGGCGATACGCTCACCTTAATAGAAGATTTCGTATTTGATGATGGCGAAGAGAGCCAGCGAGTGTGGACCATTACTCGCACTGGTGATGGGCATTATCAAGGCACAGCGGATGATGTGATTGGTGTTGCAACAGGGCAGGAGATTGGCAACGCGCTGCAATGGCAATACGATTTCCTGCTCAAAACGGATGACAGCGAAGTGACGGTCAGTTTTGATGATTGGCTGTTCCGTCAGGACGAAAAGCGTCTATTTAATGTCACCACCATTCGCAAATTTGGTTTGGAAGTGGGTAAAGTGACGCTGTTTTTTGAAAAGGATTAGACGCGAGATATCAGTTTCACGTTTAACATTTGCCGCAAACAAAAAGGGAGCCCAGGCTCCCTTTTCAATTTTTGTCGTTTTCGCCGCTAACGCATTACAGCTGATCAGTCAGCTCAATGGCGTAACCGATGTAGCTCGCTGGCGTCATCTCTTTCAGACGTACTTTTTCGTCTTCAGGCAGTTCCAGACCGTCGATGAAGTTACGCATCGCTTCGCCGTCGACACGTTTACCACGAGTCAGCTCTTTTAGCTTCTCATAAGGCTTTTCAATGCCGTAACGACGCATCACAGTTTGTACTGGCTCAGCCAGAACTTCCCAGTTTTTGTCCAGTTCAGCCAGCAGAGCGTCACGGTTCACTTCCAGCTTGCTGATGCCTTTGAGCGTTGAAGTGTAAGCGATGATCGCGTAGCCCACACCCACACCCAGGTTACGGAGTACGGTTGAATCCGTCAGGTCACGCTGCCAGCGAGAGATAGGGAGTTTCTGCGCCAGGTGGCCAAAGACTGCGTTCGCCAGACCAAGGTTGCCTTCAGAGTTTTCGAAGTCAATCGGGTTAACTTTGTGCGGCATGGTTGAAGAACCGATTTCGCCTGCAATGGTTTTTTGCTTGAAGTGGCCCAGTGCGATGTAGCCCCAAACGTCACGGTCGAAGTCGATCAGAATGGTGTTGAAACGCGCCACGGCATCAAACAGCTCTGCGATGTAATCGTGAGGTTCGATCTGAGTGGTGTATGGGTTCCAAGTTACGCCCAGAGATTCAGTGACAAACTCTTCGCTGAATTTATGCCAATCAACCGTTGGGTAGGCAGACAGGTGTGCGTTGTAGTTACCTACGGCGCCGTTGATTTTCGCCAGGATCTCAACGTTTTCGATTTGCTTGTATTGACGTTCCATGCGGTAGGCAACGTTTGCCATTTCTTTACCCATGGTTGATGGCGACGCAGGTTGACCGTGTGTACGAGACAGCAGTGGAATATCGCGGTATTCCACTGCCAGTGCTTTGATCGCATCAATCAGGTTGCGGATTTCTGGCAGAATCACCGTTTCACGCGCTTCTTTCAGCATCAGAGCGTGAGAGGTGTTGTTGATGTCTTCAGATGTACAAGCAAAGTGAATGAATTCGTTTACCGCGTGCAGTTCTGGCATGCCAGCAACTTTCTCTTTCAGGAAGTACTCAACCGCTTTTACGTCGTGGTTAGTGGTACGTTCGATTTCTTTGATGCGCAGCGCGTCTTCTTCACTGAAGTTGGCGGCGATATCGTCCAGGAACTGGTTTGCTTCTGCACTGAATGCTGGTACTTCCTTGATCGCGTCGGTGGCAGCTAATTTTTGCAGCCAACGGATTTCAACGATAGAGCGGTACTTTAGTAGGCCAAACTCGCTAAAGATGCTGCGTAGTGCAATTGTCTTACTTCCGTAACGGCCGTCTACTGGTGAAACAGCAGTCAATGCTGACAGTTCCATGGTGTTCTCCTGAATTGAGTTTCTAAATTTCGTGTGCTTTATACCAATAACAGTGGCAATTGTCACGAATATTGCGCAAACGTTTGCGCTAAAGTTGTTGTGGTCAAAAATGTGTCTGAGGCGCAAAAAAGTAGCTCGCGATAGATCGCGAGCTTACTAGGACTTAATTACAGTCTGGCTAACAGGATTTTCGCCTGTTCAATCATCTTCTTGCGCCCGAAAATCAAATGACGTCGTTTACCACCCACTTGTCGCCACAATACGGCGCAGCGAATACCGGATAGCAGCAGAGCACGCACTTTTTGCTGATTCGCCGTTTGTTGCAGTACCGCCGGGGTACCCGTTACCTGAATACGTGGGCCAATAGGGCTAATCACATCCAGATAAACGCTGGCTAGGTTGCTGATCATTTGATCATCCAGCAAGTCGAAATGTTCGACCTGACGTTCAATCATCTGAATACGATCGCCGAGCTGCGACATCGCGTCACGGCGGCTCGTCAGTTTACGTTCTAAAGCCATCAGGCTGATGATGTAGCGAGTCACTTCGCTGCCAGCAGGTGTACTGTCGATGCCATTGACCAGACATTCGAGGCCGACTTTCAGGTTGGCCTCGCTACCGAATACATTCAGCGTATTCGATGGGTTCGTCGACAGAATAGCTTTAAGTGAAGTTTCAAACGCGTCTGAATCACAGTAACCGTTTTTCGCCACTTGCTGAACCAGAGCGACAGCCTGGCAGATCCCGGCGAAAGCGATGGTACGGTCATAATTTGTGTTAGCCACGTATATACTCCTAAGGTTGACTAGCTGAATGAACTAAGACAGTCGTTCTTCAATAATGCCGCCGCCAAGACACACTTCGCCTTGATAGAATACGGCAGACTGACCTGGGGTAACCGCCACTTGTGGCTCGTCAAACATCACTTTGATGGTGTTGTCATCGACTGGGATGACTGTACACGGGATGTCCGTTTGACGATAACGTGTTTTCACGGTGCAACGAGTTGGCTCTGTGATTGGGGTGCGGTCTACCCAATGCAATTGAGAGGCGATAAGACCATTTGATTTCAACAATGGATGATCCGCGCCCTGAACAGCAATCAGCACGTTACGTTTCAGATCTTTATCGGCTACGTACCAAGGCTCTTCAGAGCCGTCTTTGGTGCCACCGATGTGCAAACCTTTACGCTGACCCAGCGTGTGATACATCAGCCCCTGATGCTCACCAATCACTTTACCTTCAGGCGTTTCGATTTTACCCGGTTGCGCTGGCAAATAGCGAGACAAGAAATCGGTAAATTTTCGCTCACCGATGAAACAGATACCGGTCGAATCTTTCTTCTTCGCGGTGATAAGTCCTTGTTCTTCCGCGATGCGGCGAACTTCAGGCTTTTCCAATTCTCCCACTGGGAACAGGCTGCGATCAACTTGCTCGTGGCTTAGTGTATAAAGGAAGTAGCTCTGATCTTTGTTGCTGTCGAGGCCTCGCAACATTTGCGGTTTTTCACCGTTTTGCGGGAAGGTGCGACGCACATAATGACCCATCGCAATGTAGTCTGCATCGAGCACTTCATCAGCAAATTCAAGGAAGGCTTTGAACTTAATTTCTTTGTTACAAAGGATGTCTGGGTTTGGCGTACGACCTGCTTTGTACTCAGCCAGGAAATACTCGAACACGTTGTCCCAGTATTCCGCTGCAAAGTTGATGGTATGCAGATGAATACCCAGTTTGTCACAGACTGCCTGAGCATCCGCCAAATCTTCCGCCGCTGTACAGTATTCTTCGTTGTCATCTTCTTCCCAGTTCTTCATGAACAGGCCTTCAACCTGATAACCCTGCTGTTGAAGAAGATAAGCTGAAACGGATGAATCAACGCCACCTGACATACCGACTATGACTTTCTTTTGGCTGTTTGCGTTGCGGTTCTCTGACATGACTAAACACCACTTGATTAACTAGGAGGCAGATTCTAACAGAAAGATTTTTTTGAGGACAGATCCGCGACCGCAATCACACTTCCTTGCGATGCTATTTGATGCTCTTTCCGCCAGTGGCGAAGCGCTGTACAAAAGGCCCAATGAAAAATGACCGAAGGGAAGGGGATATATATTGACTGCTTTCCTGCGACAAATATCGCTGAGCAATTCGCCAATATAAACATAGCTGCAGAATGTAATCGTTCTTATTTATGGCGTTGATAAAAATATCCACGTTGCAATCGTTTGCTATAATTGTGTGAGTTGCCGCCTTATAGGGTGCGAGGTAGAATCGCGCATCCTTTCATTCCCAAGCCCAAACTGACGTTATGAAATTTCCTGGCCAACGCAAATCCAAGCATTATTTCCCTGTTCACGCGCGCGATCCTCTTGTGATTCAAGCACAAGAAAGCAAAAAAATGTCGCGCACTCATATTATTGGTATCGACCAAACTCTGGTGGATATTGAAGCGAAAGTCGATACTGACTTGATTGAGCGTTATGGTCTGAGTAAAGGGCACTCGCTGGTCATCAGCGATGAAGCGGCCGAAGCACTGTACAATGAGTTGAAGTCTGAACAGCTGATTACCAATGAATATGCGGGTGGCACCATCGGTAACACACTTCATAACTATTCTGTACTGGCTGATGATCGTTCGACCTTATTAGGCGTAATGAGTCAGGATATTAAAATCGGCAGTTATGGTTACCGTTATCTGTGTAATACCTCCAGCCGCATGGATTTGAATTACCTGCAGGGTGTCGATGGCGCTATTGGTCGCTGTTTCGCTCTGATTACTGAAGACGGTGAGCGCACGTTTGCGATCAGTGAAGGTCAGATGAACCAACTGAGCCCGGAAAATATTCCTGAGAAGATTTTCAAAAGTGCTTCAGCGTTAGTAATTACCGCCTATTTGGTGCGTTGTAAAGAAGGCGATCCGATGCCGGAAGCCACCATGCGCGCCATTGAGTACGCGAAAAAATACGACGTTCCTGTCGTACTGACGCTGGGTACTAAGTTCGTGATTCAGGACGATCCTAAATTCTGGCAGGATTTCCTACGTGACCACGTGACGGTTGTCGCGATGAACGAAGATGAAGCGGAGGCTCTGACGGGCGAGCGTGATCCTCTGGCGGCGTCAGATAAAGCGCTGGATTGGGTTGACCTGGTTCTGTGTACCGCAGGTCCGGTTGGCCTGTTTATGGCGGGTTACACTGAGGATTCAGCGAAACGTGAAACCTCTCTGCCTTTATTACCTGGCTCGATTCCAGAATTCAACCGCTATGAGTTCAGCCGTCCTGCCAGCAAAATCAGCTGCATTAATCCTGTTCGTATTTATTCTCATATTTCCCCTTATATGGGTGGTCCTGAGAAAATTAAAAACACCAATGGTGCCGGTGATGCTGCTTTGTCTGCTCTACTGCACGATATGGCAGCAAATAAATACCATAAAGAAAATGTTCCGAATTCAAGCAAACACCAGCATGAATTCTTAACCTATTCTTCATTTTCTCAGGTTTGTAAATATTCAAATCGCGTGAGTTATGAGGTGTTGGTTCAACATTCGCCACGGTTATCCCGTGGACTGCCAGAGCGTGAAGATAGTTTGGAAGAAGCGTACTGGGAACGCTAATTCTTTGTTTAAGAAAATGCCACCGTTAACGGTGGCATTTTTTTATCTGCAGTTTGTTGATGGGTAATTAGAGAACGACGTTCTCAATCTAAAAGTAAAAGCGCTGAATTTTTTAGACAACAATGACTTATAATGTCAGAAAAATCTGAAAAGGCGATAAGACCTTTCTGATTATATGCAACCAATTATAGTCAGTAAGTTTAATATAACGTTTGGTCTGCTGAGATAATCGTATTATATCAAAAATAAAAAAAGCTCCGTGAAGGAGCTTTTTTACTTGGATCTAAGAGCACAAAGGCTTAGAGAGCGAACTCTTCCAGTGATTTACCTTCGTCCAGAGCTTTCTGGATAACAGAAGGTGTACGGCCTTGACCTGTCCAGGTCTTTTCTACGCCGTTGTCCATGTATTTGTATTTCGCTGGACGAGGAGCGCGTTTGCCTTTTGCTTTAGTTTTTGTTTCACCAGCAAGAGCAGTAATTAACGCGTCAACATCAATGCCGTCTTTTGCAATTTGTTCTGCAATTGCTGCCAGTTTCGCTTCCTGAGCTTCGCGTTCTGCGCGTTCTTCTTCTTCAGATTCTTTACGCTCTTGAACAACGATAGTTAATTTATCCAAAGCTTCTTCTAGCTGCTCCAGAGTCAATTCGCGTGCATAAGCGCGCAGGCTGCGAATATTCAATAGAGTTTTCGTAACTTCCGACATTACCGTTTCCTATGAAATAAAATAATTAACAGTTCAATACTAAACCTAGGAATTTATTCTGGCAACATTGAATACAGAATATTAAGCAAAATATCTGTCAAAACTTAAATGCGCGACATTCACTATTATTGTGCAATCCATTCATCCATAAGTTAATTAAGGTTTTAGCGCCAATTTCAGTTAAATAGATGGGTGTTTTTTCTTTCATTATATATATGCAAAGTGATATCCATTGCATAGCGATATGAAATGAGTATCAATGGATGTAAGTTCAATGTGACATTGTGTGGGCGAATTAAAATAACAGGATATGTTGCATTGACAATCTTGATAAGTACAATAGCGCCCACCTAATGGGAAGTACGACGTGAGATTCGGTTAATTTGTATTAACTGCCACTTATTGTCCTACTTTCGATGTAGAGGCGCGGTATCGAATAGTACTCATGGTTGGGGTGATGCCAATGAACCATGATGAAAGGTTTTATCGCCGAAGTCAGTTCGCACATCAAAGCGGCTGGCTGGGGTTGTCAGCGAATAGGGGCAACACTGCCATAGTCTATATTGTTGTTAAACTATGGAGCGCTACTGTAGGGTTGGGTGAAGTGTTCGCTTCCCTTTCGCTTAGTTCAACATAAATTGCGTGCAGCGTTGCGTGGTTTGTCTGCAGTAGATCTCTAGCCATTTATTACTGGTTTTTGAAGATCATGAATGTAATTGATTTTGCTTCCTCTCCACTATCTTTACTTCCGCCGCTGGTGGCTCTTAGCCTCGCTATTGTTACCCGCAAAGTATTGGTATCTCTCGGTGTAGGTATTTTATTAGGTGCGTTACTTCTTGCTGACTACTCTGTCGGTGGGGCATTGAGCTATGTTGGTTCTAAAGTATCGAGTGTCTTTGTTGAAGACGGCGGTCTAAATACTTGGAACATGAGTATTGTTGGCTTCCTGCTTCTGCTGGGTATGATGACGGCGTTGCTGACACTCTCTGGCGGCACTCGTGCGTTCGCTGAGTGGGCTCAGGTTCGAGTGAAAAGTAAACGAGGCTCTAAACTTCTGGCCGCTTTCCTGGGCGTGTTCATTTTTGTTGATGACTACTTTAACAGCCTGGCCGTAGGTTCTATTGCTCGTCCGGTTACTGACCGCTTTTACGTGTCTCGCGCTAAACTGGCGTATATTCTGGATTCGACCGCAGCGCCAATGTGTGTAGTGATGCCAGCATCAAGCTGGGGTGCCTACATTATGACCATCATCGGTGGCATTCTGGTGTCACACGGTATCACTGACTATTCACCACTGGGTGCGTACATGCGTCTGGTACCGATGAACTTCTACGCGATCTTCGCTCTGTTGATGGTATTCGCGGTGGTCTGGTTCAAGATGGACATCGGCCCAATGCGTCAACATGAAATTAATGCGTCTCAGGGCCGAGGTTTCGACAGTGACGATGATAGTGACTCTCAAGCGGCTCACGATCTCAATGAAGAGCTGGATATCCGCGAAAGCGAGCACGGTAAAGTGTCTGATCTGATCCTGCCTATCGTTCTACTGATCATCGCTACTATTGGCGCGATGCTCTTCACGGGTGGTCAATCACTAGCCAGCGATGGTATTGCGTTCAACGTGTTGGGCGCATTTGAAAATACCGATGTGGGTACTTCACTGATTTACGGTGGCCTGGTTGGTTTGGCTGTGGCTTTGTATACCGTTCTGAAGCAGCGTATTGGTTTGGGTGAAATCGCGAAAACACTGTGGATCGGTGCGAAATCGATGTTCGGTGCGATTCTGATTCTGATTTTCGCCTGGACAATCGGTTCTGTTATCGGCGACATGAAAACCGGTGCTTACCTTTCATCCATGGTGCAAGGCAACATCAACCCACACTGGTTGCCAGTGATTCTATTTGCTCTGTCGGGGATCATGGCGTTCTCGACCGGTACTTCTTGGGGCACATTCGGCATCATGCTGCCGATTGCAGGGGATATGGCTGGTGCTACCGATGTAGCTCTGATGCTGCCAATGCTGAGTGCTGTGCTGGCAGGTTCGGTATTTGGTGACCACTGTTCACCAATTTCAGATACCACGATTCTGTCTTCAACTGGTGCACGTTGTAATCACATCGATCACGTATCAACGCAGCTTCCTTACTCTTTGGCGGTAGCTGGTGTTTCTGCGGTAGGTTTCGTGGTGCTGGGTATGACGGCGTCAGTGATGTTGTCGTTTGCCGCAGCGAGCGCAGCCTTCATCGCGGTATGTTTTGTTTTTGTCAGTCTGTCAAAAGCGAAAATGACCAGTTGCGAAACGGCTTAATCGTCGAATTCCAAATAAAAAACTCCGCCCAGGCGGAGTTTTTTATTTCTGCAGATTGTACTTTTTCAAAAGTCGGTAAAGAGTGGTGCGAGATATTCCCATATAGCGGGCTGCGGCACTCATATTGTGTTTATGATCGCTGATGACCTGCAATAAATAGTCGGAATCAATCGTATCGGAAGCGGGCAGCATTTGACGGTCGATAATTTCTAATCCCAAATCCGCAATAGTGATGTTCTTATCACCACACATAATGATCGCTCTTTGGATCACGTTGCGCAGTTCCCGCACATTGCCCGGCCAAGAGTGGCGGCTGAGATAATCCAGTACCGGTTTGGTCAGATGTTTTTTCTTACCATCGCTTAACACATTGAGGAAATACTGAGCGTAGCCGGTGATATCGACTTTGCGCTCGCGCAATGGGGGAATAAAGAGCGGCAAAATATTGAGGCGATAATATAAATCTTCCCGGAATCCACCTTGAATAATGTCTTGCTTCAAATCTACATGGCTGGCCGCAATAATGCGGCAATTGACCACTACGCTGCTGTCTGAGCCCAAACGCTGCATCTTTTTGGACTCAAGAAAGTGCAGCAGATGAATTTGCAAGTCCGGTGGCATATCACCAATCTCATCGAGAAATAGTGTGCCGTTGTGCGAGCGTTGGATGTAACCAATATGGTCAGAAATAGCGCCGGTAAATGCGCCTTTTTGGTGGCCAAACAGTTCAGACGCAATCAGACCACTGGCGATGGAACCGCAGTTCACTTCAATGAATGGGTGATCACGCCGCGCAGAGAGTTTATGTATCAGTTTGGCACACAGACCTTTGCCCACACCGGTTTCACCTTGGATAAGGACTTCAGCGTCACTGTTGGCGTATTTCAAAATCTTGTTGCGCACATCTGCCATGCTGGAGCTCTCGCCGATCAGTTCCAGCGTGTTGTAAGCTGCGGCACACAATGAATCTACATGAGCACTCACTTCACGATACCAAGGTAAAATGACCTCTTTAAACTTAGCGTAACTTAAGGTCTAGACCGTGTCTTACATTTAAGAAACCACAAAGGCTTGCTCATCTTTATGTGATGTGGTGCATATCTTTGTCAGTGACTTGCGCTCAAATATCACTTTTTGATGAAATTGAGGAAGTGGCCGCTAAGAAAATCGGATGAGTTCCGTACTAATACTTTATTCGTTTCTTCGGGTTGGTGATGGAGACCGCTTCGGTGTGGATTCATCAGGTGAAAAAAATATAAATTAGCGGTTGCAAATTATCTCCAGCTTGGTTAGTGTTGAAAGCAATCCAGTTAACCAACCCAAAGTTGTTAAGTATGCGTAATTTTGTAATGAACATTCATCATCACCATCATCCCTAAGTTGTCTTTCGGGAGATGTACGCATACCCGGGAGGCAGGACGCTCCCGGTGGTTACATGAAAATATTTACAGATTTCAGACCCTCGGGAGACCAATCTCTCGAGGGTTTTTTACTATTTGGCTTTTATAAATCTTAAATAAATTCAACAAGTTATTAAGGAAGAATGTAATGCAAACACAACGCCTAAGAATCGCAATTCAAAAGAAAGGTCGCCTGAGCAAAGAGTGTCAGGAACTGCTGAAAAAATGTGGTGTGAAATTCAATATCATGGGTGAGCGCCTGGTCGTGCACTCACTAAATATGCCGATTGACCTGTTGCTGGTTCGTGATGACGATATTCCTGGCCTGATCATGGACGGTGTTGTGGATTTAGGTTTCGTGGGTGAAAACGTACTGGAAGAAACCCGTCTTGATCGTAAGGCTCTCAACCAGCCGAGTGAATTTGTTTCTTTGCGTCGTATGGATTTCGGAGGCTGTCGCCTGTCTATCGCCATCGATAAAGAACTGCCATACAACAGTCCACAAGATCTGCGTGGCAAACGCATCGCAACCACCTATCCGCAACTGCTAAAAGCCTACATGGATGAGCAGGGCATTGACTTCACTACTTGTATGCTAACCGGTTCGGTGGAAGTGGCACCACGTGCTGGCCTGGCTGACGCTATTGCTGACCTGGTTTCTACCGGCGCAACTCTGGAAGCGAACGGCCTGAAAGAAGTGGAAGTCATTTACCAGTCTAAAGCGGTTCTGATTCAGCGCAGCGGTGATTTCGCGGCTGATAAAGTTGAACTGATTGAAAAGCTGCTGGCTCGTATGCAGGGCGTTCAACAAGCAAAAGAATCGAAGTACATCATGCTGCATGCTCCGGTGGATAAACTGGCGCAAGTGAAATCCCTGTTGCCGGGTGCTGAAGATCCAACCGTTCTGCCTCTTTCTGCTGATAAAACCAAGGTGGCCGTACACATGGTGAGCTCAGAGAATCTGTTCTGGGAAACGATGGAACAGCTGAAAGCATTAGGCGCAAGTTCTATTCTTGTTCTACCAATCGAAAAGATTATGGAGTAATCGCGATGAGAACTGTTGTTTGGCAATCGTTGAGTGAAACTCAGCAAGATTCCATTCTGGAGCGTCCTGCCATTGCAGAAGGTGCCAATATTACTGCTGCCGTTTCGGAAGTGATCGCGAAGGTGCGTGCAGAAGGCGATGCTGCGCTGCTGGAGCTGACTGCAAAGTTTGACCGTGTGACACCAGAATCGATTCGTGTCACTCAAGACGAAATTGACGCAGCGTCTGAACGTCTTAGCGACGAGATGAAACAGGCACTGGAGCAGGCTTACACCAATATCGCAAAGTTCCATAAAGCACAGAAACCGCAACCAATTAAGGTCGAAACCATGCCGGGTGTGGTGTGTGAGCAAGTGACACACGCCATCAATAAAGTGGGCCTTTATATTCCGGGTGGTAGCGCACCACTGCCGTCAACAGTATTGATGTTGGGTGTTCCGGCGCAAATTGCGGGTTGCCGTAAAGTGGTGCTGTGTTCACCGCCGCCGATTGCCGACGAAATTCTGTATGTAGCCAAGCTGTGTAAGATTGATGAAGTCTATAACGTTGGCGGCGGCCAGGCGATTGCGGCCATGGCTTACGGCACCGAAACCGTGGCTAAAGTCGATAAGATTTTTGGCCCGGGTAACGCGTATGTCACCGAAGCTAAGCGTCAGGTGAGCAACGATTTCCGCGGTGCGGCGATTGATATGCCAGCAGGCCCATCAGAAGTATTGGTTATTGCTGACGATACCGCTGACCCAGATTTTATCGCCGCTGATTTGCTCAGCCAGGCAGAACACGGCCCAGATTCTCAAGTTGTGTTAGTGACGCCATCACCAGTCGTTGCCGACAAAGTGACCGACGCAGTGCAAAAGCAACTGAAAGAACTATCACGTTCCGGTATCGCTGAAAAAGCGCTGGCATCTAGCTTAATCATCATCGCTGAGTCGCTGACTCAAGCAGTATCGATTTCAAACTTCTATGGTCCGGAGCACCTGATTGTTCAGACCAAAAATCCACGTGAGTTGGTGCCACTGCTCGACAATGCTGGTTCTATTTTCCTGGGTGACTGGTCGCCAGAGTCGGTTGGCGATTACGCATCAGGTACTAACCACGTACTGCCGACCTACGGTTATACCCGTACCTACTCAAGTTTGGGCTTGGCAGACTTCAGTAAACGAATGACAGTGCAAGAGCTGAGTGCAGAGGGTCTGCAAACTCTGGCTCCGACCGTTGTAGCAATGGCAAATGCGGAAGGTCTGGATGCACACAAACGTGCCGTGACCATTCGAGTAGAAAAGTTACAGAAGGCTTAATCATCATGGAAAAACTCGCACGTAAACAAGTTCAGGCATTGACCCCGTATCTGTCTGCACGCCGCATTGGTGGTAGTGGTGATGTATGGCTGAATGCCAATGAATCACCATTTGATAACGAGTACAAAACGGATTTTGCCCGCCTCAACCGTTACAGCGATTGCCAACCTAAAGCCTTGATTCAGGCTTATGCCAATTACGCTGGTGTAAAACCAGAACAGGTTCTGACTTCGCGTGGTGCTGATGAAGGCATCGAATTGCTGATTCGTGCCTTTTGTGAACCGAATGAAGATGCGATTTTATTCTGTCCGCCGACATACGGTATGTACGCCATCAGTGCCGAAACCTTTGGTGTAGAACGCAAGAAAGTACCGCTTACCCAAGACTGGCAACTTGATCTGCCAACTATCGAAGCCAATCTGGACAACGTGAAATTGGTGTTTGTGTGCAGCCCGAACAACCCAACCGGAAATCTGGTGAAGCGCGAAGACATCATCTCATTATTAGAGATGACCAAAGGCCGGGCGATTGTGGTGATGGATGAAGCGTATATCGACTTCTGCCCGGAAGCGTCCACCGTTGACTTACTGGCTGAGTACTCGAATCTGGCGATTCTGCGCACATTGTCGAAAGCATTTGCGCTGGCCGGGCTACGTTGTGGTTTCACGCTGGCAAACGCAGAACTTATCAACGTTTTGCTGAAAGTGATTGCCCCTTACCCAGTGCCGGTGCCTGTGGCGGATATCGCGGTGCAGGCGCTGTCTGAAGCCGGGCTGGCACGTGCCAAATTCCAGGTGCTGGATTTGAATGCCAACCGTGCTTACCTGCAAGTTGGCTTGCAGATGATTGACGGTGTCCAGGTATTTGAAGGCTGGGGCAACTATTTGCTGGTGAAATTCCCGGATGGCGACGCGCTGTTTAAAGCAGCATGGGAACACGGCATCATCTTGCGCAATTCACCGATTGAAAATTGTGTGCGCATTTCGGTGGGTAACCGTGAAGAGTGTGAGAAAACGGTCGCGTTTATTCGCAACTACTACCAGTAATTAAAAGTTATGACATGCAGCGGGTATCGCTGCTGTAAGAAAAGGACATTCCCGTGAGCAATCAACAGAAAATTCTTTTTATCGACCGTGATGGCACCTTAATTGTTGAGCCACCTGTCGATTTTCAGGTCGACCGTTTAGACAAACTCAAACTCGAACCGTATGTGATTCCGAGTCTGCTGACTCTTCAGGACGCGGGCTACCGTCTGGTCATGGTGACCAATCAGGACGGATTGGGGACTGACAGCTACCCACAAGAAGATTTCGATGCGCCACACAATATGATGATGGAGATTTTCGAATCTCAGGGCGTTAAATTTGATGACGTGCTGATCTGCCCACACTTTGAAAAAGACAACTGTTCATGCCGTAAACCAAAATTGGGCATGGTGAAAGAGTACCTGCAAGGCGGCAAAGTTGATTTCAAACACTCCGTGGTGATTGGCGATCGCATGACCGATCTGCAATTGGCAGAGAACATGGCGATTCGCGGTATTCAATATAATCCGCAAACCATGGGCTGGCGCGAGATTGTGAAAGACCTGACCGTCAAAGCGCGCACAGCAGAAGTGGTACGTAAAACCAAAGAGACCGACATTCTGGTTGCGGTGAATTTGGATGAAACCGGTGGCAATCAAATCGAGACAGGCTTGGGTTTCTTCGACCACATGCTGGATCAAATTGCGACCCACGGCGGCTTCCAACTCAAACTGAAAGTCGTGGGTGACTTACACATCGACGATCACCATACGGTAGAAGACACCGCATTGGCTTTGGGGCAGGCACTGAAAGAGGCTCTGGGTGACAAACGTGGCATTGGTCGCTTTGGTTTCACCCTGCCAATGGATGAATGTTTGGCGCAATGCGCACTGGACTTATCGGGTCGCCCGTATCTTAAATTCGACGCAGATTTCAGCCGCCCACAGGTTGGCGATTTGTCGACTGAGATGGTGTATCACTTTTTCCGCTCTTTAACCGACACCTTAGCGTGTACGCTACATCTGTCATCGGCGGGCGAGAACGATCACCACATCATCGAAAGCTTGTTTAAAGCCTTTGGCCGCACGCTGCGCCAAGCGATTCAGGTGCAGGGCAATGAACTGCCGAGCAGTAAAGGGGTGCTGTGATGAGCCAGAAAGTTGTCATTATTGATACCGGTTGTGCCAACGTCTCTTCGGTGAAGTTTGCCATTGAACGTTTGGGCTACGACGTGTCGATTTCGAAAGACCCAGAGGTCGTGCTCGCGGCAGACAAATTATTCCTTCCTGGCGTCGGTACGGCCAGCGAAGCGATGAAAAACCTAGAGCAGCGCAATCTGATCGAGCTGGTCAAGAAAGTTGAAAAGCCGATGCTTGGTATCTGTTTAGGCATGCAACTGATGGGTAAACTGTCAGAAGAAAAAGGCCAGAAAGCCGATGAGATTGTCGATTGTCTTGGTCTTGTCCGTGGCGAGGTCCGCCTGATGCAAACGGGTGATTTGCCACTGCCGCACATGGGTTGGAATACCGTGTCGGCCAACGCTGGCAATCCGCTGTTTAAAGGGATCGAAGAGGGTGAGTACTTTTACTTCGTTCACAGCTTTGCCATGCCCGTCGGCGATTACACCATTGCGCAATGTGAGTACGGTCAGCCCTTCAGCGCCGCGATTCAAAACGGCAACTACTACGGTGTGCAGTTTCACCCAGAGCGCTCTTCAAGAGCAGGCTCTAAGCTGATTCAAAACTTTCTGGAACTGTAAGGATTGACGTCTGGCGACAATGTCGTCAGGCAGGAATAAGGATTTAGAATGATCATTCCCGCATTAGATTTAATTGAAGGTCAGGTCGTTCGCCTTTATCAAGGCGATTACGGCCAAGTGACCGAATACAAAGTAGACCCGGCAGAGCAGTTCAACCTTTATCACCAAGCGGGTGCAAACTGGCTGCATTTGGTTGATTTAACCGGCGCGAAAGACACCTCAGCGCGCCAACTGGACTTAATTGCCAAACTCTTGGCGAGTACGCCAGCCAATATTCAAATCGGCGGCGGTGTGCGCAGCGAACAAGATGTGATTGACCTGCTGGAAGCGGGCGCGCAACGGGTGGTCGTGGGTTCCACCGCGGTCAAACAGCCGGAACTGGTGAAAGGTTGGATGAGCAAATACGGCGCGGAGAAAATCGTGCTGGCGCTCGACATCAACATCGACGACAAGGGCGTGCGCAAAGTTGCCATCTCCGGTTGGCAGGAAGATTCAGGCGTAACAATTGAAGCGCTGATCGAGAACTACCTGACCGTTGGGCTCAAACACGTCCTGTGCACCGATATTTCACGCGACGGCACGTTGGCTGGTTCAAATGTGGGCTTGTATGTCGACTTGTGCAAGCAGTACCCACAAGTGCAATTCCAGTCATCCGGTGGCATTGGCAGCTTAGCGGATATCGAAGCGCTGAAAGACACTGGTGTCGCAGGCGTGATCGTTGGCCGCGCGCTGCTGGATGGCAAATTCACCGCTGAGGAGGCATTCGCATGTTGGCAAAACGCATAATTCCATGTCTTGATGTCCGTGATGGACAGGTGGTGAAAGGCGTTCAGTTTCGCAACCACGAAATCATAGGTGACATCGTACCGCTGGCAAAACGCTACGCAGAAGAAGGCGCCGATGAACTGGTGTTTTACGATATCACCGCATCAAGTGATGGCCGAGTGGTGGATAAAAGCTGGGTGGCACGCGTTGCAGAAGTGATTGATATTCCGTTCTGTGTTGCGGGTGGCATTAAATCCGCAGATGACGCGGCGCGCATTCTGGAGTTTGGTGCCGACAAAGTTTCCATCAACTCACCCGCGCTGGCCAATCCGCTGCTGATCACCGATTTAGCGGATAAATTTGGCGTTCAATGTATCGTCGTCGGCATCGATTCCTATTACGACAAAGAGACGGGCAAGTATCAGGTTTACCAGTTTACCGGTGATGAAGCGCGCACTAAAGCCACCCAATGGGAAACCAAAGATTGGGTGCAAGAAGTACAAAAGCGTGGTGCAGGTGAAATCGTGCTGAATATGATGAACCAAGATGGCGTGCGAAATGGCTACGATTTAGAGCAGCTCAATATGGTACGTGCAGTCTGTAAAGTGCCGCTGATTGCTTCGGGCGGCGCGGGCGCGATGGAACACTTTGCGGACGCGTTCAAGTTGGCGAATGTCGACGGCGCTCTAGCGGCATCGGTATTTCACAAGCAAATCATTAATATCGGTGAACTCAAACACTATCTAAAACAACAACAGATCGAGGTAAGACTATGAGCCAAGCAGTAACGACAGCGCTCTCAGACCGTATTAACTGGGACAAGGTCGATGGTCTGGTGCCGGCGATCGTTCAAGATTTTGCATCCAGCCAGGTGCTGATGATGGGCTACATGAACCAAGAGGCGCTGGCGAAAACATTAGAAACCAATCAGGTGACATTTTTCTCCCGTACCAAGCAGCGCCTTTGGACCAAAGGTGAGACGTCGGGTAATGTGCTTGAACTCAAGAACATTGCACTTGATTGCGACCAAGATACTCTGCTGGTCAAAGTGAATCCGATTGGCCCGACGTGCCATACCGGCACAACGACGTGTTGGGATGGTGACGCGCAAGAGGAGTCGCAAATGGTTTGGCTTCATCAACTTGAGCAGCTACTGGCTGCCCGCAAGAGTGCCGACCCAGAATCCTCTTACACCGCTAGCCTTTATGCGCGTGGCACCAAACGCATTTCGCAGAAAGTGGGTGAAGAAGGCGTTGAAGTCGCGCTTGCGGCGACGTCGGGCGATAAGGCGGAGCTGATTTGTGAATCGGCAGACTTGATTTATCACCTGCTGGTATTGCTACAAGACCAAGGGCTTGCCATGAACGATGTGATTAACAAGCTCAAAGAGCGTCACAAGTAATAAAGAAAACGCCCCTGATTGGGGCGTTTTTTATGGGAAGTCGGCAAATTAAATCTCAATGTGTTTCCATTCGCCGGGCTGGAGGTCGCCCAGAACAATATCGCCCATCGAATAACGGATCAGACGCAGAGTCGGAAAACCGATATTGGCCGTCATGCGACGCACCTGACGGTTACGTCCTTCGATAATGGTAATAGCGAGCCAGGTTGTCGGAATAGCGGCTCGAAAGCGCACTGGCGGATTACGCTCCCACACTTCAGGTTCAGGCATGATTTCAACGATAGCAGGTAATGTCGGGCCATCTTTCAATTCGACACCGTTTCTCAGTTTATCCAGATCCGCTTCCTGGGGGGCACCTTCCACTTGCACCCAATAGGTTTTAGGCGATTTGGACTGCGGCTGAGTCAGCTTGGCTTGCAGAATGCCATCGTTGGTCAACACCATCAAACCTTCACTGTCGCGGTCCAGGCGGCCAGCGGCGTACACATCTTTGACTGGAATAAAGTCGGCCAGCGTTTTACGCCCATCGCCATCGGTAAACTGACTCAGCGTATCGAAGGGCTTGTTAAAAATCACAACCTTACGTTCTTGAGGTGAAACTCTTGGTTTGTCGGTACGTGAACGCACCGATGACGCAGGCTTATTTGGACGTGCAGAACCCGGGCGTTTTGCCTGTTTAAAATGAGATTTGCCTGTGGGACGAGAAGAGGGAGAAGAAGCTCGCGGTGAGCGGGATGACATGTTAAGTACCTTGCAAAAATGTGAATGAGTTGTGTTTGAAAGTTTTCTGGCTGTCGATTTTAGGCTATCATTTGCGCGCCCGAAAACAGGATTGACGAACAAGATGATAGACTATTATCTTGCTTTTGTTTAATTATAACTGCCTTCACTCACGGACTAAACCGAACACAATGAATGTCGTTCGACCTGAGACTTGAAAGAGTGGGATTATCGTGCACAAGTTTGAGGATGTAATACTTACTTGAGTACGGACATTCACACAGTGCTGTTTCATCCAATGGTGCTGTTAGAACAAATAGGGAAAGTTCATGCCTACAGAAAAACCTACAATTATTTATACCATTACTGACGAAGCACCGGCGCTTGCCACGTATTCATTACTGCCAATCATTCAGTCATTCACGGCATCGTCAGGCATCAATGTTGACACGCGTGATATTTCGCTAGCAGGCCGTATTCTGGCCAACTTCCCTGAGCATTTGAAAGAAGAACAACGCATTGGCGACGCACTGGCTGAACTGGGCGAGTTGGCTCAGACGCCAGAAGCGAACATCATCAAACTGCCGAACATCTCTGCCTCTATTCCTCAGCTGAAAGCCGCGATCAAAGAGCTGCAAGACAAAGGCTACGCGCTACCAAACTACCCTGAAGAGCCAAGTACGTACGAAGAAGAAGCGATCAAAGCTACGTACGACAAAATCAAAGGCAGTGCGGTGAACCCAGTGCTGCGTGAAGGTAACTCAGACCGCCGCGCGCCAGCATCAGTGAAGAACTATGCGAAGAAAAACCCGCACTCAATGGGCGCATGGTCCAAAGATTCTCAATCACACGTTTCAAGCATGGAAGATAAAGACTTCTTTGGCAGCGAGAAATCGGTGACGCTGAGCGGTGCAACTCAAGTTTCGATTGAATTTGTTGGCAACGATGGCTCAACCAAAGTGCTGAAGAAACCATTCGCACTGCAAGATAAAGAAATCATTGATACCAGCGTACTGAGTAAAAAGGCGCTGATTGAATTCTTTGAAAAAGAAATCGCGGATGCGAAAGCGCAGAACGTTCTGCTGTCGCTGCACATGAAAGCGACCATGATGAAAGTGTCTGACCCCGTGATTTTCGGTCACGCGGTGAAGGTGTACTACAAAGACGTCTTCGCGAAATACGGTAAAGTGTTTGAAGAGCTGGGCGTTGACGTGAACAACGGTTTGGGTGATGTGTACGCGAAAATTCAGACTCTGCCAGAAGCGCAGCGCACTGAAATTGAAGCAGCGATTCAAGCGGTTTACGAAACTCAGCCACCACTGGCGATGGTTGATTCTGACCGTGGTATCACCAACCTGCACGTACCAAGTGACATTATCGTTGACGCATCAATGCCAGCGATGATTCGTTCTTCTGGTCAAATGTGGGGCCCAGACGGTAAACAGAAAGATACGAAAGCGATGATCCCGGATCGTTGTTACTCGGGCGTTTACCAAGCGGTGATCGAATTCTGTAAAGAGAACGGCGCGTTTGACCCAACCACCATGGGCAGCGTACCGAACGTGGGTCTGATGGCTCAGAAAGCGGAAGAGTACGGCTCACACGATAAAACGTTCATCCTTGATGCAGACGGCGCCGTGCGCGTTGTCGATGCTGAAGGCAATGTACTGCTTGAGCAAGCTGTGGAAGCAGGCGACATCTTCCGTATGTGTCAGGTAAAAGATGCGCCAATCCAAGATTGGGTGAAACTGGCGGTAACTCGCGCTCGCGCATCAGGCGCGCCAGCGGTATTCTGGCTGGATGAAGCACGTGCGCATGACGCAGAGCTGATCAAGAAAGTGAACCAGTACCTGCCTGAGCACGACACAGCCGGTCTGGAAATCAAGATCCTGTCTCCGGTTGAAGCGACTAAGTTCTCACTGATTCGTATCAAGCAAGGTCTGGACACTATCTCCGTAACGGGTAACGTATTGCGTGACTACCTGACTGACTTGTTCCCAATTCTGGAACTGGGTACGTCAGCGAAAATGCTGTCTATCGTGCCACTGATGAATGGTGGTGGTCTGTTTGAGACTGGCGCAGGTGGCTCGGCTCCAAAACACGTTCAACAAGTTCAGAAAGAAAACCATCTACGTTGGGATTCACTGGGTGAATTCCTGGCTCTGGCCGCTTCTCTGGAGCACCTGAGCGTGGTGACTGGCAATGCGAAAGCGCAGGTTCTGGCGGACGCACTGGACAAAGCAACGGGCAAATTCCTTGATACCAACAAGTCACCATCACGTAAAGTGGGTGAACTGGACAACCGTGGCAGCCACTTCTATCTAGCGATGTACTGGGCAGAAGCTCTGGCTGAGCAGACCGCAGATGCGGATCTGGCAGCGGAATTTGCTCCAATCGCGCAACAGCTGAAAGACAACGAAGAGAAGATCGTTGCTGAACTGAATGGCGCGCAAGGTGTGGCGGGCGATTTGGGCGGTTACTACCTGCCTGAATTTGAGAAAGCGGCACCACTGATGCGCCCGAGTGCAACTCTGAATCACATTGTTGACCGTGCATAAATACACAGACAATAAAAAACCCGCCAGCTGGCGGGTTTTCTTTTTTCAGTCCGGTAGAGTTTACTGGCTGTGTATTACAAATGTTTTGGCAGCGATTATTTTGCTAATTGACCTTCAATCGGTACGACGCTGCTCGCGTGGTAACCTTTAGGTCCTTGTTCAACCTCATACGATACCTGTTGGCCCGCCTTCAGTGTGCGGTAGCCATCCATTTGAATCGTTGAGTAGTGTGCAAAAATGTCTCCATCTTCACCCTCAGGACAAATAAACCCAAATCCTTTGGCGTTGTTGAACCATTTCACTGTACCTGTAGCCATGCTATACATCCCTCATGCATTTTGTTACTGATGTTGTTGAAGAGAACACTCTCTTTTCTCCATCGAAGAGCTCTCCAAATAGTGAATAGCAATTCAGCCGCTGCCAAATTTTTAGTCACTAATTGACCAATGTAGTCAATGATTGAACACAGTCAATAGTAAAAACGTATAAAGATATAGAGTTTTATAAGTAAATCACTTTTGTTGCCATCTTGCGTCAAGTTGGCACTTGTTTGATTGCAACTTCGTTAACTTTCCTATCTATCCGTGGCATTTTGATAAAAATGCTATTTGCAAATAGCGAAGCATATTGTGAGTGCGTTTGCATAATGGTGGCGTCTTTTTGAACGTTTGCTTGTGTGATGAAGCTGAATAGCAATGTTTTATTTGCAGCGATACAATTGCTGCATTAGTCTCTAAGTAAGGGTTGTTTTTCACCTGAACTGACAGCATGTTACGTTATGAAACCGTGCTGATAGAAGGGACTGGAATGTCTAATTTGTTTGAGAAACAGTCTGAAATACGGCCGTCATGAGTAAAAATTTTGAATGGGTAACTCCAGGCTCAGATTTACTGGAGCGAGAAGAAACAGCAATTAAGCCGCCGGCTATGTATAACGTGGTGTTAAACAACGATGACTACACACCGATGGACTTTGTAATCGAAATCCTGGAACGTTTCTTTTCGATGGATATTGAAAGAGCAACTCAAGTGATGCTGAAAGTGCATTACGAAGGGAAAGCAATTTGTGGCACATTTACTGCAGAGGTTGCAGAGACGAAAGTCGCACAGGTGACAATGTACTCAAGGGAAAATGAGCATCCACTGCTGTGTACCATGGAGCGAGCTTAGCACTTGCGACGACAATGTGGTTGTTCCTTAAGGAGGCCTTATGCTTAACAAAGAACTAGAGTCGAGTCTAAATGGCGCGTTCGCTCGGGCGCGAGACAAAAGACATGAATTTATGACCGTCGAGCACCTCCTACTTGCATTGTTGGAAAACGATGCAGCGAAGGAAGCATTACTGGCCTGTCAGGCAGATATCGACACATTACGTCGTGAACTTGACACTTTTATCGACCAAACAACCCCTCTCATTCCTGAAAATGATGAAACTCGCGAAACACAGCCAACACTGAGTTTTCAGCGCGTGCTTCAACGCGCGGTATTCCATGTGCAGTCATCTGGCCGCAGTGAAGTGACTGGCGCAAACGTGCTGGTGGCGATCTTTAGCGAGCAAGAGTCTCACGCTGCATATTTGCTGAAGAAAAATGATATCAGCCGTCTGGATATCGTGAACTACATTTCCCACGGCATTACCAAAGCATCCAGTTCTGGCGATGAGCCATCGTCCGATTCGTTTGGCACAGAGAGTGGTGAAGACGTCAGCTCTGATGAACGTCTGGAAAGTTTTGCCACTAACCTGAATCATCTGGCGAAACAAGGTCAAATCGATCCTCTGATCGGTCGTGACAAAGAACTGGAACGTACGATTCAGGTGTTGTGCCGCCGTCGTAAAAACAACCCGCTGTTAGTGGGTGAAGCTGGCGTTGGTAAAACTGCCATTGCAGAAGGCTTGGCGTGGAGAATTGTAGAAGGCCAGGTGCCTGAAGTGATTCAGAACAGCGTGATCTACTCGTTAGACATCGGTTCACTGCTGGCTGGAACAAAATACCGTGGTGATTTCGAAAAACGTTTCAAATCCATTCTGAAACAGTTGGAGAAAGAGAAAGACGCCATTCTGTTCATTGACGAAATCCACACCATTATCGGTGCAGGTGCTGCGTCTGGTGGACAGGTAGATGCGGCAAACCTGATCAAGCCTCTACTGAGCAGCGGAAAGCTACGTTGTATCGGTTCAACGACTTATCAGGAATACAGTAATATTTTCGAAAAAGAACGCGCGCTTTCTCGTCGGTTCCAGAAAATTGATATCGTCGAGCCTTCATTAGACGACACCACCAAAATTCTGATGGGTCTGAAGCCGAAATACGAAGCGCACCACGATGTACGTTACACCAAAGAAGCGCTGCGTGCCGCGGTAGAGTTGTCGGCGAAATACATCAACGAACGTCATCTGCCAGACAAAGCGATTGACGTGATTGACGAAGCCGGTGCACGTGTTCGCTTGATGCCAGCCAGCCGCCGTAAAAAAACGGTTGGTGTTGCAGAAATCGAAGCCATGGTTGCCAAAATGGCGCGTATTCCGGAAAAATCAGTCTCTTCATCTGACAAAGATATCCTGAAAAATCTGGATAAAAAGATGAAGATGTTAGTGTTCGGACAAGACAACGCTATTGATGTTCTGACCGAGTCCATCAAACTAACTCGTGCAGGTCTGGGGTCGGACAATCGTCCGGTCGGTTCGTTCCTGTTTGCTGGCCCAACTGGGGTCGGTAAAACAGAAGTGACCGTCCAGCTATCTAAGCTGCTGGGCATCGAACTGCTGCGCTTTGACATGTCGGAATACGGCGAGCGTCATTCGGTCAGCCGTTTGATCGGCGCACCTCCGGGTTATGTGGGATTCGATCAGGGTGGTTTGTTGACAGATGCCGTTATCAAACATCCACACTCAGTCGTACTGCTGGATGAGATTGAAAAAGCGCACCCGGATATCTTTAACCTGCTGCTACAGGTGATGGACAATGGCACACTGACGGATAATAACGGCCGCAAAGCTGACTTCCGCAATGTGATTTTGGTGATGACCACCAACGCTGGTGTCGCGGAGACGGTGAAAAAATCGATCGGTATGATTCAGCAGGATCATAGTCATGATGCGATGGCGGAAATCAAGAAGGTGTTCACGCCAGAGTTTCGTAACCGTCTGGACCACATCATTTGGTTCAACGCGCTGGACGAGCGTGTGATTCATCAGGTTGTCGACAAGTTCATCGTCGAGTTGCAAGTACAACTTGATGCGCGTGGTGTCTCACTGGAAGTGTCGGAAGACGCTCGCCACTGGTTGGCAGTGAAAGGCTATGACCGTGAAATGGGCGCGCGTCCGATGGGCAGAGTGATTCAGGAACAGCTGAAGAAACCACTGGCCAACGAGCTGCTGTTCGGTTCTCTGGTGGATGGTGGTACGGTTAAAGTGGACCTGAACGAAGATCAACTCACCTTCAAGTACATGGGTACACGAGAAGAAGTGGTTCATTGATCTCACGGCACAAACAAAAAAGCGCACTCAGAGTAGTGCGCTTTTTCTTTGCTGTTCATCCTGTCTCTCAGGCAACAAAAACGGAGCTCAAAGCTCCGTTTTTGTTGCATTCGAAAATCAGTGATTAACGAGCACGGAAGACGATGCGGCCTTTAGTCAGGTCGTATGGAGTCATCTCTACAGTAACTTTGTCACCAGTAAGAATACGAATGTAGTTCTTACGCATTTTACCAGAGATGTGAGCTGTTACTACGTGACCGTTTTCTAGCTCAACACGGAACATTGTGTTTGGAAGAGTATCAAGGACCGTACCTTGCATCTCAATTACGTCTTCTTTAGCCATTTAATCCTCTTTAGAAATTAGGCAAAAATTAACGGCCGCATTCTGCCGTTAATCAATCAATATGTAAAGTTGGGGCGTATTCTACCCTTGCCAACGCTGATTTACTAGCCTTTGATGAGGCTGGAAGCGCACTTTGTAGTTCATGGCAGGACATTCATCGATTTGATATCCCAAATAAAGCCATTGTTTACCCATTTGTCGACAAAGCTCCAGTTGGGTCAGCACACCGAGTGTGCCCAGCGAGAGTGGGTGGTCCGGGTCAAAGAAGGTGTAAAATGCACTGGCGCTGTGGGGAAGCAAATCGGTAATCGCGATCGCAACCAAGGTATCATGATGATAAATATGCAAATAGCGTGTATCGAGCCACTCAGAATGTGCGAACTTATCAAACTCGTCTTTGCGCGGCGGGTACATGGTGCCGTTGCGATGGCGCGCTTTAATATAACGTGAATAGAGCGCGAACCAGTTTTTGTCCATATCGTCCTTGAGTTCCCAACGACACTCGCGGTGCGTTTTAGCGAGCAATCGCTTCTGACTTTTGGATGGTACAAAATCTGCCACAGAAACCCGCAGAGCTTCGCAGGCACTGCAGGTATCACAATGGGGCTTGTAAATCGTATCTCCGCTGCGGCGAAAACCGTTGGCCAGCAGAGTTTCATAATTTTCTGGCGATTGCATCTGAGTGTCGATAGCGACCGCGACGCGCTCCATACGGTCTTTGAGGTAGCTGCACGGATGGTTGTTGGTGAGACCAATACGAATATGTTGCAGATCGGAACTCATACTTACTCCTCAGCAGATGCTTCAACCGGGCAAGTCAGCCATTGAGGTTGAAAACAATTTTCTGTTACACGCTGTTCTTTTAAAGATAGCAATGATTGCATGAATTTGTCGCGGGATAATTCCTTTGCACCCAATGATTTAAGGTGCGGGTTCATCACCTGGCAATCAATCAACTGACCTTGATTGGTTTTGAAATGATGGCAGAAATACCACAATGCAATTTTTGATGCGTTGGTTGCAAGGCTGAACATCGACTCGCCACAAAATAATCGGCCTACTTCAATACCATACAATCCACCAATTAAGGCGTCCTGGTGCCACACTTCCACCGAATGACACTTTCCTGCACGGGCAAGCTGAGTGTAGGCCTGACGCATTTCTTCATTCAGCCAGGTCTCTTCCGGAGAACGTACCGCCGCGCACATATCAATGACATCAGCGGTCGCGTGATTAATACTGACAGTGTATTGGTGTTTGCGTTGAAACTTTTTCACACTTTTTGCCGGAATGAAGGTCTTAGGATCAAACACAGCGCGTGGCGAAGGGCTCCACCATAGAATAGGCTCATCAGGACCATACCAAGGAAAAATGCCGCTTTGGTAACCTTGGTAAATCCGCTCGGGATTGAGATCGCCCCCAAACGCCAGCAGGCCATTAGGTTCTTTCAGCGCAGAGTAGGGAGAGGGAAAATCAAAGTTTCCCGGTGCCAGTTCGGTGAGATATATCGCCATAGCTTCGTTAGTGTCCTAGTAACCCAAGCAGTTTCCCAACAACATTCATCTTCAAGGAGATAAAAATGAAACGGTGGTTTTTGATCTTATTGATTTTTCCTTTGTTTGCCAATGCTGCCTACCTGCGAAATCAGGCTCGCCCAGTGAATGAGGTGGTGTTCGGCCAGGTTGAAACGGTACGCTACATCTCTCAACAAGATATCGTGCATTCAAAGGCGAATGGTTGGGAGACTCTGCTTGGCGCCGTAGTTGGTGGGTTGATTGGCAACCAGTTTGGGGATGGGCATGGTCGAGAAGTCGCGACGGCGATTGGTGCGGTGGCGGGCGCGGGCATTGCTCGTTCCAATGCCAACCAAACCTATCATGTAGAGTATCGTCTGGTGGAAATTCTGATCAAAACTTCAGAAGGGAAGTTGATTGACGTGATTCAGGATGTCGATAGTCAGATGTTGTTCAGTTCCGGTGACCGGGTACGTATTCTGTATTTTGACGATGGAGTAAGAGTGGATAAGGAGATGTAGCCTGGTCTGTACGGCTTTCCGCTGGCGGCTATGGTGTCGGCAGAATTTCATTTTAAACCGCAGATTAGCACTGGCTATCCCCATAGAATTTGGTTAGTCTGCGGGTACGAAGAATTTTCACTGCCCTAAATAAAAACAGGAATAGTGGCGGTGCAAGGAACACAACTTTAATGGAAAGCCTCACGTTACAACCCATTGCCAAAATTGACGGAGAAGTGAACCTTCCGGGTTCCAAAAGTGTATCAAACCGCGCTCTGCTGCTAGCTGCGTTAGCCAAAGGTACGACGCGTCTGACCAACCTACTCGACAGTGATGATATTCGCCACATGTTGAATGCCCTGAGCAAGCTGGGCGTGGTGTATCGTTTGTCAGAAGACAAAACCGAATGTGAAGTGGAAGGGCTCGGTAAGCCGTTTACCGTCTCTGAGCTTCAGGAACTGTTCTTAGGTAACGCAGGTACTGCTATGCGCCCTCTGGCCGCTGCGTTGTGTCTGGGAGAGGGCGAGTTCATCCTGACGGGTGAGCCGCGCATGAAGGAGCGCCCAATCGGCCATCTGGTTGATGCTTTGCGTCAAGCTGGTGCGCAGATCGAGTATCTGGAAAACGAAAACTACCCACCATTGCGTATCACGGGTACAGGTTTAGAGTCGGGAACCGTCTCAATTGACGGCTCGATCTCCAGTCAGTTCTTAACTGCTTTTCTGATGTCTGCCCCTTTGGCAAAAGGTAAAGTAACCATCAAGATTGAGGGTGAGCTGGTATCGAAACCCTATATCGACATTACTCTGCACATCATGGAACAGTTTGGCGTTCAGGTGATCAACAACGATTATCAGGAATTTGTCATTCCAGCTGGCCAGTCTTATGTTGCTCCAGGTAACTTCCTGGTAGAAGGGGATGCATCATCGGCGTCTTATTTCTTGGCCGCGGCCGCGATTAAAGGTGGCCAGGTAAAAGTGACCGGTATCGGTAAGAACAGTATTCAGGGTGATATTCAATTCGCTGAAGCGTTGGAAAAAATGGGCGCACAAATCGAATGGGGTGATGATTATGTTATCGCTCGTCGCGGCGAACTGAATGCGGTGGATTTGGATTTCAACCATATTCCTGATGCTGCAATGACCATTGCTACTACGGCCCTGTTTGCCTGCGGCACTACGGCGATTCGCAATGTATATAACTGGCGAGTGAAAGAGACAGACCGACTGGCCGCAATGGCGACTGAGTTGCGTAAAGTCGGTGCAACGGTGGAAGAGGGTGAAGATTACATCATCATTACGCCACCGGAGCAGTTGATTCATGCCGCGATTGATACGTACGACGACCATCGTATGGCGATGTGCTTCTCTTTGGTTGCTCTGAGCGATACGCCAGTGACCATTAATGACCCTAAGTGTACGTCAAAAACCTTCCCGGATTATTTTGATAAGTTTGCACAGCTGAGTCACTAAAGTGATTGAAATAAAAGCCTCTTAACGAGGCTTTTATTATTTTTGTACAGTAAATTCTTTGGACAGCTGGTGGGCGAGATATTTGAACATATTAAATACCGCCGTTGTTTTCGCCGTAGGCAAACCTTTGTCGTCCAAAAAGTAGTTGCCTTTGAATACCAGAACACCTTCTTTCTCTTCCACGCTCTCGGCCCGCATGCCCTCTATATAGCTTTCGTGCTCCTGAATCAGTTGGTTGGCGATCAGCAACAGATCAAATTCACTGATGGCTTTTTTCTCATTCATTGTACTTCTCCTCAGGTTGGAACTGGCTCCAGTTTAGAGCTGTGACACGTAAATACCATGATCAAAAGCAGCTAAAGTCGCATTCTCGTTGTTAAGCAATTTGTGATTTGTTCCATATTTCACTCGTTTGCGGTCGCACGGGACGCACAGTCACTTTAGTATGTGCGGGTTTTAGAACAGAGAATACGCTTTCGTCGAATTGTCGAGCAAATAAATGGTTTTTTAAAAAAACAAGTTGATCTTCTCTTTGTTCGGCTCGATAGTAAAAAAAGAAGCAATATTTTAGAACGTCAATGCGATCGACTGTTCGCATAGTGATTAAGGACATTTGAATCAAATTATGGGTAAATCACTCGTTATAGTGGAGTCGCCAGCCAAGGCCAAAACAATCAATAAATATCTTGGCAAAGACTTTATTGTGAAGTCTAGTGTCGGTCATGTCCGCGATCTGCCTACTGCTGGTCAGAGCAGTACTACACCAACCAAGAAAGCGGCCGCTACGTCGACTAAAAATTTGAGCGCAGAAGAGAAAGCGCGCTTAAAGAAAGAGAAAGACCAAGCCGCACTGATCAAGAAAATGGGTGTCGACCCTTATCATGGCTGGGAAGCGAATTATCAAATCCTACCGGGTAAAGAGAAGGTTGTTGCCGAACTACAGAAATTAGCGAAAGACGCAGACAGCGTTTATCTCGCAACCGATTTGGACCGCGAGGGAGAGGCTATCGCTTGGCACCTTCGTGAGATCATCGGTGGCGATGAAGAGCGATATAAACGTGTTGTGTTTAACGAAATTACCAAAAACGCTATCCAACAGGCTTTCCAGCATCCTGGTGAGCTGAATATGGATGGTGTGAACGCTCAGCAGGCGCGTCGTTTTATGGACCGCGTTGTGGGCTTCATGGTGTCTCCGCTGCTGTGGAAAAAAGTAGCACGTGGCCTTTCGGCAGGGCGTGTTCAGTCTGTGGCCGTGAAATTGCTGGTTGAGCGCGAGCGCGAAATCAAAGCGTTTGTGCCAGAAGAGTTCTGGGACATCCACGCAGACACCAAAACGCCGGGTAAAGACGATTTCCGCCTGCTGGTGGCACAAAAAGATGGCGTCGCATTCAAACCTTCCAACGAAACGGAAGCGAATGCGGCGATGTCGGTGCTGCAAAAAGCGGCTTATGAAGTGTGCAAACGCGAAGACAAGCCAACCAGCAGCAAACCATCGGCACCATTTATTACTTCTACACTGCAACAAGCGGCGAGTACCCGCCTTGGTTACGGCGTGAAAAAGACTATGATGCTCGCGCAACGTTTGTATGAAGCGGGTTACATCACCTATATGCGTACCGACTCAACCAACCTGAGTTCGGAAGCGGTTGATGCGGTTCGTCAGTACATCACCAGCGAATTTGGCGAAGCTTATCTGCCAGGTAAACCAAACGTGTACGGTAGCAAAGAAGGGGCTCAGGAAGCGCACGAAGCGATCCGTCCTTCAGATGTCGCGATTAAGGCTGATGATCTGGAAGGTATGGAAGCGGATGCCCACAAACTGTACGCTCTGATTTGGAACCAGTTTGTTGCCTGTCAGATGACACCAGCTCAATACGATTCAACCACAGTGAGCGTGAAAGCTGCAGAATACACGCTGAAAGCGAAAGGCCGTATTCTGAAGTTTGATGGCTGGACGCGAGTTCAACGCCCTCTGGGTAAAAATGAAGATCAGATTCTTCCAGCCGTTAAAGTTGGCGAGACGCTGTCACTCGAAAAACTCGATCCAAAACAACACTTCACCAAGCCGCCAGCTCGTTTTACTGAAGCGGCACTGGTTAAAGAGTTGGAGAAGCGTGGTATTGGGCGCCCTTCGACTTACGCGTCGATCATCTCGACCATTCAAGACCGTGGCTACGTGAAAGTGGATCAGCGCCGTTTCTATGCTGAAAAAATGGGCGAGATCGTAACCGACCGTCTTGATGACAGCTTTGAAGATCTGATGAACTACGATTTTACCGCACGCATGGAGCAGAAACTGGACCAGATTGCGGAAGGTGAAACCAGCTGGAAAGGTGTACTGGATAACTTCTTTGAAGATTTCAGTCAGAACCTGGAGCAGGCAGAACAAGATGAAGAGCACGGTGGTATGAAACCAAACCACATCGTGATGACCAACATTCTGTGTCCGACTTGTTCACGACCAATGGGCATTCGTACTGCGTCAACGGGTGTTTTCCTGGGCTGTTCCGGTTACGCTTTGCCGCCAAAAGAGCGTTGTAAAACTACTATCAACCTGGGTGATGAAGAAGGCATCATCAACGTTCTGGAAGAGGATGTTGAAACAGCGGCTCTGCGTGCTAAGAAGCGTTGTCCTATCTGTGAGACCGCGATGGATGCGTACCTGATTGACGATAAGCGTAAGCTACACGTGTGTGGTAACAACCCTAACTGTGACGGCTATATCGTTGAACAAGGCGAATTCAAAGTGAAAGGCTATGATGGCCCGGTTGTCGAGTGTGACAAGTGTGGTTCAGACATGGTGCTGAAAAACGGTCGCTTTGGTAAATACATGGACTGTACCAGTGAATCTTGTAAGAACACGCGTAAGATCCTGAAAAACGGTGAAGTTGCACCTCCTAAAGAAGATCCGGTCCACTTCCCTGAACTGCCATGTGAAAACTCGGATGCGTACTTTGTTCTGCGTGATGGTGCATCAGGTCTGTTCTTCGCGGCCAGCAATTTTCCTAAATCGCGCGAGACTCGTGCGCCACTCGTGGAAGAGCTAGCCAAGTACCGTGATCGCCTGCCAGAGAAGTATCAATATCTGGCCGAAGCCCCATCTCAGGACCCAGATGGCCTGAAGGCGGTGGTTCGTTTTAGCCGTAAGAGTAAAGAGCATTACGTGCGTACCGAAACGGATGGCAAACCATCAGGCTGGACCGCGCTTTACAACGATGGTAAGTGGGATATCACTGACAAGCGCAAAAACGCGAAATAGATAATTCAATTGTTAAAGGCAGCCTCAGGGCTGCCTTTTTTATATCCCAAAAACTTTGATCTAGTTCTCCGTATCAAAAAATCACAACTTTTAAGTGATATTTTTCATTTTAATTTTTTGAGAAAGTGCCAGCAGCTGTCTGTATGAATCATCAATTAGCATGAATGGCTGGGTATGAAACTAAGGATGCGCATTTGTTCGATGAACATGCTGCTTGCACTGTTAGTGAGTGCGGCGGGTGTTTGGGCTGCGCATTATATTCTTAAGCAGGTTGAAGCCGATATTCTGGCGCAAACTGCGACTCTGCTTGCTCGCTATGACAGCCAAAAGGAACTGGCTCCAGTTCTCGAACAAGTACGTTCCGTGCGTCAGTTGTCTCAGGAACCTGCATTGATGATGTGGGCAAAGGACAGCGCGAATCAGGCACTCCAGCAGCATGTTTCTCAACTGTTGACTCGGTATCGCTCCACAATGACGGAAACTCGTCTGCATCTGGTACTCGACGCCAGCATGGTGACCTCTACTACCTTCCCATTGGTGCAAAACGTCTCTTTTCACCACGCCTCACTTGCGCCGCTGGAAGCTCAGGATCGCCCGTATCTGCTTGCCGGACAGAATGAACCTGCATCCGCTCATTTGATAACAAATATCGAGTCTGATACCACGTTGCTTCGTGTGCGAAGCGTGATACAAGCAGGCAAGCAGCCCGTGGGATTTGTTGAAACGCAAACTAATCTGGCTACGTTAACAGGCATGAGCCCTGAGAAAAACGTCAACGGAGTAACCACGTTGTGGGTGGATAATCAAAATTCGATTCGCCACAACCAAGAGCGTACTCAAATAAGTAATCGGTTCAATAACTTCCAGAGAGTGTTGTTGGCGACTGGCATGAACCGCGAGTCGATAGCGCAGATGAGGCAGGTGATGGAGAAGCAACGCGATGGCCAGGAGCCTTCATCGCTGTTGCTGCATTACCAACAACCTGCTGCGTTAGTGGCTCTTAATTACATTGCCGATTTGGACTGGCATCAAATCAACGTTATAAACTCGAGCCAATTTCCGGCGTTGCAGCGGCTTTATCCGTTCTATTGGCTCTTTATTGGCGTCGTCTGGAGCTTTTGCTTCCTGGTCTGTCTTAGCAACGAGCGTTTGGTTAATCGCCCGCTTGCCGAGCTAAATAGCGCTATGCAGCGATTCTGGCAACGTCGGTCGTCACAAGCGCTTCACTTCGTTGATAAACCCAATACGGAAATAGGCCAATTGATGACGTCAGCTGAGCAGTACTCCCAAGCGATACTCGAGGCGGGCAGACAAGTGGAATATCAGGTTGCAGAGCGTACTTCGGTATTGGATCAGCTTTCTACTTCTGATCCGTTGACTTTGCTGCTCAATAAGCGAGGGATGGAAGCGGAGCTGCGCGCTGAATCAGCCCGGGCTCGTCGAGAGCAGGGCGCGTTTGGCTTAGTGTGGGTTGATGTTAGTCATTACCAGACGTTACAGGCATCGTTAGGCAGCAAAGGCGTTGAGGAAGTGTTACGCCACGTCGCGCATTCCATCCAACTCAGCATTCGCGAATATGACGCCGCATGTCGTTGGGGAGAAAACGAATTCCTTATTCTGGTTCGTAACGATAGTGAACAGAGCCTGCGCGCGCTGGCTGAGCGATTATCTCAGCAGTGTGAGCAACCACTTCAACTGACTGGTCAGAACCAAGTGCTGTTAATTTCCCTTTCAATCGGCGCCACTTTAGTGGCAGAAGATACTGATATTAAAGAAGCGCTGGCGCGGGCGGACGGCGCACTCTACTTTGCTAAGCAAGACCCAAAGCAGAATATTCACATCTGGCAAGCGTGTGATACGGATGTCGCATAAATTTTCTCACTCTGCCTCCTTCTGTCACATTTCGTTACTACAATGCTGATGGAATTTTCGTCACTTTAAGCCAAAAGGGTGAAGGAATTGTTAGGTTTTATGTATTAAGAAGCCCCTAATCTGTGAGCGGGATTAGGAGTTAGCAACGTAACAGGCATTTCTATTAGAGAATACTTATTCTGAAATTGTATTCCCTGTGTGTTTGGATAAAGTAATAACCAACTGATTGCATTTTGAGTATGACATTGTGCTTGCTGCTAGCAGTTGCGGTCAGTGAGAAAGGAACGTGTCGCCATCCCCCCATCCCTCAATGTGGCGAACGGATATATGACAATAATGGAGAATAACAATGACTGGTGTATTAGGAATGATCTTGGCTGGCGGTGAAGGTTCTAGGCTGATGCCGTTGACGGAGTCCAGAACCAAACCTGCGGTCCCGTTTGGTGGTAGCTATCGGTTGATAGACTTTGCACTGAACAACTTTGTGAATGCTGATTTGATGCGCATTTACGTATTAACCCAATTTAAATCCCAGTCGCTCTATCTTCATATGAAGAAAGGGTGGAATGTCTCCAGTATCCGTGACCGTTTTATCGACTGTATTCCAGCGCAGATGCGTGATGGTAAGCGTTGGTATGAAGGCACTGCGGATGCCATCTATCAAAACCTGAGATTTGTCGAAATTTCAGAAGCAGATCAAGTCTGTATCTTTGGTTCTGACCATATTTACAAAATGGATATTCGCCAGATGCTGGATTATCACCGTCGCAAGGAAGCACGCCTGACGGTATCCGCGTTGCGTATGCCCTTGTCGCAAGCATCTCAATTCGGCGTGATCGAAGTGGACGATGAAGGTCGTATGGTCGGTTTTGAAGAAAAGCCGAAAAATCCTAAAGCGATTCCGGGCGATCCTGAGTGGGCGCTGGTGTCGATGGGCAACTACATTTTCGAAACGGAAACGCTGTGTGAAGAATTGCGTGAGGATGCCGCTTTAGAAAACTCCAGCCACGACTTTGGTAAAGACATCATTCCGAAGATGTTCCCGCAAGGTGGCGTGTATGTGTATGACTTCTCAACCAATAAAATCAAAGGCGAGAAGGAGTCTACCTATTGGCGCGATGTCGGTACGATCGAGTCTTACTGGGCTGCCCACATGGACTTGCTGGAAAAAGAGCCGCCATTCTCGTTGTACAACCGCAGTTGGCCTTTGCACACTTACTATCCGCCATTGCCGCCAGCAACATTTATTGATGTCGGCGATAAAAAAGTGACGATAACCGACAGCTTGGTTTCCGGTGGTAGCTACATTCAAGGTGCTAAAATTTATAAATCAATTCTGGGATTTCGCAGCAATATTGCTGCTGGCTCTTTGATAAGCGAATCTGTTATCTTGGGTGATGTGAAAATTGGTGCAGGATGCACAATAAAGCGCGCAATTATCGACAAAAATGTTGAAATCGCTCCGGGTACGATTATTGGCGAAGATTTAGAACTAGATAGACAACGCTTCCATGTATCCGACGAGGGAATTGTTGTCATAGCAAAAGGAACAAAAGTTGGATTCTAACATTGATCATCTTAATGTTTGGTTTGTCGTTTCAGAAGCTGAAGGACTGGTTAAAAGTGGTGGCTTGGCGGATGTAGCCAAGGCACTGCCAAAAGCTCTGGTAGAACTTGGTCATCAGGTAGCGCTTGTGCTGCCTGGTTATCGCTCCATCGCAGATAAAAATTCTGCTCCTGTGATTCTGGAAACGGAACTGACTCACTGGCCTCATATTCGTTACCAGGTTCGTCAGCGCGAACTGGATGGAGTGCCTGTCTATCTCATCGACTGCGACCCGTATTTTGACCGTCCTGAGCTGTATGCGGAAAGCAATCAGGCTTATCCCGATAATGGCGAACGTTTTGGTTTCTTTTCCGCCGCCTGTCTGGATGTGTTACCAAAACTCAATATCAAACCCGATATTATTCACGCCAACGATTGGCACACGGGATTGGTGCCATTTTTGCTCAAAACCCGCTACCGTGAAGACCACTACTTTGACGGTGTAAAGAGCGTTATTACGATTCATAACGCGATGTTTAAAGGCATATTCTCCTACCATCAACTGGAAGTGATTCCGGAACTGAATCTGTCTGGTATGGAGTTTTTGCAATACGGGCATGACCACATCAGCATGCTTCGTGCGGGGATTGCTTTCGCCGACAAAATTAATGCGGTCAGCCCGAACTATGCATCGGAGCTGTTAACGCCACTGGGTTCTCACGGTTTGGTGGATGATTTTGTCCGACGCGCCAGAGATCTGCATGGCATTATTAACGGTTGTGACTATACCGAGTGGAACCCGAAAACAGACAGTTACCTACCCAAAACATACAGTGATGAAGCGGTTTCGCTAAAACAGGGCAAGGCGGCGAGTAAAGCGCTGCTGCAGGAAGAATTGCAACTGCCGAAACGCGACATTCCTCTGTTTGGCATGGTGTGCCGCCTGACTCACCAGAAAGGCTTCCACTACATTTTACCTATCTTGGAACATTTCCTACGCAACGACGTGCAACTGGTCATTGTAGGAACAGGTGAACCCGAAGTTGCCGCGAAACTGCATAAGATTGCTGCAGCGCACTCGGACAAATTTGCCTTTGTTGAGGCCTATAGCAATCGCTTTGCGCACTTAGTTGAAGCAGGCTCCGATTTTTTCCTGATGCCATCCGAGTTCGAAGCATGTGGTCTGAACCAAATCTACAGCATGGCCTATGGCACCTTGCCGATTGTGCGTGAAGTCGGTGGGTTAAAAGATACGGTGCTGGATTACGATAAGTACCCGAACGAAGCCACTGGTTTTGGCTTCCAGGAACCGTCTCCAGAAGCGCTGCTTATCACCATGCAACGTGCGTTGCTGTTTTATCTGCAACACCCGGATGAAATGCTAAAAGTGCAGCAGAGAGCGATGCAGAGAGATTTCAGTTGGCGAGAATCGGCGCTGGATTACATCAAAATGTACCGACTGGCGATATTTGATTGATTCGATACAACGGGGCGCATAAGCGCTCCGTTTTTTTAGCGACGTAAACGATCCACCAAACAGATTTTTACAACTAGAGTGCTATTCGCGTCTGGCTTTGTGGTAGTCTTTGCCACGTTATCAACTCCTAGCTCAGTGGTATTCATGTCTGACAGTCTGCTGTTTCACAAAACCTTCGTACATCCTACCAGTCAGGAGTGGGTGGTCTTTGTGCATGGTGCAGGTGGCAGTTCGTCGATTTGGTTCAAACAAATCAAAGCCTATAAACAGCATTTCAACTTATTACTTATTGACCTGCGCGGGCACGGTAAATCCGGTGAGCTGATTAAAGGCTTGATGTCCAAACGTTATACGTTTCAGTCGGTTACTCAGGATGTGTTGCGGGTTCTCGATCACCTGAAAATTCACTCGGCTCATTTTGTGGGTATGTCGCTGGGTACCATTATTGTGCGGAATGTGGCTGAGATATCTGCCGGGCGCGTACGCTCGATGGTGCTTGGTGGAGCGATTACTCGGCTTAACATCCGCTCACAGGTATTAGTGAAACTTGGCCATTTCAGTCAGCACTTTATCCCTTACATGTGGCTGTATCGCCTATTTGCCTATATTGTGATGCCACAACGCAGTCAGAAAGAGTCCCGCCATCTTTTTATCCATGAAGCGCGTAAATTGTGCCAGAAAGAATTCAAACGCTGGTATACCCTGACAGCGGAAGTGAATCCGTTGATGCGTTACTTCAAGGAGCGTGAGCTGGCAATCCCGACGCTGTATCTGATGGGCGAGCGGGACTACATGTTTATCCAACCGGTCAAAGAAATGGTCGCTGCTCACCAGCAGAGTGAACTGCATGAAATTCCTGATTGTGGCCACGTCTGCAACGTAGAGCAGCCCGATGTCTTTAATCAGGTGTCTATTGAGTTTATTCAGCAGCAGATTCGCTCTTAAT